>NZ_AKIG01000002.1:0-1499525 GCF_000364405.1 Mycobacterium sp. H4Y
GACCCGACAATCGATCCGCCGTTGACGGACAGCGCGCCGCCATTCGCGACAGTGAGAGTGCCGCTGTCGGTCACGGTGCCACCCGAGCCCAGAACCGCTCCGGCATTCACGTTGAGGGCGCCGCCGTCGGTGACGGTCAGAGTGCCGGCGTCAGTCAGGGTGCCACCCGAGCCCAGCACCGCACCCCCGTTAACGGTGACAGTCCCACTATCGGTCAACACCCCACCCGAATTGACCGTAACCGCACCGCTGTCGGTCAACGTGCCAGTGGAACCGACGGTCAGCGAGCCCCCGCTATTGACGTTGAGCGCACCACTGGAGCCCACGTTGATCGTGCTGCCATTCAGACTCACACCACTGTTCACGTTGAACGCGCCGTTATCAATCACCGTGACACCGGAATCCATGGTGAACGTACCGCTATCGGTCAACACACCACCCGAATCAACCGACAGCGCACCACTATCCGTCAGCACACCACCCGCATTCACCGTGACCGCACCACCATCGGTCAACGAGCCAGTCGGACCCACAGTGACCGTCCCACTATCCGACAGAGTCCCACCGACGTTGACAGTCACTGCACCGCCATCAGTAAGAGTGCCACCCGAATTGACCATGACGGCACCGCCGTCGGTCAACGTGCCGGTCGGGCCGACAGTGAGCGCGCCGTTGACGGTCAGGTTGCCACCGGTGTTGACGGTCACGGTGCCGCTGTCGGTGAAGGTCACGCCGGAGCCCACGGTCAGAGTCCCGCTATCGGTGCCGCCGGTGCTGACAACGACGGTCCCGCCGGTGTTGGTCAGGGTGCCGCCGTCTGTCAATGTGCCACCGCCAGTGACGGTCACGGTGCCGCCGTCCGTCAGGGTGCCGCCCGAATTGATGGTGACAGCACCGCCGTCGGTCAACGTGCCACCCAGACCGGTGGTGAGCGTGCCGCCGCTGTTGACATTGAGCGCGCCCGTGGGGCCCACATTGATTGTGCTGCCGGTGAGGCTGACAGCGCTGTTGAGGTTGAGCGTGCCGTTATCGACGACCGTGACACCTGTACCTACGGTGAACGAGCCGCTATCGGTGAACACACCGCCCGAATTCACGGTCAATGCACCAGAATCCGTCAAAGTGCCACCGCTCGCGATGGTGACCGTACCGCCGTCTGTCAACGTGCCACCGCTGGTGATGGTCACGGTGCCCCCGTCGGTCAGGGTGCCACCCGAGCCCACGGTCACGGTGCCGCTGTCGGTGAAGGTCACGCCGGAGCCCACGCTCAACGTGCCGCTGTCGGTGCCGCCGGTGCTGACGATGACGGTCCCGCCCGTGTTCGTGAGGGTGCCGCCGTCGGTGAGCACGCCGCCGCCGGTGACGGTGACGGTGCCGCCGTCGGTCAGCGTGCCACCCGAACTGACGGTCAAGGCGCCGCTGTCGGTCACGGCGCCGCCCGAGTGGACGACGAGGCTGCTGCCGGAGCTGATGGTCAGGCTGCCACCGTCGGCCAGCGTGCCGCCCGAACTGACCGTCACGGTGCTGCCGTCGACGAGCACGCCGCCGGAACCAATGGTCAATGTCCCGCCGTTGGTCAGGGTGCCGCCGGAGCCGAGAAGCCCTCCGCTGCTGACGGTGATGGTGCCACTGTCGGTGAGGACACCGCCGGAGCTCACGGTCACGCTGCCTCCGGCGCCCACAACCGATCCGCCGTTGACAGTGACCGTGCCGCCGCTCGCGACGGTCAGGGTGTTGCTGACGGTGAGGGTGCCGCCGTCGGCGACAAGCGCGCCGCCGTTGACGGTAACGGCGCCGCCATTCGCGACGGTGATGACGCCGCCGTCGACCAGGCTGCCACCGGAACCGAGCGTTCCACCGTCGATGGTGAGGGTGCCGTCCACAGTGAGGGTGCTGCCGGAGTCGGCGATGAGGCTGGCACCGGGGTCGATGGTGACGGTGTTGCCGGCCAGGATGACGTAGTCATTTCCGGCGGTGAGGTGAGTGGTGCCGGTGACGTCGCCGGAGAGGGAGATCGGGTCGACACCGTTGATGATGACGTGAGTTTCGGTGAGCCCTTGGGAGACAGTGGTCGACGCCGCCTGCTGCGTCACCGCACTCGAGCTGAGCTGCTGGGTGGCCGCGGACGAGCTGAGCTGCTGCGTCACCGCACTCGAGCTGAGCTGCTGGGTGGTCGCCGACGAGCTGAGCTGCTGCGTCACCGCACTCGAGCTGAGCTGCTGGGTGCCCGCTGACGAGCTGACCTGCTGAGTGGCCGCCGTCGAGCTGAGCTGCTGCGTGGCCGCGCTCGAGCTGACCTGCTGAGTGGCCGCCGTCGAGGCCGACTGCTGTGACACCGCGGTGGCGGCCGGCTGGTTCGACGCCGCGGGTGAGGCCACCTGATAGGCCGTGGTCGTGGTCGGCTGCGGGGAGACGGCGCTCGGCGCTGACTGGGGCGACACAGCGGTCGAGCCAAGCTGCTGGGACAAGGTCGGCGACACCGCCTGCTGAGACACCGTTGTCGCGCCCGGCTGCGAGGAGACAGCGTTCGACGCGGACTGCTGAGACAACGCAGACGCGCTGAGCTGTTGAGACGCCGCGAACGAGCTGGCCTGCTGGGACACCGCAGTCGAACCAGACTGCTGGGACACCGCAGTCGAGGCAGACTGCTGGGACACCGCAGTCGAACCAGCCTGCTGCGAGGCGGTGGGCGAGCTCAGCTGCGTGAGGGATTGGATTCGGGCGCTGGTGGAGTCGCCGACGGCCCGGACCATCGCGCCGGCGCGAGCTCCCTGCCCGGCAGGGTTCGTGGTCCGCGGCGGCTCCCCGAATGGGGTAAGGGCGCTCGCGGCCACCGACGCAGCCTCGTACCCGTACATGACGGCGGCGTCCTGGGCCCACATCTCCGTGTACAGGGCTTCGGTAGCCATGATCGCCGGCGTGTTCTGCCCCAGGAAATTGGTCGCGACCAACGCCGCCAACTGCGCGCGATTCTCGGCGACCGCCGGCGGGGGCACTGTCGCGATGAACGCCGCCTCGTAGGCCGCCGCCGCGGCATACGCCTGGGCGGCGGTTTGCGCGGCCTGAGTGCCCGTGGTCGCCAGCCACTCCGCATAGGGGGCCGCTGCAGCCACCATCGCCAGCGACGCCGGCCCCAACCACACCTGGCCTGCCAGCTCCGACACCACCGAGACGTAGCCACTGGCGGTGGACGCCAGTGTCGCGGCCAGCGCGTCCCAAGCCGCCGCGGCCGCCAGAATCGGCCCCGCCCCGGGGCCGCTATACATGCGCGTGGAATTGATCTCTGGGGGCAGCTCAGCAAAATCCATAGCCTTCTCACCGCGTCGTTTGAGTGACGACACCCAAAGTCAGATGACTCTTACTGCCCCCGTGGAGTATTGACCTTGATGGCTTCTATTATGCGCATGTAAGACTGATTCGGGTATACGTTAGAAAATTTGGTTGGCCGCATCAACCGAAGTTTCCACCGGCCTGGGAATCGAACGGTAGCGCAGAATGGCCGGGGCGGACTTGCGGTGAACTGCCAACGCGCGACGGCCGCCGGGAACCGGGCCTGAACTCGGCTTTTGTCCCGATCGGCAATGAGGTCGAGCTGAGCGCCGAGCCGGCCTCGTCGCACTAGCGGATGGGCATTCGGACCGTCGACGGAACTCGATGAATTCAAACGCCTTTCGCCGCGCTGCGGATAGGTGGACCTGACGCGCCGGTGCGGCGTCGCTTGCCCCGGTCACCACAGCTGCCGCCAACCTTGACCGCGAATCGACGTCTGGCCTCTGAACAGCAGAAAAGCATCGGTCAGCGAAATCCGTTGAGTACCCGTCATTCGGTCACAGGGCGGCTTGGCGATCGATATTGCCAATTACTCACTGCGGTAAGGCTTTCTGCGTACTGTTCTCGACATGGAGTTGACAGCAATCTTGTGTAACCACGCTGAGGCGCAAAACAACTTGTTGTACATCTCGGCGGGAGGCATAGACCAGGTCCACATTCCGGCCGGGCACCCGGTGCCCTTTACGGTCTCGGTGGGCCTCGGAATTGTCGTCGAAGTACCGCGGACGGCGAGCGACCGAGAGCACACGGTCGACATTGAACTACTGGACTCGGACGGGCGTGCAGTTGAGGTTCAAAGCGGTGTGGACGAATACGAACCGTTCCGCACCCAATTTAAATTCAACATCGGCAAGTCGAACCGTCACGAGGTCGACGAAACCCAGTCAGTTGCCTTCGCAGTCAACATTCCGGTACTTCGGTTGGAGAAGCTGGGCTCGTATGTCTTCACCGTCAGCGTCGATGAGACCGTTCAGCGCCGCCTCCCTTACCGGCTGGTTGGACAGGCGGCGTGACCGGTCGACCAACGTTCTCCTGTCGGCTTCCGGCCCCGGCCGACCACACGAGCCTCAGTATTCCCACAGACTGACTGGCAATTAGCCCGACCATGCGCGCATGACAAGTGGTTTGTCCTGCGATGTGATTCGTTCAGCGCCTCGCAATATCTGGATCCCGTCAGCGCGCAACGAGCTGCGCGGTTGTGCTTCCCCGGCGCACGAGCGGCTCTCCGGCCGATCCCGTTCAGGAAGGCAGCACCGTCGCCGCGGCGCCGTGTGCGCGCACGATTCGCCAGCGCCCGTCCTGGCGCCGCAGCAACCCGGCCAGCTCCAGCATCGCCAGCGGTCCCAGCACCTGCTCGGGCATCAGCCCGGACGCGGCCGCGATCTCGTCGACGGTGGCGCCGCCGCGGCCCGGTAACGCCTCGTATACCCGGTGCTCGGTGTCGCTGAGGCCGTCGAGAGGCGTGACCGGGCGGGGCTCGTCGGAGGCCAGTTCGCCGATGTGGCCGATGAGTTCGACGATGTGGTCGGCCCGGGTAACCAGCTCGGCACCGTCGCGCAGCAGCGCATGGCAGCCCGCCGACGCCGACGATGTCACGGGTCCGGGCACCGCGGCCACCACTCGCCCCAACGCCCGCGCCCAGGCCGCGGTGTTGGCCGCCCCGCTGCGCAGACCGGCTTCCACCACCACCGCGGCCCCGGCGGCCGCGGCCACCAGCCGATTGCGGGTCAGGAACCGGTGGCGCGCGGGGCGGACGCCGGGCGCGTATTCGGTGAACACCAGCCCGTGCTGGCCGATGCGGTGCAGCAGCGCGGTGTGCCCGCTCGGGTAGGGGACGTCGAGCCCGCCGGCGAGGACCGCCACGGTGATCCCGTCGCACTCCAGCACGGCCCGGTGAGCGGCGCTGTCGATGCCGTAGGCGCCGCCGGAGACGACCGCGACGTCACGCTGCGCCAGGTCGGCCGCCAGTTCGCCGGCCACCCGCTCGCCGTACGACGTCGACGCGCGCGTCCCGACCACGGCGGCCGCCCGCTGCGCGACGTCATCGAGTCGGGCCGGCCCCTGCGCCCACAACACCATGGGCGGAACCATCGGCGGACCGCCGCGCCGTCGCGGCTCGGCACCGTGGAACCCGGCGAACGGCAGCAGCGGCCACTCGTCGTCGTCGGGGGTGATCAACCGCCCGCCCCGGCGAGCGATCATCTCGAGATCGGCCGCTGAGGTGTCGATGTCGCGCCTGGCCCGGGTGTGGCGGGCCAGGTCGTCGTCAACCGATCCCCGCCGGACCCGCTCGGCCGCCTCGACCGGGCCCACACATCGCACCAGGGCGGCCAGCCCGGAACAGGGCGGTTCGGCCACCCGGGACAGATAGGCCCACGCCCGCAGGGCGGCGCCGTCGGCCGTGGCGCTCATCGCCGCGCTCCCGGCCCCAAGGATTCGCCAAGGATCCGTCCAGCCGCCCGGGCGAACGTGTTGTCGTCAGCCGCCGGCCGCCGCACGCCGGCCCGCACCGAACGGAGCGAACGATGATGCTCGACCTGTCGATGGCGTGCCCGGCCTCCGAGCGCCCCAAAAACCCCTGGGCGGTCTCGGCGTTCGTGCTGAGTATGGTCAGCTGGATCGGGTTTCCCATCCCCCTCATCAGCATCGGCCTGGCCTGCGTCGCGCTGCGCGAGATGGAACACCGTCGCGAAAGCGGGCGTGCCATGGCACAATTCGCCCGCGCGTTCGCGATCCTGGTGAGCGTCGCGATCGCGGTGCGGGGCGGGCACACCGATTGGCTGACGATGGCGCGCTGGTGACCCGGGCTGCCGGTCGGCCGCGGCGCTCATCGCTGCGCCCCGGGCTGGCGGAAGCTGAGCGCGGCGGCGACCTCGTCGAGCCCGGGCGATGTGCGGCCGGCCAGGTCCGCCAAGCTCCACGCGACCCGCAACGTGCGATCGAGGCCGCGGATGCTGAGCAGCCCATGATCCAGCGCCTTTTGCAGCGGCTCCATCACCGCGTTGCCGGGGCGGAACTTTCGCCGCAGCAGCGTCCCGCTGACCTCGGCGTTGGTGCGGCAACCGTGCGGCAGCCAACGCTGCGCGGCGGCCTCACGCGCGGCCGCCACCCGCTGACGGACCTGTGCCGTGGATTCGCCGTCGCGACGCGAGAACGCCTTTGCCCGCACCGGATCCATCTGCACCCGGAGGTCCACGCGATCCAGCAGCGGCCCGGACAACTTGCCCAGGTAGCGGCGTTTGGTCGCCGCCGGGCACATGCAGTCCTGCGGATCGGCCGGCGCGCAGGGGCACAAGTTGGCGGCCAGCACCAGTTGGAACCGGGCCGGATAGCACGCCACGCCGTCGCGGCGGGCGAGGCGAATTTCGCCGTCCTCCAACGGTGTTCGCAGGGCCTCCAACGCGCTAACCCGGATCTCGGCGCACTCGTCGAGGAAGAGCACCCCACGATGAGCCCGGCTGACAGCGCCCGGGCGGGCCATCCCGGAGCCGCCGCCGACCAGCGCCGCGACGCTGGAACTGTGATGCGGCGCCACGAACGGCGGCCGGGTGATCAACGGCGTGTCCCCCGACAGCAACCCGGCCACCGAGTGGATCGCGGTGACTTCCAGCGACTCGCTCTCCGTCAACGGCGGGAGCAGGCCCGGAAGGCGTTGCGCGAGCATCGTTTTGCCCACTCCCGGCGGGCCGGTAAGCATCAGGTGGTGCGCCCCGGCGGCGGCCAGCTCCACCGCGAACCGCGCTTGCGCCTGTCCGATCACGTCGACCAGATCCACCACCGGTTCCTCAGCCGTGCCGTCCGCATGGATCCGGTTGTCCAGGACGCCGGTGCCGCCGAGCCATTTCTGCAACTGACCCAGGGTCCGCACGCCCCACACATCGATGCCGTCCACCAGGCTCGCCTCGGCGAGGTTGTCCATCGGGACCACCACGGCCGGCCATCCGTCCCGTTTGGCGGCCAGCACCGCGGGCAGCACTCCGCGCACCGGCCGGACCCGTCCGTCCAGCGACAGCTCGCCCAGCAGCACCGTTTTCTCCAGTCGGTCCCACGGGTTCTTCCGCTGCGCCGACAGCACCGCGGCGGCCAGCGCGATGTCGTAGACGGACCCCATCTTCGGCAACGTCGCCGGCGACAACGCCAATGTGAGCCGGGCCTGCGGCCAGGCGTTGCCGCAATTGGCGACCGCGGCCCGGACCCGGTCGCGCGACTCCTGCAGCGCGGCGTCGGGCAGGCCCACCAGGTGCACGCCCGGCAGTCCGGAAGCGATGTCGGCCTCGATTTCCACGATCTCCCCGTCCACGCCGCGCACCGCGACGGAGAACGCGCGCCCCAGCGCCATCAGCCGATCCCTTGCAGATGGGTGATCTCGGGGGTGCGGCGGCGCCCGACCCGCACCCCGATCACATCGATGCGGATCGCCGCCCATCGCCGATCCTGGCCGGCCAGCCACAGCCCGGCCAGCCGGCGCAGCCGCCGGACCTTGCGCGGGGTGACGGCATGAGCCAGCCCCCCGTAACCGTCACCGGTGCGGGTCTTGACCTCGACGAACACCGCCGTGCCGGCGTCGTCGCAGGCGATGATGTCGAGTTCGCCGTAGCGGCAGCGCCAATTGCGGTGCAGGATCCGTAATCCCGCCCGCGTCAGATGATCCACGGCGAGCGCCTCGCCCATCGCCCCCAGCTGGATCCGGGTCATCGTCGTTTCGGTCGTCATGCGAGCCACCGTGCCCGGCGGCCCCGACGGAGCGGGCCGCCACCGGCGCCCGCACCCGCCCGCACCGGCCGGTTATCCCCAGTGCGGCATCCATCCACAGCCGATGGCGCGGCACCCATCGGGTTACGTGATGCGGTCGGCCCGGGTGTAGATGTTCATCGAATCCTCCCGCAAAAACGCCACCAGCGTGATGCCGGACTCCTCGGCCAGCGAAACCGCCAGCGACGACGGCGCGGACACGGCCGCCAGCACCGGAATCCCCGCCATCACGGCCTTTTGGGTCAGCTCGAACGACGCCCGCCCACTGACCAGCAGCACGCAGGCCTGCAGCGGTATCCGCTGATGCTCCAACGCCCAGCCGATCACCTTGTCGACCGCGTTGTGCCTGCCGACGTCCTCGCGCACCACCAGCATCTCGCCGTCGACGCCGAACAGCGCCGCCGCGTGCAGCCCCCCGGTGCTGTCGAAAACCTTTTGTGCGGAACGAAGTTGGCCGGGCATCGTTTTCAACATGCTCGCCGCGACAGTGGCGGGATCGGCGCCCGGAGTGAACCGGCTGACCAACCGCACCGCATCCAGCGAAGCCTTGCCGCACACCCCGCACGACGAGGTGGTGTAGAAGTTGCGGGTGACATCGAGGTCCGGTTTGGGAACACCGGGCGCCAGCGTCACGTCCAGCACGTTGTACGTGTTCGCGCCGTCATCGCCACGCCCGGCGCAGTAGCGGATGGTGTGCACGTCGTCACGGCCACCGATGACCCCCTCGGTGAGCAGAAAGCCTTGGGCGAGTTCGATATCCGATCCCGGCGTGCGCATCGTCACGGTGACCGCCACCCCGTCGACCCGGATCTCCAAAGGCTCCTCGACCACCAGGGTTTCCGCCCGGGTGGTCGCCTTCTCGGCCCTCAGATGCGTCACCCGGCGACGCGACGTTACGTGCCCCACTACGCCATTTCACCGCCGGTAGCCGGCAACGCGGCCGTCGCGGGCTCCACCCTGATGACGACGGCTTTCGACACCGGCGTGTTCGATTTCGCCGCCGTGTGATCCAGTGGAACAAGCGAATTGGTCTCCGGGTAGTAGGCCGCGGCATTACCGGCCGGAGTGGAATACGCAACCACCAGAAAGTCTTTCGCGCGCCGCTCCTGAAGCCCGCCGTCGGCGTCCGTCCACTCCGACACCAGGTCGACCCGCTCGCCCTCGGTCAGGCCGAGGGCTTCGATGTCGGCGGGGTTGACGAACACCACCCGACGCCCGCCCTTGACCCCGCGGTAACGGTCGTCGAGGCCGTAGATCGTGGTGTTGTACTGGTCGTGGCTGCGTATCGTCTGCAGCACCAGTCGGCCCGGCGGCACCGGCACCCACTGCAGCGGGTTGATCGCGAAGTTGGCCCGCCCCGTGCTGGTGTGGAATTCACGTGTGTCTCGCGGCGGGTGCGGGAGCTGGAACCCGTCGGGCTGACGCACCTTGCGATTGTAATCGGTGCAGCCGGGGACCACCGCGGCGATCGCGTCGCGGATGGTGTCGTAGTCGGCCGCGAAGCTTTCCCACGGAACCGGGTGCGCCGCACCGAGAATCGTTAGGGCCAGCTGGCAGACGATTTCCACCTCGCTGCGCAGCTGGTCGCTCGGTGGGCGCAGCCTGCCGCGTGACAAGTGCACCATTGACATCGAATCCTCAACCGAGACAACCTGTTTCCGACCGTCACGAATGTCACGGTCGGTGCGCCCGAGTGTCGGCAGGATCAGCGCGGTGTTCCCGTGCACCAGGTGGCTGCGGTTGAGTTTGGTCGAGATCTGCACGGTCAGCGCGCAATTGCGCAAGGCGGCCTCGGTGACGACGGTATCGGGGGTGGCCGACGCGAAGTTACCACCCATACCCACGAACACCTTGGCCCGCCCGTCGCGCATCGCCCGGATCGCAGCCACGGTGTCATACCCGTGCTTGCGGGGAGTGGTGATGCCGAACCGACGATCCAGGGCGGCCAGAAACTCCTCGGGCATCTGCTCCCAGATGCCCATCGTCCGATCGCCCTGCACATTGGAATGCCCACGGACGGGGCAGACTCCCGCGCCCGGCTTGCCGATCATGCCGCGCAGCAGCAGCACGTTGGTGATCTCGCCGATGGTGGCGACCGCGTGGGCGTGCTGGGTCAGGCCCATCGCCCAGCACACCACCGTGCGCCGCGACGCCATCAGCATGGCGGCGACGCGGTCGAGCTGCCGGCGCTCGATCCCGGTGGCGGCGAACACGTCGTCCAGGTCGATGTCGACGGTCCGACGCCGGTACTCGTCGAACCCGGCGCAGTGCGCCTCGACGAACGCGGTGTCGATGACGGTTCCCGGGGCGCGGTCGTCGGCCTCGAGCAGCAGCCTGCCCAGCCCGGCGAACAGCGCCATGTCACCGCCGAGACGGATCTGCACGAATTCGTCGGCGATCGGGATGCCGTGGCCGACGACGCCGCGCACCTTCTGCGGGTCTTTGAACCGGATCAATCCGGCCTCGGGCAGCGGGTTCACCGCAATGATCTTGGCGCCGTTGGCCTTTGCCTTCTCCAACACCGACAACATCCGCGGGTGGTTGGTGCCCGGGTTTTGTCCGGCGATGACGATCAGGTCGGCAAGCTCGACGTCCTCGACGGTGACCGAGCCCTTTCCGATTCCGATCGACTCGGTGAGCGCCGAGCCCGAGGACTCGTGGCACATGTTGGAGCAGTCCGGCAGGTTGTTGGTGCCGAAGCACCGGACCAGTAGCTGATAGCAGAACGCGGCCTCGTTGCTGGTGCGGCCCGACGTGTAGAACACCGCCTCATCGGGGCTGCCCAGGCCGGCCAACTGATCGGCGATCAAGCGGTAGGCGTCGTCCCAGCCGATCGGCCGGTAGTGGTCGTCGCCGGGGCGCAGCACCATGGGCTCGGTGAGCCTGCCCTGTTGGGACAGCCAATACTCGGGCTTCGCCGACAGCTCGGCGATCGAGTGCCGGGCGAAGAATTCCGGCGTGACAGTACGTTTCGTGGCCTCCTCGGCGACGGCCTTGGCGCCGTTCTCGCAGAACTCGGCCACCTTGCGCCCACCCGGCTCCTCGGGCCACGCGCAGCCGGGGCAGTCGAAGCCGTTGCGCTGGTTGAGCCGGGCCAGCGCCGCGGCGGTGCGCAGCGCGCCCATCTGCTCGAACCCCCGCTGCAACGAGACCATCACCGCCCGAACGCCCGCCGCCTCGCGCTTACGCGGCGTGACGGTGACCGCGTGTTCGTCGTAATCGGCGGCGGCAGGCCTAGACACGGCCGAACGGTGAGACCTCACAGCAACAAATTACCGCCTGGCGGCCCGGCGGCGCGCTCTCCGGTCCCAGACCGGCCCAGACCGTCTCAGACCGCACCGGCCAGCGCCGCCAAGGCCTGCGCCGAGGTGTGAACGGGCCGCCAGCCCAGCTGGGTCTTGGCCTTGGTGGTGTCCATGACCATCGACGTGCGCGCGGTGTGCAGCCATTCCAGCATGGACGGCACCAGCGGAACCCGCGAGATCGCCGCCGACGCCGCTGAAGCCGCGACGGCGGGGACCCGTACCGGCCGCCCGCCCAACGCCTTGGCCACGTCGGCCACCGACACCACGCCGTCACCGGCGATGTTGTAGGCCCCCGGCGGCGCCGGGGCGGTCGCCGCCAGCGCGATCGCGGACGCGACATCGTCGTGGTGAACCAGTTGCAGCGGGAAACCCGGATCCGGCACCACCGGCTTCAGCATCGGAACGGCCTTGAGTGCCTTGACAATGGCGCGCAGCGGGCCGGGCAGCTGATTCCACGGCATGGCGTCGGCGAGGGCGGTGGCGTTGGACCCGGCGACCACACACGGGCGCAAGACGAAGATCTCCAGCGCCGAATCCTTCGTGATGTCTGCGAGCATCGCCTCGCACGCGGCCTTCTGTGCGGAGTAGTAATGCTCGGCGGACCCCCGCACCGGCACGTCCTCGGTCAGCGGGACGGGGTTGTCGGAGTGGTAGCCGTAGGCCGCCACCGACGAGGTGTACACCAGGCGCCGCGGCCGCTCGGCGGCCACCGTCGCTTCGAAGACGTTGCGGGTCCCTTGCAGATTGACGCGGGCGCTCTCGTCGCGCGAGCCCATGATGATGAAGGCGAGATGGATCACCACGTCGGCCCGAGCAACCAGGGCGTCGACGGCCTGGCGGTCCAGGATGTCGCCCTGCTGATAGGTGGTCTTCAGCCAGCCTCGTGACGACGGGTCAAACGGCCGGCGGGCCATCCCGATCACGGCGTCGACGGCGGGTTCGCGCTCCAGCGCCGTCACCGCGGAGATCCCGATCTCGCCGGTGGGTCCGGTCACCGCGACGGTCACACCCATTCAGACGTCCTTCCCGTCCGCGGCCAGCCGAAACTCCGCCCGGGGAACGTCACACCGGTCGACGGCGGCCGGCAGCATGCGCCGATCCGCTGCAACCGGACCAAACCGCGTGTAAGGGTTGGGTCGGCGGCCGATAATCTACCGCGATCGACAGGCTACGCCGTCGACACCGCAAGAAACGAGGCAACAACATGGCGGAGGACCCGAAAGCCCGCGCGGGGGCGCTCCCGACTGGTGGGGAGAAAGCCGACCCCGCGACGGTTTTCGCAGCTCTGGCCGAAATCATCTACCGGGGCTCGGATGCCAACGAGATGTACGCGGCCATCTGTGTCGCCGCCACCCTGGCCATCCGCGGCTGCGACCACGCCAGCCTGATGGTGCGCGAGAACGACCGGTACGTCACCGTCGGCGCCAGCGACCGGCTGGCGCAGCAGGTCGACGAGCTGGAACGCCGCGCCGGCGACGGCCCGTGCATCGATGCGATCGAGGAGGAGACGCCCCAGATCGAGCCCGACCTCACCACGCCGTCGATGTGGCCCAAGCTGGCGGCGGTGCTGGTCGCGGAGACACCGGTGCGGGGGGCGATGGGATTTCGGCTCCTGGTCGACAAACGCAAAGGCGCGGCGCTCAACCTGTTCAGCGATACCCCGAACATGTTCGACGCCGAGGCCGCCGGGCGGGCGGCGGTGCTGGCGGCCTTCGCGAGCGTCGCCATCAACGCGGTCGCCAAGGGGGAAGACGCCGCCAGCCTGCGCCGGGGGCTGCTCAGCAACCGCGAGATCGGCAAGGCGGTCGGCATGCTGATGCTGCTGCACGACATGAGCGAGGACGACGCCTTCGACCTGCTGCGCCGCCATTCCCAGGCGCTGAACATCAAGCTGGCCGAGGTCGCCCGCGCGGTGATCGAGCAACGCGGCCAGCTGCCCGCCCTCGCGGAAAACCAGCTGCCCCCGAACGCCTGAACGGCGCTATTCGGGGAGCCGCAGCTCGGGCTTCTCGACCTCTTCGATGTTGACGTCCTTGAAGGTGACCACGCGCACCTGCTTGACGAACCGCGCCGGCCGGTACATGTCCCACACCCAGGCGTCCGACAACCGCAGCTCGAAGTAGACCTCGCCGTCGGCGTTGCGCGGCGTCATCTCCACGCTGTTGGCCAGGTAGAAGCGCCGTTCGGTTTCCACGACGTAGCTGAACTGGCCGACGATGTCCTTGTATTCGCGGTACAGCGAGAGCTCCATCTCGGTTTCATACTTTTCGAGATCTTCTGCACTCATCTGCCACTCATCCGCTCAGACGTCCTTCTCCCACATGGTGTCCCCGGGACCCTGGTCCCATCTTTCCTCACCGATATCCGTCGCGCTGCAGCGGTGGGTCCGGATCGCAGTCGGCCACCAGCCTGGTGCCCGATCCGTTCGCGACGCGCCGCACGTTGATGAACGAATAGCGGTGCTCCGGGCAGGGGCCCAGCCGCGCCAGCGCCGTGCTGTGCGCCGGCGTGCTGTAGCCCTTGTGCAGGGCGAAGCCGTAGCCGGGGTGATCGGCCTCCATGGCCACCATCAGCCGGTCGCGGCTGACCTTCGCCAGCACGCTGGCCGCCGCGATGCACGCCGCGACCCCGTCGCCACCGATGACCGGCAGCGACGGGACCGCCAGGCCGGGCACCCGGAAACCGTCGCTGAGGACATAGCCCGGCCGCACGGACAGCCCGGCGACGGCGCGGCGCATCCCCTCGATGTTGGCGACGTGCACACCGCGCCGGTCCACCTCGGCGGGCGGGATGAACACCACGTGGTAGGCCAACGCGTAGCGGCGGATCAGGGGGAACAACTTCTCCCGGGCGGCCTCGGTGAGCTTCTTGGAATCATCAAGCGCGGCAAGGCTTTCCATTCGCCCCGGGCCGAGCACACAGGCGGCCACCACCAGCGGGCCCGCGCAGGCGCCGCGGCCGACCTCGTCGACGCCGGCCACCGGGCCCAGCCCGTTGCGGTACAGCGCCGACTCCAGGGTGCGCAACCCTGACGACTTCCGGATCACCGTGCGCGGCGGCCACGTCGTGGCCATGGTTACCGAGTCTGCTGCGGGTTCACCGACTCCACGCCACCCCACCGGGACGGCGGCCACACGATGAACCTGGCCTTGCCGATCACATTGGACACCGGCACGGTCCCCGTGGTGGGGTCGCCCGTGCACAGCACGCCCTTGAGCGCCTCGGCGGGCACGCTGGTGCAGTGGGCGCGCGAATCCGCCGAGTGCGTCCGGTTGTCGCCCATTACCCACAATCGCCCGGCCGGGACGGCGACCGGCCCGAACTCGCTGCCCAGGCACGGGTAGACCGACGGGTCGGCCGCCATGGTGTTGCGATCCAGGTACGGCTCCTTCAGCGGCTTGCCGTCGACCGTCAGCCCGGTCTCCGCCCGGCACGCCACCGTCTGCCCGCCGACCGCGATGACCCGCTTCACCAGGTCGTTTTCGTCCGGCGGGACGAAGCCGATGAACGACAGCGCGTTCTGCATCCAGCGCAGCACGGTGTTGTTGGACCGGATCGACTTGTAGCCGAGGTTCCACGGCGGCGGCCCCTTGAAGACGATGACGTCGCCGGGGCTCGGCGCGCTGAACCGGTAGCTGATCTTGTCCACCATGATCCGGTCGCCGACGCAGCCGGTGCAGCCGTGCAGCGTGGGCTCCATCGATTCCGACGGGATCAGGTAGGGCCGCGCGACGAACGTCAACATGACGTAGTAGAGCGCGACGGCGATCACCGCCAGCAGGGCGAATTCGCGCAGCGTGGAGTGCTTGGCGCCGGCGGGCTCGGACGCCTGGTCCGGTTGACCTGGTTCGGGGACCGGCCGGTCGGCCGCGTCGGCGTCGTCGGGGCGCGTCTCCGGATTGCGCGTAGAGACCTTCGGATCTGATTCGCCAGCGTGGGACTGGGGGTTAGATGAATCCGCGGTGTCGGTCACGTGATCAGCGTAGCCAGCACAGGTTGTCGCCCGGCAAGCCGGCGAGTGATCCGCTTCGGAAACCCGTAAGGCGAATCACCAGCGCCGCCAAGGCGTCCCGGCTCAGCGCTTCTCCTTGATCTTGGCCTTCTTGCCGCGAAGCTCCCGCAGGTAGTACAGCTTGGCGCGGCGGACATCACCACGGGTCACGACCTCGATGTGGTCGATGTTGGGCGAGTGCACCGGGAAGGTCCGCTCGACGCCGACGCCATAGCTTTCCTTGCGGACGGTGAAGGTCTCGCGGATGCCACCGCCCTGGCGGCGGATCACCACGCCCTTGAACACCTGGATGCGCTCCTTGGCGCCCTCGATGACCTTGACGTGCACGTTGATGGTGTCGCCCGGGCCGAAAACCGGGATGTCGTCGCGCAGCGACGCCTGATCGACGAAGTCCAGCCGGTTCATCTGAGAGACACTTCCTTGAGGTCGCGGCCGACGGCAGCTACCCACACGTAGGTGTGAGGCGGTCGCCGAGCCGATGGGCTTTCTGGCGTATCTCGCAGCGGGCGGGAAATGGCGCAGGCGGCCTGCAGCCGCTGGAGACAACTGGTCAATTGTGCCAGACGGTGCGCGTGCCGCGAAAATCACACGAAGTAGGCGGTTCGCTGCGAGCCGAATGCGCTGGTGAATGGTACATATGACTGGGGTCGGAACGCGCTACCCGCACCATTGCGTGACGGCCGGTACGGGTGGCGCGAGGGATCCCGCCGTTGCACTGTGTCCAAGTCACGTCCGAAGTCGCGCGGAAGGAGTGGAATGCGGGTACGGCCGCTGACGCTGCTCACCGCCACCGCGGCGGTGACGTTGGTGGTCGCCGCCGGTTCCGAGGCGTTGGTTCAGGCCAAGGTGTACAGCCTGCCGGTCAACGCGCCCGTTCGGGTCATCCCGCAGCGGCCGGCACCCGCACCACCGCAGTCGGCGGCGCTGATGCTCGAGGCCGCCACACCGCCGCAGGAGCCCCAGCCGCCCCAGGCGCTGCCGGTCGCGGGGTCGGCCCCGCTACAGGCCCGCGTCCAGCAGGCCACCGAGGAGGCCGCCGCGAGCGGCGCCGCGCTGTCGGTGGCCATTCTCGATCGCCGCACCCACCAGCTGGTTTCCAACGGCAACGGCCAGGTCGTGGGCACCGCGTCGGTGGCGAAGCTGTTCATCGCCGACGACCTGTTGCTGCACCAGGCCGAGGGCAAGGCCGCTTTGAGCGCCGAGGACCGCCAGGCGCTCGACATCATGCTGCAGTCCTCCGACGACGGCGCCGCCGAGCGGTTCTGGGGGCAGGGCGGCGGGTCCGCCATCATCTCCGAGGTGGCCGCCCGGTACGGCCTCGCGTCCACCACCCCGCCCAGCGACGGGCGCTGGTGGAACACGATGAGCTCGGTGACCGACCTGATCCGCTACTACGAGATGCTGCTGGACGGCTCCGGGGGCCTGCCCGCCGACCAGGCCAAGATCATCGTCAACGACCTGGCCCAGTCCACCCCCAACGGCGTCGACGGCTACCCGCAGCGGTTCGGCATCCCGGACGGCCTGTACGCCGAACCGGTCGCCGTCAAGCAGGGCTGGATGTGCTGCATCGGCAGCGACTGGATGCACCTGTCGACGGGCGTGATCGGGGCCGACCGCCGCTACATCATGGTGGTCCAGTCCCTGCAGGCCTCCGACGACGCCACCGCGCGGGACACCATCACCCGCGCGGTCAAGACGATCTTTCCCGAGGGCCGCATCGACGCGGTGGCGCGCGGCCTCTAGTCCCCTGGGTCCAGCAGCTCCGGGCGGCGTTCGCGGGTGCGCTGCAGCGAGATCTCCCGTCGCCACGCGGCGATCCGCGCATGATCACCGGAGAGCAGGACCTCGGGGACCTGCAACCCCCGCCAGCTCGGCGGCCGGGTATAGCTGGGGCCCTCCAGGCGGCGATCCAGCGCCGGCGAGTGCGAATCATCATGGCGCGACGCGGGATTGCCCAGGACGCCGTCGAGGAGCCGCAGCACGGCCTCGATCATCACGACGGCAGCCGACTCGCCGCCCGGCAACACGTAGTCGCCGATGGAGACCTCTTCCACCCGCATCCGCCGCCCGGCGTCCTCGATGACGCGCTGGTCGATGCCCTCGTAGCGGCCGCACGCGAACGCCAGGTGCTTCTCGGCGCTCCAGCGCGCGGCGGTGGCCTGCGTGAACAGGGCGCCGGCCGGCGTCGGGACCACCAAAAGCGTTTCGCCGGAGCAGATCTCGTCGAGGGCATCACCCCACACCGGCGCCTTCATCACCATCCCCGGGCCGCCGCCGTAGGGGGCGTCGTCGACCGAGCGGTGCACGTCGTGCGTCCACCGCCGCAGGTCGTGTACCGCCAAATCGACGAGCCCGGACTGAATCGCCTTGCCCGGCAACGATTGCCGCAGCGGGTCCAGGTAGGCGGGAAAGATCGTGACGACGTCGATTCTCATCTTTCAAGGCCCTACAGATCCAGGAGGCCTTCGGGCGGATCGATCTCGATGGTGCCGTCGTCCAGCGACACCGACGTCACGATCGCGGTCACGAACGGCACCAACGCCTCCCCGGATTCGCGCCGCACCGCCAATAACTCCCCCGCGGCGGTGTGCAGGACCTCGGCGACGACACCGACGTCGTGTCCCGTGATCGTCCGCACGTGCAGGCCTTCGAGTTCATGATCGTAGTAGGTGTCGGCCTCGTCGATCGGCGGCAAATCGTCGGAATCGACGACGAACAGGGTGCCGCGCAGCGCGTCGGCGGCGTCGCGGTCGGTGATGCCGGCCAGCCGCACCAGCAGCCGCCCGCCGTGTTCACGCGCGCTCTCGACGACGAAATCCCGCTCCCCACCACCGCGAGAAGCCTTGCCGCGCAACGTATTACCCGGCGCGAACCGGGCGTCCGGGTCGTCGGTGCGGATTTCGACGACGATTTCGCCGCCGATCCCGTGCGCTTTGACGACGCGCCCGACGGTCAGTTCCACCGGGGTTCTCTACTGGTCGGTGTCCACCACGTCGACGCGGATGCCGCGACCGCCGATACCGGCGACCAGCGTGCGCAGCGCGGTCGCCGTGCGACCGCCGCGGCCGATCACCTTGCCCAAGTCGTCGGGATGGACGTGGACCTCGACCGTCCGCCCCCGGCGGCTGGTCACCATGTCCACCCGGACGTCGTCGGGGTTGTCAACGATCCCGCGAACCAGGTGCTCAACAGCGTCAACGACAACCGTACTCATCGCCGCGATCAGCTCTCGGTGGTCGACTCGGCCTGCTCGCCGCCCTCGGCGGGCGCCTCGGCCGGCTTCGTCTCGGCGGTCTGCGCGGCGCCCTCGGACTCGGCCTTGGACTCGCCCTCGGCGGCCTTCGCGGTCTTCTTCGCCGGGGACTTCTTCTTCGGCTTCGCGGCCTCGGTGGTCGGTCCGCCCTCGGCCTCGGCCAGCGCGGCGTTGAACAGCTCCAGCTTGCTGGGCTTGGCGGGCTTGACCTTCAGGCGGCCCTCGGCGCCGGGCAGACCCTTGAACTTCTGCCAGTCGCCGGTGATCTGCAGCAGCTTGCGGACGGGCTCGGTGGGCTGGGCGCCCACGGACAGCCAGTACTGGGCGCGCTCGGAGTCGATCTCGATGAGGCTCGGCTCTTCCTTCGGGTGATACCGGCCGATGACCTCGATGGAGCGACCGTCGCGCCGGGTCCGCGCGTCGGCGACGGCGATGCGGTACTGGGGATTGCGGATCTTGCCAAGCCGGGTGAGCTTGATCTTGACAGCCATGGTTGAGCGACTTCTCCTGTGTGTGTCACGCTGCAATTCAGCGATCGGGGCGGGAATGCCCGGATCCGGTTTTGCCTCGCGTTTCTGACCGGCCGGCGATGCGTGATCGCTCGGCGGACAGCCGCCTATTGTGCCAGACCAGGGGCGGCGATCAGAAATCGTGGCGATCGCACGCGCGGCCCGGCCGGGCGCGGCGGGTGGCCACCATCCGGTCGAGCCTCACATCACCTTCTGGAAGACCTTGGTCTCCGCGCGCCGGGTCATCCGCCAGCCCTCGGGGGTGCGCGCGAACTCGTCGTCGTACCAGAGGCCGCAGAACAGCACCTGCTCGTTATCGCCACCGAGCACCATCGGGTTGAAGCAGATCACCCGCGACGACGCCGTGTCCCCGTCGATGCGCACCGAGAAATTGCCGAGCATGTGGGCATACACCGGGAAGTTGGGCAGCACCTCGGCCAGCCACTTCTTGACCTCGGGATAGTGCCCCTCGATGCCGCCCAGCGCCGTGTAGTCGATGTAGGCGTCCGGGGTGAACACCCGGTCCAGGTCGTCGAAGCGGCGATTGTCGATGGCGGTGGAGTAATCCACCAGAAGCTGCTGGATCTCAAGGCGGTCGGATATCTCGGCCAGGCTCAACATGCATCGGACAGTAGACGAAAATCCGCGCCGACAAGGGCCGGAAGTTAGACTCTCGGCCCATGCGGAAGCTCGTGGGCTCGGTGTCCGGGATGGCCGCGGCGCTGCTCGCCGTCGTCGCGTTCGGTGCCCCTGTCCCCCTCTCGCGCGCCGACAGCAGCCAACCGATCGGCTCGATCCCCATCCCCGACGGCCCGGCGCAGACGTGGATCATCGCCGATCTGGACAGCGGTCAGGTGCTCGCCGGCCGCGACCAGAACGTGGCCCACCCGCCGGCGAGCACGATCAAGACGCTGCTGGCCCAGGTGGTCCTGGATTCGGTGAACCTGGATTCCACCGTCGTCGCCGATGTCGCCGACACCCAGGTCGAATGCAACTGCGTCGGCATCAAACCGGGCCGCACCTACACCGCGCGCCAGCTTCTCGACGGCCTGCTGCTGGTCTCGGGCAACGACGCCGCCAACACGTTGGCCCACATGCTGGGCGGCCCCGACGTCACCGTCGCCAAGATGAACGCGAAGGCGGCCTCGCTGGGCGCCACCAACACGCACGCGGCGACGCCGTCCGGCCTCGACGGCCCCGGTGGGTCGGGCTCGTCGACGGCGCACGACCTGGCCGTGATCTTCCGCGCGGCGATGGCCAATCCGGTGTTCGCGCAGATCACCGCCGAGCCGTCGGCGATGTTCCCCGGCGATAACGGCGACCGGCTCATCACCAACCAGGACGAACTGCTGCAGCGCTACCCCGGCGCGATCGGCGGCAAGACAGGGTTCACCAACGCCGCCCGCAAGACCTTCGTCGGCGCCGCCGCGCGCGGCGGCCGCCGGCTGGTGATCGCCATGATGTACGGGTTGGTGAAAGAGGGCGGGCCGTCGTATTGGGATCAGGCGGCGACGTTGTTCGACTGGGGATTCGCGCAAAGCCCGCAGGCCGGCATCGGCTCGCTGTAGTACCGCTCGCCCGAGCGCCGCGAGCAGACACAAAAGCACCCAATTTCCCGGCGTGTCGCGTGCTTTCGCGTCTGCTCGCGCAGCTCAATCCGGCAGCGCGGCGGTCAGCAGCGCCATCAGCACCGGGATCCGCTGGGCCGCGATGTCCGGTTGCGGCAGCACGCCTTCCACCACGGCGGCGCCGTCGAACACGTTGGTCATCAGCGCCACGAACACCGGGAAGGTGTCCTCGGGGAAGCGTTCGGCGCCCGGGAGCGCCCGGGCGGCGTCGTGGATCTTCGCCGCATACTGCCCGAGCTCGTGTTGCAAAGTCTCCCTGAGCTTTTCGTCGGTGCGGGCGGCCACCAGCAGTTCATAGATGACGGCGTTGGCCGGACCGCTGGTGATGTCACGCAGGATCCCCAGGGCCGCCTCCAGGGCCGGCCGGTCGGCGGGTATCTCGGCGACCCCCTTGGTGAACGACTCCAGCTGACGGCGCAGCACCTCCGACGCCGTCGCCGCCATGAAGTCGCCCATGGTGTCGAAGTGCCGGAACAGCGCGCCCACCGACACCCCGGCCCGCTTGGTGATCACCGCGGCCGACGCCCGGGCGTAGCCGACCTCGATGATGGTGGCGATGCAGGCGTCAATGAGCCGTCCGACGGTTTCCTCGCGGCGCTGTTGCTGGGTTCTGGCCATGTCACGCGCTCTGGGCCAGGGCGCCCTGTGGTCGGCGGGCGCGCTCGCCGGCCCGCAGGTAGCGGCCCGACGTCACGGTTTGCCCGTAGCCGTCGCGGAATCGGCCCCCGCCGAACACGACGACGCCGCCCACGCCGGTCGCGACGACGGCCTGGTCGTTGCGGTTGACCATGCGGCGCAGGCCGCCGTAGAACGGCACCGCTTCCTCGTGGTAGCGGTCGACGGATTCGTCGAGACCGGCCGGGTCGATGACCACGAAGTCCGCGCGGTCGCCGACCCTGAGCGTGCCGGCGTCGATGCCGAACCACTCGGCCAGTTCGCCGGTGAGCCGGTGCACCGCCTGCTGTATCGACAGGAAGGGCGCCCCGGCCCGGTGCGCGTCCTGGGTGCGCTTGAGCATGCGCAGTGCAAAGTTGTAGAACGCCATGTTGCGCAGGTGCGCGCCGGCGTCGGAGAAACCCATGTGGATGCTGGGGTCGGCGGCGAGCTTGTCGAGCTGCTTGGGCCGGTGGTTGGCCACGATGGTGGTCCACCGGACGTTGCGCTCGCCGTTTTCGACGAGCACGTCGAGGAACGCGTCCAGTGGGTGCAGGCCACGCTCGTCGGCGATCGCACCGAAACTCTTGCCGATCAACGACGCATCGGGGCATTCGACGATGACCGCGTCGTGAAAGTCGCGGTGCCACAGCGACGGCCCGAGCTTGATGCGGTCGAACTCGCGGCGGAACCGACGACGATAGGCCTCGTCGGCCAGAAGTTCGTTGCGCTGCAACTGATCCCGCAGGTGCAGCGCTGCGGTGCCCGCCCCGAACTCCTCGAACACCGGCAGATCGATTCCGTCGGAATACAATTCGAACGGCACCGGCAGGTGCTGGAACCGCACGGCCGAGCGCAGCAGGGTGTTGAGCACCCGGGTGCCGAGCCCGAACGTGTGCACGGCGAGCGGCATCGACTTGGCGTCCGCGGAGACCAGCATGCTCATCCGGACTCCCTTGCCGCGCCCGAAGATTCGGCTGCTGGTCAAGAAGAACATCAGCGACAGGATCGGGTTCTGAAGATTCGGTGCGCTCTGCAGGATCCGGCCGCGCTTGCGCAGGACTTTGATGAGTTTGCGCCGTTCCCGCCAGGTCGCGAAGGTGGACGGCAGCGCGCGGGACCGGAAACGTTCGCCGTCGAGTTTGTCGATGGCCGCGTCCATCCCGGACATGCCGAGCAGCCCGGCGTCCAGCGCCTCGTCGAGCAGCGCCGCCATCTTTTTCAGCTCGTCGTCGGTGGGCCGAATCGTCGGGTCGGTGGCCCGTTCCAGTCCGAGCACCGCGGTGCGCAGGTCCGAATGACCAAGCAGCGAACCGACATTGGGGCCCAGCGGCAGGGCGTCGATCGCCTTGACGTATTCCGCCGCCGTCGACCACGTCCGGCCCGAACTCAGCGCGCCGAAGACGTATTCGCGCGGAACCGCCTCCACTCGGCTGAACAGATCGGCGGCGTCCTCGGAATCGGCATAGACGGTCGACAACGAGCAGTTGCCCAGCAGCACGGTGGTGACACCGTGGCGCACCGACTCGCGCAGGCCGGGGTCCAGCAGCACTTCGGCGTCGTAGTGGGTGTGCACGTCGAGGAAGCCGGGCACGACCCATTTGCCGGCCGCCTCGATCACCTCGGGGCAACCGGTCTCGTCCAGCGCCTCGGCCGAGACGGCGACCACGACACCGTCGCGGATGCCCAGTGTGCGGGTGAGCGGCGCGGCGCCGGTGCCGTCGAACCACAATCCGTCGCGAATGATCACGTCGTAGGCCATGGCGTCCTTCCGGTCATCGTTGCCGAACGCTAACATAGATAGCAAGCACTCGCAATCTTTCTTCGGCGCAGCGTGGCGGTGCCCGGAAGCGCTGGTTAGTCTGCGTCACCGAGCGGCCGCGGCGACCGCGACGCGCCGGCTACGCCGGTGAACGGAAGATCTTGCCGCGCAACATGATCAGATCGGGATTGTTCAGCACGGCGGGCCCCGACCGCGGGTCGCGGGCGAAGCACAGCAGGTCCGCCGAGGCGCCGTGGTCGAGGCCGGGGCGGCCGAGCCAGCGGCGCGCGTCCCAGCAGGCCGCCCCCAGCGCCTGCGTCGGGCTCATGCCGATGCCCTTGAGCGCTTCGACCTCGTCGGCGATGCGACCGTGCGCGACCATGGTGCCGGCGTCACTTCCGGCATATATCTGCACGCCGGCTTCCCGCGCCGCGGCGATACGCGACGGGCCGCGCGCGTGCAGGTCGCGCATGTGGGCGGCGTAGGCCGGATACTTCGCGGCGGCCTCGGCGATGCCGGGGAAATTCTCGAGGACGTTGACCAGCGTGGGAACCAGCACGGTGCCGCGGGAGGCCATCAGCTCGATGGTGTCGTCGTCCAGGCCGGTGCCGTGTTCGATGCAGTCAATGCCGGCGTTGATCAGGCCGGGCAGCGCGTCCTCGCTGAAGACGTGCGCGGTGACCCGGGCGCCGTGGGCGTGGGCGGCCTCGATCGCGGCCGCCAGGACGTCGTCGGACCACAGTGGCGCGAGGTCGCCGGCGCCGCGGTCGATCCAGTCGCCGACGAGCTTGATCCAGCCGTCGCCGCGGCGCGCCTCCTCGGCGACCGCGTCCGGCAGCTGCCACTCGTCCTCCAGTTCGCGCGAGAACCCCGCCGCGTAGCGCTTGGGTCTGGCCAGATGCCTGCCGGCGCGGATGATGCGGGGCATGTCGTCGCGGTCGTCGAGGCTGCGCGTGTCGGTGGGCGATCCGCAGTCCCGCAACAACAACGCCCCGACGTCGCGTTCCGTCTCGGCCTGGGCGATCGCCTCGTCGAGCGGGATCTCGCCGTGATGGCCCAGGCCGACGTGGCAGTGGGCGTCCACCAGCCCGGGCACGATCCATCCGCCGTCGAAGACGGTGTCGGCGCCGGCGACCGGTTCGGTGCTGATGCGGCCGTCGACGATCCACAGTTGGATCTCGGTCTCGTCGGGCAGTCCCACGCCCCGCACGTGCAGCCGCACGGCGGCTAGTTTCTTCCGGTCACGACTTGCCCGGGAACTTCAGCTTGGACAGATCGAAGTCGGCCAGCCCGGGCGGCAGCTCGTTGAGACCCTCGGGCATCTGCGACAGGTCGGGGAACCCGGCCGGCATCCCGGCGGCCAGGGGGTTTCTCGCCTTGGGTGGCGTCGGGCCCCGCCCCCCCTTCTTCCCCTTCTTGCCCGCCTTGCCCTTGGCGCCCTTGGCCTTTCGCGTCGCGGACTTGCGGCCCATCCCCGGGATGCCCATGCCGCCGAGCATGGACGACATCATCTTGCGGGCCTCGAAGAAGCGGTCGACCAGCTGGTTGACCTCCGACACCGAGACGCCCGAACCGTTGGCGATGCGCAGCCGCCGCGAGGCGTTGATGATCTTCGGATCGGCGCGCTCGGCGGGCGTCATGCCGCGGATGATGGCCTGCAGGCGGTCGAGTTGGCGGTCGTCGACCTGGGCCAGCGCGTCCTTCATCTGCCCGGCCCCGGGCAGCATGCCCAGCAGGTTGCCGATCGGGCCCATCTTGCGGATGGCGAGCATCTGTTCCAGGAAGTCCTCGAGCGTGAGCTCGCCGGTGCCGATCTTGACCGCGGCGGCCTCGGCCTGTTCGGCGTCGAAGACCTGCTCGGCCTGCTCGATCAGGCTCAACACGTCGCCCATGCCCAGGATGCGGCTGGACATCCGGTCGGGATGGAAGACGTCGAAGTCCTCCAGCTTTTCGCCGGTGGAGGCGAAAAGGATTGGGACACCGGTCACTTCGCGGACCGAGAGCGCCGCGCCACCGCGGGCGTCGCCGTCGAGCTTGGTGAGCACCACCCCGGTGAAGCCGACGCCCTCGCGGAACGCCTCGGCGGTGGTGACGGCGTCCTGACCGATCATCGCGTCCAGGACGAACAGGACCTCGTCGGGATTGATGGCGTCGCGGATGGCCGCGGCCTGCGCCATCAGTTCGTCGTCGATGCCCAGCCGGCCGGCGGTGTCGACGATGACGACGTCGAAGTGCTTGGCGTTGGCCTCGGCGATCCCCGCCGCGGCGACCGCGACCGGGTCGCCGGGTCCGGACCCCGGGGATTCGCCCGGGTGCGGCGCGAACACCGGCACCCCGGCCCGCTCGCCGACCACCTGCAGCTGGTTGACCGCGGCCGGGCGCTGCAAGTCGCACGCCACCAGCAGCGGCGTGTGGCCCTGCCCGCGCAGCCAGGCCGCTAGCTTGCCGGCCAGCGACGTCTTACCGGAACCCTGCAGGCCGGCGAGCATCACCACGGTCGGCGGCGTCTTCGCGAACGCCAGCTGGCGGGTCTGTCCGCCCAGGATGCCGATGAGTTCCTCGTTGACGATCTTGACGACCTGCTGCGCCGGGTTGAGGGCACCCGACACCTCGGCGCCCTTGGCGCGGTCCTTAATCCGGGTGACGAAGGCGCGCACGACGGGCAACGACACGTCGGCTTCCAGCAGCGCCAGCCGGATCTCGCGGGTGGTGGCCTCGATATCGGCGTCGGTCAGTCGACCCTTGCCGCGTAGCCCCGCGAGGGCGCCGGTCAATCGGTCGGACAGCGATTCAAACACCCCGCCAGCCTAGTGGAGCACGTTGGGGCGGACTCGGCGCCGCCCGTCGACGCGACACTGCAACGACGCACACGACACGCCGGTAACGGTGTACGTCGTTTCAGTCTCGCGGGGACGGCGAACGGGTTTGAATGGTCGAATGCTCGAGCTGATCGACAAAGGGTCCTGCACTGCCGAGCACCCGGTGCCCCTGCTCTTCGTCCACGGCGGGTGGCACGGCGCGTGGTGCTGGGAACACTTCCAGGACTTCTTCGCCGGCGCCGGCTACCGCACAGTCGCGGTGAGCCTGCGCGGGCACGGCACCAGCCCCACCGCGAAGCCGTTGCGCAAGGTGTCCATCGCCGACTACATCGAGGACGTCCGCACGGTCGCCGACGACCTCGGTGGCGCGCCGATCCTGATCGGGCACTCCCTGGGCGGGTTCGTGATCCAGCGCTACCTCGAAGAGCGCAGCGCCCCGGCCGCGGTGCTGGTGGGCTCGGTGCCGCCGCAGGGCGTGCTCAAAATGGCGTTGCGCGTCTGGCGCCGCCGGCCGTCGATGACCATGGAAGCCTGGAACGATCCCACGCTGCTGAAATTTTTGGCCACCCCGGCGCTGGCCCGCGAGTACCTCTTCTGTGCCGACACACCCGAGGACATCGTCGAGGCCTGCCGGCAACAGGCCGGGGCCGAGAGCGTGCGCGCCGCCATGACCGATCCGATGGTCCGCCGCGTCCGGACCCGGCGGGTGACGACGCCGATCCTGGTCCTGGGCGCCGAGGACGACGGCTTCGTCAGCCCCGGCGATGTGCGCGCCACCGCGCGGGCCTACGGCACCGAGCCGGAATTCTTTTCCATGGGCCACAACATGATGCTCGAGCCGGGCTGGGCCGACGTCGCCGAACGCATCCGCGACTGGCTGCAGACCCACGAAGCGGTGACCCACGCACGATAGCGAGTCGAGTCGCTCCAACATCGAAAAGCGTTGGCGTGCTAGATTTCACAGCCGCCACTCAACCGAGCTGGCCGTGTCGAACAGCAACGATTGGGGGGCCTGTGTCGATGCCGGCCAGCAGCATCCAAGCGCGGACCGACACCGACCACGGCGACGACAGCGGCACCGCCGTGCTGCGCGGCTGGCAGCGCAGGGCGCTCGTCAAATATCTCGCCGGCCAGCCGCGCGACTTCCTGGCGGTGGCCACCCCCGGGTCCGGCAAGACGACGTTCGCGCTGCGGGTGGCGGCCGAACTCCTCGGCCAGCGCGCGGTCGAGCAGGTCACCGTCGTGGTGCCCACCGAGCACCTCAAGGTGCAGTGGGCGCAGGCCGCGGCGCGGCACGGCATCGCCCTGGACCCGAGATTCTCCAACGCCAACCCGCGGATCGCGCCGGAGTATCACGGCGTCATGGTCACCTACGCGCAGGTCGCCGCGCATCCCACGCTGCACCGGGTCCGCACCGAGCAGCGCAAGACACTGGTCGTCTTCGACGAGATCCATCACGGCGGGGACGCCAAGACCTGGGGCGACGCCATCCGCGAGGCGTTCGACGACGCCACCCGCCGGCTCGCACTGACGGGCACGCCCTTCCGCAGCGACGACAGCCCCATCCCGTTCGTGACCTACGAGGCCGGTCCCGACGGGATACGGCGGTCGCAGGCCGATCACACCTACGGCTACACCGACGCCCTGGCCGACGGCGTGGTCCGGCCCGTGGTCTTCCTCGCCTACTCCGGGGAGGCCCGGTGGCGCGACAGCGCCGGCGAGGAGCACGCCGCCCGACTGGGTGAGCCGCTGTCCGCCGAGCAGACCGCGCGGGCGTGGCGCACGGCGCTGGATCCCGCCGGCGAGTGGATGCCCGCGGTGATCACCGCCGCGGACCTGCGGCTGCGCCAGCTGCGCACGCACGTGCCCGACGCCGGCGGCATGATCATCGCCTCCGATCAGACCGCGGCCCGCGCCTATGCCACCCTGCTGACGAAGCTGACCGGCGAGGCGCCGACGCTGGTGCTCTCCGACGACCCCGGCTCGTCGGCGCGCATCAGCGAGTTCGCGGCGAGCACCAGCCGCTGGCTCGTCGCGGTGCGCATGGTCTCCGAGGGCGTCGACGTGCCGCGGCTGTCGGTCGGGATCTACGCCACCAGCGCCTCGACCCCGCTGTTCTTCGCCCAGGCCATCGGCCGGTTCGTGCGGTCGCGGCGCCCGGGCGAGATCGCCAGCATCTTCGTGCCGTCGGTGCCCAACCTGCTGCAGCTGGCCAGCGAGCTGGAGGCGCAGCGCAACCACGTGCTCGGCGAGCCGCACCGGGAATCCGAGGGCGATCCCCTCGACGGCGATCCCGCAACCAAGACGCAGGACGAGAAGAGCGACCTCGACAAGGGGTTCACCTCGCTGGGCGCCGACGCGGAGCTCGATCAGCTCATCTTCGACGGATCATCGTTCGGCACCGCCGCGCCGGCGGGCAGCGACGAGGAGGCCGACTACCTCGGCATCCCGGGCCTGCTCGACGCCGAGCAGATGCGTGCGCTGCTGCACCAGCGCCAGGACGAACAGCTGCAGCGGCGGGCCCGGCTGCACCAGGAGACCGGATCGCCGGGTGCCGTCGAAACCCCGTCGGCCACGGTGCACGGCCAGCTTCGCGAGCTGCGCCGCGAGCTCAACGCGCTCGTCTCGATCGCCCATCACCGGACGGGCAAGCCGCACGGCTGGATCCACAACGAATTGCGGCGCCGCTGCGGCGGCCCCCCGATCGCCGCCGCGAGCCGCGAACAGCTGCGGGCGCGCATCGACGCCGTCCGCCGGCTCAACGCCGAGACGTCGTGAGCCGGTACGGCATGGCCCACCACGGTTGTGCATGTGCCAAATTGGGGCCAGAGTGGAATCTATGACCGAACAGAAAGTGATCGAGCAGTGGCTCGAGGGCTGTGCGGTTCAGCGGATCATGTTCCGCGACGGTCTGGTGCTGAATTTCGAGGACTACAACGAGCTGGTGATCACGGCACCGATGCGTCTGACCCTGCCGGCCATCGAAACCTCACCCGCCGAAGTGATCGCCATCGACCCGAACCACCCGGCGGGTCAACTGCGTCCGCTCTTCGATTTCGCCGGATCGAGCTGCACGAGTGCCGTCTGGTCCGACACCGGAGATCTCCATCTCGAGTTCTCCGACTATCACCAGATCGACGTGCCGTCCAACGACAACGCCATCGCGTGGGAGCTCTACAGCAAGCACCACGGTTATGCTGCCTGCCTCGCGCACGGCGAATTGCGCGTCGTTCGCCTCGATACGGCTCGGGCCGACGGCGACCGGTGAGCTAGCACGCGCCGAGGTGTTTCATGCGTCGCGTGGACTACGTCATCCACTACGTGGAGTCGCTCACGAGGTCGGTGACGTTCTACCGCGACGTGATCGGGCTGCAGGTACGGATCGAAGGCGACGGCTACGTCGAGTTCGAGACGGCCAACACCAAGTTCTCGCTTTTCGAGCGGTCGAAGCTGCCGGAGCTCATCGGCCGCGAGGGCGGCAACCCGCCGTGCGGCGAGATCGGTTTCCTGGTTGACGACGTGGACAGCGAGGCGGAACGGTTGCGGCACCTCGGTGCCGAGATCCTCACCGGACCGGTGGACCGGCCCTGGCGTGAAAGGACGCTCCACATCGCCGACCCGGACGGCCACGTCATCGAATTCGCCCAGAAGTTGCGGTGATCGCCGGCGTCATCGGGGTTAGTCGCCGACGGGTTCCTCGAGCACCTCGACCGCCGGCCCGCCGAGCGCGGCGAGCAGGCTCTGCTCGACCGCGTCCCGCCCGGCTTGCCCGCCGGAGGCGGCCGTCACGCAAAAGACGTCGGCCGCCGTCGACCCGAACGTGTTGACCTTGGCCCAGACGATGTCGGTTCCGGCCCGCTCCAGCGCCCGGGTCAGCATCGCGAGCAGCCCCAGGCGATCCATGGCGCGGACCTCGACGATCAGCTGGCCGGCGGTGCCCGTATCGACCCACAGGATGCGCGGCGGGGCGGTCGAGCGCGTCACCGGCACCCCGACCTGAACCTCACCGGCCCGCGTGGACGCCGCGCCGGCGGCGTCGCTATCGCGTTTCTCCAGCGTGCCCAGCACGTCGACGTCACCTGCGAGCGCGCCGGTGAACTGCTGGCGCAGCAGGCCCGCCTCCGGCGGCGAACCGAACAGCGGCGACACCACGAATTCGACGACCGCGAAACCCGCGTCGGTGCTGGCCGACGCCGAATGGATGCGCAGCGAGTTCAGCGCCAGCACCGCCGCGGCCTTGGACACGAGCCCCCGCTGATCCGGGGCGGCCATCACCACGTCCAGCCGCTCACCGCCACTGGGCTTGATCTCCACGTGGACCGCGCGTTGAGCGGCCAACGAAAGATATTGGGGTGCAGTCGGTTCGGCCTCCGGAAGCGGCTCCCCCGCCATCACCAGCCGGCAGCGCCGAACCAACTCCTCGATCAGGGACGCCTTCCATTCGCTCCACACCCCCGGCCCGGTGGCCTTGGAGTCGGCTTCGGTGAGCGCATGCAGCACTTCGAGCAGCAGCGGATCGCCGCCGAGCGACTTCGACACGCGCTCAATGGTTTTGGGGTCGTTCAGGTCGCTGCGGGTCGCCACGACCGGCAGCAGCAGGTGGTGGCGGACCAGCTGCGCGAGCGTCTCGGAGTCGGCGGGCGAGATCCCCAGTCGCGGCCCGATATCCAGGGCCAGGCCCGCGCCGAGCACGCTGTGGTCGACGCCGCGGCCCTTGCCGATGTCGTGCAGCAGCGCGCCGAGCGCGAGCAGGTCGGGCCGCGCCACGCGCGTCGCCAGCGGCGCGGCGTTGACGGCCGTCTCGATGACGTGCCGGTCCACCGTCCATTTGTGCGCGACGTCGCGCGGCGGCAGGTCGCGGATCGCGTCCCATTCGGGCAGCAGCCGGCCCCACAGCCCGGTGCGGTCGAGCGCCTCGATGGTGGCCACGGTCGTCGGGCCGGCGGACAGCACAACCAGTAAGTCGTCCAACGCTTCCCGCGGCCAGGGCACCGGCATCTCGGGCGCGCCGGCGGCCAGGCGGCTCAGCGTGGCGGCGCCGATCGGCAACCCGGTGTCGGCGGACGCGGCGGCCACCCGCAGCACCAAGCCCACGTCGGTGTCGGGTCGCGCGTCGCGGGCGAGCACGATCTCTCCGCCGTATTCGACGACGCCCTCGTCGAGGGGGCGGCGCTTGGGCCGGCGCACCAACGCCGAGACGCCGCGGCGCGGCAGGGCGTTCTCGGCGGTGCGCAGCCCCGTCTCGGCGTGGTAGGCGATGGTGCGCCCGGCGTCGGATAGCTTGCGGGCCAAGTCGAATCGGTCACCGATGTGCAGCGCGGCGCTGAGTTCGTCGCCGTATTGGGCCAGCAGCTGATCGCGTCCGCGCCCGGACACGCGGTGCAGCTCGGTGCGCACGTCGAGCAGCGTCAGGTGGGCGTCGTCCAGCGAGCCGCCCGGCGACTCCGGGCGGGCCATGCCGTGGCGGTCGATGAGCTGGGCCACGCCGAGCGCGTCGAGCAACTGCACATCGCGCAGGGCGCCACGGCCCGATTTCAGGTCCGGTTCGGCCCGCTGCGCGATCCGCCCGCAGCGCTCCCAGCGGGCCTGCGTCATCGCGACGAGCTCGTCCATCCGGGAGCGAATTGCGCTGCGCCACTGGCGTCGCGCGCCCGCGATCAGTTCCTCGGACAGCCGCGCGTCGCCGGCGATGTGGCGTGCGTCCAGCATGCCCAGGGCCGCGATCATGTCGGCATTGGCCACACCCAGGGCGCCGGACACGGTCCGCACGCTGTGGTCGAGGCGAACGTTGGCGTCCCACAACGGATACCACAACCCGTCGGCGACCTTGCCCAGCACGTCGTCGGACTTGTTGTCGTGCAACAGCATCAGGTCCAGGTCGGAATATGGCAGCAGCTCGTGGCGGCCCAACCCGCCGATGCCGACGATCGCGAAGCCGCTGTCGTCGTCGATCCCGATCTCGGCGGCCTTGGCCATCAACCATGATTCGTGCAGATCCAGCCAGGCGTGCCGCAGTTCGGCGGCGTGTAGCTTGCTGCCCTCGGACAGCAGTTGGCGCCGCGAGGCGGCCAAATCGACTGCCCCGCCGGCGCTTCCTGTCCCCGCTTGGTGCCCGGGCGGATCGGAGCCGTTCGGGGTCATGCCCTCGCGGCCCGCCCGGGGCGAATCAGCAATTGACGGAATGCGTCATAGCGCATCGGTTCCGCGCTCGCCGGTGCGCACGCGCACAATGGTTTCCACGGGACTGACCCACACTTTGCCGTCGCCGATCTTGCCGGTGCGCGCCGCCCGGACGATGCTGTCCACGACCTTGTCGACGATGGAGTCGTCGACGACGACCTCGATCCGCACCTTGGGCACGAAGTCGACGGAGTATTCGGCACCGCGGTAGACCTCGGTGTGCCCCTTCTGCCGCCCGTAGCCCTGGATTTCGCTGACCGTCATCCCCAGGACGCCCGCGTCCTCGAGACTGGTCTTCACGTCATCGAGCGTGAACGGCTTCACGATCGCGGTGATCAGCTTCATGACTGCTCTGCCTCCACTTTGTCGCCCACTCGGTCCTCCTTCACGCCGTTGCGGGTGTCCGCGACAGCGACCCGGGGCGGGAGCACCGAGCCGGTAGCCACCGCGAAATCGTAACCACTCTCGGCGTGCTCGGCCTCGTCGATACCCGTGGCTTCCGCTTCCGGGTTGAGGCGAAGCCCGATGGTGTACTTCAGGATCAAAGCCAGAATCAGCGTAACCACACCGGAGTAGGCGAGGACGCTGAACGCGCCGATCGCCTGCCGCTCGAGCTGAGCCCAGCCGCCGCCGTAGAACAATCCCTTCGACACCCCGACCACGCCGTTGATCGCCGGGCTTTCCGGGGCGGCGAGCAGGCCCACCAGCAGCGTGCCGGCCAGGCCGCCGACAAGGTGCACCCCGACCACGTCGAGCGAGTCGTCGAAGCCGAGTTTGAATTTCAGGCCGACGGCCAGCGCGCACAGCACCCCGGCGACCAGGCCCACGACCAGCGCGCCCAGGACGTTGACCGACGAGCAGGACGGGGTGATGGCGACCAGGCCCGCGACGATGCCCGACGCGGCCCCCAGCGTCGTCGCCTTGCCGTCGCGGATGCGTTCGGTCAGCATCCAGCCCAGCATCGCGGTGGCCGTCGCGACCGTGGTGGTGACGAACGTCGTCCCGGCGACGCCGTTGGAGCTGGTGGCCGACCCGGCGTTGAACCCGTACCAGCCGAACCACAGCAACCCGGCGCCGAGCATCACGAACGGCAGGTTGTGCGGGCGGAACAACGTGGTGGGCCAGCCGCGCCGCTTCCCCAGCACGATGGCCAGCATCAGGCCCGCCACACCGGAGTTGATGTGGACGGCGGTCCCGCCGGCGAAGTCGATCGCGTGCAGCTTGTTGGCGATCCAGCCGCCGTGCTCGGAGGCGAAGCCGTCGAACGCGAAAACCCAGTGGGCGACCGGGAAGTAGACGAACGTCGCCCACAGGCCGGCGAACACCAGCCAGGCGCCGAATTTCAGGCGGTCGGACACCGCGCCGGAGATCAGCGCGACGGTGATGATCGCGAACATCAGCTGGAACGCCACGAACACCGTGGCGGGCAGGGTGCCGGCGAGCGGAATGTCCGTTGCCGCAGTGCCTTTGCTGGGGTCGGCGGCCACCGCGTTGACGCCGATGAGGCCCTTGAGGCCCCAATAGGACGTCGGCTTGCCCATGAAGTTGCCGACGTCGTCGCCGAAGGCGACCGAATAGCCGTAGAGCACCCACAGCACGGTGACCACGCCCATCGCGCTGATGCTCATCATGAGCATGTTCAGCACGCTTCGGGCGCGCACCATACCGCCGTAGAAGAACGCCAGACCCGGCGTCATCAACAGCACCAGCGCGGAACTGGCCAGCATCCAGGCGGTATCGCCGGTGTTGGGCTGGCCCAGCATCGGGTATGTCACTCGCAATCTCCTCCGGTCGGGCCGCAATGGGACGTCGGACATGCGTCCGATGACCTGCGAGAAGATTGCGCAATGGTTGTTTCGGCGATGGTGCCGTCGTGTTTCGGCGGGATTAACGTCCCGCGCGCCGCTGCGGTGGTGTCAGCCGAGCAGCGCGTCGACGAACGCGGCCGGTTCGAATGGCGCGAGGTCGTCGGGGCCCTCACCGAGCCCGACCAGCTTGACCGGCACGCCGAGCTCCTGCTGGACCCTAAAGACGATGCCGCCCTTGGCCGTTCCGTCCAGCTTGGTCAGGACGGCCCCGGTGATCTCGACGACCTCGGCGAACACCCGGGCCTGGGCCAGGCCGTTCTGCCCGATGGTGGCGTCGAGCACCAGCAGCACCTCGTCGACCGCGGCGCGCCGGGTCACCACGCGCTTGACCTTGTCGAGTTCGTCCATCAGCCCGACCTTGGTGTGCAACCGGCCCGCGGTGTCGATGAGCACGACGTCGACGCCGGCGGCGATGCCCTTGTCGACGGCGTCGAACGCCACCGACGCCGGGTCGGCGCCTTCGGCCCCGCGCACCACCTCGGCGCCCACCCGCGACGCCCAGGTCTGCAGCTGATCGGCGGCCGCGGCCCGGAAGGTGTCGGCGGCGCCCAGGACGACGCGCCGCCCGTCGGCGACCAGGACGCGGGCCAGCTTGCCGACCGTGGTGGTCTTCCCGGTGCCGTTCACGCCGACGACCAGCAGCACCGAGGGATGGTCGGCGTGCGGCAGCGCCCGGATCGACCGGTCCATGCCGGGCTGCAGCTCCTTGATCAGCACGTCGCGCAGCACGGCCTTCGCGTCGGCCTCGGTGCGCACGTCGCTGCCGGCCAGCCGGGCGCGCAACTGGGCGATGACCGATTCGGCGACGACGGGGCCCAGGTCGGCGACGAGCAGCGTGTCCTCGACGTCCTGCCAGGCGTCTTCGTCGAGGTCGCCGCCGCCGATCAGGCCCAGCATGCTGCGGCCGAACGCGGTTTGCGAACGGGCCAGCCGGCCGCGCAGCCGTTCCAGGCGGCCCTCGGGCGGCGCGATCTCCTCGATCTCGGGGGCGGCCGGCGTTTCGGGCGCCGGGGTCTCGGGCGCCGGGGCTTCGGGTTCGGGTGGCGCGGCGGGGATCGGTGGCGGCGCGACGGTCTCCGGTTCGGGGAGGTCGACGTCGGAGATGGTGCGCCGCGGCGCGTCGCGCGGGATGGTGGCGTCGTCGCCCACCCCGGGCAGCCCGGTGGTGTCGAGCCGCTCGGGCGGCGCCACGGTCGGCGTCTGGCTGAACGTGATGCCGGACGACGCGGTGTATCCGCCGGAGCGGTCGATCGCCCCGGGTTCGGCGCGCGTCGAGAAGCTGATCCGCCGCCGGCGGTACCGCAGCAGGCCCAAGACCAGCGCGACCAGGACGACGAGAACTATCAGGACCGCGAGCGCGATCCAAAGACCTTGGGACACGCTGACATTGTTTCAAGCGGTCCGGTGCCGGTCGGTCACCGGGGCGTGCCCCGGCCCGCCGATCAGGTCGTGACCAACTGCTCCACCTGCTGGCCGCGCATCCGCTGGGAGATCACCGCGGTGATGCCGTCGCCCTGCATGGTCACGCCGTAGAGCGCGTCGGCGACCTCCATCGTCGGCTTCTGGTGGGTGATGATGATGAGCTGCGAGCGCGCCCGCAGCAGCTCGAACAGCGAGATCAGGCGCCGCAGGTTGGTGTCGTCGAGGGCGGCCTCCACCTCGTCCATGATGTAGAACGGCGACGGGCGCGCCCGGAAGATCGCCACCAGCATCGCCACCGCCGTGAGCGCCTTCTCGCCACCGGAGAGCAGCGAGAGCCGGGTGACCTTCTTGCCCGGCGGACGGGCCTCCACCTCGATGCCGGTGGTCAGCATGTCGCCCGGATCGGTCAGCCGCAGCCGGCCCTCGCCGCCGGGGAACAGCACGGTGAAGACCTCGGTGAATTCGCGCTCCACGTCGGCGTAGGCCTCGCTGAACACCTGCAGGATGCGGGCGTCGACCTCGTCGACCACCCCGAGCAGGTCCTTGCGGGCGGCCTTGACGTCCTCGAGCTGGGTGGACAGGAAGTTGTAGCGCTCCTCGAGCGCGGCGAACTCCTCCAGCGCCAGCGGGTTGACCCTGCCGAGTTCGGCCAGTTCGCGCTCGGCCCGCTTGGCCCGGCGCTCCTGGGTGGCGCGGTCGTAGGGAATGGGGGCCGGCGCGAAGACCTGCTCGCCGCGCTCCTTGGCCTGCTCGTATTCGGCCATTTCCAGGTCGGTCGGCGGCAGCTCGTTCTGCGGGCCGTACTCGGCGATCAAATCCTCGGGCGCCATGCCGAACTGCTCGAGCACCATCTGCTCGAGCTGCTCGATCCGCAGCGCAGCCTGGGCGTTGGCCACCTCGTCGCGGTGCAGCGAGTCGGTCAGGGCGGCCACCCGGGCGCCCAGCGCGTTCACCTCGTCGCGCACCGCCGCCATCGCCGTCGCGCGCTGCTGGCGTTCGGCGGCCAGGGCGTCGCGGATCTTGGACGCCGAGTCGACGACCCCGTTCAACCGCTGCGCCAGCAGCCGGCCGGAGTCGGCCACCGCCGCGGCCACCGCGGCCGCCCGCAGCCGCGCCTCACGTGCTTGCTGGGCCCGCACCCGGGCTTCGCGTTCGGCGGCGGCCGCGCGGCGCAACGAATCCGCCCGCCCGCGCACCGCGTTCGCGCGCTCCTCGGCGGTGCGCACCGCGAGCCGGGCCTCCACTTCGACGCTGCGCGCGTTCTCGGTGGCGGCGGCGATCTGCTGGCGGTCCACCGGTTCCTCCGCCGGCGCCTGCTGGGTCTCCTGGGCGTTGCGCAGCCGGGTTTCCAGTTCGGTGACTTCGGCGACGGTCTGGGTCCGGCCCGCTTCGAGCTCCTCGCGTTGCCGCAGCAGCCTGCTCCACTCGTCCTCGGACGTGCGGGCTTCCTGGCCGAGCCGGCCGAGCTGTTCGTACATTCCCGAGATGGCGCTGTCGGATTCGTTGAGGGCGGCCAGCGCCTGCTCGGCGGAGTCCTGGCGGGCGGCCTGCTCGGTCAGCGCGCCGGACAGCGCCGCGCTCAGCTGGGCCACCTGGGCCTCCGCGGCGGTCAGCTCGTCGCCGGCCTTGTCGATCTCGGAGGTCACCTCGAGCGTGGACAGCTTGCGATCGGAGCCCCCACTCACCCAGCCGGCGCCCACCAGGTCGCCGTCGAGGGTGACCGCGCGCAACCGGGGATGCTCGGCCACCAGGGCCAGCGCCCGGTCCAGGTCGTCGACCACCGCGACGCCCGAGAGCATCGCCGTGATCGCGCCGCGCAGCCGCTCGGGAGCGTCGATCAGGTCGAGCGCCCACAGCGCGCCCGCCGGGGCGGCCTGCGGGGCGGGGTGATCGGCGGGCCAGTCTCCGAGCACCAGCGCGGCCCGGCCGCCGTCGGCCTGTTTGAGTGCGGCGACCGCGGACCGGGCCGCGCCGAAGCTCTCGGCGGCCAGCGCGTCGGCCGCCGATCCCAGCACCGCGGCCAGCGCCGCCTCGTAGCCGGAGCGGACCTTGACCAGCTTGGCCATCGGACCCAAAAGACCTGTGCCGGAATGGTTTTGGGTAAGCCAGGCGGCGCCGTCCTTGCGTTCGAGGCCGACGGCGAGCGCGTCGATGCGGGCGCGCAGCGAGGCCACCTGGCGTTCGGCGTCCCGCTCGGCGGACTGCAGTTCGGCGACCCGCGCGTCGGCCAACCGCAGCGCGGCCACGGTGCGCTCGTGGTGCTCGTCGAGTCCCATCTCGCCCTGGTCGAGTTCCCCGACGCGACCCTGCACGGTTTCGAATTCGGCCTTGGCCTGCTGGGCGCGGGCGGCGGCGGCTTCGATGCGTTCGGACAGCCGCGCGACGCTGTCGTCGATCGACTCGACACGCGCCCGCATCGTCTCCACCTGACCGGCCAGCCGCGCCAGCCCTTCGCGCCGATCCGCCTCGGCGCGCACCGCCGCCATGTGCGCCCGGTCGGCCTCGGCGGCCTCGCGCTCGCGCTCGGCCAACTCGGCGCGCGCGCCGTCGAGCCGGGTGCGCGCCGCGGCCAACTCCGCCAGCAGCCGCTGCTCGGCGATCGCGACCTGCTCGGCCTCGGCTTCCAAAGCGTCGGGGTCGGTGTCGCCCGCCGCCACCGGCTCCACGTCGAGGTGCTGGGCCCGCTCGCTGGCGATGCGCACCGTGGCGGCCACCCGTTCGGCCAGCGCGGACAGCGCGAACCAGGTGTGCTGCACCGATTCGGCGCGCCCGGAGAGCTCGCCGACGGCGGTCTCGTGCGCGGTGAGCTCCTCGGACGCGACGGCCAGCCGCGCGGAGGCCTCGTCGTGCTCGCGCCGCATGGCGGCCTCGGCCTCGAAGATGGCCTCGCGCTCGCCCTTGCGGTTGACCAGGTCGTCGGCGGCCAGCCGCAGCCGCGCGTCACGCAGGTCGGCCTGGATCGTCTGGGCGCGGCGGGCCACCTCGGCCTGGCGGCCCAACGGTTTGAGCTGGCGGCGCAGCTCGGTGGTCAGGTCGGTGAGCCGGGCCAGGTTCGCCGACATCGCGTCGAGCTTGCGGAGGGCCTTCTCCTTGCGCTTGCGGTGCTTGAGCACGCCCGCGGCTTCCTCGATGAACGCGCGACGGTCCTCGGGCCGCGACTGCAGGATCTCGTCGAGCTTGCCCTGCCCGACGATGACGTGCATCTCCCGGCCGATCCCGGAGTCGCTCAGCAGTTCCTGAACGTCCATCAAACGGCAACTGCTGCCGTTGATTTCGTATTCGCTGGCGCCGTCGCGGAACATCCGCCGGGTGATCGAGACCTCGGAGTACTCGATGGGCAGCGCGTTGTCGGAGTTGTCGATGGTGACGGTGACCTCGGCGCGGCCCAGCGGGGCGCGCGACGAGGTCCCGGCGAAGATGACGTCCTCCATCTTCCCGCCGCGCAGCGTCTTGGCGCCCTGCTCGCCCATGACCCAGGCCAGCGCGTCGACGACGTTGGACTTGCCCGAACCGTTGGGCCCGACCACCGCGGTGATGCCCGGCTCGAAACGCAGAGTCGTCGGCGAGGCAAAGGACTTGAAGCCCTTCAGCGTCAGACTCTTGAGGTACACGGCGAGCCAGACTACCGCTCAAACCATCCCGGACAGGCTCACCGAGGGGTGTCGGCCGGGCCGAAATCTGCCGGCGGCGTCGCGGGGCGACGCACTGGTCACAGTGGTCACATCAGCCACGAGAAGCAGGCGCCGTCACCGCTCGACGAACCCCTCGAAACGCTCCTGGGGCTGCGACCAGTCGGCGACGACCTTGTCGACGCGTCCGGGCTGGGCGGGCCAGGACGCGCCGCCCCGCAGCAGCTCCAGCAGCTTCTCGCCGGCCTCCCGCGGCCCCTGGGCGACCACCAGCACCCGGCCGTCGGCCTGGTTCGCGGCGTAGCCGGTGAGGCCCAGCTCCAACGCCCGGCACCGCGTCCACCAGCGGAAACCCACCCCCTGGACGTTCCCGTGCACCCAGGCGGTGAGCCGGGCGTCAGGATCCGACATCGCTCACCTCGAAGTTGACGGTGGTGCCGGACTGCAGGGTGCGCCCGACCGTGCAGACCTGGTCGATGGCCCGGTTGACCACGACGCGCAGGCGCTCCTTCTCGTCCTCGGCCAACCCCGACAGATCCAGCTCCAGCGTCTCCTCGAGCAGCGGATAGCGTTCCTGCTCGCGGTCGGCCGCGCCGGAGACCCTGACGACCGCCTTGTAGTCGTCGCCCAGCCGGCGGGCCAGCGGCATATCGCTGGACATCCCGCTGCAGGCCGCGAGCGCGATCTTGAGCAGCTCGCCGGGAGTGAACACGCCGTCGACGTCCTCGGAGCCGACGAGCACCTGCGCTCCCCGCGAGCTGTATCCCGTGTAGCGGCGAGTTCCGGTGCGTTCCACCCATAGTTCGGCCATGGCTCATTTCTACCGGCCGGCCGCGCCGTGACGTGCGGGCATACTGTTTGGCATGGCCACCGTCGTCGCGTTCCACGCGCACCCCGACGACGAGGTGGTCCTCACCGGCGGCACGCTTGCGCGCGCGTCCGCGGCCGGGCATCGCGTCGTCGTGGTCACGGCGACCGACGGGCGGGTGCACAACGAGGACGGCAACAGGCTGGGCGAATTGCGGTCGAGCGCAAGCATTCTCGGGGCCCAGCGGGTGGAGTGCCTCGGCTACGCCGACAGCGGCTACGGCCCGCTGTTCTACCCCGATCCGCCCGGGCGCACCCGATTCGGGCGGGCGGACCTCGACGAGGCGGCGGGGCGGCTGGCCACCATCCTTCGCGATGAGCGCGCCGATCTGCTGCTCAGCTACCAGCCCAACGGCGGCTACGGCCACCGCGATCATGTGCAGGTGCACCACGTCGGCAAGCGAGCCGCCGAGCTCGCCGCGATTCCCCGGGTGCTCGAGGTGACGATGCCGCGCGAAATGCTGCTTCGCGTCAGCGATCTCGCGCACCTGCTGCGGCTGCCCGGACCGTACGAACGTGACATCGTCCGGGGCGCGTATGCCCCGCGCGCGACCATCACCCACCGGGTCAACGTGTTCCGCTTCGCCCGCCAGAAGCGGGACGCTTTTGCCGCGCACCGTTCCCAGATCGGCAGTTCGGGCCTGGGCGCGCGCCTGTTCGGGCTCCTGATGCGGTTGCCGCCCCAGGTGTTCGGCGCGCTGTTCAGCCACGAGTGGTTTGTGGATCCGGCGCTGCCCACGGGGACGCTGCGCCGTGACATCTTCGAGTGATGCACCTATTGCGTCGTCGAGTGTGAACGCGGGGCGTCCCGTGTGAAAGCCGGTCACCCGCCCTCGGCGTGTCGCAACCGTGTGGTCACCGTCAAAGCCAAGTCTTCACACTCAAACACGCGGGCGCGGTTGGCATTTCGGGCAATAGAACGACGAGCGGTTCATGAACTTCTCCCTGCGCATCACCGCGCCGCAGCGGCGGCAGCCCTGGCCTTCGCGGCCGTAGGCGTCCAGTGAGCGGTCGAAGTATCCGGATTCGCCGTTGACGTTGACGTACAGCGAATCGAACGAGGTCCCGCCCTTGGCCAGCGCGTCACGCATCACGTCGGCGGCCGCGTCGAGCACGGCGGTCAACTGCTTGCGGGTCAGCGCGTCGGCGATCCGCGCCCCGTGCACCTTGGCCCGCCACAGCGCCTCGTCGGCATAGATGTTGCCGATGCCCGACACCACCTGCTGGTCGAGCAGTTGGCGCTTGATTTCGGAGTGCTTGCGCCGCAAGACCTTTACGACGGCGTCGGCGTCGAACCGGGGGTCCAGCGGGTCGCGCGCCAAGTGCGCGACGGGTTCGGGCACCACGCTGCCGTCCACCTCGACCAGGTCGGCGAGCATCCACCCGCCGAAGGTGCGCTGATCGGCGAAGCTCAGCACGGTCCCGTCGTCGAGCAGGGCGGAGATCCGGACGTGGTCGGCACGCGGCACCGCGCCGAGCAGCATCTGCCCGCTCATGCCGAGGTGCACGACGAGCGCCGCGTCGCTGTCGAGCAGCAGCCACAGGTACTTACCGCGCCGGTCGGTGCCGGTGATCCGGTCGGTGAGGAGCCGGGCGGTCAGGTCCGCGGCCCCCGCCTCGTGGCGTCGCACCGCGCGCGGGTGGTGCACCCGGACGGCCGTGATCGTCTTTCCCACCACATGGGAGTGCAGGCCGCGGCGCACCACCTCGACTTCGGGCAGTTCGGGCATCGATTCAGCTGCCGGGAACGGTGTCCAGCGCTTCCAGCGCTTTCCAGGTCGCCGCCGCGGCCTTCTGTTCGGCTTCCTTCTTGGAGCGGCCCACGCCCGAGCCGTATTCGGTGTCCGCCACCACGACCACGGCGGTGAATTCCTTGTCGTGGTCCGGGCCGGTGGAGGTGACGACGTAGGACGGCGCGCCCATGCTGCGGGCCGCGGTCAGCTCCTGCAGGCTGGTCTTCCAGTCCAGCCCGGCCCCCAGCGTCGGCGCGGCGTCCAGCAACGGGCCGAACAACCGCAGGATCACCTCGCGCGCCACGCCAATCCCGTGCTCGAGGTAGATCGCACCCAGCAGCGATTCCATGCCGTCGGCCAGGATGCTCGACTTGTCCGCCCCGCCCGTGTTCGCCTCCCCGCGCCCCAGCAGCAGGTGCACCCCGAGGCCCCCCTCGCAGAGCTTTCGCCCGACGTCGGCCAGCGCCTGGGTGTTGACGACGCTGGCCCGCAGCTTGGCCAGGTCCCCCTCGCTGCGATCGGGATGGCGGTGGTAGAGCTCGTCGGTGATGGTCAGGCCCAGCACGGCGTCGCCGAGAAACTCCAGCCGCTCGTTGGTCGGCAGCCCGCCGTGTTCGTAGGCGTAGCTGCGGTGCGTCAGCGCCAAGGACAGCAGTTCGTCGGGCAGCTCAACCCCGAGGGCGTCGAGCAGAGCCTGCCGTGAGCTCACCGCTCACCCCGCGATTCGTCCACCTCGGGGTCGAACATGCCCGCCAGCTTGGCCCAGCGCGGGTCGATGCGGTCGTGCTGATGGCCCGGCTCGGCGGCCAGCGGCACCCCGCATTCGGGGCACAGGCCCGGGCAATCCGGCGTGCACACCGGCGAGAACGGGAGTTCGAGCCCCACCGCGTCGACGATGGACTGCTCGAGGTCGATGGTGTCGTCGACGATGTGGCCGACCTCGTCCTCCTCGGTGGTCGCCTCCGTGGTGCTGTCCGGGTAGGCGAACAGTTCGGTCAACCGCACCTGCACGGTCCCGTCGAGCGGGGTCAGGCACCGCGCGCATTCGCCGGCGGTGGGCGCGGTCACCGTCCCGGTCACCAAAACGCCCTCGGACACCGACTGGACCTGCAGGTCCAGTTCCAGGGGGGCGCCGGCCTCGATCGCGATCATGTCCAGCCCGATGCGCGCCGGGCTGGGCACGGTGTTGCGCACGGTCACCATCGCGCCGGGTCGCCGCCCGAGCCGGGTGATGTCGAACGTCATCGGCCCAGATAGCCGAGGCGCACCGCCGCGCGTCGATGAGGTGGTGTGCTGGCGCGTCATATCGGAAATCCTACGGCGCCCGCCGCACAATTCCAGGGCTCGCCCGCCCGCTGGGCGGGCGACGAAACGCTAGCGCACGGCGTAGTCGTGTGTCCCGGCCGCCGTCCGCAGTTGGTGGCGGCCGCGACCCACCGACCGCAGGGTGCCGTTGAGGAATTCCTCGAACTCGGCGAGCTTGTTGTCGACGTAGATGTCGCATTCGCCCCGCAGCCGGTCGGCCTCGGCGTGCGCCGAATCGATGAGCCGGGTGGCCTCGGCGTTGGCCGCCTCGACCACGCTGTTCTGCGACACCAGGCGCTGCTGTTCCTTGATGCCCTCTTGCACGGCCTTCTCGTAGGAGATGTTGCCGTTTTCGAGCAGCCGGTCGGCCTCGGCCTGGGCGCGCCCGACGCTGGCCTCGTAGTCGCGTTTGGCCGCGGTGGCGATGCGCATCGACTCCTCGCGGGCCTCGCCGACCATGCGCTCGCTGTGCTGGCGGGCTTCGCTCACCATCCGGTCGGCCTGCGCCTTCGCGTCCGACAGCAGCCGGTCGGCCTCCGCGCGGGCGTGGTTGAGCATGGACTCCGACTCGGTGGTCGCCGACTCGACCATGGACTCGGAGTGCGTCTTGGCGTCGGACAGCATGGAATCGCGCGCGTCCAGCACGTCCTGGGCGTCGTCCAGCTCGCCAGGAATCGCGTCCTTGATGTCGTCGATCAGCTCCAGCACGTCGCCGCGGGGCACCACGCAGCCGGCCGTCATCGGGACGCCGCGGGCTTCTTCGACGATGGCGCTCAATTCATCCAGCGCTTCAAACACTCGATACACGGCCGTACCCTCCTGGCGTCTGCAAAACTGTTGTTACCAGTGTGCCTGGTGTTGTCTCTGTGACAGCGGTGGCGACACCGGTGTGTCGGGTATTTGCCCGTTCCCGGTGTTCTAAACGCCCCGGCGCGCCGGTGCCGGCGTGGGCGTGGTCAGTGAGTTTCATGCGAAAGCGCCCGTTCACGCTGTTTTCGCGGCGGCGACGGCCGCGCGCGGTGGTTCGTCCATATTCATCGCCGGGCCGCGCCGCTGCGGGCTTTGCCCCGGTGCGGGTTTTGCGTCGACGCGCCCGGAACCGGCTATTTGCCAGCGATTCTAGGGTCCGGGGAACGGCCGGACGATCGGGCCCGGCGCCCTCATACCCCCAAGGGGTATAGTCCGATGCGTCGGAACAGACTCACCTCGCGCCGGCGGCTCACCGCAGGAGGTTTCAGTGATGACGGTGCTATCGGCGATCGGGCACGCCCTGACGCTCGCGGGTTCGATGACATGGGAAATCCTGTGGGCGCTGATCGTCGGCTTCACCCTCTCGGCGGTGGTGCAGGCGGTGGTGCGGCGCTCGACGATCGTGGCGCTGATGGGCGATGACCGCCCGCGCACCCTGGCGGTGTCCGCCGGGCTGGGGGCGGCGTCGTCGTCGTGCTCGTACGCCGCGGTGGCCCTGGCGCGATCGCTGTTCCGCAAGGGCGCCGACTTCACCGCCGCGATGGCGTTCGAGATCGGTTCGACCAACCTCGTGGCGGAGTTGGGCATCATCCTGGCGCTGCTGATGGGCTGGCAGTTCACCGCCGCCGAATTCGTCGGCGGCCCGTTGATGATCGTGGTGCTCGCCGCCTTGTTCCGGCTGTTCGTGCGCTCGCGGCTCGTCGACGCGGCCCGCGATCAGGCCGCAAAGGGAATCGCCGGATCGATGGAAGGCCATGCCGCCATGGACATGTCGGTCAAAGGAGAAGGCTCGTTCTGGCGGCGGCTGTTCTCCCCGGCCGGCTTCACCTCGGTCTCGCACGTGTTCGTGATGGAGTGGCTGGCGATCCTGCGCGACCTTGTCCTGGGCCTGTTGATCGCGGGGGCCGTCGCGGCGTGGGTTCCCGAGAAGTTCTGGCAGAGCTTCTTTTTGGTGGATCACCCGGTCTGGTCGGCGCTGTGGGGTCCGCTCGTGGGCCCCGTCGTGGCGATCGTGTCCTTCGTGTGCTCGATCGGCAACGTCCCGCTGGCCGCGGTGTTGTGGAACGGGGGGATCAGCTTCGGGGGCGTCATCGCGTTCATCTACGCCGACCTGTTGATCCTCCCGATCCTGAACATCTACCGCAAGTACTACGGCACCAAGATGATGCTGACCCTGCTGGGCACCTTCTACGCCGCGATGGTGGCCGCCGGATACCTGGTCGAATTGATCTTCGGCACAACGCATCTCATCCCGGCGCAACGCAACGCGACCGTGCTGGAGGCCTCGATCTCGTGGAACTACACGACCTTGCTCAACATCGCCTTCGGCGTGCTCGCGATCGTCCTCGTCGCCCGGTTCATCACCTCCGGGGGCCTGCCGATGCTGCGCATGATGGGCGGCTCCCCCGACGCCGACCGCTCCGGCCACGCGCATTGATCCGCGTCACGGTTGCGGCAACTGCACATCGAGCACGGTGCACCGGCCCTCGTCGGCCTCGGCGAGCGCCCACCCGATGGCCTCGCGCATCTCCGCCGGCGTGGTCACGCTGCGTCCGCTTCCCCCGCACGCGCGCGCCAGGGCGGCGTAGTCGGTGTCCGGCGTGAGCCGGGTCTCGGGAAAGTCGTTCTCCCGCATCGATATTCCCTGCCGGTAGAGCTCCATCACCGGCAGCTTCGAGGCCAGGTACGAGTGGTTGTTCAAGACCACCGTCACGAACGGCGCGTCATGGCGATGCGCCGACCACAACGCGGCCGTGGGCACACCGAAGTTGAACGAACCGTCACCGCAGATCGCGACGACGGGTGCCTGCGGCCTGGCCAGTTTGACCCCGAAGGCCCCGCCGAGCGCCCAGCCCAACGCCGGTGCGCCCGTGTCGAAGACCTGCCCCGGCGGCCGCTGGACCTGCCGGGCCACGGCGGGCCGGTTGGTCACCGCCTCCTGGACCACCACGGCGTCGTGCGGCAGCGCGGCGCCCAGCGCGGCCAGCATCGCGTCGGGCGCATCGGCCGGCCGGTCGGACGCGGCCCGGCGCGTCGCCTCCCGGCGGCGTTGCGCGACATCGGATTCGGCCGCCCGCCGCCGCGCGCTCCACTTCTCGCGCAGCTCGTCGGTGGCCAGCCGCAGCAGGGTCTGCTCGAGCAGCACCAGCGTCACCCGCGTGTCGGCGGTCAGCGCGATCTCGACCGGATAGGACCACAGCGGCATGCCGGCCTTGACGGGGTCCGCGTCGATCTGCACCACGCGGGCATCCGCGGGCGGGGCCAGCTGTGCGGGCACCCAGGGCACTTCGGAGTCCAGCAGCAGCACGGTGTCGGCGGTTTCCAGCGGGCCGGCGTCGCCCACCACGTGCAGGGGGTGCCCGAGCGGCAGGTTGGCGCGGTCGCCCTGGTCGATCACCGGCGCACCGAGCAGCTCGGCGATGCGGGCCAACACGACCGCGACCCCGGGTTCCGCCGCGGTCCGGCAGGCGACGATGACGACCCGCTGCCCGGCGACCAGGATCCCGGCCAGCCGGCCCAGGGCACCGGGGTCCGGGCCGGGCGGTATGGCCGGCGGCAGCCGGCGTGGCAACGCACGGCTGCCGGGCTCCATCAGGGCTTCTCGCGGCAGCATGACGTAGGCGGGTCCGGACGGGCTGGACTGGGCGACCTGGAATGCCCGCCGGACGATCGGGGCCAGCTCTCGCCCGCGGGGAACCTCCATGTGCCATTTGGCGTAGTTGCGCACGACGGCCGGCTGGTCGAGTTGCTCCTGCTGCCAATGGATGTAGGCGTCGCGGTGGCCGCGGACCTCCGGCGCCGAACTGTAGGGGGCGCGCCCGGCGAACATCACCACGGGCGTCCCGTTGCGCTGGGCGTTGTGCAGCTGGCAGCCCAGGTTCAGCGTCCCGGCATCGACGTGCACCATGACCGCCTGCGGACGGCCGCTGGCCATGTGGTGTCCGATGGCCGCCGCCAACGCGACGCTCTCGTGGACACACAGCACCGCCCGCGGGCTCGGCGTGCCGGCCGCGCGCGCCGCCGCCAGCGCTTCCTGGATCGGGGCGGAGTCGGTTCCGGGGTTGATGAAGAAGTGCGCGACTCCCTCGTCGGCGAGCAGGGCGATCAGGTTGGTCGCGGCCTCGGGAACGTCGAAAAGATTGTCTACCGTCATGGCTGCCGTTCTCCTTTGACGTCGGCGACCGCGCGAACCCCCCTCTTCTTCGGATCAGATCTTCAAGATACGTTCCGCCGTGGCGTAATCGACCCGTTCCGCCTCGCTGGGCGTGGCGTTGCGCGCTCGGAGCCATCGGGTACCCGCGCAGCGGCTGGATACTCCACACCGTGGTCGGCACGTCAAGGATGTTGCTGCCCAACGACTTCGCGTTGACTGGCGAGACTCAGTGCAGGTGGAAGGCTTTTCGCAGGGTGAATCGCGGGCGGTCGAGCACCGGCGGAGATCGACGGCCGAAACTTGTCGGTGGTAGTTGCGATGATGTCGTCATGTCTTCGATCGCATCTGCTGAGGCCGTGGTGGTGACTGCGAGCGACCGTCTTGAGGTGTTGTTCGAGGAGTTGGCGGAGTTGAGCGGTCAGCGCAATGCGATTGATGGGCGCATCGTGCAGATCGTGGCCGAGATTGATCGTGACGGGTTGTGGGGTGTGACCGGGGCGCGCTCGGTGCCGGCGTTGGTGGCCTGGAAGCTGGGCTGTTCCTCGGGCAACGCCCACACGATCAGCACCATCGCGGGCCGGCTGACGGAGTTTCCCCGCTGCGCCGCCGGCATGCGAGAGGGTCGGTTGTCGGCCGATCAGGTCGGGGTGATCGCCGCCGGCGCGGGCCAGGGATCCGATGAGCATTATGCGCAGCTGGCCGCGGTCGCCAGGGCTTGTCAAGATAACTGTGTAAGGTGTTGCAGCCGTTTATCTTTGGGTCATAGTGGGAGTCGGTCGGGGAATTGGATGGCGAAGGTGTTCAGTGCTTCGGTCCAGCGGTAGGTGCCTGGTCCGTGTGTTGATCCTCGTTTCTGGTTGATGTTGCGGATGGCCAAATACAGCAGCTTCATTGCTGCGGCGTCTGAGGGGAACGAGCCGCGGGCCTTGGTGACTTTGCGCAGCTGGTAGTTCAGCGATTCGATGGCGTTGGTGGTGTAGATGATCTTGCGGATCTCGACCGGGAATGCCAGGAAAGGCACGAACTCAGCCCAGGCCCGATCCCAGACAGCGATGGCTCCGGGGGATTTGGTGCGCCACTGGGCGCGGAACTCCTCGAGGGCCAGTTTGGCGGCCTCTTCGGTGGGTGCGGTGTAGATCGGACGCAGCGCGGTGGCCATCTTGCGGCGGTCGGCGTAGGAGGCATAACGCATCGAGGAGCGCAGCAGATGCACCACGCAGGTCTGGATCACCGCGGCCGGCCAGACCGCCGCGATCGATTCGGGCAGGCCGGCCAACCCGTCGCAACACACGAACAGCGCATCGCGGCACCCGCGATTGCGCAGTTCGGTGAGCACCCCGTGCCAGAATTTGGCGCCCTCGCTCTGCTGGATCCAGATGCCCAGGACCTGCTTGATTCCCTCGACATCGACGCCGATGACCACGTGGGCGGCCTTGTTGGCCACCACGCCGCCGTCGCGGATCTTGATGCGGATCGCGTCGATATACAAGATCGGATACACCGGATCGACCGGCCGGGATTGCCAGGCGGCGATCTCCTCGGTGACCACGTCGGTGACCCGCGAAATCGTGGCCGCCGACACGCGGGCGCCATAGACCTCGCCGAGGTGCTCGGTGATATCGCGCGTCGACATGCCCCGGGCATACAGCGACAAGATCATGTCCTCAACCTGGCCCAGGCGGCGTTTGCGCTTGGGCACGATCGCCGGGCTAAACGTGGCGTTGCGGTCACGGGGCACTTCCAGCTCGACCGGCCCGGCCGTGGTCAACACGGTTTTGCGGCCATGGCCGTTACGGGAATTGCCCGAGCCATGCCCTGCCGGATCGCCGTGCTCATAGCCCAGGTGATCGGCGATTTCGACGTCCAAAGCGCGTTCGAGCACCGCCTTGGTCATCTGCGCGAGCAACCCCTCGGGGCCATCAATCGGGGTGCCAGACGCTTCAGCGTCGGCCAACAAGGCATCGACTGCCGCCGGCGGCAACAACTCGGCCAACTGGGCGGCAGCATCATCTCTTGACGAATCAGATTGCGGCAATGGAACTCTCCTGTCCGGTGGTCAGCCACCACCATTCAGGCCGAACCCCTTACACAGTCAATAAGACACGCCCGGTCGCCACGGTCAACCAGCTGCGCACCGCGGTCAAGCTCGAACCGCGACCCCAACCAGGACCCCGCCCCGAGCCTGAGCGTGCGCTCACCACGACCACCACCGAGGCGGGCAGCTGTTATCGGATCACCCTGGGCCACCATGATGCGGCGAAATTCGATGCCGCGTTGGCGTCTCACCGTGATGCGCTGATCGCCGAGTGGAAACACGACCACGACAATGGCCAGGGCGCCGGGGATCAGCGGCCCCCGATGCCAACGACTATCGACGCGTTTATGCGCCTGATCGAAGCGGGCTGGGACGCCGAGGCCACCCGCCGCCCCCATGGGCAGCACACCACCGTGGTGGCACACCTTGACATCGAGCGCAGCGTTGCCGCGCTGCATCTGGGTCCACTGCTCTCTGAGGCCGAACGCCAATACCTGACCTGTGATGCCACCTGTGAGGTCTGGTTCGAACGCCACGGCGAACCCATCGGCGCCGCCCGGACCACCCGGGTGATCAGCCGGCGGCTTCGCCGCGCCCTCGAGCACCGCGACAGTACGTGCGCGATCCCGGGGTGTGGTGCCACCCGCGGCCTGCACGCCCACCACATCCGGCACTGGGAAGACGGCGGCCCCACCGAGTTGTCCAACCTGGTCCTGGTCTGCCCCTACCACCACCGGCTACATCACCGGGGCGAGATCACCATCAGCGGACCCGCCCACGCACTCGTCGTCACCGACGACGACGGCCAAATCCTGAGCCCAGGATCGCTGGCACGCCCACCAACCCAACCCCCACCCGCTGTCCCACCATGCCCCGGACCTACCGGCGAACGCGCCGACTGGTGGTGGTATGACCCCTTCCAACCCCAACCACCACCGACAACCAATTAGGCTGGGCGGCGCCGGCCGGCCATTCGTCCAAACCCGACGCTCTTGGAATCCGTAGCCGCTGCGCTGCCGCGTACGTATACCCCAGCCGACTGACCAAAACCATTGCAGGCGAACGCTTTACACGTCGATCGACCCGGTTCAGGACCGAGCGGAGCGCTTTTCGCGCAAGCGACGGTTGACCGCTTCGGGCAGCAGCTCCGACACGTCGCCACCGAGCATGGCGACCTCCTTGGCCAACGACGACGACACGAACGAATACCGGGGCGCGGTCGCGACGAAAAAGGTGTCGACACCAGCGACGTGCTTGTTCATCTGTGCCATTTGCAGCTCGTATTCGAAGTCGGTGCCGGTGCGCAGCCCCTTCACGATGGCGGTCATCCCCCGCGACCGCACGAAATCGACCACCAGGCCCTGCCCGGCCTCCACCCGCAGATTGGGCAGGTGCGTCGTCGATTCGTTGATCATCGCGATCCGCTCGTCGAGGTCGAACATGCCCTTCTTGGCGGGATTGGTCAGGATCGCCACCACCACCTCGTCGAACTGAGCCGACGCGCGCTCGAAGACATCGATGTGGCCCAACGTCACCGGGTCAAACGAGCCCGGGCATACCGCGCCGCTCATAGCGCGCGCCGACGACGATGCAGAGCGAAGCGCTGAGCAGGAGCGCCGCTCATGGCACGCGCCGGCGACGATGCAGAGCTAGCGATGAGGAGGAGCGGCGCCATGGCACGCGCCGGCGACGATGCAGAGCAAGCGATGAGGAGGAGCGGCGCCATGGCGCGCGCCGAGACGATGCAGAGCGAAGCGATGAGGAGGAGCGGCGCCATGGCACGCGCCGGCGACGATGCAGAGCTAGCGATGAGGAGGAGCGGCGCCATGGCAATTGACGGTACACGCCCGCTCATACCCGCTCGGCGAGCTCCAAACGGGTGTCGCCGTAAACGCGTTGCGGCCACACCGACCAGCCGGCCGGCCAGCGCAGCGGCGCGCCGCCGGCCGCGCGCTCGACGACCGCGACGGCGCCCTCGCGCACCCACCCGTGCGCGATCAGCGCCGCCAGCACGGCCTCGACCTCGGCGGCGGCGACGTCGTACGGCGGGTCGGCCAGGACGAGGTCGACGGGAGAGGCGGTCCCGGCCGACAGCACGGCCGCCACCGCGCCCCGGCGCAGCGTCGCGCCCGGCAGCCCCAGGGTGTCGATGTTGCGCGCGATGACCGACGCGGTGCGCGGGTCGGACTCCACGAAGAGCGCGCTGGCGGCGCCGCGGGAGAGCGCCTCCAATCCCAGGGCGCCCGAGCCGGCGTAGAGGTCCAAAACCGCCAGGCCGCGCAGCTCGCGGCGCGCGGTCAGGATGTTGAACAGCGACTCGCGGACCCGGTCGGTAGTGGGCCGCGTGCCCCGCGGCGGGACCGCGATGCGCCGGCCCCCGGCCACGCCGCCGATGATCCGGGTCACGTCCAGATTCCTACAGCAGCGTCGACCAATAGTCCCAGAACCGCGCCATGCACAGCAGAAACACCGCGGTGAACCACAGCGCGGCGATCGACCATCGCCATTGGTACACCACCCACGCCGGGCCGGCTTGGCGGGCCTGCAGCGCAGGGCGATACGCGATCGAGGCGACCACCACCAGCAGCGACATGGTGACCGCCCACACCACCATGCAGTACGGGCACAACGCGCCGATGCGATACAGGCTCTGGAAGATCAGCCAGTGCACGAACATCGCACCGGCCAGCACCCCGGCCGTCAGTCCCAGCCAATACCATTGGGGCAGAACAACTTTCGTCAACGCCAGCAGTCCGGTGACGATCACCACGGTGAAGGCCACCAGGCCGAGCAACGGATTGGGGAACCCCAGCAGCGACGCCTGCGGCGTCATCATCACCGAGCCGCACGACAGGATCGGGTTGATGTTGCAGGACGGCACGTACGACGGGTCGAGCAGGATGTCGATCTTCTCGACCGTCAGCGTCATCGACGCCACCAGGCCGATCGCCCCGGCGATCAGCAGCCACCACGCGCTGGGCGCCGGCACCGGGGCCGGGGTGGGATCCGCGCTGGGATCGGCCGATTCGGTCGACACCGCGCCGGTCACATGGCGGCCGGCGCGACCGCGCCGTCGATGCCCGGGATGTTGCCCACGATCTCTTTGATCTTGCTGACCAGCGCGTCGGGCGTCGACGGGTCGTAGTCCTCGCCGTTGATCTTGATCGTCGGCGTGGCCTTGATCTGTGCGGCCGCGGCCTCGCCGGTGACCTTGTCGAGGTACTTGCCGCTGTTGATGCAGTCGGGCACCTTGCCCACGACGCCGGCCTCACGGGCGAGTTCGATCAACCGCGCGTTGTCCGGGAAGCTCTTGCCGGTTTCGCTGGGCTGAATGTCGGTGGTGAACAGCGCGGTATGGAAACGGCGGAAGGCGTCGAGGGATTCGTCGGCGACGCAGCGGGCCGCGTTGGCCGCGCGCGACGAATAGTTGTGGTTCCGCGAGCTGTCCAGGATCGACACCATGGAGTAATCGGCCGCGATGGCCCCGACGTCGATGAGCCGCGACACCGTCGGGCCGAAGGTGCGTTCGAAGTTGCCGCAGGCCGGGCACAGGAAGTCCTCGTAGAACGTCACCACGGCCTTGGGGTTGTTGGTGCCGGGCTGGGTGACCAGCTTGCTCGACGTCACCCGCACCGTGTCGCCCGCGCCGGTGGCGGCGGGCTTCTTGTGGTTCGACGTCACGATGTAGAAGACGAGGACGACCGCGAAGATCACGACGAACGCGGTACCGCCGATCTGGACGAGCCGGCCGGACTTACCGCCGGAGGCCGACTTCATGTCGAATCGTGGGGGGCGTTTGGGTTTGTCGGCCACAGGTTCCCTGATCTTTCGGTAGGCGAGTTGTCGGTCTGCCGACAAAGCGATCGGACAAGGCGCCTCTAGATTACCGGCGCGGGCCGCCGGGCGACTCAGACCCGGCTGAGGTGTGCGCGCAGCGCCGAGATCAGCTCGCTGGTCGCGACCATGCTGTCGCCGCCCAGCTGGAACATGTTGACGAAGCCGTGGGTCAGCGAGCCCAGGTAACGCAGGTCGACGGCCGTCCCGGCGGCCCGCAGCGCCTCGGCGTAGGCCTCGCCCTCGTCGCGCAGCGGGTCGAAGCCCGCAACCGCGATCAGCGCCGGCGCCAGCCCGGCCAGCGATTCGGCCAGGGCCGGCGAGACGCGCGGATCCGTGCGGTCCAGCTCCGAACGGCGCAGGTACTGGGACTCGAACCAGTCGATGTCGCGTTTGGTCAGCAGGAAGCCGCGCGAGAAAAAGCTCAGAGACCGGGTCTTCGCGGTGAAGTCGGTCCGCGGATAGATCAGCCACTGCAACACCGGCGCGGGGCCGCCCTCGTCGCGCGCCAGTTGGCTGACGACGGCGGCGAGGTTGCCCCCGGCACTGTCGCCGCCGACCGCGATACGGCCGGGGGCGGCGCCCAGCTCGCCGGCGTGCTCGTATGCCCACGTGAACGCCGCGTACGCGTCCTCGATCGCGGCCGGCGCCGGGTGCTCGGGGGCCAGCCGGTAGTCGATCGACAACACGTGGACGCCCGCGTCACGGCAGGTCAGCCGGCACAGCGCGTCGTGGGTGTCCAGGTCACCGATCGACCAGCCGCCGCCGTGGTAGAAGACCAGCAACGGGGCCGCCGCGCCGTCGGCCGGACGATAGTGCCGCGCGCCGATGTCCCCGGCCGGGCCGGGCAGCGACAACTCGGTGACCTCGACGTGGATCTGCGGACCGGGGAAGCCCACGGTCGAGTCGTGCATCTGCGCCCGGGACGCCGCCGGGTCGTCGCCGACGACCAGCCCGTCGATGCCGACGGCGCGCAGGCCTGACAACATCAGCTGCAAGGTCGGATCGAGGGTGTTGCCGTCGATGATGACCGATCGGCCGCGAACCAGCCCTCGTCGCACCGCGGTCGGGATCCACGGGATGACCTTGACCCCGGCGCTGGTGACGGCGCCCTGGATGCGACTGGCCAAGGGCACCGACGCGCGCTGCGCTGCGGTGTGCACGTCTGGCGCGGCAGACAGAGGCTTGGTCATGGGCAACCCCCTTTTTCAAACAACGTGGCACCGCTTGACGACGAAAGTGAATTCACCCCTGAGCGGCCGCCGATTCCGGTGTGCCGCGCGACCAACTGTACGTGGTGGCGCACCGGGTACCGGAGACCGCGGATGGACACCTGCCCAGGTGTTGATTAGGTTGCATTTGCTCCCTCGGTAATATCGTGATCCCCAAGCCGATGAAGCCTTCACGGATTGCGAGCAACTTCGACGTGTTCGATTTCGAACGCAGCGCCTCGAACTCGGCGCCGAACGCCGTTGATCTTCTCGCGCGATGGCGGAACCCGGCTCGGTGCACAATCTCGGACCATTAATTTCACAGGCAGGTGAATGAATTGACTGGCGAGTCGGGCTCCGCCGCACCCTCAATTGCTCTCAACGACGAAAACACGATGCCGGCCCTGGGCCTGGGCGTCGCGGAATTGTCGGACGACGAGACCGAACGCGCGGTATCGGCGGCGCTGGAAATCGGTTGCCGGCTCATCGACACCGCCGCGGCCTACGGCAACGAGGCCGCCGTCGGGCGCGCCATCGCCGCCTCCGGGATTCCGCGCGCCGAGCTGTTCGTGACCACCAAGCTGGCCACCTCCGATCAGGGTTTCAAGGGGGCGATGGACGCCTGCACCGCCAGCCTGGAACGGCTGGGCCTGGATTACGTCGACCTGTACCTGATTCACTGGCCGGCCCCGTCGCTGGGCAACTACGTGAACTCCTTCGGCGGAATGATCCAGTCCCGCGGGGACGGGCAGGCCCGCTCGATCGGCGTCTCCAACTTCACCGAGGAACACCTGACGACGGTCATCGACCTCACGTTCGTCACCCCCGCGGTCAACCAGATCGAGCTGCACCCGCTGCTCAACCAGGAGGCGTTGCGCAAGACCAACGCCGAGCACAACGTCGTCACCCAGTCCTACACGCCGCTGGCGCTGGGCAAGCTGATCGACAACCCGACCGTGAGCTCGATCGCCGGCGAATACGGCAAGACCGCCTCGCAGGTGCTGCTGCGGTGGAACCTGCAGCTGGGCAACGCGGTCGTCTTCCGCTCGGCCAAGGAAGAGCACATCGCGACCAACATGGACGTGTTCGATTTCGAGTTGGCCGCCGAGCACATGGATGCGATCAACGGGCTCAACGACGGCACCCGGCTGCGCCCGGACCCCGACACCTACGAGGGTTCATAAGCGACGGCTACCCCGCGGGGCAACTCGCGGCGGCCTGACGCAAAACACCGGTCGACGCCGCATCCACCGGCAGCGCATAGCCGCGCAGCACGGCGATGAATTGCATGGCGTACTGGCAGGCGAACGCCCCGTTGGGCGGCATCCATTGGCCCGGTGGCGAATCGCCCTTGTCCTGATTGGCCGGCCCGTCGACGGCCAGCAGGTTGGCCGGATCGTTGGCGAAGCGCAGCCGCTCGGGCGCCGGCCAGCCGTACGCGCCCATGTCCCAGGCGTACGCGAGCGGCACGATGTGGTCGATCTGCACCGATTCGCCGACCTTGGGGCCGCGCGCAAAGGCGATCGTCTTGTTGGTGTACGGGTCGTGCAGCGTGCCGGTGGCCACGGCGTCCGGGCACCGCTTGATCGACACGTACGTCTTGTCGACGAGATCGCGGTTGAGGATGTCGTCGCGGGTGTCGCACCCGTTGTGCCCCAACGGCGCGTCGTTGTCGTCATCCCAGGCGTCGCCGAACGCCGCCCGCAGGTAGTCGTAGCGGTGCAGCCGCACCGGCACGACCGCGATGCCCGCGAACACGTCGACGCCGGGCAGCACCGTCGGAACATCCGCGCGCGCAGCGTATTCCGCGGAGTGCCGGGAGGCCGAGGTCCCGACCGTCTGGTAGGCCACCACCACCGCGAGCGCGGCCGCCGCGGCCAACCACAACAGCACCTTGCGGTTCAACTCTTGTCCAGGTATTCGATGCGGTCGGTGTCGGTGAATCGCGCCGCCAGCACGGCCAATCCGGGATCGGAGGGGTCCTCGGAATAGGTTCGGACGCAGAATTCCCGCGCCGCCTCGATGTACTCCAGGTGGTCGGCCAGGGACAGCAGCCGCAGCGTGATCGCCCGGCCGGACTGGTTGCGGCCCAAGACATCTCCCTCGCGGCGCTCCTTGAGGTCCAGGTCGGCCAGGGCGAAGCCATCCAGCGTCCCGGCCACCGCGCGCAGCCGCCGGCCGGCCGGCGAGTCGGGCGCGGACCAGCTGGCGAACAGGCACAGGCTCGGGTGCCGGCCGCGGCCGATCCGGCCGCGCAGCTGATGCAACTGGCTGATCCCGAACCGGTCGGCGTCCATCACCAGCATCACGGTGGCGTTGGGGACGTCGACGCCGACCTCGATGACGGTGGTGCACACCAGCACATCGATCTCGCCGGCGCGGAAGGCCGCCATCACCGCGTCCTTCTCGTCGCCGGACAGCCGCCCATGCATCAGCCCCAGCCGCAGGTGCGCCAGCTCGCCGGAACGCAGTCGGGCGTAGAGGCCTTCGGCGGTCTCGGGGGCCTTGGCGTTCTGCTCCTGCGCGCCCGGATCGTCGTCCTCGTCGATGCGGGGCGCCACCACGTAGGCCTGCCGGCCGGCGGCGACCTCTTCGCTGATGCGCTGCCAGGCGCGGCCGAGCCAGGTGGGCTTGTCCTTGACGAAGATGACGTTGCTGGTAATCGGCTGGCGTCCACGCGGAAGTTCGCGCAGCGTCGACGTTTCCAGGTCCCCGTAGACGGTGAGCGCGACGGTGCGCGGGATCGGCGTCGCCGTCATCACCAGCAGGTGCGGGGTGACACCGGGACGGGCCTTGGCCCGCAACTGATCTCGCTGCTCGACCCCGAAGCGGTGCTGCTCGTCGACCACCACCATGCCCAGGTTGTCGAACTCCACCGCGTCCTGCAGCAGCGCGTGGGTGCCGACGACGATGCCCACCTCGCCGCGGGCGATCTCGGACCGGATCTGCTTCTTCTGCGCGGCGGTCATGGAACCGCTGAGCAACGCCACCCGGGTGGCCCGATCGGCACCGCCCAGCTGGCCCGCCATCGCCAGCGGGCCGAGCACGTCGCGGATGGATCGAAGGTGTTGCGCGGCAAGCACTTCCGTCGGGGCTAGCAGCGCGCACTGATAACCGGCGTCCACCATCTGCAGCATCGCCAGCACCGACACGATCGTCTTACCCGAGCCCACCTCCCCCTGCAGCAGGCGGTTCAGCGGGCGGTTGGACGCCAGCCCCTCGGACAGCACGCCGAGCACCTCACGCTGCCCCGCGGTCAGCTCGAAAGGCAACCGCCCCAACAGTTCCGCGGCCAAACCGTCCGAACGCGGCGGCGCCGGGGGCCCCGATTCCGAAAGCTCGCCGTGCCGGCGGGCCACCAGGGCCCACTGCAGCCCGACGGCCTCGTCGAAGGTCAGCCGCTCGCGCGCCCGCTGACGGCGGGGCTCGCTTTCGGCGAGGTGGATGTCGCGCAACGCCTGATCCTCGGAGACCAGGCCGAATTTCGCGCGCAGGTCCTCGGGCAGGGGATCGGGCACCGGGTCGAGGACGTCGAGCACTTGGCGGACGGTGGCGAAGATGGTCCAGCTCTGCAGCTTGGCGCTGGCCGCATAGATCGGGAAGAAGTGGCGCTGATACGCGTCCGCGATGTCTTCGCCGGTGGTGGCGTGCGAGGCGTTGGCGATGCTCTTGAGGGACACGGTGCCGCGGTTCTTCCCGTCCGGCGTGTCGAGGAGGAGAAACGCGGGATGGGTGAGCTGCATGACGTTCCTGAAGAACCCGACCTCGCCGGAGAGCATCACCTTGGTGCCGGTGGTGAGGTCCTTTTTGATGTAGTTCGCGTTGAAGAACGTGGCGGTCACCTTGTTGCGCCCGGAGCCGAGCGTGATGCGGTGGCAGACCTTCTTCGGCGTCTTCTTCATCGGGAACGTCTCGGTGTCGGTGATCGTGTCGACGATGGTGATGTGTTCACCGGCGGGCGGCCGTTCGTCGTCGGCGTCCCAGCGGCTGGCGCCCTCGGTGTAGCTGCGGGGGTAGTGGCGCAGCAGGTCGTTGACGGTCCGGATGCCGAACACCTCGTCGAGGAGCTCCACGACCTTCCCGCCGACGGCGTAGTCCAGCCGGTCGGACAGCGACACCATCGCTACTCGACCCCGATCAGCAGCGCGTCACCGTGGTGGCCGGTGCGGTAGGTGACCAGTTCGGTCCCCGGGTGGTGGTCGTGCATGTGCTCTTCCAGGATGTCGCCGACGGCGCCGACGTCCCCATCGGTCTCGATGCCGGCGCCCAGCAGCACGGTCACCAGGTCGCCGCCGGAGGCCAGCAGGAGGTCGAGCAGGCCGATCGCCGCCCCGACGGCGTCGGCGGCCACGATCAGCACCTCGTCGCCCGCGATGCCCAGGCCGTCGCCGGGATGGCAGCGGCCCGCCCAGGTCAACGCGCTCTCGGTGGCGATGCGCACCGATCCGTGCCGCGCGGCGCCGGCCGCGCGGGCCATGGTGTACCCGTCGTCGACGGCCTGCCTGCCGGTCTCGTGCACGGCCAGCGCGGCCAGCCCCTGCACCATCGACCCGGTCGGGATCGGCACCACGTCGATCCCCCAGCCGATGGCCGCCGTGCACCCGGCGACCAGCTCCTCGGCGGCCACATAGCCGTTGGGCAGCACCATCACCTGCGCGGCGCCGGTGTCGACGACGGCGCGCATCAGCTGGTGCGCGCTGATGTTGGTCGTGGGATCGTGCGCCGCGGGGTCGCGTTGCAGCACGCAGGCGCCTTCCCCGGCGAACAGCTCGGCGGCGCCGTCGCCGTCGACGACGGCCAGCACCGCCCGTTCCCGCGTCCAGCCGCCCGCGGGCAACCCGGGGGCCCCGGAGCTCAGGGCCGAGATGACGATGCGGCTGAGTCGTCCGGCCGTCAGTCCCGCCTCGACGGCGGCGCCGGCGTCGTCGGTGTGCACGTGCACGGAATAGGTGCGTTGCGCGGACGACGGCGCCGACGCGATGCCCACCGAATCGCCCAGGTCCTCCAGCCGGTCCCGCAGCGCGTCCGCCGCCGCGGGCTCGCAGCCGTCCAGCCGGTACATCACCTCGAATTGGGGCGCCGGGCGCGGCGCGGGGGCTTCGGTGCGCTGCGCCCGCGGCGCGAGCTCGTAGACCGCCCGGGCGGGCGCCTGCCCCGTGATGGTGGTCCGCAACGCGTCCAGCAGGACCAGCAGGCCCCGCCCGCCGGCGTCCACGGCTCCGGCGTCGGCGAGCACGTCGAGCTGCTCGGGGGTCTTTTCCAGGGCGACCACCGCCGCGTCCCCGGCGGCGATGACCGCCGGCGCGAGCCCGTCCCCGGCGCGCGCGCACTGCTGCACGGCGGTCGCGGCGGCCCGTAGCACCGAGACGATGGTCCCCGGGACTTCCTCGCCGCCCATCGAGGTGATGACCAGCTCCACGCCGCGCTGCAGCGCATCGCCCAGCACGACGGCGTCGATGTGGGGCAGGTCGCCGCCGGCGTCGCTCGCGGCGGTGGCGGTGACGTCGGCGAGGCCGCGCAGGATCTGCGACAGGATCACCCCGGAGTTGCCACGGGCGCCGTTCAGCGCGCCGGCCGACAGCGCGGCCGCGGCCCGGGCGGCGCACCCCGAGCCGCCCTGCGCGTTCAGTTCCGCCAGGGCCGAACGCATGGTGAACAGCATGTTCGCGCCGGTGTCGGAGTCGGCGACGGGAAAGACGTTGAGTCGATTGATCTCGTCGATGTGGGTGATCAGGTCGCTGACGGCGGTGTGCGCCCAGTCTCGCAGGGTCATCGCGTCCAGGAGACGTAGCTGCGACGTATCAGCAGTGCCCAGTTGACCCACCTCCTCCGCACCTGTCTCCCGGTGGGCGCCAGCGTAGCCCGGCGACGCAGCCGCTGCGCTCAGTTGCTCCGCGCCGTTGAGGAAGATCGAGCGGCCGGCCGGCAGCGGCAGAGCTTAATAGCCCTGCCGGATACCGGGATTGGCCTGCCCCACCAGCGCGCGCTGATTGCTGCCGTCGCGGCTGACGCCGTAGCGGCTCATCTGATAGTTCATCGACGCGCATGCGGCCGCCACCGGATCCCACGCCGAGTTCGACGTCCCGGGCTGGTGGAAGGCCGCGAAGGTATCCGGCATTACCTGCCACGGGCCGCGCGTGGCGTGCAGCGGGCCACCGTCGAGCTGAGAAGGCCCGTAGGCGTTGCTGTCTGACAGGTTGATCGCACCCGAATGAAATTGCGATTCGTGGTCGGCGATGGTCATCATGCCCTCGATCCAGTGACCACGGGCCGACGCCTCGGTGACGCCGATCCGGGTCAGTGCCTCCTCGAGATAGCCGCGGATCGCGTCGGGTCCGTCCGGCCACACTCCCCGACCGTCGAAAGCGACCTGCCGCAGCTGGATTCCGCCGCGCACCGCGGCCGCCTCTTGCACCGCGGGACGGGGCGGACGGGGCTGCCACCACCACGTCGCATCGGCTGGAGCGGGGCCCGATGCTCTCGGGCCCGGTCCGCCCTGCCCGATGCCGTCCTGCCCGCCCACAGCGGTCGGGCAGTTGACCGACGTACTCCCTATGGCGACGCTGCCCAGCGCCGCCACCACCAGATAGGCCGCCGCCACCCGGCGCAACCTCAACACCAACCGTCGTACGCCCGCCGGTGAGCCCCGCCCGCTTTCGACGTCGGCTGGACCGGCGGCGTTTTCGGCGCGCGCAACCACCCCGCGCACTCCCCTCAAGCCTGCCGATATTCGCTTCCCAGCCTCATCCGCAGCTCCGCGCGGGCCGGCACCACCGGGAAGAAGACTTCAGCCAATCAGCGCGCCGTCCGCACCTGATATAGGCAGCGACCGCACCGACCATCGGCGGCGACGCCATCCTAGCGGCGCCGCGTCCGAGCAGCCCGGATTCGCGCCGGTACTGTGATCGACTCGGTGTTTACCGCCCAAGGGGTCGCGGCGCACACCTGACCCCGGCATGGCCCGGGCCGCCCGTCGACGTTTTGGTGGTTACCACGACAATCGGTATTCTGATTGGGCCCGGTGAGGCCGGGCTGTCCCGGCCGGATTGCCGGACCCCCGAGATTTTGAGGAGCTTGAACAATGGCCGCTGTGTGCGACATCTGCGGGAAAGGCCCCGGCTTCGGCAAGTCGGTGTCGCACTCCCACCGCCGCACCAGCCGCCGGTGGGACCCCAACGTCCAGACCGTGCACGTCGCCCGTCCGGGCGGTAACAAGCAGCGCCTCAATGTCTGCACGTCCTGCATCAAGGCCGGCAAGGTCGTCAGGGGCTAGTTCCCCCTACATGACGACGTGGCCGGCGTCGACCGGGATCGACACCCCGGTCACGTAGCGCGACCGCGGCCCGGCCAGCCACAGCACCGCCTCGGTGACGTCCCGCGCCTCGACCAACGGCACGCCGGGCAGCAGCATCTGCGAGACGGCCGGGTTCGGGTTCTCCGTCATCCGGTTCACCACGAAGTCGTTGAGAATCATCGGCGTCGCGACACCGCTGGGGTGCACCGAGTTGACCCGAATCTTGTGCGGCGCATACGCATTGGCCGCCGAGCGCATCAGACCCACGACACCGTGCTTGGACGCCGCGTAGGCGAACATCGCGGCGCTGCCGTCACCGCCACGTCCGGTCAGGCCCTGCGACGAACTGACCAGCACGACCGAGCCGCCGACGCCCTTGCGCACGATCGAGGGGACCGTCGCCAGCATGGTGTGCCACACACCCTTGAGGTTGGTGTCGACGATCGTGTTGAACACCGGTTCGGCGTCGGGCTCGGTGACGCCGATCGCCACCACCCCGGCGTTGGCGATGACGACGTCGACCTCGCCGAGCTCGTCGATGCCCGCCTGCACGCCGGCCCGCAGACCCGCAAGGTCGCGCACGTCGGCGATCACCGGAACCGCTTTGCGGCCCGCCGACCCGACCAGCTGGACCGTTTCGGCCAGCTCTGCCTCGGTGCCCAACGCGTAGGGAATGGCCTCGAGGTCGGCGCAGATGTCGACGGCGATGATGTCGGCGCCCTGCTCAGCCAGCGCGACGGCGTGGCTGCGGCCCTGGCCGCGCGCGGCGCCGGTCACGACGGCGACGACGTTGTCGAATTCACCCATGCTCAGATCTCCAGTTTCGTGCCGGTCTCGCGCTCGGCGAAGGCCACCAGCCGCGCGGCCGTGTCGTAGTCGCACGCCAGTTGCGTGCGGCCGATGAGCACCGGCCCACCGCGCAGCCCGAACCTGCCGCTGACCCCGACGTAGCTGCCGGGCGGAATCGGCTCGCTGATGCAGTACAGCGTCGGCGCCGCGCCCTCGTCGATGTCGTTGGCCAACCGGTCGGCCACCGCCTTGACCCCCTTGTGGGCCAGCGACATCAGCGGCGAGTCGCCCAGGTTGGACAGGTTCGAGGCCACCCAACCGGGGTGGGTGAGCTGCGTGACGAGCGGCGATGCGGCCGCGCGCAGCCTGCGGTCCAGCTCGAGCCCCCACAGCATCACGGCGAGCTTGGACTGCGCGTAGGCGCCCAACCTCGTCCACTTGTGGCGGCGCAGGTGCAGGTCGTCGAGGTGCAGCGTCGCCGACCGGTGGGCGTCGGAGCCGACGTTGATGATCTGCGAACGCACCTTGGGCAGCAGCAGGTTCGTCAGCGCGAACGGCCCGAGCAGGTTGGTGCCCAGCGTCATCTCGAATCCGTCGACCGTCTCGGTGCGGCGGTCGGTGAGCGCGCCGGCGTTGTTGATCAGGATGTCCACCGGCTCGTCGATCAGGCCGGCGAAGGCCCGCACCGACGACAGGTCGGCGAGGTCGAGCTTGAGCACCGACGTCGCACCGCCGCCGTTCGCGGAGATTTCGGCAGCGCGTTGCTCGCCGAGTTCGGTGTTGCGCACGGCCAGGATCACGTGCGCGCCGGCGTGGGCGAGCGCGCGCGAGGTGCCCAGCCCCACCCCGTTGGTCGCTCCGGTCACGATCACGCGCTTGCCGGTCAGGTTGCCGAGCCTGCTCGGCGTCCACGGTAAGGTCACGGCGACTAAGAGTAATCGTCGGTTCTATGTAAGTTGGACCGGACGGACTTTCCCGAGGCGGTTCGACATGAGTGACAGCGCCACCGAGATCACCAATCTCATCTACACCTATGCGCAGCTGCTCGACGGCGGCGACCTGGACGGGGTGGCCCGCCTCTTCGAGCACGGCCGCATCTGCGGCGTCGAGGACGGCCCGCCGGAAACGGTGTTCGCCGGCTCGGCGCGGGTCCGCGAGATGTACGAAATGGCCACGCGCATCTACGAAGACGGCACCCCGAAGACCAAACACAACACCACCAACGTCCAGCTGTACATCGACGAGGCTCAGGGCACCGCGACGAGCACGTCCTACTACTGCGTCACCCAGGCCACCCCCGACCTGCCGCTGCAGGTCATCGTGACCGGGCACTACAAGGACACCTTTCACCGGGTGGACGGCGCCTGGTGTTTCGACAGCCGCACCATGTTCGTCGACCAGGTCGGCGACGTCAGCCACCACCTGAAGTTCTGAGCCTCGTGCCATCCCCCAGCGTCTTCGAGCCGGCCGCCGTCCTGGCCGACGCGCAACGCAAGGAAGGGCTCACCGACTGGGGCCCGGGCGAATTCGAAGAGCCGCTGACCGTCCTGCTGCGCGACTATGCGCGCGCCGACCTCAACGCGATCGGCGCCCACATCCTGCGCTCGGGCATCGTGCACAGCCTGCGGATGCGGCTGCGCACCCAGGAGTGGATCCGCCGCCATCCGGAGATTCTCGACGAGCGGGTGGCCGCGCCGATCGTCGTCGTCGGGATGATGCGCAGCGGGACCACGCTGTTGCAGCGCCTGCTGGCGGCCGATCCGCGCTTCGTCTGCGCGTACGGGTGGGAGGTCGTCGAGGTCGCGCCGCGGTTGAACCGTCCGTTCACCGGGGTGGATCCGCGCATCGCCATCAGCCAAGCGCGCGAGGCGAAATCGCGCGAACTGGCGCCGGAGTTGTTCTCCATCCACCCGATGTACGCCACCGAAGCCGAGGAGGAGATCGTCTTTTTGGCGGACGCCTTCTTGTCACACGTCCCCGAGTCGGGCGCCCACCTGCCCCACTACCGAACCTGGCTCGACGACCAGGACTTCTCCCCCGCCTATGGCTACCTGCACCGCATGCTGCAGTTCCTGCAATGGCAAAAAAGCCAACGCGGGCTGGCCGGTCAACGGTGGGTGCTCAAATCGCCGGCGCACCTGGGGTATTTGGGCCTGCTGCGCGCCCAGTTCCCCGACCTGCACGTCGTGCACATGCACCGCCATCCTCGCACCACGATCGCGTCGGGGGCCAGTCTGAACGCCACGCTGCACGCGATGCACGCCGACGTCGTCGACGCCCACCGGGTCGGCGCGCAATGGCTGGCACGGATGGGCTGGACCAACGACCGTGCGATGACGACCCGCGACGGCTGGTCCGACGACGGTGAGCGCGTCACCGACATCGGGTTCGACGATGCGGTGGCCGACCCGATCGGGCAGGTGGCCCGCGTCTACGACGCGATCGGGCTGCCGCTGGCGGCCGAGGCCGAGGACGCGATGCGGCGCTGGCTGCGTGAGCGTCCGCGCGAGGCGGCGCGCCCGCCCTACGGCCTGGAGAACTACGGCCTGCTTCCCGAGCAGGTCGACGAGCGATTCACGTTGTACAACAAGCGATTCGCACAATACATCGGAGGAACAGCGCATGCCTGAAGACCCGGTCGCGACGGCATCCCAGCACGAACAGGAATTGGCGGCGCTCGAGCTGATCGAGCATCCCACCGTCAAGGCCGCGTACCGGACCGTTGCCGAAACCTGGCTGGGCCGCGCCAAGGCGTCCGACGCGATGCGCGAACGGTTCGACGGCGCGTTCGCCGAGGTGATGTTCTCGGCGGCGATGTGGTCGTCCAACCAGGACAAGCTGCGCCCCAAGGTCAGCTGCATCACCCGGCTGGCCCACCCCGTAAACGGCCGCCGGATCCCCGGATCGCGGTGGGGCATCGACAATCCCGACAGCGTGTACCGGGTGATCCCCATCTCCGGGGACGAGCGCTACGAGATCCACGGCCGGGTCGGCGAACACCGGATGACCGAGAACTACTTCACCCTCTGGGATGCGAACATGGGCACCGTCGACGTGCTCAACGGCCGCACCATGCGGGTCGATTCCGACGGCAGCTTCACCATCACCGTCGACTCCGAACCCGCCAACGGCCGGCCCAATCACGTGCGGAGCACCCCGGCGGCACACGAGTTCTACATTCGAGACGTACTGCTGGACTGGGGCCGCGACGACCCCAATCACCTTGAGGTGCAACGGCTTGGCGCCCCGGCGTCAACACCGGCACGCACCCTTGACGAGCAGGCCGAGGCCACCGCCGCCATGATGGATTACTTCGCGAACTTCACCGGCAAGCTCAGCCACGGCGTGTACAAGATGCCGGCCAACCAGTTCAACCTGGCCTGGTCGGCCGACAAGATCGGCGCCATGCGCAACCAGGTGTACGTGATGGGCCGCTTCGATCTCGGCCCCGACGAGGCGTTCGTCGTCGACCTGAATGACGGTGGCGCCGAATACTTCACCGTCCCGCTCAGCAACGTTTGGGGCACCACGCTCGAGCTCGTCGACCGCACCGGCAGCCTCAACAAGGCGCAGTCGGTCCCCAACCAGGACGGCGCCTACACCTACGTGATCTCCCCCGTCGACCCCGGCGTGGCCAACTGGATCGACTCCGACGGCCTGCGCGAGGCCATCCTGACCCTGCGCATGGCGGAGTTCGGCGAAAACGGTCCCCGCGAAGACCTCGGGGCCCGCGGTCGCGTCGTCAAGCTGGACCGGCTCGACGCCGAGGTGCCACACCTGGCGCGGGTGAGCCCGCAGCAGCGGGCCGCCCAGCTCGCCGAGCGCCGCAAGGGATATCTGCGCCGCCTACCGGAAGGGACGATTTAGCGATGGCTCGCTGGCTGATCACGGGATGCTCCACCGGCTTCGGACGCGAAATCGCCCGCGCCGCACTGGAAGCCGGCCACAGCGTGGTGGTGACGGCGCGGCGCGCCGAGGCGGTGCAGGACCTCGCCGACGAGTTCGGCGACCGGGCGCTGGCCGTCGCGCTCGACGTGACCGACACCGGCCAGGTCGCGGCCGCGGTGGCGGCGGCCGACGAGGCCTTCGGCGGAATCGATGTGCTGGTCAACAACGCCGGACACGGCTACCTGTCCGCGGTGGAAGAGGGTGAGGACGCCGAGGTCCGAAAGCTGTTCGACGTGAACTACTTCGGCGCCGTCGACATGATCAAGGCGGTGCTGCCGGCCATGCGCGCCCGCGGATCGGGCCACATCATCAACATCTCCTCGATGACCGGCCTGGTGGCCAACCCGCCCAACGCCTACTATTCGTCGACCAAGTTCGCGCTGGAGGCGGTCACCGAGGCGCTCGCCACCGAGGTCCGCCCCCTGGGCATCAAGGTGACCGCCGTCGAACCCGGCGCGTTCCGCACCGATTGGGCGACAAGGTCGATGAAGGAATCCGGGGCGCCGATCACCGATTACGCCGACGTGGCGGCGCGCAAGGACCTGATCAAGCAGTTCGCCGATCACCTGCCCGGCGACCCGCGCAAGGTGGCCGAGGCGGTGCTGATGCTCGCCAAGCTCGACGACCCGCCGCTGCGGTTGCTGCTGGGCCGCGACGTGCTCAAGGCCATGCGGGACAAGATCGCCGCGTTGTCGGCGTCGATCGACGAATGGGAAGCCGTCACCAAGGACGTCAACTTCCCGGCGTCGTGACGCCGAGCCGTCAATCCCGCACGACCAGGACCGTCTTGCCGGCGCGGCCGCCCCGCTCCCGGCTTTCGAACGCCTCCCGGCCCTCGTCGAGCGGGAACGTCTGGGCGATCGCGACGTGCAACCGGTCGCTGTCGACGAGCGCGGCGAGCTCGGCGAGCTGATCCCGATTCGGTGTGACGATGAAGAAGGTTGCGCTGACGCCGAATTCGTCGGCCCGGCCGTCCGGCGGCGGTGCCGACAACGTCACCAGCCGGCCGCCGCGGCGCAGCACGCCGTAGGACCTTTCCAGCGTCTGCCCGCCGACGGTGTCGACGACGACGTCGTAGGCGGCGCCGGCCTCGTCGAATGCCTCGGTGCGTGTGTCGATCACCCGCTGCGCGCCGCAGCCGCGAAGAAGATTCGCGGTGTCGCTGCGCACGGTCGCGGTCACCCGCGCACCCAGCAGGGCGGCCAACTGAACGGTCAACAGGCCCACCCCGCCGGCGCCTCCGTGCACCAGCACGCTCTCCTTTGGCTGCACCGCGGCGTGATCGACCAGTGCCTGCAGCGCGGTCAGGCCGGCCAGCGGGAGCGCGGCGGCGACGACGTGGGAGACCGTCGACGGTTTGGCGGCCAGATCGGCCGCGGGCACGGCGACGAAATCGGCGGCCGCGCCGTCGCGGTCGAACGCGATCAGTCCGTAGACCTCGTCGCCGGGCACGAAATCCGTGACGTCGTCGGCCACCGCGGACACCACACCGGAGACCTCGTGGGACGGGATGACGGGGGTTCGGCTGACGCCGTCGCGGGTCCACGTCTCCTCCCATGTCAGCTCGTCGAAGGTGATGGCGGCCGCGTGCACGGCCACCAAGGCTTCCCCGGCCGCCGCGACCGGCACGGGCGCCCGCTCGATCACCAGCTGCTCCGGTCCGCCGCGCCGGTTCGCCCGTAGCGCGGTCATCTCGTTCAGGGCAGCCGCCAATCGATCGCGTCCGCGCCCATTCCGGCCAGCAGTTCGTTGGCACGGCTGAACGGGCGGGAGCCGAAGAACCCCCGCGACGCCGACAGCGGCGAGGGATGCGGTGACTCGATGGCCACGCAATTGCCTTGGGCGAGAATCGGTTTGAGCGTCGAGGCGTCGCGGCCCCACAGGATCGCCACCAGCGGCAGCGAGCGCGCGGTCAGCGCCCGGATGGCGCATTCGGTCACCGCTTCCCAGCCCTTGCCCCGATGCGACGCCGGATTGCTGGGTCGCACGGTGAGCACCCTGTTCAACAGCAGCACACCACGCTGCGCCCAGGGCGTCAGGTCACCGCACGAGGGCGGGGGGTGACCCAGGTCGGTGGTGTACTCCTGAAAGATGTTGGCCAGGCTGCGCGGCAGCGGACGCACCTCGGGGGCCACCGAAAAGCTCAGCCCCACAGCGTGTCCGGGCGTCGGGTAGGGGTCCTGCCCGACGATCAGCACCCGGACCTGGTCGAACGGATAGGTGAAGGCGCGCAACACATTCGGGCCGGCGGGCAGATACCTGCGCCCGGCCGCGATCTCGTCCCGCAGGAACTGCCCCATCTGGGCGACCTGCCCGGCCACGGGTTGCAGCGCGTTCGCCCAGCCCGGCTCGACCAATTCGCTCAGCGGGCGCGCCGTCATCGTCGGCCCTTCGCGATCGGGTAAACGGTCACCGCGTCACCCTAGTACGACTGCCAGCCGGCGTGGCCGCTCCACTCCTGATCGTCGACGAGCACCCGGGCCGGCCCGTCGAGCACCCGCCCGATGATGCGCCATCCGGCCGGCGCGGGTCCGGCGAAGCATGCCACCAGGGCGTGGTCTTCGCCGCCCCCCAGCACCCACGGCCAGGGATCGGCGCCTGCGGCGGCGGCCGCCGCGGCGAGCGCGTCGCGGTCGGCGGCCAGCGCCGCCGTGGACAGGTCGATGCCCACCCCCGACGCGACGGCCACATGCCGCAGGTCGGCGATCAGGCCGTCGGAGACGTCGATCATCGCCTGCGCCCCCCCGGCGGCGGCGACCGCACCCTGACCGTACGGCGGCTCGGGCACCACATGCCGGCGGCGCAGCTCCTCGAAGCCGCCGATACCGGTGTGCCACAAGGCGAATCCCGCGGCCGAGCGCCCCAGGTCGCCGGCGACGGCGACCAGCGAACCCGGCGTTGCGCCCGATCGCCGCACCGGCTCGCGGCCGCCGAGATCGCCGAGCACCGTCACCGAGATCACCCACCGCGGGCAGCTGACCAGGTCGCCGCCGGCGATGCCGGCCCCGACCCGTTGCGCCTCGTCCCACATCCCGTCGACGAGCGCGTCCACCGCGGCCGCCGGCGTCTCACCGGGCGCGCCGAAGGCGACGACGAACGCCGTGGGCCGCGCGCCCATCGCCTCGATGTCCGCGGCGTTCTGGGCGATCGCCTTGCGGCCGATGTCGTGCGGCGTCGACCAGTCCAGCCGGAAATGCCGGTCCTGCACCAGCATGTCGGTCGACACCACGACGCGGCCATCGCCCGCCGCCACCAGCGCCCCGTCGTCACCCGGCCCGAGCACCACAGCGGCGGGCTGGCGGCGACCGGCCACCAGTCGGTCGATCACGGCGAATTCGCCGAGTTGGCGCAGCGTCGATTCGTCCCGCACGCCACCCACAATAATTGGCCATCGGGGTGAGCTGAGGCGATAGTGATGTGGGGACAGGAGGTGGCCGCGGTGGCAACCGAGTCGGACGCCGACGGCGGGCCGCCGCGCGCGGTGATCATCGTCGCGGTAGCGCTGGCCGTCACGACCATCGGGGTGATCCTGGCGATCGCGGCCACCCGTGAGGCGCCCCCGCAACCGGTCGCCGTCGCGGGCGTCCCGGCGCCGCAGGCCGACAGCCCCGCGTGCCGGGCGCTGATGGACGCGCTGCCGCAGCGCCTGGGTGACTACCAGCGGGCGGCGCTCGAGCAGCCGGCGCCGGTAGGCGCGGCGGCATGGCGCTCCGGGCGGGGCGCCGACCCCGTCGTGCTGCGCTGCGGCCTGGACCGCCCGGGCGAGTTCGTCGTCGGCTCCCCGATCCAGGTGGTCGACCGGGTGCAGTGGTTCCAGGTGCGCTCCGACCAGCAATCCGCCGGTGACGCCGGCAGATCCACCTGGTACGCGGTGGATCGCGGTGTCTACGTGGCGCTCACGCTGCCCACCGGGTCGGGCCCGGCGCCGATCCAGCGCCTGTCGGAGGTGATCGCGCAGCGCATCCCGGCCGGGCCCATCAGCCCCGGGCCGGCGCGCTAGCTAGCGCAGGCTCACCCCGCGGGCCAGCGCCGTCTCGACCATCGTCGCCAGCAGCGTCGGGTAGTCCACGCCGCTGGCCGCCCACATCCGCGGGTACATCGAGATGGTGGTGAACCCCGGCATCGTGTTGATCTCGTTGAGCACCGGCCCGTCCTCGGTGAGGAAGAAATCCACCCGCGCCAGCCCCTGACAGTCGATGGCCCTGAAGGCGCGGATCGCCAATTGGCGTACCGTGTCGGCGATTTCGTCGTCGACCTTTGCGGGCACGTCCAATTCGGCCGCGTCGTCAAGGTATTTGGTGGCGAAGTCGTAGAACGAATCCTCGCGGCCCCGCACGCCGGCCACCCGGATCTCGCCCAGCGCGCTGGCTTCGACTGTGCCGTCCGGCATTTCGAGCACACCGCACTCCAGCTCGCGGCCGACGATCGCGGCCTCGACGATGACTTTGGGATCGTGGCGGCGCGCCGCGGCGACGGCGGCGTCCAGCTGGTCCCAGCTCGCTACCCGGCTCACACCGATCGAGGAACCTCCCCGGGCGGGTTTGACGAACACCGGCAGCCCCAGCCGCTGGCACTCCTCGGGCCGCAGCCGCGCGCGCGAGGGGCGCAGCACCGCGTAGTCGCCGACCGGCAATCCCTCGGCGGCGAACAGCTTCTTGGTGAACTCCTTGTCCATGCCGGCGGCGCTGGCCAGCACACCGGCCCCCACATACGGCACGCCGGCGAGTTCGAGCAGACCCTGGATGGTGCCGTCCTCGCCGTAGGGGCCGTGCAGCACGGGGAACACCACGTCAACGGACGCCAACACCTCACCGGCGCCGGGCGGCAGGGAGACCAATTGGCCGCCGCGCCGCGGATCGGCCGGCAGCGCCAGTTCGGTCCCCGACTCGGCGGTGACTTCGGGCAGCCGCCGGTCGGTGATCGCCAACGCGGCCGGGTCGCCGTCGGTGAGCACCCAGGAACCTTCCGGGGTGATGCCGATCGCGACCACCTCGAAACGCTCGGGGTCGAGGTTGCGCAGAATGCTGCCCGCCGAGACGCACGAGATGGCGTGCTCGTTGCTGCGCCCCCCGAAGACGACGGCCACGCGCGCCCGCTCGCCGCCCCCCGAGCCGGGGTGCGGCGTCGACCGATCGCTGGCATTCACAATCTCAAGAGGCTACCGGGTAGGTGGGGTCTCACTCGGGCTTGGTGCGGCGGCCCAACAGCAGCGCCATCGCCTCGTCGACCGACAGCCCCTTGTGGCAGACCCGGTGCACGGCGTCGGTGAGCGGCATTTCGACGTCGTAACTGGCCGCCAGCGCCAGCACCGACTCGCAGGACGTCACACCCTCGACGACGTGCCCGTCGCCGCCGTCGGGCGTGCCGGAAAGAATCGACTCGACGGTTGCTCCGCGGCCGAGCCGTTCACCGAACGACCGGTTGCGCGAATGCGGGGAGCTGCACGTGGCCACCAGGTCGCCCACGCCGGCGAGCCCGGCCAGCGTCGCGCCCTTGGCGCCCAGCGCGATCCCCAGCCGCATGATCTCGGCCAGGCCCCGGGTGATGATCGCCGCCGCGGTGTTTTCGCCGAGCCCCACGCCGGCGGCCATCCCGCAGGCGAGCGCGATCACGTTCTTGCACGCCCCGCCGATCTCGGTGCCCACCACATCACTGTTGGTGTAGGGGCGAAAGTATCCGCTGTTCAGCATGCGCTGCAGGGCGACGGCCCGGCCCGAGTCGCCGCAGGCGACCACGGTCGCGGCCGGCTGGCATCCGGCGATCTCGCTGGCCAGGTTCGGCCCCGAGATCACCGCGACGTGAGCGGGGTCGACGCCGGTCACCGCGACGATCACCTGGCTCATCCTCATCAGCGTGCCCAGCTCGATGCCCTTGGCCAGGCTGACCAGGGTCGCGCCGTCGCGCAGCAGCGGCGTCCAGCGCTCGAGATTGCTCCGCATCGTCTGCGCCGGCACGCCGAGCAGCACCGTGGACGCGTTCTGGAGCGCCTCGGCGGCGTCGGCGGTGGCGCGGATGCCCGGCGGCAGCGACGTGCCGGGCAGATAGTCCGGATTCGATCGGGTGGCGTTGATCCGCTCGGCGAGCTCGGGCCTGCGGGCCCACAACGTGACCTGTGTTTCCGGCCCGCCCGCCTCGACGAGCACCTTCGCCAGCGCCGTGCCCCACGCCCCGGCGCCCATGACCGTGACGGCGCCGGTCGAACCGGCATGCGTGCTGGTCATGTGTCACCCCCTGTCGTGGTCGGCGTTGCTCATGCGGCACGTGCAGCCGCTACACCCTAGATCAGCGACGGACCGGGCGTCACGCGCGCCAGCGTGTCCCACGCGCCGGGGCCATGACGCCGGCGCGCGGGGCCGCGCTGGCAGGATGACATCTCATGAGCGGCATACGAGCCGACGGCGCGGGCGATGTCGCGTTGATCATCGCCGTCAAGAGGCTGGCCGCGGCCAAGACCAGACTGGCGCCGGTTTTCTCGGCGCGCACCCGCGAGAGCGTGGTGCTGGCGATGTTGATGGACACCCTGACCGCCGCGGGACGCGTGGAATCGCTGGGCTCGATCACCGTCATCACCCCCGACGACGCGGCGGCCGCGGCGGCCGCCGAGCTGGGTGCCGACGTGCTGGCCGACCCGACGCCCGAGGGCCACCCCGATCCCCTGAACAACGCGATCGCCACCGCGGCGCGCGCGGTGGCAACTTCGTTCTCCAATGTCGTTGCGCTGCAAGGCGATTTGCCGGCGCTGCAGACCCAGGAGCTGGCCGAGGCCGTCGCCGCCGCGCGCCAGCACCGGCGCAGCTTCGTCGCCGACCGGCTGGCGACCGGAACCGCGGCGCTCTTCGCGTTCGGGGGTCCGCTCGATCCCCGGTTCGGTTCCGATTCTTCGGCGCGGCACCGCAGTTCGGGTGCGATCGAGCTGACCGGCGCGTGGCCCGGCCTGCGCTGTGACGTCGACACTCCGACCGACCTCGCCGCCGCCCGCCGCCTGGGGATGGGCGCCGCGACCGCCCGCGCCATCGCCGCGCACTGATTTGCCTCACGAGCGGTCGATGTCCGGAAAGCGAACGTCGGCCTAACGGCGAATGGATTCCGGTGACCCGCCACGGCCGCGCTCGCGATCACCACTGGTGTCGATGAGTGGTGACCCGCTTCGCCCGGCCACGGCCGCGCTCGCGATCACCACTGGCAGCACCCGCGCGTGATGAGCGATGATCGCAGGGTGACTGAAATCGAAGCTGAGGCGCGACCCGACGAGAATTTGTGGCATTCCGGCGACTCGGCCGTGGCGGCGCCCCCGGCTGCGACGCCCACCGCGATGACCGATCTGCCCGACGAGCGTTACCTCAACCGGGAACTGAGCTGGCTGGACTTCAACGCCCGCGTGCTGGCGCTGGCCGACGACAATTCGTTGCCGCTGCTGGAACGGGCGAAATTCCTGGCGATCTTCGCCTCCAACCTCGACGAGTTCTACATGGTGCGGGTCGCCGGCCTCAAGCGCCGCGACGAGATGGGCCTGTCGGTGCGCTCCGCCGACGGTCTGACGCCGCGCAAGCAGCTGGCCCTCATCGGGGAACAGACCCAGCGGATCGCGACCCGGCACGCGCGGGTGTTCCTCGATTCGGTGCGGCCCGCGCTGGCCGAGGAAGGCATCCACATCGTCACGTGGGCGGACCTCGATCAGGCCGAACGCGACGAACTCTCGGCCTATTTCACCGAACAAGTCTTTCCCGTCCTGACGCCGCTGGCCGTCGACCCCGCGCACCCGTTCCCATTCGTCAGCGGGCTGAGCCTGAATCTGGCGGTCATGGTCCGCCAGCCCGAGGATGGTGGCCAGCACTTCGCGCGAGTCAAGGTGCCCAACAACGTCGATCGCTTCGTCGAACTCGCCGCCCCCGCCTCAGGCCGGGACAGCGCCGCGGGCGAAGCCCGGTCCATCGTGCGCTATCTGCCGCTGGAAGAACTGATCGCGGCCTTCCTTCCTCTTCTCTTCCCCGGCATGGAAATCGTGGAGCACCACGCCTTCCGCATCACCCGCAACGCCGACATGGAGGTCGAAGAAGACCGCGACGAAGACCTGCTGCAGGCCCTGGAACGCGAACTGGCGCGCCGGCGGTTCGGCCCGCCGGTGCGACTCGAGATCGCCGACGACATGACCGAGGGCATGCTGGAATTGCTGCTGCGCGAACTCGATGTGCATCCCGGCGACGTCATCGAAGTCCCCGGCCTTTTGGATCTTTCGTCGCTGTGGCAGATCTACGACCTGGACCGCCCGGCGCTCAAGGACCCCGCGTTCGTCCCCGACACGCATCCGGCCTTCGCCGATCGCGAATCCCCCAAGAGCATCTTCGCGACGCTGCGCGAGGGCGACGTGCTGGTGCATCACCCGTATGACTCGTTCTCCACCAGCGTGCAGCGATTCATCCAGCAGGCCGCCGCCGACCCCAACGTGCTGGCGATCAAACAGACGTTGTACCGCACCTCCGGTGATTCGCCGATCGTTCGCGCGCTGATCGAAGCGGCCGAGGCCGGAAAGCAGGCCGTGGCACTGGTGGAGATCAAGGCGCGCTTCGACGAACAGGCCAACATCCGCTGGGCGCGCGCACTCGAACAGGCGGGCGTGCACGTGGTTTACGGACTCGTCGGGCTCAAGACGCACTGCAAGACCTGTTTGGTGGTGCGTCGCGAAGGCTCGGCGATCCGGCGCTACTGCCACATCGGAACGGGCAACTACAACAGCAAGACCGCCCGTCTCTATGAGGATGTCGGCCTGCTGACCGCGGCCCCCGACATCGGCGCCGACCTCACCGATTTGTTCAATTCGCTTACCGGCTATTCGCGTAAGGTCTCCTACCGCAATCTGCTGGTGGCGCCGCACGGAATTCGCACCGGGATCATCGAACGCGTCGAACGTGAGATCGCGGCGCACCGCGAACGCGGGGACGGGCGAATTCGTCTCAAGATGAATGCGCTGGTGGACGAGCAGGTCATCGATGCGCTGTACCGGGCGTCGCAGGCCGGCGTGCGGGTCGAGGTGGTGGTGCGTGGCATCTGCGCGCTGCGCCCGGGTGCACAGGGCTACTCCGAAAACATCGTTGTGCGCTCCATTCTCGGGCGCTTCCTCGAGCACTCGCGGATCATCCATTTCCGCAACATCAACGAATTCTGGATCGGCAGCGCCGATATGATGCACCGCAACCTCGATCGCCGCGTGGAGGTGCTGGCTCAGGTCAAGGACCCCAAGCTCACCGCGCAGCTGGATGAATTGTTCGAGTCCGCACTGGATCCGTCCACGCGCTGCTGGGAACTCGGGTCCGACGGGCAGTGGACCGCGTCGCCGCAAGAGGGCCATACGGTGCGCGACCACCAAGTATCGTTGATGGAGCGGCATCGCAGTCCCTAGACCTGTGCGGTGATTTCCGGTTGTTCCCGGGCCGCAGCGTGATTGAACGTGCGACTCTGACCGAATTGACCTGCAGGAGTTGAGGTGCCGCCTTCGAGCTCGTCTAGCGCCCGGCGCTCTGGAAGCCGAATCGTCCATGCCGCCGGCGCGGTCCTGTGGCGGCCGGGCGATGCCGACACCGCCGACCACGATGTCGAGATCGCCGTCATCCACCGCCCCCGCTATGACGATTGGTCACTGCCCAAAGGCAAAGTGGACCCCGGCGAGACCGCGCCCGTGGCGGCGGTGCGGGAGGTGTACGAGGAGACCGGCCAACACGCCGTCCTGGGCAGGCGGCTCAACGCGGTGAGCTATCCGATCGACGCGGGCGTCAAAAAAGTCTCCTACTGGTCGGCGCGCGCCGTGGGCGGCGAGTTCGTTCCCGGCGACGAGGTCGACCGGTTGCTCTGGTTACCGGCGGCCGAAGCCATGCGGAAACTCGATTACGCCCAGGACCGAAAAGTGTTGCGCCACTTCAACAAAAAGCCGGCGGACACCCACACCGTGTTGGTGGTCCGGCACGCGACCGCGGGACGCAAGTCGCGCTTCTCCGGCGATGACACCAAGCGGCCGCTCGACAAACGGGGGCGCGCGCAGGCCAAGGCGCTGGTTCCCCAGCTGCTCGCCTTCGGTGCTTCGCGGGTGTATGCGGCCGACCGGGTCCGCTGTCATCAGACCGTGGAACCACTCGCCGAGGAACTCGGCTCGACCGTGCACAACGAGCCCACCCTCACCGAAGAGGCCTACGCCAAGAACGCCAAACGCGGCCGCCACCGGATGCTGGACATCGCCGGCGAGCACGGCACACCGGTTGTCTGCACGCAGGGCAAGGTGATTCCGGACCTGATTGCGTGGTGGTGTGCCCGCGATGGGGTGCGGCCGGACAAATCGCGCAATCACAAGGGCAGCACCTGGGTGCTGTCGTTGTCGGGCGGCCGGCTGGTCGCCGCCGATCACCTCGGCGGTGCGCTGGCCGCCAACGTGCGCGCCTAGCGAAAGAGCGACGGCGACGGCCGCCGCTGGCGTGATGCGGCGGCCCGCCACTAGCACACGAATACCCTCCGGGGCACCGCTGCCGCCGAAGGGTATTCGTGTCTAGAACGTGCTCTGCCTACCGGCGGCCGCGACGCGCGGTCGTCTTCTTGGCGGGAGCCTTGCGGGCCGTCGACTTGCTCGCGGCCTTCTTAGCCGGGGCCTTGGTCGCGGCCTTGCGGGCCGGGGCCTTCTTTGCCGCAGTCTTCTTGGCCGGAGCCTTGGTCGCGGCCTTGCGGGCCGGAGCCTTCTTCACTGCGGCCTTCTTGGCCGGAGCCTTCTTCACTGCGGCCTTCTTGGCGGGAGCCTTCTTGGCCGCAGCCTTCTTGGCGGGAGCCTTCTTGGCCGCAGCCTTCTTGGCGGGAGCCTTCTTGGCCGCGGTCTTCTTGGCCGCGCCCGTGCCACCTACCACACCGCGCTTGACGGCCGGGCCGTCCGACGGGAGACGCTGTGCGCCAGACACAACCGCTTTGAATTGGGCACCGGGACGGAACGCGGGGACGGAAGTCGGCTTCACCTTCACCGTCTCACCGGTACGCGGGTTGCGAGCCACGCGCGCTGCGCGGCGCCGCTGTTCGAACACACCGAACCCGGTAATGGTGACGCTGTCGCCCTTGTGTACCGCACGCACAATGGTGTCGACAACGTTCTCGACCGCTGCGGTCGCCTGCCGACGGTCCGTGTTCAATTTCTGTGTGAGCACATCAATGAGCTCTGCCTTATTCATCAATCCCTCCGACACTAGTGGTCCTCGATTTTGAACCGACTAGTGGACACGGTAAACCCTCACCCAGCAAATTTCCAAGAGCCACGCGCAATTTCACCGCAAGGGGTACGGCGTTTTCGCAATCCGGTTGCCGCCCTTGACCGGTGGGGGATCGTAAAATCGGCCCGGTTTAGTTAGCCGATCGAGCAGAAATTCGGCTCCGTCCGACCGTTCAGGAGGTGGACAGAGTGCGAGGTTTCCAGTCCGGATAGGCCGCCTCGAAAGACTCGATTTCATCGAGTTTCCGCAGCGTAAGGGCTATATCGTCGAGACCTTCGAGTAGCCGCCACGCGGTGTGGTCGTCAATCTTGAACGGCAGCACCGTCGTTCCCGCGGTGATATTTCGATCTTGAAGATTGGCAGTGATTTCCAAGCCGGGGCTCTGCTCGATCAGCTTCCAGAGCAGCTCCACCCCGTCCTGAGAAACTTCGGCCGCCAGCAGCCCCGCCTTGCCGGCGTTGCCCCGGAAAATGTCACCGAATCGAGACGAGATGACCACTCGGAACCCGTAGTCCATCAGCGCCCACACCGCGTGCTCGCGCGACGAGCCGGTCCCGAAATCGGGTCCTGCGACCAGGACCGACCCCCGATCAAACGGGCTGAGGTTGAGCACGAATGACGGATCCGACCTCCAGCTCGCGAACAAGCCGTCCTCGAAACCGGTTCTGGTTACACGCTTCAAATATACCGCCGGAATGATCTGATCGGTGTCGACGTTGGAGCGCCGCAGCGGCACACCGATACCGGTGTGGGTGTGAAAAGCTTCCATGCTCATCCCTTCAGACGTCGGATACGTCAGCTCAAATCGGCCGGAGCGGACAATGTGCCCCGAACTGCTGTCGCCGCGGCAACGGCCGGAGACACCAAATGCGTGCGGCCGCCTTTACCCTGGCGCCCTTCGAAGTTGCGGTTGGACGTCGCCGCGCACCGCTCGCCCGGCGCCAACTGGTCCGGATTCATCCCCAGGCACATCGAGCAGCCCGCCTGCCGCCATTCGGCGCCCGCGGCGGTGAAAACCTCGCCCAGCCCTTCGTCTTCGGCCTGCGCGCGCACCCGCATCGACCCCGGCACGACGAGCATCCGCACCCCCGGGGCGATTTTGCGCCCGCGCAAAATGTCGGCCACGGCGCGGAGATCTTCGATACGACCGTTGGTACAAGAGCCCACGAACACCGCGTCGACGGCGATGTCACGCATCGGGGTACCCGGTCGAAGGTCCATGTATGCCAACGCTTTCTCAGCGGCCTGGCGCTCGCCGTCGTCGGCCATCAGTTCGGGGTCGGGCACGGCGGCGGCCAGCGGCACGCCCTGGCCGGGGTTTGTGCCCCACGTCACGAACGGGCTCAGCGACTCCGCATCGAGGTAGACCTCGGTGTCGAATTCGGCGCCCGGGTCGGTGTGCAGCTGCTGCCAATAACGCATGGCCGCATCCCATTGCGCGCCTTTCGGGGCGTGCGGGCGGTCACACAGGAATTCGTAGGTGGTGGCGTCGGGAGCCACCATTCCCGCCCGGGCGCCGGCTTCGATGCTCATGTTGCAGACGGTCATCCGGCCTTCCATCGACAGGGATTCGATGGCGCTGCCGCGGTATTCGATGACATGCCCCTGCCCGCCGCCGGTGCCGATCTTGGCGATCAGCGCGAGGATGATGTCCTTGGCCGTCACGCCGGGGGGCAATTTCCCGTCGACATTGACTGCCATCGTCTTGAACGGCCGCAGCGGCAACGTCTGGGTCGCCAGCACGTGCTCGACCTCCGAGGTGCCAATTCCCATGGCCAGCGCGCCGAATGCGCCGTGGGTCGAGGTGTGACTGTCCCCACAGACGATCGTCATGCCCGGCTGGGTGAGGCCCAGTTGTGGCCCCACGACATGCACGATGCCCTGCTCGAGGTTGCCCATCGGATATAGCCGCACACCGAATTCGGCACAATTTCGCCGTAATGTCTCGACCTGCGTGCGGGACACCGGGTCGGCGATCGGCTTGTCGATGTCGATGGTCGGCACGTTGTGATCCTCGGTGGCCAGCGTCAAATCGGGGCGGCGCACCGGCCGGCCGGCCAGGCGCAGGCCGTCGAAAGCCTGCGGGCTGGTGACCTCGTGCACCAGGTGCAGATCGATGTAGATCAGGTCGGGGGCCCCCTGCCCCGAGGCGCCCCCGGAGACCACAACATGGTCGTCCCAGACCTTTTCGGCCAGCGTGCGCGGCTTGGCGGCCGCCCCTGCGTCGCTCCCCATATCGAACTCGCCTCAATTCGCGTCATCCGCGGCTCGCCGATCAGTCGGGCTGTGATCTCAGAATGCGAGACGCTAGTATCTTCTTGTGAGACAGCATAGCGGTATCGGCGTCCTGGACAAAGCCGTGGGTGTCCTGCACAGCGTCGCCCAATCCCCCTGCGGATTGGCCGAACTGTGTGAGCGGACCGGGCTGCCCCGGGCCACGGCCTATCGGTTGGCGGCGGCCCTGGAAGTCCATCGCCTGTTGGCGCGCGACGACGAAGGGCGCTGGCGGCTGGGCCCGGCCGTCACCGAACTCGCCGCGCACGTCAACGATCCGCTGCTGGCCGCCAGCAGCGCGGTGCTGCCCCTGTTGCGCGAGACCACCGGCGAAAGCGTGCAGCTGTACCGGCGTGAGGGCACCGACCGGGTCTGTGTGGCCGCCCTGGAACCCGCTGCGGGCCTTCGCGATACGGTTCCGGTCGGGGCGCGACTGCCCATGACGGCGGGGTCGGGCGCCAAAGTGCTGCTGGCACATAGCGACGCGGCCACCCAGAAGACGGTGCTGACGACGGCCAAATTCACCGAACGAACGCTGGCCGAGGTGCGCCGGCGTGGCTGGGCACAGAGCGTGGCCGAGCGCGAGCCCGGTGTGGCGAGCGTGTCCGCCCCGGTGCGCGACGGCCGCGGCACCGTCGTCGCCGCCATCTCGGTGTCGGGCCCCATCGATCGGATCGGCCGGCGTCCGGGCGCGCGTTGGGCCGCCGATCTGCTGTCCGCCGCCGATGCGATGGCCCGCCGGCTCTAGTTCCCAGGTCCTTCCGCGAGCGCCGCGGCGGGCCTGACAGACTGACCGGCATGGGAACCAATCAGCGCGCGAGCATCGTCATGTCGGAAGACGAGATCGCCGATTTCGTCGTCAAGAGCCGCACCGGAACGCTGGCCACCGTCGGCCCCGACGGCCAGCCTCACCTGACCGCCATGTGGTACGCCGTGGTCGACGGCGAGATCTGGCTGGAGACCAAGGCCAAGTCGCAGAAGGCCGTCAACCTCAAGCGGGACCCGCGGGTGAGCTTTTTGATCGAGGACGGCCACACCTACGACACGCTTCGCGGGGTGTCCTTCGAGGGCGTCGCGGAGATCGTGGACGACCCCGACGTCTCACACCGGGTGGGGGTCAGCGTGTGGGAGCGCTACACCGGCCCTTACACCGACGACATGAAGCCGTTCGTCGAGCAGATGATGAACAAGCGGGTCTGTGTTCGCATCGTGGCCCGCCGCGCTCGTTCGTGGGATCACCGCAAACTGGGCCTGGCGCCGATGCCGGTGGGTGGATCGACCGCACCGGCCGTCCTGGGGGACGACCAGTAACTGCGGTCTTAGTTTGTAGCCCCGATGGGATTCGAACCCACGCTACCGCCGTGAGAGGGCGGCGTCCTAGGCCGCTAGACGACGGGGCCAGAAACGATCCGAGCAGTCAGCATAGCTCACCGCGCTAAGCCCACCTAATCGCTTGAAACGGTGCGGATTTTGCTGGGGTACCAGGACTCGAACCTAGAATGGCTGAACCAGAATCAGCTGTGTTGCCAATTACACCATACCCCATTGGCTGCCTAAAACTGCTGGTCAGCGCCGATTGCGGGCCTTTACAAGCTCTTTGGGGACCGCCGCTGCCAGTCGTTGTCGGCTTTGGTAAACCGCAGTGCAGACTACCAAAGTCTCGCGGGGCAGTCCGCACGCGTGGTCTGGGTCTCCCCTAACCGATCGTCGCGCGCGCCGCGCGCAGCCGCCGCACGCTGCGGTCGCGGCCCAGCATCTCGAGCGACTCGAACAGCGGCGGGCTGACCGTCGTCCCAGTGACGCCCACCCGGATCGGGCCAAACGCCTTGCGCGGTTTGAGGCCCAGCTCGTCGATGAGCGCCGCCTTGAGGGCGGCCTCGATCTGGGGCGTCGTCCAGTCCGCGACGCCGTCCAGCGCGCCCAGCGCCGCATCGAGCACGGCGGCCGAGTCCGGCCCCAGCTCCTTGGCGGCGGCCTTGGGGTCGATCGCGTACTCGTCGTCGTTGAGGAACTTCAACAGGTCCCAGGCGTCACCGAGCACCACGATCCGGGTCTGCACCAGGTCGGCGGCCGTGGCGAAGCCGGCGTCGTCGAGGTCGAGGCGATGACCGTGGACGCCGAAGTAATCGCGCAGCCTGGCGGTGAAGTCCTCGACGGTGAGCATCCGGATGTGCTCGGCGTTGAGCGCGTCGGCCTTTTTCTGGTCGAAGCGGGCCGGGTTGGAGTTGACGTCGATGACGTCGAACGCGGCCACCATCTCATCGAGGCTGAACACGTCGTGGTCGTCGGCGATGGCCCAGCCCAGCAACGCCAGGTAATTGAGCAGCCCTTCGGGGATGAAGCCGCGGTCGCGGTGCGCGAACAGGTTCGACTGCGGGTCGCGCTTGGACAGCTTTTTGGTGCCCTCCCCCAATACCGTTGGCAGGTGCGCGAACTGCGGGGTGCGCTCGGCGACACCGATGCGGATCAGCGCCTGATACAGCGCGAGCTGGCGCGGGGTCGACGGCAGCAGGTCCTCGCCGCGCAGCACGTGGGTGATCTTCATCAGCGCGTCGTCACACGGATTGACCAAGGTGTACAACGGATCTCCGTTGGCGCGGGTTAGCGCGAAGTCGGGCACCGACCCGGCCGCGAAGGTGGTGGTTCCGCGCACCAGGTCGTCCCAGCTGAGGTCGCCGTCGGGCATCCGCAGCCGCACCACCGGCTGGCGGCCCTCGGCGAGGAATGCCGCGCGCTGCGAGTCGGTCAGCTGCCGGTCGAAATTGTCGTAGCCCAGCTTGGGATTACGGCCCGCGGCGAGGTGACGCGCCTCGACCTCCTCCGGCGTCGAAAAGGCGTAGTAGGCCTCTCCCGCCTCGACCAGCTTGGCCACCACGTCGCGGTAGATTTCGCCGCGCAGCGATTGGCGGTATGGGCCGTAGGGGCCGCCCACTTCGGGCCCCTCGTCCCAGTCCAGGCCGAGCCAGCGCAGCGCGTCCAGCAGCGCCAGATAGCTTTCCTCACTGTCGCGTTGGGCGTCGGTGTCCTCGATGCGAAAGACGAAGGTGCCCCCGGTGTGTCGGGCGTAGGCCCAGTTGAACAGCGCCGTGCGGACCATGCCGACGTGCGGGGTGCCGGTGGGCGACGGGCAGAATCGGACGCGTACGTTCGCGGGTGCAGTCACGATTTTCCTTTGCGGAGCACGGGATTGGTCAGGGTGCCGATGCCCTCGATGGTGATGGAGACGGTGTCGCCGTCCTCGATGGGGCCGACGCCCGCCGGGGTTCCGGTGAGGATGATGTCGCCGGGCAGCAAGGTCATCACCGCCGAGATCCACTCGACGATGGAGCCGATGTCGTGGATCAGCAGCGACGTGCGGCTGTGTTGCTTGACCTCGCCGTTGACCTCGGTGCGCAATTCGAGATCGCCCGGGTCCAGCGGCTTGAGGTCGGTGACGATCCACGGCCCGACCGGGCAGAAGGTGTCGTGGCCTTTGGCCCTCGTCCATTGGCCGTCGGCTTTTTGTTGATCGCGCGCCGACACGTCGTTGCCGATGGTGTAGCCGAGGATGTTGTCCGAGGCCTGGGCGGCCGAGACGTCCTTGCAGGGCCGGCCGATGACCACGGCCAGCTCGCCCTCAAAGTGCACCGGTGATGCGTTGGCCGGCAGGCGAATCGGTACGTTGGGCCCGATGATGGCGGTGTTCGGCTTGAGGAATATCACCGGCTCGGCCGGCGCGGGGCCGGTCATGTCCTTCATCTCGGCGATGTGATCGGTGTAGTTCTTGCCGACACAGACCACCTTGCTGGCGAGTATCGGGGCGAGCAGCCGGACGTCGGCGAGCGGCCATGACCGGCCGGTGAAGTTCGGCGTGCCGAATGGATGCTCGGCGATCTCGCGGGCGATCATCTCGGCGGGGTCGTCGAGTTCGCCTTCGATGCTGACGAAGGCGACACCGTCGGGGCTGGCGATTCGACCAAGGCGCATTCGGTTGAGCCTAGTGAGGGTCGCGAGCGCGGCGAAGCCGGGCGTGGCGGGCCGTCACCATCCGGCCCAGTGAGGGTCGCGAGCGCGGCGTAGCCGGGCGTGGCGGGCCGTCACCATCCGACCTAGTCTGGCGACGATTCGGGCCGGGACGGCCCGAGGAGGAGCCGGACGATCCCGCCTAGCCAGGGTCGCGAGCGCGGCGAAGCCGGGCGTGGCGGGCCAGGCGATGACCAGCAACGGCACACGTCCTGCGGCCAAATTTCCCGGTGGTATGCAAGCATGGGGAATGCAGACCGACTCGACCGATACGCCCGAAATCGGCGCGGGCGCGCGCTGGTCGATCATGGTCGTTTCGCTGCTGGCGACGGCGAGTTCGTTCCTCTTCATCAACGGCGTCGCATTTTTAATCCCGTCGCTGCGAGTGCGCGGAGTCCGGCTGGACGAAGCCGCCCTCCTTGCCTCGATGCCGAGCTGGGGCATGGTGGTGACGCTGGTGTTGTGGGGCTATGTGCTCGACCGGGTGGGCGAACGGGTGGTGATGGCCACGGGCTCGGCGCTGACCGCGGCGGCGGCCTACGCCGCGGCGTCCGCGCATTCGTTGGTGCTGATGTCGGTGTATCTGTTTCTCGGCGGCATGGCCGCCGCCAGTTGCAACACGGCGGGCGGGCGGCTGGTGTCCGCCTGGTTCCCGCCGCAGCAACGCGGCCTGGCCATGGGCATCCGCCAGACCGCGCAACCCCTGGGAATCGCCTTGGGCGCGATGGTAATTCCCGAGCTCGCCGAACACGGACCGCAGCACGGCCTCAGGTTCGCCGCCCTGGCATGCGCGGTCGGGGCGATAGCGAGCGTGATCGGAATCGTCGACCCGCCCCGGAAACCGCGCGCGAGCGCGAGCCATCAGGAACTCGCCAGTCCCTATCGAAAGTCGTTGACGCTGTGGCGGATTCACGCTGTGGCGGGCCTGATGATGATGCCGCAAACGGTGACGGTGACGTTCATGCTGGTGTGGCTGATCAGGAACCTGCACTGGTCGGTTACGGCCGCGGGCGGGTTGGTCACCCTCTCGCAGCTCTTGGGCGCGCTCGGCCGGGTTGCCGTGGGCCGCCTGTCCGATCGGGTCGGGTCGCGGATGCGTCCCGTGCGCTACATCGCGGCGGTCGCGGTGTTGGCGCTCCTCTTGCTGGCGTGGGCCGACTACATGAATTCGCGGTGGCAGGCGGGGCTCATGGTGGTCATCGCGGTGATCTCCGTGCTCGACAACGGGCTGGAGGCCACTGCCATCACCGAATTCGCCGGCCCGTATTGGAGCGGCCGCGCCCTGGGCATTCAAAACACCACCCAGCGCATGATGGCGGCGGCCGGACCCCCGCTGTTCGGTGCCTTGATCTCGGCCGCGAAATATCCACCGGCGTGGCTCTTGTGCGCCTTGTTCCCGTTGGCGGCGGTGCCGCTGGTGCCGACGCGGTTGCTGCCGCCCGGTTTGGAGACCAGGGCCCGGCGGCAAACCGTCCGTCGCGTTCGTTGGTGGCGGGCCATCCGTTCCCACGCAATGCCGAATAGACCGGAGCGACGTTTGCCGCAACGATCCGGTGAGAACTATTAATAGGTGCAGACGACACCGACGCGCCGATGGGTGATGCTGGGGACCGGACTGATCGCGACGTTGAGCGCGACGGTCTTCATCAACGGCATCGCCTTTCTGATCCCCGCCCTCAACGACGTACGCGGCATCAATCTGGCCGAGGCGGCGCTGCTCTCGGCGATGCCCAGCTTCGGCATGGTGGTCACGCTGATCGCCTGGGGCTACATACTCGACATCGTCGGCGAGCGGATCGTGCTCACGGCGGGCTTGGCGCTCACCGCGGCGGCGGCGCTCATCGCTGCGGCGGTGCCGGAATCCATGCTGACGGAAGGGATCGCCCTGTTCGGTGGCGGCATGGCCGCGGCGAGCGCCAACACCGCCAGCGGCCGCCTGGTTACGGGGTGGTTCCCGCCGCAGCAGCGGGGCCTGGCGATGGGGATTCGACAGACCGCGCAACCGTTGGGAATCGCGTTGGCCGCCTTGGTACTTCCCGAGCTCGGCGAACGCAACATCTCGGTCGCGCTGTTGTTCCCCGCGGCGGTGTGCGCGGTGTCCGCGGTGCTGTGCGCCGTGTGGGTGCGCGATCCCGCACGCCCCGAACGGTCGACGGCCGACAAGGCCGAATTGGCCAGCCCGTACCGCGGCACGACGGTGCTGTGGCGCATTCACTTCGCGTCGGCGCTGCTCATGGTGCCCCAAACCGTGGTCTTGACGTTCATGCTCGTCTGGTTGATGAAAAACCAGCATTGGTCGATCGCGACGGCCGGCGTCTTGGTGAGCTTCTCGCAGCTGTTGAGCGCGCTGGGTCGCATCGCCGTCGGCAGATGGTCCGACCGCCTGGGATCGCGAATGCGCCCGATCCGCATCATCGCGATGGCGGCCGCCGTGGTGATGGTCTTGCTGGCGATCGCCGATCATGCACACTCGGCGATGGCGGTGACGCTGATGGTCGCCGCGTCGGTGATCACCGTGCTCGACAACGGTTTGGCGTTCACCGCCATTCCGGAAGTGGCCGGCCGATTTTGGAGCGGGCGCGCCATGGGCGCGCAGAACACCACCCAGCGACTCACCGCGGCGGTCGGGCCGCCGGTTTTCGGCGAGATGATCGACGCGACCGGATATCCGCTGGCCTTCGCGGTGTGCGCGCTGTTTCCGTTGCTGGCCCTGCCGGTGGTGCCGTCGGAGGCGCGCTCGCGCGCGGCCGCCCGCGGCTAGAGCCCGGCGGCGATCCGTTCGCCGACTTCGCGGGTGGCGAAGCGTTCGCTCCCGCGCGTTGCCAGGTGGCGCTCGACGGCGCGGTCCACCCGGGCGGCGGCGTCGTCCTCGCCGAGATGGGCGAGCAGCAACGCCACCGACATGATCGCCGCCGTCGGATCGGCGATGCCCTGACCGGCGATATCCGGTGCGCTGCCGTGAACGGGCTCGAACATCGAGGGGTTGGTCCGCGTGGCGTCGATGTTTCCGCTGGCGGCCAAGCCAATTCCGCCACACACCGCCGCCGACAAGTCGGTGATGATGTCGCCGAACAGGTTGTCGGTGACGATCACGTCGAAGCGACCGGGATCGGTCACCATGAAGATGGTGGCCGCGTCGATGTGCTGATACGCCACCTCGACGTCGGGATAGTCCCGGCCGACCTCGGCCACGATGCGCGACCACAACCTTCCGGCGAAGGTCAGCACGTTGGTTTTGTGCACCAGGGTCAAGTGCTTTCGGCGTCGCTGAGCCCGCTCGAACGCGTCGGCCACCACGCGTCGCACGCCGAAAGCCGTGTTCTGGCTGACCTCGGTGGCGACCTCGTTGGGCGTTCCGACGCGGATGGCGCCGCCGGTGCCGGTGTAGGGACCTTCCGTCCCCTCGCGCACCACCACGAAGTCGATGTCGGGATTGCCGGCCAGCGGGCTGTTCACACCCGGGTACAGCCGCCCGGGCCGCAAGTTGATGTGATGGTCCAGCTCGAAACGCAAGCGCAGCAACAAACCTCGCTCCAGCACGCCGCTGGGCACCGACGGGTCACCGATGGCGCCGAGCAGGATGGCGTCATGCGCGCGCAGCTCGTCGACCGCCGAGTCCGGCAGTAGCTCACCCGTGGCGTGGTAACGCCGCGCCCCCAGGTCGTAGCTGGTCTTCTCCACGCCGGGCAGCACCGCGTCCAGGACCTTGACGGCCTCGGCCACAACTTCGGGCCCGATACCGTCGCCCTCGATCACCGCGAGCTTCATCGGCGCCGCTCCTCCTCATTGGCGCCGCCCATGCGGCGCGTGGTCGGGTCGCCAGCGCGCTTCATGAAAGATCAACCACCTCAAGCTTGTTCGCGCCGACGGCCGCACCGATCTCCGACCGCACGTCGCCCGGCACGTCCCGATCCAGGCGCAACAGGATCGTCGCTCCCGGACCCTCGGCGTCCTCGGACAGTTGCGCGGCCTGGATGTTCACCCCGGCCGAGCCCAGCAGGGTGCCGATCTTGCCCAGCGCGCCGGGCTGGTCGACGTAGTTGATCACCAGGTTGATGCCGCGGGCGCGCAGGTCGAAGTTGCGGCCGTTGATCTGCACGATCTTCTCCACCAGCTGCGGCCCGGACAGGGTGCCGGCGACGTTGACCGCGCTGCCGTCGTGCGCGACCGCGCGCACGTCGACCACGCTGCGGTGGTTCGGGCTCTCCGACGCCGTGCCGATTTCGGCGGTGATGCCGCGTTCCTCGGCCAGCGCCGGAGCGTTGACGAACGTCACCGGACCCTCGACGACGGCCGAGAACAACCCCCGCAGAGCCGAAAGTTTCAGCACCTCAACGTCTTCGGATGCGAGCTCGCCGCGCACCTGCACCGACAACGACACCGGCGGACCGTCGGAAAGGGTGGCCGCCAGCACGCCGAGTTTGCGCACCAGGTCCAACCACGGCGCCACCTCTTCGTTGACCACCCCGCCGCCGACGTTGACGGCGTCGGGAACGAATTCCCCGGCCAGCGCGAGCTTCACGCTCGCCGCGACGTCGGTGCCGGCCCGATCCTGGGCCTCCTCGGTCGAGGCCCCCAGATGGGGTGTGACCACCACCTGCGGCAGCTCGAACAGCGGGCTGTCGGTGCACGGCTCCTTGGAGAACACGTCGAGCCCGGCCGCGCGCACGTGGCCACTGCGGACCGCGTCGGCCAGCGCCGCCTCGTCGACCAGGCCGCCGCGGGCGGCGTTGACGATGACGACGCCCGGCTTGGTTTTCGCCAGCGCGTCCTTGCCGATCAGTCCGGCCGTTTCGGGCGTCTTGGGCAGGTGCACCGAGATGAAGTCGGCGCGGGCCAGCAGTTCGTCGAGCGTCAACAGCTCGATGCCCAGCTGCGCGGCGCGGGCCGGCGACACGTAGGGGTCATACGCGACCAGGTGGGTACCGAAGGCGCTGAGCCGCTGGGCGACCAGCTGCCCGATGCGACCCAACCCGACGACGCCCACCGTCTTGCCGAAAATCTCGGTGCCCGAGAACGACGACCGCTTCCAGGTGTGCTCGCGCAGCGAGGCGTCGGCCGCCGGGATCTGGCGGGCCGCGGAGAGCAGCAGCGCCAGCGCGTGCTCGGCGGCGCTGTGAATGTTCGACGTCGGCGCGTTGACCACCAGGACACCGCGCTCGGTGGCCGCGTCCACGTCGACGTTGTCCAGGCCGACCCCGGCGCGCGCGACGATCTTCAGCTTGGGGGCCGCCGCGAGCACCTCGGCGTCGACGGTGGTGGCCGAGCGCACCAGCAGCGCGTCGGCCTCCGGCACGGCCGCCAGCAGCTTCTCGCGATCGGGCCCGTCTACCCAGCGCACCTCGACCTGGTCGCCCAGGGCCGCGACGGTTGATTCAGCGAGCTTGTCGGCAATGAGTACAACAGGCAAATTCACCCGGCCAGCCTATCGGCTGTAATTGACGGGTGGACGTCACCATCGTCGGCAGCGGACCCAACGGGTTGACCGCCGCCGTAATCTGCGCCCGGGCCGGCCTGAAAGTGCAGGTCGTCGAAGCTCAACCGACCTTTGGCGGGGGTGCGCGCACCGCTGCCGACCCCGATTCCGCGGGCGTCTTGCACGACATCTGCTCGGCGGTGCACCCGTTGGCGCTGGCATCGCCGTTCTTCAAGGAGTTCGACCTGCCCGCGCGCGGCGTGCAATTGGCGGTCCCCGAGATTTCGTACGCCAACCCGTTGCCGGGCCGCCCGGCCGCCATCGCGTACCGCGACCTGGACCGCACCTGCGCCGAATTGGAGGGCGGCGCCTCATTCCGGCGCCTGCTGGGCCCGCTGGTCGAGCGCTCCGACGACGTGGTGGCCCTGCTGCTGGGCGACAAGCGGTCGGTGCCGAACTCCGTGCCGTCGGCGTGGCGGCTCGGGGTGCGGATGCTGGCCCAGGGCACCCCGGCGTGGGGTTCGCTGACCGGCGAGGACGCCCGCGCCCTGTTCACCGGTGTTGCCGCCCATATCATTTCGCGGATGCCGTCGTTGACGGCGGCCGGTGCCGGGATGATGCTGGCCACCCTCGCGCATTCGGTGGGCTGGCCGATTCCGGTGGGCGGCAGCCAGGCGATCACCGACGCGCTGATCGCCGACCTGCGCGCCCACGGCGGCGAGCTTACGGCGGGCACGGAGGTCACTTCGCCGCCTGGCGGGGTCGTCGCCTTCGACACGGCGCCGACCGCGCTGCTGCGGATCTACGGCGACTCCCTCCCGAGGCGCTACGCCAAAGCATTGCGGCGCTACACGTTTGGCCCGGGGGTGGCCAAGGTCGACTTCGTCCTGGCCGACGAGATCCCCTGGGCGGACCCGCGACTACGAAAGGCCCCCACCCTGCATCTCGGCGGCACCCGGGCGCAGATGGCCCGCGCCGAGGCCGAGATCGCCGCCGGCCGGCACGCGCAGTGGCCGATGGTGCTGGCCGCCTCTCCGCACGTCGCCGACCCGGGCCGCATCGACTCGAACGGACGCCGCCCGTTCTGGAGCTATGCCCACGTGCCGTCGGGGTCCACCGTCGATCCGACGGAGGCCGTGACCGCGGTGGTCGAGCGCTTCGCGCCCGGCTTCCGCGACGTCGTGGTGGCCGCACGCGCGGTGCCCGCCGCGCGGCTGTGCGACCACAACGCCAACTATGTGGGCGGCGACATCGGGATGGGCGGCAATTCGGCCTGGCGAGCGATCGCGGGCCCGACTCCGCGGCTAAACCCTTGGCGCACACCCATTCCCAAGGTGTACCTGTGTTCGGCGGCCACGCCACCGGGCGGCGGTGTCCACGGCATGGCCGGCTACTACGCCGCGCGCACGCTGTTGCGCCGCGAATTCGGGATCGGCATGCCTAAGCTGGCCCCGTGACCAAACTCGCGATCATCTATTACTCGGCCACCGGACACGGCACCACGATGGCGCAGCGCGTCGCCGCGGCGGCCGAGTCGGCGGGGGCCGAAGTCCGCCTGCGCCACGTCGCCGAAACCCAGGATCCCGCCTCGTTCGCCCACAACCCGGCCTGGACGGCGAATTACGAGGCCACCAAGGACCTTCCGGTGGCAACCGGCGACGACATCGTCTGGGCCGACGCGGTGATCTTCGGTTCACCGACGCGGTTCGGCTCTCCCGCAGCGCAATTGCGCGCGTTCCTCGACTCGCTGGGCGGGCTGTGGGCCCAGGGCAAGCTCGCCGACAAGGTGTATGCGGGCTTCACGTCGTCCAACACCGTGCACGGCGGTCAGGAAACCACCCTGCTCTCCCTGTACATCACGCTGATGCATTTCGGCGGCATCATCGTGCCGCCGGGCTACACGGATCCGTGCAAGTTCGTCGACGGCAACCCGTACGGGGTCAGCCTGGTCACCACCCACGACAACATCACCGAATTCGACGAGCCCACCGACAAGGCCCTCGAGCACCTGGCCCGCCGGGTGGTCGAGACGGCGGACCGGTTGGCCGCCTCCTAACCGAGCGCCCGGCCAGCCGGGCGGGCAAGGCCGAGCGCCCGGCTGGCCGGGCGCTCGGGCGAAGACAGCTAAGCCGTCTCGGTGATCGGCCGGTCGACCCAGCTCATCAGGTCGCGCAGCTTCTTGCCGGTGACCTCGATGGGGTGCTCGGCGTTCTCCTTGCGCAGCTGCTCGAGCTGCTTGTTGCCGCCCTCGACGTTGGCGACCAGCTTCTTGACGAAGTCGCCGTTCTGAATGTCGCGCAGGATCTCCCGCATCCGGTCCTTGGTGCCTGCGTCGATGACGCGGGGCCCCGACAGGTACCCGCCGAACTCCGCGGTGTCGGACACCGAGTAGTTCATCCGGGCGATGCCGCCCTCATACATCAGGTCGACGATCAGCTTGAGCTCGTGCAGCACCTCGAAGTACGCCATCTCCGGCGGGTAGCCGGCCTCGACCATCACGTCGAAACCGGTCTTCACCAATTCCTCTGTGCCACCGCACAAGACGGCCTGCTCACCGAAGAGGTCGGTCTCGGTCTCGTCCTTGAAGGTGGTCTTGATGACGCCGGCGCGGGTACCGCCGATGGCCTTGGCGTAGGACAAGGCGAGCGCCTCACCCTTGCCGGACGGGTCCTGGTCGACCGCGATCAGGCAGGGCACACCCTTGCCGTCGACGAACTGCCGGCGCACCAAATGACCGGGCCCCTTGGGCGCGACCATGGCGATGGTGACGTCGGCGGGCGGCTTGATCAGGTCGAAGTGGATGTTGAGGCCGTGACCGAAAAACAACGCGTCACCGGGCTTCAGGTTCGGCTCGATGTCGTTTTTGAAGATGTCGGCCTGCGCGGTGTCGGGCGCCAGCAGCATGATCACGTCGGCCCACTTGGCGACCTCGGCGGGGGTGTCGACGTCCAGGCCCTGCTCAGAAACCTTGGGCCGCGACTTCGAACCCTCCTTCAGGCCCACCTTCACCTGCACGCCGGAGTCGCGCAGGCTCAGCGAGTGCGCGTGCCCTTGGCTGCCGTATCCGATGACCCCGACCTTGCGGCCCTGGATGATGGTCAGGTCCGCATCGTCGTCGTAGAACATTTCTAGTGCCACTGTTGAATATCTCCTTGTGTGTTACTTGGCCGTGCCGATTCCGCGTGGACCGCGAGACAACGACACCACTCCCGATTGCACGATTTCACGGATGCCGAACGGTTCCAGGATCCGCAGCAGCGCCTCGATCTTGCCGCGGTCGCCCGTCGCCTCGATCGTCAGCGCCTCCGTGGAAACGTCAATCACCTTGGCGCGGAACAGGTTCACCGCTTCGATCACCTGACTGCGGGTGCCGGCGTCGGCGCGCACCTTGATCATCGCCAATTCCCGCGACACCGAGTTGTCGTCGTCGAGCTCGACAATCTTGATGACGTTGATCAGCTTGTTGAGCTGCTTGGTGATCTGTTCGAGCGGGGTCTCCTCGGCGGAGACCACGATCGTCATCCGGGACATGTCCTTCTGCTCGGTCGCGCCGACCGCCAGGGACTCGATGTTGAAGCCGCGCCGCGAGAACAGCGCGGCCACGCGGGCGAGGACACCGGGTTTGTCTTCGACCAGCACCGACAGAGTGTGGGTTTGCGGACTCATCAGGCGTGCCCTTCACTCTCGTCGTCGAACAGCGGGCGGATCCCGCGGGCCGCCTGGATCTCGTCATTGCTGGTGCCGGCGGCGACCATCGGCCACACCTGCGCGTCCGCGCCGACGATGAAGTCGATCACGACCGGTCGGTCGTTGATCGCCCGCGCCTGCTCGATCACGTCGGCGACGTCTTCCTCACGCTCGCAACGCAACCCGACGCAGCCCAGCGCCTCCGCCAGCTTCACGAAGTCCGGGATGCGGTGCGAATGCGTGGCCAGATCCGTTTGCGAGTAACGCTCTTCGTAGAACAGCGTCTGCCACTGGCGGACCATGCCCAGGTTGCCGTTGTTGATCAGCGCCACCTTGATCGGCACGCCTTCGATCGCGCAGGTGGCCAGCTCCTGGTTGGTCATCTGGAAACAGCCGTCGCCGTCGATCGCCCAGACCTCGGCGTCCGGGCGGGCCATCTTGGCGCCCATGGCGGCCGGAATGGCGAACCCCATGGTGCCCAGGCCGCCGGAGTTGAGCCAGGTGCGCGGCTTCTCATAGGAGATGAATTGGGCCGCCCACATCTGGTGCTGGCCGACGCCGGCGACGTAAATGGCGTCCGGGCCGGCGATCTGGCCGAGCTTCTCGATGACGTATTCCGGGCCCAGGCTGCCGTCGCTCTGCGGTCCGTAACTCAGCGGATACGTGGACCGAACCCCGTCGAGGTAGGCCCACCACTCGGTCATGTCGATCTTGCCGGGCACCCCGTCGTGGCGGAGCTGCTCGACCAGCTCGGCGATGACGGCCTTGACGTCACCGACGATCGGCACGTCGGCGTGGCGGTTCTTGCCGATCTCGGCCGGGTCGATGTCGGCGTGGATGACCTTGGCTTCGGGCGCGAAGGTGTCCAGCTTCCCGGTCACCCGGTCGTCGAAGCGGGTGCCCAGCGCGATCAGGAGGTCGCTGCGCTGCAGGGCCGCCACCGCGGCGACGGTGCCGTGCATGCCGGGCATGCCCATGTGCTGACGATGGCTGTCCGGGAACGCGCCGCGCGCCATCAGCGTGGTCACCACCGGGATGCCGGTCAGCTCGGCCAGCTCGGCCAGCTGCTCGGTCGCGTCCCCGCGGATGACACCCCCGCCCACGTACAGCACCGGTTTGCGGGCCGCGGCGATCAGCTTGGCGGCCTCGCGGATCTGCCGGTTGTGCGGCTTGACGGTCGGCTTGTATCCGGGCAGATCGATGCGCGGCGGCCAGCTGAACGTGCACTGGCCCTGCAGCACGTCCTTGGGGATGTCGACGAGCACCGCGCCGGGGCGGCCCGAGGAGGCGATGTGGAAGGCCTCGGCGAGCACCTGCGGGATCTCGTTACCGGAGCGGACCAGGAAGTTGTGCTTGGTGATCGGCATCGTGATGCCCGAGATGTCGGCTTCCTGGAAGGCGTCGGTGCCGATCAGCGTGCGCCCCACCTGGCCGGTGACCGCGACGACGGGGATCGAGTCCATCTGGGCGTCGGCCAGCGCGGTGACCAGGTTGGTGGCCCCGGGGCCGGAAGTCGCCATGCAGACACCGACCTTGCCGGTGGCGTGCGCGTAGCCGCTGGCGGCGTGACCCGCGCCCTGTTCGTGGCGGACCAGCACGTGGCGCAGCTTCTTTGAGTCGAACAGCGGGTCATAGACCGGCAGCACCGCGCCGCCGGGGATGCCGAAGATGACGTCGACGTCGAGTTCCTCCAGCGACCGGATCACCGACTGCGCGCCGGTAAGTTGCTCGGGCCCAATGCGTTTCGGCTTGCCGTTGGCAGACTTCGCGGCCGGCTTCACCGCGTCGGTGGCGATGTCGGCGGCGCCCGGTGTGTCGGGGGCGGGCCGCCTGGTGGGAGCGCTCACTGTCGTTCAGTCCTTATTCACTCTGGGAATCTCGCGGGGGCAACAAAAAACCCCCGACAGCTCATCTGCTGCACGAGGGTTGCGCGTTGGTGCTGGATTGCTTCAAATGCTCAAAGGCAAGTCAGGCACCAACGCGCCTAATTACTACGAGCATCCCGGGCTTTCCGGCGGTATCCATAGCGCTCGACGGTAGTCTTCGCACAGCTCAGCAGTCAAATCCGTCACCGTCACCAGCCGGGTTGGGCGCGCGCCGCCGCCTGGCCGCTCGCGGGATCCGCCGGGCGCCCCGGGTGAAATGATGGTCGGGTGGCTACCGGTTCGTCTTCCCGAACACCTCTCGTGATCAAGCTGTCCCCCATCGCGCACCTCGCGGTCGGATTCCTGGCCCTGGGCTTGCTGATCCCGGTGATGCTGTGGCCGCCGTCCGCGCCGCTGTTGATCATTCCGGTGGTGCTGTCGGCGATGATCGTCCGGTTACGCACCGTCGCCGACGACCGCGGTGTCACCGTCCGCACGCTGCTGGGCAGCCAGACGGTGCGCTGGGACGACATCGACGGGCTGCGTTTCCATCGCGGTTCCTGGGCACGGGCGCGCCTCAAGAGCGGCGCCGAGCTGCGATTGCCGGCGGTCAGCTTCTCGACGCTGCCGGAGCTCACCGCGGCCAGCGCGGGGCGGGTTCCCAACCCCTATCAGTGACGGCGGCCCAGCTCAGCCGATCGGGTTCACGCCGTTGAGCGCCACCCACACGCCGATGCCGGCGGCGATGCCGGCCAGCAGGGCGACGAACGACCCGATGAACGGCCGGTGGGCCCAGCCGCGGCGCGCGTCGAGGCCGTAGCGGCCGGGTCCGCACAGGATGACCGCGGCGGCCACGGCGATGAGGGTGATCTGGTATTCGTGCCCCTCGGGCAGGAAGTACGAGAAGGTGTGCGTGTGCGGCCGCGCCGAGACGGTGGCCAGCAGGCCGTTGATCAAAAACGCAAGAGCGCCGGCCGCGGCCAGCGGCGTGAACAGGCCCAGCACCAGCAGCACACCGGCCACGAGCTCGCCGCCGGCGCTCACGTAGGCGAGGATGTCGGCGTGCTGGTAGCCGACGTCGGACAGCGAGTTCCTGAACCCGGTCACTCCCGAACCGCCCCACCAGCCGAACAACTTCTGCAGCCCGTGGGCGCCGAGCACCACGCCAAGCCCGACCCGCAACACCAGCAAACCCAGATGCTGGGTTCCGCGCCGCCCGACGTCGTGCAACCGGTCGTCGTGCTCGTCGTCGTCGATGTCGGTGGACTCCGGCGCCGCGTGCCGGGCCGCCGAATGCGGCTGGACGTACGGCAGCGGCTCCTGGTGTTCGAGCAGGTTGTAACCCGAGGCCCCGGAGCCGGCCATCGCCGCGGCGGCGCCGTAGGGGATGACGGTGGTGGTTCCCGTGGACGGGTTGAAGTCACCGGGGTAGCCGACTGGGGTCAGATCGTCTTCGGGGTCGACCAGGCGCGCCGAGGCGGGGCGTCCCGGGGTCGACTCCGGGGATTCGCCCGGCCGCTGCCAATCTGCGTCATTCGGTTGACTGGTCACGGGTGTCAGGGTAAGGGCAGTTGGCCCCGAATTGGGGATTTGAGCGGCGCTTTCGCCAGGCAATCGACGGTTTGCCCGCCAAAAACGCCCGGATCGGTCCGAAATCGGCCTGCGAGCCCGTCTGGAGGGGCCGGAAGGCACGATTCGGGGCCCGTCGGCACCCGGTGGAAAGCGGGATCCGATCGCGGGTCCGGCGGCGGGCGAGCGGGACGCGTGTGGCGGCGGCGGCGGCGGTGTCCGTAGCCTGACGGTCATGCGACTAGGGCGATCGGGGCGGTCGGTGCGGCGCGGGTTCGCCGCGCTGTGTGCCCTCGTGCTGGTGACGAGCGGGTGCGCGCGCTTCAACGACGCGCAATCACAACCGTTCACGACCGCCCCGGAATTGAAGCCGCAGCCGAGCTCGACGCCGCCCCCGCCGCCGCCGCTGCCGCCCACCCCGTTCCCGAAGGCCTGCCCGGCGCCGGGGGTCATGCAGGGCTGCCTGGAGAGCACCAGCGGGCTGATTATGGGGCCCGACAGCAAAACCGCGCTGGTCGCCGAGCGCACGACCGGAGCGGTCAAGGAGATCTCGGTCAGCGCCGAGCCGAAGGTGAAGATGGTCATCCCGGTCGACCCGTCCGGGGATGGCGGGTTGATGGACATCGTGTTGTCGCCCACCTACACCCAAGACCGCCTGATGTACGCCTACGTCAGCACCCCGACCGACAACCGGGTCATTCGCATCGCCGACGGCGACATCCCCAAGGACATCCTGACCGGGATCCCCAAGGGCGCCACCGGCAACACCGGGGCGTTGATCTTCACCAGCCCCACCACGCTGGTCGTGCTGACCGGCGACGCCGGTAACCCGGCGATGGCCGCGGACCCCAATTCGCTGGCCGGCAAGGTGCTGCGCATCGAGCAGCCGACCACCGTCGGTCAGGCCCCGCCCACCACGGCGCTGTCCGGCGTGGGTTCGGGCGGCGGCTTGTGCACCGACCCGGTCGACGGCTCGCTGTATGTCGCCGACCGCACCCCGACCGCGGATCGGTTGCAGCGCATCACCAAAACGTCGGACGTCTCCACGGTGTGGACCTGGCCGGACAAACCCGGCGTGGCCGGTTGCGCGGCGATGGACGGCACCGTGCTGGTGAACCTGATCAACACCAAGCTGACGGTGGCGGTCCGGCTGGCTCCGACGACGGGCGCGGTCACCGGTGAACCCGACGTCGTGCGCAAGGACACGCACGCGCACGCGTGGGCGCTGCGCATGTCACCGGATGGAAACGTCTGGGGCGCAACCGTAAACAAGACGGCGGGCGACGCCGAGAAACTGGACGACGTGGTGTTCCCGCTCTTCCCGCAGGGCGGCGGCTTCCCGCGCAACAACGACGACAAGACGTAGCGCGCGCCGGGTTTGCGCGAAAGTGCAACTGGCGATGCATCTGCCGAGACGCGCCGTCGACAACTGCACTCTCGCGACTTTGGGGTGGGGCTAGCCCTGGCCGCAGGCCGCCAGGACCAGTTCGCGCACCCGGGCGGCGTCGGCCTGCCCGCGGGTGGCCTTCATCACCGCTCCGACGATCGCGCCCGCCGCGGCCACCTTGCCGCCCCGGATCTTTTCCGCCACATCGGGATTGGCGGCCAGCGCCTCGTCGACGGCCGCCTGGGTGACCGAGTCGTCGCGCACCAGCGCCAGGCCGCGCGCGGACATGACCTCTTCGGGTTCGCCCTCCCCGGCCAGCACGCCCTCGACGACCTGGCGCGCCAGTTTGGTGGACAGCTTGCCCTCGTCGACCAGCGCCACCACCGCGGCGACCTGGGCCGGCGTGATGGCCAGTTCGTCGAGCGCGACGTTGGCTTCGTTGGCCTTCTGCATCAAGAAGTTCCCCCACCAGGCCCGCGCCTGTTCGCTGGACGCGCCGTGTTCGATGGTGGCGGTGACCAGTTCGATCGCGCCGGCGTTGACCAGGTCGCGCATCACCTCGTCGGAGATCCCCCACTCTTCCTGAATTCGCTTGCGGCTCAACCACGGTAGCTCGGGGATGGTCTGGCGCAGCCGCTCGACGAGCTCGCGGCTGGGCGCCACGGGCTCCAGGTCGGGCTCGGGGAAGTAGCGGTAGTCCTCGGCGGTCTCCTTGACGCGGCCCGGGCTGGTGTAGCCCGCCTCGTGAAAGTGCCGGGTTTCCTGGGTGATCTGGCCGCCGGAGGCCAGGACGCTGGCCTGGCGCTGCATTTCGTAACGCACGGCCACCTCGACGCTTTTCAGCGAGTTGACGTTCTTGGTTTCGGTGCGGGTGCCGAATTCGGCCTGGCCGGTCGGCTTCAGCGACACGTTGGCGTCGCAGCGCATGGAGCCCTGATCCATCCGGACGTCGGATACGTCCAAGGCGCGCAACAGGTCCCGCAACGCGGTCACGTAGGCCCGGGCGATCTGCGGTGCCCGGTCCCCGGCCCCGACGATGGGCTTGGTGACGATCTCGATCAGTGGTACCCCGGCGCGGTTGTAGTCGATCAGCGACGTCGTCGCGCCGTGAATGCGGCCGGTCTCGCTGCCGATGTGGGTGAGCTTGCCGGTGTCTTCCTCCATGTGCGCGCGCTCGATCTCCACCCGCCAGGTGCTGCCGTCTTCCAGCGGGGCCTCGAGGTAGCCGTTGATGGCGATGGGCTCGTCGTACTGCGAAATCTGGTAGTTCTTCGGCATGTCCGGGTAGAAGTAGTTCTTCCTGGCGAAGCGGCACCAGGGCACGATCTCGCAGTTGAGCGCCAGCCCGATTCGGATGGCCGACTCCACCGCGGTCTGGTTGAGCACCGGCAGCGAGCCGGGCAGCCCGAGGCACACCGGGCACACCTGGGTGTTGGGCTCGGCGCCGAATGCGGTCGTGCAGCCGCAGAACATCTTGGTGACGGTGGACAGCTCGACGTGCACCTCGAGGCCGAGCACCGGATCGAAACGCGCGATGACGTCGTCGTACTCCATCAGGTCGGCGCTGGCGGCAACACTCATGCGCTCGATCCTAACTGCGGTCGCGCTCTCCTCCCCTGCCCGGGAACATCCCGGCCAGCACGGCGGCCATCTCGAGGTAGCTGCGCCGGCTCTCCTTGCTCATTCGGTCCAGCGCGATCTTCCTGCCCTCGTGCACGTGCCGGTCGAACGGCAGCACCACGGTGGCGGCGACGCGTGCGGACAGCCGGTCAAGTTCCGTCACGGCCACACCCTCCACCTTGGCCGGCTCGACGTGATTGACCGCGAGCACGGTCGACGCCATCAATCGTTGATACCCGTTGTGGCACAGCCACTCCAGGGTGGTGTGGGTCTTGCGTATCGCGTCGATCGAGGTGCTCGTGACCACCACGAGGGCCCGCGACTCCGGCAGAACAGCCTCCATCACACTGGAATTGAGCGCTTTGACGCAATCGACCAGCACCACCGAATACTGGTTTCTCAGCATCGAGAACGCCCGCAGAACGTCACGGCGCTCCAGGCGCCAGTCGGTGCTTGCGTAGTCCGGCAGCCCGAGCACCTCCAGCCCGAAGCCGTTCATATAGGTCAGCGCCCGGATGTCCTCGTAGCTCGTTGCCGGGCCGCCGCGGAGCAGGTCGGCCATGCTGTGCGGGTTGTGACGGCCGTGGCGCTCGGCCAGGTCCCCCGCGTCGATGTCGAGTGCGAGCACCCGGTCGTTGCGCACCGCGGCGAAAGTCGACCCGAGGGTCTCGACCACCGCGGTCTTGCCCACCCCGCCTTTGAGGTTGAGGACGGCGATCGGAAAAGCACTACCCACAGTCGCGCGGATGCGCTCCCGCAACTCCGTCTCGTAGGCGGCGTTTTTGCCCGGGCCGAGATCGATCCCGGTGACGCGGTGGATCAACCCTCGCCAGTTGAGCCTGGCGTCGGTCTCGGGGTGGTCGAAGCGATCCAGCGCCGTCTCGCCCAGCACCGGCCCGGGGCGCGGCGGGACCGGCGGACGGCGGCCGGGCCCGCGAGGCTGGGGCACCGTGGTCGCCGACGGGCGGGCGTCGGCGCGCCAGCTGGGCGGGCGCGGGTGGTGGGGTGCCGGGCCCGGTGGGCCCGCCGATCCGACGGAATGCTGAACGACTCCGCGACTCTCACCACGGTTGCTCATACCCCGGTATAGCCGTTATGCACGGGTCCGGAAACCACCGGTTATCTGCCCGGCGGGCCTAGCCGAAGAAGGCCGCGGCGTCGTCGTAGCGGCTGTCGGGCACCAGCTTGAGCTGGCGGACGGCATCGGCCAGCGGCACCCGGCCGATGTCCTGGCCGCGCAGCGACACCATCTGGCCGTATTCGCCGGCATGCGCCGCGTCGGCCGCATTCACGCCGAACCGGGTGGCCAGCACCCGGTCATATGCCGTCGGGGTGCCGCCGCGCTGGACGTGACCCAAGACGGTCACCCGGACGTCCTTGTTGATGCGCTTTTCCACCTCGGCGCCCAGCTGCGCGGCCACACCGGTGAATTTCTCGTGGCCGAACTCGTCAATCCCGCCTTCCCGCAACGCAATCGAGCCGGGTATGGGTTTGGCGCCCTCGGCGACCACGCAGATGAAGTGCGAATCTCCGCGCTGGAAGCGACGTTTGACGAGCCGGCAGACCTCTTCGACGTCGAATGGCTGCTCGGGGATCAGCGTCATGTGCGCGCCGGAAGCCAGGCCCGCGTTCAGCGCAATCCAACCCGCGTGCCGGCCCATCACCTCGACCAGCATCACGCGCTGGTGGGACTCGGCGGTGCTGTGCAACCGGTCGATCGCCTCGGTGGCGACGGTCAACGCGGTGTCGTGGCCGAAAGTCACGTCCGTGCAATCGATGTCGTTGTCGATGGTCTTCGGCACGCCGACCACGGGAACGTTTTCCTCGGAGAGCCAGTGCGCGGCCGTCAGCGTGCCTTCCCCCCCGATCGGGATGAGGACGTCGATCCCGTTGTCGTCGAGGGTCTGCTTGACCTGGTTCAGCCCGGCCCGAAGTTTGTCGGGATTCACGCGCGCGGTCCCCAGCATCGTTCCGCCCTTGGCCAGCAGGCGGTCGTTGCGGTCGTCGTTGTGCAGCTGGACGCGCCGGTTCTCCAGCAACCCGCGCCATCCGTCCTGAAATCCGACCACCGACGAGCCGTACCGGGAGTCGCACGTACGCACCACCGCCCGGATGACGGCGTTGAGCCCGGGGCAGTCGCCGCCTCCGGTGAGCACTCCGATCCGCATAGCCCTATCTTGCCGGGCGGCGGGCTACCGGCGCGAGCAGACGTCAGATCGCGGCCGGCAGCGGCCCGCGCGCCGCTTCGTAGGCGGCCCCGACGCGGTACAGGCGGTCGTCGGCCAGCGCGGGCGCCATGATCTGCAATCCGACGGGCAGGTCGTCGTCCGGCGACAGGCCCGACGGCACCGACATGCCGCAGTGACCGGCCAGGTTCAGTGGCAGCGTGCACAGGTCGAACAGGTACATCGCCAACGGATCGTCGACCTTCTCACCGAGCCCGAACGCGGTGGTCGGCGTCGCCGGTGACACCACGACATCGACCGACCGGTACGCCTCGTCCAGATCGCGGGCGATCAGGGTGCGCACCTTCTGAGCCTGGTTGTAGTAGGCATCGTAGTAGCCGGCCGAGAGCGCGTAGGTGCCGATCATGATGCGCCGCTTGACCTCCGGGCCGAAGCCCGCGGCGCGGGTCAGCGCCATCACCTCCTCGGCGCTGTGGCTGCCGTCGTCGCCGATCCGCAGCCCGTAGCGCATCGCGTCGAAGCGCGCCAGGTTGCTCGACACCTCCGAGGGCAGGATCAGGTAGTAGGCGGACAGCGCGTACTCGAAGTGCGGGCAGTCGACCTCGCTCACCTCGGCGCCCAGCGCGGTCAGCTGCTCGACGGCGGCCTCGAACGAGGTCAGCACCCCGGGCTGATACCCCTCGCCGCGCAGCTGCTTGACCACGCCGACGCGCACGCCCTTGAGGTCACCGGCCGCCCCGGCCCTCGCCGCGCCGACGACGTCGGGCACCGCCGCGTCGACGGATGTCGAGTCGCGGGTGTCGTGCCCCGCGATCACCTGATGCAGCAGCGCCGTGTCCAGCACGGTGCGCGCGCACGGGCCGCCCTGATCCAGCGACGACGCGCACGCCACCAGGCCGTAGCGCGACACCGTGCCGTAGGTCGGCTTGACGCCGACGGTCGCGGTCAGCGCGGCGGGCTGCCGGATGGAGCCGCCGGTATCGGTCCCGATGGCCAGCGGCGCCTGGAACGCGGCAAGCGCCGCCGCGCTGCCGCCACCGGAGCCGCCGGGCACCCGGTCGACGTTCCAGGGGTTGCGGGTGGGCCCGTACGCGGAGTTCTCGGTCGAGCTGCCCATCGCGAACTCGTCCATGTTGGTCTTGCCGAGGATCGGGATGCCGGCGGCGCGCAGCCGCGAGGTGACGGTGGCGTCGTAGGGGGCGCGCCAGCCCTCGAGGATCTTGGATCCGCAGGTGGTGGGCATGTCGACCGTGGTGAAGACGTCCTTGAGCGCCAGCGGCACCCCGGCCAGCGGCGACGGCAGCCGTTCCCCCGCGGCCACCGCCTCGTCGACCTGCTTGTCAACGGCGGCTGCCGCCGCAAGCGCCTCGTCGGCCGCCACGTGCAGGAAGGCGTGGTAGCGATCGTCGGTGGCCTCGATCTGGTCCAGGCACGCCTGGGTGACCTCGACCGACGAGAGCTCCTTGGCGGCGATCCGGGCTGCCAGCGTGGCGGCGTCGGACCGGATGATCTCGTTCACTGGCTGTCCCCCAGGATCTGCGGGACCGCGAAGCGGCCGTCGACGGCCGACGGCGCCTCGGCCAGCGCTTCGGCCTGGGTCAGGCAGGGCGCCGGCTCGTCCGGGCGGGTGACGTTGACGTCCTTCAGCGGGTTGTCCGTCGCTTCGACACCGGTGACGTCGACAGCCTGTACCTGGCTGACGTGCGTCAGGATGGCGTCGAGTTGGCCGGCGAAGCTGTCGAGCTCGCTGTCGGTCAACGCCAGCCGGGACAGCCGGGCCAGGTGCGCTACCTCGTCGCGGGAGATCTGGGACACGATCCGAAAGCCTAGCGGCGGGCCCGCTGCCGGCGGAGGGGGCCCGAGCCGGCTCGAGCCGAAATGCCGCCAACACATCGCTGTGCAACAGTGTTGGCCGTGCCCTCCTATCTGTTGCGCATCGAGCTGGTCGACCGTCCGGGAAGCCTGGGGTCGCTGGCGGTCGCGCTCGGTTCGGTCGGCGCCGACATCTTGTCGCTCGACGTCGTGGAGCGAAGCTCGGGGTACGCGATCGACGACCTGGTCATCGAGCTGCCGCCGGGGGCGATGCCGGACTCGCTGATCACCGCCGCCGAATCCCTGTCGGGGGTCCGGGTGGACAGCGTGCGTCCGCACACCGGTCTGCTGGAGGCGCACCGCGAGCTCGAGCTGCTCGACCACATCGCCGCGGCCGGCGACACGGCGTCCAGGCTGCAGGTGCTGGCCAACGAGGCGCCCAGGGTGTTGCGCGTCAGCTGGTGCACGGTGTTGCGCAGTGCCGGCGGCGAGCTGCAGCGCTTGGCCGGCAGTCGCGGCGCCCCCGAAACCAAGGCGGACTCGGCCCCGTGGCTGCCGCTCGAGCGGGCCGTGGCGCTGGACAGCAGCGCCGACTGGGTGCCCAAGGCATGGCGCGACATGGACATGACGATGGTCGCGGCCCCGCTGGGAGACCCGCACACCGCCGTGGTGCTCGGCCGGCCGGGCCCCGAATTCCGGCCGTCGGAGGTCGCCCGGTTGGGCTACCTCGCCGGGATCGTCGCCACCATGCTGCGCTGAGTTCTGAACAGCCGTCCTCCGCGCAGCTTCATGCGCTGATCCGCCCCCGAGTGCTGATAACCGCGCCGTCTGGGCCGCCCGGCGCGGCTCCTCGATCAAAAGGGCGCCATCGGTAGGATGATCGGTAGGATTTTCATATGGCCAAAGAGAAGATTTCTGTCACCGTCGACGCCGCCGTGCTCGCCGACGCCGACTCCGACGCCAAAGCGGCCGGACTGAATCGCTCCGAGATGATCGAGCGGGCACTGCGCAATGAGCATCTACGTCGCGCGCTTCATACCTATACGACGCGGACCGCACCAGCGCTCAACATCGACTCCTACGCCGGGCAAGTGTATGAAGCCAACCGGGCCGCGGACCTATGATCGCGCCGGGCGACATCGCGCCGCGGCGAGACACCCGCCGCGACCTCTACGTCGCGGTGCTCTCCAACGCGATCCACCTCGCGGCCAACACTGGTCGCGTCATCGTCTGCCCGTTCATCCCTGGGAAAATCCCCGACGACACGATGGCCATGGTCGTTCCGCTCACGCAGCCCGAAGGCACTCTTCTCCCCGAACTGGTGCAGTGGCTGCCGACTTCGGCGCTCGGTGAACCGATCGGGGCCGTGTCGGCGGCCGCGCTTAGCGAGGCGATGTCGATCGTGACCGCGCTGATCACGTAACAGCTTGTCGCAAAAGCGCTTTCCCGGTGAGTCGATCGAGATCGGACCATCCAATTTTGACGCTGCGACGACAGGCGTGCCCACCGCCCATCCGGGCTGTCCACCGTCCCGCCGATCACTTCGGGCGTCGCGGCGAAACCCTTTCCCACCAGTTGATGGTTTCGCCATTAGTGGTCATCTGATCGATGATGTGAGCGATCATTTCGCTGTGCGTTCCCCCGCCACCGGACCAACAGAACTTCCATAGCTCACGAGCCGCCCGGTGATAGTGGTGGATCGTCTCGTCGACGGCATAGGCATCGATCTCGCCGGCACGGTGGCGGTCGATCGCGGCCGCGACGATCCCGATGAGTTCACCCAGCCGCGCCTCGTGATAGCCCGCCACAGCTTCCCGTGCGGCCCGGCGTTCGGCCTTCGTTCCCACAACTGGACGGTACCGACCATCGCCTGCGTCCGGCAAGGGGTCGGCTCGTCGGCGCGGGTCAAACGCGGGATTGACTTGCGGCTGATGGTGATTGGGGTGTCACCACCGGGTCGTCGTCCTCCCACAGCAGCAGCTGACGAACCGCGGGGCGCGGGCCATAGGGCCGCAGCATGGTGCTGGCCGGCCGTGGCCGCACCCGCTGCGGCCACCAGAACCAGCGTCCGAGAAGCCTTGCGACAGAAGGCGTCATGAACGACCGCACGATCAGCGTGTCGAACAGCAGGCCGAGCCCGATGGTCGTGCCGATCTGGCCGAGGACCTGAAAACCGCTGAAGACGAACGCACACATGGTGACGGCGAACACGATGCCGGCCGAGGTGACCACCGAGCCCGAGCCGGCCATCGCCCGGATGATGCCGGTATTGATGCCCGCATGGATCTCTTCCTTGAATCGCGAGATCAACAGCAGGTTGTAGTCGGATCCGACGGCGAGCAGCAGGATCACGGCCAGCGCCAGCACCACCCAATAGAGCTGGACGCCGAAGATGTACTGCCACACCAGAACCGACAGCCCGAACGAGGCGCCCAGCGACACGGCCACGGTACCCACGATGACGAGCGCGGCGATCAGGCTGCGCGTGATGATCATCATGATCAGCAGGATGAGGCTCAGCGCCGCGAAGGCCACGATCATCAGGTCGTACTTGGCACCGTCCTGGATGTCCTTGTACGTCGCGGCGGTGCCGCCGAGATAGATCTGCGCGCCGGCCATCGGCGTGCCCTTCAGGGCCTCGTGCGCGGCCTTGGCCATCGGATCGATGTGCGAAATGCCTTCCGGCGTAGCGGGGTCGCCCTCATGCGTGACGATCATGCGGGCGGCTTTGCCGTCCGGTGACAGGAACAGCTTCAGCCCGCGTTTGAAGTCGGGATTGTTGAACACCTCGGGCGGCAGGTAGAAGGTGTCGTCGTTCTTGGCCGCGTCGAAGGCTCGCCCCAGCGCCGTCGCGTTGTCGATCGCCGCGGCGGTCTGCGCGTAAATGCCCGACAGCGTCGCGTAATTGGCCAAGGTCAGATCGCGATTGGTCTGCTGGCTCTCGATCTGCGGCGGGATCAGCGCCGTCAGTTTCGGTTGCAACGCGTCAAGCTTGTCGAGGGAAGCGGTGAGGTTTTCGAACTTCTCGGTGAGCTGATCGATGCCGTCGATCGCATCGAAGAGGGAGCGGAACGCGAAGCAGGCGGGAATGTCGTAACAATGCTTTTCCCAATAGAAATAGCTGCGCACCGGCCGGAAGAAATCGTCGAAATTCGCGATCTTGTCGCGCAGGTCCCGGATCGTGCCGAGCGTGTCGCGGAAACTTTCGGTTTCCTCGTGGGTGGTGCCGGCGAGCTGCTGCTGCAATACGTACTGCTGCTTCAAGATGTTGATGGTCTTGGTCAGCTCATTGGCCTGCTTGAGGGCGTCGTCGGCCCGATCGCGTTGGTAGGTCAGGTTTTGCTGTTGCGCCGCACTTTGATTGCTGACCACGAAGGCAAGCGAGCTGTGGACCAGCGGGGTTCCCAACGGCCTGGTGATGGACTGCACCTGGGCGATGCCGGGAACGTGGAACACCGCCTTGGCCACCTTGTCCAGGATGAGCATGCTCTCCGGATTACGCATGTCGTGATCCGTTTCGACCATCAGCAATTCGGGCTCGAGCCGGGCCCGCGAGAAGTGCTTCTCGGCGGCCGTGTAACCGATGTTGGCCGGTGCGCTCGCGGGCATGTACGGCCGGGTGTCGTAACTCGTCTTGTATCCGGGTAGGGCGAGCAGACCGACCAGGGCCAGCGCACACGCCGACGCCAAAACCGCGCCGGGCCAACGGACGATGGCGGTGCCGATGCGCCGCCAACCTCGCGTCCGGATCGCCCGCTTGGGGTCGAAGATCCCCACCTTGGCGCCCAAAGTGAGGATCGCCGGCCCCAGGGTGAGCGCGGCGAACAGCGCGACGAGAATGCCCAATGCGGCCGGCACACCCAGACTTTGGAAGTAGGGCAGCCGGGTGAAGCTCAGGCAGGCCACCGCACCCGCAACGGTCAGACCCGACCCCAGAACGATGTGCGTGGTGCCGTGATACATCGTGTAGAACGCGGTTTCGCGATCCTCACCGGATCCGCGCGCTTCTTGATAGCGGCCGACGAAAAATATCGCGTAGTCGGTTCCCGCGGCGATCACCAAGAGCGTCAGCAGATTCGTCGCATAGGTCGACAGCCCGATGACTCCCGCGTTGCCGAGGAACGCGACAAGGCCTCGGGCGGCTGACATTTCGATCAGGACCGTGGCGAGCACCAGCAACGTGGTGAGCACCGAGCGGTAGACGAAGAACAACATCACCGCGATCACCCCCACCGTGATCCCGGTGACCTTGGCGGTCCCCTTGCTCCCGACGTCGAACTGATCGGAGATCAGCGGCGCCGCGCCGGTCACATAGGTCTTGACGCCGGGGGGCGGCTTCATGTGTTCGACGATGTCGCGGATGGCGCCGACGCCCTCGTTGGCCAGCGCCGAGCCCTGATTGCCGGCGAGGTTGACCTGAACGTAGGCGGCCTTGCCGTCGCTGCTCTGCGATCCCGCCGCGGTGAGTGTGTCGCCCCAGTAATCCTGGACGTGCTGGACGTGTTTCTTGTCCCGCTCGATCTTGCGGATCATCTCGTCGTAAAAGCGGTGGGCGTCCGCGCCGAGCGGCTTGTCACCTTCCAGCACGATCATGGCCGAGCTGTCGGTGTCGAACTCGTGGAATTTCTCACCGATGCGCTTGATCGCCTTGAGCGACGGGGCGTCGGGCGAGTTCAGCGCCACATTATGGGTTTTGCCAACGTCTTCCAGTTGCGGCACCGCGATGTTGGTGAGGGCGGCGAGCCCGACCCAGAACAGCAGGATCGGCAGCGCGAGCCGGCGAATGGTGCGCGGCGCGAAGGACCGCGGCTGTTGTTCGTTGCTCATCCAGATTTGTCCAGACAGAAGGTGTAGGCGTCGACTTTGTGAACCGTGCGTTGGTCTTTCACTTCACCGTTGACGGTGATGCGGCAGCCGAGGGTGTCCCCGTTGCCCTGCGCGACGACGTTGCCGATGACCGCGGGCTCCGTGGTGGTGATGGTGAACGACCATGGCAGGGCCGCGTCCTTGACTTGCTGCGGCTGGGCGTTGACGTCCAGGTAGTTGATGGTCGCCACCGCGCCGGGGGCGCCGAAAACCTCGAGGACCACCTGCTTGGGATTGAACGGGACGATCTCGGCCGCCAGGCCGCTGTTGGCCGTCGTGTTGTCGTGAGAGCCGAAGATGCCGTGCAGCCGGTAGATCCCGAACCCCGCGAGCGCGACGACGAGCACGCTGACGATCACCATCCACCCCCGCCTCACCAGGGGTGCTAACGAAAAGCCTTTCACCCGTTAGCCTTTCGAAAATCGGGTGACAGGGACGCGCCCGATGCGAGCGCGGCTGCCAACGTCGTCAGCGTGATCGACAGCTATGACAGTACGGTACGGGACCGTACTCTACAAGGGGAAATTTTTCCCCTGGTCGTGTCGGGCGATGAATTCCGGGGCCGTCACCGGTCAGTCTCCATACGAGCAATCCTGCGAGGAGTAACCATGCTGCCAGACCCGATTTCGGCAACCGACCTGAACATCTACGGCGACGCCGAGCTGCCGTGGGCCAGGGCCCTTGACGCGATGAAGGCCCTGCCGTCCGAGGAGACGCCACAGTTTCTGGGGACGGTCCGGGCGGACGGCAGCCCGCACTCGGCGGGTATCGGCTCGATCCAACACGGCGGGCACATCTATTTCACCAGCGGCCCCGCGACGCTGAAATCCCGCAACCTGGCCGCCAATCCGGCCTGCACCCTGTCGTTCCGCCTTCCCGGAGTCGACCTGGTCCTCGACGGCGTAGCCCACCGGACCACCGATGTGCGCGAACTCGACGAGGTCACGGCGCGCTATCGCGACTCCGGCTGGCCCTGCGAACGCGACGGCGACGCCGTCACCGCCCCATACAGCGCCCAGAGCGCGGGGCCGCCGCCGTGGTATTTGTACCGATTCGTGGCCCGGGGCGCTGTCGGTGTCGCGACCGCCGAGCCCCACGGGGCGACGCGTTGGCGGTTCGCGCCCTAGGCGCGGGGCCCCGCGGTCAGGCCCGGGATGAGGAACCCGTCGACGAACGCCTGCACGGTGCGTCGGGTGGGCGGACGTCCGGGAATGATCGACCGGAAGATGAGGTAGCCGGGCAACAGGTCCCAGAGTTCGTCGGTGATGACGTCCTCGGTGATCTCGCCGCGGTCGACGGCCTGGTGCAGCACGTGCTGAATCATCGCCTTGCGCTGGTCGAGGAACTGATGCTGCAGGGCTTCGTTGAGAGCGGGGTGCCGCGACACCTCGACCATCACCGCGCGGATGGTGCTGGCGTGCTGCCCGCATTCCACGGCGATGGTCTCCCCCAGGCTCAGCAGGTCGCCGCGCAACGTGCCCGTATTCGGCGGGACGGCCACCTGGCGGACGCCTTCGATGAAGGCGGCCAACACCAGTTCGGCCTTGGACGGCCAACGCCGGTACACCGTGGCCTTGCTGGCGCGGGCGGCATTGGCCACCGCGTCCACCGCCAGCTGGTCATAGCCGTGTTCCTGCAGCAGCCGCAGGGTCACCGCCAGGATCTCGGCCTCGCGCGGCGACCACGGCGATGCCTGCGCGCACCCCTCGGCCGTCTGGGTCATAGAACCCACGATAGAGCCGCCCGCGCGGTGCGGCATGTATATGTCGTTATCGGGAGGTCATGAGCGCGCGTTCGATGTCGGCGACAAGGTCGTCGGTGTCCTCGATGCCCAGCGAGATGCGCGCGAACCCGTCGGCGACCGGGTCGCCCCAGCGGGCCCGCCGATCCACCGACGTGTGCAGGCCCCCGAAGCTGGTGGCGGCGATCAGCAACTCGCTGGCCTCGACGAGGGCGTGCACCGCCGCGGCGTCGGCCAGTTCGACCGAGAGCAGGCCGCCGAATCGGCGCATCTGCGCCATGGCGACGGGATGCGCCGGATCCTGCGCCAACCCCGGGTAGCGCACGGCCCGCACCGCCGGATGGCCGGCCAGCATCGTCGCCACCGCCCGGGCGTTCTGGCATTGGCGCTCGAATCGCAGTCCGGCAGTTTCCAGGCTGCGCAACAGAAGCCACGCCTCGAACCCGCCCAGGACCGCGCCGGCGAGCAGGCGTTGGCGCTCGGCGGCGGCGAGTAACTCTTGCTGACTGGTTGCGACATAGCCGGCCAGCAGGTCGCTGTGACCGGACAGGGCCTTGGTGGCACTGGCCACCACCGCGTCGGCGCCCAGCGACAGCGGCTGCTGACCCAGCGGCGTGGCGGCGGTGTTGTCGACGACCAGACGTGCGCCGCGGCCGTGGCAGATGGTGGCCAGCCGGTGCAGGTCGACCACGTCGAGCGCCGGATTGGTGGGGGTCTCGGCGAGCACCACGTCGGCTTGCGCGGCGGCGTCATAGATCTGCGAGCTCGACGCCGCGACGACCGTGACCCCGGCGAGCGCCAGGTCCTCGGTGGCGTGACGGCGCACCTGGTAGTAGCCGTCGGCCGGCACCACCAGAGTCGACCCGGGCGGCGCCCAGGCCCGCAACACCGCGCTGACGGCCGCCATCCCCGAGCCGAACACCACCGCACCCGCCGCCCCCTCCAGCTCGGCGAGCGCCGATTCCAGTTGCCGCCACGTCGGGTTGGAGCCGCGGCCGTAGCTGTCCAGGGTTTCGTCGGCCGAAAGGTGATACGTGGCGGCGAGCACCGGCTGCGGCGCGACGGGCTGGCCCGAAACCGCTTGGGAATTCACGGCTTTGAGGCTGCGGGTGGAATCGCCGTACCGGCCGCTCATCGGTTATTCCGCCGGTGTTTTTTGCGGACCGTCGGCCAGCAGCCGCCGGAAGCCGTCCTCGTCGAGGACGGGCACCCCCAGCTCGACGGCCTTGTCGTATTTCGACCCCGGCGAATCCCCGGCCACGACGTAGTCGGTCTTCTTCGACACCGACCCGGCGGCCTTGCCCCCGCGCGCCAGGATCGCCTCCTTGGCGTCGTCGCGCGAAAAGCCGGCGAGGGACCCGGTGACCACCACCGTCAGGCCCTCCAGGGTGCGCGGCACGCTGGTGTCGCGCTCGTCGGCCATCCGCACGCCGGCTGCGCGCCACTTGTCGACGATCGCGCGGTGCCAGTCGACGGTGAACCATTCGGTGAGCGCGGCGGCGATCGTCGGGCCCACGCCCTCGACCGCCGCGAGCCGCTCGGTCGAGGCCGACATGATGGCGTCCAGGTCGCCGAACTCGGTCGCCAGGGCGCGCGCCGCCGTCGGCCCGACGTGGCGGATGGACAACGCCACCAAAACCCGCCACAGCGCAGCCTTTTTGGCCTTGTCCAGGTTGTCGAGCAGCCGTCTGCCGTTGGCGGACAAGGTGCCCGCCTTGGTCCGGAAGAGCTCGGTGCGCAACAGGTCGTCCTCGGTCAGCGTGAACAGGTCGCCCTCGTCGGCGATCACTTCGGCCTTGAGCAGCGCGATGGCGGCCTCGTAGCCGAGCCCCTCGATGTCGAACGCCCCGCGACCGGCGACGTGGAACACCCGCTCCCGCAGTTGCGCCGGGCAGGACCGGGCATTGGGGCAGCGGATGTCGGCGTCGCCCTCCTTGGCCGGTGCCAGCGGGGTGTCGCACTCGGGACACGTTGTGGGCATGACGAATTCGCCTTCGGAGCCGTCGCGCAGGTCGACGACGGGGCCCAGCACCTCCGGGATGACGTCGCCGGCTTTGCGGATCATCACGGTGTCGCCGATCAGCACGCCCTTGCGCTTGACCTCGGCGGCGTTGTGCAGGGTGGCCAGCCCGACGGTGGACCCGGCCACCTTCACCGGCGTCATGAAGGCAAAGGGCGTGACGCGCCCGGTGCGCCCGACGTTAACGCGGATGTCGAGCAGCTTGGTCTGCGCCTCCTGGGGCGGGTACTTGTAGGCGACGGCCCAGCGCGGCGCGCGCGACGTGGTGCCGAGCCTGCGCTGCAACGCGACGTCGTCGACTTTGACCACCACGCCGTCGATCTCGTGCTCGAGGTCGTAGCGGTGCTCTCCCCAGTAGCCGATCCGCTCCTCGACCGCGGCGAGGCCGCGCACGCGTGCCGTCTGTTCGGCCACCGGCAGCCCCCAGGCCTTCAGCGCGGCGTAGGCCTCGTGCTGGGTCTTCGGGGCGAACCCTTCGGTGCGGCCGATGCCGTGGCAGATCATCCGCAGCTTGCGCCGGGCGGTGACGGCCGGGTTCTTCTGGCGCAGCGACCCGGCGGCGCTGTTGCGCGGGTTGGCGAACGGCGCCTTGCCGTCCTCGACCAGGCTGGCGTTGAGCGCCTCGAAATCGGCGAGCAGGAAGAACACCTCGCCGCGCACCTCCAGCAGGGACGGCGTCGGGAAGTCCTTGCTGGCGGACAGCCGCTCGGGCACGTCGTCGATGGTGCGCGCGTTGAGCGTCACGTCCTCACCGACGCGCCCGTCGCCGCGGGTCGCGGCGCGTTCCAGCCGGCCGTCGCGGTACACCAATGAGAGCGCGACCCCGTCGATCTTGAGTTCGCACAGGTAATGCGGTTCCTTGCCGACCTCGTTCTCGACGCGGTTGCTCCAGGCCACCAGCTCGTCGCGGTCGAAGACGTCGTCGAGGCTCAGCATGCGTTCCAGGTGCTGCGCCTCGGCGAAGTCGGTGGCGAAGCCCGCGCCGCCGACCAGCTGGGTCGGCGAATCGGCGACCCGCAGCTCCGGGTGGCGCTCCTCCAGTGCGAGGAGCTCGGTGAACATCGTGTCGAATTCGGCGTCCGAGATGATCGGCGCGTCCTTGATGTAGTAGCGGAACTGGTGTTCCCGGACCGCTTCGGCCAGGTCCTGCCACTGCCGCCGGACCTCGGGCGCTACCGAATCAGCTTCTGCTGAGCTCACCTTGGCAGGCTATCCGAGGACACCGACGCAAAACCCGGCGCGCTCGACTCAATCCTCCACTCCGTCTTCCACGAAGGACCGCAACCGATCCAGGGCCGCATCCCACCGGCGGGACAACTGGTCGAGGTAGTCGCTGGCCGACGCCAACGGCCCGGTCTGCACCGTCCACACGCGCTCGCGTCCCCGCCGGCTGCTGGTGACCAGCCCCACCGACTCCAACAGCTGCAGGTGCTTGCTCGCCGCCTGCCGGGTGACCGGGACGACGCTGGTGACCTGCGACGTCGAGCTCGGGCCCTGATCGCAGAGCCGCACGATGATGCGCAGCCGGTTCGGGTCACCGAGCGCACCGAAGATCGGGGCGCCGACGGCGACTCGTCCGCTCATACCCGGACGCCCTCGATGTACTTGCGCACCAGCGTGGTCTGGATCGCCCAGCCTTCGCCGTTCGCCTCGAACGACGCGCCGCGGCGGGCCTCCGGAATGGCCTCGAAACCGGATTCGGTGATGGTCAGCAGCACGCCGTCGGACCGCTCGGCGAGGGTGAACTCGACCAGCGTGGTCGGCTCGCCCTCATAGTCGACCTCCGGGTCGATGGCGAAGGGATGCCAGCGGTAGGCGAACCGCCGCCGCGGCTCGACGGCGACGATCTGCCAGGTGCTCGTCACGCCCGCGTGCGACTGTTGGCGCTTGGCGACCTCGCCGTCGACGGTGGTCGGGCTGATCGCCGCGGTCACCGATGTCCCGGCGACGAACGGCCCGTCGAAGCGCACCCCGAACCAGCGGCCGAACTCCTCGGCGTCGCTGATGGCCCGCCACACCCGCTCCAGCGGCGCGCGCAGCACCACCTGCTTCTCGATCTTCATATGCAACCTCCTGGTTGCCTATTAGTTCAGCACGGCGCGGTATGAAGCGCAACCCCTCGGTTGCCTATTTGATGGCGTCGGGATCCTCCGCGAACATCTGGGCGGCCTTGCGGGCGAGCTCGATCGCGGTGCGGGCCCATGCGGGGGTGGCGCCGGCCAGACCACAGGCCGGGGTGACGCCGATGCGTTCGCGCAACGCCGAGCGGGCGAAGCCGAGGCGATCGGTCACCGCGACCACACCACCGGCGACCTCCTCCGCCGACAGCCGCCGCGCCGGGGCGCTAGCGGGGACGACGCCCAGCACGACGGCGCGGTCGGACTCGACGAACGCGGCGATGCCGTCGAGATCCGCCGCGCTCAAGGCGCCCGGATCGACCGAGACCGCGCTGAATGCGCTGCGCTGCAACAGGTCCCAGGGTACGCCGGGTGCACAGCAGTGCAGCGTCACCTCGCCGCCCACGGTCTCGGCGCAGGCGTCGAGCAGGCCGCCGGCCACCGCCTCGTCGAGCGGCGCGACCGGGTTGAGCGCCGTCACCCCGCTCAACGCGCCCCCCAACGCTTTTGGCAGCGACGGCTCGTCGAACTGGACCACCACCGGCGTCTCGAGGCGCCGCGACAGCTGAGCGCGATGCGCGGCGACGCCTTCGGCCAGCGAGGACGTGAGGTCGCGCAGCGCGCCGGGGTCGGTGATCGCCCGGTGCCCGTTGGCCAGCTCGATCTCGGCGGCCAGCGTGATGGGGCCCGGCGCCTGCACCTTGACCACGCGGCCGTCATTGCGCAGGCCGGCGGCCTCCCAGGCCTCTTCCAGCGCGTCCATGTCTTCGTCGAGGAGGCTGATGGCGCGGCGGGTGACCGCGCCCGGACGGGCGACGAGGCGGTACCCGCGCGGCACCGTGTCGATGGCGACGTCGACCAGCAGCGCCCCGGCCCGGCCCAGCAGGTCGGCGCCCACCCCGCGGGCGGGCAGTTCGACGATGTGCGGCAGCGCCCCCGCCAATTCGCCGACGATCACGGCGGCGGCCTCCCGCGCCGCGATGCCCGGCCAGGAACCGACGCCACTGGGCCCCGCGAAAACACTCACCGGCCAACCGTATTCGACGTCGCCCGGGCCGCCGGTCGGCAGGGGCTGTGTGCCGAGGGTCCCCGCGGGTAGGTTCAACCGCAGAGGGGTGCAAAAACGGTGTCGCAGAGGACGAAGTGGGCGAGGCTACCGCTGTGGTGCGGGGCGGTGCTGATGGCGGTGTCGTGCACCCGGGTGACCGACGGCGCGGCGCTCGCGGGTCCCGACACCAACCGCAGGGTGGTGTCGGGCGTCAATGTCGACACGATCCTGCTGGACCAGTCGCGGATGCGTGCGATCACCGGCGCCGGTGAGCACCTGACCATCATTCCCTCGATGGACGGCACCAGCCCGGTGAACATCGATGCCCTGGCCCAGACCGCGCCGCGGGAGTGCCGGTTCATCTACGACGAGACCGCGACCTTCGGGACCGACCTCGAGGCGTTTCACAAGACGACCTTTCAGGACCCGCCCGACGGCGCGTTGATCTCGGAGGGCGCGGCGGCCTATCGCGACGCCGACGCTGCGCGGACCGCCTTCAACGCCCTGGTGGGCACCGTCGGGGACTGCGCGAACGGCTCGGGCGGCCAGCTCTACGTCGGCGAGTGGAACGCCGACGGCACCTCGCTGCACCTGCGGCCCGGTGGCTGCGGCCGCGACTACCGCATCCTGTCGGTGGCCATGCTGGAGGTCACGTTCTGCGGCTTCGCGCAATCGGTGTCCGACATCGTGATGACGAACATCGCCGCGAACGTGCCGCGCTAGTTCGCGATCAGCGCGACGTCGCGGCGATGACGGCGCTGCCGAGCACCTCGTCCCCGTCGGGGTCGGGCCGGTACAGCACCAGCGTCTGGCCCGGCGCGACACCGCGCAGCGGGACGCGCAACCGCACGACGAGTTCGCCGCCGACGAGTTCGGCCACGGCGTCGGCCGTCTCACCGTGCGCGCGCACCTGAACCGCGCACTCGATCGGCCCCGACGGCGTCACACCCGAGGTGAATACCGGTGCCCGCCCGGTCAATTCGCGCACCTCGAGATCGGCCGCGTCCCCCACCCGCACCGTCGCGGTCTCGGCGTCGATCGCGGTCACGTAGCGCGGGCGACCGTCGGGGCCGGGCCCGGCGATGCCGAGACCCTTGCGTTGCCCGATGGTGAAGCCGTGCACGCCGTCGTGCTCGGCGAGCACCGTCCCGTCCGCATTGACCACGGCGCCGCGGCGAACCCCGATGCGTGAGCCCAAAAAGGCTCGGGTGTCGCCCGACGGGATGAAGCAGATGTCGTGACTGTCCGGCTTTTCGGCGACGGCCAGGCCGCGGCGGGCGGCTTCGGCGCGAATCTGTGACTTGGGGGTGTCCCCGATCGGGAACGCGGCGTGGCGCAGCTGCTCGGCGCTCAGCACGGCCAGCACATAGGACTGGTCCTTGTCGTGGTCCACGGCGCGGCGCAGCCGCCCACCGGAAAGCCGGGCGTAGTGGCCGGTGGCCACCGTGTCGAACCCGAGCGCAACCGCTCGCGCCGACAGGGCCGAGAACTTGATCTTCTGATTGCACACCACGCACGGGTTGGGCGTCTCGCCGCGGGCATAGGACGACACGAATTCGTCGATGACGTCTGCCTGGAATTTTTCCGCGAAATCCCAGACGTAGAACGGTATTCCGAGCACGTCGGCGACCCGGCGCGCGTCCGAGGCGTCCTCCTTCGAGCAGCACCCGCGCGAGCCGCTGCGCAGCGTGCCGGGCGAGGACGACAGCGCCAGGTGCACGCCCACCACGTCGTGCCCGGCGTCGACCATCCGGGCCGCGGCGACCGACGAGTCGACGCCACCGCTCATGGCTGCAAGCACCCTCACTTAGGACGCCCCCGCCGCGGCCAGGGCCGCCCGACGCGCCCGCTCCACCGCCCCGGGCAGCACCCGGAGCACCGCGTCGACGTCGGCGTCAACACTGGTGTGCCCCAATGAGAGTCGCAGCGACCCGCGGGCGCTGGTCGGGTCGGCGCCCATGGCCATCAGCACGTGCGAGGGCTGCGCGACACCGGCGGTGCACGCCGAACCGGTCGAACACTCGATTCCGTTGGCGTCCAGGAGCATCAACAGCGCATCGCCCTCGCAACCGCGGAACGTGAAGTGCGCGTTGCCGGGAAGGCGCGCCGCGTCACGGGCACCGTTGAGGCTGACGTCCTCGATGCCGCCGAGCACCCCGTCGACCAGCCGGTCCCGCAGCGCCCGCAGCCGGGCGCTGTTGACCTCGAGCCCGTCGATCGAGATCCGGGCCGCCGCGGCCATTCCGACCGCACCGGCCACATCGGCCGTCCCCGAACGGATGTCGCGCTCCTGGCCGCCGCCGTGTGCGAGCGGCACGCACGCGACGTCGCGGCGCAACAGCAGCGCGCCCACGGCCGCGGGGCCCCCGAACTTGTGCGCGGTCACGCTCATCGCCGACAGCCCGCTGGCGGCGAAGTCCACGGGCAACTGCCCCACCGCCTGAATGGCGTCGCTGTGCATCGGCACCCCGAATTCGGCTGCGACGGCGGCGAGTTCGGCGACGGGCAGCACGGTGCCGACCTCGTTGTTGGCCCACATGACCGAAACCAGCGCGACATCGTCGTGGTGGGTGAGCACCTCGCGCAGCGCCGCCGCCGACACCGAGCCGTCGGGCGCGGTCGGCAGCCACGTCACCTCGGCTCCCTCGTGCTCGACGAGCCAATTGACCGAGTCCAGCACGGCGTGGTGTTCGACCTCGCTGGTGACGATGCGCCGGTGCCGCGGCTCGGCGTCGCGCCGGGCCCAGTAGATGCCCTTGACCGCCAGGTTGTCGCTCTCGGTGCCGCCGGCGGTGAAGATCACCTCCGAGGGACGCGCCCCCAGCTTGTCGGCGATCAGTTCACGGGATTCCTCGATGCGCCGCCGCGCCGCCCGGCCGCTGGTGTGCAGCGAGGAGGCGTTGCCCACCGTGCCCAGCACAGCCGTCATCGCCTCGACGGCGGCGGGGTGCATCGGGGTGGTGGCGGCGTGATCCAAATAGACCATGACGCGACCCACGATACCGGCCCACCGGTGGGCTCAGGCCACCAGCACGCGCCCGTGACCAGCGCCCCGGGCCGTTCCGGCGCCCACCGCCGACTGGCAGCGGCCGGCCAGCGCGCGCCGATCGGTCCCCGGGAGCTGCAGCGACTCGACGTGCACCCGCGCCAGCGTGCGGCGCTGCGCGAGCAGCCGGCGGATCGAGCCCAGCAGGGTCTCGTCGCCGACGAAGGCCGGCACCGTCGAGAGGCCGCCGTCGATGTGGTGGTAGGTCAGCCGCAGGGGCTGCACCGGCCGGCCGGCATCGATCGCGGCCTGGAACATGGCCGGATAGAACGCCCCGCAGTCGCGGCCACACCACGTGGTGCCCTCCGGAAACGCGACGACCGTCTGCCCGGCGCGCAGCCGGTGGGCGGCGGCGTCCACCACGCCGGGCAACCGCCGCAAACTGGACCGCTCGATCGGGATGACCTTGCAGATGCGGGCCACGATCCCGGTCGCCGGCCCGGTGAACATGTCGGCGCGGGCGACGAACGACCCGGGCAACACCGAGCCGATCGCGAAGACGTCAAGCCACGACATGTGCGGGCTGACCACCAGCACGCCGCGCAGATTGCGGATCGGGTTGCCCGACACCGCAATCCGGACACCGAAACAGCGCAGCACCAGCCGGCAATAGATGCGCTGCACGCGGGTGCGGCCCGGCAGCGGCAGGGCCAGCAGCGGCAGCCCCGGCGCGAGCAGCAGCGCCAGCAGCAGGCGAAGCGTGACCCGCAGCGCCACTAGCGGCGGCGGGCAGGCGACCGCGTCGCCGGCGCGCACGCAGCCGGCGCCGCACGAGGCGCGTGGTAGCCAGGAGTGCGCAATGCCGGTCATTTCCCCGCCATCTCCGCCGCGGCCGACACCGATCGGAGGCGTTTCAGGTATCGGGTGTCGGCGTGCTGTTTGCCCAGCAGCACGCAGAAGTCACCGACACCGAAATCCGGGTCGTGCGCGGGCTCCCCGCACACCCTCGCGCCCAGCCGCAGGTAGCCGCGCAGGAGCGCCGGAACCGAGGGCCGCGCGGGCGCCGGGATGTCATCGAGCGCGGTCCCGTCGACGACGACGGGGCGGTGTGGCCGCACCCGGTAGTCCGCCGGCGCGCCGTGACGGGCCAGGATGACGTCGCGGACGCCGCGCAGCCGGCTGCCCGGCGGTTGATCGTCGGCCCCGCCGCCGATGGGCACCGACACGCATCCGGTGACGTGGTCGTAGCCGTAGCGGTCCAGGTAGGCCAGGATGCCCGCCCACATCAGCAGCACCACGCCGCCGTTGCGGTGCCCGTCGCGCACCACGGCGCGCCCCATCTCGACCAGGGACGGCCGCAGCGGGTCGAACGCGCGGATGTCGAATTCCGTGGCGGTGTACAGCCCGCCGGCCGCGATGGCGCCCGCCGGTGCCAGCATGCGGTAGCAGCCCACCAGCTCGCCGGTGTTGTCGTCGCGGACCAGCAGGTGGTCGCAGAACTCGTCGAAGCGGTCCTCGTCGCGCCGGTCCGATCCGTGCCCGCCGTCCGGCGGCAGGGCGAAGCCCGGGGTGCTGGTGAAGACGTCATACCGGAGTCGCTGCGCCGCTTCGATCAGGCCGGGGTCGGTGGACAGCAACAGGGAGTAGCGCGGTGCGGTCGACGCGCCGCTGGGCTTGTCGGCGGGGATGAGGACAGAAGCGATGCTCATGAGACACAACGTGGCGTAGCCGGTGAGCGGGTCGGCATCGGCGCTGTGACGTGTCGGTGCACGTCAGATGACGAAATGAGACCGAGCCAACCGACGACGCGGGGGCGTCGTCGTCCCATCCGTCACTCGGATGACTGGAAGGCGGGAGGAGCTTTGTGCATATCCCCCTGGGCCGGGGACTGTGGGGCCGGTGTGACGCACCGGACTGGCGTGATCGCAGAAGAAAGCCCCCGGCGCCGCGGCGCCGGGGGCTCTTCGAGGCCGAGAAACTCAGCCCTTGCGTGCCTTGATCGCGTCGGTCAGCTGCGGGGCGACCTTGAACAGGTCGCCCACCACGCCGTAGTCGGCGATCTCGAAGATGGGTGCCTCTTCGTCCTTGTTGACCGCGACGATGGTCTTGGACGTCTGCATCCCGGCGCGGTGCTGGATCGCACCGGAGATGCCCAGCGCGATGTAGAGCTGCGGCGAGACCGTCTTACCCGTCTGGCCCACCTGGAACTGGCCCGGGTAGTAGCCGGAGTCGACGGCGGCACGAGACGCGCCGACGGCCGCACCGAGCGAGTCGGCCAGGGCCTCGACCACGCTGAAGTTCTCCGCGCTGCCCACGCCGCGACCGCCGGAGACCACGATGGTGGCCTCGGACAGCTCCGGGCGGTCACCGGCGACCGCGGGCTCGCGGGCGGTGATCTTGGTGGCGTTCTCGGCGGGGGCCGGGACCTCGACGGTGACCTGCTCGCCCGCTCCGGCGGACGGCTCGGCGTCGACGGCGCCGGCGCGCAGGGTGATCACCGGGGTGTCGCCGTTCGCCTGGGCCTCGACGGTGAACGCGCCACCGAAGATCGAGTGGACGGCCTTGGGGCCCTCCTTGACCTCGACCACGTCGACCAGCAGACCGGAACCGATCCGGGCCGCGAGCCGGCCGGCGATTTCCTTGCCGTCGGCGTTGGCGGCCAGCAGCACGGCCGCGGGCGCGTTCGACTCGGCCAGCGCGGCGAGCACGTCGACCACCGGGGTGATCAGGTACTTGTCCACGTCGTCGGACTCGGCGACGTAGATCTTGGCGGCGCCGGCCTCCTTCAGCCCATCGGCCAGCGGGGCGGCCGTCCCCGGCGCCCCGACCACGACGGCGGAGGGCTCGCCCAGCGCGCGGGCGGCGGTGATCAATTCGGAGGTGACCTTCTTCAGCGCACCTTCGGCGTGCTCCACGAGCACCAATACTTCAGCCATGGTTATATCGCTCTTCTCGTCTCAGGAATGGTCTTCGATGGGGTGCTCGACTAGATGATCTTCTGGGCGACCAGGTACTGAGCGACCTGGTTGCCGCCCTCGCCCTCGTCGGTGACCTTCTCACCCGCGGTCTTCGGCGGCTTCGGCGTCGACGACAGCACGGTGGATCCGGCGTTGGCCAGCCCGACCTCGTCGCTTTCGACCCCGATCTCGGCCAAGGTCAGCACCGTGACCTCTTTCTTCTTGGCGGCCATGATGCCCTTGAACGACGGGAAGCGCGGCTCGTTGATCTTCTCGGTGACGCTGACGACCGCGGGCAGCGTGGCCTCGAGGTTGAAGACGCCGTCGTCGGTCTCGCGCTCGCCGGTCACCTTGTCGCCCTCGAGGGAGAGCTTGCGCACGTGGGTGAGCTGAGGCAGGCCCAGGTACTCGGCGATGATGGCCGGGACCGCCCCGCCGGTGCCGTCGGTGGCCTCGTTACCGGCGATCACCAGCTCGGTGCCCTCGATGGTGCCCAGCGCGCGGGCCAGGGCCCACCCGGTCTGCACCACGTCGGAGCCGTGCAGACCGTCGTCCTTGAGGTGGACGGCCTTGTCGGCGCCCATCGACAGGGCCTTGCGGATCGCTTCGGTGGCGCGCTCGGGACCCGCGGTCAGCACGGTCACCGACCCCTCGACGCCGTCGGCGGCTTCCTTCTCCCGGATCTGCAGGGCCTCTTCTACCGCGCGCTCGTTGATCTCGTCCAGCACCGCGTCGGCGGCCTCGCGGTCCAGCGTGTAATCGCCGTCTGTCAGCTTGCGCTCTGACCAAGTGTCTGGGACCTGCTTAATCAGGACCACGATGTTCGTCATGAGTGTGGTTCGTCCTCCTCGAAGGGGTCCGCAGCGCTCGACTGCGAGACCTCGGTACGCGTTTTTCGCAACGCACAGCCGTGTTACTACCCGGTAACTTTGTGCGGTATGCCTTCACACCATAGCTGGTAGTGCTGCAGGTTCTTGCGGCCCGCCTCCCCCTGCGCGCGCGGGGTTACCCACTTCCGTGGTTCGCGAATCCGACACTTCGCGTTAGCCTGCCTATGCAATGAGCGCACCGGTACCTGACCTTCCCCCGCACTCCCCCGGCGTCACCGCGTCGGTGGGCGACGCGGTGATGATGCTGACGGGCGAGCGCACCATCCCGGGTTTGGACATCGAAAACTACTGGTTTCGGCGCCACGAGGTCGTCTACCAGCGGCTTGCCGAGCGCTGCGTGGGCCGCGAGGTGCTCGAGGCGGGCTGCGGCGAGGGATACGGCGCCGACCTGATCGCCGGCGTCGCCCGCCGCGTCATCGCCGTGGACTACGACGAGTCCGCCGTGGCCCACGTCCGCGCCCGCTACCCCCGGGTGGACGTCATGCAGGCGAACCTCGCGCGGCTCCCGCTGCCCGATTCGTCGGTGGACATTGTGGTCAACTTCCAGGTGATCGAGCATCTGTGGGACCAAACACAATTCGTCGCCGAGTGCGCGCGGGTGCTGCGACCGTCGGGGCTGCTGATGATGTCGACGCCCAACCGGATCACCTTCTCGCCCGGGCGCGACACCCCGATCAACCCGTTCCACACCCGCGAACTCAACGCCGACGAGATGGCTGAGCTGCTCGTCGCCGGCGGTTTTTCGGACGTTTCGATCAGCGGCCTGTTCCACGGTCCGCGGCTGCAGGAGATGGACGCCCGGCACGGCGGTTCGATCATCGACGCGCAGATCGCGCGCGCGGTAACCGACGCGCCGTGGCCACCCGACCTGGCGGCGGACGTCGCCGCGGTCACCACCGACGACTTCGAACTCGTAGAAAGCGGATCCGGCGCGGCGACCGGCCGGCACATCGACGACAGCCTCGACCTGATCGCGATCGCGGTAGCGCCGTGAACTCATCGCAAGACCGGGTCCCCGGCCTCTTCACCCTGGTTTTGCACACCCACCTCCCGTGGCTGGCCCACCACGGCCGCTGGCCGGTCGGTGAGGAATGGCTGTATCAATCCTGGGCGGCGGCCTACCTGCCGCTGATGCGCGTGCTGAACACGCTGGCCGGCGAGGACCGCCGGCGACTGATCACGCTCGGCGTCACGCCGGTGGTGAACGCGCAACTCGACGACTCGTATTGCCTTGGGGGCATGCATCATTGGCTGGCGAACTGGCGGCTACGCGCAGCCGAGGCGGCCAGTGTGCGGTCGATTCCCCGATCGAAGTCGGCCGGTTATCAGTCGTGCACACCGGAGGCGTTGCGCGCCTTGGGGATTCGCGAGGAGGCGGAGGCCGATAACGCCCTTGAGGACTTCGCCACCCTGTGGCGGCACGGCGGCAGCCCGCCGCTGCGCGGGCTGCTCGACGCCGGCACGGTGGAGCTGCTCGGTGGGCCGCTGGCCCACCCGTTCCAACCGCTGCTGGCCCCCCGGCTGCGCGAGTTCGCCCTGCGCGAGGGGCTGGCCGACGCCGGGCAGCGGCTGGCGCACACCCCCACCGGCATCTGGGCGCCCGAATGCGCGTACGCGCCCGGGCTCGAACACGACTACGCCGCCGCCGGGGTCACGCACTTCATGGTCGACGGCCCGTCGCTGCACGGCGACACCGCGCTGGGCCGGCCCGTCGGCGACACCGACGTGGTGGCGTTCGGCCGCGACCTGCAGGTCAGCTACCGGGTGTGGTCGCCGAAGTCCGGCTACCCCGGGCACGCCGCCTATCGCGATTTCCACACCTATGACCACCTCACCGGGCTCAAGCCGGCCAGGGTCACCGGCCGCAACGTGCCCTCGGAAGGCAAGGCGCCCTACGACCCCGCGCGGGCCGACCACGCCGTCGACATTCACGTCGCCGACTTCGTCGAGACGGTCCGCAACCGCCTGACGAGCGAGTCCGCGCGCATCGGGCGGCCCGCGCATGTGATCGCCGCCTTCGACACCGAGCTGTTCGGCCATTGGTGGTACGAGGGCCCGACCTGGTTGGAGCGGGTGCTGCGCGCCCTGCCCGAGGCCGGCGTGCGGGTGGGCACCCTGACCGACGCGATCGCCGACGGCTTCGTCGGTAACCCGGTCGCCCTGCCGCCCAGCTCGTGGGGTTCGGGCAAGGACTGGCAGGTGTGGGCCGGCGACCAGGTCGCCGACCTGGTGCAGCTCAACAACGAAGTGGTCGACACCGCGCTGAGCACCGTCGACAAGGCGCTGTCGGAAACCGCGACGCTGGACGGGCCCATCCCCCGCGACCACGTCGCGGACCAGATCCTGCGCGAAACGTTGCTGACGGTCTCCAGCGACTGGCCGTTCATGGTGAGCAAGGATTCGGCCGCCGACTACGCCCGCTACCGCGCCCACCTGCACGCGCACGCCACCCGGGAGATCGCGGGGGCGCTGGCGTCCGGGCGGCGCGACACCGCGCAGCGCCTGGCGGAGGGGTGGAACCGCGCCGACGGACTCTTCGGCGCCCTCGACGCCCGCAGGTTGCCCCGATGAGGTGGACCACAACGTGAAGATCCTGATGGTGTCGTGGGAGTACCCGCCGGTGGTCGTGGGCGGGCTCGGCCGGCACGTCCATCACCTGTCCACCGCGCTGGCGGCCGCAGGTCACGACGTCGTGGTGCTGTCACGCCGACCCACCGGGACCGATCCCCGCAGCCATCCGTCGTCCGACCAGATCAGCGAGGGTGTTCGGGTGATCGCGGCCGCGCAGGATCCGCACGAGTTCACCTTCGGCACCGACATGATGGCCTGGACGCTTGCGATGGGGCATTCCATGGTCCGCGCCGGGCTGAGCCTGAAGAAGCCGGGCAGCAGCCACGCGTGGCGGCCCGACGTCGTGCACGCCCACGACTGGCTGGTGGCCCATCCGGCGATCGCGCTGGCCCAATTCTATGACGTGCCAATGGTTTCCACGATCCATGCGACCGAGGCCGGTCGGCATTCCGGCTGGGTCAGCGGCGCGCTCAGCCGTCAGGTGCACGCGGTCGAGTCCTGGCTGGTGCGCGAATCCGATTCGCTGATCACGTGTTCGGGGTCGATGGCCGACGAGATCACCGAACTGTTCGGTCCGGGGCTGGCCGAGATCACCGTGATCTGCAACGGCATCGAGACGGCGCGGTGGCCGTTCGCGGCGCGGCGGCCGCGCACGGGTCCGGCCGAACTGCTTTACCTGGGGCGGCTGGAGTACGAGAAGGGGGTGCACGACGTCATCGCCGCGCTCCCGCGGGTCAGGCGCACCCACCCGGGCACCACGCTGACCATCGCCGGCGAGGGCACCCAGCAGGGCTGGCTCATCGAGCAAGCCCGTAAACACCGGGTGCTCAAGGCGATTCGGTTCGTCGGGCACCTCGAGCACGCGGAGCTGTTGGCCGTACTGCATCGCGCCGACGCCGCGGTGTTGCCCAGCCACTACGAGCCGTTCGGCATCGTTGCGCTCGAGGCGGCCGCGGCCGGCACCCCCCTGGTGACGTCGAACATCGGCGGTCTGGGTGAGGCGGTGATCGACGGTCGGACCGGCGTATCGTGCCCGCCCCGCGACGTGACCCGGCTGGCCGCGGCGATTCGCACCGTCCTCGACGATCCGCGCGCCACGCAACAACGCGCCCGGGCCGCCCGCGAACGCCTCACGTCCGACTTCGATTGGCATACGGTGGCCGACAAGACCGCGCAGGTCTATCTGTCGGCCAAGCGCGGCGAGCGGCAGCCGCAGGCGCGGCTCCCCATCGTCGAACACGCCTTGCCGGACCGGTAGCGAGCTTTCTAACGTTTCAGGCATGGGCCTGGACTATTCGAGTGTGGTGCACGCGCCGATCACGGACGTGTTCGATTGGCATGCCAGGCCGGGTGCCTTCCACCGCCTCTCGCCGCCGTGGCAGCCGATGCGCCTCATCGCCGAGGCATCCTCGCTCGAGGACGGGCGGGCGACGCTGGCGCTGCCCGGCGGCCTGCGCTGGGTCGCCGTGCATCAGCCGGACGGCTACGATCCCCCGCGCCGGTTCGTCGACGCCCTAGGTGGTGACGGCCTGGCCACGCTTCCGGCGCGAATGGCGTTGCGCTGGCGCCACACCCACGAGTTCGTAGACATCGGCGATGACCGCACCCGGGTGATCGACCGGGTCGAGACCGCGGTGCCGGGATCGCTGTTGCGGCCCATGTTCGACTACCGGCACCGCCAGCTGGCCGACGACTTGGCCGCCCACCGGTTGGCCGCCGAGAACGGTCTGAAGCGGTCGACGATCGCCGTCACCGGATCGTCGGGGCTGGTCGGTTCGGCGCTGACGGCGTTTCTGCGCACCGGCGGGCACCGGGTCATCCGGCTGGTCAGGCGCGACGCACGCGGCACCGACGAACGGCGTTGGGACCCCGAGGATCCCGACCCGCAGCTGTTGGCCGGCGTCGACGCGGTCATCCATCTGGCGGGCGCCTCCATCGCCGGACGGTTCACCGACAAGCACCGGGATGCCATCCGGGACAGCAGGATTGGGCCCACCCGGCGCCTCGCCGAACTTTTGGCCCGCACCGATCCCCGGCCCGCCGCGCTGATCTCGGCGTCAGCGATTGGCTATTACGGATACGACCGCGGCGACGACACGCTGGCCGAGGACAGCGACCGCGGGGAGGGATTCCTGGCCGACGTGGTGGCCGACTGGGAGGAGGCGACCGCAGCCGCGCAGGAGGCGGGGCTGCGGGTGGTGCGGGTGCGCACCGGCATCGTCCAGTCACCGCGCGGCGGCACGCTGAGGCTGATGCGTCCGCTGTTCGCCGCCGGGCTCGGGGGGCGACTGGGCGACGGCAGGCAATGGCTGTCCTGGATCGGAATCGACGACCTGGTCGATGTGTATCACCGCGCGCTGTGGGACACGGCGCTGTCGGGGCCCGTGAATGCCGTTGCGCCGCAACCCGTCCGCAACGCGGAGTACACGTCGATCCTGGCGGCGGTGCTGCATCGGCCGGCCGTGTTGCCGGTGCCGTCGCTGGGGCCCCGCCTCCTGCTCGGGAGGCAGGGCGCCCGCGAACTGGCCTGCGCGAGCCAGCGGGTGGCACCCCGCAAGCTCGTCGCGGCCGGGCACCGGTTCCGTCAACCCGACCTGACCCAGGCGCTGCGTCACCTGTTGGGACGCGGGCAGTCAACGGTTAGGGCACCCGGCGGACGGTGAGCGGGCCTTCGTGAAGGTCGCGGCTGATGGCCTCGGCGCACGAACGCGCGCGAAGGACCGGGCTCTGGGTTCCCCAGGTATGCAAGAACCCGTCGACCAGGTCGGCCAGCGCAGCCTCGGAACTCCACCGCGGCGACCATCCGAGAACATTGCGCGCGCGGTCGGTGTCCAGCAGCGGCAACGAAAACGCCATGTCCAGCCAGCCACGATCGAGGGGTTGCAACCTGGCCCGCCACGACGCCGCCACCAGCAGCCCCAGTAGCGGCGAGGGCACGTGAATCGGGCGTGCCCGCAACGCCTTTGCGATGTCATCGCGGCCGACCGGCGGTTCGGCGGCCAGGTTGAAGGGCCCGAGTGCGCGGCGCTCGATCGCCTTGACGCACGCGTCGGCGACGTCGTCGGCGTGCACGATGGACACGCTCAGCGAGCGGTCCAGCGGTAGCAGCGGCAACCAGCGCACCCAACGCGGGTCCACGTAGGCGGGCAGGGTGTAGCGCCGCAGGCCCAACGCGGCGTCGCGCTGCAGGATGAAGCCGGGCCTCATCCGGGTGATTCCGACCCCGTCGGGGTTGTGCCCCTCGTAGCCGTCGAGCATGTGCTCCACCGCGGATTTCGCCCTGCTGTACGCGGAGGATGGTATGCCCGCGGTCGAGAAGGTCTCGTCGACCTTCTGCCCGTATCGCCCGGCGGCGTAGGTCCCCACCGACGACATGTGCAGCAGGTGCGGCACTTTCGCGTTGTGTGCCGCGCTCAATACCGCCGCGCTGCCGTTGACCCCGACCGAGTCCAAATAACGCCTGTTGCGGGTGGGCTGGAAACCCCACGCCAGATGGACCACGCACGCGGCCCCGCGAAAGACCTTGAGCAGCTCGAGCTCCACGCCCGGGTCGGCCAGGTCCAGCTCGTGCCAGTGGGCGGACCGGTACAGGTCGTCCGAAGGCGGTCGCCTCCGGCTGATTCCGACGATCTCATAGTCCGAGTCGTCGGCGGTGAGCCGGCGCAGTAAGGCTGTGCCGACGTTGCCGCTGGCCCCGGTGATCACGATGCGCTTGGGCACCGGCTACCCCCGGCTACTCATCGGCATCCCTGCCGTCACGGCTCTGCCGATACGCGCGGGCGCGCAGGTCGGCGAGCCACCGCGGGTGCAGGCTCAGGCCCGGCGCGGTGTTGACGACGGGATCGAACGACACGTCGCGATGCTGTTCGTCGTCGACGACCGCGGTCAGCGTCACGTGGCCCACCGGGGTGAAATGCCCTCTGCCGCAGGCTTGGTCGAGCGCGATCTCGATATTGCCGCGTTCGAGACGGTTGCGGACGTTGGCCAGCGACAAGCCGAGGCCGTCGATGTCGCTCGGGGTGCGCGCCCGCAGCCACCAATTGTGGTTCTGGTAGTGCAACGGCATCAGGGTGGTCAGTGTCTGTCCGTTCCACGACGCGGTCGGCCGCAGCGCCACCGCCCGGGACAGCACCCCCGACCCGGCGGACACGAGCAAGATGTCCCACGGCTTTCCCGCCGGCTCCGGGGGCGTCAACCGGAAAGCCAGGCCGACGAAGTCGGGCAGCGCGCCGGGTGTGCCGCTGGCCTTGGATACCCGGGCAACGACCTCCGACGAGCGGATCGGCAAGCCCTGACCCGCCGGGGCGATGCGTTCGATGAAGCCCCTCGCCAGCACCCCACTCGGATGAAAGATCCGTTTGCCCCGGATCGCGGAGCCCCACTGGAAGGGCAGCGCCACAAGATCGAAAACGTTCACCGGCGGCGGATTCCCGTTCTGTGTCGGGGGAAACACGCCGCGCGGCGTCCCTGGGTGACGACGGGATGGCTACGGCGTCGCCACAGCGCGAGCGGCGGTGCGCCAGTTGATCATGCGCAGAGCGGGCAGCTGTTGTTGCCCGCTGTAGGAGTGGCTGTCGATGTAGACCTGCGCCATGACCGCCTGCCACGACTCGAACTGGGGTGAGGCCCTCCACATGCCCTCGTAGAGCCCCACGATGACGGCCTTGTTGTCGTCGGTCAGCGCGTAGACCGGGCCGCCGAAGTCGCGACCGTCCACGACCATGTCGGGGATGGCGAAACGGCCGTTGGTGACGGTGCCGACCGGCCCGCAGCGCTGCCCGGTCGAGCGGCGCAGCTGGCACACGGGCAGGCCCGGCTGCGCGCGCAGCCCGGGCGTCGACCGCAACTGCCGGCCCGTGGGCAACACGTCCGAGGCCGTGACATTGCCTGCAAGAGCGATGACTTCGTATTCGACCGGCAGCATCGACGTGTCCGCAGCCGAGTCCGTGTCGACCTGCCGACGGCCGAGGACCACATCGCCGATCGGCTTGCGGTCACGGTCGGTCACCATCGACTGCCCACCGTCGCATTGCCCGCTGGTCAGCGCGACCCGTAACCGCGGCTCGACCATTCCGAGCATGCATACCGTGTTGCCCTGACGAATCTCCATTCCCGGAAACACCGTGATCCCCGGGTCGGCGCCGGCCCATCCCGGTGCGCCGATCAGCATCATGATGGCAGCGGGCGCAAGCGCTAACCGGCACCAGCGGCGGCCGAGCTTTTCCATTGGGCCGCACCACCCCTCGCGTCCGTCCGTCAAGGGATTCGTCGCGTTTGTTACGTGGCCGGCGTATACCCCGCGGTTACGCCGCCAAACACGCATTCACCACCGGGTACATCGGCGCCGTTGCGCACCGTCCAGAAAACGAAACTTTGCTACCGCGCGACGGCGGCGACGCTAGGCTGCTGTCAGGTTGAGTTCACAGCTGCGTCTTTAGCGGGAGCGGTGTGCAAACACTGATCACTCCCTTCTCACCACAATCGATAGGCGCTTCAATGGCTGCTCTTCACTCCGCGGATTCGGCGGACCAACAACATCCCACACGCGGCCGCCACATGGCCCAATTCGCCAGGGCACACGTTTTCGTCTATGCGCGCTGCCTCGCCACGGTGGTGCGCGTCGACGGCGAGATCGATGCCGCGAATGCGAGAGACCTCACCGAAGCCATCCGCGGCTTCGCCCGGCTCAAGACTCCGGTGGTCCTCGATTTGAGCCGACTGCGCTTCCTCAGCGTCGAGGGCTTTCGGGCGCTGCTGTTCGTCAACGACGAGCTCCGCAAAGCCCGCGTGCACTGCAGCGTGGTCACCGGCACGGCGATCCGGCCACTGCTGCGGATCGTGCACGACAACGGGTTGGCGACCACCGACTCGGTACCGGAGGCATTTCAAACCATCGAAGACATCCTTGCGGCGCGGCGGCGTTTCGTGTCCGAGTTGGCCCGGCCGCGACAGCCGCGTAGCCGGGTCCCCCGCAGCGCCGCATCGTGACCCCGATGGGGGTTAAAACACCGCACGGGTTGGCGTTTCGGCTCCCTGCTCGGTTTCGGGCCCAGCGTGACTCGGCAAACACGGATCACCTTCATCAAGTGAATGTTTAAGTTATTGAACAACGTGGTATCTCCCACCGGGCGGCGCGGGGCGGGGCCTGGCGGCTCGCGCCGTGGTTTGCCCGCCTCGTCGGCGGGTATGACCGCGGGTGCCGGGCCAGCGCAGGCCCGGCCATTCCCAGCCGTCCGGGAGGGAGCGCTTGGGCACCATGGGAGCTTTGTCGTTTTCGCCCGCGGGCGCATCACCGCCCGTGACGGGCTCCTGGGGCGGTGACGACTTCGGCGAGTGGCGGTCGGAGGTCCGGCGGAGGGTTTTGGTCGAGGTCGCCGAGTTCGTCGCGCAGCGACGCGCCGCCGACCTGGACGGGGCGGGCATCGAAGCGGTCGGCGACATCCTGGCCGACTTCGTCTCCGGCGGTAAATGCCTGCGGTCGACGTTCGTGTACCTGGGCTGGCTGTGCGGCGCGCCGGCCGACCCCGCGGCGTTGCGGGCCGCGGCGAGCTTTGAGTTGGTGCACGCCTTCGCGCTGCTGCAAGACGACGTCATGGACGGCTCCGCCGTGCGGCGCGGCCGCCCGTCGGCGCACCGGCAATTCGGGCGGTGGTACCGGGAACGCGGACTGCCCGGCCCCTCATGGCGATTCGGCGAGTCCGCGGCCATCCTGCTCGGAGACCTGTGCCTGATCTGGGCCGAACAAATGCTGCGGGACAGCGGAATCGATTCCCGGCGGCTGCAATTGGCGTGGCCGCGCTACGACGCGATGCGCACCGAGCTCGCCGTGGGACAATTCGCCGACCTGATCAACGACGCGCGGCAGGCGCCCGGGCTGGAATTCGTTCTCGATGTGGCACGGCGCAAATCGGGCAACTACACCGTGCGCCGACCCCTGGAGATCGGGGCGGCCATGGCCGGCTGCGGCGCTCACACGCTGTGCCAACTGGGCCGCTACGGCCGCGCCGTCGGCGAGGCGTTTCAGCTCCGCGACGACGTGCTCGGCGTCTTCGGTTCACCCGCGGTAACGGGTAAGCCCGGCGCGATAGACCTGCTCGAGCGCAAGGCAACCAGCGTCGTGGTGGCCGCCCACCAGCTGGCCGATCCCTCGACCCGCCGTGAACTCACCGAGCTGGCGAATCGTGAAGCCCTCGGGCGCGACGCGATCGACAGGTGGAAGGCGCTGATCATCGGGACCGGGGCCGTGGGGCTGATCGAAGAGATGATCGGCGACCGCGTCGCGTCCGCGCGCGCCCACCTCGGGGACCTGCCGATCGAGGAGCCCGTTCGCATCGCGCTGGCCGAAATGGCGGCGGCCTGTACGGATCGCGCCGTATGACCGGTACCGAGTCGGGAGCGCGTTGACCATGCGGACCATCGAAGGACGCACCGATCACGTCGTGGTGGTCGGCGCCGGCCTGGCCGGCCTGTCCGCGGCGCTGCACCTGGCCGGGCGGGGGCGCGCGGTCACCGTGGTGGAACGTGAGCCATGGCCGGGCGGGCGGGCCGGGCGCCTCGACATCGACGGGTACCGGATCGACACCGGGCCAACGGTGCTCACGATGCCGGACATCATCGACGAGACCTTCGCGGCCGTCGGCGAGACAACGTCCGACCGGCTGGAGCTGTCGCCGGTTGATCCCGCCTACCGCGCCGTGTTCACCGACGGCAGCACACTCGATGTGCACAGTGACGCAGACCAGATGGCCGACGCGATCGCCGACTTCGCCGGTTCCGGGCAGGCGGCGGGCTACCGGCGGCTGCGCACGTGGCTGACCAGGTTGTACCGCACCGAATTCGACGGGTTCATCGGTGCCAATTTCGATTCCCCGCTCTCGCTGCTCACGCCGCGGCTGGCGCAGCTGACGGCGATCGGCGGCTTCCGCAGGTGGGATCGCATGGTCAAGCGGCACATCAGCGATGAGCGGCTACAGCGGATCTTCACCTTCCAGTCGCTGTACGCCGGGGTGGCGCCGCGTGACGCCCTGGCGGTCTACGCGGTCATCGCCTACATGGACACCATCGCGGGCGTGGTGTTCCCGCGGGGCGGCGTGCGCGCGCTGCCCGACGCGCTGGCCGCGGCGGCCACCGACGCCGGCGTCCAATTCCGTTACGGCGCAACCGTTACCGCCCTCGAACAATCCGGCGGCCGGGTCAGGGCCGTACTCACCGAACAGGCCGGGCGCATCTCGTGCGACGCGGTCGTGCTGACCACCGAACTACCCCAGACCTACGCGCTGCTGGGCCGCACACCCCGCCGCGCCGTGCGGTTGCGGGCCTCCCCGTCGGCGGTGGTGGCGCACCTGGGTTGCCCCGCGGTCGCTCGCGACACGGCCCACCACACCATCCTGTTCGGCGAGGCATGGGATCAGACGTTCACCGACATCATCCGCGACGGCCGGCTGATGACCGATCCGTCGTTGCTGGTGACCCGCCCGACGGCCGGCGACCCGGCGCTGGCTCCCGAGGGCCGCGATCTGCTCTACGTCCTGGCCCCCGCGCCGAACCTGGAGCGCGGCACCATCGATTGGTCGCGGGCCGGCGCCGCCTACGCCGAGGGCCTCGTCGCACACGTCGCGGACCGGTTGCTCCCCGGATTGCGGGAGGACGCAACGGTTCTCGACGTCGTCACACCCGCCGACTGGGCCCGTCAGGGCATGGCGGCCGGCAGCCCCTTCGCGCTGGCCCACACGTTCGGTCAGACCGGGCCGTTCCGGCCGGCCAACATGGTGCGCGGCATCGACAACGCGGTGCTCGCCGGTTCCTCCACGGTGCCCGGCGTCGGCGTGCCGACCACCCTGATTTCCGGGCGGCTCGCCGCGGACCGCATCACCGGGGCCGGCACGAGGGCCATCGCCGTCCTCGACACGAAGGCCGGTTTGCCATGATGCGCAGCGAATTGGCCGCGGCCGGAATCGACGATCCGCGGCTGCGCGAGGGATACCGTCAGTGCCGGGAACTCAATGCCGCCCATGGCCGCACCTTCTTCCTGGCGACCCGGCTGCTCGCGCCCGACCAACGGCCGCCCGTGCACGCGCTGTACGGCTTCGCCCGCTACGCCGACGACATCCTCGACGATCTCGATCCGCGGCTGGACCCTTGCAGTCGTGGCAGGCGGCTGCGGCAACTGTCCGAGCGCTTCTTCTCCGACGGCGCCCACCTCGACGATCCGTTGGTGGCGGCGGTGACTCACACCGCACGGCGCTACCGGATCAGCGCCGGGCTCTTCGAGGACTTCCTGAACTCGATGCGGATGGATCTCACGGTCACCGACTATCCCGACCGCGAAGCGCTCAACCTCTACATGCGGGGTTCCGCGGAAGCCATTGGTCTGCAGGTACTCCCGATCCTCGGAACCGTGACGCCGATGGAGGAGGCCGCGCCGTATGCCGCGGCGCTGGGCCGAGCCTTCCAGCTCACCAACTTCCTGCGCGACGTCGACGAAGATCTGGTGCGCGGCCGGGTCTACCTGCCGACCGACGAACTCGCGGCCGACGGCGTGGATCGGGAGCTGTTGACGTGGTGTCATGCGCATCGCCGCACCGACCCCCGGGTGCGCCGCGCCCTGGCCGCGCAGCACGAAATCACGCGTCAGACTTACCGATTCGCCGCGGCGGGGATCGCCACGCTCGCGCGTCGCTCACGGCCGTGCGTGGCAACCGCGGCCGCCCTGTACGCCGAGATCCTGGACTGCATCGAAAGAAGCGAGTTCGCGGTGTTCGACCACCGGGCCACCGTGGGCCGGGCTCGACGGCTTCGGGTCGCCGGTGCGGGACTGATACGGTCGTGGCGGGCGCGAAATGGCGAGCGGGACGATCTCAACTCGGGGGCCGCATGAGCGATCGGTGGCAATACCTTGTGGTCCTGGCCGCATGCCTGCTGATCACGGCGCCGCTGGAGGCGTTGGGCCCCGGCGTCTACCGACAGTGGCGACGCTTCCTCAAGGCGGTGCTGCCGGTCGCCGCGGTGTTCCTGATCTGGGATGAGATCGCCGTCGCCGCGCGCGTGTGGACCTACGACGGCGCGTACCTCAGCGGCCTGAGCATCCCGTTTCGGGTGCCGATCGAAGAGGTGCTGTTCTTTCTCGTCATTCCGGCCTGCGCGCTGCTGACCTACAACGCCGTGGGCGCCATCCTGGCAAGGGTGCACCGGCGGTGAGCGGTCTCGGCTACACCCTGCCCGCCGTGCTGGCGGTATTGGCCGTCTGCGCACTGGAATTGGCGGTGCTGCGCACCGGGCTGTTTCGCCGGCCGGCCTACTGGCTGTCGATGGTGATCGTCCTGGGATTCCAGATCCCGGTCGACGGATGGCTGACGAAGCTCAGCTCGCCCATCGTCAGCTACGACGATCGGCAGCTGAGCGGGCTGCGCTTCCCGTTCGACATTCCGGTCGAAGACTTTCTGTTCGGCTTCGCGTTGGTCACCGCGGTGCTGCTGCTGTGGGAACGGCAACATGCGCGTCGGTGATGCGGGGCCCGCCCCCGCCGACCTGGCAGCCGCGTTCGACGCGGGTGCCGCGGCCTACGACCGGCTGGTCGGCGCCAGCCCGGGCTATCACGCGCAACTGCTGCTGTCGGCGCGCCGGATGCGGATTCCGGCCCGCGGCAAGGGCTTACGGCTGCTCGACGCCGGCTGCGGGACGGGCGCCTCGACGGCCGCCCTGCTCGCCGTCGCGCCCCACGCCGACATCGTCGCCGTGGACGCGTCGCGCGGAATGCTCGACGCGGCGCGCGCGAAGGACTGGCCCGCCACGGTGCGCTTCGTCCACACCCCCGTCGAACAATTGGCGGAGCACGGGATCACCGGGCCCTTCGACGCCATCCTGGCCGCGTACCTGATCCGCAACGTCGCCGACCGCGACGACCAACTGCGCAAGTTCCGCACGCTGTTGCGCCCCGGCGGCACCCTGGCCGTGCACGAGTATTCGGTCCGCGACTCCTGGGCCGCCACCCGCATCTGGCACGCGGTCTGCTGGGGCATCATCATCCCGTCCGGGTGGTGGCGCACCCGCGACACCGCGCTCTATCGCTACCTGTGGCGCAGCGTGCTCGCGTTCGACGGCGCCGCGCGGTTCCGGACCCGCCTCGCCGACGCCGGATTCACCGCCGTGCACAGCGAGACGATGCCCGGCTGGGAAGCCAACATCGTGCACACCTTCCTGGCGGACGCGCCGTCATGACCGCGCACGCCGCCGACCGTCGCCGCCGAACATTGCCCGCACCAACGGGATTGCCGGACGCCGGCGCGCTGCCGTCGCGGCCCCGGGTCGCCGTCGTCGGCGGCGGGATCGCCGGACTGGCCGCCGCCACCGGACTCGCCGAGCGCGGCGTCGCGGTCGAGGTCATCGAACGCGAACCCTACCTCGGCGGTCGGGTCGGCGGCTGGACCGAGCGCGACGGCGGCGTCGACCTCGCGATGAACCGCGGCTTCCACGCGTTCTTCCGGCAGTACTACAACCTGCGCGCCCTGCTGGCCCGGATCGACCCGCGATTGCGGATGCTGACTCCCGTCGAGGATTACCCGCTCATCGACGGCGCGGGGCGGCGCGACAGCTTCCGCGGGCTGCCGCGCACCCCGCCGTGGAACGCCGTCGCCTTCGCCGCGCGCAGCCCGACCTTTCGCCTTCGCGACTTCACCCGCATCGATGCCCGCGCCGCCGCGCCGCTGGCCGCCGTGTCGGTGCCGGGCACCTACGAGCGCCTCGACCACATCGACGCCGCGGCGTTCCTCGAAAACATCCGATTCCCCGAGGCCGCACGGCATCTGGCGTTCGAGGTGTTCTCCCGCAGCTTCTTCGCCGACCCCGCCAAGCTGTCCGCGGCCGAGTTGGCGACCATGTTCCACATCTACTTCCTGGGATCGGCCGAGGGCCTGATCTTCGACGTCCCGTGCGCGAACTACGACGGCGCGCTGTGGCAGCCGTTGTGCGGCTACCTCGAGGGGCGCGGGGTGCGGTTTCGGCTCGGCACCGCCGCCCTGGGCATCGAGGGGGATCCGGCGGGGCGCTTTCGCGTGCACACCGATTGCGACGAGCGGCTCGACGTCGACGCGGTGGTGCTGGCCACCGACGTCGCGGGCCTGCAGCGGGTCGTGGCGGGATCGAGCGGCCTTGGCACCGATGACTGGCGGGCCCGGATCTCGCGGCTGCGCACCGCGCCGCCGTTCGCCGTGCACCGGTTCTGGCTCGACCGCCCCGTCGCGGCGCGGCGCCCGGCGTTTCTGGGCACGGCCGGGCACAAGCCGCTGGACAACATCAGCGTGCTGGAACGCTACGAACGCGAAGCCCGCGCGTGGGCGTGCGCGCATCAGGGTTCGGTGGTCGAATTGCATTCCTACGCATTGGATTCGGCGCCGTCGCGCGCCGCCGCGCTGCGCCGGCTGCACGCGGTGTACCCGGAAACGGCGGCGGCACACATCGTTCACGAGAGGCTGCTGCACCGCAGCGACTGCCCGCTCTTCGCGCCGGGCACCTATACGGGCCGCCCCGCGGTGATCACCCCGACACCGGGCCTGGTGTTGGCCGGCGACGCCATCCGGATCGACCTGCCGGTGGCGCTGATGGAGCGCGCCGCCACCACCGGGTGGTGCGCCGCGAACCAACTGCTGAAACGCTGGGGACTGGCCGGGCACCCGTTGTCCACGGTGCCCACCCGGGGCCGTTCAGCACTGCTGCGATGGCTTGCCACCCGCGAGGGAGCCGCCCGGCGATGAAGATCCGCGACCAGCTGCAAAGCCTGCGGACGTGGCCCAAAGATTGGCCCCTGCAGGTGATCCCGCGTGTGTCGTGGGCCGATCAGCGCCCGACCTATCGCGACGCACAACCCGCCATCATCGACGCCGCGCTGCGCCGCTCACAAAATCGCCCCACCGGCAACTGGTACGCGTTCGCCGCCAGCCGGCAGGTGGTCGGCGGGCGGCCGTTCGGCGCGCTCGTCGCCGGCGTCGAGGTCGTCGCCTGGCGCGACGAGCAGCACCGCCTGTGCGTGGGACCGCGCAGTTGCCCGCACCTGGGGGCCGACCTCGCCACCGGCACGGTGCACCGCGGCACGCTGGTGTGCCGGTGGCACGGGCTGACCCTGGACGGGCGCGCCCGCGAATTCGGTTGGAGCCCATTGCCCGGTCACGACGACGGCATCCTGGTCTGGGTGCGGCTCGATGCGGTGGGACGGGAGGCGCCACTGGAGCTGCCGGTGATTCCGGACCGGCCGACCGGCGACACCCTGGCCGCCGTCGCGCGCATGGAGGGCGTCTGCGAGCCGATCGACGTCATCGCCAACCGGCTCGATCCGTGGCATGGCGCCTGGTTTCACCCGTACTCGTTCACCCGCCTCGAGGTGCTCACCACACCGACCGAACACGCCGACCGCTTCTTGGTGGCCGTGACGTTCCGGATGGGACGCCTGGGGGTGCCCGTCGTCGCGGAGTTCAGCTGCCCGGAGGCCCGCACGATCGTGATGCGCATTGTGGACGGGGAGGGGGCGGGCAGCGTCGTCGAAACCCATGCCACCCCAATCGGTTTGGGCCCCGATGGCCGCCCCCGCACTGCCGTCCTGGAAGCCACCATCGCGCACTCGGGGCGGCCCGGGTTCAAGCGGGCATCTCGGGTGGCGCCGCTGATCACGCCGCTCATGCGCTTCGCGTCGAGCAGGCTCTGGCGCGACGACCTCGCCTACGCCGAGCGTCGTTACCAGGTACGCGCCGCACGCGGATGACCCACAGCGGTGCGCATGCAAGAATCGTCGGATCAGTTCCGCACCCGAGTCCGCCTCGGCCGTCACGAGGCACTACGCAGTCGCGGTCGCAGTGACCGTCGGCGCGCACCTTGCGTACCTGCTCTACGTGCCCAGCGGCGGCTTTCTCGCATTGCGCTGGCCGCGCACCATGGCGCTGCACGTGCCGGCGGTGGGTTGGGGTATCGCCGTCGTCACGCTCAGGCTCCCCTGCCCGTTGACCATCCTGGAATCGTGGGCCCGCCGCAGCGCGGGGATGAATCCGCTGCCGACCGCGGGCTTCATCGAGCGTTATGTCGCAGGTCATTTCGTGCCGACCGGGCGCATTGGTGCCGCACAGGCGTTGGCGTTCAGCGCGGCCGGCGTCTCATGGTGCGTCCTGGCGCGGCGGATCCTTCATCCCCGGAGGCGGCCCGTCGGCGTGAACGGCTGAGCGCCGCCACAGCAGCCATACGGTGCCCAGCACCAGCGCCGCGAACACGATCGCGGCCGGCCACAGGGCCAGTTCGGCAAGCCACACACGCCGTTGCAGGCGCAGCACTTTGCGCTGGGCGCCCCGCAGGCGTTGCGACGTCTCGTGCACGGTCATCGGCCATCACATACCCGAGGAGCACCTGTTCAAACCGCAGGACGCCGCGGTCTGTAGCCACAAGCATTTGACTATTGAATACATGAAACGTCTCCGCGATTCGGCGCCCTGCTCAGCGGGAATGCCATAGCGGAATACGGGGAAGGAACACCATGAGCTTCGACAACACCGGCGAGGGCGCCACGCAGGCGGTGGGAAAAGTCACCGAGGCGCTGGAAACCATCGAGCGCGCCCGGGGACACCTGTACTCCTTCCACCAACTCACCGGCCATGCCGACCTCCAACTCGACGAGGCGGTGTCGCGGTTGCACGAACTCGGGCACGCCGGTCTGGCCCAACACATCAGCCGCGAGCTGATCGGGCGCAACGTCCTCCCGGGGCGCTGGAGCTTTCAGGTGGTCGAAGACTACGACGACGGCTACTACCGCTGCTTCAAGGAGATCGAACAGCTGGTGCGAATGCGACTCGCCGGCGGACAGCGCCACCGCTACGAGATGGCGATGAAAGAGGAGCGGCGCACCGCGGGTCACCCCGCCCACACCGCGTCGCCCAACGACGAATCGACGAATGGTGAAAACCTATGAGCAACAGAGAATTCGACAAGGGCGACGCGGTCGAGTGGCAAAGCCACGGCACGACGGTCCGCGGTACCGTCGAGGGCGAGATCACCTCGGATACCGAGGCCGCCGGGCGCACGGTGCGCGCCTCCGCGGACCAGCCGCAGTACAAGGTGCGCAGCGACAAGACGGGCGCGGATGCGGTGCACAAGCCGGACGCGCTGCGCCGCGCGGACTGATTCGTGTCGAGGGTCATCCGATGACAGAGGACAAGGACACCACCTGGGCCCGCTTCCACGACGCGGTGAACATGACCGCCGGTGAGCTGGAAAAGTGGCTCGCCACAGAAGAGTCGAACGCCGTGGGACAAAAGCAGGGCGAGAGCGAGTCGACCGGTCATGCCAGCGGGCGCCGCATCGTCGAGATACTCACGGCGAAGCGACAAGACCTCACCGAGGCCGACTACGCGCACATGCGCAAGGTTGTCGGGTACGCCAAGCGCCATCTGGCGCAACGTCCACAGGGCAACATCGACGAGAGCCCCTGGCGCTACTCGTTGATGAACTGGGGTCACGACCCCGCGAAGTCGTGACACCGCCTCGACCCACCGGCTAAGCCACGGTGATCCGGTAGGGGTGCCGTAGGCTGATGGCCACCGACCGGACCGGGGGCCGCGCGCAGCGGTCCCGAAACGCTGGTCGGCCTATCTTGCAAGAGGATGCGGGTAAGTGACCAAGCGCGGCGCCGCTGACCGGCGAATGGACCGAGCCGAACTCGAGAAGTTGATGTCGGCGGACATGCGCGCGATCACGGCGCAGTCCGACCGCATCGGCCGGCACTTCGCGCGGCAAAACGAGGTCAGCGGCACCGACTTCCACGCCCTGCTGCACATCATGGTCGCCGAGACTGCCGGAACGCCTTTGACGGCGGCGCAATTGCGGAGGCGCATGGACGTATCGCCCGCCGCCATCACCTATCTCGTGGACCGCATGATCGACGCAGGGCACCTCCGGCGCGAACCGGACCCGCAGGACCGCCGCAAGACGCTGCTGCGCTACGAGAAACCTGGAATGGCGCTGGCGCGCTCATTTTTCACGCCGTTGGGCGCCGAACTGCATACCGCCCTCGCCGAGCTTCCCGACCGCGACTTGGCGGCCGCTCATCGGGTTTTCACGGCGATGATCGAGGCGATGTCCGCCTTCGAATCCACGCTCACCGCACCGGCTCCCAAACGGCCCGCCACCCCCGAGGGGAAGCGCACCCCGGCGAAAGGCCGCGGCGGCGCCGTGCGCTGAGACGCACCGGGCCGGTTAGTGCACCGGGCGCTCGACGGTGCATCCCAACAGCCGCTGCTCGATGAGATCCGCTCCGCGGGCCACACCTCCGGTGGCCGCGAACCCGGCGGCCACCCGTCGCGCACCGTCCGCCATCGTCATTGCCTGACGCACCTTCGCTCTCAGCCGCGCCGGTGTGAGTTTTTTCGCCCTCAGCCGGGTGCCGCAGTGAGCGACCTCCACCCGCCGGGCGACTTCGGCCTGATCGCGGGCGAAGGGAACGACGCAGACCGGTACACCCCGGTCGAGAGCCTTCAGTGTGGTCCCCATTCCGCCATGCGTGATCGCGCAGGCGGCCTTCTCCAGGACGGCGGTGTGCGGCACGAAACGGCATACCGTCGCGTTGTCGGGGCGCGGCAAATCGGTGGGTATGCCCGCCGGAAACGTCGCCACGACGTGCACGTCCTCATCGGCCAGCGCGTGCAAGGCGATTCGCCCCAGCGGTTCGTCGGCCTGCCGCAACGACGACGTGTTCACCAGCACGACGGGCCGGTCGAGGTCATCGATCCAACCCGCTGTCACGGTTTCGGTCGGCTCGAATACGCACGCGCCGATGTGGTGCAACACATCGGGCCATCCCGGATGCCGATACTCGAAAGGCTCGCCTCCGACGGCCAGCAGCAGCGGCGCGCGGCGCATGAAGCCGTCCACCGACGTTACCGGTGGCACCGCCAGCTGCACGCGAATTGCGTTGACGCGCGGCAGCATTGGCCGGTCGAACAGGTACCTCACGATCGGGCGTACCGTGGCGTCCCGCAGGTCACCGACGACGCCCGGCAGGGGCCGCAGCCCGGGACCGAACGGCGGCACGCCCCGGGAGCGCAGGTACGGGGTGAACGGCGAAAACAGCGACCACGGAATCTCCCCGGCGTCTGCGGCCGACAAGGCGCCCCAACAATTCGCGTCCACGATGACCGCATCCGGCCGAACCTCGGCCACGGCCCGACGCAGGTCGTCGACCTCGAACACCGCTCGCCGGCACAGCACGTCGACCGACGAGGTCAAGACCTCCAAGGCGTTTCGCGCCCGCCAGTCCTTCCCGGCAATCGCCTCGATTCGCGGATCGACGGGCGCGGCGTGCACGCCAACCGAGCGCATCGTCGAGACGCCGCCCGCCATGGTGCGCACATGAACGTCGTGACCCCGCCGGGCGAGTTCGGCCAGCAGGGCGCCGACCGGCAGCAGATGTCCGAGTGCCGGCGAGCCGTACGCGAGGATGACAGCCACGTCGCGCGAAGCTACGTAACGCGGACGAGGTCGACGTCGCGCAGCGCCGCGAGGTTTGCCGCACCGCAGCCGTGCAGGCAAACCCGAAGCTCATCGATGAACGGCTGCAGCCAATCCACCACCGCCGCAGTGGATTCGATCGCGGCCGGCAGCAGCGGCCGGGCCACCGCCACGACGTCGGCCCCCAGGGCGATCGCCTTGGCCGCGTCCATCCCGGTTCGAATGCCACCGGACGCCACCAGCGGGATCTCCGGCAGCGCCTCGCGCACCTCCACGACCGCACGCGCGGTGGGGATTCCCCAGTCGGCCAACTCCGGATGGCGCAGTTCGCCGTAACGCACGAACTGTTCGACCCGCGACCACGACGTGCCGCCGGCGCCCGCCACGTCGATTCCGGCAACCGGAAGCGTGCCGTCGGCCCCAAGGAGTTCGGCCACCGCGGCGCCGCCGATCCCGTGGCCGACCTCCTTGAGCAACACGGGGTAGCCGAGGGCGTCGGCCGCTTCGCGCAGCCGGTCCACCGAGCCGGAGAAGTCGGTGTCGCCGTTGTGTTGCATCGCTTCCTGCAACGGATTGGTATGCACGGCAAGCGCGTCGGCGCCCACCCGATCGAGGGCCTTGGCCAGGTCCGGCACGGCCGCCTTCGCCAGCTGGGATAGCCCAATGTTGCCGAACAGCAACGCATCTGGGGCGACGTCGCGAACCGTGAAGCTGTCCGCGGCGCGCTCCCCCAGCGCGCTGTCGAGCATGATGCGCTGCGAGCCGAGCATCATGCCGACGCCGAGCTGTTGGGCGGCGGCCGCCAGATTGCGGTTGATCGTCCCGGACAACTCTGCGCCCCCGGTCATCGCGCCGATGAGGATCGGAGAGCGCAGGTTGGCACCGAAAAACGTGGTGGACAGGTCGATGTCGCCCAGGCTGGTCTGCGTGAGCGCGTTGTAGGGCAGGTGATACCGGTCCAGGCCGGTGCTGACCCCGGCATAACCGACCGGCTCGCTCAGGCACACGTCGATGTGCCGCCGCTTGCGATTCTTCATCGCGCCACGGTCAGCGGTCATCGCCGGCAAGCCTCGCGTCCATCAATGTCTCCGCATCGCGTCCATAATGTTCATAGTGCCCCCTTTCGCGCAGCGCCATGCCGACTTCGTGGCGCTGCGTCGTTTCAGTTGATTAATGTTTAACTAACTGAAAGGGTTGTGTTCGTGGTATGGGAGCCCTTGGCCACCGCTGTGACGGGTCGACGTTCGTGGCTGCTCGCGCTGGTCGCGGCCCTGCTGGGGGTCGGTTTCATGGTTCTCATCGGCGAGAACGCGGCGGCGGGCCAGTCACCGAAATCGCTGCCCGACGACTCCGCGTCGGCCGAGGTGGACGCGCTGTCGCGGCAGTTCACCGGCGGCGACCGCGCCCCGGTGATTGTCGTGGTCAGCCGGACCGACGGCGCGGTGCTCAGCCCCTCGGACGTTTCGGCCGCACGCGCGGCCCGCGATCGGGCCCAGGCCGCCGCGCCGCCCGGCGGGGATGGCGCGGCGCCCGCGCTGCCGTCGACCGACGGGAAGGCCGTCCTGGGCATCGTGCCGATCAGCGGCGGCCTGTCGGGGCTTGACCTCGACCGCACGGTCACGGCGCTGCGCACGGCCGCGGCGAGCGGCCTGCCCACGGATCTGCAGGTGCACGTCACGGGCGGGCCGGCGTTCGGCGCCGACATCGCCAGCGCCTTCACCAACGCCAACATCACCTTGCTCGCCGTGACGACGTCGGTGGTGGCGCTGCTGCTGATCGCCACGTACCGGTCCCCGGTGCTGTGGCTGGTCCCCTTGCTCGTCGTCGGATTCGCCGACCGGGTCGCCGCCGCGGTCGGTACGGCGGTGGCGTCGCTGACCGGGCTGAGCTTCGACGGCGCCACCTCGGGCATCACCAGCGTGCTGGTGTTCGGGGCGGGCACCAATTACGCGCTGTTGTTGATCTCCCGGTATCGCCAAGAGCTACGGCGCCATTCCGGGCACCGCGTCGCGCTGCGGCACGCCGTGCGCCGGGCGGGGCCGGCCATCGTTGCCAGCAATGCCACCGTGGTGCTGGCGCTGCTCACGCTGCTGTTCGCGGCCACTCCGAGCACACGCAGTCTGGGCGCGCTGGCGGCGTGCGGCCTCGTGGTCGCCGCGGTGTCGGTGCTGGTCATCCTGCCGCCGATGCTGGCCGTGTGCGGCCGCCGATTGTTCTGGCCGTTCATCCCGCACGCCGACGACGCCGAGGACCGGGATTCCGGTGCCTGGCGGCGCATCGCGGAATCGGTCGCCCGTCGTCCCGCGCTGGTTGCGGTGGTCGCGATCGCGGTGCTGGCCGCCCTGGGCACGGGCTTGTGGGGGACCCGGATCGGGCTGTCGCAGACCGAGCAGTTCCGCGTGCGCGCGGATTCGGTGTCCGGTTACGCCGTGGTGGCCGAACACTTCCCGGCCGGCCTGGCCAACCCGACACTGGTTGTCGCGCCCACCGCCCACGCGTCGCCCGTGCGGCAGGCGATCGGGGCCACGCCCGGCGTCGTCTCGGTGACCGAGTCCGGCCGCGCGGAAACGGGGCTGACGAAGTGGTCGGTGGTGATCGACGCACCGCCGTCGTCCGACCGGGCGTTCGGCATCGTTGCCGCACTGCGGGATTCGACCCGGGCCGCCGACCCCGGCGCGCTGGTGGGCGGCGCCGACGCGCAGGCCCTCGACGTCCGGGACGCGGCCGCGCATGACCGCGTGCTGCTGATCCCGGCGATCCTGGCCGTCATCCTGGTCGTCCTGTATGCGTTGCTGCGATCCGCCCTCGCGCCGCCGACCCTGCTGGCCGCGACGATTCTGGGTGCCCTGGCCGCGTTGGGCATGGGCGGCTGGGCGAGCATCCATATCTTCGGTTTTCCGGCACTGGACAACACCACCCCGCTGTTCGCCTTCCTGTTCTTGGCCGCCCTCGGCGTGGACTACACCATCTTTCTGGTCACCCGCGCCCGCGAAGAGGCCGCACGGCACGGCGCGCGCGACGGGATGGTGCGCGCGGTGTCGGCGACCGGAGGCGTAATCACCAGCGCGGGAATCGTTTTGGCCGCCGTGTTCTGCGTGCTCGGGGTGCTGCCGTTGATCGTCCTGACGCAGTTGGGGATCATCGTCGGCCTGGGCATCCTGCTCGACACCTTCGTGGTGCGCACCCTGGTCATCCCGGCGTTGTTCGCCCTCATCGGCGACCGAATCTGGTGGCCCACCAGCCCCGCCAATGCCGAACCCGTTGAACAACAAGCGGATCGGGCCCAACGCGAACGGAGCACGCCGTGAACAAATCGATCTTAGGTGCGACGGCCCTGGGCGTCGCCGCGGCCGCCGGCGCCGGCAGCGTCGCCAGCGCCAACGCCGCCTCGCCGTGGTACGCGCGGCTTCGCAAGCCCGCGTACCAGCCGCCGCGCGCCGCCTTCCCCGTCGCGTGGACCACGCTCTACGCGGACATCGCGGTCACGTCGGCGGTGGCCATCGACCGGTTTCGCGCCACCGGGCGCCATGACCAGGCGCGCAGCTACGCCGCTGCCCTGGTGGTCAATCTGCTCCTCAACGCCGGGTGGAGTTGGCTCTTCTTTCGGTACCACAAGCTCGGTGCGGCCGCGGTCGGTGCCGCGGCGCTGACGGCCAGCAGCGCCGACCTGGTGAGGCGCACCGCGCAAGCCGGCCCGCGGGGCGGGCCGGCGCTACTGCCCTACCCCATGTGGTGCGGCTTCGCGACCGTCCTGTCCACCCACATCTGGCGGCTCAACCGTTAAGGGGCCGAATCATGCCCGCCCTGTTGTGGTTTCGCCGCGATCTGCGGCTGCGTGACCATCCGGCGCTGCTCGCCGCGGCCGAGGCCCACGAGGTGCTCGCCTGCTTTGTGCTCGATCCGCGGCTGGAAAGCTCGTCGGGACAGCGCCGGCTGCAGTTCCTGGGTGACTCGCTGCGGCGGCTGCGCGCGGACCTCGACGGGCGGCTGCTCGTCACCCGCGGGCGGCCCGACACCCAGATTCCCCACATCGCCAAGGAGATCGGCGCGACGTCGGTGCACATCTCCGAGGACTTCGCGCCGTTCGGCACGCGCCGCGACGAACGGGTGCGCGCCGCACTGGGCGCGGTCCCGCTGGTGGCGACCGGCTCGCCGTACCTCGTCTCGCCCGGACGCGTCACCAAGCCGGACGGCTCCCCGTACCAGGTGTTCACACCGTTTCTGCGGCAGTGGCACAAAGTCGGCTGGCGGGCCCCGGCCACATCGGGCGCCGCCTCCGCGCGCTGGCTCGATCCGGCGCGCCTGCAAGTCGAGCACTGCGAAATCCCCGACCCCGGTGTCTCGCTCGATGTCGCCGCCGGCGAGGCCGCGGCGCGCGCCCAGTGGAAGTCCTTCCTCGACAACGGATTGAGAAGCTACGCCGACGACCGCAACAGGCCCGACCTGCGCGGCACCAGCCGGATGTCGGCGCACCTGAAATTCGGCACCGTCCACCCCCGCACCCTGGCCGCCGACCTGGACCTGCGCGGCGGCGGGGCGCAGGCGTACCTGCGGGAGTTGGCTTTCCGCGATTTCTACGCCGACGTGCTGCACCACTGGCCCGCGAGCGCGTGGCGCAACTGGAACAAAGATTTCGACGGCATCCCGACCGACTCCGGCGCCGAGGCCGAGCGCCGCTTCGCGGCGTGGAAGGCCGGTGAGACCGGTTTTCCCTTCGTCGACGCCGGGATGCGGCAGCTGCGCGAAACCGGGTTCATGCACAACCGGGTGCGGATGAGCGTCGCGTCGTTTCTGGTCAAGGACCTTCATCTGCCGTGGCAGTGGGGCGCCGAATGGTTTCTGGACCAGCTCGTGGACGGGGACATGGCGAACAACCAGCACGGCTGGCAGTGGTGTGCGGGCTGCGGCACCGATGCCGCGCCCTACTTCCGGGTGTTCAACCCGACGACACAGGGCGAAAAGTTCGACCCCACAGGCGATTACATCCGCCGCTGGGTGCCCGAGCTGCGCTCGGCCGATGACGTGCACCTGCGCAGGGGCCGGCGGCCGGACAACTATCCGCAGCCCATCGTCGACCACGCCGCCGAACGGGCCGAAGCGCTGCGGCGCTATCAGAGCATCTGATCTCGGCGCTCGTTTGCCCAATCGTGCACCCGTAGCCGATGGGCATGCCATGATCGGCCGATTCACGGGTCAAGCCATTCGGGAGGCGACAATGACCGTCATCCGCGCGCTGCCGGTTTCGTGCGCTGCCGCCGGCCTCATCACCGCCGTCGCGGGCTGTTCCTGCTCGATCGGTTCGTCGCACGCGGTGAGCAGGAGCGAGGTCGCCGGCCAGATCTCCGCGAAGATGACCGACGCCGCGGGCAACAAGCCCGAGTCGGTGAACTGCCCGAACGACCTGCCCGCAACCCTCGGCGCGCAGGTGACCTGCGAAATGAAGGTCAAGAACCGGCCGTTCGGCGTCAACGTCACGGTCACCAGCGTCGAGGGCGGCGACGTCAAGTTCGACATGGTGGAGATGGTCGGCAAGGAGCAGGTCGCCGCCGCGATCAGCACCCAGCTCGGCCAGCGGGTGGGCAGAAAGCCGGACTCGGTGACCTGCCCCGACAATCTGAGAGGCGTTGCGGGCGCGACACTTCGGTGTCAGCTCACCGACCACGGCCAGAAATACGGTGTGCTGGTGACCGTCACGAACGTCGCCGCGGGCGACGTCAACTTCCATTTCAAGGTCGACGACCGGCCGCAACCGGACAGCTAGCGGGAGGCCTTTTTCCGTTCGATGTCGGCCAGGGCGGCGGCGAGTTCGGCACGCTGCGCGGCCGAGCTCTCCCAGGCGAGCTGGCGGTTCTTGACCACCTTGGCCGGCGCGCCCACCGCGATCGAGTAGTCCGGAATCACCCCGCGCACCACCGCATGCGATCCCAGCACGCAACCGCGCCCGACCGACGTGCCCCGCAGCACCGACACCTTGACCCCCACCCAGGTGTCCGGGCCGATCCGCACCGGGGACTTGACGATGCCCTGGTCCTTGATGGGCATGTCGATGTTGTCCATGCGGTGGTCGAAATCGCAGACGTAGCACCAGTCGGCCATCAGGACCGAATCGCCGAGCTCGATGTCGAGGTAGGCGTTGATGACGTTGTCGCGGCCCAGCACCACCTTGTCGCCGAACCGCAGCGAACCCTCGTGCGCGCGGATGGTGTTCTTGTCACCGATGTGGACCCAGCGCCCGATCTCGAGCTGCGCGAGCTCGGGCGTGGCATGGATTTCCACACCCTTGCCGAGAAAGACCATGCCGCGGGTGATGATGTGCGGGTTGGCCAGCTTGAACTTCAGCAACCGCCAGTAGCGCACCAGGTACCACGGGGTGTATGCGCGGTTGCGCAGCACCCACTTCAGCGAGGCCAGCGTGAGGAACCTGGCCTGGCGCGGGTCGCGCAGGTTCGATCCACGCCAGCGGCGATGGACCGGGGCGCCCCACATGCTCGTCATGGCCGGAAAGCCTAGTCGAGAGCCCAAGCGATACCCTCACGTGTACTCGACCGCCGCACCTGCGCACGCCCTGGGGAAGGACTTGGAAACCGACGTGCTTGCCCGACACCTCGTCAGTGGGCTTCGGCGTTGCTCATCCGCGCTGCTGGCGGCGGCGCTCGTGGCCGGGGTCGGCGGCTGCGGCACCACCGACTCGTGGGTGGACGCATCGGCCGCACAAGGCTGGCCGGCGCAATACGCCGACGCCGCCAACAGCAGCTACACCCCCACCGGCGGGGCCACCAAGCTGTCGTTGCAGTGGACCCGGTCGGTCAAGGGGAGCCTGGCCGCCGGACCGGCGCTGAGCGCGCGGGGCTATCTGGCACTGAACGCCCAGACCTCCGCGGGTTGTTCGCTGATGGAGTGGGAGAACAACCACAACGGACGCCAGCGCTGGTGTGTGCGGTTGTTCCAGGGCGGCGGCTTCGGCGGGCCGCTGCTCGACGGCTTCGACAACCTCTACGTCGGCCAGCCCGGCGCCTTCCTGTCGTTCCCGGTGACGCAGTGGACGCGCTGGCGCCAGCCGGTCATCGGCATGCCCACGACGCCGCGGTTCCTCGGTAGCGGCGAGTTACTCGTCGCCACGCACCTGGGGCAGGTGCTGGTTTTCGACTCACATCGCGGCCAGGTGGTGAGCAGCCCGCTCGATCTGGTGGACGGCATCGATCCCACCGATGCGACGCGCGGGCTCGCCGACTGCGCGCCGGCGCGCCAGGGCTGCCCGGTGGCGGCGGCCCCCGCCTTCTCGGCCGCCAACGGGATGGCGGTGCTCGGCGTCTGGCAGCCGGGGGCACCGGCCGCTGTGCTGGTGGGCCTGAAGTACCACCCCGGGCAGACGCCGCTGCTGACCAAGGAGTGGACCAGCGACGCCGTGGGCGCCGGCGCCATCGCCAGCCCGGTGCTCTCGGCCGACGGGTCGACCGTCTACGTCAACGGCCGCGACGAACGCCTGTGGGCGCTGCGCACAGCGGACGCGAAGGTGAAGTGGTCGGCGCCGCTGGGATTTCTGGCGCAGACTCCCCCGGCGATCACCCCGCAGGGGCTGATCGTGTCCGGTGGCGGGCCCGACACGCGGCTCGTCGCGTTCAAGGACGCCGGCGATCACGCCGACCAGGTGTGGCGCCGCGACGACGCCGTCCCCCTGTCGTCGTCGAGCCTCGCAGGCGCCGGGGTCGGCTACACGGTGGTCGGCGGACCGCCCGCCAACGGCGCCCCCGGGATGTCGGTGCTGGTCTTCGATCCCGGTGACGGCCACACGCTGAACAGTTATCCGCTGCCGGCGGCCACCGGGTATCCGCTCGGGGTTGCGGTCGGCACCGACCGGCGGGTGGTGGCCGCCACCAGCGACGGCCAGGTCTACGGTTTCGCGCCGGCCTGACCGGGACATACTCCTTAAGTGCCGATCGACGACCCCACAGCGCAGGACGCCGCGACCACCACGGCGGAGGGCCGGCGCGCAAGCACCGCCGACATCGTGGCGACGCTCGTCCTGCTGGTCATCCATGGCGGCCTCTACGGGGCGACCTTTGTGGCCCTGGGCCTGCTGGTGATGAGCACCGACCCGTGCAGCTATCAGAAGTGCGGCGATCCCGCCTGGATCGACCGGGCCATGAACCTGGGCACCTGGGGCGGGGCCGCCCTCTTGGTCGCCGACGTCGTGGTCGCCGTGTACCTGCTGGTGCGCGGGAGGAGGGCCTTCTTCGTCCCGATCATCGGTTGCCTCGCCCAGGTGGCGCTGGCGGCGCTGGCCGTGGCGATGGAATTGCGGGCCGGGCCGGTCTGAGCCGTGGTCAGATTGCCAGCGGCGGGATCGCGTTGCGCGGCACCTGGGCCTGGGCGGGCCCCCCGAACGCCGGCAGCATCTCGCCCGGGGCGAAGTAGAAGATCAGCTGATCGTCGGTGATGGCGAAATTCTGATAGTGCGACGGATCATGGCCCGTCGACGGCAAAATCGCGGCGCCCAAAGGGGTTTGACGTTCCAGGTCGCGCTGCACGATCGGGAAGATGGCGTCCAGCGGCGTCGTCCCCGGCGGGAACAGGGTGTCGAAGGTGATGGGCTGCTTCGTCCCGAGGTTGTAGTTGAACGCCTTGTACCAGATCGACGACCGCGTTCCCCCGACGTCCTGGAAGAACTTGAGCACCACGCTGCGGGTGTTGTGCGGCGGCTGACCGGCGCTGTGCTGGTCGGTGGTGGCCTCCAGCTGGTACGGCTGGTCGCGCCCCCCGGAACTCTGCGCGACGTTGACGAAGCCGTCCCGGTTTTGGGTGATGTAGTCGGTCAGCGCCTGTTGATCCGGGTAGTCGGTGGGAAACGTCATGGTGAGCATGTAGTTGGGGCCGGTGGCGTGCACGCGGCACATCTGGCCGGCCTCGACGCTGCCGCCGAGGCTCGCGCACGACGGCGGCTCGGCGGCGGCCGGCCAGCCCAACAACACCGCCGTTGCGAGCAGCGCAGTGGCTATCAGATAACGCATCGTGGAATTGTCCTCGCAAACTAGCCAGGGCGGGGGTGCGACCGGAAAAGTAACCGCCGCCAGCGTACCCGGCGCTACCGGGACGCCCGGCAAACGAACGCCGTCGCGCGCCCCGAGGTTCCCGACCCGATCCGGGTGATGACCGTCGACAGCGGCCGGCGGCCCCGCAGCCGCATCCGTTTGCGCAGCGCGTCGGGGTCGACCCGCACCCCGCGGACCAATACCTCCAGCGACCCGCAGTCCAGCGCCGAGAGCGCCTGCCGCAGCCGTCGTTCGTCGAAGACCAGCCGCTCGATCACCTCGAAGCCCCGCACCCCGGCCGGCAGCCGATCACCCGAGAGGTAGGCGATGTCGGGATCGAGCTGCCACAGCCCGTGCCGCGCGCCGTAGTGGCGCACCAGCCCGGCCCGGACCACGGCGCCGTCCGGGTCGACGATCCACCGCCCGACTGGGCGCACGCCGCAGTCGTCGGGGTCGGCGTCGGTGACCTGTTCGCCGCGGTCGAGGACGCTCGCCCGCCGGGTGACGCCGGGCCGCGCCAATCCCGACGACCACAGGCAGGCTTCCCGAACCGAGCCGCGATAGGACGTCACCTCGATCTCTCCGTCGAAGCCCAGCCGCCGCACCTCGTCGAAATCGATTCCCGGAGCGCACTTTACGACAAAATCCCGGCCTCGATACGCCTCCAGCAACGCGGCCAGGCCGGGCTGATAGTCGTCGATGCGCAGGCGCCGCCGACCCTCGGCGCGGCGCGCCGGATCGACGACGAGCACGGCATCGCGGGTCACCGGGTGCAGCGCGTCGGCGCGGCAGAGCCCCGCCGCCCCCACGTTGTGGCGGGCCATGGCCAGCCGCACGGCGTCGACGTCGCTGCCCACCGTCGTGATCCCGCGGCCGCGCAGCGCGGCCAGCTCGGTGCCGATCGAACACGTCGCGTCGTGCACGACGGCGTCCGGGGCGGCCTCGGCCAGCCGCCCGGCCCGGTGCACCGCCACCGGCGCGGCGGTGGCTTGCTGCAGCGCCTCGTCGGTGAACAGCCAGTCCGACACGGCGCACCCCAGCCCGCTCAGTTTCTCCGCGGCGCGGCGGCGCAACAGGACCGTCTCCACCAGCACCGCCGCCCGCTCACCGAAGCGGGCGCGGGTCGCGGCGACGTCGGCGACCCGGGTGGCGTCCGTCAGCTCGAGTTCGGCGACGGCCGCCAGCGCCGCGGCGCCGGCTTGCGACCGCAGGTAGCCGACGTCGTCGGCGCTGAACCGCAGCCCACCGCTCAGGAGGGTTTGACCCCGGTCACCATCACGTTGTAGAACCAGCCCTTCGGCACCACGCGCCGCCACACATTGGCATCCGCCCAGCTCAGGGCCTTCCAGCCGTTGAACGCGAATTTCGCCCAGCCCCAGCCGAGCCGCCCGGCCGGCACCGACGCCTCGAAGGTGCGCACCGGCCAGCCGAACATCGCGGCGGTGAACTCCTCGCTGACGGTCCGCACCTCGGTGGCGCCGGCGTTGGCGGCCATCCGCTCGAGGTCACCGGGGGTGAAGGTGTGCAGGTCGACGATGGCCTCCAGCGCCGCGGCGCGGGAGGATTCGTCGAGCTCGGCCTGCGGGCGCCGCCAGCTGCCCAGGCCCGGCAGCTTGGTGACGTTGGTGGCGATCCGCCAGGTCAGCGTGGACAGCTCGCGGGCGTAGACGTCGCCGGCGCTGGTCGGTTCGCCGGCGAAGACGAACCGCCCGCCCGGGCGCAGCACCCGGATCACCTCGCGCAGCGAAAGCTCGACATCGGGAATGTGGTGCAGCACGGCGTGCCCGACGACCAAATCGAAGGTGTTGTCCTCATACGGGATGCCCTCGGCGTCGGCCACGCGGCCGTCGATGTCCAGGCCCAGGGACTGCCCGTTGCGGGTGGCGACCTTGACCATGCCCGGCGACAGGTCGGTCACCGACCCGCGGCGAGCGACCCCGGACTGGATCAGATTCAGCAGGAAAAACCCTGTGCCGCAGCCCAATTCGAGGGCCCGGTCGTAGGGCAACTCCCGCAGCACCGCGTCGGGCACGATGGCGTCGAAACGGCCCCGCGCGTAGTCGATGCAGCGCTGGTCATAGGAGATCGACCACTTCTCGTCGTAGGTTTCGGCCTCCCAGTCGTGATAGAGCACCTGGGCCAGCTTGCTGTCGTGCCGGGCGGCCTCCACCTGCTCGGCGGTGGCGTGGGGCGTCGGAACGGCGTCGGTCGAACTCGTCATGCAGGGCAGCCTAACGGCCGCCGGGATCCGCCCGATCGCCACCGCCCTGACCAGCGGAAAACACCTCCGCGTAGCGGCGGCGTTCGGCGGCGAGCCGCTCGGCGCGCTCCAGGTCGAACACGTCGTTGATCCCGGCCTTGGCGGCGGCCAGCGCGTGCCGGGGGCCGTCGAGGAAACGGCGCGCCCATCGTGCGGCGGCGTCGTAGACGTCGTCGGGCGCCACCATCTCGTCGATGAGGCCCAGCGCCAGGGCTTCCTCGGCGTCGAAGAACCGCCCGCTGAACACCAGCTCCTTGGCCTTGCTCGCCCCCGCAGCCCGGGTCAGGCGGGCCATCGCGTCGCCGCCGGGCACCAGGCCGGCCAGGATTTCGGTCGCGCCGAACTTCACGTTGTCCCCGCTGATGCGCCAATCGGCGGCCAGCGCCAGCGTGAGCCCCGCGCCCAGCGCGTATCCGGTGATCGCGGCCACGGTCGGCTTGGGGATGGCCGCCACCGCGTCGATGGCCTCCTGCCGGACCCGGGCGGCGGTCTCGGCTTCGGCGCCCCGCAGCGTCCGCAGTTCGGGCATGTCGTCGCCGGCCGAGAAGATCTCGTGGCCGCCGAACAGGATCACGACGGCGACGTCGTCCCGGCGCCCCAGTTCCTCGGCCGCGGCGATGACCTCCCGGTAGACCTGGCGGGTCATCGCGTTCGTCGGTGGCCGCGACAGCAGCAGCATGGCCAGGCCGGCGTCCTGCGAGCCGTCGCTGACCACGACGCTGACGAACTCGCTCAATGCCGCCACCCCAGCCCGCCCGCTTCCCGCGCCTGGTGGTAGCGGTCGGAATCGAAGAACTCGAAAACCCAGTTGTCGCCCTGGATTTCGAGGTGCGGCTGCACCGCCACGATCTGGCGCTCCACGGCCAGCACCTCGGCGACGGTCCGCCCGGCCAGCGAGTCCAGCTGCGTCCACGTCGGCGGCAGCAAAAAGCTACGTCCGGCCGCGAAGTCCTCGATCGCCGCCTCCGGCGTCGTCCAGCCCGCCCGGTCGGATTCGGTGTTCTCGCCGTCGGCGCGCTGCCCCTTCGGCAGGGCGCCCACGAAGAAATAGGTGTCGTAGCGCCGCGTGCGCTCGGCCTCCGGGGTGACCCAGTTGGCCCACGGCCGCAACAGGTCCGAGCGCAGCTCCAGGTTCTCCCGCCGCAGGAAATCCGCGAACGACAACGTCCCATCGGCCAGCGCCCGGCGGGCGTCGCCGTACACCGACGCGTCGCCAACGATACTGTCCGGCGCCGAACGGCCCCGGCCCGCCGGCCCCGCGAACAGCACCCCCGATTCCTCGAACGTCTCGCGGGCCGCGGCGCAGACCAGCGCCTCGGCCAGGTCGGGTTCGATGCCGAAGCGCTGCGCCCACCACTCCGGCGGCGGTCCGGCCCAGGCGATGTCGGCGTTGCGGTCGCGGTCGTCGACGCCGCCTCCGGGGAACACCATCGTCCCGGCCGCGAACTCCATCTTGGCGTGCCGCCGCATCAGGAAGACGCCCAGTCCCGGACCCGTGTCTCGGACCAGCATCACGGTCGCCGCCGGCCTGGGGACCAGCGGGGCTTCCTCGGGTGACGTCATAGTTGCCTCCGGTGGGCTGCGCGGGTGCGGACTCGCCGCGCGAAGTAGCGCCCGTCGACGACGTCGAGGGCGATCGCTTGGCCGAACGCGGTGGACAGATTCTCCGCGGTCAGCACGTCGGTGAGCAATCCCGCGGCCACCACCCGACCTTCCGCGAGCAGCATGCAGTGACTGAACCCGGGCGGGATCTCCTCGACGTGGTGCGTGACCAGCACCAGGGCGGGGGCGTCGGGGTCGGCGGCCAGGTCGGCCAGCCGCGCCACCAGCTCCTCGCGGCCGCCCAGGTCCAGGCCGGCGGCCGGTTCGTCGAGCAGCAGCAGTTCGGGGTCGGTCATCAGCGCGCGGGCGATCAGCACCCGCTTGCGCTCGCCCTCCGACAGTGTGCCGTAGGTGCGGTCCGCCAGATGCTCCGCGCCCAGGCTCTCCAGCATGTCGATCGCCCGGCGGTAGTCGACGTCTTCGTAGCGCTCGCGCCAGCGGCCCAGGACCGCGTAGCCGGCCGAGACCACGAGATCGCGCACCACCTCGTCGCCGGGGACGCGCTGCGCCAACGCCGAGGAACTGAGGCCGATGCGGGAACGCAACTCCGTCACGTCGATCCGGCCCAGCCGCTCACCGAGCACGAAAGCCACGCCGGACGAGGGATGTTCGGCGGCCGCGGCGATCCGCAGCAGCGAGGTTTTGCCCGCCCCGTTGGGCCCGACGATGACCCAGCGCTCGTCGAGTTCGACCGCCCAATCCAACGGCCCGACCAGGACGTTGCCGCCGCGCTGCAGCGCCACCTCGCGCAATTCGATCAGCAGATCGGGGTCGGCTGCCTCGCTTCCGTTTTCGGGCACCCGACCATGGTGCCGTATGCCCATCGGATCGACACAAGCAACCTACTCGGGCGGGATTTCCACCCGGCGGACCTCGCCGTCGATCGCGTCGGCCGCCTCGATCTCGCCGCGGGTGATGCCCAGCAGGAACAGCACCGTGTCCAGATACGGGTGGCTCAGCGACGCGTCGGCGACCTCGCGCAGCGCGGGCTTGGCGTTGAACGCGATCCCCAGCCCGGCGGCGGCCAGCATGTCGATGTCGTTGGCGCCGTCGCCCACGGCGACGGTCTGCGCCATCGGAACACCGGCGTGCTGCGCGAATTCCCTTAGCGCCGTTGCTTTTCCGGCCCGGTCAACGATGGGGCCGATCACGCGCCCGGTGAGGGTGCCGTCGACGATCTCGAGCTCGTTGGCCGCGACGTAGTCCAGCATCAGCTCCTCGGCCAGCGGCTCGATGATCCGGCGGAAGCCCCCGGAGACCACGCCGCACGCGTAACCCAGCCGCCGCAGGGTCCGCAGCGTGGTCCGCGCGCCCGGCATCAGCTCCAGCTGATCGGCGACCTCGTCGATCACCGTGGCGGGCAGGCCGGCCAGCGTCGCGACCCGCTGCTCGAGCGACTGCGCGAAGTCCAGCTCGCCGCGCATCGCGGCGTCGGTGATCGCGGCGACCTTGCCCTCGGCGCCCGCCTTGGCCGCCAGCATCTCGATGACCTCACCCTGCACCAGGGTGGAGTCCACGTCGAACACGATGAGCCGCTTGGCCCGCCGCTCCAGCGTGTAGTCCTCGACCGCGACGTCGACGTGCTCCTCGCTGGACACCCGGTTCAGGGCGGTCCGCAGCCGGCCGTCGGTCCCGGGCGGCACCGAGACACGCAACTCCAGCCCCGTCACCGGATAGTCGGAGACCCCGCGGATCAGGTCGATGTTGACGCCCAGCGCGGCCACCTCGCGGGCCACCGCGCCGAACGCGCCGGCGGTGATGGGCCGGCCCAGGACGAAGATGGTGTGCGTCGAGGGTTCCCGGATGATCGGCACGTCGTCGCTGCGCTCGATGCTGACGTCCAGGCCCACCTTGCGGATGGCCGACTCGACGTCGTGGCGAAGCTCGTCGCCGTCGGCGACGGCCGCCGGGCAGCACACCAGCACGCCGAGCGTCAGCCGGTGCCGGATCACCACCTGTTCGACGTTGAGCAGCTCGACCCCGTGCCGTGACAACGCCTCGAAAAGGGTCGCGGTCACACCCGGTTGGTCCACGCCGGTGACGGTGATCAGCACCGACACCTTGGGTGGTGAGTTCACTCGCGACAGCCGCCCGTCAGGCCATCAGCTGCGAACCTGGACGTCGTCCAGCCTGGTGACGTCCTTGTCCGCGGGCCCGTGCGCCCGGCCCACATGCGCCTCGGCGCGCAGCCGTTCCACCATGTGCGGGTAGTGCAACTCGAATGCCGGCCGCTCCGAACGGATTCGGGGCAGCTCGGTGAAGTTGTGCCGCGGCGGCGGGCAGCTGGTCGCCCACTCCAGGGAGTTGCCGTAGCCCCACGGGTCGTCGACCGTGACGACCTCGCCGTAGCGCCAGCTCTTGAAGACGTTCCAGACGAACGGGAACATCGACGCGCCCAGGATGAAGGCGCCCACGGTCGACGCGATGTTGTAGGGCTGGAAGCCGTCGCTGGGCAGGTAGTCGGCGTAGCGCCGCGGCATGCCGAGGTCGCCCAGCCAGTGCTGCACCAGGAAGGTGGTGTGGAACCCGATGAACGTCAACCAGAAGTGCAGCTTGCCCAGCCGCTCGTCGAGCAGGCGGCCGGTCATCTTCGGGAACCAGAAGTAGATGCCCGCATACGTCGCGAACACGATGGTGCCGAACAGCACGTAGTGGAAGTGGGCGACGACGAAGTAGCTGTCGGTGACGTGGAAGTCCAGCGGCGGGCTGGCCAGCATCACGCCGGTCAGGCCACCGAGCAGGAAGGTGAGCAGGAAGCCGACCGAGAACAGCATCGGTGTCTCAAAGGTCAACTGCCCCTTCCACATTGTGCCGATCCAGTTGAAGAACTTGATCCCGGTGGGCACCGCGATCAGGTACGTCATGAACGAGAAGAACGGCAGCAGAACGGCTCCGGTGGCGAACATGTGGTGCGCCCACACAGCTACCGACAAGGCCGCGATCGACAGCGTCGCGTACACCAGCGTGGTGTAGCCGAAGACCGGCTTGCGCGAGAACACCGGGATGATCTCGGTGACGATGCCGAAGAACGGCAGCGCGATGATGTAGACCTCGGGGTGGCCGAAGAACCAGAACAGGTGCTGCCACAACAGGACTCCGCCGTTGGACGCGTCGTAGATGTGGGCGCCCAGATGGCGGTCGGCGGCCAGTCCGAACAGCGCGGCGGTCAGGATCGGGAACGCGATCAGGATCAGGATCGAAGTCACCAGGATGTTCCAGGTGAAGATCGGCATCCGGAACATCGTCATCCCGGGCGCGCGCATGCACACCACGGTGGTGATCATGTTGACCGCCCCGAGGATGGTCCCCAGACCGGCGAGGATCAGCCCGGTGATCCACAGGTCTCCCCCGGCGCCGGGCGAGTGGACGGCGTCAGACAGCGGTGTGTAGGCGGTCCAGCCGAAGTCGGCGGCCCCACCCGGGACGATGAAGCCGGACGCGGCGATCAGCCCGCCGAACAAGAACAGCCAGTACGAGAAGGCGTTCAGCCGCGGGAACGCCACGTCGGGCGCCCCGATCTGCAGCGGCAGCACCAGGTTGGCGAAACCGAACACCACCGGGGTGGCGTAGAGCAGCAGCATGATCGTGCCGTGCATGGTGAACAGCTGATTGAACTGCTCGTTGGACAGGAACTGCAGCCCGGGAGCGGCCAACTCGGTGCGCATCAGCAACGCCATCAGCCCGCCTATGAAGAAGAAGGCGAAGCAGGTGACGGTGTACATCACGCCGATCAGCTTGTGATCGGTGGTCGTGATCAGTTTGTAGACGAGGTTCCCTTTGGGGCCCATGCGGTCCGGGTACGGACGAACGGCCTCGAGTTCTCCCAAGGGGGGCGCTTCGGCTGTCAACAGCTTCTCCAAACATCCGGATCGGACACTGGCCCAACATCACTATTGAGTCGAATCTTAGCCGTCGATGATGGCGACGTCAGGGCTGGTCCTACAAACTGTCGTAAATGGGTCTGCGGGGCGCCGCGTCCTTCGTCGCGGCGCCGGGAGGGGTCGATGGTGGCGACCCGCTTCGCCCGGCTCCGCCGCGCTCGCGATCGCCACGGGTCGATGGTGGCGACCCGCTTCGCCCGGCTCCGCCGCGCTCGCGATCGCCATGGGGGTCGGCGATGTTAGCGTCTGACGTGTGTCGTTCGGCGTGATCAGACCCCCCCGGCTGGCCCCCGGGTTCGCCGTCGCCGGCGCCGTGGCGGCCGCGGTCGTGCTGGCATGCGGCGGCTGCGGATCCCACCGGCCCGCCGCCACGCCCCCGGCCCGTTCGCTGGTCACCCCCACCACGCAAATCGCGGGGGCCGGGGTGCTCGGAAACGACCGCCGGCCCGACGATTCGTGCGCCCGCGAGGCCGCCGAGGCCGACGCGGGGGCCGCGAAGCGGCGCGTCCACAACGCCGCCGGCGTCGAGCCGGACGTGGTGCAGGTGCCCGCCGACCCGCAGCGCATCGTGGTGCTCTCCGGCGATCAGCTCGACGCGTTGTGCGCGCTGGGCCTGCAATCGCGGGTGGTCGCCGCCGCGCTGCCGGACGGCTCGCCGACCCAGCCCGCGTATCTCGGTGGCGCGGTGCACGGTGTGCCCGGCGCCGGCACGCGCTCCCACCCGGACGTGAAGGCGATCGAGGCGGCCCACCCCGATCTCATCCTGGGCTCCCAGGGGTTGACGCCCACCCTGTATCCGCAGCTGGCGGCGATCGCCCCGACGGTGTTCACCGGCGCGCCGGGCGCGGGGTGGGAGGACAACCTGCGCGCCGTCGGCGCCGCCACCGCGCGCGGCACCGAGATGGACGGGTTGCTCGGCGGGTTCGCGAAACGGGCGACCGACGTAGGCGCGCGCCACGACGCCTCCCACTTTCAGGCGTCGATCGTGCGACTGACCACCGAGGCGATCCGGGTCTACGGCGCCAACAACTTCCCGGCCAGCGTGCTCGGCTCGGTCGGCGTCGACCGGCCGGCGACGCAGCGGTTCACCGACAAGCCCTACGTCGAGATCGGCGCCACCGACGCCGACCTCGCGAAGGATCCCGACCTGTCCATCGCCGACGCCGACGTGGTGTACCTGTCGTGCGCCACCCCGGCCGCCGCCGACCGTGCCGCCACGGTGCTCGACAGCGGCCCGTGGCGCAAGCTGTCGGCCAACCGCGACAACCGGGTCTATGTCGTCAACGACGAGATCTGGCAAACCGGCGAGGGGCTGATCGCGGCCCGCGGCATCGTCGACGACCTGCGCCTGGTGAACGCCCCCATCAACTGAGGCCGGGCCAGTCGAACGTGATGTTCGCCCCGATAGTTGGCGGAAGAACGTTACCCTAGCTAAAATTTTGGTCGAAGCCATCGGACCGAAGAGGAATATTCATGCGCACTGTTTCGGCATACGCCGCCACGTCGGCGACCGAACCGCTGACCAAGACCACCATCGAGCGGCGCGACCCGGGCCCGCGCGACGTGGCGATCGACATCAAATTCGCCGGCATCTGCCACTCCGACATCCACACCGCCAAGGGCGAATGGGGCACGCCGAATTACCCCGTGGTCGTGGGCCACGAGATCGCCGGCGTCGTGACCGAGGTCGGCGCCGAGGTCACCAAGTTCAAGGTGGGCGACCACGTCGGCGTGGGTTGCATGGTGAATTCCTGCGGCCGGTGCAGCAGCTGCGACGCCGGGCTCGAGCAGTACTGCAAGAACGGCGCGACCTTCACCTACAACTCGATCGATAAGGACGGCACGTCGACGCAGGGCGGGTACAGCCAGGCGGTCGTCGTCGACGAGAACTTCGTCTTGCGCATCCCCGACTCGCTGCCGCTGGACAAGGCGGCGCCGCTGCTGTGCGCGGGCATCACGCTGTTCTCGCCGCTGCGGCACTGGAAGGCCGGGCCGGGCACCCGGCTGGCGATCATCGGCCTGGGCGGCCTGGGGCACATGGGCGTCAAGCTGGGCGCGGCGATGGGCGCCGAGGTCACCGTGCTCTCGCAGTCGCTGAAGAAGATGGAAGACGGGCTGCGGTTGGGCGCCAAGCATTACTACGCCACCGCCGACCGCGAGACCTTCAAGAAGTTGCGCAGCAGCTTCGACCTGATGCTCAACACCGTCTCGGCGAACCTGAATCTCAACGACTACCTGAGCCTGCTCGACGTCGACGGCACCCTCGTCGAATTGGGCATCCCCGAGCACCCCATGGAGGTGGGCGCGTTCCCGCTGGCGCTGGCGCGCCGCAGCCTGTCCGGGTCGAACATCGGCGGGATCGCCGAGACCCAGGAAATGCTGGACTTCTGCGCCGAACACAACGTGACGCCCGAAATCGAGGTCATCGACCCCGACTACATCAACGAGGCGTACGAGCGCGTCCTGGCCAGCGACGTCCGCTACCGCTTCGTCATCGACATCTCGAAGCTGTAGCGGCTCAGGACGCCGTGTGGGGGGCCGGCTCGGCCTTGCCGTTGGCCGCGCCGGGATTTTCGGCCGCCTCGGGCGGGTGTGTGATGCCCGCCAGCGGCCAGCCCGCCGCGGCCAGCCGGGCGGCCACCCGCGCGATGTTCTCCGGGCCGGCGTCGTAGTGGGTCATGTCGGAGATGAAATCGGCGATCACGTCGCGGTTGATCTCCTCGCCCGGCCTGGTTTCCTCGTCTATCGCGTCGACGACTTCCTTGATCTGGTCCTCGGTCAGCGGGGTGCTGCGCAGCAGCTCCAACAGCGGTACACGGTCGGGTCCGGGAACGCCGTCGGGGTAGCCGCATTGCAGCCACTGGATCACTGAACGGAAGAAAGCGGCCGTAGAAGATGGGGTAATCGCCACGCCCACCAGTCTCCCGGCAACCCGGCCGGCGGCGCCACCGGGCCGCCGCGGGGTCGCCACAATTCACGCGGCGTTCACACACCGCTTGGCTGAATGCCCTGCTAGAAGTCCCAGTCCTCGTCCTCGGTGACGACGGCCTTGCCGATCACGTACGACGAGCCCGAGCCGGAGAAGAAGTCGTGGTTCTCGTCGGCGTTCGGTGAGAGCGCCGACAGTATCGCCGGGTTCACGTCAGTCTCGTCGCGCGGGAACAGCGCCTCGTAGCCGAGGTTCATCAGCGCCTTGTTGGCGTTGTAGCGCAGGAACTTCTTGACGTCCTCGGTGAGCCCGACCTCGTCGTAGAGGTCCTGGGTGTACTCCACCTCGTTGTCGTAGAGCTCGAAGAGCAACTCGTAGGTGTAGTCCTTGAGCTCCTGCTTGCGTGCGTCGTCGACCAGCGCCAGGCCGCGCTGGAATTTGTAGCCGATGTAGTAGCCGTGGACGGCCTCGTCGCGGATGATCAGCCGGATCATGTCGGCGGTGTTGGTCAGCTTGGCCCGGCTCGACCAGTACATCGGCAGGTAGAAGCCGGAGTAGAAGAGGAAGCTTTCCAGCAGCGTGGAGGCGACCTTGCGCTTGAGCGGCTCGTCGCCCTTGTAGTACTGCATGACGATCTCGGCCTTGCGCTGCAGGTTGGGGTTCTCCTCCGACCAGCGGAACGCGTCGTCGATCTCGGCCGTCGAGCACAGCGTGGAGAAGATGTTGCTGTAGCTGCGCGCGTGCACCGACTCCATGAAGGCGATGTTGGTGTAGACGGCCTCCTCGTGCGGGGTCAGCGCGTCGGGAATGAGGCTGACCGCCCCGACCGTGCCCTGGATGGTGTCCAGCAGCGTCAGGCCGGTGAACACCCGCATGGTCATCTGCTTTTCGTGGGCGGTCAGGGTGCCCCACGACGGCAGGTCGTTGGACACCGGCACCTTCTCGGGCAACCAGAAGTTGCCGGTGAGCCGGTCCCACACCTCCGCGTCTTTTTCGTCCTGCAGCCGGTTCCAGTTGATCGCCGAAACGCGGTCAATCAGCTTCATGTTTTCGGTCACCAGAACCCCGCTTCACACGCCGTTTTGCCTGAGGGACGTCAGGCTCCAGACACTACCCCTGGGGTACGACAACCGAGCGCAACACAAGAAGTTGTGTTTTGCGTGTCGCGGACGCCCGCGGGCCGCCGGATTTGCCTCTTCACTCCAGTATGCGCGCGGGGGCCGGCGTTTCGTGGGCATAACCGGGGACGGGATGTACCATTTGGTACATGATTACCGAAGACAGCGTCGAGATCGACGCGCCGGCGCACGTGGTGTGGAAGGTGTTCAGCGATGTCGAGCGCTGGCCCGAGTGGACGGCCTCGGTGACGTCGCTGGCCGCGGTGGACGGGCCCGGGCTCGCGGTCGGCAAGCGGTTCGCGATCAAGCAGCCACGCATGTCGAAGCTGGTCTGGAAGATCACCGAGCTCGAGCCGGGGACGTCCTGGACCTGGGAGCAACGCGCCCCCGGCGCGCGGGCCAGCGCCCGCCATGATGTGATCGCCCAGCCGGGCGGCGGCACCCTGGTGCGCCAGCGCATCGACCAGAACGGCATGCTCGGCGCGCTGGTCGGGCGGCTCATGCGATCGATGACCCGGCGATACCTCAAACTCGAGGCCCAGGGCCTCAAGGCCCGCTCCGAGCAGCTCAGCCGCGCCGATGGCGCGCACCCCTGACACCGAGCGGCGCCGCCAACTCCTCGATGCCCTCGTCACCGAGTTCGCCACCGGCGGCGTCGGCGACCGGTCGCTGCGCGCGGTGGCCGACGCGGTCGGCACCAGTCACCGAATGTTGTTGCACCACTTCGGGTCTCGGGAAGGACTGCTGGTAGCGATCGTCGAGGAGGTCGAGCGCCGCCAGATGGGGCTGCTGGCCGAGTTGCCCGACGACCCGGTCGAGGGCTTCGCCGCCATGTGGGCCGATGTCCGCCGGCCCGAACTGCGACAGTTCGAGCGCCTCTTCTTCGAGTGTTACGCCCGCGCCGCGCAGGGCGAAAAGCCTTTCGCGCGAATGGTTCCCGGCGCCGTCGACGGCTGGCTGGGCGAGGTCAAGGAGGCCGCCGACGGCCCGGTCGACCCCGCCCTGGCGAGGCTCGGGCTGGCCGTAATCCGTGGCCTGCTACTGGATCTCGTGGCCACCGACGATGACGCCGGCGTGGACGCGGCCGCGCGCGCCTTCGCGGAACTGCTCCGCTGATTCGTACCGGTGCCTCAGTTGGCGGTGTGCACGATCAGGACATCGGTCTTGACCCGGCGGGAGACCTCGGACGGCACCGATCCCAGCAGCCGCCCGGCGACGCTGTTGAGCCCGACGTTGCCCACGACCATCAGGTCGGCACGGACCTCCTCGGCGACCTGCACCAGCACGTTGATGGGCGCGCCGACGATCGACCGTTCCTCCACGTTATTGGCCCCCGCTTGGTGCGCCCGTTCCGTGGCGTCGCGAAGGATCCTGTAGTACGGGGCCTCCCCAACCGTCCGATAGTCCTGGCCGTGGTCGCTCCCAGGCGGGATGGCGTAGCGGCCGCGTTCCTTGGGGACGGGGAGATGCGCCGTCACCACGATCAATCGCGCGCCGTGGTCCGCGGCGATTGCCGCCGCGCGCTCCACCGCGAGCAGCGACGAGTCCGAGCCATCGGTGCCGACCACGACGGTCTGATAGGCGCTCATTTCCCTATCACTGTAACGCCCGGCGGCGGCCAAATCTCCAAACGAATTGGCTCAACTTTGCACGGCGGCCGCGTGCCTGCCCGTGCCGACCCCGAAGAACTGATACTCCGCGGGCCTGACCGAGCGCGTGGCCCGCCAGTACTCCCAGGTGTAGCCGCCCCACAGCACGGTGTTCTTGCCGTGCTCGTCCAGATACCAGCTGCTGCAGCCGCCGCTGTTCCACACCGACGGGCCCAGCCGGCGCTGCAGCTCGTCGTTGAACTCGTCCTGGGCGGCCCGGGTCGGGGCGAGCGCCTGCGCGCCCAGCTTGTCGCAGGTGGCGATCGCGTCGGCGACGTAACGGATTTGGGACTCGATCATGAACACCACCGAGTTGTGTCCCAGCCCGGTGTTGGGGCCCAGCAGGAAGAACAGGTTGGGCACGTCGGCCACGGTGATCCCGCGGTGGGCGCCGATGCCCTCGCGGTTCCAGCGGTCCACCAGATCCTCGCCGTGCAGGCCCTTGATCTGGACGTAGGTGTAGGAGTCGGTGACGTGAAAGCCGGTGGCGTACACGATCACGTCGGCCTGGCGGTGCGTGCCGTCGACGGTGTCGATGCCGTCGGCGGTGATCCGGGCGATGTGGTCGGTGACCAGTTCGGTCTTCGGGTCGGCGACCGCACCGTAATAGGTGGAGGAGTTCAGGATGCGCTTGCACCCGACGCGGTAGTTGGGAATCAGCTTGCGGCGCAACTCCCGATCCTTGACCGATCGGCGAATGTTGTACTTGCAGTACGCCTCGATGAACTTGAGCAGGTTGGGCCGCTTGGTCATGCCGAAGGCCAAAGCCTCCTGGCCCCAGTAGATGACAAGTCGCACGAGCGCGCGCAGGCCGGGCACGTTCTCCATGGCCCGGCGCACCGCCAACGGGATCTCGGGGTTCGAGCGCGGCACCACCCACGGCGGGGTGCGTTGGTAGAGCTGAAGTTCGGCGACCTGCCCGACGATCTCCGGCACGATCTGGATCGCGCTGGCGCCGGTACCGATCACCGCCACCCGCTTGCCGGTCAGGTCGACGCTGTGGTCCCACTCCGCGGAATGGAAAGCGGGACCGGCGAATTCGTCGCGACCCTCGATGTCGGGCATGGACGGGATGTGCAGCGCGCCGGCGCCCGAGATCAGGAACTGCGCGACGTATTCGCGCCCGTCGGCGGTGAACACGTGCCAGCGGTGCTCGTCGTCGTCCCAGTGGGCCCGATCCACCAGCGAGTTGAACTCGATGTAGCGGCGCAGCCCGTACTTCTCTGTGACGCCCTGGAGATAGTCCCAGATCTCGGGCTGATACGAGAACGGGTTCTTCCAGTCCGGCTTGGGCTCGAACGAAAACGAATACAGGTGCGACGGGATGTCGCAGGCGCACCCGGGGTAGCTGTTGTCGCGCCAGGTGCCGCCGATGTCGTCGGCCTTTTCCAGGATGACGAAGCCCACACCCTGCTTCTGCAGCGCGATGGCCATCCCCAGGCCGGAGAACCCGGTCCCGATGATGACGGCGCGGGTGTGGACGGGTTTGGAGGCCTTGGCCGCCGGAACCGGGGCGGTCTCGGTGTGTGTCACGACGTCGGTCACGGTCGATCGGTCTTTCTAGTCGGGCCAGTCTCGGGTCGGCGCTCGCCGGCATCCTCGGCCGTAGCCGCCCGGCTGGCGCAGATACCCAGTACCCAGGGTATCGGTTGGGACGAGTGTTGACGATCGCCAGGGCGATGTCAACGTGCCGAAGGTTCTCAGCCCGCGGCGCGGTTGGCCGGGACCACGCTGTGGATCGGCTCGTCAGGGTCCATGCGGATGCCGAGCGCCTCGGCGGTGCCGACGATGACCCCCATCATGATGGTCGTGAGGTGGGCGACGAATTGCTCGCGCGGCATGCGAAGCGGGCTGTCGGGGTCGGGGCCCAGCCACCACTCGGTGGCCGAGGCGGCGCAGCCGAACGCCGCGTTCCCGGCCAGCTCGACGGCCGCGTGGTCCAGCTCCATCTCGCGCAACTCGTTGTCGAACATGTCGGCCACCGCCAGGGTGATGCCGCGTCCCTCGTTGAGGATCTGGGGGCTCGCCGCCGAGCGGCCCTGAATGAAGACCCGCAGCACGTTGGGGTGCTTGTCGACCAGGTTGACGTACTCCTCGACGGCGCGCCGGATCACCTCGCGGGACGAGTCCGTTTTCAGGTCGATGGACGGGAAGATCGCCGCCCACAACATGTCGCGCAGCCGCTCCCCGATCGCCTGGAACAGGTCGGACTTGTCGTGAAAATGCCGGTAGATCTTCGGTTTGGCGGTGCCCGCCTCCTCGGCGATCTCCCGCACGGACAGCTCGGGTCCCAGGCGGTCGATGGCGCGGAACGCCGCGTCGACGATCTCGCCGCGCACCTTCTTGCGGTGCTCGCGCCAGCGTTCGCTGCGCGCGTCGACCTTGGCCCCCGGCTTGGCGGCCGGGTGGGGCCTGGGAGGTCGAGGCATTCTCACCACCTCACGCACTTTACCCCGTCGTCGCTTCTGACCTGGGCAGACTGGCCCAGACGAAGACACCGCGGTTAACGGTGCCGCTGGGCGTACTCCCCCGGGCTGCAGCCGAGCATCGACCGGAACTCGTTGGTGAAATGCGCCTGGTCATACCAGCCGAGCCGGACGGCCAGGTCGGCGAAGTCGACGCGTCGATCGCTCTCGATCGCCAACGCAGCTTGCTGCAGGCGGTAACGGCACAGCACCCACTTGACCGGCACACCGACATAGCGCCGGAACACGCGCTGAGTGGTTCGCGCGCTCCAGGGCGAGCACGCCATCACCTGCTCCACGCGGTGCAAAGCCTCGTCGTCGTGCATCCGGCGGAGCAGCGCCGTGAGGGCGTCGTAGGTCGGGTCGCAGATGGTCGCAGCGCCGATCGCCATGTCCAGTTGTGCGGCGGCGAGCTCGATGTCGTCGTCGAAAAGCGTTGGACCGCTGAACAAGTCGTCGTCGACTCGAACGATTCGGCCGGTCAGCGCAGCCGCATCGCGTCCGAATCGGGCGGTGAACCCGCCGGCGCGGAAGCGCGCACCGACAACCGCACCACGCCCCGACAACGTGATGGTGAAGACCCTCTCGACGACGCCGTGTACCAACGTGGCGGGCAAAGCGAATCCATGGCGCGGGGAGTCGGTGCCCCATTCATGGCTCAGGTTGATCGACGGGAAAGTGATCACCTGACTTTCACGCGGCGGCTGTCCCGTCAGATCCCAGCACACCGACCAAAAATGCTCGACGAACTTGGCTGCGGCCTGCGACGGCGCTTGGCGACGGAGGTCGAACGTCGATGCGCTGCCCGCGCGTCCGACCACGCCCGGCTGTGGACCGATCGCCTGTGGCGCGTTTTTCCAAGCCTCCACATGACGAATCTAGCCAACCTGGATTGCATGAATGTGCAACCGATTCCCGAGGGCTACACGAGTTTGACCCCGTTCTTGGTCGTCGATGGCGCCGAAGCCGCCATCAGCTTTTACATCGACGTCTTCGGCGCGACACTCGTCGAGAAGATGGCCGGACCGAATGACACGATCGCGCACGCGGAACTGGACTTCGGCCACGGCAGGTTGCAGCTGTCCGATCCCAACCCCGGCTACCACCTCGAAGCCCCCGGCCGGACAGAATCGGTGACCCATTCGGTGGTGTTTTACTGCACCGACGTCGACGCCGTGCTGGCGCGGGCCCAGCGAGCGGGCGCGACGGTACGCGAAGAGGCCCAGACCTTCGTCACGGGCGACCGGTTCGGCTCAATCGTCGACCCTTTCGGGCAACGCTGGTCGATCATGACAAGGGTCGAAGACATGGATCCCGCCGAGCGCGAACACCGGCTTGCCAGCTGGGGCGCCGACAACCTGTAAAGCACTCCCGGAGAGTGAATCCGTGTCCTACAGCATGCAGGACACGCAGCCCTCGACCTCGGTGCCCTCCAATGCCAGTTGGCGAAGACGGATGTAGTACAGCGTCTTGATTCCCTTGCGCCAGGCGTAGATCTGCGCCTTGTTCACGTCGCGGGTGGTGGCCGTGTCCTTGAAGAACAGCGTCAGCGACAGCCCCTGATCCACGTGCTGGGTGGCCGCGGCGTAGGTGTCGATGATCTTCTCGTAGCCGATCTCGTAGGCGTCCTGGTAGTACTCCAGGTTGTCGTTGGTCAGATACGGCGCCGGGTAGTAGACGCGGCCGATCTTGCCTTCCTTGCGGATCTCGATCTTGCTCGCCACCGGGTGGATCGAGCTGGTCGAGTGGTTGATGTAGCTGATCGACCCCGTCGGCGGGACGGCCTGCAGGTTCTGGTTGTAGATGCCGTGCTCCTGCACCGACTCCTTTAGCCGCCGCCAATCGTCTTGCGTCGGAATGCGAATGCCCGCCTCGGCGAAGATCTCGCGGACCCGCGGGGTGGCCGGCTCCCACACCTGCTCGGTGTACTTGTCGAAGAACTCACCCGAGGCGTATTTCGACCTCTCGAAGCCACCGAACTTGCTTCCCCGTTCGATCGCAATACGATTCGACGCGCGCAGCGCGTGGTAGAGCACGGTGTAGAAGTAGATGTTGGTGAAGTCGACGCCCTCTTCGGAGCCGTAGTGGATGCGCTCGCGGGCCAAATAGCCGTGCAGGTTCATCTGTCCGAGCCCGATCGCGTGGGACTCGTTGTTGCCCTGCTCGATTGAGGGCACCGAGGTGATGTGCGTCTGATCGCTCACCGCCGTCAGCGCGCGGATCGCCACCTCGATGGTCTGGGCGAAGTCGGGCGAGTCCATCGTCTTGGCGATGTTCAGCGACCCCAGGTTGCACGAAATGTCCTTGCCCACTTTGGCATACGACAGGTCATCATTGAACACCGACGGCGTGGAGACCTGCAGGATCTCCGAGCACAGGTTCGAGTGGGTGATCTTGCCGTCGATCGGGTTGGCCCGGTTCACCGTGTCCTCGAACATGATGTAGGGGTAGCCGGATTCGAACTGCAGCTCGGCCAGCGTCTGGAAGAACTCGCGCGCCTTGATCTTGGTCTTGCGAATGCGGGCGTCGTCGACCATCTCGTAGTACTTCTCGGTGACCGAGATGTCGGCGAACGGCAGGCCGTACACCCGCTCGACGTCATAGGGCGAGAACAGGTACATGTCCTCGTTCTTCTTGGCCAGCTCGAAGGTGATGTCGGGAATCACCACGCCCAGGCTCAGCGTCTTGATGCGGATCTTCTCGTCGGCGTTCTCGCGCTTGGTGTCCAGGAATCGGTAGATGTCGGGGTGGTGCGCGTGCAGGTACACCGCGCCCGCGCCCTGGCGCGCCCCGAGCTGGTTGGCGTAGGAGAACGAGTCCTCGAGCAGCTTCATGATCGGGATGACGCCCGAGGACTGGTTCTCGATGTTCTTGATCGGGGCGCCGTGCTCGCGGATGTTGCTCAGCAGCAACGCAACTCCCCCGCCCCGCTTGGACAGCTGCAGCGCGGAGTTGATCGATCGCCCGATGGACTCCATGTTGTCTTCGATGCGCAGCAGAAAGCAGCTCACCGGCTCGCCGCGCTGCTTTTTGCCCGAGTTCAAAAACGTCGGGGTGGCCGGCTGGAACCGTCCGTCGATGATCTCGTCGACGAGCTTCTCGGCGAGGATGGTGTCACCAGCGGCCAGCGTCAGCGCCACCATGACCACGCGGTCCTCGAAGCGCTCCAGGTAGCGCTTCCCGTCGAACGTCTTCAGCGTGTAGGAGGTGTAGTACTTGAACGCGCCCAGGAACGTCGGGAACCGGAACTTCTTGGCGTAGGCCCGATCCAGCAGCGTCTTGACGAAGTTGCGGCTGTACTGGTCGAGAACCTCGCGCTCGTAATAGTTCTCCTTGATCAGGTAGTCGAGCTTCTCGTCCTGATTGTGGAAGAACACCGTGTTCTGGTTGACGTGCTGCAGGAAGTACTGATGCGCGGCCTCGCGGTCCTTGTCGAACTGAATCTTGCCGTCCGCGTCGTACAGATTCAGCATCGCGTTGAGCGCGTGGTAATCCGTCTCCCCCGGCAACGCGTGGGCTCCGGTGGTTACAGGCTCTGCAGCGACGGTTGTTGACACGTCTGTTCCTTCCAGAAATCGGCTAAGCCCGCGCGGACGGCATCCACGTCGTCCTGGGTTCCCATGAGTTCGAAGCGATAGAGGTACGGGACGCCGCACTTGCGTGAGATCACGTCGCCCGCGTAGGCGAATTCGGCGCCGAAGTTGTTGTTGCCCGCGGCGATGACGCCGCGGATCAACGAACGGTTGTGCTCATTGTTCAAAAAGGCGATGACCTGTTTGGGGACATAGCCGCCGGCGTTGAGGTCAGGAGTGGCCCGCCCGCCGCCGTAGGTGGGCAGCACCAGGACGTACGGCTGGTCCACCTCGATACGGCCGTGCAGCGGTATCCGCGTGGCGGGAATCCCCAGCTTCTCCACGAAGCGGTGGGTGTTCTCCGACACGGAGGAGAAATAGACCAGGTTGCGCCCCGTGGTGTCCATGGTGCGGCAACTCCTTACCTAACGTCTTGCCTTACGCGCTGAGTTCCACCGCGGCGAGCGCCTTGATGCGATCGGGCCGGAAACCCGACCAGTGGTCGTTGCCGGCCACCACGACGGGAGCCTGCAGATAGCCCAGCGCCATCACGTAATCACGCGCCTCGGAGTCCAACGTGATGTCGACCGTGTCGTAGACGATGCCCTGCTTGTCCAGCGCCTTGTAGGTGGCGCTGCACTGCACGCATGCCGGCTTGGTGTACACGGTGATGCTCATAGAATGCCGCTCCTTTGCGGAAGAGGGGGACCCAATGGACTGGCAACTACTTTTGGACTGCGTCTTTGCTAGGTTCAGCGATCCGGCAGGCGCCCAGATTCCCGTCCTGCGGCGACCAGTGCCGAAGACCTGTCTTCGACCACTTCGCGCCGATTTCGGGGGGTTCACCGAGCCTGGCTGGCTTGGCGATCCTGGGATCCGCCGGTGCATCGAAACACTACACCTAGTGGCTGACAAGATGTCGAGATACAAGATGTTCTGAATAACATTTCTGAAATTCCCTGGTCGTGAGGCCTGTGTCGAACAAATTCGGGAACCCGCCCCGGCGTGTCGCAGATCACACGCCGACGCCAAGTCGCCTCCGGGTATCGGTATAGCAGCGGCCACCGACAACCCCGGTTTCGAACCGCTGGCCACGACGGGCCTACCGACAGCTAGCAAAGCCGCCAGACGGTGCTGGCGGCTTTGGCTATTCGTCGGCGGCAACCCCGCTGGTCACCTCCCGGACGGCTTGTCGACTTCTGCCAATCAGCCGGCTTCGGCGGCGAGCTTGCCCACCACGTCGCGCACGTTCGCCGACAGCTCGGCATGCTCGGCGGGCGGCCTGCCTTCCAGCGTCTTGAACGGCACGGACAGTTTGATCGAATCGACGACCCGCGCGCCGGCGATGCCGAAGGACTTGCGGGTCTCGTCGTGCGCCCACACCCCGCCGTACTGGCCGAAGGAGCCCCCGATGACGGCCAGCGGCTTGCCCTTCAGCGCGCCGTCGCCAAACGGGCGCGACAGCCAGTCGATCGCGTTCTTGACCACCGCCGGGATGCTGCCGTTGTACTCGGGTGTGACCACCAGGGCGGCGTCGGCGTCGGCCGCCGCGGCCCGCAGCGCGGCCACCGGGGCCAGCGGCGGGGCGTCGGCGTTCATCGCGTCGTCGATCTCCTCGTTGTAGAACGGCAGGTCGGCGAGCCCCTCGAAGAGCGTGACGCTGACACCGTCGGAGGCGACCGCCGCCGCCAATTCGGCGATCTGGCGGTTGATCGACGCCGCGCGCAGGCTTCCCACTAACGCCAAGATTTTGATTGCCACTCTCGCAGTTCCCTTCGGTCGTTGGTATACATCCTCGCACGACCTAAACGGACTGTGGTCCGATTTATTCCTCCGGCGTTAAAGTGCAAGGGTGAGCGGCGTCGAACGGTCGGGCGAGTTGCCGATGTGCGTGCCGCAGCTGCCGGCGCAGGAACGGGGCGACGCCCTGCGCAACCGCGCGCTGTTGCTGGATGCGGCGCGTCGCCTGGTCGCCGAGCGCGGGGCCGACGCCGTCACCATGGACGACGTCGCCGCGGCCGCCGGCGTCGGCAAGGGCACCCTATTCCGCCGGTTCGGCAGCCGGGCCGGCCTGATGATGGTGCTGCTCGACGAGGACGAACGCGCCAGCCAGGAGGCGTTTCTGTTCGGTCCCCCGCCGCTGGGGCCCGACGCCCCGCCGTGGGATCGGCTGGTGGCCTTCGGCCGGGAACGGATGCGCTTCGCCCACACCCATCACGCGCTGCTGTCGGCGGCCAACCGCGACCCGCGGACCCGTTACGGGCCGCCGGCCGCCGTCCTGCGCAGGCACGTGCGCGTGCTGCTGGCCTCGGCGGAGACGTCCGGCGACCTCGTGGTCCAGGCCGACGCCCTGCTCGCCCTCCTCGACACCGACTACGTGGAGCATCAGCTGAACGACGGCGGTCACACCCTGCAGACATTGGGCGACGCGTGGGAAAGCTTGGCGCGCAAGCTTTGTGGGAGGTGAACGTCGGCATGTCCGCGGCGGCGCGCGACTGGGTCCTGCACGTGGACCTCGACCAATTCCTGGCATCGGTCGAGTTGCGCCGTCGCCCCGAATTGGCCGGGCTGCCCGTCATCGTCGGCGGCAGCGGTGATCCCAGCGAACCGCGCAAGGTCGTCACCTGCGCGTCCTATGAGGCCCGGGAATTCGGTGTGCGGGCGGGCATGCCACTGCGCGCGGCGGCCCGCCGCTGCCCGGATGCGACCTTCCTCCCCTCCGACCCGGCCGCCTACGACGCGGCGTCCGGTGAAGTCATGGGCCTGCTAAGGGATCTGGGCCATCCGGTGGAGGTGTGGGGATGGGACGAGGCCTACGTCGCCGTCCACGCCGAGGACCCCGGCGAGGTGGCACAACAGATCCGCAGCGTCATCTCCACCGAAACCGGACTGTCCTGCTCGGTCGGCATCAGCGACAACAAGCAACGCGCCAAGGTCGCCACCGGATTCGCCAAGCCCGACGGCGTTTTCGTGCTCACCGATGCGAATTGGATGGCGCTGATGGCCGACCGTCCGGTCGACGCGCTGTGGGGCGTGGGGCCCAAGACCGCGAAAAAACTTGCGGATCTTGAGATTACGACGGTGTGGCAACTGGCCCACAGCGACGCCGAGTTGTTGACGGCCACGTTCGGGGCGCGCACCGGGCTGTGGCTCCTGCTGTTGGCCAAGGGTGGGGGTGACAGCCACGTCAGCGCCGAGCCGTGGGTGCCGCGCTCGCGCAGCCACGTCGTCACCTTTCCCCGCGACCTCACCGATCGCGCCGAGATGAACGCGGCCGTTACGGGTTTGGCCGAACAAGCGCTGGACGACGTGCTGGCCGAAGCGCGGGTCGTGACGCGGGTGGCGGTCACCGTGCGAACCTCAACCTTCTACACCCGCACCAAGATTCGCAAACTCGACGCGCCCACCACCGATCGCGACACGATCGTCGCTGCCGCCTTGCGCGTCCTGGATTTATTCTCCCTCGACCGCCCGGTCCGCCTGCTCGGGGTGCGGCTGGAGTTGCTCATGCCGGACTAGCGGCGCCGGGTTGGGTGGGCCCGGCCGCAGCGCGCGGGTGAAGATCACGTTCACCTGGCGCATGGCGACGCTATAGGGCCACCACGCAAGCCTTTTGAACGCGTAGAGCGCCCGAATGTCGGCCGAGGTGTAGATCAGGTATCGGTTCTTGGCCACGCCGGCAAGGATCTTTTCGGCCGCCTTCTCAGGCGACACGGCGTGGCCGGCGAATCGCCGTATCCACCGGGCGACGTTGGGATCCTCGCGGTCCACACCGGCGATCTCCACGGTCCCCACCAGCGGGGTGTTCACCGCGCCGGGCACCACCAGCGACACCCCGATGCGGTGGCGGGCCAAATCGAAACGCAGCACCTCCGAGACGCCGCGCAGTCCGTACTTGCTGGCGCTGTAGGCGGCGTGCCAGGGCAGGGCGACCAACCCGGCCGCCGAGGACACGTTGACCAGATGGCCGCCCCGCTTGGCCGCCACCATCGGCGGCACGAACGTCTCGATGACGTGGATCGGGCCCATCAGGTTGATGGCGACCATCTTGCTCCACTGCTCGTGGGTCAGCCGGTCGACGGTGCCCCAGGCGGATACGCCGGCGATGTTGAGCACCACGTCCATGGCCGGATGCGCGGCGTGGATGTCGGCGGCGAACGCGGCCACCTGGTCGTAGTCGGCGATATCGAGCGCCCGATGCTCCCGGACCTGCGCGCCCAGCGCGCGCGCGTCGGCCACCGTCAGTGCCAGACCGTCGGAGTCGCGGTCGGTCAGGTAGAGCTCGGCCCCCTGGGCGGCGAGCCGCAATGCCGTCGCGCGGCCGATGCCGCTGGCCGCGCCGGTGACAAAGCACCGCTTTCCCGCGAAATACCGCCCGGACGCCTTGTTCGCCATGGCGGCGACGATACCGCCGGTATCACCCAGACCGGCGCTAGGGACGGCCGGACCACAGGGCGTGCAGCCACAACTGCTCGAGCACGCGCACCCGTCGGTCACGGTCGCTGTCGGATCCGGTCAGAACCGGGTCGCCGGTCAACACCAGCGCGGTGGTACCCGTCAGGGTGCGGATCAGCGTCGGAAGATCGTCGCTGATCGGCCTGGCGGTCCCGGCCTTCATCTCGGCCTCGACGATGGCGACGATCTGCGCCAGCACCACCTCGAACTGCTGGTCGAGCAGGTCGCGGATCTCCACGTCGGTGTGGCGGGCCTCGTTGCAGGCGGTCACCACCGGATCGTTGTGCTCGTAGACGGCGGCGGCGCTGCCGACCATCCGCTTGGCGAACTCCTCGGGTGACTCGCCCGCCTGGCGTGGCGCGAAGTACTGGGTGAGTTCCTCGAGCTCTTCGGTGGCCTCCGCCATCAGCTGTGCCAGCACGGCGTATTTGGAGTCGAAATAGAAGTAGAAGCCCGAACGGGCGACCCCGGCGCGCAGGCTGATGGTGCTGACGGACAACTCGGCGAACGGTTTTTCCTGCAGCAGTTCGCGCACGGCCTCCACGATCGCCTGGCGTTGCTTGTCGCCACGCCGACGCGCGCCCGGCTCCGGATTGGCGGGGTGGCTGCTCACTCCCTGACCTTGCACCACGCCGCGCAAAAAGCAAACTTGACAGCCGTCAAGTTTTTCAGCGAAGGTAATAATCAGTGACCGCTGTCACCCCGAGGGCACGCAAAGGAGCGTCTATGACCACCATCAGCACTCCGCACTACCTGCTGGATCAGGCGCGGCGCCGATTCACCCCGACGCTGAACACCATCCCCGGCATGGGGGCGATCGAGAAGCGTCTGCTCGCCCACGAGTGGGACACGAAAGTCCTGGCGGAACCGCCCGCCGGCAGCGACCTGAAGCCCGTGATGGGTGACGCCGGGCTCCCGATCCTCGGCCACATCATCGAATTGTTTCGCGGCGGCCCGGACTACGCGTTGTACCTCTACAGGAACAAGGGCCCGCTGATCTACCTCGATTCGCCGATCATGCCGGCGGTCACGGCGCTGGGGCCCGACGCCACCCAGGCCGTGTTCTCCAACCGCAACAAGGACTTCTCGCAGAAGGGCTGGCACCCGGTGATCGGGCCGTTCTTCAACCGCGGGCTGATGATGCTGGACTTCGACGAGCACATGTATCACCGGCGCATCATGCAGGAGGCGTTCACCCGCAGCCGCCTGACCGGGTACGTCGAGCACATCGACCGCGTGGCGACCGACATCGTCGCCGGCTGGCCGACCAACGACGCCCGATTCCTGTTCCACCCGGCGATGAAGGAACTCACCCTCGACATCGCGTCCTTGGTGTTCATGGGGCACGAGCCAGGGTCCGACCACGACCTCGTCACCAAGGTCAACCAGGCGTTCACCACCACGACCCGCGCCGGTGGGGCGATCATCCGGCAGCCGGTTCCGCCGTTCAAGTGGTGGCGTGGCCTGCGCGCCCGCCAGCTGCTCGAGGACTACTTCAACGAGCGGGTCAAGGAGCGCCGCAACGCCACGGGCAACGACATGCTCACGGTGCTGTGCCACACCGAGGACGACGACGGCAACAGCTTCACCGACGAAGACATCGTCAACCACATGATCTTCTTGATGATGGCCGCCCACGACACCTCCACGTCGACGACCACCACGATGGTCTACAACATGGCCGCCAACCCGGAATGGCAGGAGCGGGCGCGCGAGGAGTCGGCCAGGCTCGGCGACGGTCCGCTGGACATCGAGTCGCTGGAGAAGCTGGAAACGCTCGAACTGATCATGAACGAATCGCTGCGGATGGTGACGCCGTTGCCGTTCAACATGCGGATGGCGGTGCGCGACACCGAGCTGCTGGGCCATTACATCCCGGCCGGCACCAACATCACCATCTGGCCCGGCATGAACCACCGACTGCCCGAATTGTGGACGGAGCCAGACAAATTCGACCCCGAGCGGTTCGCCGAACCGCGCTCGGAGCACAAGAATCACCGCTACGCCTTCGCACCCTTCGGCGGCGGCGCGCACAAGTGCATCGGCATGGTGTTCGGTCAGCTGGAGGTCAAGACCGTGGTGCACCGGCTGCTGCGCCGCTACCGCATCGAGTTGGCCCGGCCGGGCTATCAGCCGCGCTGGGATTACGGCGGCATGCCGATTCCGATGGACGGCATGCCGATCGTGCTGCGCCCGCTCTGAACTTCCGCGACGGCGTGTCACCGTCTCCGCCGGCGCGGTAGAGCCCGAGTTTCATTTGCGCTACCACCGGCGCTAGCGCAAATGAAACTCCCCTAGTTGGTTGCACGGGGTGCGCGGCATCAGTCGACCGCGAGCAACCGGTTGGCGCAGGCGATGACCGCGCGCAGCGCCGACTGCGTCGGATCGTCCGAGAGGCCCATCGCCCACTCGGCGCGGGCACCGTCGCTGCCGCGGATGAAAGTGGCTGTGCCGGTGGGCGACTGCATCTGATGGAAGTTCACGATTTCGACGGTGATCCCGCGCTGATGCAGCATCGCGGTCAGGGCCGCGATCGGGCCGCTGGCGGCCACGGTCGCGGTGCCGATGCGGTCGCTCAGGGCGATCACGGCCTGGAAGTTGCGGGCCTGCGGGCCGGGTCGCACCGCGCCCGTGCACTCCCATTGGCCTAGCCGCAGGGGTCCCGTGCTGCGCCCGTAGGTCGCGAGGAAGGTCTCCCAGGACATGGCGTCGGCCTGCTCCCGCAGCCCGCGGGGCAACGAGACGCCGAAACGATCGCCAAACCACACGGTGGCGGCGTCGAGATGTTGGAGCGGGTTGCGCTCGGGAAAAGTCATGGTGCCGGTCTTCTCTAGTCAGCTGGTGCGACCGACGGCAGTAGCTTCCGACCCACAGCGGGGGGTCGGTCAGAATCAGACCCCGCTGCGGGTGCTAGCTACTACGAAACGCGCGAGAAGACGCATGAGCGTTGACATTAGCCCCCTTCGCTCCGCGCCTTCAACCCCCATACGCCGTACAAAAAAATATAGGAAATAATACGAATAGTTTGGTTTGGGCGGGGTTGACAGGGGGTAAGAAGCCGGGTAACAGTCAATTAGACGGCTGTTGAACTATCCCCTCACCTGAAAGGCACGATCATGAAGTCAACGCCCACTCGGAACACCCTCAAAGCTGTCGCCGCGGCCGTCGGGCTGGCCGCAGCTTTGCTTGGACTGACGGGATGCGCGCCGACCACCAGCACGACTGGCTGCGATGGAGTCGTTGGCTGCTTGCTCTAAAGGGTCACGATGGGTAGCCCGCTGGGGAGGACCGAGCGGACGTCGTCCTCAGCGGAGACAACCTATGACGCTTGATCGATCGCAGTCGGCACCCGACGCCGTCATCATCTAACGATGTCGCACGAGCGCCGCCTCGGTCGAAACATGTTTCCAATGCCATTGCGCAGCGGGCGATTCAGCCTGCTCGTGACATATCCAGCCACTTCTCACTTAACACTGGTGAGACGTAACAGGTGTCCATAAGTCCTTAACGCATCTGAAAGGGACGATTATGACCTCATTGAAGACGAAAGCCTTTAAAACTGCCGCGGCGGCTACGGGGCTTGCCGCGGTATTGCTGCTGCCCACGGGATGCACGATGACCCCGGCCGACGCACCCGCCAGCGGCGGCACCCTTGGTGGCACCGTCGGCGGTGTGGTGGGTGGCGTGATCGGCGACGTCGGCGGAATTGTAGGCGGGTTGCTCCCCTAGCCGTTCACCACAAACGACCCGCCGGATCCCCTTGCCGGCGGGTCGTTTGTTACCCAGCCGGCTCGGGTGCGGGCTCAAACCGCAGGTACGCCTGAATTGTCGTTCCCGTCCTGGCGGTATGCGTGCGCACCAAATCCGAAATGGCGTTGACCAAGTACAGGCCGCGGCTGGCGGGGCCGCACGGACCCGGGTCGAGGCGGCCCACCAGCGGATCGTCGAGCTGTCCGGTGTCGCGGGCCTCGCACACCAGATATCCGTCGTCTTTCCAGAACGCCAACCGGCAGGCGCCCCCGGTGTACATCAGGCTATTGGTGGCCAACTCGGTGGCGACCAGCTGCAGATCCTCGATGCACTCCTGGGAAAGCCCCATCCACCCCGCATAGTCGACGGCGAACGAGCGGGCGGGCCGAAGATCCGCTGACTTCCTCACCATGTAGGTGACGGCGCCGGGATTCGCGGCCAACGGCTGGTTGCAACGCTGCAGCACTTCGTTCGGCGCGTAGTCCGGGCTGCGGTGCAGCGCACCGCTTTTCCACAACAACGGGTGCGTCGCTCGGGCATCCATCAGGACTTCGTCGCCGATCGCGCTCGCGTCGTAGAGGCACAGGCTTGTCGCCGGGTATGCGTCCATCGCCGTGTTGACCAGCGCTTCGTGCTCGATGCAGGCGACGAACTCCTCCTCGGTGCGGCCCGGCCACGCGAGCTGGCTGACGATCCGCACCCGCCGATCCGGGTGCTCGTCGATGAACGCGCCCTCCATCGCCATGAACCGGCTCGGGTTCCGGGCGGCCTCGGTGACGTCGGTCATGTACACGTCGACCGGCAACGCCTCGCCGTCGTACAACTCGCCCTGCAGCAGGGCCAGGGTCTCGGGAGGCACGGCGAGCAGCACCGCCTCGCCTGACGCCAAACCGTCGCCGACGAAGCGGCCCACCAAGTCCAAAAACTCCTGCTGAGAGTGATAAATCAGTGCGGAGTGGACGAAACCGTATTGTCTGGTTTCGGTATCCGCCGTCACTTCAGCGCTCTCGCTTTCGATCACTTGCGCCAACCCCCTGCTGGATCGGCTGTCGCCCATCCCCCCTTCCAGTACCCAAGACGGGCCTTCGCTATGCCGCGCAACAGATCACATTTGCGCGCACACCCGGGGGGGCGACATCGGGCGGCGCGATCACAGCCACCAGGAGGCGGCGGCATCGAGGTGACGGCGGAGGCGATAGCAGGCGACGCTCTCGTCGGCGGCCTCCACCGCCTCGACAATGCGCAAGTGAGCGTGGTGCACGGCCAGCACGTCCGACCAGGTGGGCAGCGCCTGCCCGGTGCTCGACCAATGCCGGCGGAACAACTCGACGATGATCCGGAGGAACAGGTCGAGCAGCGCGTTGCCGGCCAGCTGCGCCAACCCGACGTGGAAATTGAATTCCTCCGCGATCGCCCGCCGGACGTCGTCGGGCGTCGGCTGCGCGGCGTCCGGCAGCCGTGACCGATGCGCAACGAGGAATGCCGCCACCTCGGGCTCGTCGAGCCGCTTGACGACCTTGGCGACGTTGTCGATCTCGATGGCGTCGCGGACGCACCGTAGGTCTTCGCGGCTCGGGTCGCGGTACTGCAGGTACAACGCGATCGTGTCGATGCTGGCCTGGGCAGCGGGTTCGGCGATGACGAGTCCGCCGCCGGGTCCGCGGCGCATGTGGGCGATCGAGTGGTATTCGAGCAGGCGCACCGCCTCGCGGAACACCGCGCGGCTCACCCGGTAGCGCGCCAGCAGGGCCGCCTCGGTGCCGAAGACCGACCCGACGTGCCAGCCGCTGGCGGCGATGTCGTCGCCGATGGTGACGGCCAGCATCTCGGCCAGCTTGCCGCGGGGCATCTCGGAATCGAGACGCCGCCGCCGCGTGCGCCCGCGGACCCTGTCGCCGGGATGGTGCCGTTGCAGCCAGCCCGTCACCGCCTCGACGTGTCGCTCGGACAGCGTCTTGGCGCGCGCGGAATCACCGGCCGTGACGGCGGCGACGATCTTGGAGTGGTGGGCGTGCAGGTGTTCGACGGCCTCGATGGCCTCGGTCGCCGAGTCCGTTCGCGACGCCAGCGCGTAGCGCGTGGTGAGCCGCATCAGGACGTCGATAAACAGTTGCAGCACGGGATTTTTCGATTGCTCGGCCAGCGCGATGTGGAACTCGTCGCGCGGCGCCGGCAAGCCCGGCTGCCACTTTTCCTCGGCGTCTAAAACGGCCCGCAGCCGCGCGATGCCGGCTTCGTCGATGCGCTCGGCGGCGAGCGAGGCCGCCAACGGCTCGAGCACCAGACGCGCGTTGAGCAGATCGCCCAGCGTCGTGCCCAGATATTCGAGATAGATGACGACGGCGCGGGTGGCGGGCCCGGCGTCGGGCTCACAAATGTACAGCCCGCCGTTGGGGCCGCGCCGCATCCTTGCGACCTGGTGGTGCTCGACCAGGCGAACGGCCTCGCGCAGCACCGATCGGCTCACGCCGAAGCGTTGTTGCAGGGCGAGTTCGGATCCCAGCGATTCGCCGACGGCCCAGCCGCGGCGGACGATGTCCGCCTCGATGTCGCGGGCGAGGATCGACGCCAGTTTGTCCGCGTGGCCGGCCTTCAGGTCCTCACTCATCTGAGCTCAATCACACGCTCAACAGGTGAGCAGCATGCACCCCGCGACGGGCCCACCGCCGACGGAAACGACGCCGACCTCCGGGCGGCGGGCGACCTGCCGCTCCCCCGCGTCGCCGCGCAGTTGCAGGCACCCCTCGTGCAACGCCCAGTAGCCGTGCATGCGCCCCGCCGAGAGTTGGCCGCCGTAGGTGTTCAGCGGCAGCAGGCCGTCGCGGGCGATCCGCGCGCCGCCTTCGACGAAGGGCCCGGCCTCGCCGTCCCCACACACACCGAGGGCTTCCAGCCACGCCAGCGTGAGATAGGTGAATCCGTCGTACAACTGGGCGATGTCGAGATCGGCGGGCCGCAGCTGCGTCCGCGACCACATCTGCGCCGTGGCGTCCGACATCGCCATCTTCGGGTAGTCGTCGCGGTGAAACCAGCCACCGGCGCCGTCGGATCCGCCGATCGCCTCCACCCGCACCGCGCGATGCGGACAGTCGGCGGCGTACTCCGCGTGGGACACCACCACCGCGATCGAGCCGTCGATCGGGACGTCGCAGTCCAGCAGTCCCAGCGGGGTGGAGACCGGCCGCGCCCCCAGGTAGTCGGCCATCGTCATCGGATCCCGGTACACCGCACGGGGATTCAGCGCCGCGTTGCGCCTGCCGTTGAGCGCTATCCACCCCAACTGCTCTTTGGTGGTCCCGTACAGCTCCATGTGGCGACGGCAGTTCAGCGCCAGCCAGTTGGCGGCCGAATAGGCCTGCGCCGCAACCAGATCGTTGACGTCGTCCATCGCCCCGACGGCGGGCTTCGGCTCGCCCTCGGGTGTCTCGAACATCCGCGCCAAGGGAGGGGCGGGAGCGTTCTCTTCCTGCTTGACCGGGACGGTGCCGCCGAGCATCTGGATCGTCCGGTACACCACCACGTGCCGGGCTCGGCGTTCGGCGACCGCGCGGCAGGCCGACATCACCGGCGACAGCAGGCCGCCGGTGCCGAACCCGGATCCGCAGTCCGCGGCGTCGATGCGCAGTTGCGCGTTGACGTCTTCGGCGGGTGTGTCGCCGAGCGTGGCGATCCCGTCGATGTCGGTCGCGGCCAATCCGGCGTCCTCGATGGCCCCGCGCACCGCCTCCATCGTCAGCTCCAGGCCCGGAATGCCGGTGCGACGGCCGATCCGCGAGATCCCGATGCCGGACAAGATCGCGTCTTTTTCGAAATGCGTCATGTACACCGCCCGTCAGACCACACCGTCGCCGCGTCGAATCAATTGAGTGTACTGTATTCGTCGTGTCAGACGGGGCGCTGCTCATCGAGTACTGCGACGGCTGCGCGCGCTGGGTGCATCCGGCGAGCGGCGAATGCCGCGAGTGCGGGGGCTCGCTGGTGGCGCGCGAGGTGTCGGGGCGCGGCACGGTGTTCACCTACACGGTCAACCACCACCCGTACAACCCGGAGATCCCCACCCCCTACGTCATCGCCATCGTCGAACTCGCCGAGCAGCGTGGCCTGCGGGTGGCGGCCAATATCGTTGACTGCGAACCCGATTCGGTGACCTGCGGGATGCCGGTCACGCTCCGCCCGGAGCGGGGCGCCGCCGGTGCGCCGCAGTTCGCGCCGGCGTGAGCCGCGGAATCAGTTGATCAGCGGGTCGCGCGGCATGCCGAGGATTCGCTCGGCGATCTGATTGCGGGTCACCTCGGAGGTGCCGCCGGCGATCGCCATGCCGCGCGCTCCCATCATCAGCCGGCCGGCCAGGGCGCCGGCGCCGTCGAGCAGCGCGACCTCGGGACCCAGCAGCGCCGCCATGATCGCGGCGCCTTCCACCATGTGCTCGGCCAGCTTCAGCTTGGTCACGTTGCCCTCGGGGCCCGGGCCCGCGCCTTCGACGCTGCGCGCGGCGCGCCGCAGGTTCAGCAGGCGCAGTGCGGTCTCCCCGGCCAGATAGTTCCCGACCCGAACGTGCCCGCCCGCCAACCGATCCGGGCGTTCCTGGGTCAGCTGCACCAGTTGCGAGGCCAGGCCCTCGTAGAACGACCCGCTGCCCCCGATGCTGACCCGCTCGTTGCCCAGCGTGGCGCGGGCGACCGTCCAGCCGGAGTTGGGCTCCCCGACGACGTCCTCGTCGGGCACGAACAGGTCGTTGAAGAAGACCTCGTTGAAGTCCGAGCCGCCGGTGATCTGCCGCAGGGGCCGCACCTCGACCTCGGGCGCTTTCATGTCGACGATCACCGTGGTGATGCCGGCGTGCTTGGGGGCGTCGGGGTCGGTGCGCACGGTGGCCAGCCCACGCGCGCAGTAGTGCGCCCCGCTGGTCCACACCTTCTGGCCGTTGATCTTCCAGCCACCGTCGACGCGGGTGGCCCGCGTCTTGATGGACGCGGCGTCCGAGCCGGCGTCGGGTTCGGAGAACAGCTGGCACCAGATCTCGTCCTTGCGCAGCGCCTTCTCCACGAATCGTTCGATCTGCCAAGGCGTTCCGTGCTGGATGAGGGTCAGGATCACCCACCCGGTGATCCCGTAGTCGGGCCGCTTGATACCGGCCGCGCGGAACTCCTCCTCGATGACCAGCTGCTCGACGGCGTCGGCCGCGCGTCCCCACGGCTTGGGCCAATGGGGCATCACGTAGCCCGTCTCGATCAGCTTGTCGCGCTGGGCGTCCTTGTCCAGTGCGGCGATCTCGGCGACGTCGGCGCGGACGCCGGCGCGGAGTTCTTCGGCCTCGGGCGGCAGGTCGAGGCTGTTTTCGCGGACGGCGCCGGCGGCGGTGCGCTCGAAGACGTCGGCGGCCGGGGCGTCACCACCGAACAGCGCCGTGGTCACCACGGCACGCCGCAGGTGCAGGTGCGCGTCGTGTTCCCAAGTGAAGCCGATGCCGCCATGCACCTGGATGTTGAGTTCGGCGTTGCGGACGTAGGCCGGGAACGCCAGCGCCGCGGCCGTCGCGGCGATCAGGCGGAATTGCGCCTCGTCCTCCGAGGCGTCCTCGCCCGCCGCGCGGGCGGCGTCCCAGACGGCGGCGATCCCGGACTCCGCGCCCACCAGCATGTTCGCGCAGTGATGCTTGACCGCTTGGAAGGTGGCGATGGTGCGCCCGAACTGCTGGCGCACCTTGGCGTAGTCGACGGCCGCCTCGACGCAGTCCGACGCCCCGCCGACCGCCTCGGCGGCCAGCAGGGTGCGCGCCCGGGCCAGCGCCGACTGCCGCGCCCCCGCCAGGATGTCGTCGTCGAACACCCGCACGTCCTGCAGGCGCACCCGGCCGGATCGCCGTGTCGGATCGAAGTTTTCCGGCACCTCGACCGAAACGCCGGCGCGGTCGCACTCGAGCACGAGCACGTCGTCGCCGGCGGCGATCAGCAGCAGCTCGGCAAGGCCGGCGCCCAACACGATTCCGGCCTCGCCGTTCGCGACGCCGTTGGCGACCTGCACCTGGCCGTCGAATCCGACGCCCGCGGTGACCGTTCCGTCGATCAGGCCGGGCAGCATCCGCGACTTCTGTTCGGCCGCACCGTCTTTGGCGATCACCGCCGACGCGATCACCGTCGGCACGAAGGGCCCCGGCGCCACCGCGCGGCCGAGCTCTTCGATCACCACCACCAGTTCGGGCAGCCCGAAGCCGGAGCCGCCGTACTCTTCGTCGACGTGCAGGCCGAGCCAGCCCAACTCGACCAGGTTCTGCCAGAATCCGGGCCGGGGCTCGTCGGCGGCATCGAGCAGCGATCGCGCCGCCCAGCGCGCCTTTTGCGCGGTCAGGAACCCGCGAGCCACCTCGGCGAGTTCACGATGGTCGTCGGTTAATGCGATTCCCATGAGGGGCCCTCCTCGCGCGCCGCATGCCAGCCGGGTGTGATTGCTGGGTGCCTGCCCCGCTTCGAGGGGAAGCGGGGCGGCTGGCTAAAGAGTGTACTTAATGCGGGGAGGGCCCCAACGGGCGGCGCCTACTTGGGCGCGAACCGCTGCCCGGCGTCCAGGCGCAGGCATTGGCCGTTGAGCATCGGGTTGTCCACGATGGCGGCCACCAGCTTGGCGTACTCCTCGGGACGGCCCAGCCGCTTGGGGAAGGCCGCGTCTTTGGTCAGCGCCGCCGCGAATTCGTCGGGAATGCCCTGGGTGAGGCCCGTCGCGAAGAGGCTCGGGGCGATCCCCAGCACCCTGATGCCCACCGAGCCCAGGTCACGCGCCATGGTCAGGCACATACCGGCGATGCCCGCCTTGGCGGCGGTGTAGGCGACCTGCCCGATCTGGCCCTCGAAGGCCGCGATCGACGCGGTGTTGATGATGACGCCGCGCTCGCCGGTGTCGGGGTCTTCGGGCTCGTTCTTCGCCATGTGCGCGGCGGCGAGCCGGCTGATGTTGAAGGTGGCGATGAGATTGAGGTCGATCACCGACTGGAAGGATTCGAGGTCGTGCGGCCCGGACTTGGTCAGGGTCCGCTTGGCGATCCCGCCACCGGCGGTGGTGATCACGACGTGCAGCCCGCCGAGCTTGTCGACCGCGGCCTGCAGTGTCTCCTCGGTGCCGGTGAAGTCGGTGACGTCGACGGGATAGAAGGTACCGCCGATGCCTTCGGCCACCGTCTTACCGTCGGAGCCTTCGCGGTCGAGCACCGCGACGTCCGCGCCGCGATCGTGCAGCAGCTCGGCGCTGGCGCGACCCATCCCCGAGGCGCCGCCGATGACGACGACCTTCTTTCCTTTGATCTCCATCCGGACCTCCCATTTGTTGCTTGTCAGAATCGAAGCAATCTGTAACGTTACGTAGGCACGCTAGCGTGTCCGCTCCGGACGCTTGTCACCGAGCCATGCCAAGCTGGCAACCGTGCTCCTCCTCGACGTGGCAAAGGCGTCCACCGACGTCGGAAGCACGTCGTCGCGGCTGAGAAAAGTCGCCCACATCGCCGACCTACTGGCGCGGGCCGCACCCGATCCCGCCCTCGTCATGATCGTCGTGTCCTGGCTGTCCGGCGAGTTGCGCCAGCGCCAGATCGGGGTCGGCTGGGCGGCGTTGCGCTCGCGCCCGCCGCCGGCCTCCCACGCCACGCTGACCGTGGGCGCCGTCGACGCCACCTTCTCCGAGATCGGCGCCGTGTCCGGCAAAGGCGCACAGGCGCGCCGCGCCGCGCTCCTTACCACCCTGTTCGCCGCCGCCACCGAAGCCGAGCAGACGTTCCTGCTGCGACTGCTCGGCGGCGAACTGCGCCAGGGCGCGCTGGCCGGAATCATGGCCGACGCCGTGGCCAAGGCCGCCGGGATCCCGGCGGCCGCTGTGCAGCGGGCCGCGATGCTGGGCGGGGACCTGCCCGCGGTCGCGGCGGCGGCCCTGTCCGGCGAACCCGCCGCCCTGCAGGCCTTCACCCTGCGCGTCGGCCGCCCGGTCGGCCCGATGCTGGCGCAGACGGCGCCCAGTGTGGCCGACGCGATCGAACGCCACGGCGGGCGGGCGATTTTCGAGGCCAAGCTGGACGGGGCGCGAGTGCAGATCCACCGCTCCGGCGACCAGGTCACCGTCTACACCCGAAGCCTCGACGATGTCACCGCCCGGGTGCCCGAGGTGGTGGAGGCGACGCTGGCGCTGCCGGTGAACGACCTGATCGCCGACGGCGAGGCGATCGCGCTGCGGCCCGACAACCGGCCGCAGCGCTTCCAGGTCACCGCCTCCCGGTTCGGCCGCTCGGTCGATGTCGCCGCGGCCGTTGCCGCGCAACCACTTTCGGTGTTCTTCTTCGACATCCTGCACCGCGACGGCGTCGACCTGCTCGACGCGCCGACCACCGACCGGCTGGCCGCCCTGGACGCGTTGGTGCCGCCCGCGCAGCGGGTCGATCGGCTGCTCACCTCCGACCCCGTGGAGGCCGGCGCCTTCCTGGACGCGACGCTGGCCGTCGGCCACGAGGGTGTGATGGCCAAGGCGCCGGACGCGCAGTATCAGGCCGGCCGCCGCGGGGCGGGCTGGCTGAAGGTCAAGCCGGTGCACACCCTGGACCTGGTGGTGCTGGCCGTGGAATGGGGGTCGGGGCGCCGCCGCGGCAAGCTTTCCAACATCCATCTGGGCGCCCGCGACCCGGACAGCGGCGAATTCGTCATGGTAGGAAAGACTTTCAAGGGCATGACCGACGCCATGCTGGACTGGCAGACCGCCCGGTTCACCGACCTGGCGATCGGCGGGACGGACGGCTACGTCGTGCACGTAAGACCCGAGCAGGTGGTCGAGGTGGCCCTGGACGGCGTGCAGAAATCGTCGCGCTACCCCGGCGGGCTGGCGCTGCGGTTCGCCCGCGTGGTGCGGTATCGCGACGACAAGGGCCCCGCCGAGGCCGACACCATCGACGCCGTGCGCGCGCTGTACTAGGCGAGGCCTTTCTTACAGGCGACCGGACGCGCCGAACGAAAAGGTTGTGCCCAAGCCCGAGGCGCGGTCCTAAACTTGCGCGATGAGAGTCGGCATCGACTTTGGCACCACCCACACCGTCGTCGCGGCCGTCGATCGAGGCAACTATCCCGTCGTCTCCTTCGACGGCGTCGACGCGTGGCCGTCGATCATCGCCGCCAATGCCGCCGGCGAGTTGCGCTTCGGCGCCGACGCCGCGGCCGTCCGGCACGATCCGGGGTGGTCGGTGCTGCGCTCGTTCAAGCGTCTGCTCAACGACGCCGGCCCGCAGACCCAGGTCAACCTGGCCGGGCGTGACTACCGCCTGGCCGATCTGCTCACCGGGTTCCTGGCGCAGCTCAAAACCGACCTGCAGCGTCACTCCAACGCCGACCTGGCCTCCGGCGAACCGATCGAAGCCGCGATCAGCGTGCCGGCCAACGCCTCGAGCGCCCAGCGCCTCCTCACGCTGGACGCCTACGTGGCCGCGGGATTCCGCGTCGTCGCCCTGCTCAACGAGCCGTCGGCGGCCAGCCTGGAATACGCCCACCGGTACCGCTCCACCATCACCACCAAACGCGAACACGTCCTCATCTACGACCTGGGCGGCGGCACGTTCGACGCCTCACTGCTGAAGATGACCGGGCACGCGAACGAGGTCGTCGTCAGCGAGGGCATCCAGCGGCTGGGCGGTGACGACTTCGACGAGGCCATCGTCGAGCTGGTGCTGGCCGGCGCCGGCCGGCCCGTCGTCGACGCCGCCACGCGCGACCTGCTCGCCGAGGAATGCGCCACCCGCAAGGAGGCGGTCGGGCCGCAGACGCGACGCTTCCTGGTCGACCTCTCCCCCGTCGATCGTCCCCCGTTCTCCTGCCCCATCGACGACGTCTACGCGGTGTGTGCGCCGCTGGTCGACCGCACGATGGAGCTGCTCGACCGGGTCCTGCGCGACCCGGCGCGCGGCCGCAAGGACGTGGACCTCTCGGAGGTGGCGGGCATCTACGTCGTCGGGGGCGCGGGCGGTTTCCCGCTGGTGTCCCGGATGCTGCGCAGCACCTTCGGCGACAAGCGGGTCAAGCGCTCGCCGCACCCCTTCGCCGCCACGGCCATCGGCCTTGCCGTCTTCCTCGACAAGGAATCGGGTTTCGCGCTGTCCGAACGCTTTTCGAGAAACTTCGGCGTCTTCCGGGAGGCGGAGGCCGGCGCCGGGGTCGTGTTCGACCCGATCGTGTGCAAGGACGTCTCGCTTCCCGACGACGGCCGATCCCCGCTGGTGGTGAAGCGCAGATATCGGGCGGCGCACAACATCGGGCACTTCCGGTTCGTGGAGTGCAGCCGCCTGGTCAACGGGCGGCCGGACGGCGACGTCACGCCGTACGACCCGGTGCTGTTTCCGTTCGACCCTGCCCTGCGCGACCGGGACGACCTCGGGCGTCAGCCGGTCGGCCGCTGGGCGGAGGGGCGGGACGGCCCCGATGTCGAGGAGCGTTACGTCATCGCGCCCAGCGGGGCGGTGGAAGTGACCCTGACGACGCACCCGGCCGGGTTCGAGCGCACCTTCCGCCTGGAGCGGTGCGGGTCGGCGAGTTGATGAGCCACCCCGGCACGCAGCTCTACGACGTGATGCGAACGGCGTTCGCCGCAAGGGAATTCACCGATGATCCGCTGCCCGACGAGGTGCTGGGGCGCATCTTCGACAACGCTCGCTTCGCGCCCAGCGGCGGCAACCGGCAGGGCGCCCACGTCACCGTGGTGCGCGACGCGGCGGTGCGGCGCAGGCTGGCCGAACTCGGGATGCCCGCCGCGCGCCGGTACTTCGCGCAGCTGCAGGCGGGTGAAAACCCCTGGAATTCGATCCATCCCAGCGCGGTCCCGCAGAAGGCCATCGAGGAGACGGAGATCCCCGACACGTTCGTCGCGCCGATCGCGAAAGCGCCTGTGGTTCTGGTGGTTTCGGTGGATCTGACCGTCGTCGCCGCCCTCGATCAGCATCTGGACCGCGTCGGCATCGCCGGCGGGGCGTCGGTCTATCCGCTGATTTGGAACATCCTGCTCGCCGCGCGCAGCGAGGGCTACGGCGGCACCATCACGACGATGGCCATCGCCGCCGAAGGGGACGTCCGCGGGCTGCTGGGCATCCCCGATCGGCATGCGGTCGCCGCGGTGGTGCCGCTCGGCAAACCGGTGCGGCAGCTGAGCAAACTGCGCCGCCGGCCGGTCGCGGAGTTCGTCACCCGGGATCGGTTCGACGGCCCGCCGTTCGGCTGAGGTTCAGCGGGTTTCGCCGCGCAACTCGGGCAACACGGCTTGGCGCCACGCCGCGAAGAAACCGTCCATGTCGGGACCGATCTGCTGCACGTAGATCTCGTCGATGTCGGCGTCGATGTACTGGCGCACCTGCGCGACGTGCTTCTCGGGGTCCGAGCCGCAGGCGACGCTCTCGGCGACGGTCTCCGGTGGCACCAGCGACATGAGTGCGGCGAAATCCTTGGGCCGCGGCAGGATCTGGGAGGTCTGGCCGGGCAACCCCTCATTGGCCCACAACCGATGCGCCGTCTTGAGCGCGGCGTCGGCGTCTCGATCCCAGCAGACCTTGGTTCCCGCCTGTACCGGTTTGTCGCCGCCGCCGGCCTCGCGGAATTGCTTGACCAGATCGCCGTCGGGCATGGCGATGCTGTACCCGTCGCCGATGCGGGCGGCCACCTCCACGGCCTGGGGTCCGAACGCGGACACGTAGATCGGCACCGGCTGCTCCGGCCGCGTGTAGACCCGCGCTTCCTGCACCTCGTAATGCTTTCCGTGGTGGCTCACCTCGCCACCCTGGTGCAGCTTGCGGATGACCTCGACCGCCTCCTCCAGCATTTCGAGGCGCACACCGGCGGACGGCCATGGGTCGCCGAGAATGTGCTCGTTGAGCGCCTCGCCGCTGCCCACCCCCAGCACGAAGCGCCCGTCGAGTTGCACCGCCGCTGTCGCCGACGCCTGCGCGATGACCGCCGGATGGATCCGGATGGTCGGGCAGGTCACCGCGGTGCTGACGGGCAGCGACGTCGCCTCCGAGAGGGCACCGATCACTCCCCACACGAACGGGCTTTGGCCCTGCTCGTCGTTCCAGGGGTGGTAGTGGTCGGAGATCCACAGCGCGTCGAAGCCGGCGGCCTCGGCGCGCTTGGCCTGGTCGATGAGCTCCTTGGGGCCGAATTGCTCGCAGGTGAGAAAGTATCCGATCTTGGTCATGGCGCCCGGCTACCCGCTCAGCGCCCGGTTATGCGCGGCCGATGGGGGTGGCGTGAACGGGGCTGCGGCGCAGCGTGTTTGCGCCCAACCGCGCGGCACGCAACATCGGCCTCATTGGTCGCGTCCCGGAAGGGCAGTAGCGAATGCCCACCTCCCAGCGACAACGGCACCGCGCCGGGCCCCCCGCACGACGGCACCGCGCCGGGCCCCCGCACGACGGCACCCCGCCGGGCCCCCGCACGACGTTGTCGCTAGGAGGCGGGCAAACAGCTTGCGCCCCCCGCCGGGCCGGTGTGGCAGATGTGACTGGGGCCCCCGCAGCGGCCCGCCGGCGCCACAGGCGGCGCTGGCCCCCGCACGCACCGCCCGCACAGCCCCGCGTCCCGCGAGAATCGCATCGCCAATTCGGAGAAGGTGGTTCTCCGCGGCCGAGAGACGATTTACGATCGCTGGTGACCTGAGCCCACCACGACGATCGGAGTCCGCCATCGACGCCTGGATTCTCGACGCGGTACGCACGCCGCGCGGGCGAGGCCGCCCCGACGGCGGACTGCACGCGGTGCACCCGCAGGCCTTGCTCGCGCGCTGCCTCACCGCGCTGGCCGAGCGGACCGACTTCGATCCGGTCGACGTCGATGACGTGATCGCCGGCAACGGCATCCTCAGCGGGGACCACGGCGACGACATCGCCCGAATGTCCGTTCTGTTGGCGGGGTGGCCGGAGACCGTGCCGGGGATGACGTTGAGCCGGTTCTGCGGCTCGGGCCAGCAGGCCGTCACCGTTGCGGCGGCGGGCATCGCCGCCGGCAGTGAGGATTTGGCGATCGCCGGCGGTGTCGAGTCGATGTCGCGGTGGGGGGTAACGGCCGGGGTCCCGACGATCGACGGCAACAATCCCGATCTTCGCGCAGTGTACCCGACTGTGCCACAAGGCATTTCGGCAGATCTGATCGCGACACTGGAGGGATTCGGCCGCGAGGTCGTCGACGCCTACGCCGCGCAGAGCCAGAGCCGCGCCGCCGTGGCCATCGAGGAGCGGCGCTTCGATCGTTCCCTGGTCGACGTGGCCGCACCCGCCGGCCGCTTGGAACACGACGAGCATCCGCGCCCGGGCACCACCACTGAGACGCTGTCACGCCTCACACCGGCCTTCGAGGCGATGGGGGCCGCGCGCGCCGACGGCGAGCAACGCACGTTCGACGAGATTTGCCTCGAGCGCTATCCCGGCGTCGACCGCATCGATCACGTGCACCACGCGGGCAACTCGTCCGGCGTGGTCGACGGCGCCGCCGCCGTGCTGCTCGCCTCCTCCAACTGGATGCACACCCACCGCGTGACCCCGCGGGCGCAGATCCGGGCGACCGCGGCCATCGGCAGCGAACCGATCATCATGCTCACCGCGCCCGGCCCCGCGGCGCAGCGGTGCCTGGAACGCGCCGGCATGACGGTGGCCGACATCGATCTGTGGGAGATCAACGAGGCCTTCGCCGCGGTCCCGCTCAAGACGATGCGCGATCTGGACATCGATCCCGACGTGGTCAACGTCAACGGCGGCGCGATCGCCCTCGGGCACCCGATCGGCGCCACCGGCGCCATGCTGATCGGCACCGTTCTCGACGAACTCGAACGTCGTGACCTGACAACGGGACTGGTGACCATGTGCACGGGCGGCGGGATGGGCACGGCGACGATCATCGAGCGGGTGTGAGGGTGCCGACCACGCTGGAGCTCGACCGGCCCGGTGACGGTGTCGCCGTCCTGCGTCTGAATCGCCCGCAGCGCCTCAACGCCATCAACGAGACGATGCAAACCGAATTGCGCGGCCTGCTCGGCGATTTGGCCGTCGACGCCACGGTGCGCGCCGTGGTGCTGACCGGCGCCGGACGCGGGTTTTGCGCGGGCATCGACGTGCGCGACTTCGGGCCGTCGATGCTCGAAGCCAGCGCGCCGGCGCTGGAGCGGATGCGCTTCCAGGAGAGGATGGCCGCCCTCGCCGAAGCGGTGCGCGCCCTGCCGCAGCCCGTCATCGCCGCCGTCAACGGCCCCTGTGTCGGCGCGGGCCTCGCGCTGTGCCTGGCCGCGGACATCCGAATCTGCTCGGCCGCCGCCACTTTCGGCAACGCCGCCATCCTGCTGGGGCTCTCCGGCGCCGAGATGGGCATGAGCTATCACCTGCCGCGCATCGTCGGCACCAGCGTGGCCGCCGATTGGATGCTCACCGGCCGCACGGTGTCGGCGACCGAAGCCGATCGGCGCGGGCTGGTCAGCGAAGTCGTCGCGGCGGATGGGTTGGCCGGCCGAGCGGTGGAGTTGGCCACGTTGATCGCGGGCCATGCCCCGCTCGGAGCGCAACTGACCAAGCGCGCCCTGCAGGTCAACACCGACGCCGCGAGCTTCGAGTCGGCGCTGGAACTGGAGAACCGCAACCAGGTGATCACGCACGCGACGGACGAGGCGGCCGAACGCTGCAAGAAGTGGTCTTCATGACCGGACCCCTGCGCGGCGTCCGCATCGTCATCATGGGCGGGCTGGGGCCCGCGCCGTTTTGCGGAATGTTGTTGGGCGACTTGGGCGCCGACATCGTGCGCATCGACGCCGTCGCGGGGGTCGACGCGCCATTGCCGATCGACTACACGGTCCGGCGCGGCCAGCGCTCGCTGGCCGCCGACGTGAAAGACCCCCGTGGGCGGGACCTGGTGCACCGGCTGGCCGCCGGCGCCGACGCCTTCGTCGACGTGTACCGCCCGGGGGTGGCCGAACGGCTGGGCATCGGGCCGGACGCGCTGACCGAGCGCAACCCGCGCCTGGTCTACGCCCGCATGACCGGGTACGGGCAGGACGGGCCGCTGGCCGGTCACGCCGGTCACGACATCAACTACCTGGCCCTCACGGGCGCGTTGCACGCCATCGGCACCGCCGAATCCCCGGTGCCGCCGCTGAATCTGATCGGCGACTACGGCGGCGGCGGAATGCTTTTGGCGGTCGGCCTGCTCAGCGCGATCCTCGAGGCGCGCGAGTCCGGGGTGGGTCAGGTGCTCGACGTCGCGATGGTCGACGGCGTGGCGACGCTGTTGGCGCCCTACTTCGGGATGCTGCCGGCCGGCACCTGGCGCGACGAACGCGAAGCCAATCTGCTCGACGGCGGCGCGCACTTCTACGGCGTCTACGCCACGGCCGACGGTGGTCACGTCGCCGTCGGCGCCATGGAGTCGAAGTTCTACGCCGAACTGTGCGATCGCCTCGGCGTCACCGTGCCCCAGGACGACGACGCCCCGGCCGCGTGGGCCGCGCACCGCGCCGCCCTGGCCGCCCGTTTCGCCGAGAAGCCCCGCGATGAATGGGAACGCATCCTCGACACGCCGGGATGCTGTGCCACACCGGTGCTTTCGCTGACCGAGGCGCCGCGGCATCCGCACCACGTCGCGCGGCGGACCTTCGTCGAACTCGACGGCATCACCCAGCCCGCGCCGGCGCCGCGCTTCTCCCGCACGCGACCGGCTACGCCGTCGGCCCCCGCGCTGCCGGGCGACCACACGCAAGCGCTGCTGCGCGAGGCGGGATTGGACGCGCAAACCATCGCCGAACTCGTCGACTCCGGCGTGGTGGCACAGAGCAAGAGGAGACGCTGAATGTCGTGGGACTTTTCCACCGACCCGGAATGGGCCGAGCAACTGGAATGGGTCGAAGGCTTCGTCCGCGAGGAATGTGAGCCGATCGACCTGATCGTCAAGGAGTCTCACGACCTGGGCGATCCGGTGCGCCAGGCGCTGATCCCGCCGCTGCAGGAGATCGTCAAGGAGCGCGGGCTGTGGGCCACGCACCTCGGTCCGCACCTGGGCGGCCCGGGCTACGGGCAGGTGAAGCTGGCGCTGCTCAACGAGATTCTCGGTCGCTCGGAGTGCGCTCCGATCGTCTTCGGCTCACAGGCGCCCGACTCCGGCAACAGCGAGATCCTGGCGCACTACGGCACACCCGAGCTCAAGGCGCGCTACCTCGAGCCGCTGCTGGACAACCGCATCATCTCCTGTTTCTCGATGACCGAGCCGCAGGGCGGCGCCGACCCGAAGGTGTTTCGCACCACCGCGGTGCAAGACGGCGATCACTGGGTCATCAACGGGGAGAAGTGGTTCTCGTCGTTCGCCTCCTTGGCGTCCTTCATCATCGTGATGGCGATGACCGACCCCGAGGCGCCGCCGTACGAGCGCTACTCGATGTTCGTCGTTCCCGGCGACACCCCCGGCATCAACGTGCTGCGCGACGTGGGGCTGGGCTACCAGCCCACAGGCGGCGGGCGCGAGGGCTATGTCCGCTACGAAAACGTCCGCGTGCCGGCCGATCACATGCTGGGGCCGCGCGGCGGGGCGTTCGTCGTCGCGCAGACCCGGCTGGGCGGTGGGCGCATTCACCACGCGATGCGCACGGTCGGGCTGGTCCGCCGGATCTTCGACATGATCTGCGAGCGGGCGGCGTCGCGCTACACCCAGGGCGAGGTCCTGGCCAACAAACAACTCGTGCAGCAGATGGTCGCCGACTCATGGATGGAGATCGAGGCCTTCCGGCTGCTGACGCTGCAAACCGCTTGGAAGATCGACCAATTCAACGACTACCACGCCGTGCGGGCCGACATCTCGGCGGTCAAGGCGATGATGCAAAAGGTACTGCACGACGTCTCCTCGCGGGCGCTTCAGCTGCACGGGTCGCTGGGCACCACCCACGAGATGCCCTTCGTGCAGTACCTGGTGGAGTCGTTCGTGCTCGGGCTGGCCGACGGCCCGACGGAGGTGCACAAGGTGACGCTGGCGCGGCTGTTGCTGAAAGACCGCGAGCCCGCACCCGACCTGTTTCCCTCCGAGCATTTGCTGCGGCTGCGCGCGGCGGCGGAGGCGAAGTTCGCCGACAAGCTGGCGGGCATCCCCCGCGGCTAAACCGCTTTCGTGACGCCCACGTAAGACAGCACCACGTCGGAGAGGTCGGTCTGGCGGGTCAGCACCGCATAGGAGCGGATGAACGACTGGCCCACGCAGCCGTCGATCTTGACGTGGAAGTTGCTGATCATCACCCAGGGATTCGCGCCCTTGAACTGCTTCTTGATCACCGGCACCACGATCACCAGGCCCGGCTTGAGTCCGACGCTCATCACGCCGTTGATGGGTGCCGACACGAACGGCAGCAGGGGCGGCAGCGTGCCGGTGGCGTCGAATGTCGGGCTGACACCCGGGATGATCCCGGCGCCGCCCTCCATGATCACACCGTTGGAGGTGCTCATGTCGATCCCACAGCCGATCTGGTAGCCGACTTCCAGGACGCCGTGGGCCTCTTCGGGTCCGCGGAGCGAGCCGACGAAGATGCCGCTGGACATGTATTCGCGCGACGAGATCGCGGTGGTCAGCGGCGCTACCGGAACCTGCATCTCGTCCTTGGCGCCCAATCCCAGCGTCCAGCCGTCGGGGGTGTTCAGGATCGCGGGGGGATTCGAGGGCACCGCCGCGCCGGCCGGTGGCGCCGCATCGGGCGGGGCTGGACCGAGCTGGGGTTCGGAGTCGGCCGAGGGCGCCGCGATCACCGACATGGCGAGGCACACGGCGATAGCCATGGCACGACGGACGACGATGGCTACCGGCCTCACGGGCGAAACCGTACGCAGGGTCGCATTTGGTGCGCGAAATTTGCTGGCCGGCAATCCACATTTGTTGTTCGTTCGTGACTGTTATGCAATGTAGAATCGGCAGTAGCGTTTCGACAATCTCCAGCATCCGGCGGATCACGGAGAGGGTGGCGATGATTTCTCGCAGGTGCGCTTGCCTACTGGTCGCGGGTTCGACGGTCCTCGCGGCGCTGACCGGTGGCACCGGGACGGCCCTTGCGAATCCGGATGCCGGCCAGCAGCCCGACATCCCGGCGATCGACGAATGGCCGATACAGTTCCCGACCACAATGACGAATCCGATCGACGATGATGAAAACGAACTGTCGACCACCGGCGGCGGTGTCGGAATGGTTTGTCAAAATCTCGGGGCCCACTGCGGCTGAGTACCGTCAGGCCAGCATCGACAGGGCGCGCGCCAGCAGCCGCGGCAGACTGGCTGCCATCGCTTCCAATTCGTCCCGCGGCGACCGCCTTCGGCGGTTGTGCTTGACGATCAGCGACCACGTCGCCACCGATTTGTAGCACGCCAACGCGGTGAACCAGCCCAAATCGGTTGTCTCGCAACCCAACTCGCACCGATAGAGCTCGGCGAGTTCGGTGGTCGGCGGTGCCATCCCGTCCGGGGCCCGAATTCTGCGGTAGGTGTCCGGGTCGCAGTTGATCAGGAACCAGCCCACATCGATGCGCGGATCGCCGATCGACCAGATCTCCCAGTCGATGACCGCGTTGATCCGCGCCCCGGAGGCGAGCAGGTTGCCCAGCCGAAAGTCACCGTGCACCACGCCCGGCGCCATCGCGCTTGGCACGCAGGCCAATAGGGCGTCGCGGACGTTCGGCCAGCCGGGTGCCAGCGCCGGATCGACGGTGTTCAGCGTGTCGGACCAGCGGTGGACTTCGGCGACCGGGTCGACGACGGGTTCATCGCCCAGCCCGAGCTCCGTCGGCGAAAGCCGGTGCAGCGCGGCCATGGCCCGGCACGCGTTCCGGTACCGGTCGGTCACGTCCGCAAAGGGCGCGCATCCGTCGAAGAGCGGTTCGACACAGTCGCCGTCGACCCGGGACATGACATACAGCGGCGGTGCGTCCGGGGGATGTCCCGGGTCCTCCCGCAGCACGTCGGGAACCGGAACACTGGTCGCGGCAAGGGCTTTGAGGATACGCGCCTGGCGCAGCACGTCGCGATGAGCGACCGGTTCGACGCCCGGTGGGGCGACCTTGATCACCACACGCCGGCCACCCAGATCACCCCCGAAGGTCAGGCTGGAGGCGCCCCCGGACAGTGGAGCGACGTCCGTGACCCCCGCAGCGGCGAGGCGCGCGCGCAGTTCGCCCAGGTCGAGCTCGGCTCTGCTCATTCAGCCAGCGTGCCGGTTCTCGTCCAGCCGACCTCGGCGAGGAACGGCTGGGTGTGGGCGATGCGCCCGGTCAACGACTTGGGATCGCCCGTGCACAACCGGAACGCGGTTTCGGTGATCAGGGCGATGTCTTCGGTGTCGGTCTTGGCCAGGTCGAGGGTGCCGGCGCCGGGCGTGGCGACGGGGTTGGACGGTGCGGCGGCGTTCACGGCGATGCCGTCGTCGTACAGTTCTGCCGCAAGGCTTTTCGTCAACCGATTGAGCGCGGCCTTGGCAGTCCCGTAGATGCCGAAGCCCGCGGTCCGGTCGAACTCGGAGAAGGGCGGGCCGGGCGGCAGGTCGCCGCCCACCGAGGTGAGGTTCAGGATCCAGCCGCGCCCGCGCTCGCGCATCGCGGGGATCGCCAGCTGGCACAGGTGCAGCGGGCCGAGGACGTGCATTTCCATCATCAGCCGGGCGCGCCGCTCGGGGAACCCGTCCAGGGGCCGCAGGAAGGTGACGGCGGCGTTGTTCACCAGGATGTCCGGTGCGCCGACGGCGCCGGTCACCTCGGCGAAGAGCCGTTCGCGGTCTTCGGCTTGGGACAGATCCGCTTGGACCGCAATGGCTTTCCCGCCGGCGGCGACGATCTCGTCGCGCGTCTGGCTCAGCGAGCCCTGGTACTTGGGATCGGGATCCATCGTGCGTGCGGTCAGCGCCACGGTGGCTCCGCTCTCGGCCAGGCGCGCGGCAATCGCCTTGCCCAGGCCGCGGCTGCTCCCGGTGACGAGAGCCACCATCCCGTCGCACCGCTGCACGCTCATTGGTCGTCCTCCTCCGGAACCGCCGTCATCGGAAATGGCTTCTCCGCATCAGAGAATGCCATTATCGCCGGTTGAGGGGAAGCCTCCTGCCGCGCGCCGCGTCGAGCGAGTAGGGGCCGCCGCCGATGAAGACCAGCAGGAAGAACGCGAAGCAGAAGAGGATGGACAGCGCGCCGCCGTTGCCCCCGGGCGGGTCGGCGACGGGCCAGAGGGCCATGGGCTGATGGATCCAGAAGTAGGCGACCGCCATCTCGCCCGACGCGATGAATGCGGCGGTGCGCGTGAACAACCCGGCGGCGACGAGCAGGCCGGCGACGATCTCGATCAGGCCGGCATACCAGCCGGGCCAGGATCCGAACTCGACGACAACCGGCGAGCGTACGGGCCAATCGAACAGGCTCCTCGACCCGTACGCGGCGAAGAGCAGGCCGTAGACGAGGCGAAACGCGGACAACACGGCCGGGGCATGGCGGGCCAGGCGGCGGTCGAGACCCTTCGTCACGATCCACACGTTACGGTCGCGGTCCAGTCCAGCAGTCGCCGCCACAGCCGGTGCCGGCTCGACGCCATGTTGTGGCAGTGCGCGCTGTCCGCCAACACCACCGTTGTGATGTCGGGGCAACTCCGGTACAGCGCCGCCTCGGCGCGGGGATCCGGTGAGACGTCGACGGCGCCGAAACCGACCAGCACCGGGACGTCGATGCGCGCCGCATGATCGGCCACGATGCCGGGGATCATCGCCGTGCCGAACACCCGCGGCACCACCGACTTGGCGGTGACGGAGTCGGCGGCGACGACGGCCGCGGGAACGTCGGCGAGGTGAAACCAGCTCTGCAGATGCTCGCGCGGGCCCTCGAAATACGGCTGCGGCAAGGCCGAAAGGATTTCCTGGGCGAGCTCGGCGCGCCCCTGCGGGGATCCGGCGCGAGCGATGAGCGCGGCATCGAGGTTCAGCGGCGCGACGTGCTGATTGGTGCACCCGAGGAGCGCCATGCCGCAGTAACTGGGGAACAGCGCTTGCTGGGTGAGGGCAAGGTAGCCGCCCAGCGAATGCGCCACGGCCACCGGCGGCGCGTGGACGCCGATGGTGTCCGGCAGAGCCGCCACGGCGCAGGCCAGCGTGGCGGCGATGTCGGCGAAGTCGAAGTCGCGGGCCGGTTGCGAGCTTTCGCCGGTGCCCAACGGATCGATCGTCACGACCGCGTAGCCGTCGCCGGTGGCGAATTCGGCGAAGCTGTACCCGTCGTGGCCGGGAATCTCGAGATCCCAGTACTCGCGGCTGTAGGTGCCGCCCGGCAGGCAGACGAGGACGGCGGCCGCGGCGTTGCCCGCGCGCGCCGGGTAATAGGTCGCCGCCAGCGATGCCCGCTCGCCGATCGCGCCGCTGACGTCGAGGCTCAACACGTGAGCGGGAAACGCCATCGCACGCAACTCCTTTCCGAACGGACGCCGCGCCAGGGTGATCAGTGTGTCAGGTTCGCCGTACCCGCGGCTAGCGTTGTCGGGCATGTTGACCTACCTGTACCTGCTCGGCGCGATCTTCGCGGAAGTGGTGGCGACCAGCCTGCTCAAGAGCACCGAAGGTTTCTCCCGACTCTGGCCGACCGTGGTTTGCCTGATCGGTTACGCCATCTCGTTCGCGCTGCTGGCGGTCTCGATTTCGCGCGGCATGCAGACCGACGTCGCCTACGCGTTGTGGTCGGCCATCGGCACGGCCCTCATCGTGTTGATCGCCGTGCTGTTCCTGGGCTCGTCGATATCGTTGACCAAGGTCGTCGGCGTCGGCCTGATCATCGCGGGTGTCGTCACGCTCAATTTGAGTGGCGCCCACTGAGGGCAACAGCCAGGATCGACGCAACGACTCGTGGCAGGAGAAAAGTGACCTTTCGATTCCGTGGCCTCGCCCTCGTTGCGTTGACCATGGCGCTGGCATTGCTGCTCGCTCCGCGCGCCTCGGCCGACGCCTACACCGACGAGCTGGTGGCCCACTTCAACGCCGAGACGCATGTGGTGACCGACCCCGGGGCCAGGCCGCCGCTGCGCAATGTCGGCGAACTGAATCGGCAGATCCTCGCCGGTCCGTGGACGTGGAGCCCCCAGCCACCGGTCTGGGTGGCAGCGGTGGCGCCCGGCAACAGCGGTGTGACCACGGCGGATGCCATCCACGGCGCGATGTCGGCGCGGGAGCCGAAGTTCAGCGGCGTCATCGTCGTCATCGACTCGCACGGCTACCACGTCCGTGCCTACAAGGTGCCCAAAGTCATTGCGGACCGCGTCGATGAATTGATGAATCAGTCGGCCACCGAGCACGGACCCGACCCGTACGCGACCACCAGTGCGTTCGTCAGCGGGCTGGCCGGCGTCAACGTCCCCGCCAACGCGCCGGTGGCCACCTCTTCGGTCGCCCACGAGAAGCACGACGAGTGGGCCTGGCTGAAGGTGACGCTGGTCATTTCCGGCATCGCCCTGGCGATGGGCGCACTGCTCTGGATCGTCGTGCGCCGAAATCGCAAGCACCGCAAGCCAATCGACAAGTGAGGTCTTCCCGATGAGTACGGACAAGATCAATCGCGGCATCCTGCTCGCCATGGTGCTGATCGGAGCGATCGCCTACGGCTTGCTGTACAGCCACGCGTCGACCGTGTTCAAGCTGCTCGTTCCGCTCGCCCTGCTGTTCCTGCTGGGGCTGGTCATCCGCGACGTGCTCAAGGACCGGGACTCCGGAAAGCCCTGACGTCACGCCGCGACGATTGGGGTAGCGTTCCCGGGAAAGTTTCGCCTCGTGCGGCGGCGGAGAGCAGGGACTGAGAATGAGTGCGAGTCTGTATGGCCTTCTGACCGCGATCAGCCTCGCGCTGGCAGTGGTATTGGCGGCCGTCGCCGGCTTCTACGTCAATCGCCTGGAGCGCCGGCCGACCGTACCGATCAGCGAGGAAATCGGCAGCGCTAAAGCGGTTTTGCACAAGGTGCGCAAACGCGAACCGATGTCGCAGGACGAGGTGGACTACGCCAGGCAGGTCGTCGCCGATCGTCGGTCGGTGATGGCCCTGTGCATCCCCGGCGCCCTGTTCATGTTGAGCTGCTTTTTCGTCTTCGGCAGCCTGTACCACCTGCATGGAGCGACGCCTTCCGAGCGGACGTTCCTCGGCGTGATCCCCATGCTGACCTCGACGAACCTGGCCATTCAGCTGCGCCGCAGCGCGAGCCTGAAGCGCCGGCTGCAGAAACTGCCTTGACTCTGTCCGTTGAGTACATGACCGTCTACTATCCGTATGGGCTCCGAGGCCGGGGCCGCGGCAGGACACGATGTGCAAAACGGATTCTTCAGAGGTGATCGAGTGGGCCCTCGTTCAGTCGGGCGGGCTGTCCTGGCGCGAATCTGGATGCCGTTGGTCGCCGTCGTCGCGGTCGGTGTGGGCCTGCTGTGCATGTACAAGGTGCACCAGTTCTCCGAGCCGGAGCCGGTCATCACCGTCAACGGTCCGCAGGCCCCCGAGCAGTTCAACCCCAAACGGATCACCTATGAGGTGTTCGGCTCCCCCGGGCAGGGCGGCAAGCTCGTCTACATCGACATCGAGGGCCACCCGCATCAGGTTGATTTCACGACCCTGCCGTGGACCCACACGGAGACCACCACACTCACGGTGGCGTCCGGCAGCATTTCGGTGCACGTTCATGGCGGCCAGGTCGGCTGCCGGATGCTGGTCAATGGCGTAGTCCGCGACGAACAGTCGGATGACCATCAGGACGCCGACGTCCAGTGCAGGGTGAAATCGGCATGAGCGAGCATCGCTCCGATGAGCCCAGGGTCAAGCGCCCGTTCATCCCCAGGATGGTCCGCGCTTTCGCGATACCGATCATCTTCTTCTGGGGCCTGCTCGCGGTCACGACGAATACCTTTATGCCCCAAGTGGAACGGGTCGCAGAAGAACTCGCCGGGCCCATGGTCCCGCACTACGCCCCCTCCCAGCGGGCACTGCTGCACATCGGCGAAAAGTTTCAGGAATCGAACTCGACCAACCTGACCATGGTGGTCTTCGAGGCGAACCGGCAACTGGGAGACCAGGATCACCGGTACTACGACGACCTGATGCGCCGCCTCCAAAACGACACCAAACACGTGCAATACGTGATGGATTTGTGGGGCAAGCCGTTCACGGCGGCGGGGGCGCAAAGCGTCGACGGCAAGTGCACCTACGTGCTGCTGCGTCTCGCCGGCGATATCGGCCAGATTCAGGCGAACCAGTCGGTGGACGCCGTCCGCGACATCATCAAGGAGGACACCCCGCAACCCGGGCTCAAGGTCTATGTCAGCGGCGCGGCCCCGCTGGCCTCCGACACCCTCGCCATCGCCAACGCCAGCCTGAACAACGTCACCATCGTCACGATCATCCTCATCGTCGTGATGCTGCTGCTCGTGTACCGCACGCCCTCAACCCTGTTGGTGCCCTTGCTCGGTGTCCTCATCGAGATGCTCGTCGCCAAGGGCGTCGTCTCGACCCTGGGGCATTACGGGTACATCGAACTCTCGTCGTTCGCGGTGAACATCGTCATCGCGCTGACCCTGGGAGCGGGCACGGATTACGGCATATTCCTGATGGGCCGATATCACGAGGCGCGCCAGGCCGGCGAAAGCCGGGAGGACAGTTTCTACATCGCCTACAAGGGCGTGGCGCCCATCATCATCGGGTCCGGCCTGACGATCGCCGGCGCGTGTTACTGCTTGACGTTTGCGCGCCTGAACTACTTCCACACGATGGGGCCGGCCGTCGCGATCACCATGCTGTTCACCATCGCCGCGGCGATGACGCTGGGCCCGGCGGTCCTGACCGTGGGCAGCCTCTTCGGGATGTTCGACCCGAGGACCAGCACCAAGGGACTGTTGTACCGGCGCATCGGGGCGAGCGTGGTGCGCTGGCCGGTGCCCATCCTGGCGGCCAGCTCCGCCGTCGTCATGATCGGGGCGATCTTCGTCCCCACCTACCGGCAGAACTACGACGACCGGCAGTACCAGCCGGCCGGCGCGCCCGCCAACCTGGGTTTCCAGGCGGCGGATCGGCACTTCCCCAAGAGCAAGCTGTTCTCCGAGATGCTGATGGTCGAAACCGACCACGACATGCGCAATTCGGCCGACTTCATCTCGCTGGACCGGGTCGCCAAGGCCCTGATCCGGCTGCACGGCGTGGCGATGGTGCAGGGCATGACCAGGCCCCTGGGCCGGGCGCTCGAGCACGCCAGCATCCCGTACCTGTTCACCACGCAGGGCAGCGGCAACGGCCAACAACTCCCGTTCAACAGGGAGCAGAACTCAAACACCGACGCGCAGGCCGAGATCCAGGCGCACTCCGTCGCGGTGCTGCGAAAGGAGATCGGCTTTTTCCAAAAGGTGTCCGACGAATTGCACCAGACGGTGCTCACCGTGGAGGACCTGCAACGGGTCAGCGAAGAGATGAACGAGGAAGTCTCAAATCTCGACGACTTCTTCCGCCCGATCAAGAGCTACTTCTATTGGGAGAAGCACTGTTTCGACATCCCCATCTGCTGGGCGTTCCGATCCCTGTGGGACACCATCGACCACATCGACCACCTGGCCGAGGACATCAACCACGCCAGAATCTCGCTCACGGAGGTGGACAAGGCGTTCCCGCAGATCATCGCCCAACTGAAAGCCACCGCCGACGACACCGAGGCGCTGCAGTTGAAGTTGGTCAACAGTTACGGGTCGGCGGATCTACAGTCCATCCAGACGGACCAGACGTTCGACGACCTGATCAACGTGGGCAACGACTTCGACCGGTCCCGCAGCGACGACTACTTCTATATCCCGCACGAGGGTTTCGACAACGAGGACGTCAAGACGGGCATGAAGTTGATGATGTCGCCCGACGGCAAGGCGGCCCGCTTCATCGTCACCCACGAGGGCGACGCGATGGGACCCGAAGGGGTGGAGCACGTCGAACAGTTCCCCGACGCTATCAAGACGATCCTCAAGGAGACCTCGCTTGCCGGCGCCCGGGTCTATATCGGCGGTTCGGGGTCCAACGACAAGGACATCAAGCAATACGCGATGTCGGACCTGCTGATCGCGGCGATCGCGGCGTTTGTGCTGATTTTCTTGATCATGATGTTCATCACGCGAAGTCTGGTGGCGGCGTTGGTGATTCCCGGAACGGTGGCCTTCTCCTACGCCGGCGCGTTCGGCCTGTCCATACTTTTCTGGCAGCACCTCGTGGGCCTGCATTTGCACTGGCTGGTCCTGCCGCTGACGTTCATCATCCTGGTGGCCGTCGGGTCGGACTACAACCTGCTGCTGATCAACAGGGTCAAAGAGGAGTTGCACGGCGGCATCCACACCGGTCTCATCCGCGCGCTCGGCAGCACCGGGGGCGTGGTCACATCCGCGGGCCTGGTATTCGCGTTCACCATGCTGGCCATGCTCACCAGCGATCTGCGGACCATCGGTCAGGTGGGCTCCACCGTGTGCATCGGCCTGCTGCTCGACACCCTGATCGTGCGTTCGTTCGTCGTGCCGTGCATCCTGCGCATCCTCGGGCCGTGGTTCTGGTGGCCGACGCTGGTGCGTTCCCGCCCGCTGCCGCAGCGCTGATCGTCCAATCCCACTGCCACCCCGACACGGAAGGCCCGAATCGCATGAGCGCCAACGACACTCCCCTGGCCGGCCGAGTCGCCTTCGTCACCGGCGCCGCGCGTGGGCAGGGCCGCTCCCATTGCGTCCGGTTGGCGCGGGCCGGCGCCGACATCGTCGCCATCGACGCGTGCGCCCCGGTGGCGGCGCACAACGGCTATCCCGCCTCGACGCCCGAAGACCTGGCCGAGACGACGCGCCTGGTGGAAAGCGAAGGCCGCAAGATGCTGGCCGAGCAGGTCGATGTCCGGGACGCCGCGGGGCAACAGCGGGTGGTCGACGAGGCGATCACCCAATTCGGCCGCCTCGACATCGTCGTCGCGAACGCGGGGGTGTTGAACTGGGGGCGACTCTGGGAGATCTCGGCGCAACAATGGCAGGACGTCCTCGACGTGAACCTGACCGGTGTGTGGAACACCATCAAAGCCACTGTGCCCGCGATGATTCAGGCCGGCAATGGGGGCTCGATCATCACCATCAGCTCGGCCGCGGGCGTGAAGGCCGTACCGGGGTGCGGTCATTACTGCGCTAGCAAGTTCGGTGTGGTCGGCATGACCAACTCCCTGGCGGTCGAGCTCGGCGGGTACGGCATCCGGGTGAACTCGGTGCACCCGTATGGCACCGACACCCCGATGGGCAACGACCCCTCGATGTGGCAACTCTTCGCCGACCACCAGACCTACATTCACAGCTTCTCCCCCGGCGCGCTGCCCACCGATTCACTCGCCGACCCGGACCTGGTCTCCGACATCGTGCTGTGGCTCGCCAGCGACGCGTCCTCGCTCGTCACCGCCGCGCAGATCCCCGCCGACAAGGGTTACCTGAAAATCTGATCTCAGTGGTGCGCCTCGTCTTGGACGCCGAAAGTGTTGACGGCCAAGGCCAGCAGCAGGTAGCCACCGATGGTGAAGATCAGATCCAGGCATTGCTGCTCGGTGAACAAGCGGCACAGGTCATCCCAGGTCGTCTCGGCGACCGTGCTGTCGGCCGTGAGATCGTCGACGGCGGCGATCACGGCCCGGTCGGTCTCATCGGCGCAGCGGCCGGTCCGAATGTCGTCGATCTCGGATTCGGACAGCCCCGCTCGCGCGGCGATGGGGAGGTGGTGCGACCACAGATAGCCGCACTTGCTCTGATGCACCACGCGAAGCAGCGCGACTTCTCGCACCCGCGGCGACAGCGTCGAGCGGGTCAGCAGGTACGCGTTGAACGGCAGGTAGGCCGCGGTCAGGTCGGGATGGCGGACCAGGGTGGACAAAACATTGCCCGCGCCAACGGGATTCGCCCGCTCGGTGGGGATCAGGGATGCCAGCGATTCCCGGGCGCGCTCGTCCCATTCCCCGGCGGGCAGCGGTGTCAGGCGCAGCGGGTGATGACCGTCCGTGGTCATTCGATCGGCTCGTCGCCGAGCACGGTGGTGCGCAGCATTTCGCGTTGGGAGTGCGGGTCGTACGGGGCCGCACGGTGCAGCACCCCGCGGTTGTCCCAGATGACGGTGTCCCCGACCGACCAGCTGTGGCTGTAGACCTTCTCGGGCGTCGTCGCGCGCGCCAGGAGCTCGTCCAAAAGGGCGCGGCCCTCATCGAGCTCCATGCCGACGACGTAGTCCGCGGAGGCGCCCAACACGAGTGATTTGCGGCCGCTGCGGTGCGTCCACACCAGGGGATGCTCATGCGTGCGCCGAGATCGCCAGCGCTGCACCTGTTCCGGGGAGGGATCGGGATACACGCGGCGCTGGGAGGCTTCCAGCGAGTGCACCACGCGCAACGTGCCGAACCGCTGCTTCTCCTCATCGGTCAGGTCGTCGTAGGCGGCGTAGCTGTTGGCGAACTCGGTTTCCCCGCCCCATTCGGCCACCCGCACCGCCGAGAGCACCGTGGCCTTCTGGGGGCATTCGCCGCCCAGCGGCGTGCAGCCGTCGATGTGCCAGTCGAAGGTGGCCTTCAGGTAGGCGGCCGAGGCGTTCTTGGACTTGTCCAGCGTGATCGGGTAGATGCCGGGCACCGGGTGATGGCCGTCGGAGGAGTGATCGACCTCGCCGAGGAGGCGGCAGAAGCCGACCTGGGCCGCAGGATCGAGGTGCAGGCCGCGGAAGACCAGAACTCCGTTGTCTTCCAACGCATCCAACACCGCCGCGCCGACCGAGTCGTCGGCCAGCTCGGTGGGCCCCAGGCCCGCGACCTCGGCGCCGACGGACTCGGTGAGTTTGGTGATGGTGAGCAGACCCATGGTCGCTCCTTTCCGGAGAGGGATGAATCAGGGCACCGGCCAGCCGGTCCGGGTCATGACCGCGTCGGCGGCGTCGACCGGGGCCGGTTGATGCATGATCTCCACCGCCATGGCGACCATGACCAGCGAATAGATCATGTGCAACAGGTTGAGCGCATCGTCGGGCAGGTTGTCGAGCGGAAACTTGTCGCAGTAGTCGATGGCCTCTTCGAGGCGGGGGAAAAACGCGTTGTAGAAGTCGAGTAGCTGCGGCATCGACGCGCCGACCCGGGCGTTCCAGCGCTCGGTTTCGGTTGCCAGGCACCAGGTTTGGGCGTAGTCCTCCAGCTCGGCGAATGCGCTGGGCAACATGGGATACATGGTCACACCCCCACCGGATCCTGTTCGCGGCGATAGGCTTCGACCCAATCGACGACGACCTTGTGCAGGTGGCGTACCAAGATCTCTTGGTCGTTGAGGGGAAAGTCGTCGACGATGCCGTATTCCAGCGCCGCCTGGGTCCCGCCGAGCATTCCGGCGTCTTGTAGCGCAAACTCTTTGAGCACCACCGCGGCGACCTCGTGCTCGATGCGCTCGCGCACGGTGCTCGCCGGGTGGAAGTAGGTGTACGCCTCGAACCGGTGCGTGTTGTGCGAGGTGGGCCAGTACCGGTACAGCAGATACCATCCGCCGTAGATCAAAATCTCGATGTTCGGGAAGATCTGGAAATTGCTGATCCCCCAGGGCTCGATCCCACCCGGGTTGAGCCCGGCCGGCAGCTCGCCGATGTCCGGGGTCTGCCACGGCCCCACCAGCCCGCTGCGGGTGGCGCGCTCGATCGGGTACATGTATTCCGGCGGCAACAGCCAGCGGCGCCGCCCAGCGGTGGAGACCAGCCGGTGCGGGCCGTCGAGTTGGAAGTGCCCGCAGGTGAATCCGGCGTTGGGGTCGCGCACCTCCGCCGGCACCTGCTGCGAGTGCAGCGACGGCACGTGGTAGTACTCCTGGAAGGCGTCGGCGAAGATCTTCCAGTTGCTGTTGTTGTGGGCCACCCAGTCGTAGCGTTCGGTCAGCTTCCCGAACGGATAGTCGTCCAGCCCGGTGATCATCGGGCCGAGGAACTCGCGCAGGCTCTGGCGCGGCTCGGTGTCGAAGTTGATGAAGACGAAGCCGTTCCACACGTCGCAGTGCACCGGACGCAGCCCATACTTCGCGGGGTCGAGGTCGAAGAACTCCGATTCCTGCTGCACGAACTTCAGCGCGCCCTGCAGGTCGTAGCGCCAGCCGTGGTACTTGCAGGTGAACTGCCGGCACGTCCCGCGGGTCTCCTCGCCGGGAAAGTCGTTCCACACCAACTTGTTTCCGCGATGCCGACACACGTTGTAGAACGCCCGGATTCGCTCGTCCTTGCCCTTGACCACGATCACCGACGCGCCGACGACTTCGATCTCTTTGGTCAGGTAGCTGCCGACGCGGGGCAATTCCTCCACCCGGGCGACGTTGAGCCACGCCCGCTTGAAGATCGCCTCCCGCTCGAGTGCGTAGAACTCGCGGGACGTCGAATCCCTGAAAGAGACGGGGCCCGTGCCCAATTCGGGGTAGTGCTCGGTCCAGGAGCCTTCCGGCGGCCGGCCTGATCTCGTCATCGCATCCTCACTATCACATCACCGATCCGCCATTGACGCCCAAGACCTGACCGGTGATGTACCTCGCTTCTTCCGAACACAAAAAGCCCACCGCGGCCGCGATGTCGGCCCCGGTGCCCAAGTAGCCCACCGGGATATTGCTGGCGATCTGCTCGTTGGAGGGCAGGTACCCGGCGGCCTGGCCCTGGTGCTGCATCGGGGTCTCGATGCCCGAGGGCGGAATGTTGTTGACGGTGATCCCGTTCGCGGCGTATTCGCGGGCCAGCGACTTGGTCAACGTGATCACCGCGCCTTTGGAGGCCGCGTAGTGGGCTGCGAACGGGGATCCGCGCTGGGCGCTCGACGACGAGATCATCACGATTCTCCCCCAGTTCGCCTCCACCATGTCCGGGAGCGCGACCTGGCAGCAATGAAACGTGCCGGTCAGGTTGACATCGATGATCCGCGACCAGGATTCGGCGGTGATGTCCAAGAAGGGCGAAAACCCGAACATCCCGGCGCTGGTCACCAGGACCGTCACCGGTCCCAGTTCGCTGCGCACCTTCGCGAACGCCTGCTCGACGGCGGACCGATCGGTGACGTCGGCGCCCACCGCGAGCGCGGTCGCGCCTTCGGCGCGCAGGCCGTCGGTGACGCGTTGCGCCGCATGCTCGTTGACATCGAGGACGGCCACCTTGAGGCCGCGCCGGCCCAATTCGTGACATGTCGCCTCGCCCATGCCTGAGGCGCCGCCGGTCACCACCGCCACCTTGGTCATCGCATCCGCCGCCCTATCGCTCATTCGTAGACCACCCGCACCGTGGGACTGGTCGGCACGGCCTGACACGTCAGCACCCAGCCGCCGTCGACCTCATCCTGGTCGAGCGCATCGTTGTTGATCATCCGGGCGCTACCCTGCGTCAGGCGCCCCATACACGTTCCACACGAACCGATTTCACACGAGGACGGCGCCCGCAGCCCAGCCATGCGGGCTGTCTGCAACAGCGTGTTGCCCGCGTAGTACGGCGCGGTGGTCGTCGATCCGTCCAGCACGATGGTGACCTCGTCGGTGACCGGCTCGGTCTCGGGCGGCGCCGCCGCGGCCACGTCGGCCACGTCGAAATGCTCGATGTGCAGTCGGCTGGTGGGCACGCCCGCCGCGCCCAGGGCGGTTCGCACCGTGTCCATGAACTCGTTCGGCCCGCAGACGTAGAAGTCGGCGCCGTCGGTGTTCTCGACGAACGCGGCGATGTCCGCCTGGGTGGCGAAGCCGCGTTGGTCGTCGAGATGGTGGTGCAGGACGAAGCGGTCCGCGTGGCGCTTTTCCAGCGTTTTGAGGGCCTCGTCGAAGATCACCGCGTCCCGGTTTCGGTTGGCGTAGAACAACCGCGCGCCGCGCGTGCCGCACACCAGCGCGGTGCGCAACAGCGAAAACACCGGCGTGATGCCGCTTCCCCCGGCGAACGCGACCAGGTTCCGGCCGGTGTCGTTCAAGACGAAGCGTCCCTGCGGCGGCAGGGCGTGGAGCAGGTCGCCGGGTGCCGCGGTGTCGTTGAGCCAGTTGGACACCGCGCCGCCGCGGTCGCGCTTGACCGTGATGCGCAGGTCCTCGCCGACCGCGGGAGATGACGACATCGAGTAGCAGCGCCGGTACTCGCGCCCGTCGACGCGGACCAGCAGCGTCAGGAATTGCCCGGCTTGGTAGCCGAACCGTGCCGCGCTGCCCCGGGGAACATCGAGAACGATCGACACGGCGTCGCGGGTTTCGGGTATCACCTGCTTGACCCGAAGCGGCACAAAGCCGTCCGGGGCCTCGGCCATGTCGACAGCGCCCGCTGCGCCGCCGGTCACGGTCGCCGGACCGGCGTTCGCTGTGCTGTGGTGATCGCCCATCTCCGTCAGAGTATCAACTACTTGCGATTAGTCTCAAGTACTAGATATTGGTCACGTCATCCGTCGACGTGATCGTCGAACAGCTCATGGCCGGTGCCCTTTTCGACCACGCGGCCCAGCAATTCGCGCAGGGTGCGCTGCTCTTCCTCGGTCAGCACGCCGAACACCTCCTGGTGTGCGGCGATCGCGTCACTGACCACCGTTTCGGCGACTTTGCGGCCCTCGCCGGTCAGGTAGGCCCGCAGGATGCGCGCGTGCTGGGGGTCCTGCTTCCTTTCCACCAGGGCGCGGCGTTCCAACGCGGTGAGCGCGAGCTGGACGCCTTGCGGGCTGATCAGCAGCCGCCGCGCCAATTCGGCGCCGGACAACCCGGGTTCGTTGGCCAATTGGCGCAGCACACCGATCTGAGCGGTGCTCACGCCGTGTTCGCGCATCGCCTCGTTGATCGTGGTCAGGGAGTAATAGAAGGCCTGCTTGAGCAGCCACAGGATGTTGTCGGTGAGTTCCATACCTGCCTCCGTCAGGCCGCGGGGCTTTTGTAGATCTGTCCGTTCTTCATGACAAAGCGGACGTCGAGCGTCTTGGCGATGTCGTCGAACGGGTCTCCCGGCACAGCGATGATGTCCGCGAGATAGCCGGGCGCCAGCCTGCCCAACTCGTCGTCGGCGTCGATCAGCTCGGCGGCCACCACCGTGGCCGCCCGGATTGCCTGCGCGGGAGTCATGCCCCGCTGCACCAGCGCGCCCAGTTCTTTGGCGTTTTGGCCGTGCGGGATGGCCGGCGCGTCGGTGCCGCACGCAATCCGGACGCCCGCGTCGATCGCCTTGGGCAGCATGGCCTTTGCGCGCGGAAACACCTCCAGCGCCTTCTTGCGCAGCTCCGGCGCGATGCGGTCGATGGCCATGGCCTCCGTCAGGTAGGTGGTCGAGACCAGGAAGGTGCCGTGGTCGACCATCATCTGGATCGTTTCGTCACTGGCCAAAAAGCCGTGTTCGATGCAGTCGATGCCGGCGCGGATGCAGGCCTGGACCGCGGTGTCCCCGACGGCGTGCGCGGCCACGCGGACTCCGGCCCGGTGGGCTTCGTCGGCGATCGCGGCGAACTCGGCGTCGGAGTACTGCTGCGCGCCGGGCGCGGTGCTGTGCGACATCACCCCGCCCGACGCCGACACCTTGATCAGCTTGGCGCCGTGCCGGATTTGGTAACGCACGCAGGCGATCACGTCGGGTACGCCGTTGGCGATGCCCTCGGCCACCGAGAGCGGCATGACCCCGGGCGCCAACCGCTGAAAGACCGTCGGGTCCAGGTGCCCGCCGTACGGGGTGACGGCATGGCCGGCGGGATAGATGCGCGGCCCGACGTGCCAGCCCTGGTCGATGGCGCGCTGCAGCGCCACGTCGAGCAGATACCCGCCGGTCTTGACCATCAGCCCGAGATTGCGCACCGTGGTGAACCCGGCCTCCAGGGTGGTACGCGCGTTGACCGCCCCGCGCAACGTGCGATAGGCGGGGTCGTCCTGCACTCCATGCATGGGCGACGGCAGGCCCTCCGGCCCGCCGGGCCCCCCGATGAGCAGGTTGAGCTCCATGTCCATCAGGCCCGGCAGCAGCGTCACGTCGCCGAGATCGACGATGGTGGCCGAATCCGGCAGCGGCCCTTCGGGATTGATCGCCGAGATGCGTTCGCCGTCGACCACGATCACCGCCGGCGCGTGGATCCGGCCCGTGACGACATCGGCCCACCGCGCCGCCCGCAGGACGGTCGACTCGGTCATGGAACCGGCTCGGACACGCAGTCCAGGGTCGAAGCACCCGAGTCGGGGACGCGGGGTTGCTTCCAGCACTCCACCGGGAACGACACCATGATCATGGAGTAGAGCAGGTGCATCAGATTCAGAACGTCGTCCGGCAGGTCGTCGAGAGAGAACTTGTCGCAGAACGACAATGCCTCCTCGGCCCGCGGGGTGATCGCGTCGTAGAAGGCCTTCATTTCGACCATCGAACTGGCCAGCCTCTTGGCGTAGCGTTCGGGTTCGCTCGCCAGGCACCAATCGGCGAACGGTTCGAGGTCGGCGAACTCGGCGGGCAGCATCGGCATCTCGTTCACACCCCCGCGCTCGTCGTCCGGCGATAGTCATCGATCCAGGCGGCGGTCTCCTTGTGGAGGTGACGGATCAGGACCTCCTGGTCGCACAGCAGGAACTCGTCGATCACCTGGGATTCGAGCATCGTCTGGGTCGCCTCCAGCGTGTTGGCGTCCTGCAGCCCATATTCCTTGAACGACACCGCCGCCAGTTCCTGAGCGACGCGCTCACGCGGGGTGCGCGGCGCCGGGAAGTACAGCGTGCCCTCGAAGAGGTGACTGTTATACGACGTCGGCCAGTAGTGGTAGGTCAGATACCAGCCCTGGCCCCAGAACAGGATGACGAAGTTGGGGAACAGCTGGAACGAATCCAGCCCCCACGGATCACATTTCGCCGGGTTGAGCCCCTCGGGCATCGGGCCCAGATCGGGCTTGTCCCATGGCCCGAACAGCCCGCTCTGGCAGATGTCCTCCATCGGCTTGCGCATCTCGTCGGCCATTTCCCAGGCGCGCACCCCCGAGGTGCTGACCAGCCGGTGCGGCCCGTCCAGCCGGTAGTGCGGGGCCTCAAAACCCGCCTCGGCGGCCGCCTTCGAGTACGCGGTCGGTGACTGGTTCGCGTGCAACACGGGCGCGTGATAGAACTCCTGGAACGCGTCCATGTACAGCTTCCAGTTCGCCTTGACCTCGGAGCGATAGCACCAGCGCGAGACCATCTTGTCGAAGGGATAACCTTCCAGCCCGGTGATCATGGGTCCGAGGAACTCTCGCAGCGACTGCTCGGGCTTCTTGGCGAAGTTGACGAAGATGAACCCTTCCCACACGTCGCAGTGCACCGGCACCAGCCCGTAGCGGCCCTTGTCGAGGTCGAAGAACTCCTCCTCCTGCTGCACGAAGGTCAGGTTGCCGTCCAGGTCGTAGCGCCAGCCGTGGTACTTGCAGGTGAACTGCCGGCACACCCCGGCCGTTTCTTCCTGCGGCATGTCGTTCCACACCAGCTTGTTGCCGCGATGCCGGCACACGTTGTGATAAGCCTTGATGTCGCCAGACGTGGTGCGCACCAAGATGATTGAGGTGTTGACAACCTTCAGCTCGCGGGTGAGGTAACTGCCTTTGCGCGGAAGCTGTTCAACGCGACCGACATTGAGCCAGGCACGCTTGAAGATGGCGTCACGTTCCAACTCATAGATCTCGGGGCTGATCGAGTCCCGGTAGGACACCGGCTCGGTGCCCAATTCCGGGTAATGCTGGGTCCAGCTCCCCTCCGGCGGTTTAGGAAATCGAGCCATGATCGCTCCTTAGCAGTCCAATCTCAGCGAAACTGCAGCAATGCCTGCGCGAAAACAACCACCCGCGCACCGGTTTCACCGATCCCTGAGGGCTCCGTCACGGCCGACGGTATATCCTCGTGTCACCAATAGCAAGTAGTTGATACTGGCCCCGGGAGGCGCGGATGGACCATCACCCCGCAGTGCAGATCGCCGGAAGCGATGGGGCGCGGCCGCAGGCCGGCGTCTTGCACGTCATCTCTCCGCACACCGAGGAACCGATCGCCGAGGTCAATGCGGCGGGATCCGACGACGTCGACGCGGCGGTGGCGGCGGCGCGCGCGGCCTTCGGGCCGTGGGGCCGCAGCGAGCCGGCGGAACGGGTCGCCGCGATCCGGCGCCTGGCCGACATCTACGACGGACGCCGCGCGGAGATGGCCACCACGATCACGGCGGAGATCGGCGCCCCGATCAGCTTCGCCCAGCGGGCCCAGGTCGGCCTGCCGGCATTCATGATGCGCGCGTTCTGCGACCTGGCCGAACGGCACCCGTGGCAGGAGACCAGGCCCGGGTTCTTCGGAAGCGACGTGCACGTCCGCAAGGAACCCGTCGGCGTCGTCGCGGCGATCGTGCCCTGGAACATGCCCCAGTTCCTCATCGTCACCAAACTGGTGCCCGCGCTGTTGGCCGGCTGCGCCGTCGTGCTCAAACCCGCCCCCGAAAGCCCGTTAGACGCGCTGCTTTTAGGCGAGATGATCGCCGAAGCCGGCCTGCCGCCGGGCGTGGTCAGCATCCTGCCGGGCGACGGTGCGCTGGGCGCCTACCTCGTCGCCCACCCGGGCGTCGACAAAGTGTCGTTCACCGGCTCCACCGCGGCGGGACAGGCAGTGGCCTCATCGTGTGCGGCCAACCTCACCAAAGTCAGCCTGGAACTCGGCGGCAAGTCCGCCGCCCTGGTCCTCGACGACGCATCGCCGGACAAGGTGGCCGCCGGAGTGCGATCCGCGAGCCTGTCCAACAGCGGCCAGATCTGCAACGCGCTCACCCGGGTGCTGGTGCCGCAGGGGCGCCACGACGAGTACGTCGACGCGCTCGCGGCCGAGATGGCCGGCCTTCGCGTCGGCGATCCCAACGATCCCGACACCCAGCTCGGTCCGTTGGTGTCCCGGCGCCAGCAGCGACGCGTTCGCGACTACATCGAGATCGGCCAGAACGAGGGGGCGCGCGTCGTCATCGGCGGCACCGACATGCCCGACGGACTCGACCGCGGCTGGTATGTCCGGCCCACCCTGTTCGCGGCGGCCGACAATTCGATGCGCATCGCCCGGGAGGAGATCTTTGGGCCCGTCATCACCGTCATCCCCTACCGCGATGACGAGGAGGCGCTGGCGATCGCCAACGATTCCGATTACGGCCTGGCCGGCTCGGTGTGGAGCAACGACAGCGACCGTGCGCTGGCGATGGCCACCCGCATCCACACCGGGACCGTCGGCGTCAACCAGGGCTACACGATGGATCCGTTCGCGCCCTTCGGGGGCGTCAAGGCCAGCGGCTACGGCCGCGAACTCGGGCCCGAAGGCCTCGACGGTTACCTGGACACGAAGTCGATCGCGATCGCCGCGGAATCCTAGATCCGTTGCCGCCCTTAGGCGTTGCCGTCACGCCTTGGCGTATCGGCGAACCACGTCATTCTCGCCGAACGTGCTGGTGCGCTGTTGGCCGTTGTCGTCGCGGCTGAAGAATGTCCATTGCCGCGGACCGCTCTGCGGACCACTGATCATCTTGACGGTCAGGCGCAGTTCTGTGGGGCGGCGCGTGCCGATGACGTCGCCGACCCGGATCTGCGACGGGTGAATCTCGGGTGCGTCGCACCAATTCTGTGTGGACATGACGTCCATCCTCCTCTTGCTCGCCCCGAATGCGATTTTCAGGGCCCGCCGGGCACGCCGCGTCGGGGTTCCGCTGTCCCCTCGCATGGTGGGCGAACCCCGGTGGTGGGGTAGCGTCGGGCGTGAGCCGTTTCGTTGTCAGCGGTTTCCACCGCAATGGGCGCAGAGGACACCCAAGGGCAATGCGATTCCTCCACTCGCCACGCGACCGCGGACGAGCGATGCCGAAACGTAGGGAACAACTGTGTATCGCACGGCGAGCCGACGCACGGCCGTCCCCGTCCGGGTCTCGGTAGCCCGCCAGTTAGGCGGCGACATCGACGGAGCGTGGTGGCCACGCGCGGACCGCATCACTAACGAATTACCCGGCCTTGTCGCGGCGCTGACACCCCTGCTCGGCGACATCTGCTCCGTCAACGTCAACTGGCCGGCACTACAACGTCCGCCCGATTTCAACTGGCACGGATGGGAGCACAAGCGCCAGCACGTGATGACGTTCATCGGCGGCGAGGAGAGGGTGAACCTATTGATCGTTCCTTACGCGACGTACAGCGGGCTTGCGCTGATGGTGCTGCGCCGCGCGGCCGGACTGCCCGTCGACGCCAAGGACCGCGACAAACCCGCGTTTCTCACCGCCGGCTCGATCCTGCAGGCGGCCCGACAACAATGCGCCGCCGACCGTTAAGCGATTTCGCTCACGACATAGACGGCGACATAGCCGATCGGGATGCCGGTCCAGGTTGAAATGCATTCGCGCGCGGCCAGTTCCACTGCGGCCCGACTTGTCGTGCGGGTGGACCTGCCGATCTCGGGGACGGTGATCGCCCATCCGTCGGCGTCGCGGGTGACTTCGATGTCGAAGCACTGACCGACCATCGGACACTTCACACGGGAGACGACCCGCTGTCGACGAACGCCGCGCGACGCTTGTCGGCGCAGCAACGTGGGCTGAACAGGCATGGCTGCTTTCCTGAGTCGCAATCGAACCGCGGGCTAGATTAATGCGCCCCGAGGCGAAAACCTAATTGGCGGATCGCCGCCGCATGACGGCGTTGCCCGAAGCCGGCGTGGTTCGTAGCGGTCACGGGTAGCTCCAGCCGCGCAGTTGTGCCGCAATGTCGTCGAGACCGGCCACTGCACCGGTGGCCACCCGGATCACCAAATCGAAGCGATCGTCCTCGGGCGCACTGATCCACTGGGCGTTGATTGCCAGGAACGTCCGGCAGGCCACCCACCCGAGTCGCTTGTTCCCGTCCACCAGCGCATGATTCCGTGTCAGCGAATGCAGCAGTGCGGCGGCCTTGACGTGCAGATCCGGGTAGGCGTCCTGGCCAAAGATGGAGGCTCGAGGACGCGCCAGAGCGGATTCAAGCAAGCCGTAATCCCGGACGATGACGTCCACTCCGACGGCTTTTCGGGCAATTTCCAGAAGATCCTCGAGGTCCAGATAGTCCGTCATGCGTCCTTGAGGCGCTCCAGAACACCTGCCTCCTCGCGAAGCACGCGCTGCAGCGCATCGGCGACCTTGGCCTTGTGCGCCCGCCGGGCGATGTACTCGTCGATGGCCGACAGCGCGACGGCCTGCATCGATCGGCCTTCCGCACTGGCCTGCCTGCGCAGCGCTTCCGCCTGCTGTTCACTGGGCCGAAGAGTCATTCCCATAGCCGAATGATACCGGACTGATACCACGGCGCGCCTAGTGATGTGTGATGCAGGCCACATCTGCGCGTGATATGCTGCGGGCGTCACAACCAAGGGGATTTCATGGTGGGCGTGAATCGTACGAACAAGGCCATGGTCACGCCTCGTTCCGGCGCGGCGGTGAATTCGCACCGGCTGTTCATGGCGTTTCTGGCCGTCACGATATTCATCAGCGCGGTCGCCGGCGTCGTCGCCGCGGCGTCGACGGGACACGAGACCGCCGCGCTCGTCATCGCGCTCGTGGCCGGCGGGAGTTTCATGACGGCCGCATTCTGCTAGATCCGCGACGTCGATTGGCGCGATGCGCCCAGTTATTTCGGTGGAGCTAAGGGGACTCGAACCCCTGACCCCCACACTGCCAGTGTGGTGCGCTACCAGCTGCGCCATAGCCCCAAGTCGTGCTCATCGAAGCTACACCACCGGTAACCGTCCTTCAAAGTTGCTGCTCAGGAAGATTCAACGTGTGCGGAGACGGCAAGGGGTCGGGCTCCGGAACGGGCACCGTCCGGGTCTCCGGGGCCACCACCCAGCCCACCGCGGCAATCAGCAAAACGATGCCGCTGATGATGAATCCCCAGCCGTAGCTCAGCCGCTCGGCGACCCAACCGAGCGTCATGGATCCGACGATCGCGCCCAGGTCGGACATCATCTGCACGGCCGCCACCGGACTGCCCGCGCGCGCCTCGCTGCCCAGGATGTCGGCGACGGCGGCCTGCATCGGCGACATGTAGATGCCCGTCACCGCCCCGACCACCACCGCGGCGACCAGAAACCTCGGCAATGACGACGCCGCGCCCAAGAAGATGGTCGCCGCGCCGGACAACGCCAGGCCCACGATCATCAACGTGCGCCGTCCCATCCGGTCGGACAGGTAGCCACTGGGGATCATGGCCAGCGCGTTGCCCCCGGCGAATGCCGCTAGCGCAATGCCGATGACGCCGACGCCGCGGCCCATGACGTCGGTGATGAACAAGGGGACCAGGGCGACGCGAAGGCCGAACGCCGACCAACCGGTCGCGAAGTTGGCCCCGAGCGAGGACCAATAGGCGCGCACGCGCAACGCCTCTCGCATCGTCACCGTCGACCGCGTCGGCGGCCCCGGGGCGGCCAGGGCCGAATTCCGCAAGCCGAAAAACAGCACCACCGCCACACCGAGCAAAGCGACGCCGTACACGATGAACGGCGCGGTGAGCCCCCAACCGGCCGCCAGGGCGCCGACGGCCGGGCCGCCCACTGCCCCGACCATGAACGACGTGGTGAAAAGGCCCGCGACCCGTCCGCGGGCGTCGGGCGGGCTGATATGGATCATCAGTCCCAGCGCCGAAACATAAAACATTGTCGATCCGATTCCGCTGATGACGCGGAAAGCCAGCAATTGCCAGTAAGCCTGGGAAAACGCACACGCGCCGGTGGAGACCGCGACGATCACCATCCCGCCGATGTAGATCCGCCGTTCCCCCAGCCGCTGGACCAGCTGCCCGCTGACCGGCGCAAAACACAGGCGGGCCAACGAAAAGACGGTGACCAGGAAGGTCACCGCCTTGATGCTGACGCCGAAACTGCGGGCGAAAGACGGCAGCGCCGGTGAAATGACTCCGTAACCAAGCGCGACCATGATATTTGCCCAGCTAAGGATCCAAACTTCGCGCGGCAGACGGGTCGAACGCGACGCGCGTCCCCCCGGACGGGTAAGGCGGAGGGAAAGGGTCACCCAATGACTTTATTAACTACCTCGCGCGCAGTTTCTTGCACCTCGGCTAAATGCTCTTCTCCGTTGAAAGATTCCGCATAAATCTTGTACACGTCTTCGGTTCCCGACGGTCGCGCGGCAAACCACGCGTTGGCTGTCGCCACCTTCAGTCCGCCCAATGGGGCGCCATTCCCGGGTGCAGCGGTCAGCTTGGCGGTGATGGGCTCCCCCGCCAGTTCCGTCGCGGTCACCTCGTCGGCGGACAGCTTGGCGAGCCGGGCCTTTTGGTCGCGGTCGGCGGGCGCGTCGACCCGCGCGTAGAACGGCGTGCCGTATTGGGCGGTCAACTGTTGATAGCGCTGGGAGGGACTCGTCCCCGTGACGGCCAGCATCTCCGAGGCCAGCAGGGCCAGGATGATGCCGTCCTTGTCGGTGGTCCACACCGACCCGTCACGCCGCAGGAACGACGCACCGGCCGATTCCTCGCCGCCGAAGCCGATGCCGCCCTCGATCAGGCCGTCGACGAACCACTTGAAGCCGACCGGCACCTCGATGAGCTTGCGGCCGATGCCGGCGACCACCCGGTCGATCATCGACGAACTGACCGCGGTCTTGCCGACCGCGATGCCGCCCGGCCACGATGGCCGCTGCGTGTACAGGTATTCGATGGCCACCGCCAGGTAGTGGTTCGGGTTGAGCAGCCCCGCGTCGGGGGTGACGATGCCGTGGCGGTCCGAGTCGGCGTCGTTGCCCGTGGCGATCTGGTAGCGGCCGGGGTTGTCGGACATCGCGCGGATGAGTCCCGCCATCGCGTCCGGTGAGCTGCAGTCCATCCGGATCTTGCCGTCGTGGTCGAGCGTCATGAACCGCCATGTGGCGTCGACCAGCGGATTGACCACGGTCAGATCCAGGCGGTGCCGGGTGGCGATCTCGCCCCAGTAGTCCACGCTCGCCCCGCCCAGCGGGTCGGCGCCGATCCGCACCCCGGCCGCGCGGATGGCATCGATGTCGACCACGTTGGGCAGGTCGTCGATGTAGTTACCGAGGTAGTCGTGGCGCTGCGCGGTCTGCAGCGCGCGGGCCAGCGGGATGCGCTTGACGCCCGAGCCGTCGCGCAGAATCTCGTTGGCGCGCTTGGCGATTGCGTTGGTGGCGTCGGTGTCGGCTGGGCCGCCGTTGGGCGGGTTGTATTTGAAGCCCCCGTCCGAGGGCGGGTTGTGCGACGGCGTCACGACGATCCCGTCGGCCGGCGCGTCGGTGCGACCGCGGTTGTAGGTGAGGATGGCGTGGCTGACCGCCGGGGTCGGCGTATACCGGTCGCGGCTGTCCACCACCGCTACTACGTCGTTGGCGGCCAGCACCTCCAGCGCGGAGACCCAGGCCGGCTCGGAGAGGCCGTGCGTGTCCCGGCCGATGAACAACGGGCCTGTAATGCCGTGGGCGGCGCGGTACTCGACGATGGCCTGGGTGATCGCCAGGATGTGCGCCTCGTTGAACGCCCCATTGAGCGCCGACCCGCGGTGGCCCGACGTGCCGAATGCCACCTGCTGGGCGACGTCGCCGGGATCGGGCTGAATCGAGTAATAGGCCGTCACCAGGTGGGGCAGATCGACAAGGTCTTCGGGTTGGGCCGGCTGACCGGCGCGAGGGTTGGCCACCATGGTTACCAATTCTGCCCGTCTCCCGGCGCCCCCGGCCTGCGCCGGTCTGGACTCCCGCCATACGCTGCGTAGCGCACCGGCAAACGAAGGGAATCGACGCCAGTGGCGCAACGGGACTATCGCGAATTGGCCGCGGTGTTTGCCGGTGGGGCGCTGGGCTCCCTGGCCCGGGCCGCCCTGAGCGACCTCGCCGGCGGCCACCCAGAGAGCTGGCCGTGGCCGACGTTCACGGTCAACATCGTCGGGGCGTTTCTGGTGGGCTACTTCACCACCCGGCTGCTGGAGCGGTTGCCGACGTCGAGCTATCGGCGCCCGCTTCTGGGCACCGGATTGTGCGGCGGTTTAACGACTTTCTCCACGATGCAGGTCGAGACGGTGAGGATGATCGAGCACGGTCATTGGGGGCTGGCCGTCGGCTACACCGTCGCCAGCATCGTGCTCGGGCTGCTGGCGGTGCACCTGGCCACCAAGTTGGTGCGCCGGGTGCGGGTGCGCCGATGACCACCGCGACGACTGCCCTGGTGTGGCTGGGCGTCGCGTTCATCGGCGGCGTCGGATCGGTGCTGCGCTTTGTGATCGACCGTGCGGTCGCGCGCCGGGTGTCCCGGCCGTTCCCGTTCGGCACGCTCGTCGTAAATATCAGTGGCGCAGCGCTTCTCGGATTTCTCGGGGGTTTGGCGCTCAACAAGGAGGCCGCCCTGCTGGCCGGCACGGCGTTCGTCGGCGCATACACCACGTTTTCGACCTGGATGCTGGAAACGCAGCGACTCGGCGAGGAGCGCCAGCTGCGCTCCTCGCTCGCCAACATCGTCGTCAGCGTGGTGTTGGGCGTAGCGGCGGCGTTCATCGGGCAGCGCCTCGCCGAGCTGTTCTGAGTCAGGCGTCGGGCCGACGGGGAATGTCCTTGGGGGTGCGGGGCAGCACGTAGAGGGCCATGCGCCGATTCGCCATGTCGTGTTCGCCGAGGAATGCGCAGCCGCCACGCTCACAGAACTTGCGCGCCAACGCATTGCGGTGGTCGGGGTCGAACATGATTCTGCGACACCGGGGATCGAGCGTGAAGATGCTGCCCACCAAGTGCGGCAGCAGGTAACCGACGTGTCCCCGCTGGATGTAATCCAAATCGGCGACCGCGACGTGCAAGCCCAGATCGTAGGGATCGTGGTCGTAGCGGGTGGCGATGGAATCCTTTGCCGCCCTGTATAACTCGATATAGGCGCGGTCCACCCCATCGTGCAGCGCCAGGAACGGACGAGAAAAGCCCCCGTCGAGCTGCGCCCGCAGGTATCGATGCCACCGCGCCACCGGCCAGTGGGACTCCCAGGCTTCGACCAGGTGCGGGCGGCCCATCCACTCGGCGATCATCTCGGCGTCGGCGTCCGGCTCGGCAAGACGCAAACCGTACGGCTCGGGCAGGTCCGGGATCGGCGGCGGCGGGACGCTGCGGATCTCCTCGGGAAGATCAGTCAATTCCCGGGGGAGGACGCGTTCCGCGTCGCCCATGTCAGTGGGCTCCGAGGAGCTTCGCCAGGACGACCGCCTGGCTGATGTCCACCTCGCGGGTGGCCGTGACCAACGTGACCGGACCCCGCTTGGCAAGCTTGCGCAACTCCGCCAGCGCGGCGCTGTCGCGCAGTTCCGCCTCGTAACGCGAGGTGAACTCGTCGAATCGTTCGGCCCGGTGTTGGTACCACTCGCGGAGGTCCTTCGAGGGTGCGACCTCCTTGCACCAGATGCCCACCCGCGGGTCGTCTTTCCGCATGCCGCGCGGCCAGACCCGATCGACCAGCACGCGCTGACCCTCGTCAGCGCCGACGTCGTCGTAGACCCGCGCGACTCGGATCCGCCCTCTGGGGCTCACATGCCCAGAGTAGCCACGGGCCCGCTTGTCAGTGGGCACAATTACTATCGAAAGTATGTTCGAGGAATTGATCGCCGTCGATCCGGCAGCCGATGAATCGTCGCTGGTAGAGCGTATCGCCGAGCTGGAGACGCTCAAGTCCGCGGCGGCCGCCGGCCAGGCCCGGGCGGCGGCCGCCCTGGACGCGGCGCGTCGAGCCACCGAAGCGGCCAGCGGGGTGCCCGCGGCGCGCCGCGGACGCGGCGTGGCAAGCGAGGTCGCCCTGGCGCGACGGGACTCCCCCGCGCGGGGCGGCCGGCATCTGGGTTTCGCCAAAGCCCTGGTGCACGAGATGCCGCACACGCTGGCCGCCCTGGAATGCGGGGCCCTGTCGGAGTGGCGGGCGACGCTGATCGTGCGCGAGAGCGCATGCCTGGACGTCGAGGACCGCCGCGCCTTGGACGCGGAGATGTGTGCCGACCCGGCGAGCCTGAGCGGCATGGGCGACGCGCGAGTGGCCGCGGCCGCGAAGGCGATCGCCTATCGGCTCGATCCGCACGCCATCGTCGAGCGGGCGGCCAAGGCCGAGGAAGACCGCACCGTCACCATTCGCCCGGCGCCCGACACCATGAGCTATGTCACCGCGTTATTGCCGGTGGCTCAGGGGGTTTCGGTGTATGCCACGCTGCGCCGCGAGGCAGACACCTGCGGCGACGGGCGAACGCGCGGGCAGGTGATGGCCGACACGCTGGTGGAAAGGGCCACCGGCCGCAGCGCAACGGTCCCCACCCCGGTCGCGGTCAACCTCGCGCTGACCGACGAGACGCTGCTCGGCGGTGACGATGCGCCGGCCGACGTCGCCGGCTACGGCCCCATCCCCGCGTCGGTCGCGCGCAGCATGGTCGCCGAGGCCGCCGCCGATCGACGTTCGCGAGCGACCCTGCGCAGGCTCTACACGCATCCCCAATCCGGGGCGCTGGTGGCCATGGAGTCACGAGCGCGACTCTTCCCGCAGGGCCTGGCCGCGTTCATCGGGCTCCGCGATCAACACTGCCGCACTCCCTACTGCGACGCGCCGATCAGGCACCGCGACCACGCGCAGCCGTGGGCCGACGGCGGCCCGACCACCGCGGACAACGGCCTCGGATTGTGCGAACACTGCAACTACGTCAAGGAAAATGCGGGGTGGCGGGTGAGCACGAGCGTCGACGAAACCCACACCCATACGGCGCTTTTCACGACGCCCACAGGCACAACCTACCGTTCGACGGCGCCGCCGCGCGGCCCCACCATCACGATGAGCAAGCTCGAAGTCCGCGTCGGCGTCGCGCTCGCGCGACATGCGGCCTGACACTCAGTAGTGATAGGTGTCCGACGGCGCGGGTGAGTGATCGCGCTCTTCCTCGTCGATGTCCAACGCCTCGATACCGTACGCGCGAGCCAACTCGAGGATCTTGGTCGCCCGCGCGATGCGGGGCAGATCGGAGCCGTTGCGGATCTCTCCCCCGTCACGTTCGAACTCGGCGAAAAACTCTTTCGCCCAAGAAATTTCGTCCTGCGACGGCGACAGACCCTCATTGACGACGGCGCACTGGTCGGGTGTCAGGCATATCTTGCCGGTCATCCCGAACTGGGTGGAGACCGCGGTGGCCTCGATCAGTTTCAGCGGATTGGAGCCGATGGTCGGGCCGTCGATCGCGCTGGGCAGGTCGGCGGCCTTGGAGGCGATGGTGAAGCGAGATCGCGTGTAGGCCAGCGTCGCCGGGTCGTCCCCGAAGCCGGTGTCCCGGCGGAAGTCCCCGATACCGAACGCCAGCCGGAAGGTTCCCTTGGTCGCGGCGATCTCGGTGATGCGCTCGAGGCCTCGGGCCGTTTCGACCAGGGCGACGATCGGCACATCGGGCAGCCGCTTCGCGGTCTCGGTGACGTGGTCGACCGATTCGACCATCGCCAGCATCACCCCGCCGACCGGGGTGGTGGCCAGGGCGGCCAGGTCGTCCGCCCACCAGGGGGTGCCGAAGCCGTTGATGCGGACCCAGTCCACGTTGCCGGCGCCCAGCCAACTCACCACGTTGTCGCGCGCGGCGTGCTTGTCTTTGGGCGCGACCGCGTCCTCGATGTCGAAAACGACGATGTCGGCGCGCGAGTCCACCGCGGACTGGAACCGGTCGGGATGCGTGCCGTTGACCAGCAGCCAGCTTCGGGCCAGTACCGGGTCGATGCGAGAGCCGATGTCTTCGGGTGCGGCGGCGCTGCTGTTGACCTGTTCGTACATTTCGCTGATCTGTCGTCTTCTCGTGGTTTCGAATGGCGGGCGTGTGCCCCTTAACCGTAGCGATGTCCCGAACAACCGGTCGGGCAATCCCCCGCGGACGTGCTGACGCCTCGGCCGCGCCGCCCGCGGAGCTCCTGAGCGGAGCGGCGAATCGCCGGACCGTCCAGCAAACGAAACGGACCCGCCGCCGAGTTTCGCCGTGGCCGCCCGGGGTAGCCACCTCCCTGGACGTCGCGGCCGCCGGCCGACGCCGTTTCCTGCGGAGACTAGAGCACCCTGGTCCCCAGAAGCCTCTCGATCAGCCGCCTGGCCGCGACCGAGAAAACCCACGAGGAGTAAACATGCGTAGGGCCATTGCAATCGTTTCAACCACCGGGGCGCTGTTGTTCGGTGGAGCAGGTGTCGCCAATGCCGCCGTTCCGAGCGCTCCGGCGCCGTCGCCGACCACAACGACGTTGGCGGACAACGACAATAGTCAGCACAGCGACAACAGCGGACTGTGGGGCCTTCTCGGCCTCCTCGGCTTGGGCGGGCTTGCCGGGCTGATGCGCCGCAAGGACGCCGCCGCGCGCCCCGGCGTCGCACCGACCACCCCTCGCGACCGCGGCGTCTAACCCTTCGCCGACCTGTGGGCACCGGGTTTGGCGACGAAATATATTGTTCCCCAACGTATCCCGGTTTCAGTTAGCCCGGCCGAACGGCGTCCCGCACCGCGGGGCGCCGTTTGGCCGTATCTGCAGCGGGTATACCTTGCCAAGCCGCACACAGCCCAGCGTGCGTTTCACAACTCCCGATCACTGGAGGTATCGGCGATGGCCGACATGATTATCCAGTCACCCGACGAGGTCGTCGCGTTCCTGAAAGCACAGCACAACCTCATCGAGGACATGTTTGACCAGGTGCTGCACGCTACGGATCCCAAAGCGCGGGAAGAGCCGTTCGCGGCGCTGCGCCAACTGCTGGCGGTCCATGAAACCGCCGAGGAAATGATCGTGCACCCGCGCGCACGCAAGGAGGCCGACGACGGCGACGCGATCGTCGACGCCCGCCTGAATGAAGAACATGGGGCCAAGGAGCTGCTGTCGCAGATCGAGCAGCTCGACGTCACCTCGCAGCGGTTCATCGACGAACTCACCAAACTGCGCGAGGCCGTGCTCGAGCACGCCAAGCAGGAGGAGACCGAGGAATTCCCGGTCCTCACACGCCAGCTCGACGACGACGATCTCAAGCGGATGGGCACGGCGGTGCGCGCCGCCGAAGCCATCGCGCCGACCCACCCCCACCCCGGCGTCGAGTCGGCAAAGCTGAACTTCGCACTCGGCCCGTTTGCCTCCATGCTCGATCGGGCCCGCGACCTCATCGGACATGCCGTCGGCTGAGTTTCCGTAGGCTCGATCAAATGAGCGTTGCCCCGGACACCACCGTTGCCCTGCAAGACCGGTTCTTCCGCGAATTGCCGGAAATGGCGGTCCGCTGGCAAGCCGAGACATTTCCCGAGTTGCGGTTGCTCGTGCTCAACGACCGGCTCGCCGAGAGTCTCGGGCTCGACGCCGCCTGGCTGCGCGGCGACGACGGGCTGCGCTTCCTGACGGGCAACCTGGTGCCCAGCGGGGCCACCCCCGTCGCCCAGGCCTATGCGGGGCATCAGTTCGGCGGCTTCGTCCCTCGATTGGGCGACGGTCGCGCGCTGCTCCTCGGCGAGCTCGTGGACACCGACGGGCGGCTGCGCGACATCCACCTGAAAGGCTCCGGAGCCACACCGTTCGCCCGGGGCGGGGACGGCCTGGCGGCCGTCGGACCGATGTTGCGCGAATACATCGTCAGCGAGGCGATGCACGCGTTGGGCGTCCCGACGACACGGTCGTTGGCCGTGGTCGGCACCGGCCGCCCGGTATATCGCGAAACCACACTGCCGGGCGCCGTGCTGACCCGGGTGGCCAGCAGCCACCTGCGGGTGGGCAGCTTCCAATACGCCGCGGCCACCGGCAACAAGGACCTACTGCGCCGCCTCGCCGACCATGCAATCGCCCGCCACCATCCCGCCGCGGCCGAGGCCGAACGCCCCTATCTCGCGTTGTTCGAAGCGGTCGTCGCGGTCCAGGCCGCGCTGATCGCCCAGTGGATGTTGGTCGGGTTCGTTCACGGGGTGATGAACACCGACAACATGACGATCTCCGGGGAAACGATCGACTATGGTCCCTGCGCGTTCATGGAGGCCTACGACCCGGACACGGTCTACAGTTCGATCGATTTCTGGGGCCGCTACGCCTACGGCAACCAGCCGGTCATCGCCGGTTGGAACCTCGCGCGCTTCGCCGAGACACTCCTTCCGTTGCTGTCGGACAGCAGCGAGGAGTCCATCGCACTGGCGGAGCAGTCGTTCGGGGTGTTCCAAGCCCGCTACGACGCGGTGTGGACCTCGGGCATGCGGGCCAAACTCGGCCTCTCCGCCGACGTGGATGCCGAATTCGCCACGGCCTTGGTCGAGGAGCTACTCCTTCTGCTCAAGCAAAACCACGTCGACTACACGTCGTTCTTCCGACAGCTCAGCCATGTCGCGCGAGGCGACGCGGAGCCCGCGCGCGGACTGTTCGTGGACCTGGCCGGCTTTGACGAGTGGTTGGCGCGCTGGCAAGCATTGCGCCCCGACGCCGACGCGATGGATCGCACCAACCCGATCTATATCCCGCGCAACCACCTGGTTGAGGAGGCCCTCACCGCGGCGACGGACGGCGATCTCGCGCCCGTCGAGCGGCTCCTGGCGGCGGTGACCGAGCCGTACGCGGAACGGCCCGGTTGGGAGCGCTACGCCAGCCCCGCCCCCGAGGACTTCGGGAAGTACCAAACCTTCTGCGGCACTTAGCCTTACGTTAGCTTAGCGAACTCGTCCTGCAACTCATCGAGGCGTTGCAGCGTCTGATCCCGCGGTTCCGTCGGCAGGTTCACCAAGAGGTGTTGCAATCCCAAATCTCGGTAGCCCTCGAGCTCAGCCGCCGTGGCCTCGCCGCCGTGGAAGTGGATCACCGGCACGTCCCGGCCGACCAGCTCGCGCAGTTGGTCCAGCTGCGGTGCTAGCTCTCCCGCCGAGCCTGTCATCGAGAGCCAGCCCGCGTTGAGCCGGGCGATGCGTTTGAAGCCCGCGGGTCCACAGCCCAGATACAGCGGCGGATACGGTTGCTGCACGGGCTTGGGCCAGCTGTAGATGGGATCGAAGTCCACGAATTCACCATGAAATTCGGCCTTTTCGCTCGTCCAGATCTGGATCATCGCGTCCAGGCGCTCGTCGACCACGCGTCCCCGGACCGCGGGATCGACGCCGTGGTTGGCGATCTCTTCGCGCAGCCACCCCACGCCCACGCCGAAGCGGAATCGACCCTGCGACACCAGGTCCAGCGACGCAACCTCCTTGGCGACGTGGATCGGATCGCGCTGCGGCACCAACGCGATGCCGGTGCCCACGAGGAGCCTCTCGGTGACGGCCGCCGCCGCCGTCAGCGCGACAAACGGATCGAGTGTGCGGTAGTACTTTCGCGGAATCGGTCCCCCGCTGGGGTACGGAGTTTTCGCGTCGACCGGAATGTGCGAGTGCTCGGCGAGAAAGAGCGATTCAAAACCGCGCTGCTCGAGCGCCTTACCCAGGTCCGCTGGAGCGATGCCCTCGTCGGTAACAAATGTCAGCACACCGAAACCCATGCCGCTCAGTCAACAGCATCTCCGCTCGGCTGTCAGCGCTCAGGCAGGCTCTGGCGCTTCGCCCGTCCGCCTGGCCGGACGTAGCGCGCCCCACAGCCCAGTGACGATCCCGACGACGGCGCCGCCCAGGCCGATCAGTTGCTGCGAGGGCTTCAACTCGCTGTGCACGCTCAACCCGCCGACCAGGTCGGCCACGTCGGCCCCGGCGGAGGCCAGGAACCAGCCGCGGGTGTTCTTGCCGCGCAGCGCCGCGCCCGCCAGCAGTGCACCGATCAGCGCGTCGCGATAACCCATCGATCGCAACAACAGTTGCGCCGTCGGCGTCGGCTCCTCGGGGTCGCCCCACAATTTGTTTGCGCGCAGGGGATCAACGAGAAACGAAACGCCAGAGGCGAGCCGAATGGTGCCCGCGGAGAGGCCGAACCGGTCGATTGACATGGTCCCTGAGCCTAGGAGCAAAAGCCCGTCTCGCGCACGCATTCGCTCCGAATGCCGGTCATGGCGCCGGGCATGCGTCGGCGATCTGCAGCGCGGCCGGCCACAGCACCGTGGCCACACCGAAGGCGAAGGCGTCGGCGGCGGCGGGTGACACCACTTCTATCCTTGCGTGAATTCGCTGGGTCTGCTCGGGGTGAAAAACGGTCCACGCGAAACCGATACAGAGGTAGGGAATCGCGAGCCACACGGCCAGCTCGATCAGCCCGCCGATGCTGACCTTGCGCCCGAGGACGCGCCGTACCGGGTCCATCGCATGTTCGATTTGGCCCATCACCGCACTCCCCGCTACCGCAACACCAGCTTCAAAGCGTAATCGACGACCGCGTCGAGATCATTGCCCAAATGACCGGCGAGCCACTGCTGGGCAAGCTCGGCCATCGCGCCGGTGTACATCGCCGCGGCGACCTCGGCGGCCACCGGATCGGAACCCGGGTTGAGACGCCAGCCCTCGGTCAGTACCCCCTGGCGCAACATGTCCTGGGTGGCGCGACGGCGGGCGGCCAGCACCGGGTTGGTGCGCGCATCGGTGAACAACACGCGGCCGCGCCGCGGATCGGCCGAGGAGAAGCCCAGCACGGCCGCGATGCCGGCGCGGGTGCGGGCGCCCAGCGAATCCCCCGCCTCCTCGATAGCGGCCGCGATCACCTCGGCGAGCTGCTCACTCAGCCGGTCGTAAACCGCGCCGAGCAGATCGTCGGTGTCGCCGAAGCTCTCGTAGAAATACCGGGTGTTCAACCCGCACTCCCGGCAGACCGAGCGGACCGAGACGGCGGCCTCGCCGCCGCTGCCGAACAGGCGATACGCGGCCTCGACGAGCAGCGCACGACGCTCGGCGCGGCGGTCCTTGAGCGGTACACCGGCCCACCGGGTGGGACTCGACATCCCTACAGCGTAGGTCGACACGGCGCGGGTCTTGTCACACCCGTAACCAAAACATATTCTGGTTACAGTCGTGACCAGAAGTCCCGAGGGAGTGATTCGTGTTCCTGCCACACCAGATAGTCGGGCAGATGATCAACAAGCGGTTGGACGACACCATGCGGCGGCGCTTCTTCCGCGGCATGGAATTCGCCGCGCCCGTCGGCGATCCGGGCTGGTTCGGTCCCGACAGCGCCGTGTGGCGCGTGCATTCGCACCTGCCCGCGTTGATCTTCGGCCTGTATTGCGCCGCCTTCATGGAATCCCTGGACCCGTCGATCTACTGGATGGGCATGCACCATTCGCGCCTGATCAAGCGCGACAGCAACGGAAACCCGATATCGCGCGTGCCGCAGATCGACCCCGAGGGCGCCGCGACGCGGCTGGGCCACTCGGTCGCCTTCTTCATCGGCACGGCGTACGGGTCGACGGAAACCGCCGAGCGCCTGGCGACGTCCGTGCGCGCGATGCATCACACCATCAAGGGCACCCGTCCCGACGGAGCCCGCTACGACGCCGACGATCCCGAGTGGCTGCGATGGAACTACGCGACGGTCGTCTGGGGGCTGGCCACCGCGCACGAGCTTTATCACCCAATGCCGTTGCGCGGCAAGAACCTCGACCGCTATTACGGCGAGTTCGTGCGGGTCGGACACGCCCTGGGCGGCACCGATCTGCCGACCACCAAGGCCGAGACGCTCGAGTGCCTGGAGTCGTACTTGCCGAAATTGGCTGTGACTCATGGGAAAGCGATGGGCACCGGCCCCAACGTTCCCATGCCGCAGGCGGCCGTCGACTGGGCCATTCGCGACACGATGCCGAAATGGGCCAAGCAGCTGCTGCAGCACCGTGACCCCAACATCATCGAACGCACCGCCCGTCGTACCGCGGTGTGGTCGATCATCAACGGGATCAACGCCGCGGCGGGCCCGACGCCGGAGTTTCGGCAGGCCCAGGCCCGGGTCAAAGGAGGCACCACCGTCCCCCACACCGTGCCGACCTACGTGCCCGGCACCGATCAGGTCCGCACCCGCTCCGAGGTGGAGCTCAGCTTCCAGTCGGTGTAACCGGCTGCCCTAGGTGCTGGGGGCAGTAAGCGCTCGCGGCGATCATGGTGAACTGTGCGGCGCCGTCCACGGTGAACCCCGGATTGCTCGACGACACGTTGTGGATGACGTCGACCTGGGGATGGCCCTGGTCCATCAGCTCGCACGCCCTTTTGCCGACCCCGACCGCGGTGGCGGGGCTCTCATAGGTGATGCCGGCCTTGTTGAGCGCGGTCAGGAAGCTCACATCCGCGGCTGAATTGCCGGCCGGATCGGCGTGCGCCGGCGTGGCCACACCGATGAAGACGACGAAGCCCGCAAGCACTACAGGGATGCGCATGGCTTCATCTTGGTACAGAGCCGCGGTCCTGGCGCCGGCAGCCCGGGCCACCTGGGCGAAGGACCTAGGTGTGGTACACAGTGGCTATGTCCGCGCTGATCCATCAACCCTGTTGAGAGCCCCAGCGTGCACGACGATCGACTGCTGAGTCCCGGCCGGACGTGCTGGCGTACGGCGCGTGCCGACAAGTTCGCCCCCATCGTCGATGCGGCGGACTACTTCAAACACGTCAAGGCAGCGATGCTGCGCGCCCGCCACCGAATCATGCTGATCGGCTGGGATTTCGACTCCCGAGTGACGTTCGAGCGCGGCCGCAAGACGCTGCCCGGCCCGAACCAGCTCGGCACCTTCCTTTATTGGATGCTGTGGAAGCGCCCGGGTCTGGACATCTACCTGCTGAAGTCCAATTTGCGTCTGCTCCCGGCCTTCGATGGCCTCTGGTACGGGCTTGCCCCGGTATCGCTGGTGAACCAGATCAGCAGTAAGCGAATGCACTTCGCCATCGACGGCGCCCATCCGCTCGGCTCGGTGCATCATCAGAAGATCGTCGTCGTCGACGACGCGGTGGCCTTCTGCGGCGGCATCGACCTCACCCTTGACCGCTGGGACACCCGCGCCCATGAGCATGTCAACCGCCACCGCCGCACGGCACGCCGCAGCTACGGGCCACGGCACGACGTCGGGGCCGCGGTCGACGGTGCGGCGGCGCGGGCTCTTGGCGAGCAAGCGTTGGCGCGGTGGCAGACGGCGACGCAACAAGCGTTGGCGCCCGTGGAGGCACGGCACAGCGCGTGGCCCGGCAAGCTGGAACCGACGCTGCGCAACGTGGACATCGGGATCGCGCTCACCCTGCCCGAACTGGACGATCGCCCCGAGGTCCGCGAGGTCGAGGCGCTCAACCTTGCCGCCATAGCGGCGGCCCGCGACACCATCTACGTGGAGAACCAATACCTGGCGTCGCGCACCATCGCCGACGCCCTGGCGGCGCGGCTGCGGGAAGCCGACGGCCCGGAGATCGTCATCGTGCTTGCGCGCAAAGGCAATAACCCGCTCGAACGGGGAACGATGGACAGCGCACGCCACCTCCTGCTTCACCAGCTGTGGGAAGCCGACGAGCATGACCGGTTGGGCATCTACTGGCCGGTGACCGACCGCGGCGCGCCGATCTACATCCACTCCAAGGTGCTGGCGGTCGACGATCGGCTGCTGCGGATCGGGTCGTCGAATTTCAACAACCGGTCATTGGGATTCGACAGCGAATGCGATGTGGCCATCGAGGCGCCGCCGGCGAGTTCCGACGATGACGTGCGCCGTGAAATCGCCTCCGTGCGAAACGGTTTGGTGGCCGAGCACTTAGGAGTGTCGCCCGGCGAGCTCGACAGAGCGATCGCCGAACACCGGTCGGTGCACAAGGCCGTCGAGGCGCTTCGGGGCGACGGCAAGACGTTGCAGCCCTTCACCGAGCGCACCGTGGCCGATGAGGCGGGCCCGCTGGCCGAGAACGAGCTGATGGACCCCGACCATGTGCCGCGGTCGCTGAGCCGAAGCGTGCAACGCTTCATCACCGGCCTCCGGGGTTAACGCGCCGGCGATTGGGGTGTGAGTCGAACCGGACTCGGCCTAGTCTGGGCAGAAGTGCCAGTGGACTAAGGACGAGCACCCATGAGCATCGACGACGAATCCGTCACCACGTTGGAGGACCTTCGGGGCGACCTGGCGCAGCGGTACAAGAGGACGCCGACGGGCGGAAGTTCGATCGACAGCGCGATCGCCGAAGCCGACATGGCGGCCCTGGACCGCGACGGCTACGTCATCTGGGAGAACCTGCTGAGCGCCGAAGAATGCGCGCACATTCGCCAGACCGTGCGGCCGTGGCTCGGGCATACCGGACGCAACTCGTTCGAGGGCCGGCGTACGCAGCGGATCTACAGCGTGCTGAGCAGGACACGGGCGTGCGATCGGCTTGTCGACCATCCCCGGGTGCTCGCCGCTCTCGACCGGTTGCTGATGCCCAACTATCTGCTTTCGGCGTTGCAGGCCATCAACATTCAGCCCGGCGAGGCCGCACAGCTGGCACACCATGACGACGGCTTTTACCCGATTCCACGCCCTCGCGCGCCGCTGGCGGCCGCCACGATCTGGGCGATCGACGACTTCACCGCCGACAACGGCGCCACGGTCCTGTACCCGGGGAGCCACCGGTGGGGCAAGCGCCGGCCGGACTCCGACGACGAGGCGTTGCCGGTGGTCATGCCCGCCGGCTCCTGCGTCTTCTTCGTCGGCACCCTCTGGCATGGCGGGGGTGCCAACAACACCGCCCACGAGCGGCTGGCCATCACCGCTCAATACTGTGAGCCGTGGCTGCGGCCGATGGAGGCCTATACGTTGTCGGTGTCGCGCGACATCGCGCGCACGGTCTCCGACGACATCCGCCGCATGCTCGGCTACAGCATCCACCCGCCGTTCGTCGGCAACGTCGATGGCTTGCATCCGTTGCGGCTGTTGGGATCTGGTCCCGACGCATAGATGCGGGGCGGCTTCACCGCCTCGGACGATCCGCCTCTGCAAGAATGGTCCGATATGTCGCGATCATTCGACGTCCTGACCGAGTCGCCCGCCAGCGTTGAGCAGATTCACGCCGCGTTCGGCCGAGAGGACTATTGGCTGGCCCGCATCGCGGCCGGCGCCGCCGACACCACCTTGGATTCACTGGTGGCCGACGCCGACGGCACGGTGACGGTGCGCACGACTCAACGCCTCGGTCGTCAGCTCCTGCCCGGGCTGGTCGCCAAATTCGTTACCGGCGAGGTGAAGATCGTGCAGACCGAGACGTGGCGTCCGGACAGCGATCGCCAGGTGCGTGGGCGGGTCACCGTGTCCGCTTCGGGCGGATTGGGATCAGGCCATGCGGATACGTGGCTGGCGCCGACGGATGACAGCGGTTCGCAACTGCGCGCCGCCCTTCAGGTGAACGTCAAAATCCCTTTGGTGGGCGGCAAACTCGAAAAGTCCATCGGGGCAGGTTTGGCGGAGGGAATCCCCGAGATGCTGCGCTTCACCACTACGTGGATCGCCGAAAACACATAAAACTGCGCTTCGCAGCATTTACGCTCCCTGTCCATGGACCCGAGAGTGTCGGCCGGCATCGGCCACGGCAAGGCCTTGTCTCCGTCGGCACTGATTGCCGCATCGCTGACCGGGCTGGTGTGGCTCGCGCCCACAGCCCACGCCGACCCCGATCCCATCTCCGTCGGCGCTTATCTGCACACACTGAACGTGTTGCATGTGCCGTACGACAATCCGGGCAGGATTGTCGACATCGGGAACAACGTCTGCCAGCAAGCGCGTGGCGGCACCGACTTCGACACCATCTACCCGACGGTGGCGAGCAACGGCTACACATCCGCGCAAGCGGGTCAGATCATGGGCGCTGCCGTCGGGACATTCTGTCCCGACATGGAGGCTGCTTTCGATCGCTGGACCAACAGCTAGGCGGGGCCTGCTGGTGTCATAACGGTTCGCCGATGTCAGGGAGTAGGGCGATGTCCTCTGGCTGGCCGTACCGGCGAAACAATGCCGCAGTTTCCCGAATATTTCTGATAGCCCAATCAGTATTGAACTGGCATAGCACCTGGTACTCGTATTTGAAGCGTTGTGCCCTGTCTCCGTCTCGTTTAGCCGCTTGGCTCGTAACCACGCCTTGCATGTACCAGTAGAGAAGGTCATCGAGGCTGCCCGCCCGGTCGAAGCCGAGTTTTCCGCGCTCGTAGAAGGTGTAGTGGTAGGAACCGTCCTCGGCAACGAAAATGTTCAAACCATCGGTCGTCCGGAAGCCAACCGGCATGGGACGCACGCCGAGCCTTTCCGACAAACGATCGATTTCACTTTGAAGCGCCGCAGATTTATCGTCCAAGGCGCGGTCCGTGATCATCATGGAAAGCAGTACCTAATAGCGCCCCGTTTACGCCATCTTCGCATGCGGTCGCTGCCCACTACTTTTGACTCCGGGTTCAAACTCAACGCATCTGAAAGGTGTAAAAGTTGCCGATAGCCGTGAGTGACTGTTTCGTGAGAGTCGGATGCCTTTCGTGCATCACAGCTTCGACATAGTCCCCAGCCTCATTGAGGCTCATGCGATTCCAGTCAGGTTCCACCCTCATCGCTTCGTTAAGAATCGCATGCACCCTCTCATTTGCAACCGTAGCCCTTGATCCGAAATGCTCCTCGAACTCAACTCCATTGCTACCGGGGTAACGGCGCAAATATAGAACAATCGCTTCATTGATGTCGATACCGTCATTCTCCAAGGTCCACCTCACCCATGCCTCTCAAAAATCGTTACTGCTTCCCCTGTGTCTGGATCGATCTGCACAATGCGGCTTATATTAAGGTTTTCCATCAGTCGAGGTATCTCAATATTTTGCCAGACGTTGCCTGGGCGCAAGTTGGAACCAATGATTGCGGTAACTTCTCCTTGCGCGTTTTCCGCGTATGCCGTCGAAGCATCGTCCCAGAACTGTACCGATACCGGATCATGGCGATTCCAGACTGGGAGCGGATCAATCCCGTTGTCCGCAAGCGTCATTTCTAACGTCCTGCCCCCAGTTCCATGAGCGATCAGTTCCGCTACCCCTGAGCCATCGGGACCAACTCCGATCCCGTCGGCAGTTCTGCCCGACCAGTAATATGCGGTATTTGGCTGTGTGGTCGTGATTTCTAGAAGCTGTTCGTACGACGGCAGACTTCCGGGCAGATAGTGACCCGCACTGTCCATTGGGTAAGGGCCATCACCATGGTTACCGTCCAGGATGGAATGGTCGGCCACAAAGGGATCGTGGTGCTCACCAATTGCGGCGGGAAGGTGATCGCCAGCACCTATCGGCGGATGGCTGCCGACGAAGTCGTGTGGGACAGTGGCGGCGGCGTCGAGGTCGGCCAATTCCCCCGCACGTACGACGGCCGCTCCTTCGCCACCGAAGAGCATCGTGGGCAGCGTGGTGGCGGCGTCGGAGGTCTTGCCGCCCAAATAGTAAGCGAGGCTTGGGGAGTCTATTGCGCTCTTGATTTCCGTGAGTCCAGTGCCCACGGGGTTCAGGGCCGTTTCGGCGGTGCCTTTGAGCATCTGCTCCCATGACTTGAGCACACTTGGAGCTCCGGGGCCTCCCTGCCCGAAAAGGTTTTTGATCCCCTGCTCGGTAGCGAACCAACGGTCACTAAATCCTTCGGAGAATCCCGGTGGCGGCGGGGCCTTCGGCTCGGGTGGAACGTAGTTGGGCATCCCGTTGTCGATCCACTGCTGTGTCTGGCTCACAACGTCATTCAGCCGCGCCTCGATCTGATTCGGCGGCACACCGTCGCGAGTCATGGTCTGGCGCGCCATCGACTTGAAGCTCTCGACATCTGCTGGGTTCAGCCGCGGCGGCGGGACACCGCCGCGCCCGGGTCCGGCAGGTCCAGCCGGCAACAGCATGTCTTGCAGCGACAGGGGCTTGCCAACGGCGCCGGCGGGAACAGGCGGGCCCTTCGGCGAGGCACCGTCCGGCCCAGCGTCTGCCGGGCCATCGGGCAACAACATGTCTTGCCACGTCCGTGGCTTGCGCCCTGCTGCCGGATTGGGCGGACCTTGCGGCGGTGCGCCACCACTTGGTGCATGACCGCCGGTATCCAGCGGGACTTCGCCCACGGCAAAGCGGACGGCGGTGGCAAGCTCGTGGTCGGCGCTGTGGGCATGCACGTTCAACGCAATGAGCTGATCCTGCAGCAGCTGCTGCTGGGCGGCAAATTCTATGGGATCGCGCCCAATCCACGTGTCGCCAACGTCAATTCGCCAGTCCGGCGTGATGGTCCAGCCATTGGCCTCAGCGGCCCGCTCGATGTCCTCGAGGTCGCGCTTGCATGCGCGCACATCGCCCTCGGCGCGTGCCACCGCCGCGGCTACCTGCCGGGACTCCTGACCGTCGGCCTCGATGTCACGTCGAGCCTTACCGAGGTCAGCGCGAAACGCCTCTCCGGCTTCTCCCTGCCAGCCGCTGAGAACGTTATGCACCTGCTGGAGGTTCTCCCCCAACTGCTGCAAGGTGTTGGCGCGTCCGTTCGCGGTCTCGAACACCTTCTGGATCGCGCCGAGATCCCAACGCTTGACGTCATTGGGGGTCAGCTGCCCCACCCGTGACCCCTACTCCCGCACCGACCGAAAAGCTCGCGCCGACTCGTCCTCGTTGGTGAGGTAGCCGAGCATCGCCTCGGCGACGTGCGACCCCAGGCCGTCCACCTGCAGCTGGTGGTGGTCGTGGCGGGCCTGCCAGCGCGCCGCGAGCTCACCCAGCGCCAGCTCCGAGGATCCGATCCAGCCGGGCGCGGCCGCCGCCAGGCCGTCCTCATGACTGAAGAAATCCAACGCGGCCTCGCCGATCGCGTTGAACATGTCGTTGCTGCCGACGTGCAGTGCGGCGGGATCGACCTTCAATCCATTTGCCACGAATGTCTCCTACGGCTCGCCGGGATTGCGCTCCGAATCTTAATTTGCTGCGTAGGACCGCGCACTTCACCTCTTGCGGGTCAAGGCGCTGACCAGCTGCTTTCTTCCAGCGTGAAGACCTGCACCGCTGCGGATTTGCCCTTGAGGGCATGGGGCCCCCGATCGACGAGGCCGACAGGTCGAGAAGCCAGCGCATCGACGCACGACTCGGTGAGCAGGATCGCGTCGCCCGTCGTCTTGGTTAGCTGCTCGACGCGCGCGGCTACGTTGACGGTGTCACCGATCAGCGTGAATTCGAGCTTGCCTCCCCCGCCGATGGTGCCGGCAATTACCACCCCGGTGTTGATCCCGATGCCGATCCGCAGTGCTCCGTCGAAGCGCTCCGAAACGAGCCGCTGGATCCCGACAGCGACATGCACCGCGGCATTGGCATGTGCCGCAAGGTCGTTCGGTGCGCCGAAGACGGCGAGGGCTCCGTCGCCAAGGAACTTGTTGACGTGCCCACCGGCCTGAACGACGGCGGGCACGACGATCGCGAACAGCGAGTTGAGCCGGGCGACGGTATCCTCGGCGGTATTGGCTTCGGCGAACGGGGTGAAATCGCGAATGTCGATGAACATCACGGTCACCTCGCGGCGCTCACCGGTAAACACGTCGTCACCCTGTTCGAGCAGCCGCGCCGCCAGCGCCGGGTCGACGTAGGTGCCGAAAGCGCCCTGAAGTCGTTGCCGCTCAGCCAAACCCGCCTGCATGCGGTTGAACGACGCGGCCGGGGCGCCGAGGTCGTCGTCCTGGACGACGGGTAGGCGCTGGCTATAGTCGCCTGCCGCAACGCGTTCGGCGCCCTCGGCGAGGTCGCGGATGGGTTGCAAAGACCTCGAGAATCCAAGGCCGACGGAGACCGGTATGGCGAATACAAGGGCTAACGCGCCGCCGATCACGAGGGAAACGATGGGAGCATCACTGATTCGATTCGACGCTGCGGCAAGCAACGCGCCGCCGACAGCATAGGCAAACGCGACAGCGACCATGGACACGTTCGATCGCGCGGCGAAAGTCGGGCGAGAGCGCGGCAGTGAGTCACCGACCCCAGTGTCATTGGCGAGGGCGACCCTGGCGGGCCGCCATGCCGCCTCGATGCTGTTGTGAAGCGCGACCAACTGGACCGCTAATGCAATGGTCGCAGCCACGCTCCCGTATTGGAGTAGCCGCAACCAACTCGCTCCGGCGATCACACCGACGACGACCGACAACGCGGCAGCCCAGACAGCGGCGGCCCACATCGTGCGGGAAGTCGCCCTGCGGGAAAAGATATAGGTGCCCTCCAGGGCGGCCGCTCGATCGACCTCGCGACGACCCGCTGCCCACTGCTCCGCGAGCCGTGCCCATCGGTGATCCGGTAGAACCATGATGCATGCGAGCAGAAGCGCGGCCACCACGGTGGCTGCCGTCGCTGCAACGTAGCGATCGGACCTTTCGAACACGACGATCGGATACGAGACAAGGGTGAGGTAGATCGGCACCGAGATGACGAATGCGATCACGCCGCCCGCCCAGGTGTACCTCGCCCCGTACCGATCCCACGCCCACTGCCAGATGCGGTCCATGCGAGGAGATTAGACTCCCGCGATCTGCGGTGCGGCCGTTCTGATGCTGCCCGGTCAGAACGTTTTGCCGTGCAACTCTGCCAGCGCGTGAATCTGTTCGAGGTAGTGCTCGAGCGAATGGTGGATGAACCTGGCCGACAACGTGGTGGTCCCGGCGGCGGCGATGGTGTGCAGCGCGTCTTCGGTTTTCGCCGGTTCACCCACCGGGTCCAGTGGCTGGTCGGCGGGCAAGACGACCTCGAAGCCGTCCGGCAGCTCTCGCGCCCGCAGCCACTCGGCGGCGGTGGCGATGGACACGTAGTACGGACACCAGCCGTCGGCGAGCGTGAGCGCACGGCGCAACGACCGCTTGGTGCGCCCGCCGACCCAGATCGGCATATGTGGCTGCAGCGCACAGGGATCGATGGTGAGCCCACCGAACGAGTAGTACTCGCCGTCATACACCGGCTCGTTGGTGGGCAAGGCCGCCCGCAGCGCCTTCAGGGCGTCGTCGGCACGAGCACCGCGGTCGTCGAACGGCGCGCCCAGCAGGTCGAATTCCTCCCTGAGGCTCCCGACGCCGACGCCCAGGATCACCCGGCCGCCGCTGACGTGATCCAATGTGCCATAACGCTTTACGATCGCGAGCGGGTGGTGATAGCCAAGCACCAGGGTCATCGTGACGAGCCGAATCCGGCTGGTGCGCGCCGACACGTAGCCGAGCGTGGCCAGCGGGTCCCAGTACCGGGAGCCGCGGCGGGCGGCCTCGGTCGACGGAATGCCGATGTGCTCGCTGCAGGTGAGGTGGTGATAGCCAAGACCGTCCGCCGTCTCGGCGACGCGACCGATGTCTCCGATGGTGGCCGTCTTCTCCCACGTCAACGCCGCGCCGGCGACGTTCGTGACGACGGGTGTCGCGATGCCGAGTTTCAATCCAGCGGCTCTTCACCGGCAAGGACCGTGCGGTGCATGAGCCGGCCGCTGTCAGCGGCATACGGCAGCGCCCGGTGCATGGTCCCGGTGTTGTCCCATATGAGCAGGTCGCCCAGCTGCCACTCGTGGCGGTAGACGTAGCGCGGTTGAGTCGCCCAGTCACGAAGGCGCGCAAGCAATGCGCGGCTTTCTTCCACCGGCAGGTCGACCACGTAATCCGCCGTCGCACCGAGCAACAACGACTTGCGCCCCGATCGGTGAGTCCACACCATGGGACACGATTTCGTAGGCGATTTCTGCCAGAACGCGATCTCCTCGTAGCTCATCTCGGGTCGCACGTAGTACTGCGAGCGCTCCGCGCTGTGCACCACCCGAAGGCCGGCGATCGCCGCCTTGTCGGCCTCCGGCAGCTCCTCGTAGGCCGCGTAGGTGTTGCAGAACTCGGTCTGACCGCCGGAGTCGGACAATTTCATGGCGCGCAACAGCGTGGCCAGATTCGGATAGGGCTGCAGCGAGCCGTCGAAATGCCAGAACAGCGAGCCTTTCAGGTACTCGGCGCGCTGATTGACGTTCGTGTCGAGCGAGATCTTGTAGATCCCGCCCTCACCCTCGTTCTGCACAATGCTGCCAAGGGTTTTCGCGATGGTGACCTGCTGTTCGTCGCTGATCTGCAGTCCGCGAAAGAAGACCACCCCGCGCTGCTCGAGGATCGCGCGGATCGCCTCGGCTTCGCGACCACTGAGCAGCGTGTCGAAATCGGTCTTGATCTCGCTGCCGATCAACGGCGTGCAGTCGATGACGTCGAGTCGTGTGGTGGACAGTCCCATGCGTCAGCTCAATCTCGTGAGAATGGTCTTCGCCGAATGCTTTACCCGCGGCTGTCTCCACAACTCCACCGCCAACGAGACCGTGATCAGCGAGTAGAGCAGATTGCGCAGGTTCGCGACGTCCTCGGGCAGCGGCTCGGAATAGTCGAACTTGTCGATGTAGGCGACCGCCTCCTCGGCGTGCGGAAAAACCTCGTCGTAGAACGCCTGGATCTCGGCCATGGAGCTGTTCACACGCTTCACGTAGCGCTCGTGCCCATCCTCGATGGCCCATTCGGGCACCAGGTGCTCAAGTTGCGAGAACTCGTGCGGCAAAAGGGCATTCATCGGCCGGCCTTCGCCTTCTCGCCGGCCGCCACATAATCGCCCACCACCTTGTGCAGGTGACGCAGCAGGATCTCCTCGTCATTCATCGTGAAATGCGTGAGCGCACCGCTGTTCAGCATCGCCTGCAACCCTTCCGACGGGCTCGCGTCTTCCAGGATGATGTCGTTGAGGAAGGTAACGGTGAGCTCTTGGCCCAGCCGTTCTTTGTGCGTCTTGGGCGGCTGGTAGAACATCTCGACTTCGAAGATGTGCGAGTGCGGGCCCGTCGGCCAGTGCGTGTGCGTACTGAAACCGGACGAACCGAAGATCAGCACGAAGTTGGGGAAGAACTGGAACGAATCGAAGCCGTACTTCTCAGAACGAGTCGGATTGAGCCCAGGCGGCATCGGGCCGCGATCGGTCCGCTTGTTCCACGGCCCGGCCGCGCTCGCCTCCATCACGCATTCAATGGGCTTGGAGTACGGCGTCTTCTGCGACGGCTCGCCGGCGAAGGAAAACATCCGGTGCGGACCCTTGAGCCGGTAGGCCAGCGCGTCGGTGAACGGGTTCGGCTGGTCGAAGGCGTCTCGCGCCTCCGCGGTGAGGGCGCCGAACGAGGACGCGTGCAGATACGGCCCGTGGTAACTTTCGGCGAATCCGTCGACGAAAATCTTCCAGTTGCACTGCAATTCGACTTTGAACCGATACACCTGGTGTGGCCCCGCAAACGGATACCCTTCGATGCCGTGGGCCAGCTCGCCGAGGTAGGACCGCAGCGGCTCGGTGTTGTGCGGGTCGAGGTTGACGAAGATGAACCCCTCCCACACCTCGCATTGGATCGCCGGCACCCGACAGCTCTCGGCGTCGAAGTCGAGCAGCAGATCCTTGCGGGTGGCCGCGTGCAGCGAACCGTCGAGCTTGTAGCGCCAGCCGTGGAATCGGCAGTACAGCACCGGGGCGCGACCTTGCACCTCTTCGAACGGGTCGTCTTCCCACAGCATCTTGTTGCCGCGGTGCGGACAGATGTTGTGGAAGGCGCGGATCACGTCGTCCTTGCCGCGAACGATGATGATCGACGTGTCGAGGAATCTCAGCTCGCGGGTGAAGTAGCTTCCCGACTTCGGCACCCGCTCAACCCGTCCGACGTAGAGCCAGGTTTTTTTGAAGACGTGCTCGCGTTCCTTCTCGTAGAACTCTTCTGAGACACAGTCCTCGAGTGACACTGGGCCACGGCCCAATTCGGGATAGGCATCCGTCCAGTGCCCGCTCGACGGCTTCGTCACCAAGACGTCCTGACTCATCGGGCCCTCCTCCGCCTCTCGGCCGAAGGTAGCACTTGACCAAATGCGCAAATAGGCCTTCAATTGCAACACCCTGTTGCAATTTTGGAACACCACGTGGAGCAGAACCTGCCGTTCGACCTCGATGCCTTGCTCGTATTTGGCAAGGTGGTCGAGTGCCGCAGCCTGTCGAAGGCGGCCGCGCTGCTGGGCATGCCCAAGTCCACCGTCAGCCGCAAGCTCAGCAAGCTCGAGGCGGACCTCGGGATCAAGCTGCTGCGCAAGAACACGCACCAGCTCACCGTCACCGACCTTGGCGAGAAGATCTACAGCCACGGCGTGAACATCTTGGCCGAGGCCAACGGGGTGCGGGCGCTGGTGGAAGGCAGCAAGCTCGAGCCGCAGGGTGAGTTGCGCGTTGCCATCCCGGTCTTTGTCGGCATCGACTACGCATCGCGAGTCGGCGCCAAATTCCTGAAGCAATATCCCCAGTCGCGGCTGGATATCCGCTTGGTGGACAACGTCGTTCATCCCGTCCACGACGGGTTCGACGTGGTTTTCGGGACGGGGCCGCTGCAGGACTCGACGCTGATCGCGCGCAAGGTCTTCAGCCTCGAACTGTTCCTTTGTGCATCACCGGAGTTCATACGGGAACTACCCGAACCCATCACCGCTCCCACCCAATTGGATACCGTGCCGTTCATCGACTGCGGAGTCAGCGAGGGACCGCGCAGGCTCACCGTCGCCAAGAACAAGCGGCGCCATGAGCTCTCGCCGATGGTTCGGGCGCGAGCCAACAATTTTCAGGTGTGCAAGCAGTACATCCTCAACGGGCTCGGTGTCGGTGCGATGCCGAGCCAGATCATCGTCACCTCCGAGTTGCGGGACGGCAGCATCGTGCCGGTGCTGCCCGAATGGCGCCTCGAGCAGCTTGACGTCTACATGATCCATCCCTTCCAGCTCTCGTTCTCCACGTTGATCAGCGCGTTCTACGAGACGGCGTGCGACATCATCACCGAGAACACCGCGCGAAGCGCAGGCGGCAAAACCGGCCGTCTGCACCTATAAAGCGAAAAAGTGAGCGTTTGCTGGCGGCGAGTCCAATACTTAGGTGATGAGTAGGCCTGCACCGCCCGTGCTGACGGTTCAATCGGAGTGGTCACAGCGCAGTTTCGCGCCGGGCCACGACATCGTGGTCGGGAGTGACCTCCGCGCCGACATGCGCGTCGCCCATCCGCTGATCGCCCGCGCCCACCTCCTGCTGCGCTTCGACGGGGCCAAATGGATCGCGATCGACAACGGTTCGCCCTCCGGCGTTTTCGTCAATGGTCACCGGGTACGGGCCGTCGACATCCACGATCGCCAGAGCCTCAACCTCGCCCGGCCCGACGGGCCGCGTCTGAGCTTTGGGATCGGCCGGCACGACGGGGCGGTGGGCCAACTACCGCCCACCCTGGAGGCGGTGCCGGTGATCGCGCCGCCGGGCGCCCCGAAGACCGCCCGTCCGGAACCGCCACGGCGGCCCGGCGTCCCGCCGCCCCGCATCGCGCGACCGCAACCCGCCCCGCCGCGCTACCCGCCCGCCGGCCAGCCCCCGCGCGCTCCCCACCCGGCGCCGCAGCCGGCGGGGCTCCAGCCGCTCACCGAGATCGGGGCACAGACCCTTGAAGCCTCGGGCTTCGACAGCGCCAACCTGCGGCGCGCCGTGCAGCGGTCACGTTCGAGGCTCGGCGCGCCCCCCGCGGGGGCGGCGGTCATCGGCCGCGCGGAAGACAGCGACATCGTCATCTCGGACGTCTTGGCGTCGCGCCATCATGCCTACTTGGTGCCGGGCCCCACCGGCATGGAGATCCACGACGCGCAAAGCATCAACGGGACTTTCGTCAACGGCACCCGCATCTTGTCGGCACCGCTCACCGACGGTGACGTGGTCACGATCGGCAACGTCGACCTGGTTTTCAACGGTGAAATCCTGCTGCGCCGCGCCGAAGCCGCCACCCGCACCGGCGGGCTGGAAGTGCGGGAGGTCGACTTTCACGTCGACAACAAGCGCCTGATCCAAAAGGTGTCCCTGACGGCGCGGCCCGGGACGCTGACCGCGCTCATCGGTGGGTCGGGAGCGGGCAAGAGCACGTTGTCCCGGCTGATCGCCGGCGCCACCTGTCCGACCTCGGGCTCGATCACCTTCGAGGGCCACGACATCCACGCCCAGTTCGCGTCGTTGCGCAGCCGGATCGGGATGGTGCCCCAGGACGACGTCGTGCACCGCCAGCTCACGGTGACCCAGGCGCTGAACTACGCGGCCGAGTTGCGGCTGCCGACCGACACCAGCAAGTCCGACCGCGCGCAGGTCGTCGCGCAGGTCATCGAGGAACTCGGCTTGACCAAGCACGCCGACACGCGAGTCGACAAGCTGTCCGGCGGGCAGCGCAAGCGCGCCTCGGTGGCCCTGGAACTGCTCACCGGGCCGTCGCTGCTGATCCTCGACGAGCCCACGTCGGGCCTGGACCCCGCATTGGACCTGCAGGTCATGACGATGCTTCGGCAGCTGGCCGACGCCGGCCGCGTCGTGCTGGTGGTGACGCACTCGCTGAGCTACCTCGATCTGTGCGACCAGGTGTTGCTGATGGCGCCGGGCGGCAAGACCGCCTACTGCGGCCCACCCGGCGACATCGAAGCGACCATGGGAACCACCAACTGGGCCAAGATCTTTGGAATGGTGGGCGCGGACCCCGACGAAGCCAACCGTCGATTCCTGGCCCAAGCCAAACCGCCGCCTCCTGTATCCGACGCGGACAAGCCGGCCGATCTCGGCGCTCCGGCGCGCTCCAGCACCTGGCGTCAATTCTCGACGATCGCCCGCCGCCAGGTCCGGCTGATCGTCGCCGATCGCGCCTACTTCATCTTCCTGGCGCTGTTGCCGTTCGTGATGGGCGCGCTGGCGCTGACCGTTCCCGGCTCGACGGGATTCCGCGTGGCCGATCCGAACGGCGACGGGTCCGACGAGCCCGGATCGGTGTTGATGTTGCTGACTATGGCCGCCGTCTTCATGGGCACCGCGCTGACGATCCGCGATCTCATCGGCGAGCGCCCGATCTTTCGCCGCGAACAGGCGGTCGGCCTGTCGACCAAGGCCTATCTGCTCGCGAAGATGGCGGTCTTCTTCGTGTTCGCCATCGTCCAGTCGACGATCGCGACCACCATCACCATTCTGGGGAAAGGCGCGCCGACCCGGCCGGCCCTGCTCCTTGGCAGCGCCACACTCGAGCTGTACGTCGCCACCGCCGCCATGTGCGTGGCCGCGGCGATGATCGGCCTGGTCCTGTCCTCGCTGGCGCGCTCGAACGAGCAGATCATGCCGCTCCTGGTGGTGTCGCTCATGTTGCAGCTGGTGCTCTGCGGTGGGATGGTCCCGGTCACCGACCGGATCGGGCTGGATCAGATGTCCTGGGCGGTCCCCTCCCGTTGGGGGTATGCGGCGCAGGCTTCGACGGTCGACTTGTGGACGATCGAGCCCGGGCCGCTCGCCCCGAAAGACCGCCACTTCAAACACACGGCGGGGACATGGCTGTTCGACGTCGGCATGCTGGTGTTGCTGACGGTCGTGTACGCGGGAATCGTGGGGTGGCGCAGCCGGCTCAAGCGCCATTGATCCGTCGCTAGACGAAGTCCAAAGCCTCGACCGTCGCGACGGGGCCCTCATGGGTGGGCCGGTTTGCACCGCCAATGCAGTACACGGTGTTGCCCAGCGCCGCGACCGCCTCAGCGTGACGCGGCGTCGGCAGCGGGGGCAGCGTGGACCACTTCGCATTGGCGATGTCGTACATTTCCGCCACTCCCAACACCTGGGTTGGTTCCTCACCACCGACCGCCACGATTCGGCCATCGATGAACGCGGCGCCGTAACTTCCACGCGGAGTTGGCATGTCGACCAACTTGGTCCAGGTCCCTGCTTGGGGATCGAACCGTTCGAACGCCGCGGAGTTCTTGTCGGCGGACAAGAACCTCCCGCCGACCGCGTACATGTAGGTGCCGTCGGACGCCGCGGCCAAGTGCTCGCGCGGGGTGGGCATGTTGGCCGCGTCGCGCCACGAGCTGCCGTCGAAGACCTCGGTCTGGCCGACGAGCTGCTTGGCGTTCTGTCCGCCGGCGACGACGAGCTTGTCACCGACCACCGCGGCCGCCGGTGCCGCCCGCGCGTGGCTGAGGCCGGCCAGCTCCACCCAATTGCCGCCGCGCAACGCGAACACCTTGGTGGACGCCTGCGTGAGGTCGCCGCTGGCGCCGCCGAGGACCACCACCTCGTTGCGATACGTGGCCGCGGCGGCGTGGTGGAGCGGGACGGGCAGCGGGGGTTGGGCTTGCCAGGCGCCGGTGCGCGGGTCGTAACTCTCGACCGTCTGGAGTGCGACTCCGTCGCGCAGTCCGCCCATGATCCAGATCTTGTCGCCCAGCACGGTCCACGCCGTCATCAGCCGGGGTGTCGGCGCGTCCGGTAGCGAACGCCACTGCGCTTCCGGCTGGGCCAGGCGTGGCGGCAGTTGCAACGCCTCGGCCGTCGCGGTCACCTGGTCGTCACCGACGGCCGTCGACCCCCCGACGGCGTAGATGGACTTCCCCACCGCATCGACCGCCATGCCGTGGCGCGCAGTCCCCATGTCCGGCAAGCCATCCCACGTCTTCGTCGACAGATCGAACACCGCCACGCTCTTGAGGACTTGCCCCGCCGACTGACCCCCGGCGGCGACCAGGCGCCGGTCCGCGATCGCCACGCCAAGGTCACTGCGAGGGTGGGGAAGGTCGGGCAATTTCATCCAGGTTTTCGCGGCCGGGTCGTACGCCTCGACCGCTACCAGGTCGGCGTTCCCGTTGGTCCCGCCGACCGTGTACACCAGTTTCCCGTCCGAGGCCGCAGCCAGCATCTGTCGCGGGGTCGGGATGGGGGTGCCGAGGGTCCAGGCGTTGCCGTCGAAGATCTCGGTGGAGTTCAGCAGCGCTCCGTTGGCGTCGACGCCGCCGGTGACGATGATGCGGTCGCCCACCACGGCCGCCGCCGCTGCCGCGCGGGGCTGCAACAGGTGGGGCAGCTCCACCCAGTGGCTGTTGACCACGCGCCAAACCTGGTCGCTGGCAACCTTTTGCGCGCCCGCGGCGCGCCAGCCGCCGAGCACGATCGGGTTTCCCTGCCACGTCACGGCCATGGCCTGTTGAACCGGGACCGGGAGATCGTCGCCGCTCTTCCAGCTGTCGATGACGGGGTCATACCCCTCGTGGTTTGCGACGACGGCGTGGTTGCTGCCGATTCCGCCGAATATCCAGATCGTGCCATCGGCCTGGGTGGTTGCCGCCGCGTCGCGTGCGATGCGCGCGTTCGTGATCGGCTGCCACTTCACCGACGCCTGGCTCGGCTGGCTCGCGGCGGCCTGGGGGTGCCGCTTGCCGTGCGTCAGCAGCACGTAGACGCCGCTGCCCAGCACCAACACGGCCACCACGATCGCGACGGCGATCAGCGCCGCGGTGGCGCGGCTTCGCTTCGCTTTCGACGGTTTCGGCCACGCCACCGCGCCGGTCGCCAATCCGCGCGGCGTATCCGGAACACGGTCGGCAGGACTCGTCGGCGCGATCGCGTCGGTGACACTTGTCTGTTCGGGGATCACCTGGGTGGGCTCGGACGTGTTTGAGCCGCGCGAGATGGCGGCTGCGCGGCCCGGCTGTTGGCGACCGGGCGGCCGTGACGGCGGATGCGGTGGCGTCGAGGCGGGGCGATCTCCCAGCGCATTCATCAGCGAGGTGGCGCTTTCCGGGCCGGCGATCCGTGGGCCCGGTTTGGCGATCCTCGGCGGTCTCGGCACCGGCCGCGCGATGCGCCCCGAACCCGCACCCGCGGCGGTAATCGCCATGGAATCGGGCTTTAATCCGTTGCGGCGCAGGCTCTCCTGCAATTCGCGGCCGAACTCCGCCGCTGACGCCGGCCGTTCGGCGGGATCGAACCGCATCGCTTTTTCGATCGCCGAACAGACCGCGTCGGGGATCCCATTGGGGCGCAGGTCCGGGACCCGCGTGCTTTTGATCCGGGTGTACTGCGCGAGGAGGTCTTCGCCGCTGCGGCGCTCGTATGCGGCGTTGCCGGCGATGAGCGCATAGAGTGTGGCACCGAGCGAATAAACATCCGTCTCGACCGTCGCCGGATCGCCGGTCATGACCTCGGGCGCGAGGAAATCGACTGTGCCGGAAAACAACCCGGACGCCGTTTCATAGCCTCCAGCGACGTGCGCCGTCCCGAAATCGGTGAGCTGCGGTTCGCCGTAATCGTTGACGAGAACGTTCGCGGGCTTGATATCGCGGTGCAAAGTTCCTGTCAGGTGAGCGGTTTCGAGCGCCCCGCACAATTTCACACCGATCCGCATCGCTTCGGGCCAGGCGATCGGCCCCTCTCGCTGCACCCGCAGGCCCAGGGAACCGGCGGCGCAGTACGACATCACGATGTAAGGCCGGCCGCCCGCGGTGACGCCGACGCGCAGAATGTTGACGATGTTCGGATGGCCCGACAGGCCGCCCATGGCGTAGCCCTCGCGGAGAAATCGTTCGCGACTCTCGTCGTCGCCGAAGGTCGGCAACACCTTGATGGCGACGTTGCGACCCAGCGCAGTCTCGCGACAGCGATACACCACTCCGGCGGCGCCTCGAGCGATCTGGCGCGCGTTGTCGAATCCGGCGGCAGCCAACTCCGCGACGATGTCGCTCGGTCCCGGCGCCCGGGGGCGAGCCTTGGGTCTTTCAGCCATTTCGTGGCCTCAACTTCCCAGGCAACTGATGATCGAGTTAAGGGTAGCGAACATGAGCGCACCGGCTGAACGGTTCCGGTGAGGATCGTCGCAAAGCTCAGCCGGGGAGCAGCGCGCGATCGGCCAGCGCGCCCATCACCGGCGCCAGTTCCCGGGCGTATTCGAACGTCAGATGATTGGCGTCGTGGAACACCACGGTGTTGCCGACGATGACCGGGCATCGGTCCAAGGTGCAGAACAGCTCGGTGAGGTCGGCGTACTGTCCGCCGCCCGCTTTGGTGGCCGCCGCCTCGGCGGCGATGCCCGGATCGTTCACCGCCGTCGATCTCGGCGGCGCGCAGGCCGTCGCGTCATCGAGGTGACCGGACAGGCAGGTCGGCACCAATGCGTGCGGATCCGGGGCCGGCCCGAGCACCAGCACCTTGGCACCGGTACCGCGCAGCTGCTGGACGAGTCGGGTCAGGCTGCCGAGCCAGGCCGAGTCGTATGACGTGACACCGGCCGGAAAGTCGTAACGGTCACCGTATTTGCGCCACAGGCTCAACACGACCAACTGTGGATGCTGGTTGCGCAGGCGGGCGACGACCAGATCGCGCCACTTGTCGCACTCGGTGAATTCCCGGCGCAGGAACGGGTTGATGATGGGCAGGTCCAGCATCGGGCAGCCGCCCTTGGTCAGGGCTTCCAGCCGCCAGTGCCGCCGCCCGGTGACCTGCTGGAATGCAGGGATCCACATCGCTGCGGTCGAGTCACCGACCAGGGCGACGCCGGTCTTCGACGCCCTGTCGCCGCTGATGCACTCGGGCTGATCGGCCTCCAAAAAATTGCGCAAGCAACCCTTGAAGTAGGCGATCGGGTTTTCGGCTGAAGCAGCGCCGATCGATGGGTCGAGATTCGACGGAACCGCCTTGAGGTCGGCGGACACCGCGACCATCGTCTGCACTTGCGCAAACGCGTACTGCACCGCCGCGTCGTACGCGTCGAGGCTGTCACCCGCCGGTGGTATCGGCCCGGTGACTTTCAGCGCCGCCGCCGGGGCACCGTGACCGACGGGGGCGGGGATCGCCACCAGCAACGCCGCGCCCACGCATACCGCCACCGCGGTCGCACCACCACCGAGCAACAGGCTGCGGAACGCGGACCGGCGCACGAAAGGGGCGAAGCGGAGCGGGTTTTCGATGAAGCGCAGGGTGAGCACGGCCAGGCCGCCGGATATCGCGACCGTCGCCAGCCTGCCCACCAGTCCCAGCGGATGGCCCAGCAACGGCGGCGCGAGCAACAACACGGGCCAGTGCCAGAGATACCACGAATACGAAATTCGGCCGATGGCTCCGATCGGCGACCACGCCAAAAGGTGCCCACACCCTCGAGTGGGGTGGAGGCAGCCAGCGCCGATCACGAGTGCGGTGCCGAGCACGGGCAGCAGGGCGGCCGTGCCCGGGTAGGGCGTGGTCACGCTCAAGACCGTGCAACCCAGCAGGATCAGTGCCAGGCCTGCCCATCCGGCGATCGCCGCAGGCAGCGCCGCGAGCCGGCGCCACTGGGTGGTCGTCAGGGCCACCAGGCCGCCCACGGCCAACTCCCACGCCCGGGTGGGCAGTGAAAAGAACGCGACGGAAGGCACGATCGGAGTGGCCAGCAGCGACGCGGCAAACGACAGGACCGCGACCAGCGCAAGGGCCAGGACATAAGGACGCTCGGACGACACGCCCGTGGCGCGCCGACGCCGCCGCCGGATGGCCCAGGCCGTACCGATGATGACGGCCGGCCACACCAGGTAGAACTGCTCCTCTACGCCCAGTGACCAGTAGTGCTGGAACGGCGACGGCGGCGTGTAGGCAAGTTGGTAGTCGATCCCGTGGAAGACGAACCAGTAGTTGCCGATGTACAGCGCGCTGGCGATGCCGTCACCGATGACGCCCTCGGCTTGCAACGGGGGTAACAGGATCGCCGAGGCGATCGCGGTGACAACGCCCACCGCAGCCGATGCCGGCAGCAGCCGGCGGGCTCGCGCCCCGTAGAAGCGGCCCAGCCGGACGGTGCCCGCAGTGCTTACCTCGCGGTAAAGCATTCCGGTGATGAGGAATCCCGAGATGACGAAGAACACGTCCACGCCGGTGAACCCACCGCCCACACCGGGCACGCCGGCATGAAAGAGCACGACGGCCAACACCGCGACGGCACGCAGGCCTTCGAGGTCTTGGCGAAATGCCGGCTTCGGCGGACGTAGGCCCCGCGCTTGCGTGACGGGGCTGACGCTCTCAACGTCTGCCATCGTCACCAACTGGGTGAAGGGCAACTCTCGAGAATGGTAGATACATGCGAAATCGCGACGGGGGCAGCTATGTCAATATTTGCGCCAATTACCGTCTGACCCCCCTTGACCCCAACCGCCCCTTCAGTCCGAGGTGACTATAGCTATCTCCGAGGCCATGTGCGGATATACGTCCGAATTGCCTCCCGCTTCGAGGAACCCCCTGGTAAATACCGGCGCCGCCGAGCGAGACTGACAGCTATGAGTTTCGTGGAGGAAAAGGTGCTTCCGCAGCTGCTGCGAGTGCACGACGCGGTGTATCAAAAGACGAACGGCTGGATCGGTCACCGCGCGCTGTGGATACCGAGCCTGCTACTGCATACCGTCGGCGCGAAGACCGGTAAACGACGCACGACGTCGCTGACCTATGCCCGCGACGGTGACAAATATCTGGTCGTCGCCTCCAAGGGCGGCGCGCCCGAAGCCCCCGGCTGGTACCACAACCTGAAAGCCAACCCCGACGTCGAGATCAACGTCGGCCCAAGGCGTTTCGCTGTCACCGCGCGACCGGTGCTGCCCGAGGACCCCGACTACCCGCGGCTATGGCAGATCGTCAACAAGAACAACCAAAACCGCTACGTGGAGTATCAGAAGCGAACGTCACGACCCATCCCGGTGGTCGTCCTGAGTCCGAAAGGCTAGAACGATTCACCCTCTGACCTCGCCCGAGCAGGTTTGAAACCGGCGAGTCTGGATACCTCCCGGGATGTCGAGCAAGCGGCTAGCGCTTCTTGACCGCAGGGACCTAGGGAAGGGGTTTTGCCATGATGCTCTCCAAGGTTGCCATGAAGACGACGGCGGCCGCCGCCGGCATCGCGACGGCGGGGATTCTGATGGCGTCGCCGGCGCTGGCGGATCCGCAAGTCGTAGCGTTTGGCCAATCCGCAGAGATTCCGAGTGCAAACGGCGCAGAAGCCATCAATTACACCGTGAACAACTTGCAGCCCAGCGGCCACAACGACGGCATCTGGTACTCCGACGTCACGGCCACAGGTGTGCGCGGTAACGCGACTCCGGTCATTGCCGACTTCAACGCACGTGCCGTCAACAGCTCGACCTACGCGGTCATGAAAGGGCATGAAGTAGACGGCCTCCCGAACCAGCCGATCGCGCCGGGCGCCCAGGCGACCGGGCGTCTCTACTTCGACGTTCGAGGCGGCACGGCGCCGGACAGCGTCGTCTACCGGGACGCCGCCGGCGTCGACAAGGTCGTCTGGAAGAGCTAACGGCGCAGACGGGCTGTTGACCGCTCGTCAGCCATTCGGCTGCGGCGCCGAGGCACGGTGTCCCTGATGGTCGCCGTCTACCGCGCGCCGATGCGATCCCGCAACGATGCCGTCGAGCACCAGGCCACGATCGATCGGGCTCGACGGCTCGCGCTGTGCGGCTTCGGGCAATACGTGGATCGCTCGGGCGAACAGGAGCGGCTTGTCCGTCGGGTCGGCCGATTCGCCGAGGTTGACGAGGGCTCGTTTGTGTGGACCCGCGACACCGACGGGTGGTTCTGGTTGGGCCGTATCTCGGGTTCTTACTTCTACGACGCCGACGAAACCGCTGCAGCGGTCGACCTAGTGCACACAAGACCCTGCGAGTGGGCGCCCATGCCAGTGCTGGAGCAGGATGTCCCGACCGCGGTCGTCGCCACATTCCGTCGGGGTGGACGGAACTTCCAGGAAATCCACCATCGGTCGATAAGTGAAGAGACACAGAGGATTTGGGATGCGCGGACAACTCAGCCCGATGACCGTGATCGAAAAAGAACTGGACAGACATTGTGAGCTCTGGCCAGTTCGCTTTCAGTGGAGCTGCCGGGAATCGAACCCGGGTCCTACGGCATTCCCTCAAGACTTCTCCGTGCGCAGTTCGCTATGCCTCTACTCGGATCTCCCGGTCACGCGAACAAGCCGAGATGACGATCCCAGTCGCTGTTGGTGTCCCGATAAGTCCCGCGACCGGACTCATCGGTGGATCCCTCTAGCTGACGCCAGGCTCCGGGTCGAGGGCGTTCCCGGTCTGACGGACTAGCTGTCGCTTAGGCAGCGAGAGCGTAGTCGCGCTGATGTGAATCGGCGCTTATCTGTTTGCAACGACGCTTACGGTGGTCGGTTGCCTGCACCGGCACGCTTCCCTTGATTCGATGCGCGAAGTCGAAACCTTTCAGCCCCTCGCACCCCACCGACTTTCGGCAGGAATATCAATGGTACCTGGCTATCAACCAGCAGCAACGAGATTATCTTCCCCGGCCGGGCTGCGAGCGTCGACTCGTTGCGCGAAAAACCCCCAGATCAACGCATCAACCCGACGTTCGTCGCGAAAGGCGACGAAAAGCGATCAGATCACAAAGTTGAGGTGCTCGACGATCTGGCCGGCCACGTCTTTGTCGCCACCGAGTTCGACGTCCTGGGCGCGCGCGGGGCACATCGGCCGGCCGCCGGCGAGCCTGGTGAACTGCAGCCCGTCCAGCCGGATCGTCGCCGTCGGCTCTTGTCCCGCGAAGCTGTCGACGACGGCGGCCCGACCGTCGACCCTGACCCGGATGGTGCGGGCCAGCGGGCCGGTGAGCTCGAACTGGACGCGCGAACCCTCGGGGGCCTTGGCCAGCCTGCCCACGACGTAGCCCATCGTGGCGGCGATCTCGTCGACGGCAAGCGAGGCCGCCGGGCCGGCGAGCTCGTCGTCGGAGGGCGGCCGCTCCAATGCGACGCGGATGTCTTGCTCGTGCATCCAGCAATCGAACACCCGGATCCGCATGAACCGGCCGTAAGTGTCCGGGCCCGTTGGGGTCGCCGTCACCGCGTTCCACTCCTCATCGGACAGGGCCGTCAGGGCCGCGCGCCGGTCGTCGGTGATCGCCCGGAAGCTTTCCAGCACATCGGCATCCGCGTGGGCGCCCAGATGGCGAACCCAGCACTCGTTCATCGCTCCGATGTCGTTTCGCACGTGCTCCAGCGCGGAGACGTCGATGTCGGGCTGGGGCGCGGCGATGCCGGCGAGGAAGGACTCGGTGCCGATCATGTGCGACACCAAGGCCTTGACGTCCCAGCCCGGCAGCGGACTCGCGGCCCGCCATTGCGCCTCGGACAGGCCCGCCAACAGCGCGTCGAGGTCGTCCCAAACGGCGAAGAGGCCGGTGAGGACGGTGGACTTGTCGAGTTTGGTGACGGGGCGATCGGCCATGGTCAGGATCGTAGGCCGGTCAGGCCGACGCGATCATCGCCACGGACCCCATGGCGAGCACCATCCCGATCCCCTGCCAGCGGGTCACCCGCTCCCGCAGCACGACCATCGCCAGAACGACCGTCGCCGCCGGATACAGGGAGATCAGGATGCTGGCCAGCGACAGCAGCCAGGTGTGCAGGGCCGCCAGCATGGTGATGTTGGCGAAGATGTCCAGGACGGCAACGGCGACCGCCAACCGCAACGGCTTGCCGCGCGGCATCTTCAGGTTCTGGCTGGTTGCGGCCATCGCGAAGATCACCAGGCTGGCCGCCACCCGGGCGAAGACCAGCGGCCAGAGCTTGCAGACGTGGGGCGCCTGGTGCAGAAACACCAGGTTCAGTCCCATCGCCGAGCCCGCAACGACCGTGAGCCAGGCCACTTTTGGGGTGAACCGATACGGGGTCCCCTCGACGGGGGCCTCGCGGCTGACCAGCATCACCGCCCCCAGGGCCAGCACGACACCCACCAGGGCCGCCTGCCCCGGCCGCTCCCCCAGAGCCATACCCACCGCGACGGGTACCGCGGCGTTCAGCACGGCCGCCAGCGGTGAGACGACGGAGATCGGTCCCGAACCGAGCGCCGCGAAGAACGCCCACATGCCGAAGGCCATGCCGATTCCGTAGAGGGTCCCCCACAGAACGGCCCCGACATGAATAGGGCCACCGACGAAGATGGCCATCACACCGAGGAGAACTGTCTCGATCGGATAGGCGACCAGCATGACGCGCAGCGCGGCCACCCGCCGAGCTGCGACACCGCCCACAAAATCGCTGACACCGTACGTAACGGCTGACAGCTGGGCGTACGCGGCCCCGATCAGGTCATGCCCTTTGCTCGGCGCCCCAGTTCACGGACCACTTCGCGCTGTGCGTCGCGCTGGGCCATGTCCTGGCGTTTGTCGTAAGCCCTTTTGCCGCGCGCAAGAGCCAGTTCGACCTTGACCTTGCCCTCGGAGAAATACAGAGACAGCGGCATCAAGGCGAGGTTACCATCTCGAATCTTGCCGACCAGCCTGTCGATTTGTTGCCGATGTAACAACAACTTTCGGTTGCGCCGGGGGTCATGATTGGTCCAGCTACCGTGCTGGTACTCCGCAATGTACAAGTTGCGCAACCACACTTCGCCGTCGTCGATCGTTGCGAAGGCGTCAGCTAACGAAGCTTGGCCCTCGCGCAGGCTTTTGACCTCGGTGCCTTGCAGCGCGACCCCGGCCTCGAACGATTCGATGATCGAATAGTTATGCCGCGCTTTGCGATTGGTGGCCACAACTTGTTTGCTGCCACCTTTGCCGCCCGCCGCCTTGGCCCGGCCGGATCCCTTGGCCACAGCTACCGCCGGATATAGAGGCGCAAGGTCGCGTACGCCGTCAGGGCCGCCATCGACACGCCGAGCAGAAACAGCCACGGCGAGATATAGAGGATGTCGGCGTAGTCGACCTTGGCGATCAGGTGAGCTTGGTAGAACTGGCTCAGCGCGTTGTCCAGGAACAAGGCCCGCACCAACATCAGGCCGATGACCGCGATCGCGACACCGATGGACGCGGCCAGCATCGCCTCCACCAGGAAGGGCAGCTGGGTGTACCACCGGCTGGCGCCCACCAGCCGCATGATCCCGATCTCCGTGCGTCGGGTGTAGGCCGCGACCTGCACCATGTTGGCAATCAACAGGATCGCCCCGACCGCCTGCACCAGCGCGACGGCGAACGCGGCATCCCGCAACCCGTCCAGCACCGCGAACAGCCGGTCGATCAGATCCTTCTCGTTGAGGATGCTGCGCACCCCCAGCTGCCCCTGCATTGCTGCGTCGAATTCCGCGTGCTGTTCGGGATTGTTGAGTTTGACGATGAACGACGCGGGGAACGAGTCCTTGCCCGCGACGTCCTTGAACTCCGGGAACTTCTTGATGGCGTCGTTGTAGGCGTCCTGCCGGTTGACGAACCGCACCGACTTGACGTCCTGTCGCGCATCGACCTTCTCGCGCAGCGCCTTACACGGAGCTGAGGCGCACGTCGCGTCGTTGGCGGAGATGTCGTCGGTCAGGAAGACCTGCGTCTCGACGCGGTCGAGATAGATCTCCCGGGAGTTGTCGGCCAGCCGTACCACCAGCAGGCCGCCGCCGAACAGCCCGATCGAGATGGCGGTCGTCAGGATCATCGCGGCCGTCATCGTGACGTTGCGGCGAAGGCCGGTCAGGACCTCGTTGAGCAGGAAGCCGAAGCGCACTTAGCGGTCCATCCCGTAGATGCCACGCTGCTCGTCGCGCACCAGCCTGCCCAACGACAGCTCGACGACGCGCTGGCGCATCGAGTCGACGATGTGATGGTCGTGCGTCGCCATCAACACCGTCGTCCCGGTGCGGTTGATCCGCTCCAACAAATCCATGATGTCCTTACTGGTATCTGGGTCGAGGTTGCCCGTCGGCTCGTCCGCCAGCAGCACCAGCGGCCGGTTGACGTAGGCCCGCGCGATCGCCACGCGTTGCTGCTCGCCGCCGGACAGCTCGTGGGGCAGCCGGTTTGCCTTCCCCGACAGGCCGACGGTTTCCAGCACGTCGGGCACCACGCGGTTGATCGCGTCGCTGCGTTTGCCGATCACTTCCAGCGCGAAGGCGACGTTCTCGTACACGGTCTTCTGCTGCAGCAGGCGAAAGTCCTGAAAGACCGTTCCGATCACCTGACGCAGCTTCGGTACGTGACGACCGCGCAGCTTGTTGACGTGGAACTTCGACACCCGGATGTCGCCGGAGGTCGGGTTCTCCTCGCCGAGCAGCAGCCGCATGAACGTCGACTTGCCCGACCCCGACGGGCCGATCAGGAAGACGAATTCACCCTTGTCGATCTTGACGTTGACGTCCTCCAATGCGGGACGGGCCGCGCTTTTGTACTTCTTGCTGACGTGGTCCAGGGTGATCATCACGGCACGCCAGTGTAGCGGTGATTTTCGCTGGCAGGCGAAGTCAACGGGCCGGGGGCGACGTCGTGGGGGTCGGACCGGGGCCCGGCTGCGGTTGCTCGGGCGTCGGCGTGGGCGGGCTCGTGCTCGGAGGGCAGAACGGCGCCGGGAGTATGCACGGCAGCTGCGGCATCTGGAACGGCGGCGTGGTGGTGGTGGTGGTGGTCGTGGTCACCGGGGGTGGCGGCGGTGGAGGCGGCGGCGTGGTCGTCGGGGTCGGCGTATAGGTGACGGTGGCCGGCGGCTGCTGCACGCGGCTGCGCGGCACCCACGTGTAGTTGGGATCGGGCACGAACCCCGGCGGCACAACTTGTTGGGCCGGGGGCTTGGGCGCCGGTGCCGGGCGGTAGGTGTCGTAGGTCCACCACACCAGGAAAAAGGCGATGATCAGCACGAGGGTCGACGTGCGCATCCGCCCGCCGAAGACGTAATTGGGCCAGCGATGTTCGGCATCCGTGTCGTCGCCGCGCTTCTCGAGGATGTTCAGGGTGAATTTCACCGCTTCTGCCCCGCACCTTGGACGTCATCGTCGGTTTGCCGTTCGGCGGCCGGGACGGACGCGTCGTCGACCAGCTCCACCCGCGCGTCCGCCGCCGTCACGATCCCGACGCGGGCCAGCGCGCGGATGACCAGGACACGCAGCTGCCGGCCGACCTCGAACTGCTTGCCGGGCAGGGTGCGGGCCACCATACGCAAGGTGACGGTGTCCACTTCGATGCTCTCCACGCCCATCACGGTGGGCGCGTCCAGCAGCAATGCCCCCAGCACGGGGTTGTCCATCGCGCGGTCGCATTCCTGGTGCAGGACCTCGTTGACCCGGTTCAGGTCGGCGCTGGTCGACACGGGGATGTCCACCACCGCGCGCGCCCAATCCTTGGACAGGTTGACCACCTTGACGATCTGCCCGTTCGGGATGGTCAGCACCTCGCCGTCCGGCGAGCGCAGCCGGGTCACCCGCAACGTCACGTTCTCGACGGTGCCGCTGGCTTCCGTGGCGGCAACGACGGTGAGGGTGACCAGATCCCCGAAGCCGTACTGCCGCTCCACCAGGATGAAAAAGCCGGACAGCAGGTCTCTCACCAACTGCTGGGCGCCGAAACCCAGGGCGGCGCCGACCACGGTGGCCGGGGCGACCAGACCCCCCACCGAGAACTGCAGCACGTCGGCGATCTGCAGCATGACCCAGATGCCGATGATGACGACCGATACCCAGGAGATCACCGAGGCCACGGCCTGGCGGTGCTTGGAGGCTTCCGAGCGCACCAGCGCGTCGCTTTCGGCGAAGCCGAGGTTGAGCTGCCGGGTCACCTGCTGTGCCACCCAGTTGACGAACCTCGCCGCCAGCACCGCCGCGATCAGCACCATGGCGATCCGCAGACCCCTGGTGATGATCCACTCACCGATCTCGCCCCGCCAGAAGTCGTGCCAATGGTGCGTCATCGAGGCCGCAAGAATGCTTGTGTTATTCGTCATCTTTTCGGTTGCGCCAACGGATTCCCGCTTCCAGGAATCCGTCGATGTCTCCATCCAGGACGGCCGCCGGATTGCCGACCTCGTATTCGGTCCGCAGGTCCTTGACCATCTGATAGGGGTGCAGCACGTAGGAGCGCATCTGGTTACCCCACGAACTGCCGCCTTCGCCTTTTAACGCGTCCAGCTCCGCGCGTTCTTCGGATCGCTTGCGCTCCAACAACTTTGCCTGAAGCACTCGCATCGCCGAGATCTTGTTCTGCAATTGCGATTTTTCGTTCTGGCAAGTGACGACGATACCCGTTGGGACGTGGGTTAAACGTACCGCGGAGTCGGTGGTGTTCACGGATTGGCCGCCCGGGCCGCTCGAGCGGTAAACGTCAACGCGCACATCGCCTTCCGGGATGTCGATGTGATCGGTGGTCTCCACCACAGGCAGCACCTCGACTTCGGCGAACGAGGTCTGACGCCGGCTCTGGTTGTCGAACGGGCTGATTCGCACCAGCCGATGGGTGCCCTGCTCCACCGACAGCGTGCCGTAGGCGAACGGGGCGTGCACGGCGAACGTCGCGCTCTTGATGCCGGCCTCTTCGGCGTAGGAGGTGTCGAACAGCTCGACGGGATACTTGTGCTGCTCGGCCCACCGGATATACATCCGCATCAGCATCTCGGCCCAGTCGGCGGCGTCCACCCCACCGGCGCCGGAACGGATCGTGACCAGCGCCTCGCGCTCGTCGTACTCGCCCGAGAGCAGGGTGCGCACCTCCGTGGCCTCGATCTCGGCCTGCAGCGCCTTCAGCTCGGCGTCCGCCTCGGCCAGCGCCTCTGCCGCGCCCTCGCCCTCCTCGGCCGCCAGCTCGTACAGCACCGGAAGGTCGTCCAGACGCCCCCGCAGCTCCTCGATCCGGCGCAACTCGCCCTGGGCGTGGGACAACTCGCTGGTCACCCGCTGGGCGCGGGTCTGGTCGTCCCATAACTGAGGATCGGACGCCTCGTGTTCGAGCTTCTCGATGCGGGCGCGCAGACCGTCCACATCGAGCACCCGCTCCACCGTGGTCAGGGTGGAGTCGAGGGCGGCGATGTCGGCTTGACGGTCGGGTTCCACAGCCGACAACGTTACCGGGGGCCGCCAGCCTGCTCGGCCACCGGCGAGTGCTGAGGTCACGACCAGCGGTCATGCGTTTAGAGTCGAGGCACGATCATGTGCGCCCCGCGTTGCGCGCCGGCCTATTTTGGAAGCCCCCGGCGCTGACGTGGCCCGAATAGAAGGTCGAGAATGCGCCCGTACCACGTTGCAATCGTCGGCTCCGGACCGTCGGGGTTCTTCGCCGCGTCCTCCTTGCTGAAGGCGGCCGACGCGTCGCAGGACATCGATGTCGCCGTTGACATGCTGGAGATGCTCCCCACCCCGTGGGGGCTGGTGCGCTCCGGCGTCGCGCCCGATCATCCGAAGATCAAGTCGATCAGCAAGCAATTCGAGAAGACGGCCCAAGATCCGCGGTTCCGTTTCTTCGGCAACGTCTCGGTCGGCGAGCACGTGCAAGCCAGTGAGCTCGCCGAGCGTTACGACGCCGTCATCTATGCCGTCGGGGCCCAGTCCGACCGCGCGCTGAACATCCCCGGCGAGGAGTTGCCGGGCAGCATCGCCGCCGTCGATTTCGTGGGCTGGTACAACGCGCACCCCAACTTCGAGGAGGCCACGCCCGACCTGTCGGGCGCGCGCGCCGTGGTCGTCGGCAACGGCAACGTCGCCCTCGACGTCGCGCGCATCCTGGTCACCGATCCCGACGTGCTGGGCCAGACCGACATCGCCGACCACGCGCTGGAGTCGTTGCGGCCGTGCGGGGTCGACGAAGTGGTGGTCATCGGCCGGCGCGGGCCACTGCAGACCGCGTTCACCACGCTCGAACTTCGCGAGCTGGGCGATCTGGAGAACGTCGACGTGATCGTCGACCCTGCGCAGCTCGAGGGCGTGAGCGACGAGGACGCCGCCGCGGCCGGCAAGACGGCCAAGCAGAACATCAACGTGCTGCGTGATTACGCGAAGCGCTCCCCGCGCCCGGGGCATCGCCGGATCGTGTTGCGCTTCATGACCTCGCCGATCGAGATCAAGGGCGAGGGCCGGGTTGAGCGGATTGTGCTCGGCCGCAACGAGCTCGTCACCGACGCCAACGGGCGGGTCTCCGCGAACGACACCGGCGAGCGCGAGGAGCTGCCGGTGCAGCTGGTGGTGCGCTCGGTCGGTTACCGCGGCGTGCCCACGCCGGGGCTGCCGTTCGACGAGAAGACCGCGACGATCCCCAATAGCGGGGGCCGGGTCGACGGGAGCCGCAACGAATACGTGGTCGGGTGGATCAAGCGCGGGCCGACCGGCGTCATCGGCACCAACAAGAAGGACTCCCAGGACACGGTGGACACGCTGCTCGCCGACCTGGCCAGCGTCGCCCCCCCCGATGGCGGCGGCCTGGCGGATTTCCCGCACGACCACGCCGACCAGCTGGCCGAATGGCTGGCCTCGCGCCAGCCCAAACTGGTCACCTCGGCGCATTGGGAGCTCATCGACGCCCACGAGCGGGCGGCCGGCGAGCCGCACGGGCGCCCCCGCGTCAAGCTGCCGAGCTTGGCCAAGTTGCTTCGGGTCAGCCACGGCTAGATTGGGATCGTGCGGAGCGACGAACCGGTGAGCGTGCTTACTGAAGACGAGAGCTGGAATCGGTTGGGCAGCGTCACGCTGGGCCGGCTGGTCACCAATTTCGCCGGTGAGCCCGAGATCTTTCCGGTCAACTTCGTGGCCCAAGACCGCACCGTGCTGTTCCGGACCGCCGAGGGCACCAAACTGTTCTCGGCCGTGGCGAACCACGCGGTGGTTTTCGAGGTGGACGATCACACCCTCGTCGAGGGCTGGAGCGTCATCGTCCGCGGTCGCGCTCGGCTGCTGAAAACCAACGCGGACATTGCCAGGGCCGACCGCGCGCAATTACTGCCGTGGACGGCCATGCCCAAGCCGCACTATGTGCGGATCACCCCGACCGAAGTCACCGGTCGTCATTTCCGGTTCGGGCCGGAGCCGGACCCGCACGCGAGCTTCGCCTGAACGGTTCAGCGGGCCACGAGGGCGTCGGGCTCGCGCGCGTCCACGCCCACCAGCCGGCGGTGTATCGCCCACGCGATCCTGGCGGCCTGCACCTTCGCCCGCTCGGCCGCCGGGCCGCGATACATCTCGTCCACCGTGTGACACCAAAGGTCGAGCCAGCGCCGGAAGTGGTCGGCCGACAGCAGTGTGCGGTCGTGGATGTCGCGGTGGACGTTCAGCGCGCTGCCCCGGCACCGGCCTGCGCGAAACAGCACCGTCTCCCAGAAGTCGCACATCGTGGGGATGTGCCCGTCCAGCCCGGCCGCGCGCAGCTGCGCGAACGGCTCGGATAGGACATCGTCGACGAGCGCGCGTTCGTAGAAGCGTCGCAGCAGCACCTCGATGTCGGTCCGGTCGGCCAGGTCCATGCGTCCACTATCCGCCGCGGGCGCCGGTGGGCGGCAGGGCCGAAAGTCCCTTGTGTACGGGGCTTTCGCCTCTCCCGCCTGCGGTGTCGACGCACGAAGCTGGAGGTCATGATCGCGGGTGCTCACCGTGAGGCCGGAGAGGCAATCATGTATCCCTATTTCCCCGACGCCGTGACCATCCGGACGGCGCTGACGCTGGCCGGGCGGGCGCCCTCGATCCACAACACGCAGCCATGGCGGTGGCGGGTGGGCGGCGCCGACCTCGAGTTCTACTGCGAGCCCAACCGGCAGCTGGAGAACACCGACCCGGACGGCCGCGACCTGATGATCAGCTGCGGCGCCGCGTTGCATCACTGCGTCGTGGCCCTGGCCGCGCTGGGCTGGAAGGCCAAGGTGCATCGCCTCCCCGACCCCGACGACGCCGGCTACCTGGCCGCCGTCGAGGTGATGCCGCACTCCCCCGACCAGGTCGACATCGCGCTGGCCGCGGCCATCCCGCGGCGACGCACCGACCGGCGGGCCTACAGCTGGTGGCCGGTGGCGCCGGGCGACATCGCCCTGATGGCGGCCCGGGCCGCCCGCAGCGGGGTCATGCTACGCCAGGTCGATGCGGTGGACCGGATGAAAGACATTGTGGCGCAGTCAGTCTGGGCCCACATCACCAATCACGACTACCTGGTGGAGCTCACCAGGTGGAGCGGGCGCTACGGTTCGGTGGCAGGGGTGCCGGCCAGGAATACCCCGCCGTCGGACCGCAGCGCCCCGATCCCGGGCCGGCTGTTCGCCGAACCGATGCTGGCCCCCTCCGGCGCGTCGCCCGCCGAGGACGGCGCCGCGATCCTGGCGCTGGGCACCGAAGGCGACGACCGGTTGTCGCGGCTGCGCGCCGGGGAGGCGACGAGCATGGTCGCCCTGACCGCGACGGCGCTGGGGCTGGCGTGCTGCCCGATCACCGAGCCGCTGGAAGTCCGCGAGACGCGCGAGGCCGTGCGCGCCGACGTGTTCGACGGCGGCGGCTACCCGCAGATGCTGCTACGGGTGGGCTGGCCCCCGATCAACGCCGATCCGCTGCCGTCGACGCCGCGCCGGGACGTATCCGAAATCGTCGAGTGGGCAGGGCTATTGGAGCAGCGGGGCTGACCAGCGCAGCACCGTCCCCCCGTGTCCGGCGCGCCGTCGATGTCGAACCGGCCGCCGGCCTGTTCGGCCCGTCGCCGCAGATTCGTCAGGCCGCTGCCGGTGTACTGATCCGGCATCCCGCGCCCGTTGTCGGCCACCTCGATCGTCAGGTCGTCGTCGACCGCGACCCGGACCGTCACGGTGGTGGCCTGCGCGTGACGGACGGCGTTGCTGACGGCTTCGCGGACCACCGCCTCCGCATGGTCGGCCAGCGCGGCGCCGACCACCGACAGCGGCCCGACGAACTGCACAGTGGTGCGCAGTCCGGAGCCGGCGAACTGGCCCACCGCCTCGTCGATGCGCTGGCGCAGCCGGGTGATGCCTTGCGACGCGCCGTGCAGATCGAAGATGGTGGTGCGGATTTCACCGATGACGCCCTGCAGGTCGTCGATAGCTTCGGAAAGACGTTGCCGCACTTCGGGTTCGGCCGCCCTGGCCACGGTGCCCTGCAGCGCCAGGCCGACGGCGAACAGGCGCTGGATCACGTGGTCGTGCAGGTCGCGGGCGATGCGGTCGCGGTCGGTGAGCACGTCGAGTTCGCGCATGCGGCGCTGCGAGGTGGCTAGCTGCCACGCCAGGGCGGCTTGATCGGCGAAGGCGGCCATCATCTCGAGCTGCTCGTCGCCGAAGGAGCCCGGGCTGCCGTGGCGGAGCACGACCACGACGCCGGCGACGGTGTCGGCGGCCCGCAGCGGCAGCAGCAGCGCGGGTCCCGCGTCGTCCACGCCGTCGAGTTCGAGGCGCTCGACGCGCCGCGGGACGCTCGTGGTGTACACCTCACCGAGCGGCGTGCCGGCCACCGGTATCGCGCTGCCGCCGACGGAAGCGACTGCGCTGCCGATGGTTTCGATGACCAGCAGCTCGGCCGCGGGCTCCTTCTCACCCGCCGGGATGGCCACCAGGGCCGCGTCAGCCGCGGTCAGCTTGAGCGCCTCCTCGGCGACCAGGCGGAACACCGTCGCGGGCTCGCTGCCCGACAGCAGCTCGGTGGCGATGTCACGCGTGGCCTCGATCCACGACTGGCGCTCCTTGGCCTGCTCGTAGAGCCGGGCGTTGGCGATCGCGATCCCCGCGGCCGCGGCCAGCGCCTGAACCAGCACCTCGTCGTCGACGCTGAACGGTTGGCCGTTGGTCTTCTCGGTCAGGTACAGCGTGCCAAAAGCGTTGTCGCGCAACCGAACCGGAACACCGAGAAACGTCCGCATGGGCGGATGGTTTTCGGGAAACCCGACCGAGGCCGGGTGCTGCGCGACGTCTTCCAGCCGCAGCGGCTTCGGCTCGTCGATGAGCAGTCCGATGACCCCCCGGCCTTCGGGCAGATGACCGATGCGCCGCACCGTTTCCTCGTCGACACCCTCGTAGACGAAGTGCACCACCCGGTTGTCGGCGCCGTGGACCTCCAGGGCGCCATAGCGGGCGTCGACGAGGCTGGTCGCCGACCGCACGATCGAGCGCAGGGTGGCGTTGAGCTCCAGCCCCGAGGTCACCACCAGCATCGCCTCGAGCAGGCCGTCGAGCCGGTCCCTGCCCTCGACGATCTGGGTCACCCGGTCCTGCACCTCGACCAGCAGTTCGCTCAGGCGCAGCTGGGACAGCGTGCGGCGCAACCGCATTCCCGCGTCGTCCTGATCGGCCGTGGTCACCTCACCGGTCCCCGTCCGGGCGTGTGCGCTTCAATTCCGTTGCGAACACCGCTGCCTGGGTGCGGCGCTCCATGCCAAGCTTGCTCAGCAACCTCGACACGTAGTTCTTCACCGTCTTCTCGGCCAGGAACATCCGGTCCGCGATCTGCTTGTTGGTCAGGCCCTCGCTGAGCAGCGCCAGCAGCTTGCGCTCCTGATCGGTGAGGCCCGACAGCGGGTCCTCGCGCTCGGCGCCGCCGCGCAGCTTCGCCATGAGCGCAGCCGCGGCCCGGTTGTCGAGCAGCGAGCGCCCCGCGCCCACCTCCTTGACGGCACGGGCCAACTCCATCCCCTTGATGTCCTTGACGACGTATCCACTGGCGCCGGCCAGTATCGCGTCCAGCATCGCCTCGTCGGAGGTGTACGACGTCAGGATCAGGCAGCGCAAATCGGGCATGCGCGACAACAGGTCTCGACACAGCTCGATACCGTTGCCGTCGGGCAACCGGACGTCGAGCACGGCGACGTCCGGATTGGCCGCCCCGATCCGGGCCAGCGCCTCGGCGACTGAGCCCGCCTCACCGACCACGTCGAGGTCGGGGTCCGCGCCCAGCAGGTCGATCAGGCCGCGCCGCACCACCTCGTGGTCGTCGACCAAGAAGACTCTGACCAAGGCGTCGCTCCCGGGATCGGTTCCTTATAGGTTGCCGCATCGTACGGTGAGAATCGAGCTCTTCGCGGTGTACGAGCCGCACAAGTTGTCGGCGAGGCACGCGTCGACGACGAACACGTGGCCGGGCTCGGCGTCGGTGGCCAGGTAACGCTCGACGCCCCCGCGGACGACGGCCGATTCGACGGGCACGTCCGGATACAGGCGCGTCCACCGGGCCAGTCGGCGGCTCAATTGCGCTCGCGCCGAACGGTTTTGGTACACGACGTCGTCCGGCGCCTCGGGAGTGCGCAAGCAGATTGCCCGCAGGGCGACCCCGCGCATCCTGGCCTGCTCGAACGCGTGACGCAGCACCGAACCATTGTCCACTTGGGCGACGACGGCGGTGACGGCGGGGCTTGCCGGCGCGCCGGGCGGCTGGTGGACGACCGCCACAGGGCACAGCGCCGATCCGGCCAGGCGCGCGGCCACCGCCCCCTGCCCGCGCAGCGCGTGGTTGCGGCCGAGCGATCCGACGCAGACCATCGCCGCCCATCGCGATTCGTCCAGCAGCTTGGTCAGTGGCCGCCCCCAAAGGATTTCGGTTTCCACCTTGACCGGCCGGCCGGTCGCCTCGACGGCCGCGCGCGCGTCGAACAGCGCGGCGCGCGCCGCGGCGTAGGCCACATCGGAATCGTGGGCGTTGCGCGCGTCGCGCGAATCGATGGCGTACACCAGGCGCAGCGGAATGTCCCGCTCGATCGCTTCGTCGATGGCCCACACCGCCGCGTGAGTCGCGGCCCTCGAGCCGTCTACGCCGACGACGATCGTCGGGGCTGCCTTCATGTCGCTCATCGCGGCCTCCCTCATCGAGCCGGGGGGACGAATCCCCTGATGAACCCACGTTATTGGCGCGCGAGGGCGCCTCCCAGAGGCATTGGTCCCCGATTGGGTGCCAGAAGTCCCTTTCAATCGGGTGGGGCCGAAACTAGGGTTTGACATGCGTGACCCGGACCAGCCCCGCCGTCCACCAGGGAGTTCACCGAATGGCCACTGAAGAGTCCGCTGCCCAGACGTCGTCCGCACAGCCCCTGGTCGGCAAAGGCTGGGTCCAGGGTGTCGCCCTCGTCATGATCTTCGGCTTCCTGGTGATGGGCATTCTGGCCTACCGCACCTATTCGGCGTCGATGCCGATGCCGGACAAGGTCGTCAGCGAATCCGGTCAGCTGCTGTTCACCGGCGAGGACATCACCCGCGGGCAGGAGCTCTACCAGGCGCGCGGACTGATGGAATACGGCTCGGTGCTCGGCCACGGCGCCTACCTGGGACCCGACTACACCGCCGAATACCTGCGCGCGGCAACGCAGGACGTCGCCGATCAACTGCGGGCGCAGGGTGTCAGCGAGCCGCGCGACCGGGTGGTCACCGAATTCCGCACCAACCGCTACAACCCGGTGACCAAGACGTTGGTGTTCACCGATCGGCAGGCCGCGGCGTTCGACCACATCCAGAACCGGTACGCGGCCTACTTCGGGGAGAATTCGACGAAATACGGTCTGCTGCCCCACATGATCACCGACAGGGCGCAAATCCGTGAACTGACCGGGTTCTTCGCCTGGACGGCATGGGCGGCGGCGGCCGAACGCCCCGGGCACCGGTACACCTACACCAACAACTGGCCCGCCGAGCCACGAGTCGACAACGGCCCCACCGCTCCGGTGATCGTCTGGTCGGCGCTGTCGCTGATCGCCCTGCTGGGCGGCATCGGCATCATGTTCGCGGTCTACGGCCGCTGGAGCCAGAAGGTCGGCTGGCACAGCGCCGAGTCGTCCACCCTGTCCTTCCGCCAACCCGGCGAGGTGAGCCTGACGCCCGCGCAACGCGCCTGCATCTGGTTCTTCGCCATCGTCTCGGTGCTGTTCCTGGCGCAGACACTGCTGGGCGCGGCCGCCGAGCACTACCGCGCCGACCTGTCGAACTTCTTCGGCTTGGACCTGGCCCGCGTGCTGCCGTACAACCTCGCCCGCACCTGGCACCTGCAGCTCTCGCTGTTCTGGACGGCGGCGGCCTTTTTGGCCGGTGGCATCTTCTTGGTGCCATTCATCGCGCGTCGCGAACCCAGGCGTCAGGCGTTGCTCGCGTACGCGCTGCTCGGGGCGGTCGCCGTGGTGGTCTTCGGCTCGCTGATCTGTGAAGCGCTGTCCATCTACGGCGTGATCCCCGCGGGCGGGCTGTTCTCCCAGCAGTGGGAGTACCTCGACCTGCCGCGGCTGTGGCAGGTCCTGCTGATCGTCGGCATGTTCTTGTGGATCGCCATCATCTGGCGCGGCATCCGCGGCAGGCTCAAGACCGAGTCGAAGATGAACATGCCCTGGCTGTTCTTCTTCTCCGGGCTGGCCATCCCGGCCTTCTACGCCGTCGGGCTGTTGGCCGGCAGCGACACCCACTACACCGTCGCCGACTTCTGGAGATTCTGGGTCGTGCACCTATGGGTGGAGGACTTCCTCGAGCTGTTCACCACCGTGATGGTGGCCTACATGTTCGTTCTGCTCGGCGTGGTGCGCGAGCGGATCGCCCTGGGCGTGATCTTCCTCGACGTCATCCTGTACTCGGCCGGCGGCGTCATCGGCACCATGCACCACCTGTACTTCTCCGGCACACCGGTGGAGCACATGGCGCTGGGAGCATTCTTCTCCGCCGCCGAAGTCATTCCGCTGACCTTCCTGACCGTCGAGGCCTGGGCGTTCCTCCAACTCGGGGCGCGCCAGCAGTCCGGCGACGCCAACCCGTTCCCGCATCGCTGGGCGGTGATGTTCCTGGTCGCGGTCGGATTCTGGAACTTCTTGGGGGCGGGAATCTTCGGGTTCCTGATCAACCTGCCCATCGTGTCCTACTACCAGATCGGCACCGCCCTGACGGCCAACCACGGGCACGCGGCGATGATGGGTGTTTACGGCATGCTCGCCGTCGGCCTGGCCATGTTCGCCTTCCGGTACGTGATCCCGGCCGACAAGTGGCCGGAGAAGCTGGCGCGAATCTCGTTCTGGTGCATGAACATCGGACTGGCGTGGATGGTGTTCGCCACCCTGCTGCCGCTGGGCGTGCTGCAGCTCTACCATTCGGTCAACGACGGCTATTTCGAGGCGAGGTCGCTGGGCTACATCACCAAGCCGGGCAACGCGGTACTCGAATGGCTGCGGCTACCCGGTGACGTCATCCTGATCGTCGGCGGCGTACTGCCGTTCGTCTGGATCGCCTGGATCGCGCTGCGCAATTTCCGGTCGGGCACGACGGCGCAGGAGCTGCCCGAGAGTCCGCTGTACACCCAGGCCGCGGTCGAGCCGGGGGCCGGCGCCGCGGTGCCGGCGAAGGATTGACGGTGACCGCGCCGGCGACCTCGGTGTGGTTGATCGCGGGGTACTCCCTGGCCCTGTTGGCCGTGGGGTGGAGTTTCGACGTCATGGCCCGACGGGCGTCGGCGCACGCGGCGCGCTGGCGCACAGGCCAATTCTCCTACCGGCCCGACCATGACGCCTGGATATGTCCGCAGGACCACTGGCTGTGGCCGACGTCGTTCGATCCCAAGCATCGGGTCATGCGGTACCGCGCGCTGCCGGTGGTCTGCAACAGCTGCCCCGTCAAATCCGACTGCACCACATCCGAGCACGGACGCGAGATCAGCCGCGAGATCGACCCGTGGCCGCATTCGGACGCCGGCCGGTTTCACCGCGGAATCGCTTGCTGCGTGGCGGCATTGGGCATCGTGTTACCGCTGGCCACCTTGATCGCCAACCACTCGGCAGCGGACGCGCTGGTCCTGATGGCGACCGTGCTGCTGGTCGCGCTGCTCGGAGCGCCGCTCGTCCGCCACCTGTGGAACACTCCGTCGAACGCGCCCGAACACCTGCCGCACCGCACCGCGATCGAGGATCAGGTGGCCGCGGCGATCGACCGCTACTCCACGCGCTGGGGCGGCTGGAAGCCCAAGGAGGACAACACGACATGACCACACTGGTGATCGGTCTCATCGCCGCCGGATTCGTTGTGCTTGTGGTACTGGCGACGTGGTCGCTGGTGGTGCTGCGCGAGTACGAACGCGGGGTGGTGTTCCGGATGGGACATGTACGTCCGCTGTACGCCCCGGGGCTGCGGCTCCTCATTCCGCTTCTGGACAAGATGATTCGCGTCGACCAGCGCCTGGTCACGCTGACCATTCCGCCGCAGGAGGTGATCACCCGCGACAACGTGCCGGCCCGCGTCAACGCCGTCGTGATGTTCCAGGTGACCGATCCGCTGAAAGCGATTCTGGCGGTGGAGAATTACGCGGTCGCGACCTCGCAGATCGCCCAGACCACCCTGCGTTCGCTGCTGGGCCGGGCGGACCTGGACACGCTGCTCGCCCACCGCGAGGACCTCAACAGCGACCTGCGCACGATCATCGAGAAGCAGACCGAACCCTGGGGCATCCAGGTCCGTGTCGTGGAGATCAAAGACGTCGAGATCCCCGAGTCGATGCAGCGAGCGATGGCGCGTGAGGCCGAGGCCGAACGCGAGCGCCGCGCCAAGGTCATCAACGCCCGCGGCGAGTTGCAGGCCTCGGAGGAGCTGCGCGAGGCCGCCGAGACCCTGTCGAAGAGCCCGGCCTCACTGCAGTTGCGTTACCTGCAGACGCTGCTGGAGCTGGGGGCCGATCAGAACTCGACCGTCGTCTTCCCGTTGCCGGTCGACATCATCACGCCGTTCCTCCGAAATCCCGAGATGCTGCGGGGTGTGGTCGACAGCTTCAACCACCGCGGTTGACGGCGGGCCGACGCCGGGGTTAGCCCAAATATCAAGCGCGTCAATTACTTTCAATATTCGACACGCGTAGATCTAGAGGGCGATTCGGTGAACAGAAGATGAACGATGGGCAAACGTAGTCTTAATTCTGCCTGGTCGGCGCCGTGAAATACACAAAACCCCGCACACGTCGGCCGCACCTGCGACCTTTGAAGGGCCCAAAAACCGAAGGTCTCCCGCGATGCCCTGTGCGCACGGTCCGCCAACTCGATAAGTACCGCGCTGCCCGCTAGGCAGGCGCGGAGCGATCGCGCCCGGCCGTCCCGTCCCCCGACGCGGGGATGAGCTTTGCCGGCTTGTCACGCCGGCCTGGGAACGGCCCCACCAACTTTGATCAACGCCGTTGCGGCAAGCGCCGGCGCCAGTGGCGTCTGTCCACAGACCGCACTTTGAGGGGATGTATCCACATGGATTGGGCTTTTCTTCCACCAGAAATCAACTCCGCCCGGATGTATACGGGCCCCGGCATGGGCTCGCTGTTGGCCGCGGCGGGAAGCTGGGACGCGCTGTCGGCCGAGCTGAGTTCGGCCGCCGAGGGCTACGAATCGGCGCTCTCGGGCCTGGACCTGCAATGGCGCGGTCCCGCAGCGCAGGCGATGGCGTTCGCCGCCATCCGCTACGCCGAGTGGCTGCAGGTGACCGCCGAGCAGACCAGGCAGACGGCCATGCAGGCCCGGACGGCCGCGGCGGCCTATGAGCAGGCGTATGCGATGACGGTGCCCCCGCCCGTGATCACCGCCAACCGCACGCTGCTGGCGGCGCTGGTGGCGTCGAACATCGTCGGCCAGAACACCGCGGCCATCGCGGACACCGAGGCGCAGTACGCCGATTATTGGGCCCAGGATGCCGCCGCCATGTCCGGCTACTCGGTGTCCTCGGCGGCCGCGACCCAGTTGCCGCGGTTTGCGCCCGCGACCAACTCCACCAACGAGTCCGGGGTGAGCGCCCAGAAGGCCGCCGTGACCGCGGCCAACAGCAACGCCGCCGCCAACAAGGCCGTCACGCAGACGTTTTCGGCGCTGGACGACACCACCGGAACGACGGTGAACAACTACTACTACTTGGACGCATCGACCACCAACGCGGCCAACGCCAATGCCAACGCCTTCCGGGTCCTGGATGCCATTCAAGGAACGGGCCTCGGCTTCAGCGCCCCGTACAACATGGAGCAGTTCGTGTCCGGAATCATCGGGGCCGAGAACAATCTGGGCATCCTCGCCAAGCCCGTGGCCGCCGCCCCCGCGCTTGCAGCGCCCGCACTCCGCGGTGCCACAGCGGGACTCGGTGGGGGCCTCGGCGGGGGGCTGGGCAACGTCACGGCAACGCTCTCGCGGGCCGGCTCGATCGGGCCGATGTCGGTGCCCGCGAGTTGGGCCGCACCGACGAGCACCCACATCTCGCCGTTGACACCGGCGGGCTTCACCACGCTGCCGGGGACCGAGGAGCCGATGGCGTCCGGTTACCCCGGTTACCCCGGCATGCCGGGCGGGGGCGCCTCGCGAACCGCCGGCGCGGGCGTCCCGCCCCGCTACGGCGTGCGGCTCACGGTGATGCCACGCCCGCCTGCCGCCGGGTGACGCACCGCCGGCAGGGCCGCTGTACGCAGCTGATAGCGCTGTAAGACAATGGATTTCGGGTTTCTACCTCCAGAGGTGAACTCTGGCCGGATGTACGCGGGTCCCGGGTCGGGCTCGTTGTTGGCCGCTGCGGGAAGCTGGGACTCGGTGTCCGCCGAGTTGAGCATCACGGCCGCCGTGTACGAATCGGTGCTGTCCGGCCTGACCAACCTGTACTGGCACGGGCCGGCATCCCAGGCGATGGCGGCCAGCGCCGCCCCCTATGTTGGATGGCTGTACGCGACGGCCGAGCGGGCACAGCAGACGGCCATGCAGGCCCGGACGGCGGCGGCGGCCTACGAGCTGGCGCGCGCCATGACCGTGCCCCCACCCGTGGTCGCGGCCAACCGCACGCAGTTGGCGACGCTGGTGGCAACGAACTTCTTCGGGCAGAACACCGCCGCGATCGCGGCAAACGAGGCCCAGTACGCCGATTTCTGGGCCCAGGACGCTTCCGCGATGTACAGCTATTCCGCCAGTTCTACTGCGGCGGTGCAGTTTTCGCCCTTCTCCGCCCCGCGCCAAGCCACCGATCCGGATGGGGTGAGCGCCCAAAGCGCCGCCGTCGCCCAAGCCGACGCCAGCACCACCGGTTCAAACGCGGGCGCGCAGGCCGCGCCCGGGGCCTCGGAAATCCCGCTCGACTTTCGCGTCCTTGACACCATCCTGGGCACCCAGGTCGCCTTCCGATCACTGTTCACGGCGGAGGGATTCAACGCCGGAATCATCCAGGCCGACAAGAACTTGGGCATTTTGCCGAATCTCGCCGCGGTTCCGGCCGCGCTCCCCAAGGTTCCCGCGCTCAGCGGCGCCGCGTCCGGTCTGGGGAACGTCAATGCGGCGCTGGCCCGCGCCGGCCGGATCGGCCCGATGTCGGTGCCCGCGGGTTGGGCCGCCGCGGCGGGTGACCCCGTCCCGGCGTTGCAAGGCGGCGGGTGGTCCGGGCTGCCGGCGACCGAGGAGCTCGCCCGCACCGGGCCCGCCGCGGGCGTCCCTGGCATACCCGGAGGGACGGTTCGGCGGGCACCGCTTGTGGTGCCCCGCTACGGCGTTCGCATCACGGTCATGACGCGCCCGCCCGCCGCCGGCTGACGCACCGCTAGGCCTGCGGCTCCTGCGGTGCGGGGGGAGTCGGCGGGGCGATTCTCCAGTTGTCCGGATTCTTGGGCGAATACAGCACCGGGAAGAGTTGACCGATGGTCGGCCACTGATCCACGTCGACGGCCATGCGCTGATACACCGCGTGTTCGTTGACGGAGGGGCCGTTGATCACTCCGGCGATGGTGACGAATTGCTCGCCGGTGGCATCGGGACGCGGGCTGACTCCGGTCACCAGCAGCGTGCCACTCAGCAGCTCACCGCGGGGACCGCGCGGGACGAACCGCTGGACCAGGAATACCGCCAGCACCGCGATCAGGAGGATCAGCAGTCCGAATTCCCACACCCCGCCATCGTAGGGCCGTGATAAGACTGCGTCATGAGTGGCACCGAGGATCTGGCGCTGGCACTGACGCTTGCCGACCGCGCAGACTCGTTGACGTCCTCCCGATTCGGTGCGCTGGACCTGCGCGTTGACACCAAACCGGATCTGACGCCGGTGACCGATGCCGACCGCGCGGTCGAAACCGAGCTGCGGGAGGCGCTCGCGCGCGAACGGCCGAAGGACAGCATCGTCGGCGAAGAATTCGGCGGAGACACCGCCTTCACCGGGCGGCAGTGGATCATCGACCCGATCGACGGGACCAAGAACTTCGTCCGCGGGGTGCCGGTCTGGGCCAGCTTGATCGCGTTGCTGCACGACGGCGTCCCCGTCGTCGGCGTGGTGAGCGCCCCGGCGTTGCAGCGCCGGTGGTGGGCCGCGGACGGCCACGGCGCGTTCGTCGCCCTCAACGGCACACCACCCCGCCGGATATCGGTTTCCTCAGTGGCGCAACTGAATTCGGCCAGTCTGTCGTTCTCCAGTCTTTCCGGGTGGGCGCAGCTGGGCGTGCGGGACCGCTTCATCGCGCTGACCGATGCCGTGTGGCGGGTGCGCGCGTTCGGCGACTTCCTGTCCTATTGCCTGGTGGCCGAGGGGGCCGTCGACATCGCCGCCGAGCCGGAAGTGTCGGTATGGGATCTGGCCGCGCTGGACATCCTGGTGCGCGAAGCGGGCGGGACGCTGACGGCGCTCGACGGCACCGCGGGACCGCATCATGGCAGCGCCGTGGCCACCAACGGCCTGCTGCAGGGGCAGGTGCTCGGCAGCCTCACTGTGAATTAGTTAACAAGTGTTCTCTGTGATCTTACTCCGGAGTAAGATCGGCTGTATCCGCTTGCCCATCAACCTGAGGCCGCTGACCCATGACCGATACCGGTTCACCAAAAACAACCGCCCGCTCGCGCGTCAAACGGCGCGACCATAAGTCCGCGGTCGGGCTGCAACCGCACAAACGCACCGGCGTCGACATCGCCATCGCGCTCATCACCCCGCTCGTCGGCCAGGAGTTCCTGGACAAATACCAGCTGCGCGACCCGCTCAACCGCGCCCTGCGCTACGGCACCAAGACGATTTTCTCTACGGCCGCCACGACTTCTCGGCAGTTCAAGCGGGTCCAGAATCTGCGCACCGGGCCGACCCGGCTCAAGTCCAGCGGCAAGGACTATTTCGACCTGACGCCCGACGACGAGCAGAAGATGATCGTCGAGACCCTCGACGAATTCGCCGAAGAAGTGCTGCGCCCCGCGGCGCACGACGCCGACGAGGCGGCCACCTACCCGCAAGACCTGATCGCCAAGGCCGCCGAGCTGGGCATCACGGCGATCAACATTCCCGAGGATTTCGACGGCATCGCCGCGCACCGCTCCAGCGTGACCAACGTGCTGGTCGCCGAGGCGCTCGCCTACGGCGACATGGGCTTGGCGTTGCCGCTGCTCGCGCCGGGCGGCGTCGCCTCCGCGCTGACCCATTGGGGGAGCGCCGATCAGCAGGCGACCTACCTACCGGAATTCGCCGGCGAGAACGTGCCGCAGGCCTGCGTGGCCATCGCCGAGCCGCAACCGCTCTTCGACCCCACCCGGCTCAAGACGACCGCGGTGCGCACCCCGAGTGGCTACCGCCTCGACGGCGTGAAGTCATTGGTACCGGCCGCGGCCGACGCCGAGCTTTTCATCGTCGGCGCCCAGCTCGACGGCAAGCCGGCCTTGTTCATCGTCGAGTCGTCGGCGAAAGGGCTCACCGTGAAAGCCGATCCCAGCATGGGGCTGCGCGCGGCGGCCCTGGGCCACGTCGAGCTCTCCGGGGTGTCGGTGCCGCTGGGCGCGCGCCTCGGCGAGGACGACGCCTCGGATCAGGATTACTCCGAGGCCATCGCGCTGTCCCGGCTGGGCTGGGCGGCGCTGACGGTCGGCACGTCGCACGCGGTGCTCGACTACGTCGTCCCTTACGTGAAGGAACGCGAGGCCTTCGGTGAGCCGATCGCCCACCGCCAGGCAGTCGCCTTCATGTGCGCCAACATCGCCATCGAATTGGACGGGCTGCGGCTGATCACCTGGCGCGGCGCGGCGCGTGCCGAGCAGGGCCTGCCCTTCATCCGCGAAGCGGCGCTGGCCAAGCGGCTCGGCGCCGACAAGGGCATGCAGATCGGACTGGACGGCGTTCAGCTGCTCGGCGGCCACGGCTACACCAAGGAGCACCCGGTCGAGCGGTGGTACCGCGACCTGCGGGCCATCGGCGTCGCCGAGGGTGTCGTCGTCATCTAGCAGTCATCTAAGTCGTTAACTCATTCGAGCTGAAAGTTCAATCATGGCAATCAATCTGGAACTGCCCCGCAAGATGCAAGCGGTCACGACCAAGACGCATCAGGGCGCCGCTGAGTTAATGCGGCCGATCGCCCGCAAGTACGACCTCAAGGAGCACGCGTACCCGGTCGAGCTCGACACCCTGTTCAGCCTCTTCGAAGGGGCCTCGGAGTCATTCGAATTCGCCGGAGCGAACGCGCTCGGCGGCGAGGACGAAGAGCGCGACAAGAACCACAACGGCGCCAACATGGCCGCGCTACTCCAGACGCTGGAAGCCAGCTGGGGCGACCTCGCGATGATGCTGTCGGTCCCCTACCAGGGGCTGGGCAACGCCGCCATCTCCGCCGTCGCGAACGACGAGCAGCTGCAACGCCTCGGCAAGGTGTGGGCGGCGATGGCGATCACCGAGCCCGGCTTCGGGTCGGACTCGGCGGCGGTCGCGACGACCGCCACCCTGGACGGCGACGAGTACGTGATCAACGGCGAGAAGATCTTCGTCACCGCCGGGTCGCGCGCCACGCACATCGTGGTGTGGGCGACCCTGGACAAGTCGCAGGGCCGCGCGGCGATCAAGTCGTTCGTCGTGCCGCGCGAGCACCCCGGGGTCACGGTCGAACGGCTCGAGCACAAGCTGGGCATCAAGGGTTCCGATACCGCCGCCATCCGGTTCGACAACGTCCGCATCCCGAAGGAAAACCTGCTCGGCAACCCCGAAATCGAAGTCGGCAAAGGCTTTTCCGGTGTCATGGAGACCTTCGACAACACCCGGCCCATCGTCGCCGCCATGGCCGTCGGCGTGGGGCGCGCAGCGCTCGAGGAGATTCGCAAGATCCTCACCGAGGCCGGCGTGGAGATCTCTTATGACCGACCGGCGCACGTTCAGAGCGCGGCGGCCGCCGAGTTCTTGCGAATGGAAGCCGACTGGGAGGCCAGCTACCTGCTGTCGTTGCGGGCGGCCTGGCAGGCCGACAACAAGATCCCCAACTCCAAGGAAGCGTCGATGAGCAAGGCCAAGGCCGGCCGGATGGTCACCGACGTGACCCTCAAGTCCGTCGAATTGGCCGGCACCGCAGGGTATTCCGAACAGACCCTGTTGGAGAAGTGGGCGCGCGACTCGAAGATCCTGGACATCTTCGAGGGCACCCAACAGATCCAGCAGCTGGTCGTCGCGCGCCGACTGCTGGGCCTGTCCTCGGCCGAGCTCAGGTAACTCGCGAGTTTCGGCGTCCGCGCCGAACGTGCAACCACGGCGAGACTTCTGCTGCTGATTTCTCGCCCTGAGCACACGTTCGGCGGAATTGGGCAGTGTCGCTTTGGTCTGCGGTCAGGTTAGCGTCGAAGCATGGACACGTTTCACGCGCTCGTCGCGCGCCAAGATGGTGACCGGATAACCGCGTCGGTCGAGACGCTTCGTCCCGACGACCTACCGTCCGGGGACGTGACGATCCGGGTGTTGTATTCGAGCGTCAACTACAAAGACGCCCTGGCGCTGACGCCCGGCGGCGGCGTGGTGCGCAACTATCCGGTGGTGCCCGGCATCGACCTGACCGGCGAGGTCGTCGAGTCCACCTCACCGGACTTCGCCGTCGGCGACGCGGTGCTGGCCCACGGTTATGCGATCGGCACCGGCCACCACGGCGGCTACGCCGAATACGCGCGGTTACCGGCCGACCAGGTGGTGGCGCTCGGCGCGTTGAGCCCCCACGAGGGCGCGGCGATCGGAACCGCGGGCTTCACCGCGGCGATGAGCGTGCAGGCGCTGATCGACTGGGGCATCGCGCCCGACGCCGGCGACATCGTCGTCACCGGCGCGACCGGCGGAGTCGGCTCGGTCAGCGTGGACCTGCTGGCGGCCGCCGGGTACCGGGTCGTCGCCTCGACCGGCAAGGCCGACGCCGCCGAGCGGCTGAAAACCCTTGGCGCCGCGGAGGTTATCGGTCGCCTGCCCGCCGATCCCGACGCCAAGCCGCGACCGCTCGGCAAGGCGCGCTGGGCGGGCGGGGTGGATTGCGTGGGCGGAGCGACGCTCGCCGATGTGCTCAGCACCATCGACTACGGCGGCGCGGTGGCGGCCAGCGGTCTCACCGGCGGTCCCGCCCTGCACACCACGGTGATGCCGTTCATCCTGCGCGGTGTGGCGCTGCTGGGAATGGACTCGGTGCTGATGCCGATCGGGCCGCGGCGCGCGCTGTGGGCACGGCTGGGTGATTCGTTGCGGCCGCGTCACTTGGACTCGCTGGTCAGCGACGTCGACGTGAAGGACGTCGTCGGCGTGATCGATCAGGTGCGCGCCGGCAAGTTCTCCGGCCGGGCCGTGGTGCGGGTCGCCGGCGGCTTTTGAGGCGGCAGTAGGCTCTGCTGGCATGCGCGCGGTACGGGTGACTCGGCTCGATGGTCCAGACGCGGTCGAGTTGGCCGACATCGACGAACCGACAGGTGAGGGGGTCGTCGTCGACGTGCACGCCGCCGGGGTGGCGTTCCCGGACGCCCTGCTCACCCGCGGCCTGTACCAGTACCGCCCGGAATTGCCCTTTGTGCTGGGCGCCGAAATCGCCGGCGTGGTCCGGTCGGCGCCCGCGGGCGCGCACGTGGGTCCCGGCGACCGGGTGGTCGGCCTCACGATGCTGTCCGGCGGCATGGCCGAGGTCGCAATCTTGGCCCCGGACCGGGTGTTCAAGCTGCCCGACAACGTGAGCTTCGAGGCCGGCGCCGGCCTGCTGTTCAACGACCTGACGGTGTACTTCTCGCTCACCGTGCGGGGCCGGTTGCAGCGCGGCGAGACGGTGCTGGTCCACGGCGCGGCCGGCGGCATCGGCACCTCGGCGCTGCGGTTGGCGCCGGCGCTGGGCGCCTCGCGCACCATCGCCGTCGTCAGCACGCAGGACAAGGCCGACATCGCCACGGCCGCTGGCGCGACGGACGTGGTGCTGGCTGACGGGTTCAAGGACGCGGTCAAGGAGCTGACCCACGGCCGTGGCGTCGACATCGTCGTCGACCCGGTCGGCGGCGACCGGTTCACCGATTCCCTGCGCTCGCTCGCCCCCGGCGGACGACTGCTGGTCGTCGGATTCACCGGCGGTGAAATCCCCACCGTCAAGGTAAACCGATTGCTGCTCAACAACATTGACGTCGTCGGCGTGGGCTGGGGCGCGTGGGCGGGCACGCATCCGGGCGCGCTGGCCGAGCAATGGGCCGGCCTCGAACGTCTGCTCACCTCCGGGGAGCTGGCCCCGCCCGAGCCGGCCACCTACCCGCTGGACGAGGCCGCGGCCGCCGTCGCCTCACTCGAGAACCGCACTGCCAAGGGCAAGGTCGTGCTGCGCGTCCGGGGTTGACGGACGTATTTGTTGGCCGCCTCCCAGCGACAAAAGTCTGAGCGGGCGCGTTGCCATCGGAGTTGTCGCTGGGAGGTGGGCACCGAGCGGGTCCGGCCCGCCGGAGACGCCTGTGGCGACTGTGACTGACGCGAGACGACGACGGCCTCGCGCTCTTGCGGCCCTTGTGTCCGACCAAAACAAAAAGTAATGTCACTTTCAGTTTTGTGACCGCCGAGCTTGGCCCATCCGAGGAGCCGTCCATGGAATCCTTTGTGCACCTGCGGAAAGGGAAGACGCCACGCCGGCTTCATGCCGATCTTGACGGGCTCAAGGACGACGAGCTGGGCCGCGGCGGATTCACCGGCCGCACCGCCAACCTCTACCGGCGCAACGATCCCACCGCCTACCGGTCGGTCGGCCCGCTGCGCCCCCTCGACGTGCTGTCCAGCGAGCTCAAGCCCGGCGACGCCACGGACGCGGGCGGCGGGCCGCTGCTGATGTTCCGCAACGACGACTGCCGAATTCTGTTGAGCCGTCGCCATGAGCCGATGCCGTTCTTCGCTCGTCACGTCGACGGCGACCTGTTGTGCTTCGTCCACCAGGGCAGCGGTCTGGCCGAGACGGAGTTCGGGCCGCTGCGCTATCGGGAGGGCGACTGGCTGTACATCCCTAAGGCGTGCACCTGGCGCCAGCGCCCCGATACCGCGACGACGATGCTGATGATCGAGGCCCGCGACGAGTTTCGGATACCGCCGCCCGGCGCGCTCGGCCGCCACTTCCCCTTCGACCCGTCGCAGGTCGTCATCCCCGAGCCGGTCCCCGCCGACGACGACGCATCCGGCGGCGAGTACGAGGTCCGGCTGATCCACGAGGGCGGTCCGACAACGCTGTTCTACCAACACAATCCGCTCGACGTCGAGGGCTGGCGCGGCGACAACTTCGCGTTCACGTTCAACATCTCCGACTACAACGTCGTCACCTCCGACAGCGTCCACCTGCCTCCGACCGTGCATCTGTTCATGCAGGCCACCGGCGTCTACGTGATGAACTTCCTGCCCAAGCCCGCCGAGGGCGTCCCGGGCACCGAGCGCACACCGTGGTATCACCGCAACGTCGACTACGACGAGATCGCCTTCTTCCACGGCGGATCGCTCTACGGCATCCCGATGCCGCCCGGTTTGATTTCGCATGCGCCGCAAGGGGTTCACCACGGGGCACCGGAGAAGGCGCGGGAACGGGCGCGCCGCAAGTTCGACGAATACTCCCGCGTCGACTGGCAGGTGATCGCCATCGACACCCGCCGCCGGCTGACCCCGTCGGCGGAAATACTCGCCCACGACCTAGGACAACATTGATGACCACGCCGGTGAAACCCAAGAAGCACGAGTACGACCGCATCCCCTATCTCGTTGCCTTCCAGAACAATTCCGGTGTCCGGGACGTCTACGGCGGCCTGGCCGAGATCACCGTGCTGGAAAGCTACCTGCTCAAGCCCAAGGACAATCCGTCGGACACCGTGCTGGTGTTCATGCACCCGATCGGCGGTGGCGCCTACCTGCCGATGATCAATGCCCTGGCCCGCGCCGGTCATCACGTCATCTACTGCAACAGCCGCTTCCGCGGCACCGACTCAGCGCTGCTGATGGAGAAGGTGGTCGAGGACCTCGGCGAGTGCATCAAGGACGCCAAGAAACGGCTGGGCTACTCCAAGGTGGTGCTGGCCGGGTGGAGTGGCGGAGGTTCGCTGTCGGTGTTCTACCAGCAGCAGGCGCAGAATCCGACGATCACCTCCAGTCCGACCGGTGACGGCCCCGACCTGACCAAACTCGACCTGCCCGCCGCCGACGGCATCATGCTGCTGGCCGCGCACATCAGCCGGCACGGCACGCTGACCGAATGGCTGGACGCGTCGATCCTCGACGAATCCGACCCCACCAAGCGCGATCCCGAGCTGGACCTGTACAACCCGGACAACCCCAACCAGCCGCCCTACAGCCAGGAATTCCTGGCCCGGTACCGGCAGGCGCAGGTCGACCGCAACCGCCGCATCACGGCGTGGGTCAAAGACAAGTTGGCCGAGCTGAAGGCCGCCGGCCGGCCGGACGACGAGTTCGGGTTCGTCGTGCACGGCACCATGGCCGACCCGCGATGGCTGGACCCGACCGTCGATCCCAACGAACGCGCCCCTGGGACGTGCTACCTGGGGGATCCTCAAGTGGTGAACATGAGCCCCGTCGGGTTGGCCCGGTTCTCGACGTTGCGCGGCTGGCTCTCGCAGTGGAGTTACGACGACGCCCGCGGCGACGCGGTGTCCTGCGGCCCAGACATCGCGATCCCGGCGCTGGTGATCGGTAACCTGGCCGACGACGCGTGCACACCCAGCCACACCCGGCGGCTTTTCGAAGCGATCGGACACCCCGACAAGGAGATACACGAAATCCCCGGCGCCACACACTATTACGCGGGACCCGACCAGCGCGACGCGCTGCGCACGGCGGTCACCATCGTCACGGACTGGCTGGTCCGGCACGACTTCGCGAGCGCCGAGTGATTCCCACTGGTCCGCTGGACGGCGTCCGGGTGCTCGAACTGGGCACCCTGATCGCCGGCCCGTTCGCCGGGCGGCTGCTGGGCGACATGGGCGCCGACGTCATCAAGGTGGAACTACCCAAGGCCCCGGACCCGTTGCGCACCTGGGGCCAGGCCGAAGTCGACGGGCAGCACGTCTTCTGGACGGTGCACGCCCGCAACAAACGAGCCATCACCCTCGACCTGCGCCACCCCCAGGGCCGCGAACTGTTCTGCGAGCTCGTCGAGAAATCCGACATCGTGGTGGAGAACTTCCGCCCGGGCACCCTGGAGAAGTGGAACCTGGGCTACGACGTGCTGTCCGAGCGCAACCCCGGCATCATCCTGGTGCGCGTGTCCGGTTACGGACAGACCGGACCCGACGCGTCCAAGGCCGGTTACGCGTCGGTCGCCGAGGCGGCCAGCGGACTGCGACACCTCAACGGCTTCCCTGGCGGCCCACCACCCCGGCTGGCGCTCTCGCTCGGCGACAGCCTCGCGGGCATGTTCGGCGCCCAGGGAGCGCTGGCCGCGCTGTACCGCCGCAGCGTGACCGGGCGCGGCCAGGTGGTCGACGTCGCGCTCACCGAATCCTGTTTGGCCGTCCAGGAATCCACGATCCCCGACTACGACGTCGGCGGCGTGGTGCGCGGACCGTCGGGCACCCGGCTCGAGGGCATCGCCCCGTCCAACATCTACCGCAGCGCCGACGGCTCGTGGGTGGTGATCGCCGCCAACCAGGACACCGTCTTCGCGCGGCTGTGCAAGGCCATGGGGCGCCCGGAGCTGGCCACCGACGACCGGTTCGCCACGCACGTCGCGCGCGGCCGCAACCAGGACGAGCTCGACAACATCATCGGCAGCTGGGCGGCCGAACGCCAGCCGGGCGAGATCATCGAAACCCTTTCCGCCGCAGGGGTGATCGCGGGTCCCATCAACACGGTCGCCGAGGTCGTCAACGACCCGCAGCTGCGGGCCCGCGACATGCTGGTCGAGCACTACGACGAGCGGTTGCGGCGCAATGTCCTCGGACCCGGCATCGTTCCGGTGCTCTCGGAATCTCCGGGCCGGCTGCGCAACGCCGGTCCGGCGCGTCCGGGCGAACACAACGACGACGTCTACGTCGGGTTGCTCGGCAAGACCGCCGAGGAGCTCGACGAGCTGCGGGCCCAGGAGGTGCTATGACCACCCAGCATGTCCAGATTCGGGAAGTAGCCCTGCGCGACGGCCTGCAGATCGAGGCGCCAATCCCGTTGTCGGCCAAGCTCGAACTGCTGGCCGCGGTGGCGGCCACCGGCGTCCGCGAGGTGGAGGCCACCGCGTTCGTCTCCCCGACGAAGGTGCCGTCGATGGCCGACGCCGCCGAACTCGCCGCCCACCTGCACGACTACCCCGACATCGAATTCTCCGCCCTGGTCGCCAGCCCCAACGGGGCCAGGCGGGCCGTCGCGGCGGGGCTGCGCTCCATCGAGTACGTGGTGGCCGCCGACGACACCTTCAGCAAGGCCAACGTCGGGCGCACCAGCGCGGAAGCGACCAACCAGATCGACGAGATCGTCGCGATCGCGCACGACGGCCCCACCGGCGTCCCTGTCACCGTCGAGGTCGTCATCGCCACGGCGTGGGATTCGCCGTTCGAAGGCCCCACCTCGCCGCAGCGGGTGCTCGACATCGCCGCGGCCGCACGCGAGCGCGGCGCCGACCGGCTGTCGATCGCCGACACCATCGGCACCACCACCCCGGGCCGCGTGAGTTCGCTGATCGCGCAACTGCGTCCGGTCATCGGGGACATGCCGCTGGGCGGCCACTTCCACAACACCCGCGGCTCCGGACTGGCCAGCGCCTACGCCGCGGTCACCGCCGGGGTGACCCGGCTGGACGCCTCGGTCGGCGGGCTGGGCGGCTGCCCGTTCGCCCCCGGCGCCACGGGCAACATCGCCACCGAGGACCTGGTGTATCTGCTGCGCGACAGCGGTATCGACGTCGACGTCGACCTGCAAGCCGCCATCGCCGCGGCCGCCGTGGCGAAGTCGTTGGTGGGCCACGATTTACCGAGCTCCCTGCTGCGCGCCGGCGACCGGATACAGAATTGATGTCCGCCCCGGAGGCAACCCGCGAGCTGACCGCCAAAGGCCGCCAAACCAGGCAGGCCATCGAGCAGGCCGCCCGTAAACTGTTCGCCGAACGGGGCTTTCACGGCACCACGGTGGCCGACATCACGTCGGCCGCCGGGAAATCGCCGGCGGTGTTCTACCGCTACTTCACCGACAAGGAAGACCTGCTGGCGGCGCTGGCGAAATCGTTCCTGCACGAGGTGGTGACGCCGTCGGGGGCCAGTGTTCACCTGCCCGACGCAGCCGACGACGACGCCTTCTTCACCTCGGTGGTCACCGGCTACTGGAACATGTTCAAGCAGAACATCGGGATCATGATCGCGGTGGCCCAGCTGGCCGCCACCCAGCGCCGGTTCGCCGCCGTGCAGAACGAATTCCGGCGATTGGGCATCGATCTCGTGGCGGCCTCGGTGCGCCGCGCCCAGGAGCAGGGCTACGGCGCCGAATTGAACCCCGAACACACTGCGGCGGCCATCGCGCTGCTGTTCGAGAACTTCACCACCGTGTTCGTCGGTCCCTCCAACCTGGGCATCAAGATCAGCGACAAGGACGCCATCGCCACGCTGTCGACGATCTGGAAGAGAACCCTGTACGGCGCATAAGGAGAAACCATGGATTTCACGCTGCCCGAGCACCTTCCGGGTGTGCTCGCCGAGATGGACGAGTTCATCGAGGCCGAGATCAAACCGCTGGAACGCGAGAACATCCAGTATTTCGACCAGCGCCGCGAGCACGCGCGCACCGATTGGGACAACGACGGCATTCCCACCCGCGAGTGGGAGGACCTGCTCGCCGAGATGCGCAGGCGCGCCGACAAGGCGGGCTGGCTGCGCTACGGCCTGCCGGCCTCGCTCGGCGGCCGCGACGGCAGCAACGTCGACATGGCCGTCATCCGGGAACACCTGGCGCGCAAGGGACTTGGCCTGCACAACGACCTGCAGAACGAGTCGTCGATCGTCGGGAACTTCCCGCAGGTGATCATGATAGAGCGCTTCGGCACCGACGAGCAACGCCGGGTGTGGTCGGAAGCGCTGATCACCGGGGAACGTTCGATGGCGTTCGGATTGACCGAGCCCAAGCACGGCTCGGATGCCACCTGGCTGGAAACACACGCCGAACGTGACGGCGAGGACTGGGTGATCAACGGCTCCAAACGGTTCAACACCGGCGTGCACCGCGCCACCCACGACCTGGTCTTCGCACGCACCTCCGGGGAGCCCGGCGGCGCACGCGGAATCACCGCGTTTCTGGTGCCGACCGATACGCCGGGGTTCGAGGTTCCCTACTACTGGTGGACGTTCAACATGCCCACCGACCACGGCGAGGTCGAGCTGACCGACGTTCGGGTGCCCGCGGACGCGGTGCTCGGCGAGGTGGATCGCGGCCTGGAGGTGGCGCAAACCTTCCTGCACGAGAACAGGATTCGGCAGGCGGCCAGCAGCCTGGGCGCCGCGCAATACTGCATCGACCGCGCCGCCGAATACGCCGGCGGCCGAACGGTGTTCGGCAAGCCGCTGTCGGTCAACCAGGCGGTGCAGTGGCCGCTGGCCGAGTTGCAGACCGAAGCGCAGATGGTGCGCCTACTGGTCCAATACGCCGCCTGGCATCTGGACCGCGACCACCACATGGAGGTCTCCGACACGGTGTCGATGGCGAATTACCGCGCCAATCGCCTGGTCTGCGACGCCGCCGATCGCGCCATGCAGATCTTCGGCGGCCTCGGGTACAGCCGGCACGAGCCGTTCGAGCACATCTACCGACACCACCGTCGTTACCGGATCACCGAGGGCGCCGAAGAGATCCAGATTCGCCGGGTGGCGCAGCGGCTGTTCAACTTCGGCCGAAAATGATGCACGACGACGAGTCGGCACAGCTGCCGGCCAAACTCGCCGCCGTGCTCACGTCGGCCATCGGCGCCGACACGGCGGTCGAGAACCTGCGCGCGCTGACCGGCGGCGCCAGCAGAACCACCTGGGCGTTCGAGGCGGTGACCGGCGCGCAACGCCGCTCGCTGATCCTGCGCACCGGTCCACCCGACGACGTGCATGCCGGCATGGAACTCGAGGCCCGGTCCCAGGCCGCCGCCGCGGCCGCCGGCGCTCCGGTCCCCCACGTCCTGATCGCCGACGATTCGCCTGCGGCACTGGGTAATCCGTTTCTTATCTGCGATGAGATCAAGGGCGAGACCATCGTGCGGCGCATCCAACGCCGGCTCGACGCCGGTGACGGGCACGCCGGCCGCGCCCGATTGCTGCGGCAGTGCGCGCAGGCGGCGGCCGCCATTCACCGCGCCGACCCACACGGCCCGGGCCTGGCACACGAGGACCAGCTCGACGAATGGCGCCGGCGCCTCGACGACATGGGCGACACCACCGCCACCTTCGAATGGGGGTTTCGCTGGCTGGCCGCAAACCGGCCCGACCCGACGCCGGCGGTGCTGGTGCACGGCGACTTCCGGATGGGCAACCTCATCGTCGACGGATCCGACCTTGCCGCCGTGCTGGATTGGGAACTTGTGCACGTCGGCCAGGCGTACGAAGACCTGGCGTGGTTCTGCATCCGGGCCTGGCGATTCGGCGCCCCGGCCAGCCTGGGCGCCGGCGGCCTCGGCAGCATCGAGAGCTTCCTGCGGGCCTATGAGCAGTCCGGCGCGACTACCGTCGACCGGGTGGCGTTTCACTGGTGGCTGGTGCTGACCACGCTGCGCTGGGGTGTCATCTGCCGATTCCAGGCGGAACGGCATCTGAGCGGTCAGCACCGCTCGGTCGAGCTGGCCACCATCGGGCGCCGCGTCTGCGAGACCGAGTGGGACTTGCTCAACCTGCTCGCGCCCGCCGACGATGCGCGCCCCGCGGCGGCGCGAGGAGGAGGCGGGCAATCGGGGCCGGGCGCAGCCATGACCGGCGCGTACGGCCGCCCGCGGGCGGCCGAACTCGTGGCCGCGGTGGCCGAATTCCTGGAGACCGACGTGCGCGCGGCGACCGACGGCCAGGTCAACTTTCACGCCAGGGTGGCGGCCAACGCCCTGCGCATCGTCGAGCGCGAACTGCTCGACGACAGCGAGGCCGAATCCCGTGCGGCGCTGGCCGGCCTGGGTGTCGCCGACGAGGACCAGCTGGCCGCCGCGATCCGGTCCGGCGAGATGGACGACCGGGCGGCCGACGTCACGGCCTGCCTGCGCACCCTGGTACGGCGCCGGCTCGCCGTCGCCCACCCCGGATACGACAGCGAATAGGAGCCACCGCCATGCCCGCGTCCCGCGCAGAAACGGTCATCGAGGCCGCCGACCGCTTGTTCACGGCGATCGAGCGAGGCGATGTCGCGGCGGTCGGCGCGATGTGGAGCGACGACATCGCGGTATGGCGCGTCGGCTCGCGCCGCGACCCCCTCAAAACGGACGACAAGGCCCGCGCGATGCGGGTCATCGAGTGGTTCATCGGCGCGACCACGCAGCGCCGCTACGAAATTCTCGACCGGCAGCTCTTCGACGACGGGACCGCTCAGGGCTTCGTCCAGCAGCACGTCCTGCACGCGACCGGGCATGCGGCGCAATCGATCTCGCTGCGCGTGTGCATCGTGATCCGGGTGAACACCGACGGCCGGATCGAGCGCATCGACGAATATTTCGACCCCGCCGGGATCGCGCCGTTGCTGGATTGAGACTAGATTCGCCACCAGACATGGGGGTGACGATGACGACTTTGGAGACACTGCTTCACGATCCCGACCTCGCCGGCGGGTGGAACCTGGTCCCGGATCGCTCGGCCATCACGTTCAAGGTCCGCAACATGTGGGGGCTCGTCAACGTCAAGGGCCGCTTCACCGACTTCACCGGCGACGGCCAACTGACCGGCAAGGGAGCGGTTTTCGGGCGCGTCGACATCCGGGCCGCCTCGCTGGACACCGGGATCGGCCGCCGCGACAAACACCTGCGCTCGGCGGACTTCTTCGACGTGGACCGCTTTCCCGAGATCAGCGTCGTCGTCACCGCGCTGCGCCCCACTCAGGGCCCTCCCAAAGGCAAGGCCGCCAACGTTCGGGCCAACTTCACCGTCAAGGGCATCACCGCGGAGCTGCCGCTGCCCGTCACGATCTCCGAACTCGACGACGGCTCGGTCCGCGTCGCCGGCGAGACCACGCTCGATCGTGCCCGGTTCGACCTGGGTTGGAACCGGCTCGGCATGATCGGCCCGACGGTGACCGCGGCGGCGGAAGCCATCTTCGTGCGCGAATCGCGATGAGATTTCTGCGGGCACCGGCGATAAACCCGCAGCGACCCCAGTAGCATCTGCACCGTGTCCGACAGCCTCCCCCAGTCCAGCGTCGCCCTGCGGATCCTCGTCTACAGCAGCAACGCCCAAACCCGCGAACGGGTGATGCGCGCGCTCGGCAAGCAGCTGCACCCGGATTTGCCCGAGTTGAGCTATGTCGAGGTGGCGACCGGTCCGATGGTGGTGCGGACGATGGACGAGGGCGGCATCGACTTGGCCATCCTGGACGGCGAAGCCACCCCGACGGGCGGCATGGGAATCGCGAAACAGCTCAAAGACGAACTCGAGACCTGCCCGCCGCTGGTGGTGCTCACCGGGCGTCCCGACGACGCGTGGCTGGCGTCCTGGTCGCGCGCCGAGGGTGCGGTGCCACATCCCATCGACCCCATCCTGCTGGGCCGCACGGTCCTCAATTTGCTGCGGACCCCGGTTCGCTGACTTTCTCCTAGCCGCGGCGTTGCCGCGGCTTTTGCCTTCCGCTGACCGCCTGCGGCGGTTCTGACCACCGGCGCCGGTCCGAGTTCGCGCAGCACAGCACGCGCGCGGCCCCCCAATAGTGCAAAACGCCCACCCCGGGCAAGCGCACCGCGCGCCGCGACGCTATGTTGAAGATCACTGTGACGGGCTCCAGACCCAGTTCGTCACAGCAGCCCGGTTACCGCCTGGCCGCTGCAGGCGGCTCGTACGACGGATCATGGAGCGAATTGAACGTCTACATACCCATCCTGGTGCTCGGTGCGATCGCCGCGGCCTTTGCCGTGGGCTCGGTGGTGATCGCGAGCCTGGCGGGCCCGTCACGGTTCAACAAGTCGAAGATGGCGGCCTACGAGTGTGGGATCGAACCCACCGAGACCTCGGTGAGCGGGCCGCATGCGACGGCAGGACAGCGGTTTCCGGTGAAGTACTACCTGACCGCGATGCTGTTCATCGTCTTCGACATCGAAATCGTGTTCCTGTATCCGTGGGCGGTCAGCTACGACGCGTTGGGCACGTTTGCTCTGGTCGAAATGGTCGTGTTCATGCTCACGGTCTTCGTGGCCTACGCCTACGTGTGGCGCCGCGGCGGCCTGACGTGGGATTGAGGTAAAACGTGGGTCTTGAGGAACAGCTGCCCGGCGGGATTCTGCTGTCCACGGTCGAGAAGGTGGCGGGCTATGTCCGCAAGAACTCGCTGTGGCCGGCGACATTCGGGTTGGCCTGCTGCGCCATCGAGATGATGGCAACCGCCGGGCCAAGATTCGACATCGCGCGGTTCGGCATGGAACGCTTCTCGGCCACCCCCCGGCAGGCCGATCTGATGATCGTCGCCGGCCGGGTCAGCCAGAAGATGGCACCGGTGTTGCGGCAGATCTACGACCAGATGGCCGAGCCGAAATGGGTGCTCGCCATGGGCGTGTGCGCGTCGTCGGGCGGAATGTTCAACAACTACGCGATCGTCCAGGGCGTGGATCACGTGGTCCCGGTGGACATCTACCTGCCCGGATGCCCGCCACGGCCGGAGATGCTGCTGTACGCAATCCTGAAGCTGCACGAGAAGATTCAGGAGATGCCGCTGGGCGTCAACAGGGAAGACGCCATCGCCGAGGCCGAGCAGGCGGCGCTGTCGGCCCGGCCCACCATCGAGATGCGCGGACTGCTCCGATGAGTTCGCCGAATCAGGATCCTCACGAGGCGATCGGCCGCGCCGACGAAGAAGTCATCGACGTACGCCGCGGAATGTTCGGCGTCCAAGGCTCGGGTGACACGTCCGGCTACGGCCGGCTGGTGCGCGAAGTCCTGCTTCCGGGCAGCAGCCCGCGGCCCTACGGCGGCTACTTCGACGAGCTCGTCGACGGACTGGCCGAGGCCCTGAAAAAGGGTGGCGTCGAATTCACGGACGCGATCGAAAAAGTGGTGGTGTACCGCAACGAGCTCACCTTGCATGTGCGCCGGGAGGCGCTGCCGCAGGTCGCCCAGCGCCTTCGCGACGAACCGCAACTGCGCTTCGAAATGTGCCTGGGCGTCAGCGGGGTGCACTACCCGCACGAGGCCGACCGCGAACTGCACGCGGTTTATCCGCTGCAATCGATCACGCACAACCGCCGCGTCCGCCTGGAAGTGTCTGCGCCCGACGATGATCCGCGCATCCCGTCGCTGTTCGGCATCTATCCGACCACCGACTGGCACGAGCGTGAGACCTACGACTTCTTCGGCATCATCTTCGACGGTCACCCGTCGCTGACCCGCATCGAAATGCCCGACGACTGGCACGGACATCCGCAGCGCAAGGACTACCCCCTCGGCGGAATTCCCGTCGAATACAAAGGCGCACAGATACCCCCGCCCGACGAGCGGAGAGCGTACAACTGATGAGCACCACCACCGAATCGACGCACGACGGCGCCGGCGAGACACTCGTGGTCGCCGGCGGCCAGGACTGGGACAAGGTCGTCGAAGCCGCCCGCAACGCCGATCCCGGCGAACGCATCGTCGTCAACATGGGGCCCCAGCACCCGTCCACGCACGGGGTGCTGCGGCTGATCCTGGAAATCGAGGGCGAGACGGTCACCGACGCCCGCTGCGGGATCGGGTACCTGCACACCGGCATCGAAAAGAACCTCGAATACCGCTACTGGACCCAGGGTGTCACCTTCGTGACCCGGATGGATTACCTCGCACCGTTTTTCAACGAGACCGCCTACTGCCTGGGCGTGGAGAAGCTGCTCGGCATCACCGACCAGATACCCGAGCGCGTCGATGTCATCCGGGTGTTGATGATGGAGCTCAACCGGATTTCGTCGCACCTGGTGGCCTTGGCCACCGGCGGCATGGAACTGGGCGCCATGACCCCGATGTTCGTCGGTTTCCGGGGCCGCGAGATCGTGCTGACCCTGTTCGAATCGATCACCGGCTTGCGGATGAACAGCAACTACATCCGGCCCGGCGGCGTGGCCCAGGACCTGCCGCCGAACGCGCAGACCGAGATCGCCGAGGCCCTCGAACCGCTGCGGGAAGTGCTGCGCGAGATGAGCGGTCTGCTCAACGAGAACGCGATCTGGAAGGCCCGCACCCAGGACGTCGGCTACCTGGACCTGACCGGGTGCATGGCGCTGGGCATCACCGGGCCGATCCTGCGTGCCACCGGGCTGCCGCACGATCTGCGCAAGAGCGAACCGTACTGCGGATATGAAAACTACGAATTCGACGTAATCACCGAGGACACGTGTGATGCTTACGGGCGCTACATGATTCGTGTCAACGAGATGTGGGAGTCGATCAAGATCGTCGAGCAGTGTCTGGACAAGCTGAAGCCCGGCCCGACCATGGTCGAGGACCGCAAGATCGCCTGGCCGGCCGACCTGAAGGTGGGGCCCGACGGCATGGGCAACTCGCCGGAGCACATCGCCAAGATCATGGGCGGTTCGATGGAGGCCTTGATCCACCACTTCAAGTTGGTCACCGAGGGCATCAGGGTTCCGCCCGGCCAGGTGTACACCGCGGTCGAGTCGCCGCGCGGGGAGCTCGGCGTGCACATGGTCAGCGACGGCGGCACCCGGCCCTACCGAGTGCATTACCGAGACCCCTCCTTCACCAACCTGCAGTCGGTCGCCGCGATGTGCGAGGGCGGGTTGGTCGCCGACCTGATCACCTCGGTCGCCAGCATCGACCCGGTCATGGGCGGGGTGGACCGGTGACCGGCCCGCAGGGACAGCCGGTCTTCCTCCGGCTCGGCCCGCCGCCGGACGAGCCCAACGCGTTCGTCGTCGAGGGCGCGCCCACGTCGTATCCGCCCGAGGTGCGGGCCCGGCTGGAGGTCGACGCCAAGGAGATCATGGGCCGCTACCCCGAGAAGCGCTCGGCGCTGCTGCCGTTGCTGCACCTGGTGCAGGCGCAGGATTCCTACCTGACGCCGGCGGGCCTGGAGTTCTGCGGTGAGCAGCTGGGACTCAGCGGGGCCGAGGTGTCCGCGGTGGCGAGCTTCTACACCATGTATCGCCGCGGTCCCACCGGCGACTACCTGGTGGGCGTCTGCACCAACACGCTGTGCGCGGTCATGGGCGGCGACGCCATTTTCGATGCCCTGAAAGAACATTTGGGCATCGGCAACGACGAGACGACGGCCGACGGATCGGTCACCCTGCAACACATCGAATGCAACGCCGCCTGCGACTACGCGCCCGTGGTGATGGTCAACTGGGAGTTCTTCGACAACCAGACTTGCGAATCGGCGCGCGAACTCGTCGACTCGCTGCGTTCCGGTGAGCCCAAGGCCCCCACCCGCGGCGCGCCGCTGTGCGCCTTTCGGGAGACGTCGCGCATCCTGGCCGGCCTGCCCGACGAGCGGCCCGACCAGGGGCAGGGAGGCGCCGGTGCGGCGACCCTGGCCGGCCTGAAGGTAGCCAAGGAACACGGCATGCAGGCGCCCGGCGCGCCGGAAGGCCAGCAATGACAACCACTTCCGAAACGTCCGGCGCCACGCCGCTCACTCCGGTGCTCAGCCGCTTCTGGGACGACCCCGAGTCCTGGACGCTGGAGACCTACCGCCGGCACGGTGGCTACGAGGCGATGAAGAAGGCGCTGGCGATGGAGCCGGACGCGGTGATCGGGCTGGTGAAGGATTCCGGGCTGCGCGGGCGCGGCGGCGCGGGCTTCTCGACCGGGACCAAGTGGTCGTTCATCCCGCAGGGCGACACCGGCGCGGCCGCCAAACCGCACTACCTGGTGGTCAACGCCGACGAGTCGGAACCCGGTACCTGCAAAGACATTCCGCTGATGCTGGCGACACCGCACGTCCTCGTCGAGGGCGTCATCATCGCCGCCTACGCGATCCGGGCCAACCACGCGTTCATCTATGTGCGCGGCGAGGTGCTGCCGGTGCTGCGCCGCCTGCAGAACGCGGTGGCCGAGGCGTACGCCGCCGGATACCTGGGCCGCGACATCAACGGCTCGGGATTCGATCTGGAACTGGTCGTGCACGCGGGCGCCGGCGCGTACATCTGCGGCGAGGAGACCGCGCTGCTGGATTCGCTGGAAGGCCGACGCGGCCAGCCGCGGCTGCGGCCGCCGTTCCCCGCGGTCGCCGGCCTGTACGGCTGCCCCACGGTGATCAACAACGTCGAGACCATCGCGAGCGTGCCGTCGATCATCGGCAACGGCGTGGACTGGTTCCGCTCGATGGGAAGCGAGAAATCCCCGGGCTTCACGCTGTATTCGCTGTCCGGGCACGTCGCCCGCCCCGGGCAGTACGAGGCCCCGCTGGGAATCACGTTGCGGGAGTTGCTCGCCTACGCCGGCGGGGTGCGGGCCGGTCACCGGCTGAAGTTCTGGACGCCCGGCGGCTCGTCGACCCCGCTGCTGACCGACGAGCACCTCGACGTTCCGCTGGACTACGAGGGCGTGGGCGGCGCCGGCTCAATGCTGGGCACCAAGGCGCTGGAGATCTTCGACGAAACCACCTGCGTGGTGCGTGCGGTGCAGCGCTGGACGTACTTCTACAAGCACGAATCGTGCGGCAAATGCACGCCGTGTCGCGAGGGCACCTTCTGGCTGGACAAGATCTACGAGCGGCTGGAGGCCGGCACGGGCACGCACGAGGACCTCGACAAGCTGCTGGACATCTCCGACGCCATCTTGGGTAAAGCGTTCTGCGCCTTGGGCGATGGCGCCGCCAGCCCCGTCATGTCGTCGATCCAGTACTTCCGCGACGAATACGTCGCCCATGTCGAGGGCGGCGGGTGCCCGTTCGACCCACGAGACTCCATGCTGATACCGAACGGAAAGGCATGACGAGCTGATGACGAGCCTTGCCAAAACCGAGACCGGCGACGAGGTGCGTCCGCCGGAGATGGTGACACTGACCATCGACGGCATCGAAATCAGCGTTCCCAAGGGAACTCTGGTGATCCGGGCCGCCGAACTGATGGGCATCCAGATCCCGCGGTTCTGCGACCATCCCCTGCTGGAACCGGTCGGCGCGTGCCGCCAGTGCCTGGTCGAGGTCGAGGGCCAGCGCAAGCCGATGGCCTCGTGCACCACCGTGGCCACCGACGACATGGTCGTGCGCACCCAGCTCACCTCCGAGGCCGCCGACAAGGCGCAGCACGGCGTGATGGAGCTGCTGCTGATCAACCATCCGCTCGACTGCCCCATGTGCGACAAGGGCGGCGAATGCCCGCTGCAGAACCAGGCAATGTCCAACGGGCGGGCCGATTCTCGCTTCACCGACGAGAAGCGCACCTTCGCCAAGCCGATCAACATCTCCTCGCAGGTGCTGCTCGACCGCGAGCGCTGCATCCTGTGCGCGCGCTGCACGCGATTCTCCGAACAGATCGCCGGCGACCCGTTCATCGACATGCAGGAGCGGGGCGCCCTGCAGCAGGTCGGCATCTACGCCAACGAGCCGTTCGACTCCTACTTCTCGGGCAACACGGTGCAGATCTGCCCGGTGGGCGCGCTGACCGGGACCGCCTACCGCTTCCGGGCCCGTCCGTTCGATCTCGTCTCCAGCCCGAGCGTCTGCGAACACTGCGCCTCCGGGTGCGCACAGCGCACCGACCACCGCCGCGGCAAGGTGCTGCGCCGGCTGGCCGGCGACGACCCGGAAGTCAACGAGGAGTGGAACTGCGACAAGGGCCGGTGGGCGTTCACTTACGCGACCCAGCCCGACGTGATCACCACTCCCCTGATTCGCGACGCCGGCGGCTCGCTGCAGCCGACCTCGTGGTCACACGCGATCGCCGTCGCGACGCAGGGCCTCGAGGCGGCGCGCGGGCGCACGGGGGTGCTGGTCGGCGGCCGCGCGACCCTGGAGGACGCCTACGCCTACTCCAAGTTCGCGCGAATCGTGCTGGACAGCAACGACATCGACTTCCGCGCCCGGCCGAGCTCGGGCGAGGAGGCCGACTTCCTGGCGGCCCGCATCGCCGGCAGGCCGATGACCGTCAGCTACGCCGACCTCGAATCGGCGCCGGTGGTCGTGCTGGCCGGGTTCGAGCCCGAGGACGAGTCGCCGATCGTGTTCCTGCGGCTGCGCAAGGCGGCCCGCAAACGCGGGTTGCCCGTCTACGCGGTGGCGCCGTTCGCCACCCGGGCGCTGGACAAGATGTCCGGCCGGCTGATCAAGACCGTGCCCGGCGCCGAAGCCACGGCGCTGGACGGGTTGGCCACCGGCGAGGTGGGTGACCTGCTATCCACCCCCGGCGCGGTCATCATGGTCGGCGAACGCTTGGCCACCGTACCCGGCGGATTGTCCGCCGCGGCGCGGCTCGCCGACACCACCGGCGCCCGCCTGGCCTGGGTGCCGCGGCGCGCCGGCGAGCGGGGCGCGCTGGAGGCCGGTGCGCTACCCGGGCTGCTCCCCGGCGGCCGTCCGGTGGACGACGAGACCGCCCGGGCGCAGGTGGCGCGGGCCTGGAACGTGTCCGAATTGCCCTCCGGCCGTGGGCGTGACGCCGACGGCATCCTGGCCGCCGCCACCGACGGGACGCTGGGCGCGCTGCTGGTGGGTGGCGTCGAGCCCGACGACTTCGCCGACCCCGAAGCGGTGCTGGCGGCGCTGGACGGCGCCGGCTTCGTGGTCAGCCTCGAGATGCGGGACAGCGCCGTCACGCAGCGCGCCGACGTGGTGTTCCCGGTCGCGTCCACGACACAGAAGGCCGGCGCGTTCGTCAACTGGGAGGGCCGCTTCCGGCCCTTCGACGCCGCGCTGCGCAACACCCAGGACGCCACCCAGTCCGACCACCAGGTGCTCGACGCGCTGGCCGACGAGATGGGCGTCTACCTGGGCATGTCCACCGTCGACGCGGCCCGCGAAGAACTGGCCGCGCTGCGGCACTGGGACGGCAAGCGCCCCGCGAGCCCGGACGTCGCGGCGCCGCAGCCACCCGAGGTCGGCGCTGGTGAGGCGGTGCTGGCCGGCTGGCGGATGTTGCTGGACAACGCCCGAATGCAGGACGGTGAGCCACATCTGGCGGGAACGGCCCGCAAATCCGTCGTGCGGCTGTCCGCCGACACGGCCGCCGAGATCGGCGCCGCCGAGGGCGACGCGGTGACCGTCAGCACGTCACGCGGGTCCATCAGCCTGCCGCTGCTCGTCACCGACATGCCCGACCGGGTGGTGTGGCTCCCACTGAACTCGTCGGCGTCGGCGGTGTACCGCCAGCTCGGGGCAACCCCCGGCAGCATCGTCGCGATCGGAGTGAGCGCATGACTACCGGCTTGACGGTCTTCGGGCACGACACCTGGTGGCTGGTGCTCGGCAAGGCGCTGGCCATCTTCGTGTTCCTCATGCTCAACGTGCTCGTCGCGATCCTGCTCGAACGCAAGATCCTCGGCTGGATGCAGCGCAGGCCCGGACCGAACCGGGCGGGACCCTGGGGCGTCCTGCAGAGCCTGGCCGACGGAATCAAGTTGGCGCTCAAGGAAACGATCACGCCCGGCGGTGTCGACAAGTTCGTCTACTTCGCGGCGCCGGTCATCTCCACGATCCCGGCGTTCACCGCCTTCGCGTTCATCCCGTTCGGCCCGGTGGTGTCGGTGTTCGGCCACCGGACGCCGCTGCAACTGACCGACCTCCCCGTCGCGGTGCTGTTCATTCTGGGGCTGTCGGCCATCGGGGTGTACGGAATCGTGTTGGGCGGCTGGGCATCCGGGTCCACCTATCCACTGCTGGGCGGGGTGCGCTCCACGGCCCAGGTCATCTCCTACGAGGTGGCGATGGGACTGTCGTTCGCGGCGGTGTTCCTCTACGCCGGGTCCATGTCGACGTCACAGATCGTCGCCGCGCAGGACCGGGTCTGGTACGTGTTCCTGCTGCTGCCGTCGTTCGTGATCTACCTGATCTCGATGGTCGGCGAAACCAACCGGGCGCCCTTCGATTTGCCCGAGGCCGAGGGTGAACTGGTCGCGGGATTCCACACCGAGTACTCGTCGCTGAAGTTCGCGATGTTCATGCTGGCCGAGTACGTCAACATGATGACGGTGTCCTCGCTCGCCACCGCCTTGTTCTTCGGCGGCTGGCATGCGCCGTGGCCGCTGAACATGTGGGCCGGCGCCAACACCGGGTGGTGGCCGGTGCTGTGGTTCACCGCCAAGATGTGGACCTTCTTGTTCATCTACTTCTGGCTGCGGGCCTCGCTGCCCCGGCTGCGCTACGACCAGTTCATGGGCCTGGGCTGGAAGCTTTTGATCCCGGCCTCGCTGGTCTGGGTGCTGATCGCGGCGGTGATCCGCACACTGCGCAACCAGGGGTATCAGCACTGGACCCCGATACTCGTGGTGAGCAGCATCGTGTTCGCCACGGTCCTGGTGCTGTTGCTGCGAAAACCGTTCAGCGCGCCGGGGATTCGCGCGCTGGAGCGCCAGCTGCGGCGTCAGGCGAAGAAGCTGCCGGCCGCATCGATCTCCACACCGGTATTCCCGACACCGCCGCTGCCGGCGAAAGAGATGAAGTCGCTGGCGGCGGCGAGCAAGGAGGAAGCACATGGCTAAATTCTTGGACGCCGTGGCCGGATTCGGCGTGACGCTGGGATCGATGTTCAAAAAGCGCGTCACCGAGGAGTATCCGGAAAAGCCGGGACCGGTCATGCCCCGCTATCACGGGCGTCACCAGCTGAACCGCTACCCCGACGGCCTGGAGAAGTGCATCGGCTGCGAACTGTGCGCGTGGGCGTGCCCGGCCGACGCGATCTACGTCGAGGGCGCCGACAACACCGAGGAACTCAGGTACTCCCCCGGGGAACGCTACGGCCGGGTGTATCAGATCAACTATCTGCGCTGCATCGGCTGCGGCCTGTGCATCGAAGCCTGCCCGACCCGGGCGCTGACGATGACCAACGACTACGAGATGGCCGACGACAATCGCGCCGACCTCATCTACGAGAAGGACCGGCTGCTGGCCCCGCTGCTGCAAGACATGCTCGCGCCGCCGCATCCCAGGACCGAGGGCGCCACCGACAAGGACTACTACCTGGGCAACGTGACCGCACACGGGCTGCGAGACAACCAGCACGCCGGAGACTCCCGGTGACCGGTTTCGCGGGCCACGCCGTCACGTCCGTGACGGCCTCCAGTTTCGCCCACGACACCATCGCTCGAACCTCCACCGGCGAAGCGGTGACGTTCTGGGTACTGGGGGCGCTGGCGGTGATCGGTGCGCTCGGGGTGGTGTTGGCGGTCAACGCCGTCTACTCGGCGATGTTTTTGGCCATGACGATGATCATCCTGGCGGTGTTCTACATGATCCAGGACGCGTTGTTCTTGGGCGTCGTCCAGGTCGTCGTCTACACCGGCGCGGTGATGATGCTGTTCCTGTTCGTGCTGATGCTCATCGGCGTGGACTCCGCCGAATCGCTGCGGGAGACGCTGCGGGGTCAGCGCGTCGCCGCGGTGGCCGCCGGTGTCGGGTTCGGCATCCTGCTCATCGCCGCCATCGGCAACGTGGCCACGGGCGGCTTCGCCGGGCTGACCACCGCGAACGCCGCCGGCAACGTGGAAGGGCTGGCGGCGCTGATCTTTTCCCGCTACCTGTGGGCATTCGAACTCACCAGCGCATTGCTGATCACCGCGGCCGTCGGGGCCATGGTGCTGGCGCATCGCGAGCGTTTCGAACGCCGCAAGACGCAACGCGAGCTCTCCCAGGAACGATTCCGGCCCGGCGGGCACCCCACCCCGCTGCCCGGCCCCGGCGTGTACGCCCGCCACAACGCCGTCGACGTGGCCGCGCTGCTGCCGGACGGCTCGTACTCGAAGCTGTCGGTGTCGCCGATGCTGCAAAGCCGCGGCGCCGACGGCAAGAAGACCCCGTCCCCCGAGGCAAGCTCGAGTCTGTCACAAGGCGGTCCGTCGTGAATCCCGCTAATTACCTGTACCTTTCGGCGCTGCTGTTCACCATCGGGGCCGCCGGTGTGTTGCTGCGCCGCAACGCCATCGTGATGTTCATGTGCGTCGAGCTCATGCTCAACGCCGTCAACCTCGCGTTCGTCACGTTCGCGCGGATGCACGGCCACCTGGACGGGCAGATGATCGCTTTCTTCACGATGGTGGTGGCCGCCTGCGAGGTGGTCATCGGCCTGGCCATCATCATGACCATTTTCCGTGCCCGCAAATCGGCGTCCGTCGACGACGCGAACCTACTCAAAGGCTGAAGAGCGCCACGTGACGAATCTTATTGGGACTCAATACAGCTGGCTGCTGGTCGCGCTGCCGTTGGCGGGTGCCACCATCCTGCTGTTCGGCGGGCGGCGCACCGACCGCTGGGGGCATTGGCTGGGCTGCGCCACCGCGCTGGCGGCGTTCGCCCTGGGCCTGAGCCTGCTGGGCGAGTTGCTCGGCCGCCCCGCCGACGACCGCGTCATCCACCAAAAGGTGTTCAGCTGGATCCCGGTCAGCCAGCTCCAGGTCGACCTCGGGCTCCAGATCGACCAGCTGTCGGTGTGTTTCGTGTTGCTGATCTCCGGGGTCGGCTCGCTGATCCACATCTATTCGGTCGCCTACATGGCCGAAGACCCCGACCGCCGGCGGTTTTTCGGCTACCTCAACCTGTTCCTCGCCTCGATGCTGCTGCTCGTGGTCGCCGACAACTACGTGGTGCTCTACGTCGGCTGGGAAGGGGTGGGCCTGGCGTCCTACCTGCTGATCGGGTTCTGGTACCACAAGCCGACCGCCGCCACGGCCGCCAAGAAGGCTTTCGTGATGAACCGGGTCGGCGACGCCGGGCTGGCGCTCGGAATGTTCTTGATGTTCAGCACTTTCGGCACGCTGTCGTACGCCGGGGTGTTCGCCGGGGCGCCGGCCGCAGGGCGGGGCGCGCTGACCGCGATGGGACTGTTGCTGCTGCTGGGCGCCTGCGCCAAATCCGCGCAGGTGCCGCTGCAGGCCTGGCTGGGTGACGCCATGGAGGGCCCCACCCCGGTGTCCGCGTTGATCCACGCCGCCACCATGGTGACCGCCGGGGTGTATCTGATCGTGCGGTCCAACCCGCTGTACAACCTCTCGCCCGACGCGCAACTGGCGGTGGTCGTCGTGGGTGCCGTCACGTTGCTGCTCGGGGCGTTCATCGGCTGCGCCAAGGACGACATCAAGCGGGCGCTGGCGGCCTCGACGATGAGCCAAATCGGTTACATGGTGCTGGCCGCGGGCCTGGGCCCGGCCGGCTACGCGTTCGCGATCATGCATCTGCTCACCCACGGCTTCTTCAAGGCCGGGCTGTTCCTGGGATCCGGCGCGGTGATCCACGCGATGGACGAAGAGCAGGACATGCGCCGCTACGGCGGCCTGCGGGCCGCGCTGCCGATCACGTTCGCCACGTTCGGCCTGGGATACCTGGCGATCATCGGTGTGCCGCCCTTCGCGGGCTACTTCTCCAAGGACGCCATCATCGAGGCGGCGCTGGCCGTCGGCGGCGTCCGGGGTTACGTGCTGGGCGGGGCGGCGCTGCTGGGCGCGGGGGTCACCGCGTTCTACATGACCCGCGTCATGCTGATGACCTTCTTCGGTAAAAAGCGCTGGGCGCCCGGCGCCCACCCGCACGAGGCGCCCGGCCTGATGACGTGGCCCATGATCCTGCTGGCGATCGGCTCGGTGTTCTCCGGCGGCCTGCTCGCGGTCGGTGGCACCTTGGCGCGCTGGCTCGAACCGGTCGTCGGGAAACACGAAGAAGTCACCCACGCGTTCCCGGTCTGGGTCAGCAGCGCGCTGGCATTGGGTGTGGTCGCCATCGGGATCGCCGTCGCCTACCGGCTTTACGCCAGCGCGGACATCCCCCGGGTGGCCCCGCTGTCGGTCTCGGCCCTGACGACGGCCGTCCGCAAGGACTTCTACGGCGATGCCTTCAACGAGGAGGTGTTCATGCGCCCCGGTGCGCAACTGACCCACGCGCTTGTCGAAGTCGACAACGCGGGCGTCGACGGCTCGGTCAACGCGCTGGCGGCGCTGGTGAGCCAGACGTCGAATCGGCTGCGGGGCCTGCAAACCGGCTTCGCCCGCAACTACGCACTGTCGATGCTGACGGGCGCGGTGCTGGTGGTCGCGCTGATCCTGGCGGTGAAACTGTGGTGAACCCGATGACCTCGGTTCCGTGGCTCAGCGTGCTGTGGCTGGTGCCGCTGGCCGGAGCGGTGCTGATCATCCTGATGCCGCCCGGGCTGCGGCAGCTCGCCAAGTGGACGGGCCTGGTGTTCGGCGTCGCGACTCTGGCGGTCGCGATCGTCGTCACCCTCGGGTTCAAGACCGGCGGCGCCCCGTATCAGTTCGTCGAAAAGCACCAGTGGATCCCGGCTTTCGGGGCCGGCTACACCCTGGGCGTCGACGGCATCGCGGTGGTGCTGGTGCTGCTGACCGCGGTGCTGATCCCGGTGCTGCAGATCGCCGGCTGGAACGACGCGGGCCAGCGCACGCGAGGCGTGCACGCCTACGTCGCGCTGACGCTGGCCATCGAATCCATGGTGCTGATCTCGGTGATCGCGTTGGACGTGCTGCTGTTCTACGTGTTCTTCGAAGCCATGCTCATCCCGATGTACTTCCTGATCGGCGGCTTCGGCGGGGGGCCGGGCCGCTCACGCGCGGCCGTGAAGTTCTTGCTGTACAACCTGTTCGGCGGGCTGATCATGCTGGCCGCGGTGATCGGGCTGTACGTGGTGACCTCGCAGCACGGGTCGGGCACGTTCGACTTCCGTGAGATCGTCGCCGGCGTCGCCTCCGGGCGCTACGGGGCGGACTCCGCGGTGTTCAAGGCGCTATTCCTGGGCTTCATGTTCGCGTTCGCGATCAAGGCCCCGCTGTGGCCGTTCCACCGCTGGCTGCCCGACGCCGCGGTCGAGGCCACCCCGGCCACCGCGGTGCTGATGATGGCCGTGATGGACAAGGTCGGCACCTTCGGCATGCTGCGCTACTGCCTGCAGCTGTTCCCCGATGCCTCAACGTATTTCCGTCCGCTGATCGTCGTGCTGGCGGTCATCGGGGTGGTCTACGGGGCGATCGTCGCCATCGGCCAGACCGACATCATGCGCCTGATCGCCTACACGTCGATCTCGCACTTCGGGTTCATCATCCTCGGCATCTTCGTGATGACCAGCCAGGGCCAGAGCGGGTCGACGCTGTACATGCTCAATCACGGGCTGTCCACGGCGGCGGTGTTCCTGATCGCCGGCTTCCTGATCTCGCGGCACGGCAGCCGGGCGATCGCCGACTACGGCGGCGTGCAGAAGGTGGCGCCCATCTTGGCGGGCACCTTCCTGGTCTCCGCCATGGCCACCCTGTCATTGCCCGGCCTGGCCCCGTTCATCAGCGAATTCCTGGTCCTGCTGGGAACTTTCAACCGGTACTGGCTGGCCGCCGGATTCGGCGTCACCGCGCTGGTGCTGTCGGCCGTGTACATGCTGTGGCTCTACCAGCGCGTGATGACCGGGCCGGTGGCCACCGGCAACGAGAAGATCGGCGACCTGAGGGCGCGCGAATTGATCGTCGTCGCACCGTTGATCGCGCTGCTGCTCGTGCTCGGGATCTATCCCAAGCCCGTCCTCGACATCATCAATCCGGCCGTCGAGAACACCATGACCACCATCGGCCAGCACGACCCCAAACCGACGGTGCCGGTGGGCAATCCCAGACCGGCCCAAGCCCGGACCGCTGAAGGACCGCGATGACCCTCCCCACCCCCAGCATCCAGTACTTCCTGCTGTCCCCGACCCTCATCGTGTTCGGCATCGCCGTGGTGGGGGTCCTCGCCGAAGCGTTCCTGCCCAGGCGCATTCGCTACAGCGGCCAGGTGGCGCTGGCCCTCGGCGGCTTGATCGCGGCGTTCGTCGCCGTCGTCGCCGTGAGCCGCTCGATCAAGAGCTCGGGGCGGGCCGCGGTCCTGGGCGCCATGGCCATCGACCGTCCGACGCTGTACCTGCAGGGCACCGTGCTGCTGGTCGCGGTGATGGCCGTCATCTTCATCGCCGAACGGACCCAAACCAAAACGGAGAGCAAGGTTTCCGTCGCAACGGGCGCCGGCGGCACGGGAGGCCTGGACTCGTTCACCCCGCAGGCGTCGGCGGTGCCCGACAGCGACGCGGAGCGGGAGGCCGAGCGGGCCGGAGCCGCCCAGACGGAGCTCTTCCCGCTGGCGATGCTGTCGGTCGGCGGCATGATGGTCTTTCCGGCGTCCAACGACCTACTGACGATGTTCGTCGCGCTGGAAGTGTTGTCCTTGCCGCTATACCTGATGTGCGGCCTGGCCCGCCACCGTCGCCTGCTGTCGCAGGAAGCGGCCATGAAATACTTTCTGCTGGGCGCGTTTTCGTCGGCCTTCTTCCTCTACGGTGTGGCGCTGCTCTACGGCGCGACCGGCACGCTGCTGCTGACCGGTATCCGCGATGCACTGGCCACCCACGGCGACAGCTCGCTGGCGCTGGTCGGTGTCGCGCTGCTGTCGGTCGGCCTGCTGTTCAAGGTCGGCGCCGTTCCGTTCCACTCGTGGATTCCCGACGTGTACCAGGGCGCCCCCACCCCGATCACGGGATTCATGGCGGCGGCCACCAAGGTGGCGGCGTTCGGCGCGCTGCTTCGGGTGATCTACGTCGCGCTGCCGCCGCTGCACGACCAGTGGCGGCCGGTGCTGTGGACGATCTCCATCCTGACCATGGTGGTGGGGACCATCACCGCGGTGAACCAAACCGACGTCAAGCGGATGCTGGCCTACTCGTCGGTCGCCCACGTCGGATTCATCCTCACCGGCGTCATCGCCGACAACCACACCGGGCTTTCCTCCACGTTGTTCTATTTGCTCGCCTACAGCTTCAGCACCGTGGGCGCGTTCGCCATCGTGGGCCTGATTCGCGACGACGACGGTGTCGAGGATGCCGCGCTGTCGCACTGGGCCGGGCTGGGACAGCGTTCCCCCATTGTGGGCGTGATGTTTTCGATGTTCTTGTTGGCCTTCGCCGGCATCCCGCTGACCAGTGGATTCGTCAGCAAGCTCGCCGTGTTCAAGGCCGCCGCGCAGGGGGGCGCCGCGCCCCTGGTGATCGTCGGTGTGGTCGCCAGCGGTGTCGCCGCCTACTTCTACGTGCGGGTGATCGTGTCGATGTTCTTCACCGAGGCCACCGAGGACACCCCGCACGTGGTGGCGCCGGGCATCCTGAGCAAGGCCGCGATCGCGGTCTGCGCCGCGGTCACCGTGGTGTTGGGCATCTTCCCGCAGCCGCTGCTCGACCTGGCCGACCACGCCGCGCACCTGCTGCACTGACGGTGACCGACATCGGCGCTCAGGCCAAGAACGGCCAGATCGCCAGCAGGTAGATCACCAGCGCACCCAGCGGGGCGGCCAACGGCAACCACGGCAACTGCAACGGGAACGACGTTGCGACCAACCCGGCGAACGTAAACCCTACCGCGGCAACGGCCGTCGGCCAGCTGCCCAGCACCACCGGGGCGGCCGCGCCGGCCGCGTGGCGGCACACCAGGTAGGCGGCCGCGCACAATCCGGACAGCGCGACGAACACGACCGGCGGATCGGACAGCGTGACCGTCACGACCGCTAGCAGCACGGCAACCGTTGCGGCGAACCGGAATACCGTCCCCGCACCCACCGAAACCAGGGCCGCCACCCCCGCGGCCACGGCGAAACCGTGCGAGCCCCCGGCCGCCGATCCGACCATGAGCAGACCGAACCCGGTCGCGAACGCGGGCGACCCCAGCCGACCCAGCGCGCCCGCACCACCGCTATCCACGCAGCCTCCCGCGCACCCGGCGGCGGCGATCGGGCAGCACACCCATCGACTGCTCGAGACCGCTGTCGCCCCGCCACGACACGATGTCCACCCCGACGGTGGCCATGTCGCGATACATCGCGGAGCGCTGCAGCGCCCACATCCGATCGACCAACGGATCCTGATCGTCTTCGAACGGCGAACTGTCGAGGATGTCGACGGCCAATACGACATGGCCCCGCCTCCGCAGATCGATGAGGGCGAGCGCGAATTCGGTGTCGAGCAGCGTGGAGAACGCGATGACGATCGCCCCGGCAGGCACCGCCGCGCGCGGTGCCAGCGTGCCCGTGGTGCGCTCGAATCGGTCACCGGCACCGAGCACGGTGTCGAGCACCCGATAGAACTGGCGCTGCCCGATGTCGGTGCCGAGCCAGCGCGGACGGTTGCCCCCGAGCGCGACGATCCCGGCCCGATCACCGTGCCGCAGTGCGGTTTGCACCACTTGCGCCGCGCCCCGGACGACCCGTTCGGTGGCTACGGTCGCCGGACCCGCCGGCTGCCGGTACCCGTCGATCAGGACGACCACGTCCGCCGCGCGGTCGGTCAACCGCTCCGTGACGTGCAGCTGGCCGCGGCGCGCGCTCACCGGCCAATTCACCGCGCGCAGTTGGTCTCCCGGCACGTAGGGACGAATGTCGGCGTATTCCACCCCGGGGCCGACGTGCCGGGTCAGGTGGGCGCCCAGCCGGTCGAGCAACTCGATCTGCGGGATGGGCGTGGCCTGCGGCGGCGTCAGCGGAAACACGATGACCTCGGCGGCGTCGACAATGCCGGTGCCGGTGAGCAGCCCACCGCGTGCGATCACCTCGACGCGGGCCGCGATCCGGTACCGTCCCCAGCGCTGCGCCGTGGCCGCGACCGTCTTCGCCCGGCCCGCATCGGCATCGGCGATCTCGAGCTCCATCCCGTCGACGTCCGGGACCGTGAGCCGGGCGGCCGACAACCCTTGTTCTTCCCCGCTGATCCACACCCGCAGGTGCGCCTGTTCGCTTTCGAAGCATCGCTGGGCGTCGGGCTCGCCGTGCACGCGAATTTCCGGCACCGGCCGCTGCCAGCTGATCGAACACAGCACGCCGAGTAGCGGCGCCGCGAACGCGATCAGCTGCCACCGGGCGTCGATGACGGCCGCGGCCATCGCGAATCCCGCGCAGGTGGCGACCGCGCGCGTCAATCCCGATGCGCGCCAGCGAAACTCGATCCCGCGGCCCCGCGTCACGCCGGACTCATCCGGTGTCCCCCGGGTTCGCGCCGGTGCGCGGCACCGGCAGCCGGTGCAGCAGCTCCCCGATGACGTCGGCGCCCTGGATCTTTCGCACCCACATCTCCGGGCGCAAGGTGATGCGGTGCGCAACCGCCGCGGTGGCGAGCGCCTTGACGTCCTCGGGGATCACGTAGTCGCGGCCGAGCAGCAGCGCGCGGGCGCGGGCGAGCTGGACCAGATCGAGTTCGGCGCGCGGGCTGGCCCCGACCGCGACCTGCGGGTGGTGCCGCGTCGCGTTGGCCAGCGAGACCACGTAGTGCAGGACGTCTTCGTGCACCGTCACCTGCTCGACCGATTCCCGCATCGCCAGCAGGTCGTGCGCGTCCACGACCTGATTGACCGTCGGCTCGGCCGATCCGCGTTCGAGGCGCCGCCGCAGCATGGAGGTCTCGTCGCGTTCGGAGAGATAGCGCAGTTCCAGCCGGATCGCGAATCGGTCGAGCTGCGCCTCGGGCAGCGGATACGTGCCCTCGTACTCGATCGGGTTGTCGGTGGCCAGCACGATGAAAGGCCTTGACAGCTGGTGTGTTTCGCCGTCGATGCTGACCTGTCGTTCGGCCATCGCCTCCAGCAGCGCCGCCTGGGTTTTCGGTGGCGTGCGGTTGATCTCGTCGGCGAGCAACAGGTTGGTGAAGATCGGTCCGGGCCGGAACGCGAAGCGCCCCGACTGCATGTCGTAGATCGTCGACCCGAGCAGGTCCGCCGGCAGCAGGTCGGGGGTGAACTGCACACGGGTGAATTGCAGCCCCAGCGCGGCCGCAAAGGATCTCGCGATCAGCGTCTTGCCCAGGCCCGGCAGGTCCTCGATGAGGATGTGACCGCGCGCGAGAACGGCGGTCAGGATGAGCTTGAGCGCGGCGCGCTTGCCCACCACCACGCGTTCTATTTCGTCGAGGATCGCCTCGCAGTGTGCGGTCGTGGTTGCTGCCGGCAGCGTCATTTCTGGATCGCGCCCCCTGTCATACCTGCTCCAACTTTCGCAGAATCTCTTCCAGCGCCGCCCGGCCCGGCCCCGGCTGGCGGTCACCGTTGCGGATGACGTTGTTGGGGTTGACCCAGTCCCACAGCTCGACACCGAAGAGCATTCGGCCAGTCGCGTGGAAGGCGGCGGGATCTTTGGCTTGCCGTTGGCCCGTGGCGATTTCGTACCGTCGGGCCAGCATCGGGCGCAGATGCCGGTCCCAGTCGGCCCGGGTGGCCTCCGACCGGCGGATGGTCGTCTCGGTGGTGGAAAGCCAGCGGCGCAACGAATCCCCGAGGTCGTCGGCCTCGGGCTCGGTGCCGGCCTCGGGCCCGCGTCCCAGCGTGCGCCGCAGGCCGAGCAGTACCACGGCCAGCCCGATACCGGAGGCCGCCAACACGAGTCGGCGGTCATGCTGCGTCAGCGTCAGCAGTTCGATGGCGATGATGAGGCAAACCCCGAGGGCCGCGGTCTTTTTCATGCGACGCTCAGCGATCGGAGTTCGTCGAGGACCAGTCGAAGCACGCGCACCGCCACGTCGCGGTGTCCCTCGTTCATCACGTGCGGACTGAACCGCGCCTCGGTGAACAGGTTCACCAGTTGTACGGCGTTATCGGCATGCAGGGCATGGCGTTCGACCGCACGGGCCAACACCTCGGACGGGGTATCGAAGTCCTGGGGGACGGCCCCGGGAACATGCGCGAGTTCGCGTTCCATCGCGGCGTAGCAGGCGATGATCGCCTCGCGCGGCTCGCGGCTGAGGTCCGTCATCTCCGCCAGTCCACGCTCGGCGGCCCGCGCCAGCGACCGCGGCGGCGCCGCGGCCGCCGGGGTTTCGGCCGGCTCGTCGGCGATGGGGAGTGCGATCGGGTGCCGCCTTCGCCTCGCCGTGGCGACCGTTCCGGCGACGATCACGAACAACATCGCGGCCGTGCTGGCGAGCAGCACGCCGAGCATGCTCTGGGAGCCGCCGCGCGGCCGGTGCTGCTGCTGCGGTGGTGGCGGCGAGCCGCCATGCCCCGACGGCGGCTGGCCGCCGGTCTCGGATGCGGAGGGAGCCGGGCCGATGCCGTGGGGCGCCAGGAGCCTGCTCAGCAGCATCACGATCAGTAGCCACGCGACGATCACCGCGAGGCCGATCAGCAACACCCGCCAGCTCGGTCGGCCCCTCCCGGTGCCCAGCATGTCGGACAGCGCCCCGGCGGACGGCGCGGGTGCACGGGGGTCTCGCAACCGCGCGACGACCGCGATCGCGACCAAGGCCAGCGTCGCCGCCAGGATCGCGACCACGAACACCATGGCCGCCCGGCCCCCCGCCTCGCTGCGGGCCGCATGCTGCTGAGCCGGGAAATACCCGCGCAGGGCGGCCGCGACCACGAGTAGGAGAACGATCAGGGCCACGACCCGCCCTGTCGGCTTGTCCATACCAGGCATGGGCACACCACTCAACCGGTTGCCTGCCGCCGTTGCGGCACTGGCTTTGCTCATACTTGCACGTCAGGCGACCCTAGGGCCAGGACTGGCGTTCGATAGCGTCGGTGGCGTGGTCCGGGCTTCGCCGGAGTGCGATCGACCGCCCCGGCTCAGTCCAGCGCGAACGGCCGGAAACTGCCGTCGAGCACTTGTAGGTGCCCGATGGTGCGTCCGGTGACCTTGCCGGGGTCGACGAGCGCCAATTCCACTGCCGCGCGGGCGAATTCATCCGCGGACGCGGTGTCGTCGAAGTTGCGGGCGTAGTAGGAAAGCCCCGGTGTGAGGATCGGCTTGGACGGCGACAGCGCGTTGACCGCGATGTTGTGGTCGGTGAGATCGAATGCCGCGCATTGGGTTAGATGCTCGAGCGCGGCCTTGGACCCACCGTAACCGGGCAGCACACCGTCGCTGCGGTCGGCGTAGGGGCCATCACCGGGCAGCCGCGACGCGACCGAGGTGATGTTGATGATGGACCCGCCCCCCGCCTCGATCATGTCGGGGCACACCAGCTGCATCAGCTCGTAAGCCGCGAACACCGCGATGTCGAAATGCCGGCGATACGCATGCAAGGGCGTACTGACGAACCCCGGCCAGCCGGGCTTGGCGGCGCCGCTCGGCGGTTTGGCGGGCTTGGGGCGCGGTTCGCCGCCGGGCGCCGGCGGGCGGCCGGGCGCGGTGAAGGCCGCATTGTTGACCAGAATCGCGATCGGGCCCAACGCATCTCGCGCCGAGTCCACCAGCCGGGCGATCTCGTCGCGGTCGGTCAGATCGGCCCGCACCGCGACGGCGCGTCCGCCCGCGGCCTCGATGTCGGCGACCGTCTCACCGATCGTTCCCGGCAGCCGGTCATCCCAGACCTCTTCGGTGCGCCCGCCGACCGCCACCGCCGCGCCCTCGGCGGCCAGCGCCAACGCGATCGCTCGACCGAGGCCGCGGCTGGCACCGGTGACGATCGCGGCGCGCCCGGCGAGCCGGCCCGTCATCGCCGCACGCCGTGCACGACGATGGCCGTGGTCTGTTCCACCCACGCGTCGTCGAGCTCTTCCTCCGGGCGCAGCAGCATCCGCAGCATCGTCGCTCCCCCAATCAACTCGATCAAGCGATCCGGATCCACGTCGGGATGGGCTTCGCCCCGGTCGACGGCCTCGCGCAGCCGCACCCGCACCGCGGCGAACAAGTCCACGAATCGCGACATCACCCGCGCGTTGAGTGCGGGATCGGCCGTCATGTCGGCCACCAGGCCGGGCAGCGCGGCGCGAACCACCGGGGTGGTGAACACGTCGCGGGCGGCCTCGATCATCATCCGCGTGTCGGCGGCGATATCCCCGGCCGGCGCCTCCAGCGCGGTGGGGGCCACGGGGAAGGCCGCCTCGTGCACCAGTTCGGCCTTGCTCGACCACCGCCGGTACAGCGCCGACTTCGTGGTGCCGGCGCGCTCGGCCACCGCGGCCAGACTGATGTTTGAATAGCCCGTTTGGACAAGCAGTTCCGCGGTCGCCGATAGGATGGCCGAGTCGATACGCGGATCGCGCGGGCGGCCGGCGCCGGGGGCCTTGTCAAGGCCGGACGGGTCTGCTTTCATAACGCTACCTACCGTATCGTAATTGCCGCGAAAAAGTCTCAAAGGATGGAGGCACTCCCGTGGCCACTGAACCGGCAGTCGACAACGTCGACCGGCTGCAGCGCTCCAGCCGCGACGTCACCACGTTGCCGACGGTGATGTCGCGCTGGCTCTCCACCGTACTGCCCGACGGCGCAAAACCCGAGGTGACCGTCGAAAGCGGCGTGGATTCGACGGGCATGTCGTCGGAGACCATCATCTTGACCGTCCGCTGGCAGCAAGACGGGCAACCGACCGAGCAAAAGCTGGTGGCGCGGGTGGCGCCCACCGCCGAGGACGTGCAGGTCTTCCCGACCTACCGGCTCGACCACCAATTCGACGTCATCCGCAAGGTCGGCGAACTCACCGACGTGCCCGTGCCCCGGGTGCGGTGGCTGGAGAACACCGGCGACGTCCTGGGCACACCGTTCTTCGTGATGGACTACGTCGACGGGGAGGTGCCGCCCGACGTCATGCCCTACACGTTCGGTGGCAACTGGTTCGCCGACGCGCCCACCGAGCGGCAACGCGAACTGCAAGACGCCACCGTCGGCGTCTTGGCTTCGCTGCACTCGATTCCCGACGCGCAGAACACCTTTGGCTTCCTCACCGAGGGACAAATCGGGGACACCGCGCTGCGCAAGCACTTCAATTGGGTGCGGTCCTGGTATGACTTCGCCGTGCCCGACATCGGGCGGTCGCCGCTTTTGGAACGCACCTTCGACTGGCTGGAGGCCAACTGGCCGGCCGAGACGGCCGCCGCCGAGCCGGTGCTGCTGTGGGGCGACGCGCGCGTCGGCAACGTGTTGTACAAAGACTTCGCGCCGGTGGCGGTGCTGGACTGGGAAATGGTGACGCTGGGCCCGCGCGAACTGGACGTGGCGTGGATGATATTCGCGCACATGGTCTTTCAAGAACTCGCCGGCCTGGCGACGCTGCCTGGGTTGCCGGAGGTGATGCGCGAGGACGACGTGCGCGCGACCTACGCGCGCCTGGCCGGCGTCGAAGTCGGCGACCTGCACTGGTTTTACGTGTACTCGGGCGTCATGTGGGCGTGCGTGTTCATGCGCACCGGCGCGCGGCGCGTGCACTTCGGGGAGACCGAAAAGCCCGACGATGTCGAATCGCTGTTCTACCACGCCGGATTGATGCGACGTTTGATCGGAGAGGACCAGTAATGCTCGGACCGCTCGACGAATACCCGGTACATCAGATCCCCCAGCCGATCGCGTGGCCGGGCTCCTCGGACCGCAACTTCTACGACCGCTCCTACTTCAACGCCCACGACCGCACCGGGAACATCTTCGTCATCAGCGGCATCGGCTACTACCCCAACCTCGGGGTCAAGGACGCGTTCCTGCTCGTCAGGCGGGGGGACACCCAGACCGCCGTGCACGTCTCGGACGCCATCGATCAGGACCGGCTCAACCAGCACGTCAACGGCTATCGCGTCGAGGTCATCGAACCGCTGCACCAGCTGCGCATCGTGCTCGACGAAACCGAAGGCATCGCAGCCGATCTCACCTGGAAGGGGCTGTTCGACGTCGTCCAGGAACAGCCGCACATCCTGCGTTCGGGCAACCGGGTGACGCTGGACGCCCAGCGTTTCGCGCAACTCGGCAGCTGGAGTGGCCGCATCGTCATCGACGGGGAGGAAATAACCGTCGACCCCAACACCTGGCTGGGCAGCCGCGACCGGTCCTGGGGCATCCGCCCGATCGGCGAGGCCGAGCCCGCCGGCCGGCCCGCCGACCCGCCGTTCGAGGGCATGTGGTGGCTCTATGTGCCCATGGCCTTCGACGATTTCGCGATCGTCCTGATCATTCAGGAGGAGCCCAACGGGTTCCGTTCGCTCAACGACTGCACCCGGATCTGGCGCGACGGCCGCGTCGAGCAGCTCGGCTGGCCGCGGGTCAAGATCCACTACCGCTCGGGCACCCGCATCCCGACCGGCGCGACCATCGAGGCCACCTCCCCCGACGGCACCGAGGTCCACTTCGACGTGGAGTCCAAGCTGCCGGTCCCCATTCACGTCGGCGGTGGCTACGGCGGCGATTCCGACTGGATACACGGCATGTGGAAGGGCGAGAAGTTCGCCGAGCGGCTGACCTACGACATGACCGACCCGGCGATCGTCGCGCGCGCGGGGTTCGGCGTGATCGACCATGTCGGCCGGGCGCTGTGCCGCGACGGCGACAAGCCACCGGTGGAGGGCTGGGGCCTCTACGAGCACGGCGCGCTGGGCCGCCACGACCCGTCGGGATTCAAGGACTGGCTGACGGTCGCGCCGTAACCGGTCCGCTTCACGATTTCGCCCTGCAAACCGCGGAAATGCGGTTCACTAGACCGCGTGTCAAAGCCGCCCCGGATCGTCGACGTCGTCGTGGTCGGAGCGGGCTTTGCCGGGCTCGCCGCCGCGCGCGAGCTCAACCGGCAGGGCCACGACGTGGTGGTCTTCGAGGGCCGCGACCGGGTCGGTGGGCGGTCGCTGACCGGCAACGTCGCCGGATTGCCGGCCGACCTGGGCGGCACTTTCGTCGGGCCGACCCAAGACGCCGTGCTGGCGATGGCGGCCGAACTCGACGTTCCCACCACGCCCACGCACCACGACGGCAAGAATCTGATCCACTGGCGCGGCTGGACGCACGCGTATCGCGGCACCATTCCCAAGCTGTCCCTGACCGGCCTGCTGGACATCGGCCGACTGCGCTGGCAGTTCGACCGGATCGCCCGCGGCGTCCCGCTGGCGGCCCCGTGGGACGCCCGCCGGGCGCGCGAACTCGACGGCCTGTCGCTCGGCGGCTGGCTGCGCTCGGTGCGGGCAACCGCCTCGTCGCGCGACCTGCTGGCGATCGTGGCGCGGGTGACCTGGGGGTGCGAGCCCGACGACGTGTCGATGCTGCACGCCGCCCGCTACGCGCACGCGGCCGGCGGCCTGGACCGACTGCTCGACGTCGAGGACGGCGCCCAACAGGACCGCTTTCCCGGCGGCACGCAACAGATCGCGGAGGCCGCGGCCGCCGAACTGGACACGCGAGTGGTGCTGGGCGCACCGGTGCGGCGCATCGAACGCCACGGTGCGGGCGTGACCGTGACGACCGATGTCGGCGAGACCGAGGCCGGCTTCGTCATCGTCGCGATCCCGCCGGCCCATCGCGCCTCGATCGAGTTCACTCCCCCGCTGCCCGCCGAGTACGAGCAGCTCGCCCGGCATTGGCCCCAGGGCCGGCTGTCCAAGGCGTACGCGGCCTATTCCACGCCGTTTTGGCGGGCCAACGGCTTTTCCGGGCAGGCGCTGTCCGACCGGGGCCCCGTTTTCATCACGTTCGACGTCAGCCCGCACCCGGACGGTCCGGGCATCCTCATGGGTTTCGTCGACGCCCGCGCGTTCGACTCACTGCCCGGCGACCAGCGCCGTCGCGACGTGTTACGTTGCTTTGCAACGCTTTTCGGTGACGACGCACTCAAACCGCTCGACTACGTCGATCATCGTTGGGGCGCAGAGGAATTCGCGCCGGGCGGCCCGACCGCGGCGGTGCCGCCGGGGTCGTGGACGCGGTTCGGGCGGTGGCTGCGCGAACCGGTCGGCCCGATCCACTGGGCGGGCACCGAGACCGCCGACGAATGGACCGGGTTCCTCGACGGGGCGATCAGGTCCGGCCAGCGTGCGGCCGCCGAGATCACCGCGCTGCTATGAGCTGATCCGGCTGGTCGCCGCTTGGTGGATCGCCGCTTCGGCCAGCGCGCGCAGCTGGCGGCTCACCTCGCGCGGGTGCTCGAGCATCGAGCAGTGCCCACCGGGCAGCTCCACCAGACCGATCAGATTGGGCACGTCGCGTGCGATCCGGCGGGACTGGCTGATCGGTGTCAGCCGGTCGCGTTCGCTGCCGATGACCAGCGTCGGCACCGTCAGCCCGCTCAGGTCGAGATAGCGGGACCCCATCGACGTGACCAGCGCCCGCGCGCAGCCGGCCCGCCCGCGCGGCGACGTGTCCTCGAAGAGCTCGTAGACGAGGCGGGCGATGCTCGGGTCGGCGTCGCGCCCGGTCGCCAGCATCGCGACCACGTAACGGCTCGGGATGCGGGCCGCACCCGGGACGGGAAACCCGCCGAAGGCGCCGATGAGGGCCTGCCCGGCGAGCACCCGCGCCGGCGACAGCCGGTGGGGCACCGCGAACAGTTGCACGTTGCGGATCAGGTCGCCGCTCGTGGTGTTGATCAGCGCGACGGCGTCGGCGCGCCGTGCAACCTTGTGCCGGTAGCGCTCCGACCACGCGGCGATCGTGATGCCGCCCATCGAGTGGCCGGCCACCACCGCCCGCTCATGCGGCGCCAGCGTCGCATCCAGCACCGAATCCAGATCGGACGCAAGGTGTTTGAGGCTGTACCCCTTGGCCCGCGGTACGCCGCTGCGGCCGTGCCCGCGATGGTCGAACGCGATGACCCGGTAGTCGCCGGCCAGGTCGACGATCTGGTAGGCCCACGCGCGGATCGCGCACGTGATGCCGTGCGTCAGGACGATCGGATAACCGTCAGCAGGCCCGAACACCTCCGCGTGCAGCCAGGTGCCGTCGGCCGCGCGGACCGGCACGGTCTCGCTCGGTGGCAGCCGTTCGGGGAACGGGTCAAAGGCGCGTACCGCCCGTCGAGCACTCATGCGCCGCTCCCCCCTCGAACGCGACCCCGTCGCCGCAGCTAAGGATGAGACGATTTTATCCCGACATTCGGTATGGATTTGGGAAATCCGGCTCTTCGGGTACCACATCGCGCCGACCGACGTACGGACGGCGACCGCGACCGGCGCGGTGCTCAGTGGGGCGCTATGCCGGCCGTCACGCCGGGGTCTGCTGGCGCAGCGTGGTGTGGGGGCTTTGCCCGTAGGTCTGCCGGTACAGCACCGCGAACCGCCCGGTGTGCGCGAACCCCCACCGCTGGGCGATTTCGGTGACGGTCGAGGTGCCCGCCGACGCCGCGATCAGCTCTAGATGGGCGCGGCGCAGCCGGACACGGCGCATGTACTCGGTGGGTGTGGTGTCAAGTTGGCGGCGGAACAGGTACTGGACCGCCCGGGGTGTCAGATGCACCGCGGCCGCGACATCGTTGATGCCGATGTCCTCGGTGGTGTGACGGTGGATGAAAGACACCGCCTCCTTGAGCGTTTCGGGCAGCGTGCCGTCGCCGGCCGGATCCTGCTCGGTCAGATTGGACGGATAACACTCGAGCAGCGCGCCGGCCAACAGGTTGGCCATGCCCGCGGCGATCATCGGTTGCTGGGCGGTGTCGGCACACGCCAACGTCGTCAACACGTAGTCGAGCGCGCGATGCCAGGCCCGCACGGCGGCACGCGAACGTGGTCGCCACTTCAGGAACTGGGTCCGTTGCGACAGCGCCGTGTGCCATTCGGCGGCGACCGCGTGCAGCACCTCCGCCGCGAGGACAACCACATCGAAACGTGCCCCGTTGCAGTGCAATACACACGACATGCCGTGCGCGACGAGGATGGGGAAGTCCGCGGTCGCCGAGGGTCCGCCCGCGACGCTCAACGATCCCGCGCGCGGCTGTATGACGACGACGGTGTCGCCCGCCGGGATCTCGAGCGTCAATCGACCCTGGATCGCCACCTCGTCCACCGTCATCGATCCGGTGTCCCGGCGCCGATGCGACACCGCGCAGTGTCCGGTGAAGCCGGAGAGCCGCCAGCCCGGCCGATAGGCGGCCGCGAAAAGCCGGCACGCCGCCTGCGCATCAATGCCGCGAAACTGCTTGTATTCCACCGCGACTGGCTGAACCCCGTGCTCCACCTCACCTCCGAGCTCGGGACGTGCGGGACGGTACTCGACCCGGGTCTCCTCGCCCGCGGAACCCAGGAGTTCCCCAGAGGGCAAACTGGCGGTCCCGCGGGTCGCGGTGGTCATGGCCGGCTCGGAGGAACGACCGGGGGCAGCATCGTCATTGCATCACCGTGCCGCCGTCGATGACAGATCTGTGGATGCCCGGCCTTGCGCGCCCAGGCTCTGGTAGACATTCAGCGCGTCGAGCGCGATCCGCTCCCATGCGAAGCGTGACTGTGCGCGGCTGCGTCCGGCCGCTCCCATGCTTTCGCACTGAAAGCGCTGGGCGAGAAGCCGTCTCAGCGCGGCGGCCAGGCCGACGGGATTTTCCGGGGGCAGTACGACGCCGGTGATGTCGTCGAGGACGACGTCGGCGAGGGCGCCCACGGTCGCGGCGACCACCACCACGCCACTGGCCATGGCCTGCAACGCGGTCGCGGGGCGCAGCGGTTCGCGAGGGGTGCACACCATGACGTCGGCGGACCGGACCCACATCGGCATTTCGTCGCCGGGGATCGTGCCCGCGAAGCGGACACGATCGGCAACCCCGAATTCCTTGGCGAGATACTGCAGCTGGGCCCGCGCGTCGTCGTGCGCGGTGTTGGTCGCCTCGGTTTCCGCAATGACCAACTCGGCTCCGGGGACGCGGTACAGCGCGCTGATCGCAATGTCAAAACCGTTATGCTGCAGGGGGTTCGGCGCTATACAGAGAACACGCTGCAGCCCGTCACGGGCAATTGCGGGACCGGCCGGGGTGTATCGCTCGGAATCCACCCCGCAGGTCAACGCGGACACCCGGGCCCGGCTGCGGCGCAGTTGGGCCAGCAGGTCGACGTCGGCGCTGCTCTCGCCGGTCGCCCAGGCGGCGCTGCGCGCCAGCAACGGCTCGATGCGCCGCCGTTCGCTCCCATTCACCGCGTGGGCGCGTGATGCCGTGGCGAGGCCCAAGAACGTCTGCACTACCGGGACACGCTGACGTCGTGCGGCCAGCTGGGCGGCCAACCCGCCCAGCCACCCGTACGCGTGCACGACGTCGGGTTGTTCCCTCGACCAGACCCGCTCGAGTTTGGCCGCCCAGTCCCCGACATAGGGCAGCACGTCGGTGGCGGAGGCCGCGGCGCGCGGACCGACGGGAACCGACACGCTGCGGCAGGCACCGCCCCTGGCACGCCGCGGGCCGTTTTGCCGCAGGCAGACCGTCGCGTCGTGCCCCTGGGTGGTCAGCGCGGCGCCCAGCTGCTCGGGGTCCTCCCCGACCACGTCATCGCCGCTGACGATTGCGATCTTCACTCGCGGTTCCCTCCGCGCACGTCATCCGTCCACCCCGACATCACCTGGGGCATACCACCCTGGGGCATCCGCGAAACGAACAAGATCACCGCTTCGTTTGGTGGCCGGCAATTCGTCTGATGGACCACAAGTGTGCTGCTGTGGGCTGTTAGCCCAGGACCTCCATCAGCAGCAGGGCGCCCCCGACGGCGCCCTCGTTCGAACGAAACGGCGTGCAAATGATCCGCACCCGGGCGGGCCGGCCGCGCCGGTTGACGGCGTCCACCACGACTTCCCCGGACGTGTCGGGATCGACGAAGGCGTTCCCGATCAGCGGCAGCACGCCGTCGAGCGGCAGGCCGATGTCGAGCGCGGTCAGCCGCGACCCGCTCGTCTCGTCGGCCCGCAGGCCCCAGAGCTCTTCGCAGCCGCGGTTCCACAGAACGACGTTCATTTCGCGGTCCACCACCACCATTCCGCTCTGGATCGAGTCGACCAGGGCATCCTGGAAGTTCTTCGCGTGGTCCAGTTCCAGGCTGCGTTCGCGCAGCATGTCGTTGATGGTGTGCAGTTCGTCGTTGGTGGACTGCAGCTCCTCGTTCATCGTCTCGAGTTCTTCGTTGGTGGACTGCAGTTCCTCGTTGGTGGTCTCGAGTTCCTCGATGGTGGACTGCAGTTCCTCATTGGTGGTTTCGAGCTCTTCGTTGGTGGACTGCAGCTCTTCGTAGGCCGCCTCCAGCTGGTGGTTGGTGTGCACGACCTTGTCCAGCAGGGCCCGCGTCGCGGTGACGTCGAAGAAGACGATCGACACGCCGAGCAGGCCGTTCTCGGCGTCGACGAGCGGATTCACGTGGATCTCGAACCACACCGTCTCGGCGCCCGGCCGCTGCCATTTGACGTCCTGGATCCGCGCCGGACGGCGCTCCACCTTGGCCTGCTCTAGGTAGGCGCGCAGCTCCACCGGACGGTAGGAGACCTCGAGATCACGCAGCAGCCGGCCGATGTCGCGCGCCGAGAGATTGAACAGGGTTTCGGCCTGCTGGTTGATCATGGCGACGGTGTCCTCGCCGGTCACCACGATCTGGGCTACCGGGCCGGCACGGAAGGCCAGGTCCCGCACCGTCGCCAAGCCCGATAGCTCCGCGTGGCGTTCGTAGAACGCCCCGCCCGGCTCGTAGCGATCCACGCCAACATGGGTCCCCGCCGCCTTGCGGAAGACCCGGTGCTTCAGGCTCAGCGGCGTGAATCGGTCGCCATGACTGAGGAGCATCTCGGCGTGCCCGAGAAACAGCGCGCCCTGGGGTGTGAGCGCAAAGTGCAGTCGCCCCAGCACGTTTCGCTGCGTTTCCGCGTTGAGATACATCAACGTGTTGCGGCACACCAGCAGATCGACGCGTGATATCGGCGCATCGGTGACCAGGTCGTTGCGGCCGAAGATCACCGCTCGGCGCAGGTCTTTGCGAAAGGCGTAGCGGCCGCTGACCTGTTCGAAGTAGCGCCCGAGCATTTCGGGCGGCACGGACTCGACCGCCTTGGCGTCGTAGGACGCGAGGCGCCCCTCGCCGAGCGCGTCCTCGTCGACGTCCGTGGCGTAGATCTTGACCCGCTGCCGAAACTCCTCGGCTCCCAACGCCTCGGCCAGCAGCATGGCCAACGTGTACGCCTCCTGGCCCGACGCGCATCCGGCGCTCCACACCCGAATCGGGTCTGTAGGCCCGCGCTCGGCTAGCAGCCGTGGAACGAGCTCGGCGGCGACGTAGTCCCAGGCCTCCGCGTCGCGGAAGAACGAGGTGACGTTGATCAGGATGGTGTTGAAGAGCGCGGTGAATTCGTCAGAGCTGGCCTGCAAGAAATCGAGGTATTCCCCGAACGTGGCGTAACCCGCCTGGTCCATCCGGCGATGGACGCGACGCATCAGAGAAGTGCGCTTGTAGCCGGTGAAGTCGAAGCCCCGCGAATCGCGCATATAGCGCAGCAGGGCTTCGAACGCCTCGTCAGTCGTGGATTCCAATGCAAGTTCCGTCCGATAACGGTTCGACGACGGACTTGAACACTACTCGCGATGTCAGAGCCGGTTTTCCCGACCGACCATTGCCCACACAGTCTTGCCCGACAACGTGGGGGTGGCCCCCCACCGCCGAGACACCGCGGACACGATCGCCAGGCCCGAGACGATGTGGGCGCCGCGCTCGGCATCTTCATGCCGGGCCGGCAACTGCGGGCTGTTGTCCTCGACCGCGACGGAGATGGTGTCTTGGTAGCTCTCGACGATCAGCACCGGAGCGCTCTCGGTGTGGTCGAGGACGTTTTCGACGAACACGGTCGCCACGGTGGCCGCGACCGCGATCACCTCGCGAATATCCCAGTTGGTAAGCCAATCGGCGACGACGGCACGGGCGAGATCGATGCTTGCGCCGGACCGCGACAGCTCGGTGCGGGCCCGTCGCCGGACCTTGAGGGACTCCCCGTGCACCGCCTCCAGCGCGAGCTTGCGGTCCGGATGCACCGGCACATACCGGGTGACCCCCGCCATGGCTATCGCCCGGCGCACCGCCGGATGTTCGCACACCAGCAGGATCGGGACGTCCGGCCACACGCTGACGTGCCAGCGAGCACTGGTGAACACCGCCCACGCCGAGGCCGACGGCGCATGCAGACCGTTGATATCGACGATCACCGCGCGCGGCGCGTCGATTGCGGCCTTGATCACGGCGTCGCGGATCGTTCGATACGAAGAGCTGTCCAGCACGCCCTCCACCCTCAGGATGGGCGCATCCTCAACGGGTTCCAGCGCTACCCGCGGAGCGGGGCTGCGACCGGTCATCCGGCTTCACCCGGCTGCCGGGCGGCGCCGGACAGCCGGTCGCTGAGCACGTGCAGCGCGCGTTCGGTTTCCTCGGCGATCCCCGCGTAGCGGCGGACGAGCAGTCCGGGCCCGGCCTTGTCGGCCATGTCCCTTGCGAGCCGGGCCTTTTCCTGCAGGCTGCGCACCGCGATCCACAGCGCCCCCTCGAGCTCGTCGTCCCGCGCGCTGAGCAGGGCTTCGGCCGTCCAGGCGTGGCCGACCTGGCAGCGGAAGTTGCCCTCGCTGATGGAGACCAGCGAACCGTTGCAATCGGGGCAGGTGTAGCCCGACGGCGCCCCAAGTTTTTCCGTGTCGAAGTCGGTCGCGAACCGCGACATCATGGCGATGCGGTTCTCGAGCTCCATCGCGGCGTCGCGCTCCATGGCAATATCCTTCGTCTCTCGGTGCGACAGCTGTTTGAGGACCGCTCCGATGTCGGCCGCGTCGGCCTGCCGATCCACCACGCCGGCCTCGGCGGCGTTGACGGGCATCGCGGGGAACAAGGCGTCCTCGGGTGCCTGGCCGATGGTGGTGCCGCCTCGGGCACGGATGGCTCCCATTCCCAGCACGCCGTCGTCGAGCACGCCGGAGAGCAGCACGCCGATCGCGCGGGGCCCGAATGCTACGGCGACCGACCGGAACAACGCGTTGATCGCCGGCCGATGCCCGTTCTCGGTGGGCCCCTGGGACAGCAGGACGTGATGGTCGGAGACGAGCAGGTGGCGATCGGGAACCCCGACATAGATGTGCCCCGGCTCCAGCGGCGCGCCGTCCTGCGCGGTGACCGCGGGCAGCGGCCCGCTGCGGTCGATGATGCGCGCCAGGATGCTGGGTGCGTCGGCGGGCACGTGCAACGCCATCAAGTAGGCGAATGGCACATCCGGCGTCAGACCGGCGGCCAGATTCGACAGCGCTTCGACGCCGCCCGCCGAGGCGCCGATCGCCACCACACCGTTGAGGCCCTGGAGGTCGCCCTCGAGATCGCCACCGTCCGCCGCCGCAATCACCACTTCCGTCTACCCGGATCGATGGTAGGCAACCGTCGACGCGATGGACAGGGCCGGATTCGGGCCGTTTTACACCGGTTTCGCTGTGGTACCCCACACCGTTGAGCGGCCCATCACAGCAAATCAGTCCCGATTCCACATCAGGCAGAGAGGGAGGCCATGGCCACCGACCAGAATCCCAAGCAGCGCGACCTGGAATCCGCACGGTTCCGCCGCGACACGGGATACCTGACGACCCAGCAGGGCGTGCGCGTCGACCACACCGACGATTCGCTGTCGGTCGGTGAGCGGGGACCGACGCTGCTGGAGGACTTTCACGCCCGCGAGAAGATCACCCACTTCGACCACGAGCGCATCCCGGAGCGCGTGGTGCACGCGCGGGGTGCCGGCGCCTACGGCTATTTCGAACCGTACGACGACTCGTTGGCGCAGTACACCGCGGCGAGATTCTTGACCACTCCAGGTTTGCAGACCCCGGTGTTCGTGCGATTCTCCACGGTGGCCGGCTCGCGGGGTTCGGCCGACACCGTGCGCGACGTGCGCGGCTTCGCCACCAAGTTCTACACCGAACAAGGCAATTACGACCTGGTGGGCAACAACTTCCCGGTGTTCTTCATCCAGGACGGCATCAAATTCCCCGATTTCGTGCACGCGGTGAAACCGGAGCCGCACAACGAGATTCCGCAGGCACAGTCGGCCCACGACACGCTCTGGGACTTCGTGGCGCTGCAGCCCGAGACGCTGCACACCATCATGTGGCTGATGTCGGACCGGGCATTGCCCCGTAGCTACCGGATGATGCAGGGCTTCGGCGTGCACACCTTCCGGTTGGTAAACGACCGCGGCGAGGGCACTTTCGTGAAATTCCACTGGAAACCGCGGCTCGGCGTGCACTCACTGATCTGGGACGAATGCCAAAAGATCGCCGGCAAGGACCCCGATTACAACCGCCGCGACCTGTGGGAGGCCATCGAGTCGGGCCAGTACCCGGAGTGGGAGCTCGGCGTCCAGCTCGTGCCCGAGGAGGACGAGTTCAGCTTCGATTTCGACCTTCTCGACGCGACGAAAATCATTCCCGAGGAACAGGTTCCGGTGCGCCCGGTGGGCAAGATGGTGTTGAACCGCAACCCGGACAACTTCTTCGCCGAGACCGAGCAGGTCGCGTTCCACACGGCGAACGTGGTGCCCGGCATCGACTTCACCAACGATCCACTGTTGCAGTTCCGCAACTTCTCTTACCTGGACACCCAACTGATCCGGCTGGGCGGCCCCAACTTCGCCCAGCTGCCGATCAACCGGCCGGTGGCCGAGGTCCGGACCAACCAGCACGACGGCTACGGGCAGCACGCGATTCCGCAGGGCCGCTCCAGCTACTACAAGAACACCATCGGCGGCGGCTGCCCAGCGCTGGCCGACGAGAACGTGTTCCGGCACTACACCCAGCGCCTCGACGGGCAGACTATGCGTAAGCGGGCCGAGTCCTTCGAGAATCACTACAGCCAGGCGCGGATGTTCTGGATGAGCATGACGCGCGTGGAGGCCGAACACATCGTCGCGGCGTTCGCTTTCGAGCTCGGCAAGGTGGAGATGCCCGAGATCCGTTCGGCGGTGGTGGCACAGCTCGCGCGGGTCGACGGCGAATTGGCCGCCCAGGTGGCCGCGAAGCTGGGGCTTCCCGCGCCGCCCGAGGAGCAGGTCGACACGGTGACCGCCTCACCGGCGCTGTCACAGGTCACCGACGCCGGCGACACCATCGAATCGCGCAAGGTCGCCGTGCTGGCCGCCAACGGCGTCGATGTGGTGGGGACACAGCGCTTTATCGAGCTGATGGGACAGCTCGGGGCGGTGGTCGAGGTGTTGGCGCCGGTGGCCGGCGGCACGCTCGAGGGCGGATCCGGAGGCGAACTTCCCGTCGACCGGTCCTTCACGACGATGGCCTCGGTGCTCTACGACGCGGTCGTGGTGGCGTGCGGGCCGCGGTCGATCGCGACGCTGTCCGACGACGGGTATGCGGTGCACTTCGTGACCGAGGCCTACAAGCATCTCAAGCCCATCGGGGCGTACGGCGCCGGCGTCGACCTGTTGCGCACCGCCGGCATCACCAACCGCCTCGCCGAGGACACCGACGTGCTCAACGACCAGTCCGTCATCACCACCAAGGCCGCCGCCGACGAGTTGCCCGATCGCTTCGTCGAGGAATTCGCCGGCGCGCTCGCCCAACACCGTTGCTGGCAACGGCGCACCGACCCGGTTCCGGCCTAGCGCCGGTGTTTTCCTCGCGGCCGGGGCGGGCATAACTGAAAAGGTGTCTCATCGTGGACAGGAGGATGGATCATGCCGCGTTCGTCGATCAAGAACGAGAAGCTGTACCAGGATCTGCGCAAGAAGGGTGACTCCAAGGAGAAGGCCGCGCGGATTTCGAATGCGGCCGCCGGCCGGGGCAAGTCCTCGGTGGGTCGCAAGGGCGGCAAGTCCGGGTCTTACCAGGACTGGACCGTTCCGGAACTTAAGAAGCGGGCCAAAGAGCTTGGTATGTCAGGTTATTCGAGCCTGACCAAGGACAAGCTCGTGGCCAAGCTGCGTAATCACTGACGCGACAGGCCGAGCCGGTCGGCCAGCACCAAGAAGGCGACCGCGTAATCGTTTTCGGCGGTCTCCGCCTCGATGCGCTGCCAGTCCAGGCGTTCACGCACCGCGCGCACGGCCGGCAACAGCCGGGCGAAGTCGCAGTGATGCTCCCCCAGTGAGCGCAACTGCTGGACGAGCACCATGGTCGGGGGCAGCACCGGCATGCCGATTGCCAGGACCTCCTGCTGTTCGGCCTGATCCAGCGTCGCGGCATCGACGGGCACGCCGTTGATGCGATGCAGGACGTCGACGAGCGTGTCGCCGGTGCGGGCCTTGAACAACCAGTCCTCCGGGGGACGTTCGATGGCGAACCCCGCATTGGTCAGGGTGGCCACCGCCGTCTCCACGTCGGCCTCGGCCACCACGAGGTCCACGTCGTGGCTGGGTTCCGGTGCGCCGTAAGCCCATAACGCATAGCTGCCCGCCAGGGCGAAGCGCGGCCCATGTTCCTTGAGGGCCGAGGCGGCGCCTCTCAGCGCCTCTCGCAACCGCGAGGCGCAGCTGGTTGCGTCGGCATGTGCGTCGAGGGGTTCCATGGTGCATTAGGTGATACCCCGCGGGCCGGACCGGCAACCTGACGACGGACGATCGTAAGGCCGTTTAACTTGCGCGGAACGGGGAAATCGTCCGTTATGTCAACCGCGGTGCCACGCTCATACGATGCTGCGGCCGTCGTGATTTCGGCCCCCTCCCCGACCCCCTCAGGCGAGGGGGAACGCTCCCGGTGGGCGGCCCGGCGTGACGGCGGGGCTGGTCGAGCACTGGCTCGAGTCCGGACGGCTCGAGCTTCCCCTGCCTGCGTCGGGACGCACGGCCGAACGCTGGCAGCGGCTGGCGCGGCTGGCCGAGGACAACATCGTCGCGGCCAGGATCGCCGAGTCGCACGTGGATGCGGTCGCGATCCTGCACGAGTTGGGCGGCAAGCCCCCCGACCCCGGTCAGCTGTGGGGCGTGTGGGCCGCCGAAGCGCCGGACACGGCGTTGACGGCAACCGACACCGACGGCGCGTTCACCCTGAACGGCACCAAGGTCTGGTGCGCGGGCGCCGGGTTCTGCACGCATGCGCTGGTGACGGCGCGGCTCGAGGACGGGACCCAAGGCCTATTCGCGGTGACCGTGACCGACCCCGCCGTCAAGGCCCTGCCCAGCACCTGGTGGAACGCGGGGATGGCCGGCAGCGACACCAGGCCGGTCCAGTTCACCAACGCCCAGGCCGTCGCCGTGGGTGACCCCGGGGCCTACCTGAATCGACCGGGCTTCTGGCACGGCGCAATCGGTGTCGCCGCCTGTTGGCTCGGCGGTGCACGCAGGGTCGCCGACCCGCTATACCGCTGCGCCGCAAGCCGATCCGCCGACGCGTACTCGCTGGCGCACCTGGGCGCGGTGGACGCCGCGCTCGCCGCCAGTGACGCAATGCTGGCCGAGGCCGCGGCGCAGGTCGACACGGATCCGTTCGACCGATCCGGAACCGCGCAACTGCTGGCCCGCCGCGTCCGCACGGTCGTGGAACACGCTGTCGACGAAGCGATTACGCGCACCGGCCGGGCCCTGGGCCCCGGCCCGCTGTGCCAGGACGGACGGCACGCTCAACGGGTCGCCGACCTGAGCATCTACATCCGACAGAGCCATGCGGAGCGGGACCTGGCCGAACTCGGGCAGCTGGCGGGCAGACAGGCGATGAGGGCGCCGTGAAAACCGCGCCGGCGGGCAACTGCGCGTTCGCGGCCGATCCGCTGACCCACGGCGGCACACCGGTGCCGTTGTGGCTGGCTGCTTTCGCCGAAAGTCCCCTGCCGACACTGGATCTGGCGGAGTGCCGGCGGCTGATCGTCGTAGCCCCGCATCCCGACGACGAAACCCTCGGCCTGGGCGCGATGGCCACGCAGCTGACCGCGCTGGGGGTTGACGTTCAGGTGGTCTCGGTCAGCGACGGCGGCGCTGCCCAGCCCGGCGTGTCGGTCACGGACCGACTTCGTATGGCAACCATCCGCAGATACGAATTGGGCCGGGCGGCCAGCCTTTTGAATGTCCCCAGCCCGATCTCGCTGGGTTTTCCCGACGGTGAGCTGACCGATCACGAGGACACGCTGGCCGACACGCTGGCGGAGATCCTCGAGGGTGGCGGCCCGGCGACCTGGTGTGCGGCGACGTGGCGGGGGGACGGGCATCCCGATCACGAAGCCGCCGGGCGCGCTGCCTCCGCGGCGTGCGCCCGCACCGGCACGACGCTGCTGGAATATCCGGTGCTGATGTGGCATTGGGCGCGCGTCGCCGATCCTGCCGTGCCGTGGGATCGGGCCTATTCGGTGCCGTCACCGAGTTGGGCGATGGGTCGCAAACGCCGCGCGGCGCAATGCTATCGGAGCCAACTCGAGCCCGCCGGCGGGGAATCCTCGCCCACCTTGCCGGGTTTCGTGCTTGCGCGGCTGCTCGCGGTGGGCGCCGCGATGGGGGAACTCGTATTCCGGTGACCCCCGCGCCGACCCGCGACGAAATGCCGCGGTGAGTGCCCAGGCGGCAAAGTGGGTAGGTGAAAACCTATGCGCGTGGCGACCTTCAACATCCTGCATGGCCGCACGGTCGGGGACGGTGTCGACGTTGCGCGCCTGCGCGATTGCGTGCGCCGTCTCGATCCGGACGTGCTCAGCCTGCAGGAGGTCGACTGCGATCAGCCACGTTCCGAGCGGGCCGACCTGACCGCCGCGGCGGCCGAGGCCATGGGCGCTGTCGAGCACCGTTTCGTGGCGGCGATTTCCGGTACCCCGGGCGCGACCTGGATGGCCGCCACCGGCCGGGAACAACCCGGGACAGCCGCGTACGGAATCGCCCTGCTGTCCCGATACCCCGTGGCCAGTTGGCAGGTGTTGCGACTGCCCCGCATCCCGATGCGGTTTCCGATGTACCTGCCCGGCCCCAACCGGGTGATGATCGTCGACGAGGAGCCGCGGGCGGCGGTCATCGCGCAGCTGCGCACCCCGATGGGCGGGCTGACGGTGGCCAACACGCATTTGTCCTTCGTTCCGGGCTGGAACAGGCGCCAGCTGCTGCGGGTGATTCATGACCTGCGCGGCTTCCCCGGTCCACGGCTGCTGACCGGCGACCTGAACATGACGCCGAAAACCGTTGGCCGCTGGTCGGGTATGCGGGCGTTGGCCACCGCCGAAACGTTTCCCGCCGATAACCCCAACCGCCAGCTCGATCACATCTTGACCGACGATCCCCGGCTGCGCGGCGGAGCGGTCGACGCCAGCCCCATGCCGATTTCCGATCACCGACCGCTGGTGGTCGACCTGCAGCGAGTCTGAGCCCGCGGCGTCAGCACGGGCGATCGCCGGCCGATTTCATGGCACCCAGGACGCGCTCGATGTCGTACGTCGACGGCGCCTCGCCGGTGACCCTGATGATCTCCACTCCGACGTCGGCGCTGTCGACCGGGCGATGCTGGGGCGCAACAAGTTTGCGGGCGATGGCCATGACCTCGTCGTCGGCCACCCGTCGCGGCAACAACGCCAGTAGCGGCGCGTATCCGGTGGCCGGCGCGAGCGGCGGGCAGCCCGCACGCAGAAACGCGACAACCCTGGACACCCGAGCTTGAAGGTTCATGGTCCACCTCGCTCATCCACCGCCCGCCCGCTCCAGCGGGACACGGCAGGGATAACCAGGCGGGGCGGATTGAAACCGGGGCCCGGACCGGACCCTCGAGCAAGCGGCTTACTGGTTTTTCTTCTGGCGCTCTTCGGCCGCGTCCGCGCCGGCCCGCGCCGACTCGGCTTCGGCTTCCTTCTTGCCCGCGTCGCGTTGGGCGTCGGCTTTGTCTTGCTGAGCCCGGCCCTCGTCGGCAAGGTCGTCACGGCCGAGCACGGCCCCGCCGACCTCCTTGGCCTTGCCCTTCACGCCCTCGACGGCGCCCTGCACCGCTTCCTGCGGCCCGCTCTTCTGATCCCCCATGGGTCGACCTCCCTCTCGGTGGTGAGTGACTTGCGCTCGATGGCACCTAGTGTCGTGAGTCGTTAATCCGCATCCGGATAGTAGACTTGGCCTGTGCCGGGTCCGATTGCTGTGCCTGTGGTGTTGTCCGATGAAGAACGCGATCAGTTGCGGGGATGGGCGCGCCGCCCGAAGAGCGCCCAGGCGCTGGCCCTGAGGTCACGGATCGTGCTTGCCTGCGAAGGGGATTCGAGTAATACCGCGATAGCACACGATCTGGGTATCACGCGGGGAATGGTGACCAAGTGGCGCAATCGATTCGCCACCGATCGCCTCGACGGGTTGCTCGACGAGCCGCGGCCGGGTCGGCCCCGGGTGGTCGGTGATGAGCGGATCGAAGCGTTGATCACCGCGACGCTGGAGACCGCGCCGCTCGATGCCACGCACTGGTCGACGCGGTCGATGGCCCAACATTTGGGGTTGAGCCAGTCGATGGTGTCGCGGGTGTGGCGGGCGTTCGGATTGGCTCCGCACAAACAGGATTCGTGGAAACTTTCCAAGGACCCGTTATTTGTCGACAAGGTGCGTGACGTCGTCGGGTTGTATCTGAACCCGCCCGAACGTGCGGTCGTGCTCTGCGTGGACGAGAAGACTCAGATCCAGGCGCTCAACCGCACCGCACCGGTGTTCCCGATGCTGCCGGCACCCGGCGCGGGCCAGCCACGACTATGTGCGCCACGGCACATCGAGCCTGTATGCCGCCCTGGATCTGGCCACCGGCCAGGTCATCGGCGCGCTGCACTCGCGTCACCGCGCCCAGGAATTTCTGGCCTTCCTGAAAAAGATCGACGCCGAAGTCCCCGCCGACCTCGACTGCCACGTCGTGCTGGACAACGCCTCCACGCACAAGACGCCCCAGGTCAAACGCTGGCTGACCGCCCATCCACGGTTCGTCCTGCACTTCACCCCGACCAGCTCGTCCTGGCTCAACCTCGTCGAGCGCTGGTTCGCCGAACTGACCACCAAGAAACTGCGCCGCGGCACCCACACCTCGGTACGCCAACTCAACACCGACATCCGCGCCTGGATCCAAAACTGGAACGACAACCCGCGCCCCTACGTCTGGACCAAAACCGCCGACCAAATCCTCGAATCCGTCGCCAACTACTGCAAGCGAATTAACGACTCGCGACACTAGGGCGTTCCCGCCGCGCGCCTCGCCAAACGCCCCGCCGTCGCATCCCACGCCCCACGTATTCCAGCGCCGATCGGTCGGTTTGAACGGGGTTTTACCGGGTAGTAGTACTAGCCGGCGGCGCGAAGGGGGGTGAAGGCGGTGACCACCATCGCCGTGATAGGGGCCACCGGCACGGCCGGGTCCCGCGTTGTCGCCCGGCTGAGGTCGCGCGACGTCGCGGTGGTCGAGATCTCACGCGAGCAGGGCGTCGATGTGTTCAGCGGGTTGGACCTGTGCGAGGCGCTCCAGGGGGTCGACGTGGCGATCGACGTGTCCGATCCGGTGCCGCCCGAGCCGTCCGACATCGGTGAATCTCTGGCCACCGCCTCGCACAACATCGTGGGCGCCTGTGCCATCCAGGAGGTGCATCGCCTGGTGGTGCCGACGATCGCGGGCATCGACGACCCGGAATTGGACGGCATCCCCTACTACGAAGGCAAACGGGCGGCGAAGAACATCGTGCTCGACGGCCCGGTGCCGACCACGATCGTGAAGTCCACCCAGTGGTATGAATGCGCCACCCACTGCGATGCGGTGAGCTGCGACGGCGACGAGGTGATCGTCGAGGACTGGCTGATTCAGCCGATCGCCGCCGACACCGTTGCCGACGTCCTCGTCGAGGCGGCGCTGGGACAGTCGCACACCCCGCGCACCATCACCGGCCCACATCCCATCCGCCTGCCCGAGCTGACATCGAAACTGCTTGCCCAGCAAGGCGATGGCCGGCAGGTGCGGACCGTGCGGCCCGCGGTGGCCGCGCTCGCCAACGGGGCGCTGTTGGCGTCCGGGCACGCGGTGGTCGTCGGTCCCGACGTCGACACGTGGCTGCGGACCTTGGCGCCGAGCACCGACGGCCACCACGCGGCCGACGGCGAAAAACCCGGCGGGAACTGAGCTCACAGCAGCAGCGCACAACTGACGACGATCATCCCGACGGTGACGAACGCGGCGTAGTCGTTGATGCTCCCGGTGTGGACGCGCCGCAGCCACCCCAGCGATCGCGCAACGCCGTCGCGCCGCAGCGCCAGCACCAGCAGCACCACACCGAGGATCAGCTCGATGGCGATGGTTCCCAACGTCTTCGGTTCGACATAGCCAAATCCCACGCCCGGGTCCGGCAGCGTGACCGCCGACCCCAAAGCGCCCGCCGCATATCCCGCCGGGTCGAGCAGCCCGGCAGTGGCGGGGCCGGCGACGTGCGCGACGAACGGGCCGGCCAGCACGCCGAAGCCCAGGCAGCACGCGCTCAACATGATCAGGCTGGCCTTCATGCCCGGCCGGATCGGCTCCAAATGGGAGTAGGCCCGGTTCCGGCGGCGGTAGAAGCCCAGGTATGCGGCGCGCCCCAGGGCGGCGACGGTCAGGACCTGCGCCAGCAGCGCACCGCCCAGCACGGCTGGCTGGTCCGACAAACCCTTGTGTATCAAGCCAAGTGAGGCATAGCCGTTCAGCGGCGGCAGGCCGGCGATCGACAACACCCCGACCGTGAAGGCCGCGGTCAGCAGCGGACGCCGACGCGCCAGCCCGCCCATCTCGGAGAGTCTGGTCAGCCCGGTGGCGTGCACCACCGCGCCGGCGCACAGGAATAGCAGCGCCTTGAACAGTCCGTGGTTGACCAGGTGATAGACCGCACCCGCGACGCCGTCCGCGGTCCTGCTCGCGAATCCCGTTGTCAGGACTCCGGTTTGGGCGACGGTGTCCCAGGCCAGCAATCGCTTGAGGTCGTCTTGCAGCAATGCCATCGCCGCGCCGACCAGCGCCGAGGCCAGGCCGAGTCCGGTCAGCAGGGCCGGCAGCGACGGCAGGTTCACGAAGACCTGCAGCCTGAGGCGGGCCAGCGCCACCACCCCGAGGTCGACCATCAGCGCCGAGAACAGCGCCGACACTGCTCCCGGGACGGGGGTGTGAGTGTCGGGCAGCCAGGCGTGGAAAGGCACCAGGCCGGCCTTGGTCGCGAAGCCCGCCACCAGAAACGCGACCGCGAGCAGCGTCGCCCTGGTGGCACCGGCGGCGACGGCGCCGTGCAGTTGCCCGAAGTTCAGCGCCCCGGTCGCCGAGTAGAGCATCGCGCTGCCGATGAAAACCGAGAAGCCGGCGATGCTGGTGAGGACCAGGTTTTTGAAGGCGGCCTCCACCGCGATGGGGCGTTCCAGAAAGAAACCGGTCAGGCCGTAGCTGGCCAGCGCGGCCACCTCGAACCAGACGAACAGATTGACCGTGTCGGCGGTGAGCGCGGCCCCGATCAGCGCGGCCAACAGCAGCTGCACCAGGCAGGCCAGGCCACCCAGCTCTCGGCGGCCGAGGTCGCCGAGTTCGGAAAGCGCGCTGACCACCAACACGACGCCCACCCCGGCGGCCAGCGTGGCGAAGGTGAGCCCGAAAGGGTCTGCCACCAAGGCGATTCCGAGCGACGCGCCCCGCACCGGGTGTTCGTTGGACAGGAAGTGCGTCAACAGATGACCGGTACCGGCGAACACGCGCGCGGCGACGCCCAGCAGCACCGCCAGCGATGCGCTCAACGCGGTCACCGCCACCCACAGCGGCGCCCGCCGCGCCCGCCGGGCGGCCAGCGGAGCCAGCACCGCGCCGATCAGCGGGAGCACCACTGGCAACGGGAGCAGCTGCGCGGGCGTCGGCACCGGCTCAGCCCCGCAGCTCGGTCAGGTCCGCCGCGTCGACGCTGCGGTAGTGCTGGGCCACCCGGACCACCACCGTCAAGAACACCGCGGTGATGGCCACCCCGATGACCACCGCGGTGATGCAGAAGTTCTGCAGCACCGGATCGGCCACGTTCCCGGCAACCAGGTCTTTTTGAGTGCGCCCGCCCGGCAGCCCGGCGAGCACCGGCGCGGTCGAGTCGTTGCGATAGGCCATCGACACCAAGAGCAGATAGGTCGAGGACTCCATCAGTGACAGGCCGAGGACGATTTTGACCAGGTTGCGGCGCGACGTCACCGCGAACAAACCGAGGCAGAACAACACCCCGGCGGCGACGTAGTTGGCGACGATCATGATTCGTCCTCGTCGGGTGTCCAGTCATGTCCCATGCCCAGCAACGCGAACACCGCGATCGTGATGCCGGTGGCCACCTCCACCAACTCGGCGGCCGAGATCACCTGCAGCGTGCCACCGGCGCGGATCGTCTGTTGGGGCGCCAGCGGAAGCCAATTGGCCAGGAATGAACCGGTCAGCCACATGCCCGCCAGGCCGACCGCGACAATGGCTGCGGCACCGGCCATTTCGGCGACCTCCAGCGTCGCCGGGCGCACCGCGGCGCGCACCGCGCGGTGCCCGAGCGCCGTATAGAGCAGGACGACGCAGCCCGCCAGCACCACCCCGGCGGGAAAACCGCCGCCGGGCGTGTAGCCCCACGCGGCCAGGTAGACCCCGGCGACCGCCAGGATGACCGCGGCGACGCGCGCGCCCACTCGCACCACGACCGTCATCGCGACCGCGCGCTCCGGGGCGGGCGCGCCCAGCACGTCGTCGTCGGCGTGCTCGGGGGCGGGCTCCGGCTCGTCCTGGCGCTCTTGGTCTTCCGCCGCACGCGCCTGTGACTCCCGCGGGTCGGGGCCTTCGTCGGGGTCGGCCTTCTCCTGCTCGGCGCGCCCGGCGCTGGCTTCGCCGACGAACTCCGACCGCGGTTCGCGGCCCCGCGAGAGCAGCAGCACCGCGACGACGGCGGCCAGCAACAGGAACGTCTCGCCGAACGTGTCGAATGCCCGGCTGCCGTAGACCACTTCGCTGACCGCCTCGGTGGTCCCCCACCGCGGCAGAGCGATCGCCATCGCGTGCCTTGCAATGTCCGGCAACGCGTTTGAACCGTCGGGCAAGGCCGTGAGGCCGACGGCCACCACGGCGGCGAAACCGCCGACCAGCAGCCCGCCCAGCCACACGCGGTGCCACCCGGCCTCGCGCGGGGATCGTCGATCAGTCACCGCGGGCACCACCATCGTCGAGGGCCTCGCCCAGCTCACCCCGGTCGAAAACGTCGGTGCGAATCTTCCCGATGGCGATCAAGTACAGGACCGGCTGGGCGATCGCGCCGACCGCGACCGTGGCGAGCGCGACGTCCGGCGCGGCCATGACCACGAACAGCGCGCCCAGCACGGTGCCCATTGCCGACAGGGCCATCACCGAACCGGTGATGCTGCGCTGGAACACCACCAGCACCGCGCAGGCGATGACCAGCGCCAGGCACAGATAGTCGACCGCCCACAGCGATGTCACCGGCCCGCTCCGGGCCCCTCGGGCTGGTCGATGACCGCGCCGTGCCACATCGGCACCCCGGTCTTGTACGCCGCCCGCGCCAACGCGTGCGCGGCGATCGGATTGACCAGCAGGAGCAACACGGCGACCAGCAGCGCCCTCGAGCCGTACTCGGTGAAAGGCCCTTTGGCCACCGCCAGACCGGCCAACAGCGGTAACGCGCCGGCGGTGATTGTCTTGGAGGAACACTGGATTCGCGTGTAGACGTCGGGCATGCGCAGGATGCCGATCGCCCCGCTCAGCGAAAAGAACACTCCCACAACGCATAAGACGACCACTAGCGCCTCGGTGACGACGGAGCTCACAGCAGACCCCGCTCCAGGTACCGCGCCCACACCAGCGCGCCGAGGTAACTGAACGAGGCCAGCCACAGCGCCACGTCCAGATAAATCGCGCGGTCGGCCACGGCGGCGTAGAACAACACCACCAGCGCGCACTGCGTGGAGATGGTGTTCAGCGCGACCACGCGATCCGACACCGACGGCCCCCGCGCCAGCCGAATCAGCAGCAGGCACGCCACCAGCAGTTGCGCGATGCAGACCCCCGAAAGCACGCCGCTCATCCGCTTCTCCCGCCCCGAGCCCGGGCCACCGCGATCACTCGGCTCTCCAGTGGCCCGTTCACCGATTCCCGCGCCGGGCCGCGCGGCACGGCCATCGCGTGATACTGCAACAGGTGCCGGCCGCGGTCGAGGTCGACGAACTGGTTGTCCACGACCAGGGACGTCAGCAGGCCCGTCGCGGCGAGTTCCCCGTCGGAGCGCGCCTGGGTCGGCACGATGATCATGCCCGAGCGCAGCGGCCGCGACGGCGACAAGATGCGGCGCGACAGCGACAGGTTGGCGGCCACGATGCGCGCCGCACAGGCGGCCGCGAGCGCCACCAGCGCGGCGAGGCGGCGCGGCGCCAACGCCGACCACGGCCCGGCGACCGGGCCCAGCGGAGCGAAAGCGAACCCGCACCCCACCGCGACCACCAGGCCGACCAGCAGGTTTTCCACCGTCGGGGTCCAGGTCAGCAGGATCCACACCGCGAAAGCCCACGCCGTCAGCGCCACTACCCGCTGCGCACGCGCCGCAATGCCCACCCCGATGCCCACCTTTCGCCCTCGTATCGCGGGGACGGTCCGGAATACCCGTCGCACGGCATGATCAACCGTCCACGGTCAGCGCACCGCGAATAACGATTGCGTCACGATCGACATCACGATTGGTTAAGAACGGGTGCGTTCTCTTAGAAATTTTCGGACCGCTTCACGGTTCGCTTAGCAAAGACGGCCGCGAGCGCCCTCAACGGCCCAAGCGCGCCCGATCGTTCGTCGTCAGCGAACATCGCCACTGTTTGCCTCCGCTACTTTGGATTTCGAGGATCGGGAGCCTCAGTCGAAAGAAATCCATTTCGTTTCGAAGGACAACAAACATCATGAAAATCAGCAGTATTGTCGCGCGCCGCCGAGTGGCCGGAGTCAGCGCCGGCTGCCTGCTCGGGGGGATGGCCATGGGCATCGTCGGCGCGCCGTCGGCTGCCGCGGCACCCGACTGCAGCCCCGCCGGTGTGAACTCCACCGTCTCCTCGGTGCAAGGATCCGCCGAGCAGTATTTGGCTGCGCACCCCGGGGCCAACCAGGTGGTGACGGCCGCCTATGGCCAGCCGCGCCCCGAGGCCGCATCGAGCCTGCGCAGCTACTTCACCGGGCACCCGCAGGAGTACTACGACCTGCGCGGCATCCTCGCGCCGATCGGCGAGACCGAAAGGCAGTGCAATGTCACCGCCCTGCCGCCGTACCTGGAGTCGGCCTACCACGAGTTCATGGCCGGCTGATCCAGCCCACGAGACGACCCGCCACGACGATGTGGCGGGTCGTTTCCGCGTTGAGCCCCGAGGGCCCGTGTGAACGGCTTTGCGGGCGGGTACTTCTGGCGAATATCGGTGCGGGCGGCGAACGGAAGTGGAGGGCCGATGATGCGACTGCGTCGCAGCGTGCTGAGCAAGCCGGGAATCGCGCGCAAGCGTCGCGGAAAGGGCTTCTCCTACTACGAGCCGGGCGGCAAGCCGGTTTCCGATCCGGAAACCCTGCAGCGCATCAAGGATCTGGTCATCCCGCCGGCGTGGAAGAAGGTGTGGATCTCGCCGCATCCGAACGGCCACATCCAGGCCGTCGGCGTCGACGCCGCCGGGCGCCGGCAGTACCTCTACCACTGCGCCTGGCAGGCCGAACGCGCCGAGGAGAAGTTCGACCGGGTGCTGGAACTTTCGACGCGGCTTCCCGACTGCCGCGCCGAGATCGCCAAAGACCTTGCGCGCCAGGGCTTGACCCGCAAGCGGGTGCTGGCGCTCGCGCTGCGCCTGCTCGACCGCGGCTACTTCCGCGCCGGCGGCGAGCAATACGCCGAGGAACACGAGTCCTACGGGTTGTCCACCCTGCTATGTGAGCACGTGGTGGTCCGGCGCGACGCGGTCGAATTCGACTTTCCGGCCAAGAGCGGGGTTCGTCGCACCGTGGAAATCGAGGACCCCGACGTGGTCCGCGCGGTGCGTGCGCTGATGCGCAGGCCCGACCGCACCGAACGATTGCTGGTGTGCCGCAACTCTTCCGGGTGGATCGATGTGCGCGCCGACGACCTCAACGCCCGATTCAAGGAGCTGGCCGGCGACGACTACACCGTCAAGGACCTGCGAACGTGGCACGGCACGGTGCTGGCGGCCGCGGCCTTCGCCGACGCCGACCCGGCGGTATCGGGCCGGGTGGCCAAGCGCGTCGAGGCCGCCGTGATGAAAGAGGTCGCCGAGGAGCTGGGCAACACGCCGGCGGTGGCGCGCGGATCGTACGTGGATCCCCGCGTCGTCACCGGCTATGAGCAGGGTCTGACCATCGCCGCGGCGACGCGCCGCGCCGAGCGCGCCAAATCGCCCGACGTGGCGCAGGAGATTCTGGACAAGGCCACCCGAATGCTGATCCGGCGCGTGGCCAAGGCCGACAGCGCAAACGGATCGTCCGGCCTGCGCAAGACGGCATAAACGATTCCCCACCCCGGCTGTTAACTCGCTGTGAGTCCGCCGAACGGTTCGTGAAGGGGAATAACAACCCTCTTTGCGGGTAACCCGGCACCTGTGGGAAGTGCCAAAGCCGCCCATGCGCGGCCGCCTGCCGTAGTCACGCCTGCCTGCAGGTGGTTCAACCAACAGCCACACACGCCCACCCGCCAGCACTGAAGAACCGTCTGCCCAGGAGGGAACAACATGTCCAAACAAGAGGTCTCCGACTACCTGCTGGAACGGTTGCGGGCGTGGGGCGTCGAGCACGTGTTCGGCTACCCGGGCGACGGCATCAACGGCCTGCTCGCCGCGTGGGGCCGGGCGGACAACAAGCCCCAGTTCATCCAGTCGCGCCACGAGGAGATGAGCGCCTTCGAGGCGGTCGGCTACGCGAAGTTCACCGGCCGGGTGGGCGTGTGCGCGGCGACGTCGGGCCCCGGCGCGGTCCACCTGCTCAACGGCCTCTACGACGCCAAACTCGACCATGTCCCGGTGGTGGCGATCGTCGGTCAAACCAACCGCAGCGCCATGGGCGGCAACTACCAGCAGGAGGTCGACCTGCTGAACCTGTTCAAGGACGTCGCCAGCGACTACGTCCAAATGGTCACCGTCCCCGAGCAATTGCCCAACGTGCTGGACCGCGCGATCCGCATCGCGATGACCCAGCGGGCGCCGACGGCGTTGATCATCCCCAGCGACGTCCAGGAGCTGCCGTACTCGCCGCCCGAGCACGCGTTCAAGATGGTGCCCTCCAGCCTGGGCATCGAGTACCCGGACATCGCCCCCGACGACGCCGCCATCGCGCGCGCCGCCGACGTCCTCAACGCCGGCAAGAAGGTCGCCATGCTGGTGGGCACCGGGGCGCGCGGGGCCCACGAAGAGCTGGCCGAGGTCGCCGACCTGCTCGGCGCCGGCGCGGCCAAGGCGCTGCTGGGCAAGGACGTCCTGTCGGACGAATTGCCTTGGGTCACAGGATCTATCGGGCTGTTGGGAACGCGGCCGAGCTACGAGCTGATGATGGGCTGCGACACGCTGCTCACCGTCGGATCCAGTTTCCCCTACACGCAGTTCCTGCCGCAGTTCGACCAGTGCCGGGCGGTGCAGATCGACGTCGACGGGCGAATGATCGGGATGCGCTACCCGTACGAGGTCAACCTGGTCGCCGACGCGAAGTCCGCACTGCGCGCCCTGATTCCGCACCTGCGCCGCAAGGAGGACCGGTCGTGGCGCGAAGGCGTCGAGAAGAACGTGGCGCGCTGGTGGGAGACCATGGACAAGGAAGCCATGGTCAGCGCCGACCCGATCAACCCCATGCGGCTGTTCTCCGAGCTCTCCCCGCAGCTGCCCGACAACGCCATTGTCACAGCCGATTCCGGCTCGTCAGCCAACTGGTACGCGCGCAACCTGCGCTTCCGCGGCAACATGCGCGGCTCGCTGTCGGGGACGCTGGCGACGATGGGCCCCGGGGTTCCCTACGGCATCGGCGCGAAATTCGGCCACCCGGACCGGCCGGTCATCGTGTTCGCCGGCGACGGCGCCATGCAGATGAACGGCATGGCCGAGCTGATCACGATCAAGCGCTACTGGAGCGAATGGAAAGACCCCCGCCTGATCATCGCGATCCTGCACAACAACGACCTCAACCAGGTGACCTGGGAGATGCGTGCGATGGCCGGCGCCCCGAAATTCGCGGAGTCCCAAAACCTTCCCGACGTCGACTTCGCCGCGTTCGCGGCCAGCCTGGGCCTGAACGCCATGGCGATCAAGGATCCGGACGAATTGTCCGACGCGTGGCGCAATGCCTTGTCGGCCGACCGCCCCACCGTGCTGGACGTCTTCACCGATCCCGACATGCCGCCCATCCCGCCGCACGCCACCTGGGAGCAGTTCAAGTCGGCCACCACCGCGGTGTTGTCCGGTGACGAGGACCGCGTGGGCTTCGTCAAGGTTGGCCTGAAAACCAAGATGCAGGAGTTCATGCCGCACAAGAAGAGCTGACCCGGCCGGGTCAGCCGAGCGGCTACGCCAGCCCGGAGCGGGCGATGCGCAGGTCGTCGACGAACGACTGGTAGACCTCGTCGCGGCGGTCGCTGCGGTCGCGCAACACCGACGACGGGTGCACGGTCGCCACCACGATGGGCTCGGGCGTCCTTGCGATGTCGACGGACGCCGGGAGCTTCAGCTCCCGGCCCCGCTGCTCGGAAACCCGAAACGTGGTGCCCAGCAACGATTGTGCGGCCGTTGCCCCCAGGCACACGATGACCTCGGGCTGCACGGCCTCGATCTCGGCGATCAGCCAGGGCCGGCAGGCGACGACCTCGGTGCGGCCGGGCTTTTGGTGGATCCGCCGTTTGCCGCCCTTGCGGGTGAACTTGAAATGCTTGACGGCGTTGGTCTGATAGGTCAGCACCGGGTCGATGCCGGCGTCTTCGAGCGCCCGTGCGAGCAGTCGGCCCGCCGGCCCGACGAATGGCTCACCGGCGCGGTCCTCCTGGTCGCCGGGCTGCTCGCCCACCAGCATGATCGGCGCCCCGGGATGCCCGTTGCCGAACACGGTTTGGGTGGCGTCTTCGAAAAGCGCACAGCCGTGGCATGTTTCGGCCGCGCTGCGCAGCGCGTCGATGTCCCGCTCCTCGGGCAGATAGCGGTCGGCGCCGGGGGCCTTCGCGGTGGCTGTCATCAGAATGTGACGGCGTGGGTACCCCCGCTCCCCCACCGAGCGGGGGTACCCAGCCTCGGGTGGCTCGTCAGCCCTTGCCCACGATGGCGTCGCGGGCGCGGTCGAGCATCGCGGCGAACGGGCCCGCGGCCAGGTTGGCCACCTGTGATTCCACACCGGCGTGGGGCCGGGTGGGGGCGATCGCTTCGGCGAGCTGCGCGGCTCGGCCCATCCGTTCCAGCTCGTCGGCGCTCAATTCCTCGCCCAGCTTGGCGAATTCGTCGTGCTCCTCGTGCTCGGCGTGGTCGATCACCGCGTCGCGCAGCTTGGTCAACTCGCGGGTGAATTCCTCGCTGTCGACGTCAAGCTTTTCCAGCCGCTGCAGCACGGTCTTGGCCTCGTGCTCTTCGTGCAGCCGCTTGTCGACCACGGTGGTGCCATTGGCGATCTTGCGCTTGGCCCGCGGGTGAACGATTTCCTCCTCCGCGGTCTCGTGCACGGCGAGCAGCCGCCGAAGCTCGACAAAAGCCTTCTCCCGTGCTTCTCCGGACGCCGCCAGGGTGTCGGCGAACATCGCCTTGATCTGCTCGTGCTGACTGACGAGAAAGTCGACCACGTCGGTGGGCGACGTGATGGCGGTGCGTGCCATGGTGTCCCTCCCATCTCCCTTGGTTCGACGCGCAGGGCTGTTGCGCGCTCACCGAAGCGGCTACCCGGCGGAATCGGCCATCAAACGGGTGTGGCCGGGCCCGGGTGGGGTATGTGTCCCTGGTCGTGGACTACATTTCGGGCAGGTTCGGCCGCGAAGGAGGCACGGCGTGACCAACCCCCAGGACCCGTATTGGCAGAACCCGCTGAGTTACGACCCGCTCGGCCGGGTCCCCCCGATCGAGCCGGTGGAGCCGATCGAGCCCCCGGCGGAACCGCCCGTGATCCCGCCGCCGCCCGCGCCCCCGCCGTACCGCCCGGCCGTCAACACCCTCGCGACGCTGTCACTGGTGTTCGCGTTCGTGTTCGCGCCCGCCGGAGCGGTTCTGGGGCACCTCGGATTGGCGCGGATCCGGCGCACCGGCGAACTCGGCCGCGACCGCGCCCTGGTCGGGGTGACGCTGTCGTACGTGTTCATCCTGTTGGCGGTCGTCGCGCTGGCCGGATGGGCGACGCTGGGGGGCTCGACGTCGTCGCACCGGACGGCACACGACTCGACCACTTCGGCCGGGCCGCCGCCCCCGACCGTCCCACCGGACACGATCACCACGCTGCTGCCCGGATTGGACGCGCTGCGGAACATCACCTCCGACGCGAACCTCGAGGTCGGTCCGACGTGGAACAGCCCCGGCCGCTCGGCGCAGGACGGCAGCATCGACCGCCCGGAATGCTGGGGAAGCATCGCCGCGGGCAGCCCGGACGCCTACACCCCGGGCTCCTTCACCGGGTATCACGCCGGCGAATTCACCGACACGCGCAGCATGTTCAAGTCGATCCAAGTCATCCAGGGCGTGGCGGCGTTCCGCGATCCGGCCGGGGCGCAGTCCCAGCTGGACACGCTGCTGTCCGGATGGCGCCAGTGCGGCGGCTCGACGGTCACCGTGACAGCTTCGGGTGGGCAGCCGATCAAGATGGCGGTGAGCGCTCCCGCTGACGCCGGCAACGGCATCACCACATTGGACCTGACGCCCAAGGGAATACAGGTGCGCTCGGCGCGGGCGGTCGCGGCCAAGGCCAACGTCGTCCTCGACCTGAACGTGTCGGCCAGCGGCACCACGGACGGCGAACGGCCCCGGCTGGCCGCGGTCACCATCGCCAACTACATCCTTGGCAAGATCCCCGGCTGAGCGGCACGCAAGGCCACCGGTTCAGGCGTGGCGACCCGCCGCGCCCGGCTCCGCCGCGCTTGCGATCGCCACCGGCCCACGCGTGGCGACCCGCCGCGCCCGGCTCCGCCGCGCTTGCGATCGCCACCGGCCCACGCGTGGCGACCCGCCGCGCCCGGCTCCGCCGCGCTTGCGATCGCCACTAGGCTGACCGGATGAAATATGTCGACGTCGACGGGGTCGGGCGGGTCAGCCGGATCGGCTTGGGCACCTGGCAGTTCGGCTCCCGCGAATGGGGTTATGGCGACAGCTACGCCGCCGGCGCCGCGGGCGACATCGTGCGGCGCGCGCGAGCCCTGGGGGTGACGCTGTTCGACACCGCCGAGGTCTACGGGTTGGGCAAAAGCGAGCGGATCCTGGGCACCGCACTCGGCGACGAACGCGCCGAGGTGGCGGTGGCCAGCAAGATCATGCCGGTCGTTCCCTTCCCCGCCGTCGTCAGGCAACGCGCGCGAGCCAGCGCCCGGCGGCTGGGACTGGACCGCATCCCGCTGTACCAGATCCACCAGCCCAACCCGGTGGTGCCCGACTCGGTGATCATGCCGGGGATGCGGGACCTGCTGGACCGCGGGACGATCGGCGCGGCGGGCGTCTCGAACTATTCGCTGCAGCGGTGGCAGAAGGCCGACGCGGCGCTGGGCCGGCCGGTCATCAGCAACCAGGTGCATTTCTCGCTCGCCTATCCGAAGGCGCTCAAGAACCTGGTGCCGTTCGCCGAACGGGAGAACCGCATCGTGATCGCCTATAGCCCGCTGGAGCAGGGACTGCTGGGCGGCAAGTACGGCGTCGACAACCGCCCCGGCGGCGTTCGCGCGATGAACTCGTTGTTCGGCACCGAGAACCTGCGCCGCGTCGAGCCGCTGCTGCAGTTGTTGCGCGACGTCGCAACGCAACTCGGCGCCAAGCCGGCACAGGTGGCGCTCGCCTGGTTGATCAGCTACCCGGGCGTGGTGGCCATCCCCGGCGCGTCCAGCGTCGAGCAGCTCGAGTTCAACGTCGCGGCCGCCGACATCGAGCTGCCGACCGAATCCCGTGACGCGCTCACCGAGGCGGCGCTGGCGTTCCGGCCGACGTCGGCGGCGCGCTTCCTCACCGACCTCGCGAGCGAGAAACTCGGCCGGCGCTAGGACTGGTTGGCCTCGGCGAACGCGGCCGGGCTGGCCGGCGCGCCGCGCGCGACCACGAGCGGCATCGACGTCGAGGCGTTGGTGCGCAGGATGGTGTGCACGACGTCGATCAGGTCGTCGACCGGCATCAATTTGCCGGGCATGCAGCCGCGCGACGACCACAGCGGAACCGCCTTCATGGCGAGGTCCATATCCCAGTCGGCGTTCATTCCGGTTGCCGCGTCGCCCTCGCCGCCCGCGCACTCCCCGACGATCAGGTTGGTGAAGCCGACGTCGGAGTGTTCGGCCCGCCACGCCTCCACGAGCCGTTCCAGGGCGGCCTTGCTGACGCCGTACGCGCCCAGGCCCGGCCACGGCGGTCCGAAGGTGCCCGCATCGGAGGACAGGTACACCGCCTTGCCGGCCGACGCGGTCAAGTGCGGCATCGCCGCGGCCGTCACCAACGATGCGCCGATCACGTTGGTGTCGAAGATGCGCCGCCACGTGTCGGCGTCGGTGTCCACCATGCGCACGAGCGGCCCGACGGCGGGTGTGTAGACGAGGTTGTCGATCCCGCCGAGGGCGTCGACGGCCCGACCGATCGCCGCCCGGCAGGACGCCTCGTCGGTGACATCGCATTCGATGGCGGTCGCGTTCGGGCCGGCCTCCTTGGCCGCGGCCTCGATGCGCTGCAGACGCCGGGCAAGCAACGCGACCTGATCGCCGCGCTGCGCGAGACCGACCCCGATGCAACGCCCCAGCCCACTCGAGGCGCCGACCACCACTGTCCTTGACATATTCGCCCTCTCTTGTAACGCGAGACGCTGTCGCGGTGAAACCTACCGGATGCGAAACGTCCGTTGGCGATCACTCGCTACTTAAGTCGCCACTTAGGTCGCCACCACGGCGTTCCGGTCGCCCGACTTGGCCCGGTACATGGCCTCATCCGCGCGCGCGGTGACCGCGTCGACGGACTCGGCGGGAAGGGCGAGCGTGGCACCGATGCTCAAGGTCGCGCCGATCGTGTTGCCGGAAACGTGGATGGGTTCGGCGACGCGTCGGCGGATCTTCTCGGCGATCTGGGCGAGCTCGTCGGCGCTGCGGACGCCGGGCAGCAGGATCAGCATTTCGTCCCCGCCCGTGCGCCCCACGGTGTCCTCGCGGCGGACGCTCGCCCGGATCCGCGCCGCGACGGTCGCCAGCACGACGTCGCCCGTGCCGTGTCCCCACCGGTCGTTGATCGCCTTGAAGTGGTCGACGTCGCAGAACAGCACGCCCACATGCGTTTCGGGGGGCCGCGGTTGCCGCAGCGCGGCGTCCAGGCGGGCCAGGGCCTCGGCCCGGTTCACCAGGCCGGTGAGGGTGTCGAACCGTGCCAACCGTTCCAATTGTTGTTCGGCCTCGACCTGATCGTCGACCACCCGCAGCGCCGCGATCAGCCCATCGGTGCTGCCCTGGGCATCGGTGTAGGGCTTCCCATGACCGTCGACCCAGTGGTATTCGCCGTCGAGGGAACACACCCGGAAGCGTTGGAGCACCTGTTCGCCCCCCGCGATGCGGCGCAGGGCGGTTTGGAGTTTGTCGCGGTCCTCGGGGTGGATGCGGCGGGCGAAATCCGTACCGGTCCACCTCGACAGCGGGCCGCCCAGCGCGGGTTCCACGGACGGGGAGATCCACGCGACCCCGCCGCCGCGAAAGTGCACGATGATGTCGACGGCGTTGTCCGCGAGGATGCGATATCGCGTCTCGGCCTCGGCGCGTTGCTTGCTGGCCAGCTCCTTGGCGATCAGCAGGTGCTGCTCGCGCTGGCTGAAGTAGAAGGTCACCGCGCCGACGACCGCGGTTCCCAACAGGATCGAGAAGGTCCACTGCGCGTTGGCGTCCGGGCCGAGCTCCAAAAAGATCGGCCTCACCACGGCCACGACGAGCGGAAAGCCGGCCAGGATCGCGAGCAACCGGACGAGCGAGGAACGGTCGGGCCGCGCGAGCAGCCACGCGAGCGGAAACCGGTCAACGCGCGCCAGCGACGTGGCCGCGACGAGCAGCAACAGGGCCGCCGCCGTCAGGAACGCCTGGCCCTTTGACGGCGAGACCCCCACCAGCGCCAGCGCGTCGAACAGGTAGGCCCCGGCCGTGACGAACGGGATGGCAGCGCTCGCCGCCAGGCACAGCGGCCAGACCGCGCGGGTGCACCGATCCACCCGGATCAGCGCGACGGCGGTCGCCAACGGCAGGGCCGACAACGCGGTCTGAACGCTCGGGCGCCCCGGCCACGACCACTCGCGCATGCCGACGGCCTCACCGAACCAGATCCTGTCCACGGTGAACGAGCCGAGGCTCGCGTACTCGGCGAGCACGAGGACGGCGAAGGCGGCCGCGGCCGCGGCCAAACACCGTCCGGCCCATCGGCGCTCGCGCGAGGGATTCCCCCATTGCAGCAGGATCGCCGCGCCCAGCGTGGCCAGCCACAGCGCGGTCCACGGCATCATCTGCGGCCAGGTCGGATAGATCCGCGTCAAGCGCTCGATGCCTGCCGTCCAGCCCACCCACGTCAGCGCTGCGACCACGAGCACCAACAGCGCGGCGGCCCGCCCGGAGGTGTTCATCGCCGATTCCAGTCGCGCGTCGGGACCGGGCCTGTCCATCGGCTGTCCCTCTCGTTCCCGGCGCTCGGCGCGCAGCATCAATGCCGCCGCCGAAAAAATTAGCCGATGTGGCTTGTCGGCGAGAGCGATTCACCCGATCCGGGGAACGGGGTGGTCGTCGGGGACTAGCTCGACGGGAGTCCCTGCAGCACCACGGCGGTGTGGGCCTCCACGTTGAGGGTGCCTCCGCCGGGTACCTCGTCGGCGGGGGTGGTCTCGTCGGGCCCGGTGTACACCACGACCTGCCAGGCGCCACCGAATTCCTTTGGCGGAAGCGTGAATTCGATCGGTTCGTGGTGGGCGTTGAAGCACAGCAGGAACGAATCGTCCAGCACCCGTTGGCCCCGCTCATCGCGGCCGGGGATGCCGTGCCCGTTGAGGAACACCGCGACGGACTTGGCGAAGCCCGCGCCCCAGTCCTCGTCGCTCATCTCGGTGCCGTCGGGGGTGAACCAGGCGATGTCGGGCAGCCCGCCCTGGCCGCGGCGGCCCACCGGCTTTCCGGAAAAGAACCGGCGCCGCCGGAACACCGGATGCTCGGCACGCAGCGCCGACACCGTGCGGGTGAACTCCAGCAGGCCCGCGTCGGCGTTGGCCCAGTCGATCCAGGTGAGCTCGTTGTCCTGGCAGTAGCCGTTGTTGTTGCCGTTCTGGGTGCGTCCGAGTTCGTCGCCGTGACAGATCATCGGAACGCCCTGCGACAACAGCAGGGTGGTCAGGAAGTTGCGCTGCTGCCGGGCGCGCAGCGCGTTGACGGCCTCGTCGTCGGTGGGGCCTTCGGCGCCGCAGTTCCAGGACCGGTTGTGGCTTTCGCCGTCGTTGTTGTCCTCGCCGTTGGCCTCGTTGTGCTTCTCGTTGTAGGACACCAGGTCCCGCAGCGTGAACCCGTCGTGGGCGATGACGAAGTTGATCGACGCCACCGGGCGCCGCGCGGTGTGCTCGTAGAGGTCTGCGGAACCGGACAGCCGGTAGGCGAATTCGTCAAGGGTGGCGGGCTCGCCGCGCCAGAAGTCGCGGACGGTGTCGCGGTACTTGCCGTTCCATTCCGTCCACTGCGGCGGGAAGTTGCCCACCTGATAGCCGCCCGGCCCGACGTCCCACGGTTCGGCGATCAGCTTGACCTGGCTGACGGTCGGATCCTGTTGCACGAGTTCGAAAAACGTCGACAGCCGGTCGACGTCGTAGAACTCGCGGGCCAGCGTCGAGGCCAGGTCGAAGCGGAAGCCGTCGACGTGCATCTCGGTCACCCAGTAGCGCAGGGAATCCATGATGAGCTGCAGCGCGTGCGGATGCCCGACGTTGAGGCTGTTACCCGTGCCGGTGTAGTCCATGTAGTACTGCTTGTCGTCGTCGACCAGCCGGTAGTAGGCGGCGTTGTCGATGCCGCGCATCGACAACGTCGGGCCCAGGTGGTTTCCCTCGGCCGTGTGGTTGTAGACCACGTCGAGGATGACCTCGATGCCGGCCTCGTGCAGCGAGCGCACCATGGCCTTGAACTCCTGCACCTGGCCGCCCGGCGTGGTGGCGCTGGAGTACTTGAAGTCGGGCGCGAAGAATCCGATCGTGTTGTAGCCCCAGTAGTTGGACAGGCCCTTGTCGACCAGCGTGGAGTCGTTGGCGAAGTGGTGCACCGGCATCAATTCGATGGCCGTGATCCCGAGATCCTTGAGGTGCTCGATGATCACCGGGTGGGCCACCGCGGCGTAGGTGCCGCGCAGCTGTTCGGGGATGTCCGGGTGGGTCTGGGTCAGGCCCTTGACGTGTGCCTCGTAGATGACGGTGTCGGCGTAGTGGCGGTCCGGTGGGCGGTCGTTTCCCCAGTCGAAGTAGGGGCTGATCACGACCGACTTGGGCATGCTGGCCGCCGAGTCGTCGTCGTTGCGGCTGTCGGGGTCGCCGAAGTTATAGCTGAAGAGCGATTGATTCCACTCGAACGAGCCGTCGATGGCCTTGGAGTACGGGTCCACCAGCAGCTTGTTCGGGTTGCATCGGTGCCCCGCCTGCGGGTCGTACGGACCGTGCACGCGGTAGCCGTAGCGCTGGCCGGGTTCGATGTTGGGGATGTAGGCGTGCCAGATGAAGCCGTCGACCTCGGGCAGGGTGATGCGGCTCTCGGCGCCCTCGGCGTCGAACAGGCACAGCTCCACCCGCTCGGCCACCTCGCTGAACAGCGCGAAATTGGTGCCCGCGCCGTCGTACGTCGCGCCCAGCGGATAGGCCCTGCCCGGCCACACTTCGCCGGTGGGTGTGGGGGCGCCGGCGTCTGCGGCCTCTGGTGGAGTCATGGCGCATCCAATACCCGGCGAAAGCGCCGGTCAAACTCCCGGGCCACCCGCCGGGGCGGCGTCACCACACGGAAAGCCTTGTGGCATAGCCGATCACGGATTGAGGATGACCTTCACCGCTCCGTCCTGCTTTTTCTGGAAGATCTCGTACGCGTGCGGGGCCTCGTCGAGCGGAAGCACGTGGGTGGCGAAGGTGTCGACGCCGAGCGGGTCGTCGTCGGTCAGCAGCGGCATGATGTCGTCGACCCAGCGTTTGACGTTGGCCTGCCCCATCCGCAGGGTGACCTGCTTGTCGAACAGGGTGAGCATCGGCAGCGGGTCCGCCATGCCGCCGTACACGCCGATCAGCGAGATCGTTCCGCCGCGCCGCACGATGTCGATGGCCGAGTACAGGGCGGACAGCCGGTCCACGCCGGCGGTTTGCATGAGCCGCTTGGCCAGCGCGTCCGGCAACAGCCCGGTGGCCTGCTGCGCCAATTTGGCGGTCGGCGAGCCGTGCGCCTCCATGCCCACCGCTTCGATGACGGAGTCGGACCCCCGCCCGTCGGTCAGGTCACGGATCGCGTCACCGAGCGAGGAGTCGAGCCGGCCCACATCGATGGTGTGAATGCCGCGTTGCGCCGCGCGGCCCAGCCGCTCCGGGACCAGGTCGACGGCGATGACGCGGTAACCCAGGTGATCGGCGATGCGGGCCGCCATGTCCCCGATGGGGCCCAGCCCGAGCACGGTCACCGAGCCTCCGTCGGGGATGTCGGCGTAGGCCACCGCCTGCCACGCGGTGGGCAGCACGTCGGACAGATAGACGAACCGCGAATCCGGCGGCCCCACAGGGACTTTGATGTGGGTGAACTGGGCCTGGGGGACGCGCAGCAGCTCCGCTTGCCCGCCGGGGACTTCGCCGTAGAGCTCCGAATAGCCGAACAGCGCCGCCCCCATGCCCTGGTCGCGCACCTGGGTGGTCTCGCACTGGGTGTAGAGCTGCTGGCCGCACATGTAGCAACTGCCGCAAGAGATTTGGAAGGGGATGACGACCCGGTCCCCCACCCGAAGGTCACCCGTCTGAGTGCCGACCTCCCGCACGATGCCCATCGGTTCGTGGCCGAGGATGTCCCCCGGCTTCATGAAGGCGCCGAGGATCTCGTAGAGGTGCAGGTCCGACCCGCAGATGTTGGTCGATGTCACTTCGACGATGGCATCGGTGGGCTGTTCGATCTTCGGGTCGGGCACCGACTCCACCCGGACATCGCGCTTGCCGTGCCACGTGACAGCCTTCATGGCAAGGGCGCATACCCGTCTGCCACCCGACGAAACGACGGCGCCGGCGCCGCACCCGTCGTGGTCAGTGCCCGCGGCGCTTGAGCGGATGCTCGCTCTCGATCAGCGCCCGCGCGATCTCGATCAGCTTGATGTTGGATTGTTGCGAGACCCGGGTGAGCAGCTGGAACGCTTCAACGGCGTCGATACCGAAGCGCTCCATGATGACCCCCTTCGCCTGCCCGATGATGTCGCGCGAGGCCAGGGCGCTACGGAATTGATCGTTGCGGCGCAACATCGACCACGCCAGGGCGATGTGCGTGGCGAAAACCGTGCCGATCTCCATCGACTCCTCGGTGAACGCGTGCGGGTGGTCGGCATAGAAGTTCAGCGCCGCCATGCTGCCGCCGTCGATGAACAACTCGAACGACAGGATGGACCGGATCGGGGTCTGCTCGAGCGCCATGCGGCGGTAGCGCAACCAGCGCCGTTCGGCGCTCAGGTCGGCGATGTGCATGATGTGGTGCTCCCAGGCCGCGGACAGGCAAGGCCCCTCGCCGGAGGTGTCCTGGATGGTGTCCAGGACCATCGGGTAGCGATGCGTGGCGACCACACTGCTGACCGACGCGCCCTTCTCGGCCAGGGTGATCCCCGCGTACTGGGAGCCGGTGACGTGCTGGACCCCGTTGTCGAGCAGTTCGTACAGCCCGGCCGCGGTGCCGCTATGTTCACGATCCAGATTGGCCACCAGTTCCACCAACTGATTGGCAATCGTGGCGCTGCCGTCTCGCATCACATCACCCCCGGAACCGTTCGTGGCCCGCAGAGCCCTTCCTGATAGGCGTCGCGGTGGCGTCGCAAAGCCGCGGATACCAACGCTCACCAGAAGTCTATGAGCCATACAACGAAGCGCAAGGCACAATAACGAAACGCCTCGACGAGCGCGTAGGCGGCGGCATCCGAGCGGAGGACGCCCTGGGCCGTTTTTGCCCGGCCTGTCTCCGTGAAATCCCTAGTCGAACAGTCGTTTTCAAGACGTCGTCGGTCTCGGGGCGGCGCGGGACACTCCTCACCACCGAAGTCCGCCTACACTCGGGTCGGTGACCTCCATCGTGATCGTGGGAAGCGGCTTCACCGGATTCACCTGCGCGCGCCGTTTGGCCCGAATTCTGCGCCGGCGGCACGCGCCCGTGGACATCACGATCATTTCCCCGGTCGACTACATGCTGTACACACCGTTGCTGCCCGACGTCGCGGGCGGGGTGGTCGACGCCCGCTTTGTCGCTGTCCCACTGGCCAATTCGTTGCGGGGCGTGCACGCGGTGCGCGGCCGCGTCGACGGGGTGGACTTCGCGCAACAGACGCTGACGTATTGCGATCCCGAGGAACGCAGCCATTCCATGTCCTGGGACCGGCTGGTGCTCACGCCGGGGTCGGTGACGCGGTTGTTCGACGTCCCGGGCCTCGCGAGGCATGCGCGCGGGTTGAAGACCACCGCCGAGGCGCTCTACCTGCGCGACCACTTCGTCGAGCAGCTCGAGCTGGCCAACATCGAAGACGACCCCCAGGTGGCGGCGGCCCGGCGCACCGTGGTGGTGGTCGGCGCCTCCTACTCGGGCACCGAGTTGGTGGCGCAGCTGCGGGCGCTGGCCGACGCGGCGGCCAAACAGATGGGCTTCAACCCCGCCGAAGTGCGGTTCCTGCTCCTGGACCTGGCCGAGCAGGTGATGCCCGAGGTGGGCAAGAAGCTCGGCGAGGCCGCGATGAAGGTGTTGCGCAAGCGCGGTATCGACGTCCGGCTCGGCGTCACGCTCAAGCAAGCGCACGCCGATCACGTTGTGCTGAGCGATGATTCGCGCATCGACACGCACACGATCGCCTGGGTGACGGGGGTGACCGGCGCCCCGCTGATCCAAGACCTGGGGCTGCCGACCGAGAAGGGCCGGATCACGGTGCAGCCCGATCTGCAGGTGCCCGGTCACCCGGAGGTGTTCGCCGCCGGCGATGCGGCCGCGGTTCCCGACCTCACCCAGCCCGGCAAGATCACGCCGCCGACCGCCCAGCACGCCACCCGGCAGGGCAAGGTGCTGGCCCGCAACGTCGCCGCCAGCCTCGGTTACGGCAGCCCCAAGCAATACAAGCACCGCAACCTGGGTCTGGTGGTCGACCTGGGGCCCCGCTACGCGGTGGCCAACCCGCTGAACATCCACTTGTCCGGGCTGCCGGCCAAACTCGTGACGAGGTCCTACCACCTGTACGCGATTCCGCGCGGCGTCAACCGATGGGCGGTCTCGCTGGCCTACCTGACCGACGTGCTGTTCAACCGCTCCGTCGTCTCCATCGGGTTGTCCTCCGAGGACGACGCGCAATTCACGGCCAGCGAGGGCATCCCGATGCCCAAGACCAGCTGACCCTCAGCCTTCGGCGGACTGCTGGGCCATCGCGTAGGCGAGCTGAAGGAAGTCCGCCCCGGCCAACGCGCTGAAGACGCCCGCGATCAGCCGGGTGAACCGCGGTACGAACACCAGGCCGATGGCGAATCCGGTGGCGACCCACATGTCCAGGCAGAACGGGCAGGTCATCAACTCGCCCAGGCTGTGCCGAAGCTCGCTGTGCTCGCGGACCTCTTCCTGGACCTCGGCCGGGCCGCCGGTGCCCGCGTAATGCGTGAACGGGGCGCGCAGCGGACTGGTCACCGCGTCTTTGGTCAACGTTCGCGAGAGCTTGTGGGTGCCCAGCGTGAGGATGATCAGGTCCTGAATCCGCCAGCGCGACGGCAACGTGCGCCCGCTGACCACGGCGGCGACCACCGCCGCGGTCACGACGAGGCCGTAGACCACCAACACCGCCACGTAGCCCCTCAGCGGCCGGGGATTGTCGCCGCGGTAGGCGTCCGCCTCCTGGCGTGCACCGTCGACCACCTGGGCGCCGGTTTCCGTCAACTCACCCATCGCTTCTCCTTGAAGGCATAGGGGGTCGAGTACCCGGCGCCGCTCGCCGCAATCGGCGATCAGCTCACCGGCGCGTGCCCTGCCCGTCCCGGGACTCGGCGGGCTTGGCCGCCTTCGCCGCTTCTCGCAACGTGCGGTTGGTGGACCGCAGGTCGGTGTTGGCGGCCGCCAACGTCTCGTTGTCGTCTTCGAGATCGAGGATGCGCGCGATGCCGGCCAGGTTGACGCCGGCCTCGACCAGACCGCTGATGCGCCGGAGCCGCGCGAGGTCGTCGGCGCTGTAGCGGCGCGTTCCCCCTTGGCTTCTCGCGGGTGTGAGCAGCCCATAGCGTTCGTAGAGCCGCAACGATTGCACCGGAATCCCGGACAGTTCGGCGGCCACCGAGATTCCGTACACGCCGTGGCCGGACGCCGGCGCCCCGGCCTCGCCGCGATGTTCGACCATCGCACATCCCCTCAGCTGATTCACTCAAAAAATCTGTTTAGCACACTTGCATGAATATGTCGACAATGCTATACCGAATCTATGTCGTCAGACATAGGAAATTTGTCAGACTACCGCGTAGATCGGAGTGAGAGGTGACAACCATGCTGATGCGTTCAGATCCCTTCCGTGAGCTCGACCGCTTTGCCCACCAGGTCCTCGGCACGGCCGCCCGGCCTGCAGTCATGCCGATGGACGCCTGGCGCCAGGGCGAGGAGTTCGTCGTCGAGTTCGACCTGCCCGGCATCGATGCCGACTCGCTGGACATCGACATCGAGCGCAATGTCGTGACCGTGCGCGCCGAACGCCCGGCCCTCGACCCCAACCGCGAGATGCTCGCCACCGAGCGCCCGCGCGGCGTGTTCAGCCGCCAGCTGGTGCTCGGCGAAAACCTCGACACCGACAAGATCAAGGCCTCCTATTCCGAAGGCGTCCTGAGTCTGCACATCCCGGTGGCCGAGAAGGCCAAGCCCCGCAAGATCGCCGTCGGCCGCGGCGACGCGCAGCGGGCCGTCGCAGACGGCGCCGCTCAGCGCGAGGTCATCAACGCCTGACCGGGCGGCGGACCGGGCGGCGGCCGACGGCGCACGCGCTCGCGGCCGCCGCCCGCCACCGCAGTGAGCGAGGAGTCACGGTGGAATCAACATGGGAACTCAACGGCGCAACGGCCAGCGTCGAGCAGGCGTTGTCCGGCGGCAACGCGCAACCCGCGGGCTGGTTTCGGTTCCACTTCACCGATCAGCGGTGGGAATGGTCGGAACAGGTGCAGCGGATGCACGGCTACGAGCCGGGCACCGTCGTGCCCACCACCGATTTGGTGCTCTCGCACAAACATCCCGATGACCGCGGGCAGGTCGCGGCCACCATCGATCAGATCGTGCACACGCGCCAGGCGTTCAGCACCCGGCACCGGATCATCGACACCGGCGGAAACGTACGCCACGTCGTCGTGGTCGGCGATCGGCTCTACGACGACGACGGCGACGTGATCGGGACGCACGGGTTCTATATCGACGTCTCCGCATCGAACGGGCAGGTGCACGAGGACGCGGTCAGCGCGAAACTCGCTGAGATCAACGAGAATCGGGCAGGCATCGAACGCACTAAGGGCATGCTGATGCTGATCTATGGCCTCAGCGACAGCGCGGCCTTCGAGTTGCTCCGATGGCTCTCGCAGGAGGCGAATGTCAAGCTGCGCCCGCTCGCCGAGCAGATCGCCGAGGACTTCCGCGGCGCGGGCTTGCCGCTCAACACCCAGTCGGAATTCGACCATTTGCTCCTGACGGCGCACCAGCGCGTCCGTCCCGCCGACGACCGCGGATAAGGCGCTGCGGCCCACGTCTTTTCGGCGTGGGCGACCCGCTGGGGACCGTCCGCATTTATGCTGACCACGATGGCGAATCACGGCCCCGATCCCACGACGCCGCTGTGGCGCGCGGCGCAGGTTTTTCGGCTGCTGAGTTGCGTGTACGCCGCCGGGTTTCAAATCGCGATCAATCCCGATCTGCGCCGGCCCGCGCTCGGTTGGGTGCTGTTCGCGGTGCTGATCGGCTGGAGCGCGGCGTGCGCCGTCGCCTACCTGCGTGGGTTCGGGCGACGACCGTCCTGGGTGCTGGCCGAGATCGCGATCGCGGTGTTGCTCATGTGGTCGAACACCGTCGTGGCGACGCCGCACTGGGCGGCCGAGAACCAGACCTGGCCGACGACGTTGTGGGCGAGCAATCCGACGATTTCCGCCGCGATCCAGTTCGGCCCCGGTGGCGGGATGCTGACGGGCCTGGCGGTGATGGCCACCAATTTCGCCGTCAAGGACTACCTCGCCCTCAACCTTGGGCACAACGCCACCGTCATCATCGAGCTGGCCATCGGCATGGCGATCGGCATGGCCGCGCAGACCGCGCGCCGCGCGCACGCCGAACTGCAACGGGCCGCCCGGTTGAGCGCCGCGGTGCAGGAACGCGAGCGACTGTCCCGCGAGGTGCACGACGGCGCCATCCAGGTGCTGGCGCTGGTCGCCAAGAAGGGCCATGAAATCGGCGGTGCCACAGCGGAACTCGCCGACCTGGCGAGCGAGCAAGAACGAGCGCTGCGTCGATGGGTGGCGTGCGCCGATATCGATCGCGATGCCGACGGCGCCACGATGGATCTGCGCACGCTGCTGCGATGCCGGGCGTCCGACCGGGTGTCGATCAGCCTGCCGGCGACTCCGGTGTTGTTGGGACGCCGGATAGGGACGGAGCTCGACGCCGCGGTGGGCAATGCCCTGGACAACGTCGGTGCCCATGCGGGGCCGGAGGCACGCGCGTACGTACTCGTGGAGGACCTCGGCGATTCCGTCGTGGTCAGTGTCCGCGACGACGGCGTGGGCATTGCGGCCGGTCGACTCGAGGAGGCGGCGCGTCAGGGACGCCTGGGCGTCTCCCAATCTATCGTGGGGCGGCTCGCGTCGCTCGGCGGCACCGCGCAACTGCGCAGCGGCCCCGGCGAGGGCACCGAGTGGGAGTTGTGCGTGCCACGCCGGGAGGGACGTCGTGGTTGAGGATGCGGCGCCGGCGACGGTGATGGTGGTCGACGACCATCCGATCTGGCGCGATGCGGTCGCGCGCGACCTGGCCGAGGGCGGATTCACCGTGGTGGCCACGGCCGACGGGGTGGCCGCCGCGGGGCGGCGGGCGGCCGTGGTCAAACCCGACGTGGTGGTGATGGATATGCAGCTGCCCGACGGGAACGGCGCACAGGCCACCGCGGCGGTGCTCGCCGCGTCGCCGTCGACGCGGGTGCTGGTGCTGTCGGCCTCCGACGAACGCGAGGACGTCTTGGAAGCCGTCAAAGCCGGTGCGACGGGCTACCTGGTCAAGAGCGCCTCGAAATCCGAACTGGCACAGGCGGTGACGGCGACGGCCGCCGGCCGGGCCGTGTTCACCCCGGGGCTGGCCGGACTGGTGCTGGGTGAATACCGGCGCATCGCGCAGAGCAAGGACGACGGTCCCGCCCGTCCCAGCCTGACCGAACGCGAGACAGAGGTGTTGCGGTACGTCGCAAAAGGGCTGTCCGCCAAGCAGATCGCCGTGAAGCTGTCGTTGAGCCACCGCACGGTCGAAAACCATGTGCAGGCGACATTCCGTAAGCTTCAGGTCGCGAACCGGGTGGAATTGGCGCGCTACGCGATCGAGCATGGCCTGGACTCCGAACCGTGACCCGAGGGGCAGGCGACCGCCCGCGCGGCGACTAGTGCGGCCACGACCACGGCCATGCACACCAGCCCGTCGTCCTTGAGGCCCCACCTGATCGCGGCCAGGATCGCGACACCGGCCACGCACAGCAGCGCGCCGACGACCGCGCCCCGCCCGCGCGAGGTGACGGTCCCGGCGCCGTCCCAGCCGGCCAGCGGGTTGTTTTCGAGCGGCCGCAACGCGACGAACAGCACGGCCACGGCGAGGACCACGATGAGCACCTGCGCGACGCTGACGGCGAGGAAATCCGGCTGGCCCGGAAACCGCGGGGAGCCAAGGTAATCGAAGAGCAGGTGCACGCCCAGCAGCACCGGCATGTGCCACAGGTAGAGGGTCATTGCTCCGGAGTTGCCGATCGCGGTCCACCACCACACCCGCGGTCGCTGCGCCCAGCGCGCGATCGTCGGTGCGGCCGCGATGGCCAAGGCGCTCAAGATGATTGCGTGCCCGGCCAACAGCAACGACGGTGGGCTGGTGTTGGAAAGGTGGTGATCCCCGGTGCCGACCATGCTGATCTGGTAGGGCCCCCAGCGCACCAGTGCGACGTCAACGGCGAAGAAGACGCCGGCCACGGTTAGCGCGGCGCGGCCGCTGAGCAGCCGGCGGCGGTAGGCGACGCCGAACATGGCCGGAATGAGCCAGACGCACAAGTTGAGGTAGCCCAGCGGCATCATCGCCGGCGAATGCAGCCGGATGACGTCGATCAGCGCGATCGCGCCGTAGACCGCGGCCACCCCCGCGGCGAGGCGCCGCGCCGTGGTGATGCGATACAGCATCGGCATGGCGGCCAGCACCAGGACGTAGGCGCCCAGGAACCACAGCAGCTGCGTGCTGACGCCGGCAATCGGCTCGTAAATGTGTTGGGGCAGTGCCCGATACAGCACGGTCAGCGCGACCGCCCAGAATGCCAGGTAGTAGAACACCGGGCGGAACAGCCTGGTGCAATGTTTCATCAGCCAGTCTCCCCAGTTGGTGCCCGGGGACCAGGAGGACAGGCAGGCCGCGGCGCCGGCGAAGAAGAACAGCGGCATGATCTGAAGCAGCCAGGTCGCCGCCTGGAACAGCATCGAGTTGGTGAGCAGGTTGTCCCAGATCAGGACATGGTTTTCGATGACGCTGATGGCCATCACGGTATGGCCGAGCACCACACCGATCAGGGAGGTGATGCGGATGACGTCCAGGACGCGATCACGGTCGGCCGGCGTGCGCGCGGCCACCTCGGCGACGTCGGGAAATCTGGCGAGAGTTGACATGGGTGTCCTTCTGTGAATCGGGATGAAAGCGTTGCGGCGGAGCCGAAGTCGTGCGATGTGAGAAGCATTGCCGACCGCGCGGCTGTGAGCCTGAGCGGTTCTACGCGTTGGGGCTGAGTAGTACTACTCAGCTCGCGGTGTTGAGTGGGTCGTAGTCGGCCAGCAGCCTCTCGATGCGGGCTTCGTCGAGCCGGACCCGCACGGTCGCGGCTTCCTGCTGGTCGCGAACGACCTTGGCCAGCGTGAACGCGCTCGACACCAAGAAGAGGAAGGTGATGCCGAGGAACAGGCGTTGCCACGCGTCAAGGGGAAGAAAGTAAATCCCGGCCAGCGCGGTGAGAAAGCTGATCGCGAAGGCGACGGCGGCCTGAACGAAGAAGGCGGCGGTGGTTTTTGACATGCTGTTGGGAACGGTCATGCCAATAAGCCTGCGACGACGGACCCTTGGCGGGATCCGTAAGACTACTCAGATTTGGCGACGACTCGGGGTGCCCTCGACAGCGACGCCGCGACACTCGCGGCGCACGCCCCGAGCATCGTGGCGATCACCGTCGCCACCTCCACCACGGCGAAGTGGGCATCCACGACCGGCTTGACCACCAACACCGCGGCGAGGGCGGGCACGATCAGCCGCACCCACCACGCCACGAGGCTGTCACCGGGGATGCGTGAATTAGCCTCTGTGGCAAACACATACAACAAGACGAGCAACAGGGCCGCCGCGCCGAAAACGACCGTGGCGATCACGCGCATCCCGTGCGCCGAAAGGATGGCCGCCATCGCCGCGACAAGCCCTACCACCGCCACTCGCAGGCCGGTATTCGGCGTTGCCTCACGAGCGGCCGCCAGCCCGGCGGCGACGCGCACCGCCGCCCACCCCGAAGCCGACGCGGCCGCCGCCGTCAACGCGACGCCCGCGACGGCCATCCACGTCCAGCCTGCGTCGGCGTAGAACTCCGGAACAGCCTCGGTCAGAAACTTGGCGTTCCACCGCCACGGCCCCGCGACGCCCTGGTGGTCGCCCACCCACAAGATCACCGCCGCGCCGATCACCACCGCGACCGCCAGCGACATCGATCGGCCCGGCCTGGCGATGCGCGCGGCGCGGGCCGTGACGAGTTCGACGCCCACCATCCCCAGACCGAAGCCGACGAGCTGGCCGGACAGCTGGCTCGGCGTTGCGGCCGTTCCGATGACGACCGCGTCACTGCCCGCGGCGACGCGGGCGGTGACCGCCAGCGCAAGGTAGACGTAGACGAGCAAACCCGCGACCACGAGCAGCGCCACCACCGAGGCGACCACCCGAGTCGTCACCCAGCAGACGACGGCGCCGACGGCGAGCGCGGCCACCAGTGCGCAAGCCGGCAGCCACAGAACAACCTTGGCGGGGTCGTCACCGGAGGAAAAGTCCACCAGCACAACCGTTCCGAGCGCGACCGCGAACTTAGCCGCCAACGCGAGGTAGGCAAGCAGCTGAATGGCGCCCGCCGCGAAACCCGCCCGGGGCCCAGCGTGGCGCCGATCAACTCGGCGGTACTGCGCGCGTGCGGGGCGTAGGCGCCCAGCCGCGTCAAGGCATAGATCACCGGAATCACGGTCACAGCCCCGAGCAGCGCGCCCAGCCCATCCGCCGCCGCGGACGCGATCACGGCCATGCTCAGCCCGGCCGCTTGCCACGTCCCCAGCAGCGGACCGTTTGGACCGGATTCCGGCGGCGCCGGCGGGCGCAGCGATTTCTTCGGCATCGCTCCAGCATGACCCAGCGGCGCGCAATCGAATACCGAACGCCAACGCATTCCGATACTTTGTAGCCCCAGGGTCAAGGTAGGTAGGGCTGCACATGTCTGACACGGTGAAGGTGACCGTCGACCGCGACTCGGTCGCTATGGGCGACGACGTCGACTCCCATCGCGAGTTCTGGGTCTATCCCGCCTCGGCCACCATCGATGACCTGCTGGTCGAGATTTCTTCCCACTACGTACCGGGAATCGCCGGGCCGGCCGGGTGGTGCGTGTATCTGGACAACGACGACCGATCGCGCCACCGGGAAATCGGCCTCATCTATAGCCGGGATGACCTCAGGCAGCGGGATCACATCTGCAGGTTGTTGCCCGGAAAGACGACCATGAGCGATTTGACAAAACGCGTGGGGTCGCCGGAATTGGGCGTCTATGTGTCCTACCTGACTTTTGACGAAGCGCGACCCTTAAGCCTCGACGAGGTTGAGGGAAGTTCCACGTTCACCGGATGCCGGCCCACCAAGCTGGAATCCGAGGCCGCCGCCGACGCCAAACGCGACTGGGTGCTGATGCGTGAGCTGGACCGACTCGCGCGGAGCGTCGCCGGGGCGCGCCGCGACTGGGTTCGGGCCAATCTCCTTGCGGCGCCGCCGCCATGGATCGACATCTTCATCGCCCGCAACTTCCACTACCTGACCGAATTGCACTGCCCGGCCAGCATGTCAATAGCCGCAGAGCTTCTCGGCGTCGACGCCTCCCGCGATGAGGACTTGGCGGCAGTGGCCAACGCCGACGCGCGCCCGATCGTCGTGACGCTCGCGATGGTGCTGGCCGCCTTCGAATGGGGAACCCAGCGCGGCACGTGGCGGGCAGGAGAACAGCCATCCCACAAGGTCTACTTGGAGCTGCTCGCCCATTGCGGCTACCGGCTCTCGCCCATCGAACAGGTCATGGCCGGCCACATCAGCGTCGAGCAGCTCAAATTCGACGCGGCGGACGCCGCCAGGCTCGATCGGATCCGCCAACTCCGGGACCAGCAATACCAGCTCCGCATGAGCCGCTACTACGCCAAGACCATCACCGACGAGCAATACCAGGCCGCCATCGGACCCGTGCATGCCGAACTTTCCAGCCTGGGAGAGCTTCCCGGCCCCATGTAGGCGATTCGAAACGCTCAGGCGTCGATGACCACGCGCCCGTTTTTGGCCCGGGACACGCAGACCAGCATCTCGTCGTCACCCTCGGCGGCGCTCCCCCGTCGATCGACCTGTCCGGCAAGGACTTTCACCTTGCAGGTACCGCAGAAGCCCTGCTGGCAGGAATAGGCCGTCGTCGAGTCGCGGTCGAGCATCACGTCGAGTGCTGACCGGTTGGACGGCACGGTGAGGACCCGCTGCGAACGCGCGAGTTCCAGTTCGAACGGGACGCCGTCGATCACCGGCGGCGGTCCGAAACGTTCGTAGTGCAACGGCGCGTTCACGAGTTCGTCGCGCGCGATGCGCACCGATTCGAGCAGCGCGGTCGGGCCACACACGTAGACGGCGGTGGTTGGGCCGGCGTCGGCCAGCAGGTCCGCCGCGGTGGGGATCCGGCCGCGCTCGTCGTCGGCCCAGACTGTGACGCGGTCCGGCGCGACCGCCACCACTTCGTCGAGCAGCGGCATGTAATCGCGGCTGCGCCCGGCATACACGGCGCGCCAATTGATTCCGTGCTGCTGCGCGGTCTGGATCATGGGCAGGATGGGCGTGACCCCGATGCCGCCGATCACGAACAACACCTCGTGCTCGTCGGTGACGAGATAAAACGCGTTGCGGGGGCCTTCGAACTCGATCGAGTCCCCCACGTGCAAGGTGTCGTGCATTTCGATCGAACCACCGCCGCCGTCGGGAATGCGGCGCACGGCGATGCGATAGTCGGTGCGCCGCCCGGGCGCACCACACAGCGAGTACTGCCGGCGGCGTCCCGAAGGGAGCCGGACGTCGATGTGCGCGCCGGGCGTCCAGGATGGCAGCAATCCGCCGTCCGGGTCGGCCAGCGTCAACGCGACCACATCGGGCGCCGGCTCCTCACGTTTGGTGATCACCGCGGTCGTGGTCCGCCGCACGGGCTGGACCCGTGAGGGCGTCCACCGCGACGCCGACGCCATGCCGCCGAACAACGTGCCGACGCCGTACAACGCGGTGTACATCCGGTCGCGTTTGCGCCGGCCGTAGAGGTCGGCCGGAATGCTGTCCCAAATAGCCCGTGTCACAGTCATCCTCACGCCTGCCCCATGCCGTGACGGCTCGCGGGCTCCGACGTCCGGTTGACCCACTCGCCGGTGAATCCGGCGATGACGTCGGGATGCGAGGTGACCACCCAATGGCCACCCTCGATCGGGACGATCCTGCCGCCGTCCGGAATGGAGCCGGTAAACCGCTGCAGGGCGGGCGATACGAAATAATCCCGCCGGGCGACGAGCACCTGCACCGGCACCCGTGTCTGCGGCAACTGCTTCACGGGCACGAAGAACGGCGCCGGCATGTTCGCCCGGTACAGGTTGAGGCCGTTGAGGTAGTCGTCGATCGACCGGGTCGCCGCCGCCCGCTGCCGGTCGCTGCCGCGGCTGCGGCCCATACGTTCCACCGCGGCAAAGACTTTCCCCGTGGCGCGCGAACGGATCGCCAGCTCCGGCACAACCGGGCACAGGAAGAACCAGATGTACGACGACGCGAGGCCCTGCTTGACGACGTCGAAGACGGCGCGCGGTGTGCGCGGGGACCGTAGGAACCTGCCGGCATAGTTCAGGTGCGGCCCGGAGATCGACGTGAACGAGGCGACCTTGGCCATCACCGTATCGTCGGTGACCGCCGCCCAGCCCTGGATCGAACCCCAGTCGTGAGCCAACAGGTGAACCTGGCCAACCCCGAGGCTGTCGATCACCGCGCCGACATCGGAAACCAGCTGCGGCAGCACATAATCCGTTCGCCGTGCCGGTTTGGAGGAGTCGCCAGACCCGCGCACGTCATACGCCACGACGTTGAACCGGCCGGCGAGTTCACCTGCGACACCGTCCCACACGCGGTGATTGTCCGGGTAGCCGTGGATCGCCAGAACGGTGGGCCGCCGCGGGTCGATCTCCGTGTAGGCGTGGACGGCCAGCGAAACCCCGTCGGAGGCGATCACTGTGCTGGACTGAGTCATCCCGAACGCTCCCGTGTTCAGTGCGACGCGCGGGCGGCGGGTGAGCGGGCCAAATAGTCGACCGCGCGACCCACCCCGCCCAGCTGGGACGGATGGAAACTCGGCGTGTAGTAGGCGCCGATGACCCGCAGGAACTGGAATGGCCCGGGCACCAAGCCCCTTCGTGCCGCACGGAAGTAGTCGCGCCAGCGCGGTTTGGTCCCCGGTGGCAGGTACGGGTCGACCGAATACATGAACCGCACGCCGCGGATGAACAGCCACAGCAACGCGGGCGTCACGAGCAGCTGGGTGCGCACCTGCCGCCAATACCCGGCGCGCAGGTGCTTCATGGTGTCGAACGCGACGGCCTTGTGCTCGACCTCCTCCGCGCCGTGCCAGCGCAGCAAGTCCAGCATCACCGGATCGGTGCCCAGGGCATCGTGCTGCGGGGTGTCCAGAATCCATTCGCCCAGGATCGCGGTGTAGTGCTCGAGCGCCGCCACCATCGAGACCCGTTCGAGCAACCAGCTCTGCCGGCGACGCCGGCTCCAGTGCGGCCGGTCACCGATGAGTTGGGTGAACAGCCAGCGCATCTGGTCGGTGAAGGGCGTGACGTCGATGTCGTTGGCCGCGAAGTGCCCGAGCACCCCCGCGTGCGCCTGGGAGTGCATGGCCTCCTGGCTGACGAATCCCTGCACATCCCGCCGCAATTGATCGTCTTTGATCAGCGGCAGGGTGTCCTTGAACGCGTCGACGATGAACTCCTCACCCGCCGGCAACAGCAGATGCAGCACGTTGCAGAAGTGGGTGGTGAAGGGCTCGTTCGGCACGTAGTAGAACGGCAGCGTCGACCAGTCGAAGTCGACGTCACGCGCCTGCAGGACGATGCGCTCGTGATCGAGCGAGGCGTCATGCGGGCCCGCTGCCATGTCATCGACGGTGAACATCGTTGCCATCCCCTTTCCGTGCTAGGCGCTGCGTTGGGCCTCGTCCTCTACTTCAGTGATCAGACGCTCGCTGCGCAAGAACCGGACGAGGTGATCGACCGTCTCGGCGAGCGCCGGCTCGCGCAGGCGGACGGTGGCCAGCCCCCGCCGGTGACGGTACTGGGTGTTGTCGTAGCGCTTGTCGCGCATCGCCGCGATCTTGCCCGCCGACCGGGTGAGGAAGTCGACCAGCGGATACATCTGATCGTTCGGCGTGCACCGACGGTCCAGCTGCTCGGCGAACGATTCGATGTCGTGGTACTCAAAGCGGTACCCGTAGCGCTCGGTCAAGATCCGGGTGATGTCGGTCAGGTTGTAGTAGTCGTCGGCCGTCATGTTGAAGACACTGCCCGACTCGTCTGGGAGGTCCATCAGCGCGACGATGTGATCCGCGATGAGGTCCGCCGGCAGCAGGCTGATCTGGTTGAGCGCGTTGACGGCCAGACCGTGCTCGATCATGAACGCCGTGAGGCGCACCAGGATGTCGTCCTGGCTGCCGAAGCCCGCCCGGGTCGGAGAGATCAGCGACGGCCGGTAGATGCGGACGTCGAGGCCCTTCCGCTGCGCGGCCAGCGCCAGCTGCTCGCCGACCCACTTGGTTTGCGAGTAGCCGAAGTCCAGCCCGGCCATCTTCTCGTTCGCGTCCCACTCCCCGACCACCGGTTCGGTGCTCCAGCCGTAGATGAACGTGCTCGAGACCAGGTGGAAAGTCTTGCGGTGGGCGGTCATCGCCAGCCGCAACAGCTCGCGGGTGCCCTCCACGTTCGCGGGCCGCAGGGCGTCGTAGGTTCGCACGTAGTTGACCAGCGCGCCGTTGTGCACGACGGCGTCGACGTCCTCGGCGAGTTGCTGGAAGGCCGCCTCCCCGATGCCCAGCGCGGGCTCGGCGAGATCGCCACAGATCACCCGCACCCGCGCCCGGACCTCGGCCTCGAGCGCCGGGGTCCAGAGCTGGGCGCGGCGCAGCGACGCGACGATACGGTCCAAACCGTGCGCGGCGTCGGTGGCCCGCACCAGCGCGTGCACGTTGTACGACGTCCGGCTGAGCAGGCTGCCCACCAGGAACGGCCCCAAAAACCCGGTCGCGCCGGTCAGCAGGATGTCGGTGGGAGCACCCGCTCGCGCGGGCGCGAGCTCGGGCAGCGGCAGGGCGGCGTCGGCACGCATCTGCGCGGTCTCGTAGGCCTCGTAGTCGGCGGAGATCTGATCCAGCGCCCGGCGCAGGGCGTCCAGTGGCTGGCCGGATCCCTCGCCGAATTGGCGCATCAGCCCGAAGAATTCGGCCACCGTCAGCCGCTGCAGCAGGCGCGTGTTGACCTCGTCGGCGAGCTCGCCCGCGCCGTGCTCCTCGAGCACGGCCTGCAGGTCGGTGCGGAGTTCGGCCAGCGCCAGCGAATCGATGCCGAGGTCGGCGAACGAGCAGTCCTCGTCGCCGGTGAGGTCGTAGCTCTCGATGAGATTGCGGAAGCGCTCCAGCGGGCCCGCACCGACCTCCACGGCGTCGCGGGTCCGAGTGGCCGCCGGGTTGACCCAACTCGTGAACGCGGGCAGCGTGCCGTCCAGCCACAGCTGGCGGGTCCGCGCGCGCCGGATCTTGCCCGAGGTGGTCTTGGGGATGCTGCGTGGCGGCGCGAACACGATGGTGTGCGGATCGATGTGGCAGTGCCGCCGGATCGCGCGGGCCAGGGCCTTCGCGTCGGGCAGGTTGTGCTCGTCTCGCACCTCGGCAACCACGACCAACGCCTCCTGCTCGTCGCGCTCGACCGACAGCGCGGCGACGCACCCGCTGCGGACCTGGCCGGCGGAGCGTTCGACGACGGCTTCGACGTCGGAGGGGTAGCAGTTGACGCCGCGCACGATGATCAGGTCCTTGCTGCGGCCGCAGACGAACAGCTCACCCTCGTAGAGGAAGCCGAGATCGCCGGTCCGCAGATATGTGTGGTGGTCATCGCCGGCGATGCGGGCCCCGAACATCTCCGCGGTGAGCTCCGGGCGGTTCCAGTAGCCGCCGCCCTTGGAGGGCCCGTCCAGCCAGACTTCGCCGACCCGGCCCTCGCTCAGGGCCGTCCGCGATTCGGGATCGACGATGCGAACCAGGGTTTCGTCGATGGGCTTGCCGCAACTGACCAACGGGACCTGGTTGCTGTTCTCCGGCAACGCCTTTTCGACCCGTGCGACATTCTTTTCCAGCCCGCGCTTGTTCACCGTGATGGTCTGGCGCCCCCGGATCGAGACGATCAGGGTGGACTCGGCCATGCCGTAGGCGCCGGTCAGCGCCTCGGGCCGCAGGCCGTAGTCGGCGAACCGCTTCCGGAATTGGTCGAAGGTGTTGGCCCGCAACGGTTCTGCCCCTACGACGATGCACTCGAGGCTGCCCAGGTCGACACCGGCCAGCTCGGACGCGGGCAGCTTGTCCTCACGCAGGCAGTATTCGAGCGCGAAGTTCGGTCCCGGCGTGTGCGTGGCGCGCACATCGCTGATCAGCCGAAGCCAGGACGAGGGCCGCGCGAGGAAGTCCAGCGGCGACATCGCATGGGTGGACCCGCCCAGCAGCAGGATGAACATGTAGGCCGAGATCAGGCCCATGTCGTGATGCTGCGGAAGCCACGAGGCCAGGACCACGTCGCCGGTGAAGGCGGACCCGTTGGCAATCACGTTGGCGTGGCTGACGATGACGCCCTTGGGGTCGTTCGTCGAGCCCGAGGTGTATTGCAGGAAGAGCACGTCCCCCGGCGTGTCCGCCACGGGGGCGCCGCCGAATTCCTGGGCGCCGTCGGTGGCGAACCAGGGCAGCTCCGGCAGGGCGGCGTCGGACCACGCCTGTCCACCGTGGCGCTGGCCGAGCAGCAGCCGGAAGTCGTACTCGAACTGCTTCGTCGACAGCACGGCCTTGGCGCCGCAATCCCGCGCGATGAAACTGAGCTTGGCCAGTCCGGACTCGAACGACATGGGCAGCGGTGGGCTGACGGGGACGGCGATCACCCCGATTCGGGCGCAGGCATACAGCGCCGCGATCATCTCCAGGCCGGGGGGGTAGACGAGCAACGCGCGCTCGCCCGCTTTGAGGCCGGCCTCTTTGGACAGGTAGGCGGCCAGCTCGCGGGTGCGGTCGGCGAAGCTCTGATAGGTGTAGTGCTCGAGTTCGCGCCCGTCGGCGTCGACGAAGCGGAAGAGAGTTTGGTCCGGCTTCAGCGCTTCCCACTTGTGCAGGTAATCGATCAGCGTCTCCATCTTTGGAGCGACCCCCCTTCCAGGTTTGGGCTGAGCCCGGGAACGACTTCCGTCATGAATATAAAACCAATGTAACCCTGACGGCCGGTGAAGAGCAAAACATCCAGCAGCATTAATGGGCTATGCACAACACATTCACAGCTTCGACTTAAGCGGCGCATTTAATTGCATAAATCCTGATCTGTGTCGATACGGACTTCAGTATCTCAGTGGTGGATGACCAGGGATTATGCTCGACATTGCTCCTCAGATACTGACGTACGGATGTACTAATTCACGCAATTCATATGTCCCGCGGCGCGCGCAATAATAACCCTCTCACCCGCGTCACCTTATGGTCAAATCGCTGAGCCAGAAAAGATTTCCAAAATCCGATTTTCCGGGCTTTTTGTGCCCAGGCGCCGGAAGTGGATTGCGAACTAAAAAGTGACAGGCGTCACGGCGCGGGCGCGCTGTGCGCGCGGGCGATGGTGGACGGGGCGACCTGCGCGATGCGGATCCGCGGTCCCGCCCGGGCCACGAGCTTCACGATGCCCAGGAAGCGCTCCCCGTCGATGATGGGTGACAGCGGCTCGTCCTCGGCCTCGATGATCATCTCGTGGCCGTTGACGTCGCGCAGCCCGTTGCCGCGGAGCATGCCGTTGGTCAGCGCCGTGGGAAGCTGCGCCACGATCCGCGACGGCCGCAGGTATCCGGCCTGAAAGTGCAGCGCGCCCGGCTCGGCAGCCTTGGGGAACAACCGCAGCGGGCCGCCGATGCGCAGATCGATCGCGCCGGCGTGCAGCAGGCTGTGCGTGCGCGACGGGACCTCCTCGCCGTCGATGACCACGCGGGCGCTCGTGGGGGTGAACAGGATCGAGGCGTAGTTCGGCGTCTTGACCCGGCTCGGGGCGATCTTGGACGTGATGTAGTCGCCGAAGCTGCGGGCGATCACCCGCGCGACGGCGAGCCGACCGTGATCGGGGGCGTCGTAATACCGGTCGTAGAAGCGGTTCCCGACCCCGCCGGCGGCCAGCCCGAAGCAGAGGCGATGAAACGCCACGCCGTCGGCGGTTTCGCCGTCGAGCACCAGCGTGTCGAGCCGCATCTCGGGCGGAGGCTGATCGGCCTCGGCGGCGGCGACCAATGCGCGGATGATCGTCTCCGGCCGGCCGCGGACCCGGGCCTTGCGGGCCACCGCGTTCACGCTGCCCCCGTTGGACGGGACGAACGCCGGCCAGCTTTCCGGGTCGCCGATGCATCGCTCGGTTTCGTTGATCAACCAGTGCAGCGCGCCGTCGCCACCGTCGCCCACCAGGTGGGTGACGCGGGGACCGATCTGCGCGATGGTGTCGCGGAGATCGTCGATGGATGCGGTCTCGTGCACCTCGCCCCAGGGACCGACGAGGCGACGCAGTTCGTCGATGCGCCCGCGGGGCGCGGCACGATTCCGCCGCGCTTTCGGATTGACGATGACGCCTAGAAACATCCGGCGGTCCCCCACGCGTACCTGACAAAACACCGCTGTCGTGCTACCCGCGCCGGTGGGATGTCGCTGGTCATCCCAGGCACGATACCTGCGAGCGCCGCCGGACGAGCAATGCGTCCTCACCGCCACCGCGCGGCCGCTCGGCCCAGCGGCGCGCCCGGCAGGTGCGTCGTTAGGGTGTCTGCCATGGCCGATTGGACCGCAGCGGAGCTGCCCTCGTTCGCCGGAAGGACCGTCATCATCACCGGCGCCAACGCCGGGCTGGGTGAGGTCACCGCCCGCGAGTTGGTGCGGGTCGGTGGCCACGTCATCCTGGCCGTCCGCAACACCGACAAGGGGCACGCCGCCGCCGCCCGCATGGCCGGCCCCGGTCGGGCCGAGGTGCGCCAGCTCGATCTGCAGGACCTGTCGTCGGTGCGGCGCTTCGCCGAGGGCATCGACACCGTCGACGTCCTGGTCAACAACGCCGGCATCATGGCCACCAAACACGCGGTGACCGTCGACGGCTTCGAGGGTCAGATCGGCACAAATCACCTCGGCCACTTCGCCTTGACCAACCTGCTGTTGCCCAAGCTGACCGACCGCGTGGTGACGGTGTCCTCGCTGATGCACCACTTCGGCTATATCAGCCTCAAAGACTTGAACTTTCAGTCGCGGCCCTATTCGGCCTGGCTGTCCTACAGCCAGTCGAAGCTGGCCAATCTGCTGTTCACCAGCGAGCTGCAGCGGCGTTTGGACGGCGTCGGCGCGTCGCTGCGCGCCCTGGCCGCCCACCCCGGATGGTCGCACACGAACCTGCAAGGCAACTCCGGCCGCAAACTGGGCGACGCGGCGGTCCTGGCGGTCGACCGCATCGTGTCGACCGACGCGGAGTTCGGCGCCCGCCAGACGTTGTACGCGGTGTCGCAGGATTTGCCGGGCAACACCTTCGTCGGCCCGCGGTTCGGGCTGTACGGTCGCACCCAACCGACGTGGCGCAACTGGCCGGCCAAGAGCGCGGGCACCGCCGCCGCGCTCTGGGAACTGTCCGAGCGGCTCACCGGAACCGCATTCCCGCTCTGAGCGGGCCGCGTCTGTGCGGCTGGGCAACCGCGGGGCGCGGGTCGGCGCCGCGATTAAATTAGTAGTTCGAGCACAAGCCAGCTGGGTGAGGAGGTTATGCCATGTCCGACGTGCATCTGGCGGCCATTCTCGCCCTGTGTGCCGCGCTGGCATCCGCGATCGGCAACGTCGTGCGTCAGCGGTCCGCGCAGGAGGTCACCGACGGGCGGGTGGGCCACCTGACGTTGTTCGGCATGTTGCTGCGCGACACCCGCTGGTGGCTGGGCGGTTTGGGCGACATCGGCAGTTACGTGCTGCTGGCTGCCGCCCTCGACAAGGGCTCGGTGTTGCTGGTGATGTCGCTGCAGGTGACGGCGCTGCTGTTCGCGCTGCCGATTTACGCGCGGATGAGCCAGCACCCGATCACGCGCCGGGAGTGGACCTGGGCGCTGCTGCTGGCGGTCGCGCTGGCGGTGCTGATCGCGATCGGAGACCCGACCGGCGGTCAGCAGCGGGCGCCGCTGCAGACGTGGCTCGTGGTGGCCGCGGTGATCGGCCCGCTGTTGCTGCTGGGCTTGTTGGGCGCCCGCATCTGGGTGGATCGTCCCGTCGCGGCGCTGCTGCTGGCGGCGGTGGCCGGATCGCTGCTGGCGGTGTTCGCGGTCCTGATGAAGGGCGTCGTCGACATCCTCGAGCGCCACCCGGGCCAGGTGTGGCAATCCTTCGAGCTCTATGCCCTGGTGGGCTGCGGGGTGGCCGGGATGATCTATCACCAATCGGCGTATCGGGCCGGCGCGCTCACCGCGTCCCTGCCGACGATCATCGTGGCGAAGCCCGTGGTGGGTGGGATCCTCGGGATCGTCGTGCTCGGCGAGACGCTGGCGGCCGGCGGCTGGGAGTGGTTTGTCCTGGCGGTGACGGCTGTCGTGGTGATCGTGGCGACGGTGGGCCTGGCGCGCGGTGAGGCGGCCACGGTGTCGGCCGGTGCGGGGCGCGACGTGAAATCCAATGAGCGGCCGACCGCCGCTACCCAGGCGTGAGCGGGCCGGAGCGGGACGCGAATCGCCGCCTCTAGCAAGCTTTTCGGCTGCTAGGGGTTGATGGTGTTGTCGCCGACCTGGCGGCCCCAGACGTATTCGATCGCGTACGGCGATCCGGTGTCCAGGTGGTTGTAGGGCGCGATGCTGTTGCCGGTGTCCATGACCAACTCGGGTGCGGGCCATAGGTCGCGGCTGATCTTCTGCCAGCAACCCGGGGCGCCGCCGGGGCCGCCGCGGGCGTTCACGCGTGGCAGGTTCTCGGGCCAGATGTAGGGGTTGGGCGCCCCGCCGACCACCCCGGCGACACCGCCCACCAGCGACGCGATGACGGGCACCGCGGACACCGGGTTCGCGATCAGTCCGAGCCCGGAGAGCACTTCGGTGTCCATGTTCAGCGAGTAGCCGTTGAAGCCGCCTTCGGCCGCGCCCGTGGGGCCCAGCGCATCGACTTCGCTGCGCATCAGGCAATAGATCTCGGGGCTGTAGGTGTCGAGCAACTGCGCCGTCGGCACCAGGTCGGCGGCCCCGCGCGCCAGGTACGGGCCGCCCTTGGTGAACAGGTCCGCGCCGGTGTTGCCGAACCCCGCCGCCGACAACAACGCCTGATCCAAATCCTTTTGCTGCGCGTTGATCGTGCGCGAGGTGACCACCGCGTTGTTCAAGAAGTCGAACAGATCCGGCGAGGCGTCCGCATAGGTGTCGCCCAGCGCCGCCAACCGCTGAATGTCCTTGCGCGCCTGCGGCATCCGCGGATTCACCTCATCCAAAACCGCGTTCGCATTCACCACCGACTGCCCGAACCTGTCCCCCAACCCGGCCAACGACTGCGCCGCCGCGCTCAACGTCAAATTCAGCTTGACCGGATCCACCTTCTGCGCGATCGAGGTGATCGTCTGAAACAACGTATTGATCTCGGTCGTCACCGAACGCGCATCCAGCACCGTGTGCGCCGAGATCTTCTGCGGCGACGGATGCGCCGGCGTCGTCAACGACACATACTTGCCACCGAACACCGTCGTCGCCTTGATATCGGCATTCACATTCGACGGGATCAACGCCAAATACCGCGGATAGACCTCTAGCGTGAACTTCGCCGCCGGCTTGCCGTCACGCACCGTCTCCGCAATCTTGCCGACACGGCCGATCTCCACCCCGTTGTAGGTCACCTTCGACCCCGGATCCATCACCAACCCAGCCCGCGACGCCAGCATCGTCAACTCGGTCTTCGGCGTGAAGCCGCCTCGGAACTGGATGTACACCAAGGTGAAGATCACCGCGAGCACCACCACAACGACAAAGGTGTAGACCTTGTAGGGCGGGACCCGGGAGTCGTTGATCTGAACGGGTGAACCTTCCATGGCGCTACACCACGAATCCGAAGGTCGATTCCGCGCTGGGCGGCAGCCAGGCATGCGGTTGGTTATTCATAACCCACCGTCGCCACAGCTGGCCCCTCACGTCGGTGCCGCGGCCTGGCGGCGCTGCGGCAAATCACTCCCCCGACTCACTGCCCGTTACCAGGGGCTCTGTACACAGATGCAATAACGAAGACCAGTGCAATGTACCGCGACGCGGTGGCACGAACAAAGCAACGCCGAACTATCGCGCCGCGCGGCGGGGCCGCCGACCGTGGCGCCACGCGAATGATGGTTCCCGGCAACTCTTTCGCGTGCTACGGGTTGATGGTGTTGTCGCCGACCTGGCGGCCCCAGACGTACTCGATCGCGTACGGCGATCCGGTGTCCAGGTGGTTGTAGGGCGCAAGGCTGTTGCCAGTGTCCATCACGAGTTCGGGCGCGGGCCACAGGTCGCGGGTGACCCGCTGCCAGCAACCCGGGGCGCCGCCGGGGCCGCCGCGGGCGTTCACGCGTGGCAGGTTCTCGGGCCAGATGTAGGGGTTGGGCGCCCCGCCGACCACCCCGGCGATGCCGCCCAGGAGCGACGCGATGACCGGGACGGTGGCGACCGGATTGAGCAACAGACCTAGGCCCGAGGTGACCTCGGTGTTCATGTTCAGCGAGTAGCCGTTGAAGCCACCTTCGGAGGCGCCGGTGATGGGCACGATGTCGTGGTAGTTGTGCAAGGTGCAATAAAGTTCGGGGCTGTAGGTGTCGAGCAGTTGGGCCGTCGGCACCAGGTCGCCCGCGCCACGCGCCAGATACGGGCCGCCCTTGGTGAACAGCTCGGCCCCGGTGTTGCCGAACCCCGCCGCCGACAACAGCGCCTGATCCAAATCCTTTTGCTGCGCGTTGATCGTGCGCGAGGTCACCACCGCGTTGTTCAAGAAGTCGAACAGATCCGGTGACGCGTCCGCATAGGTGTCCCCCAGCGCCGCCAACCGCTGAATGTCCTTGCGCGCCTGCGGCATCCGCGGATTCACGTCGTCGAGGAGCGTATTGGCGTTGACCACCGACTGCCCCAGCTTGTCCCCCAACCCGGCCAACGACTGCGCCGCCGCGCTCAACGTCAGATTCAGCTTGACCGGATCGACCTTCTGCGCGATCGAGGTGATCGTCTGAAACAACGTGTTGATCTCGGTGGTCACCGAACGCGCATCCAGCACGGTATGCGCGGTGATCTTCTGCGGCGACGGATGCGCCGGCGTCGTCAACGACACATACTTGCCACCGAACACCGTCGTCGCCTTGATATCGGCATTCACATTCGACGGGATCAGCTTCAAATACCGCGGATAGACCTCCAGCGTGAACTTCGCCGCCGGCTTGCCATCACGCACCGTCTCCGCGATCTTGCCGACACGGCCGATCTCCACCCCGTTATAGGTCACCTTCGACCCCGGATCCATCACCAGACCGGCCCGCGACGCCAGCATCGTCAGGTTGGTCTTGGGGGTGAAGTCGCCCCGGAACTGCCCATACACCAAGGCCAAAATCATCGCGAGCACGAGCAGGGTGGCGACCGCGATCCACTTATAGGGCGGGGTCCGCTGCGAGTTGATCTGCACAGGTGAACCGGGACTCTGCTGTCTCGACACCACCGTCGCCGCCCCTTACGTTCTCCCCCGGGTCAGAGCCGATACCAGGAGCCCTTGATAGAAAGATCATTAAAATCTACCGCGACGCCCGCACTTATGCGAACCGCCATTAACAAAATTCGTGTTGGCGCCTGTTCCAGCGCTCAACTTTACGAGACGCGCTGGCGCGTCCCCTCTTCGGTGGCGGCGCACCCGTCCGCGTGCGGGTCTACGCTCGGGTAGCGGTAAGGAGAGGTGCGCAATGCTCGCAGCGTTCGGATTCGAATCCCTGGGTGTGGTCGTCGGCGACATGTATTTCGTCGACCCGTCCCCGCTCGAAGGTCAGGAAACCCCGGAGCGGGGCGTCAGACTGGAACTGCGCCTCGTCGACCGGGCCGAGCCCCAGGGCTCGATCTATGCCGGCGTCCCGATCGCCTTCACCCGCCCGGTGTGGCGGGTGGACCTTTTCGGATCGACGGAGAGCCCACCGGGGACGCTGGACCGGGCCCATCACCACCCGCGTTTCGACGGCTGGGAACCCGGACGCCGGCACTTCGTCCCGGAGCTCTCAGCGGACCCGGTGTCGTGGCTGGCCGAGCAGCTGGCCGACCCGTCCGCCGTGCTGACCCGGGCCGGCGTCGACGCCGACGCGGTCAGCGAGGCCGACAAGAAGGGGCTCGCCGCCGCGGCGCCGGAGATCGTCGCCGCGGTGAAGCGGTTGCTCGACGGTGTGCGGGACGGGGAGCTGGCCCCCGAACCCGCCGAGCCGGTTGCCGCCGCCCGTACCGGTTGGCTCTGATCTGCGTTAGCGTCGTCGGCGTGACCCTCAAAGACATCGCCCTGAACACCCTCGACGGCCGGCCCACCACGCTGGCCGAATTGTCCGACGGCGCAACGCTCGTCGTCAACGTGGCCTCCAAATGCGGGCTCACTCCGCAGTACACGGCGCTCGAGAAGCTGGCCAAGGACTACCGCGACCGCGGCCTGACCGTCGTCGGCGTCCCGTGTAACCAGTTCATGGGACAGGAACCCGGCACGGCCGACGAGATCCAGGAGTTCTGCTCGACGACCTACGGGGTGACGTTCCCGTTGCTGGCGAAGACCGACGTCAACGGCGACGGCCGCCACCCGCTCTACGCCGAGTTGACCAAAGCCGCCGACGCCGACGGCCAGGCGGGAGACATCCAGTGGAACTTCGAGAAGTTCCTCCTCGCACCCGACGGTGCGGTGGTGCAGCGCTTCCGGCCCCGCACCGAGCCCGACGCCCCCGAGGTCATCAGCGCCATCGAGGCCGTGCTGCCGCGGTAGGTCGGCGCTCGCTAGGCGAGCATCGGGTCGATCGCGGAGCGCGGCACCAACACCTGAGTGGCGTCGGGCACCATGCGACCTTGGTCGAAAAAGAAGATCACGCCATCGTTGGTGACGGCGAAATTCTGGTAGTTCGCCGGGTCGTAGGCGGCGGCCGGCGCGATGGCCACCGGCGGCGCCGTCGGCGTCTGGTTCGCGGGCGGTGTGGTCTGCGGCTGGTTCGCCGGCGGGGTCTGCGCCGGGTTCGCGGGCGGCGCGGCCTGCTTCTGCAGCTCGCTCTGCACGATCGGCGCGACGGTCTGCAGCGGGTCGTCGACGCGCCACAAGGGCGTGTTGTTCTTGTCGTCCGAGGCGGCGGTCCACACGATCGCCTTGCGATAGGTCTGGTCCCAGTTGAACGACTTGAACGTCGTCTTGGGGGCGCCGGTGTTCTCGACGACCTTGAACACCACGGCCTCGGTGCCGCGCGGTGGTATCGCCGACCCGTAATTCGTCGACGAAATGGTCAGCTGGTAGGGCTGGTCGCGGGGTGCGGACGATTTGGCGGCGTTGAGGAAATCGTCGCGCTCCTTGGTGATAAAGTCGGCCACGGACTTCTGGTCGGGGTAGTTGACCGGGAAGCTGATGTTGACGTTGTAGCCGGGGTCGGCCATCTGGATCTGGCATGCCTGGCCGGTGTTGGCGCCCTTGAGCTCGGCGCAGTAGTCCTTCGGCGGCGCGGCGGCGGCGACGCCGACCGAGCCGAAGAGAACGAGGGCCGTGGCGGACGCTGCCACCTGGATGCTGCGCATGTGGGATCTCCTCCGACAACTCGCGGTACCGATGCGACGGATGGAGGTAAAGATATGCCATCACGCCGCCACCCATGATTGCCGGACTTCCTGAGACGGCTGATGAGCTCGTGGTCGCGGCGGCATGAAAATGGCCCCGGGAGAAGTCTCCGGGGGCCATTTCCGCTGGTAGCGGGGACAGGATTCGAACCTGCGACCTCTGGGTTATGAGCTGACCGGTTGCGGTCTCCGTCACCGCGATCGGACTCATACGTCCACATCAGCCTCTTGTCAGCCGTCCAGCCTGTCTCGCCCCGGCCCGCTTATTCGCGTCAGTTCCACCGTGTTCCGTGTCCAAATCCGTGGCCAAACGCGCCAAGTGGCAAGTGCAGCCGACCAGCCACCTCGAGGGCACCTTGCCGGTAAGCCTCCATATTCGGGCATGGCGTGTTCAGACGCGTGCTCGCTAACCGGTGGACGTTTCACACAGATCCGCAGGTCTCACGTGCAGCTCATGATTAATCTCCCCGTCCGGGTCGTCACGGTAGATACCACGCCATCTCACCGGTTCCGCCGGTTCGTTCACAAATCCGTTCACGCGCAGCAACTTTCGGCGCGATCTGACATAGGGCTGGCGTCATGCCTTGTCGACCTCGGCGATCCAGGCGTTGATCTCAGCGACGGCCGCGTCGAGCGACAGCTCGACGCTGGCTGAGGCGGCAGCCCGCTTGTAATCGTGACCCCAGTGGTCGTGTCCGGTCACCGTCGGCGGCCACGTCCTCGCCGGCAAACCGAGTTGCAAGGCTTCGTCGGCTCGGGCCTGAAAGACGGCCGCACCAGCTGCACGGATCTCGGCCAGCGTCGGGCTTCCGGTCGCGGCCGCGAGGTCACGCAACAGGAGCAGGTCCACAACGTCGCGGGCACGATCGTTGATGGAGTCCGGCGGTTCATGAGGATCGGAAACCGCGTGAATCTTCTGCGCGATCTGGAAGCGCATGGCGATCCCAACGAGGGTGTCGGGGTCCGGCAGGCCAAACCCGCTCAGTGGCGGCGGCTCGATGGACTCGAAGTCCCCGCCGATGCCTGACTCGTCGGGTGAGACCTCGAACTGGATGCGCCTCCAGGTGACACCTCGGAACTCGATAATGATGTCGAACCGACGTGGCTTGATGATCCTGGTGGGAACGTTGACGACCTCGACCTCGCCCCGGCGCAACATCAGAGGGCCCCATGGCTCGGCCAGCGCGTCCTCCAAGGCCAGAAGAAACGCGTCCAGGTCACCGCGGACGAGCCCGTCGACATCCTTGGTGGTGCGGGCGGTGGCGGGCAAGCGGTGCTGCAGCAGGGCGCCGCCCTTGAGGAGGAACAGTTGCCTGCCGTCGACGTCGATTGCGCGTTGGACACATGCGATGGCGACCGACGAAGCGACGAGCCAGCCAAGCCTGCCGCCCTTGGCCTCCGCGCCGAGTTTGCCTTCGGCCTGGGCAATCCAGTTGTTCAGGACGGTCACCGACGCAGGCTGCTTCGTCTTCGGCTTCAGCGTGTGCAGCAGGTCGGCGAGCCGTGAGCCAATACGGTCATCGCCCATCGCGAGCGTCCAATGCCCTGGCCAACTCGTCACGCTCGGCGGTCTTCAAATAGCCCTGGACATGCCCCCGGTCGAGGGCCTGCCGCAGCAGGTAGGTGGGTGTGCCGCAGGCGATGCACTGGGCAACGGCTGTCGCCGCCGTGACGGTGGGAATCTCCTGCCACCAGCCGATCTGCGCTGGCGCGAGGTCCTCCCGGTGGAGCACGTAGTCCTCGCCACCCGCACGGCGCAGCCGCCGGTGCTTGGCGACGGTGATGTGGATACGGTTCGGGTTGACGTCGCTGATGCCATAGGCGTCCATCGCAGTCTCATGGCTCAGACACGCCTCCGGTGCTCGCGTCCACAGCACGGCAAGCATGTAGGGGTCGTACTGCCCGACCGGATACTTCGGGAACCGGTAAACCCCGTGCGCAACACGCATCAGCGTGCCCCGCTGCACAAGCATCTGCAGCGCACCCTTGCCCACACCCAGATCTGCAGCCTGCTGAGCAGTCACGAACCCGAGCTGCGTGGTCGCAACCTCCCAGAGCTCGTCCCGCGCCAGCGGCTTTGTCTGCATGGCAAAAGTATAACGAAATCGTGATACTATCGCCACCTAGCGTCGGGTCCAACGTACCTCATCTATTTCGCGGCTAGACGGCACCTCGGGACTCGACATGGTCGAGAGCCCCCCTTCGCGCGCCCTAATCTGACCGTCTTACCGAGGCGGCTGCCCGACCCTCGCTTCACCGTTTGCGCAGTCGATAGCTTGACGCCATCGGCCCGCATGGCCGAGCTAACGGACCGGCAGACTGTGGTTGTGGAGGAGCGGTTCCCCGGTGAGTTGGAGACGTTGCGCACCGACAATGTGCGCTTGCGTCGGCTACTGAAACTCAGCGAAGAGCAGGCGCGAGCGGCGGATCCGGATCAAGCCACCCTGTCTGGCGCGCCGGAGTCGCCGGTCAGTATGAGGTCGGTGCCCGAAGCTAAGGTTCGCTTCTTCCTCGATCTGTTTCGTTGTCGCTCCGACGTTTACGCGCTGCGTTGGGAGAACCGCCGCGACGGCCGATCCGGTTGGATGCCGGCCATCCGCGGCTACTGGCGCAAGGGCATGAACCGCGCCGACGCACCGTATCTTCCACTGACTCCGGACGTCGTCGACCAACACCTGCGCGGGGAGGTTCATATAGGCCTGTATCCGCTTGGCGACGATGACACCTGCTGGTGGGTCGCGGCCGACTTCGACAAGGAGGCCGCAATGCTCGATGCGCTGGCTTATATGAAAGCCGCACGAGCCCACAATGTTCCGGCAGCTTTAGAGGTGTCGCAGTCGGGCCGAGGTGCGCACGTATGGATCTTCTTCGCACAGGCTATGTCGGCGGCAACAGCCCGCAACATCGCGACCAGCCTGCTCGGCGAGGCTTTCCAACTCCGCGGCAGCATGCATCTCAGCAGCTACGACCGGCTGTTTCCCTCCCAAGATATCCACACCGGCCGCAGCATGGGCAACCTCATCGCCGCCCCCCTCAACGGCAAACGCCGACAGCACGGCACAACGCTGTTCCTCGACCCTGCAACGCTGGAACCATTCGACGACCAATGGGCCTACCTGTCCAGCATCGCAAGGCTGTCGCACAAGGACGTGGCCGCGCTCGCTCGCACTCTGCCCGATCCGCTGTTCGGCCATCGTGTGCGTCGGCTGCAGCTACCCACTTCGTCGAAAATCGTTCCCAGGCCGGCAGCGATCATCCGGGCGACGTTCACATCCCGAATCACTCTGACTGCCAGCGATCTCGGACCCGCGATGATCGCTGCTGTCAAGCACGCCGCCTCCATCCGCAATCCCGAGTTTGATGCTCGCCAGCGCGCTCGACGCAGCACCTGGGATACTCCGCGGTTCCTGTACAGCTACGACGAGACAGTCGAGGGCGATCTTGTGCTGCCTCGTGGCCTGTACGGGCTGCTCACCGACTTGGTCGAGTCAGCGGGAAGTACGTTGCACATCGACGACAAGCGCGCCATCGGCGACAGTCACGAATTCATCTGCTCAACCGAGCTCAGGTCCGAACAGGCCGACGCAGTCCGGCGATTAATTGACGAAGACACCAGCGTGCTGATCGCGCCTCCTGGATTGGGCAAGACGGTGATTGCCTGCGCCGCCATCGCTTCCCGCGCCACCTCGACCATCATCCTGGTCGACCGCAAAGCACTGGCCGACCAATGGCGTGACCGCTTACAGAAGCATCTCGGATTCAAGTGCGGACAGATCGGCGGCGGCCGATCCAAAACCACCGGCATTATCGACATTGCGCTGCTACCTACCCTCGCGCGCCGCGACAACATCGAAGCTCTCACCGCCGGTTACGGTTTCGTCGTCGTCGACGAGTGCCACCACATCGCCGCCAGCGCGTTCTTCCATGTCCTCAATCGAATACCCGCAAAATACTGGCTCGGGCTCACTGCCACACCTGAACGCCGCGACGGGCTCGAAGACCTCATCTACCACCAACTCGGATCACATCACGTCACCCTCGAAGGCCCTACCGCCGGCCAATTCCCCTCGGCAGGCACCGACCTGCTCGCACCGCACCCCCTCCTACACGTCCATCCCACCCAGTTCCGCTACACCGGGCAAGCCGATCCCAGTGCGCCAGGCGGAATGGCCGAGATCTACCGAGCCCTCATTGCCGACGAGGGCCGGCTTGAGCAGATCATCGCCGACGTCCTCTGCGCTCACGCCGACGGCGCCAACATCCTCGTACTTACCACCTGGATCGATCACCTCAACGCCATCGCCGAACGACTCCGAAACGTCGGGAAGGATGTCGTCGTGCTGAGCGGCCAGATGAAGGCGCGCCAGCGCCGCGAGATCTCTCAGCAACTCGCCAACCACACCGCCGACGACGGGCCCTTGCTGATCGTCGGCACCAGCTCGTTCATCGGCGAGGGATTCGACTGTCCGGCCCTGGACACGCTGTTTCTCGCCGCTCCAATCACGTTCAAGAACCGACTCGTCCAATACGTGGGGCGCGTCACCCGGCCCCACGCCGCCAAGTCCGCCGCAACCGTGCACGACTACTACGACGAACTCACCCCAGTACTCGCCTCTTCGCTGCGAAAGCGTGCGCCCGGCTACACCAAACTGGGCTTCCCCGACCCCAGAACACTGCTCCGATAGGCGTCGCCGACCAGTACGGCTGAGCAACTCATACACAGCGCGGGCGGCAAGGTGTTCTTGATAGGCGCGCCCGACGGCCCGAGTAGCCAACGCTCTCAGCGGTCACATCCCACCCTCCAACGGTCTTCCAGAGTCCGACGCGATGCCGCCGATCCGGCGCATGCACGGGCGGTGTACCCGGCCGATGCGAGGTCTCCGCCGATGTCGCGCTTCAGCGGATTTTCCGGGCCAACCTAGCAACCCTTGTCCATTGACCGATACTCAGATAAGTCGCCCACTACCAGGAAGATCCGCGACCGCTCAGGGAGGATCAGCAAAAGCGAATGTGTCCAAATACGTGTCCATACGGCATGAAAATGGCCCCGAGAGATATCTCCGGGGGCCATTTCCGCTGGTAGCGGGGACAGGATTCGAACCTGCGACCTCTGGGTTATGAGCCCAGCGAGCTACCGAGCTGCTCCACCCCGCGTTGGTGAATGCCAGGTTACCGAACCGGTGTCACGGCGACCAAATCGGGCGCTCAGCGGGGTGAGCGGCCTCGTTCAGTGCCCGTGCAGTGCCCGTTCAGTGGGATGGCGGGTTCAGTCCGTAGCGCTGCGCGATGTCGTCCATCCAGTCCGGTGACCCGTAGGTCAGCCCGTATTTGTCGGCGAGTTCGCCGAACTCGGGCAACTCGTGCAGTGGCCTGCCGGCCGGGTCGTCGGCGTGCTCGAGGAGCAGTTCACCGAGTTCGCGGAAATAGTTCTCGAAACCACCGGGCGTGATGACCTCGATGATGCGGCCCGGCTCGCTGCCGGCGTTCCACATCGCGTGCATCTGCCCGCGGGGCTTGGTGATGTAACCGCCGGGCCCCAGGACGACCTCGCTGTCGTCGGAGCGGAAGCCGATCTCGCCCGCCAGCACGATCGAATGCTCGTCCTCGCGGGTGTGCCGGTGCGCCGCGGTGAGCAGACCGACCGCAAAGGGGTGCTCGACAATGGACACCTCGCCGCCGTTGGTCTTGCCGGACAGCTTGAAGACGGCCCCAAAACCGGGCAGGGCAACGTAATCGCCTTCCCCGGGCTGGACCACCGTGACCCCGATGTCGTTCGCGTCGCTCATCTGATCTTCCTCCTTATTCAGAACCCGACCGCGGTCGCTGTGTCCTGCGGCGGCCAAAGCGGTTGCGGCACTTCGACACCGAACGGCATGTACCAGCCGTTTCGGGACGAAACCTCGTGCACGGGATGCCGATTGGCCGCGACACCCCATTTGCCCCTTGGGTAGCCGAGCGCCAGCATCGCCGACATCGTCCAGCCCTCCTCGACGGGGACGCCCAGCAACTCGTTGACCTGATCCGCGAAATTGCGGAGCACCATCGTCATGACGCCGCCGACACCCTCGGCGCGGGCGGCGAGCAGCACGCTCCAGATCGCCGGGAAGATGTTAGCTCCGCCGAGGTCGTCGATCGCGAAGACGAAGAGCAACAAGGGAATTTCGTCGAAATGGTCGGCCAGGTAATCCCCCGACCCCTTGATTCGGCGCATCGTCTCGGCGTGGGCGGCCGGGTCGGCTCCAGGCGCGGACGCCACCATCGGTCCCGTCCCCGCCCCGTACTTCTCGTATTCGAGCGCGCGGGCCCGCCGGAACAGGTCAGCGAACTGGTGGATGAGTGCCGGATCGTCAACGGCGACAAAGTGCCAGCGTTGGGTGTTGGCCCCGTTGGGGGCGCGAATGGCCGCATCGAGGATGCGGGCCTGCGTGTCCAGCGGAACCGGATCCGGCCGCAGTCGCCGCATCATCCTGGTGGTGTACAGCGCTTCGTGGATGTCCATCTGTCTACTCCGTTCCGGGCTATTCCGGCCAGCTGTTGTGCAGGATTTTGTCGACGAAGTCGACGCGCGCGAAGGCGGGATCGAAGTGCGCCAGGACGTCGGCGTTCATGGTGCCGTCGGTGGTCCGCGGGCGGTGCTTCATGCCGTCGTTGAATGCCGCCAGAATGCGGTTCTTGAAATCAGGTCGCGGGTGGGCGGCGGTCACCGCGGCGAGCGCCTCGGAAGCCAGCTGCTCGTGCCCGACGCCGACCACGTCGACTTCCACGCCGGCCTGCAGCAGGGCGACTTCGGGCGCCAGGAACTCGGGCACGCCGGGCGTCGTGTGCAGGGCGATGCCGAGCCACACCGTGTCGGCGTCGGCCTTGTCGACGCCGGCGTCCATCAGGAAGTCGCGCGCCGCGTTGGCGCCGTCGACCTCGAAGCGGACGGTCGAGTTGCGGTAGTGCTCGGTCAGGCCGACGTCGTGAAACATCGCGGCGACGTAGAGCAGTTCCAGGTTGGGGTGGATCCCGCGGCGCAAACCCTGCAGGGCGCCGAAGAAAAACACCCGCCGGGAATGGTTGAACAGCAACTCGTCTTCGGTGTCGCGGATGAAGTCGGTGACCTCGCGCGCCAGCGCGGTGTCGGGCACGTGGATGCCGGCGATGGCGTCGATCGAACTGGTGGTCATGGTCTTGTCTCCTTCTGCGGTGACGGTCGTGCCCAGTGTGCGACGGTCCGCTCGATCCGACGCCGCTCGTTTGAGCCGTCAACTCCTCAGAAAGCGACACAATGGCTGACGTGGCTCAAGAGGGAAAGCATTCGCGGGTGGTGGTCATCGTCGTCTTCGACGGGGTGACGCTGCTCGACGTCGCGGGGGCGGGTGAGGTCTTCGTCGAGGCCAACCGGTTCGGCGCCGACTACCGGCTCAAGGTCGCGTCGGTGGACGGCGCCGACGTGACGAGCTCGATCGGGACCCGGTTGGGGGTCACCGATCGCCTCGCCGCCATCGACTCCGCCGATATCGTCCTGGTGGCCGGCAGCGACCACCTGCCCGGGCGACCGATCGACCCCGCGCTGGTCGAGGCCGTCAGGTCCGTGGCCGCGCGGACCGGACGGATGGCGTCCATCTGCACGGGGTCGTTCATCCTCGCGCAGGCCGGCCTGCTCAGCGGCCGACGCGCCACCACGCACTGGCACGACGCCCGGCGTCTGTCCCGCGCCTTCCGGGACGTCACCGTCGAGCCCGACGCGATCTTCGTCCGCGACGGCGACGTGTTCACCTCGGCCGGGATCTCCTCGGGTATCGACCTGGCGCTGGCGCTGGTCGAAATGGATTACGGGACCGACCTGGTCCGCGACGTGGCCCGGTGGCTGGTCGTCTATCTGAAGCGGGCCGGCGGCCAATCACAATTTTCGGTGCTGGTCGAGGCCGATCCCCCGCCGCAGTCGCCGCTGCGCGCGGTCACCGAGGCGATCGCCGCCAACCCCGGCGCCGACTACAGCGTGAAAAGGCTTGCGGCCCTGGCATCGTTGAGCACACGGCAGCTGACCCGGCTGTTCCAATCCGAGCTCGGGATGACTCCGGCACGCTACGTCGAACTGGTTCGAGTGGATTTCGCCCGCAACGCGCTCGAAGCCGGCCGTTCCGTCACCGAGACCGCGGGCATGGCCGGTTTCGGAAGCATCGAGACGCTGAGACGCGCGTTCGTCAACCACCTGGGCATCAGCCCGAAGGCGTACCGGGACAGGTTCCGAACGGCTTACGCCTGAAGGCTATTTGGTGTTGTTGTACTTGGTGATCGCGTCGTCAAGCCGCTGCAGCGCCGCGCCGTAGCCTGCGAAATCGCCCTTCTTCTGCGCGTCCTTGGCCGCGCCGATCGCCGCCTGGATCTCTTGCAGTACAGCCGCTTTGGCCGGTGACAACGCCACCGACCCGTCCGGCGCCGGCGGAACGGCCGCGGGCGGCGGCGATCCCGGCGTCGCGGCCGGCGCCGGCGCGCTGGGCGGCGGATTCGCCGCCGGGGTCCCCGCCTCGGTGGGCTGAATGCCCGTTGCCGCCGCGCCCGCGCCGGGGCCGAACAGCCCGGTGAGCGCGTCGCGCACCGTCGGGCCGTACCCGATCTTGTCGTTGTACATCATCGCCACCCGGATCAGCCGCGGATAGGACGACGCCGCGTCGCTGGCCCCCGGGGAGGCGTACACGGGTTCGACATAGAGCAGCCCGCCCTGCCCCACGGGCAACGTGAGCAAGTTGCCCCACCGGATCCGGTTCTGGTTGTCGCGCCCGATCACCCCGAGGTCCTGGGACACCGCCGGGTCGGTGGTGATGGCGTTGTTGGCGAGCTTGGGCCCGTTGACCTGGCCCGGGATGGTCAGCACGGTGATCCGCCCGTACGTCGCCGGGTCGGAGCTGGCGCTGATGTAGGCGGCGAGATAGTCGCGCTTGAACCTGTTCATCGCGCTTGTCAACTGATACGACGACGAATTGTCGTTCTTCGCAATGTTTTTCGCGACGATGTAATACGGCGGCTGATAGCTGCTGGCTGTCGGGTTCGGGTCCAGCGGCACGTCCCAGAAGTCCGACGTGGAGAAGAACGTCACCGGATCGTTGACGTGATACTTCGCCAGCAGCATCCGCTGCACCTTGAACAGGTCCTCGGGATAGCGCAGGTGCTCGGCCAGCTCGGGGGTAATGTCGCTCTTGGGCTTGACGGTTCCCGGGAACACCCGCATCCACGCCTTGAGCACCGGATCCTGCTCGTCTTGCTGATACAGGCTGACGGTGCCGTCGTAGGCGTCGACGGTCGCCTTCACGGAGTTGCGGATGTAGGAGACCCGCTTGTCGGGTGCGAGCCTGTTGAACGCCACCTCGTTGGAGTCCGCGGTCGCCGACTCCAGCGACGTGAGTTCGGAATACGGGTAGTTGTCCAGCGTGGTGTAGCCGTCGATGATCCACACCAGTCTCTTGTTGACGATCGCCGGATAGACCGCGCTGTCGGTGGTCAGCCACGGCGCCACCGCCTCCACCCGCCGCGCCGGGTCACGGTTGAACAGGATCTTGCTGTTCGAGCCGATCACGTTGGAGAACAAGAAGTTCCGCTCGGCGAACTTGGCGGCGAACACGCTGCGCGACAGCCAGTCGCCGAGGGGGACGCCGCCGAGTCCGGTGTAGGTGTAGTTCTTGGTTTCGTTGCTGGTCTCGTAGTCGTATTCGCGGTCGGCGCCGTTGCGCCCGACGATCGCGTAGTCCGCCGCCGTGTTGGAGATAACCGGCCCGTAATAGACGCGCGGCTGGTCGAGCGGCGCGGGACCGTCGGAAACCACGTTGCCATTGGCGCCGACGACATTGACCAGGAATTCGGGGTAGCCGCCGTTTTGGTTGGGGTCGTTGGCGATTCCGCGCACCGTGTTGGCCGGTGACGCGATGAACCCGTTGCCGTGCGTGTAGACCGAGTGCCGGTTGATCCAGTCGCGCTGGTTGTCGATGAGGCGGTCGGGATTGAGTTCGCGGGCCGCGACGACGTAGTCCCGCAACGACCCGTTGCGGTCCAGGTAGCGGTCGATGGAGAGCTGGTCGGGGAAGTAGTAGAAGTTCTTGCCCTGCTGGAACTGGGTGAACGCCGGGCTGACGATGGTCGGGTCGAGCAGCCGGATGTTGGAGGTGGTGGCGCGGTCGTCGGCGACCTGCTGGGCGGTGGCCTGCGCGTCGCCGGTGTAGTTGCGGTAGGTGACCACGTCGGCGGTCAGGCCGTAGGCTTGCCGCGTCGCGGCGATGCTGCGGCTGATGTATTCGCTTTCCTTTTGCGCGGCATTGGGTTTGACGCTGATCTGCTCGACGATCAACGGCCAGCCGGCGCCCACGATCAACGACGACAGCAGCAACAGGACCAGGCCGATCGCGGGAATCCTCAAGTCCCGCAGGACGACCGCGGAGAACACCGCGCCCGCGCAGATGAGCGCGATCGCCATGAGGATCAGCTTCGCCGGCAGCACGGCGTTGATGTCGGTGTATCCGGCGCCGGTGAAGGGCTTGCCGCCGCGGGTGTGCGACAACAGCTCGTAGCGGTCCAGCCAGTAGGCGACCGCCTTGAGCAACACCAACAGACCGACCAGGGTGACCAGCTGGATCCGCGCCGACCGGCTCAGCGCGCCGGTGCGTCCGGACAGCCGAATGCCGCCAAAGATGTAGTGGGCCAACAGGTTGGCCACGAACGCCAGGAACACCGCCACGAATAGGTAGGACAGCAGCAGCCGGTAGAACGGCAACTCGAACGCGTAGAAGCCGAGGTCCTTGCCGAACTGCGGGTCTTTGATGCCGAAGTCGCCGCCGTGCAGGAACAGCTGGATCCGCACCCAATAGCTTTGGGCGATGATTCCGGCCAGCAGGCCGATCGCCACCGGGACGCCGGCGCTTACCAGCCGCAGCCGGGAAAGGACCAGGGCGCGGTAGCGCGCCACCGGATCGTTGTCGTTGCTCGGCACGAACACCGGTCGGGTGCGGTAGGCCACCGCGAGCCCGGCGAACACGATGCCGCCCACCAGCAGGCCCGCGATCAGAAAGACCACGAATCGGGTGACGAGCACGGTGGAAAACACCGACCGGTAGCCAAGCTCGCCGAACCACAGCCAGTCGACGTAGGCGTCGATCAGCCGCGGGCCCGCCAGCAGCAGAGCGATCACACCCAGTGCGATCAGGATCAGAATCCGGCTACGCCGAGTCAGCTTCGGCATTCTTGCGGTGGGCCGCATCCCCACTGGCTACGCTCCCTGATCGATTGCTAGACGGTGACAACTCTACGCACTGCACAACCGGCGATCCCGCGCTTGCCTAGCAACTCGGCGGCTGCCCACCGGACGTGATCGCGTGCAGCGCATCTACCGCCTGGCTGAGCGTCTCGACCTTGACCAGCCGCAGGCCGGACGGATTGTCCGAACTGGCCTCGTAGCAGTTCTTCGCCGGCACCAGGAACACCGTCGCCCCGGCCGCGTGCGCGGCGACCATCTTGTGGGTGATGCCGCCGATCTGGCCGACCTTGCCGTCGGCGGTGATGGTCCCGGTTCCCGCGATGAAATTCGACCCGGCCAGGCCACCGGTGGTCAGCTTGTCGACCACGGCCAGGCTGAACATCAGTCCGGCGGACGGGCCGCCGATGTTGGCGAGATTGAAGTCCACGACGAACGGCGCCCACGGCGCGTCGAGCACCGCGACGCCCACGTAGCCGTAGTCGCGGTCCTTGTTGGAGCCCAGCGTGATCTGCGCCACACCGGCGGGTTCGTTCTTGCGGCGGTAGTCGATCGTCACGGTCTGACCGGGTTTGGTGTTCTTCAGCAGCCCGGTGAAGGCGTCGACGGTCGCGACCGGGGTGCCGTTGACCGCGTCGATGGCGTCGCCGGCCTTCAGCTTGCCCGCCGAGGGACCGGGTTCGGGGACCTTCGCCACCGTCACCGCCGACGGATATTTCAGATAACCCAACGCCGCGTATTCGGCGCTGTCCTCGGATTGCTTGAAGTCGGCGCTGTTGGCCTTGTCCACTTCCTCCCGCGACTTGCCGGGCGGATAGATGATGTCGCGCGGCACCAGCTGTTCGGTGTCCGAAAGCCAGAGCGTCAGCGCCTCGCCCAGCGTCAGATCGTCGCGCTGGGACACCGTCGTCATGTTCAGGTGACCGGTGGTCGGATGCGTCAGGGTGCCCTGGATCGCCACCACCTGCTTGCCGTCGACCTCGCCGAGCGTGTCGAAGGTGGGGCCGGGACCCAGCGACACGAACGGCACCGTCACCACCGCCAGCAACACACCGAACACCACGATCGGCACCAGCGCGACCATCAGGGTCAGGATGCGCCTGTTCACGCCGAATACACTAGACGGAGCGCGTCGCCGGTCATTCGGCTGCAAGGCCCCCGGTACGAGGTTCAGCTACAAGCTGACCCGCCGTCGCGCGCCTTCCGATCCCACGGTGAGTACCGTTGGGGTCATGGCTGACCTGCCGTTCGGCTTCTCCTCCGGGGAGGACCCCGACAAACACGGGAAAAAAGATCCCGACTCGGGTTCGAACCCGTCCGACCCGTTCGCCGCGTTCGGCATGAGCGGGGACTTCGGCATGGGTGACCTGGGCCAGATCTTCACCCAGCTGGGTCAGATGTTCAGCAGCGCCGGAGCCGTCGGACCCGGCGGAACGGCTTCGGGACCGGTCAATTACGAACTGGCGCGGCGCGTCGCCTCGAACTCGATCGGCTTCGTTGCGCCGGTGCCGGATACGACGAATTCGGCGATCGCCGACGCGGTGCACCTGGCCGAAACCTGGCTGGACGGAGCGACGGCGCTGCCCGCGGGCACCGCCAAGGCGGTGGGATGGACTCCCGCCGACTGGGTGGACAACACATTGGAGACGTGGAAGCGGCTGTGTGACCCGATGGCCCAACAGATCTCGACGGTGTGGGCGGCGTCGCTCCCCGAGGAAGCCAAGAGCATGGCCGGCCCGCTGCTACAGATGATGTCGCAGATGGGCGGCATGGCGTTCGGCTCGCAGCTGGGGCAGGCGCTGGGGCGGTTGTCCCGGGAGGTGCTGACGTCGACCGATATCGGTTTACCGTTGGGGCCCAAGGGAATTGCGGCGATCATGCCCGACGCCGTCGAGTCGTTCACCACCGGGCTCGAGCGTCCGCGCAGCGAGATCCTGACCTTTTTGGCCGCGCGCGAGGCCGCCCACCACCGGCTGTTCAGCCACGTCCCGTGGCTGTCGAGCCAATTGCTGGGAGCGGTCGAGGCCTACGCGATGGGCATGCAGATCGACATGTCGGGAATCGAGGAGCTGGCCCGCGACTTCAATCCGGCGTCGCTGTCGGATCCGGCGGCGATCGAAAACCTGTTTAGGCAAGGCGTATTCGAGCCCAAGGCCACGCCCGCGCAGACGCAGGCGCTGGAGCGCCTGGAGACGTTGCTCGCCCTGATCGAAGGGTGGGTGCAGGTGGTCGTGGCCGCCGCGCTGGGCGACCGGATTCCCGGCGCCGGCGCGCTCGGCGAGACGCTGCGCCGGCGCCGGGCCAGCGGCGGCCCGGCCGAGCAGACCTTCGCGACGCTGGTCGGGCTGGAGCTGCGGCCGCGAAAGATGCGTGAAGCCGCCGCGTTCTGGGAGCGCCTGACGCAGGCCGCCGGGGTCGACACCCGCGACGGCATCTGGCAGCACCCCGACCTGCTGCCCGACGCCGAGGACCTCGATGAGCCCGCCGGTTTCATCGACCGTGTCATCGGTGGTGACACCAGCGGCATCGACGAGGCGATCGCCAAACTCGAGCGCGAGGACCCCGACTCCGACGGCCCTGTGGACAACTGAACGGGGCCGTCGCCCCCGCCGTGGCACAGTTGCGCGGTGACTCAGCAGTGCCAGGCCGCGCTGTCCACCTACGCGCTGGACCCGGCGATGCCGGTGTTGCTGCGGCCCGACGGCGCGGTGCAGGTCGGCTGGGATCCCCGTCGCGCGGTGCTGGTACGTCCTCCGGGCGGTTTGGCGGCGCCCGAGCAGCGCAATGACTCCATCGGCAGCTCCGAGAGCGGCCGGCGGCTGTGCACGCGCAGCGACGGGGCGCGGCCGCGCGGTCGCTTGCATTCGGTCGCCACCCCGGCGCCGACGAGTTGCGCCACCAGGCTTCTCAGGCCGTCGGCGTCGGTCAGGCCACGGTCGAGCGCCCGCCGCTGTAGCTCCGGCAGCGGGGTCGGGGACGACATGGACCGCAACAGCGTGGCCAGTTCGGCGCCCGGATCGCGCACAGCAGCCAACCGCACGCCGCGGTGTCGGCCGGCGACGTCGACCTGGTCGTGTTGTCGGACTACCTGGTCACCGACCCGCGGGTGGTGCGCGACATGCACGACCAGGGCGTCGCGCATCTATTGGTGCGGGTGCGCGACGGCATCGGATCGGTGGGCCCGCTGGTGATCCCCGGCGTGACGAGCTGCCTAGTTAAGCACTCAGTGTAAGTACTTCGAGTTCCAGAGCGCCGTGGCACGCTCTAACGCCGCGTCGAGTTGCCGACACCAAAACGTGGGTGCTGGGTGGTGCTCAAGCCCCAACCGAACGCAGCTTCGCCGAACGGCCAGCATGTCCGCGGCGATATTGCGATGATGGCCCGGTCGCGATACCAGTCGGGAGAGGGCGAATGGCTAAACGAACGGTGCAAGAGCTGCTGGCTAGCTATGAAGATCCAAACTGGCGGAAGCTCTTTGTCGACTTTAGTGATTTGATGGAATCGTTGGGCGATTGCATCATTCCGGACAGCTACGTGGTATCGGACGATTTGAATAATGCAATCAAGTTGACCGAAGATGGAACTAAAATTTTGACCCGCCTTGTTAAGCAGGGGGTAAACGCCAAAGATGCTCGACTGATGTGCGCCTTGACAATCGGGTTTGATGACCTGTTTATTGACCTCCAGGCTACCGACCTAGGCAGATTGGAGGCAGCAATCGACGATGGAATCAAACGGAATCAGATACGATATCCTTTTATCTTCGCGCGTAGCCTTTACGATGCTTACGCTGAACTCTACGAAGATGAGCAAGAGTTTCTCGATAATGCCGAGACAATGAAGCTTCTCGACAGGCTTCCGACGGGTGTTTATCAGTACGGCAAATACACAATTGGACCATACGGTTTGCGTACAAGCTCTGAAAGAAGGCGGGCTCCAGCTAGCCGCCGTGTCCCCGCTTATCACTGCTCCGAGCCCGGGTGCCGAGCCATTCATCCTATCTCTCTGGAAACTGGCTCCAACGCTCCGATAAATCTCCAACGTCAAAAATTGCGAGACATCTTACAGGCTTTGCCTGGAAAAGGGGCAGAATGGTGGGCACTCGCAGCTGAGCTCCACGGCGGTGCCAGCCATTACTACGGCGATCAAGAGGTGACAGTTTTACTGCCTCTCTTGGGCGATGCGCTTTCGGACAGCGAGTTGCGACTATTCGTTGCGGATCTTTTCGACACGACCAAGGGCGTACTACGCGAAGCTGTGTCAGGGTTCATTACGGTCAAAGATGCAACGTCTGCCGTTGCACACATGAATCGAGCGCAGCTGCTTCAGGTGACTTTACTCGTTGACGAAGAGACGTTGGCCACAACATTAGACCGTCTAGTCAGATCCAATGCAATAGAAATTCCGTGCGGCGAGGTTCGGCTGCCGGTCATAAATCGGCAATTTCGGTCGGGCGCATTTCGGTTACGCGCTGAATTGGGTCATCTGGGAGTTCGATTCGTATCCGATCAGCCCGGCCTGGCTTTGTTGCGGGAACGAAGATTACTTAGCAAACTTTATGTACGGGACGCAGACGCAGACGTGCAGGAGCTGGAGTGGCAACTGCGGGGTTTCGACATAGATGACCTAGACGAAAAGCTAGAGAAGTTCTACCAGACTAAGTCGCCGACAGAAGCGTTGACTCGACTAGTGCTAGCCCGCAGGTCAAATATGATAACAGCTTGTCATGAAGTGCGCATCGACCACGATCAGGACATGACTGATGATGAGATCATCGGTACAATTCTGTGGAAATTGGGATTCGATGTCGAGCTGGAAAATGACCCACATGCTGTCTTCTGGCGAAGGCACGAGAAGATGTCGGCACTCACGCAATCCGCATCGATTGGCAGTTCAGCACTAATGGGCAGCTTAGAACGGTTTCAGGAAGCTGCTGCACCATATTTTACCGAGCTCGAACACATACTGCTCGACTCATTAGCATTCACATCTTGGGCGTTGCTTAATGACCATACTAGTGACGAAAAGCCTTTTTCCTATGACCACGAGCAAGGCCAAGAGCGGGGCCTGCAGCTCCTTCAGGGGACATTGCCCAAAAGCGAACAAGGGCAAGAAGGCTGCTTGGACTATTCAGGAAAACGCCCTGAACTCTACAGTCTTATGCAGGGTTTTCGAATCCTCGCAGACCATCTTGAAGCCTGTCGCAAGACACCAGAGAATTTCGAGAGGCCAATTGAAGATATCCCGGAATTCGATGGCAAGACTGATCTTAAGCGTTATTTGCTTCGTTCCACGCTTCCCTTCTTAAACTTATCGTTGCCAAGTCAGGAGCGGATTATTACCGGGCTAAGATCCGTCACGAAGACGCTGGTAGATGCTTCCGTCAGTGAAGTCCGCAATGGTTACTTACACTATCGGCAGACCCCGCCGAATATTGAGCGAGTAGAACAGGCAGTCGAGGCCACGCGCCAGAGCGTAACAAAGATAGAGAATTTGGGATTTTGTCGTCTGCTGTTCGAGTTTTCATCAGCACTTGTTGACCGCTGGGGATTGCAAAAGCACCAATTTGTCGGACCCAGAAGTTTCGAGCACAGCTTCACACGGCCTACGACACTGGACTGGATGGGACTGCCACCTCTTGATGAAGCGCAACATCTATTGCGATCAGCCAGCTTCGAAGACCCTAACGAGGTTTTAAGATTCACCCGTAAGTACCGAAGCCAGTTTTCCGAGATGTGGCTTGGCTATCCGAACCGTAGACGCCGCGGACCCGGACTTCCCGCGGCCGAGGAGCAAGCCAACCATCAATCTGAGATTGAACAAACGACTAACTGAGCATGAGGTATCCGTCAGCTACGCAATCGAAGACTGGCGAAGTGCTCACCCGCCCCGTCCGGCTTCCGCACTGCTTTGCGCCCCTGCTTGGGAGCACCGCGCACAGATCGAACCTGTTTCCGATACCCCTCGTCTCAACGCTCGGGCCTCACGGCGCGCCAACTGGCCTCGAACGGCGCTGCCGCTGCACCGGGGAAAACGCGGAGAGTGAGCCGCTGGTGGCGTTCGTGGTCGGCGCGCGGCACAGCGACGCAGGCCAGTCGGACCGGTGACCACAACGAATGGAATGGTCATCGGAACACGCGGCAGCAAGACGTGTCCGTCGCCGGCAGCACCGTCCGGACAGATGGACGGTTGCGCCGGCCCGAGGATGACCTCGATGGCCGGGCTTGACGAGCAAGCCGCCTCATTGACGGCGACACTCGTGGCATCGGCAAGGTGATCGCCAGGCTCGAGCAAGCGGGCGACGGCGGCGGTTCCGCAAATAATTGACGGCATGCACTGTTTCTGCGGTGCCGAGCCGGAGGATCTAGCGCGGACGTTGGGCCGCATCGGGCTGCACGGTCGTTCTGGCGGTGCTGAGCGCCGACGGTTGTGGGCACCACCAAGCGGTCTCCCGCCTACCAGCACGACTATGGCGCCGGAGCGACCAGGTCTAAGGCCTGATTAAGCAGGGCGAACTCCTCATCAGTGCGTGCGACGACAGCCTGAAGGCGGACAAGTCGACGCAGGGCTACAGCTTCGACGACGCGACCGTCTACAAACAGGCCTGCCTTGACTCCCATCGTGCGGAGCGATTTCGACCGACGCGGGCTTCTGAGCCGGCGCCGCCGTCAACGACGCCGCCAGCGGTCCTGTTGATAACCGACGTACCGCTCGCCGTCGGCGTGGCACCCTGCAGCGGTGCCCTCAGCCGTCTATGCCACCTACGCAGCCACCTATGCGCTGGACCCGGCGATGCCGGTGCTGCTGCGGCCCGACGGCGCGGTGCAGGTCGGCTGGGATCCCCGTCGCGCGGTGCTGGTACGTCCTCCGGGCGGTTTGGCCGCCACCGAGCTGGCCACGCTGTTGCGGTCCATGTCGTCGCCGACCCCGCTGCCGGAGTTGCAGCGACGGGCGCTCGACCGTGGCCTGACCGACACCGAGGGACTGAGAAGCCTGGTGGCGCAGCTGGTTCGGGCCGGGGTGGCGACCGAATGCGGGCGACCGCGCGGCCGGGCGCCGTCGGTGCGCGTGCACGGCCGCGGGCCGCTCTCGGAGTTGCTCGTGGAGTCGTTGCGCTGCTCGGGCGCCCGGATCGCGCACAGCAGTCAACCGCACGCGGCGGTGTCGGCCGGCGACGTCGACCTGGTGGTGTTGTCGGACTACCTCGTCGCCGACCCGCGCATGGTGCGCGATCTGCACGACCAGGGCGTCGCGCATCTGCTGGTGCGGGTGCGCGACGGCATCGGGCTGGTGGGTCCGCTGGTGATCCCCGGCGTGACGAGCTGCCTGGGCTGCGCGGACCTGCACCGCAGGGACCGCGATGCGGCGTGGCCGGCGATCTGTGCGCAGCTGCGGGAAACCGTCGGCGTCGCCGACCGGGCCACCGCGCTCGCGACCGCGGCGCTGGCGCTGTCTCAGGTAAACCGGGTGATCGCGGCCGTGCGCGGCCAGGACGCGGCGTCCGAGCCCGAACCGCCCCAGACGCTGAACGCGACGCTGGAATTCGATCTGCACGCCGGCGCGATCGTCGCGCGGCAGTGGGTCAAACACCCGTTGTGCGCCTGCTGAGGGCGGGCCCGCGCGCTGACCTGCCGCGACGCGGGTTGACAACAAGCGTTGTCGGCTTCTCTCCACATCGCGTGGGCCATCATGGATGATGGTTACGTGGCAGACATCAAACGGGGCCGGGCTGCGCGTAACGCCAAGCTGGCCAGCATTCCGGTCGGATTCGCCGGTCGGGCAGCGCTCGGATTCGGTAAGCGGCTGACCGGCAAGTCCAGGGACGAGGTCCAGGCCGAGCTTCTGGAAAAGGCCGCCCACCAGTTGTTCACCGTCTTGGGTGAGCTCAAGGGCGGCGCGATGAAGGTGGGCCAGGCCCTGTCGGTGCTCGAGGCCGCGATTCCCGAGGAGTTCGGCGAGCCGTACCGCGAAGCGTTGACCAAGCTGCAAAAGGATGCCCCGCCGCTGCCGGCGGCCAAGGTGCACCGGGTGCTCGACGCCCAACTGGGCACCAAGTGGCGGGAGCGGTTCAGTTCGTTCGACGACACCCCGGTGGCCTCGGCGAGCATCGGCCAGGTGCACAAGGGCGTGTGGTCCGACGGCCGCGAGGTGGCGGTCAAGATCCAGTATCCCGGGGCCGACGAGGCGCTGCGGGCCGACCTCAAGACCATGCAGCGGCTGGTCGGGGTGTTCAAGCAACTCGCGCCGGGCGCCGACATCCAGGGCGTGGTCGACGAGTTGATCGAGCGCACCGAGATGGAACTGGACTACCGGCTCGAGGCCGAGAACCAGCGCGCGTTCGCCAAGGCGTATCACGACCATCCGCACTTCGCGGTGCCGCGCATCGTGGCCAGCGCACCGAAAGTGGTGATCCAGGAGTGGATGCAGGGCATCCCGATGGCCGAGATCATCCGCCACGGCACCACCGAGCAGCGCGATCTGGTCGGCACCCGCCTGCTCGAGCTCACGTTCGACGCGCCGCGCCGGCTGGAGATGCTGCACGGCGACGCCCACCCGGGCAATTTCATGCTGCTCGACGACGGCCGCATGGGCGTCATCGACTTCGGCGCCGTCGCGCCGCTGCCCGGCGGCCTGCCGATCGAGCTCGGGATGAGCATCCGGCTGGCCCGCGACAAGAACTACGACCTGCTGTTGCCGACGATGGAGAAGGCCGGGTTCATCCAGAAGGGCCAGCAGGTGTCGGTGCGCGACATCGACGACATGCTGCGCCAGTACGTCGAACCGGTCGAGGTCGAGGTCTTCCACTACACCCGCAAGTGGCTGCAGAAGATGTCGGCCATCGAGATCGACCGGTCCGTGTCGCAGATCCGCACGGCCCGGCAGATGGATCTGCCGCCCAAGCTGGTGATCCCGATGCGGGTGATCATGTCGGTGGCCGCGATCCTGTGTCAGCTGGACGCCCACGTGCCGATCAAGGCGCTGTCCGAAGAGCTGGTGCCCGGGTTCGCCGAACCCGACAACGCGGTCGTCTAGTCTCGCGCGCTAGGCCGCCTTGCGGGGGCGGCCGCGGGGTCGTTTGAAGCTCAACACCGAACCGCGGTCGAAGATCTCGCCGCCCCACACGCCCCAGGGCTCGGCCCGTTCCAGCGCGGCCGCCAGGCACTGGCGGCGCACCGGGCAGTCGACGCACAGCGACTTGGCGCGTTCGAGATCGGCCGGCGCTTCGGCGAACCAGAGATCGGGATCGCCGGCGTGACACGGCAGGTCCGGCCTGGGGGCTATCCGTGCCGACATGTCCTACCACCTACTTCCTGGTCTGGGTTGCTGTCCTTGAGCGGTGATCCGGACCAGGTCGCTTCGTTGCCGACCGATAACTATGGCCACGGATCCTTGACTTCGGGTCCGTGGCCATCTGGGTGAAAACCGGGGCTGCTGCTTACGTTGCCTTCGGTGGGCCCCCGACTCCTACGGACGCGTCGGTCGCGGCGGCGGCGCGATGCTTACGCGCGGCCGCCGACACGGCGGCGTGTGCGGCATGGGAGGTACCCGCGGACAGCTCCGCGCGGGCCACGCCTACACCGAACGCGTCGCTGAGCATCGCGGCCACCTCCTTCGTCCGTAGTGCCGAGTCGCGGTATCGAGGGTAAACGGTCACCGTCGTCGTCACAACCGATTTTCTGACCTGCGCGTTTGCCGGTCAGCGACCGCGAACCAGCTCCAGCACGTCGGGGCCGTACTGTTCCAGCTTGCGCGCGCCGATGCCGGGAATCGCGATCAGCGCCTCGTCGTCGTCGGGCCGCAGCTCGGCAATGGCGATCAGCGTGTTGTCGGTGAAGACGACGTAGGCGGGCACCTTCTGTTCCTTGGCGACGTCCAGCCGCCACGCCTTGAGCCGGAGCAGCAGGTCCTCGTCGATGTCGGCCGCGCAGGTCTCGCAGCGGCGCAGCATGACGGCCGCCGGGGTCGTCAGGTTGTTGTTGCAGATCCGGCAGCGGGTCGCGGTGGCCCGGTTGCGCCGAGACTTGTTCGGCCCCGGCTCGGCCCGCGCCTGGGGTGCGATGCCGTTGAGGAACCGCGACGGCTTGCGCCCCTGACGCCCGCCCGGGCTGCGGGCCAGCGCCCAGCTGAGCGCCAAATGCGTTCGGGCCCTGGTGATTCCGACGTAAAGCAGGCGGCGCTCCTCCTCGACCGCCTCGCTCTCGGCGCCGTGGGCGAGCGCGTGTGAGATGGGGAGCGTGCCGTCGGCCAACCCGACCAAGAACACCGCGTCCCACTCGAGCCCCTTGGCGGCGTGCAGCGATGCCAGCGCGACGCCCTGCACCACCGGCGGGTGCCGGGCGTCGGCGCGCATCCGAAGCTCGGCCAGCAGCCCCGGGAAGTCCAGCTGCGGGCGTTGGGCGACTTCGTCGTCCACCAGTTCGGCCAGCGCGCTCAGGGCCTCCCAGCGCTCGCGGGCGCGGGTACCGACCGGCTCCTGGGCCGTCAGGCCCAGCGGTTCCAGCACCGCGCGGACGACGTCGGGCAGGGGACCCTCCGCACCGCGCGCCGTGGCTCGTTCTGAGGCCCGATGCAGCGCCAGCAGGGCCTGTTTGATCTCCTGGCGATTGAAGAATCCCTCGCCGCCGCGGACCTGGTAGGCGATGCCCGCCTCGGTCAGCGCCTCCTCGTAGATCTCCGACTGCGCGTTGACCCGGTACAGCACGGCGATCTCGGATGGCGGGGTACCGGATTCGATGAGCCGCGCGATCGACGCCGCGACCGCGGCGGCCTCGGCCGGCTCGTCGGGATGCTCGTGGAACGTCGGCGCGGGACCCGGCGGGCGCTGGCCCACCAGGTGCAGCTTGCTGCCGGCGACCCGCCCGCGCGCCGCGGCGATCACCTGGTTGGCCAGCGAGACCACCTGGGGGGTGGACCGGTAATCGCGCTCGAGGCGCACGACGGTGGCGTCGGGGAAGCGTCGGGAGAAGTCGAGCAGGAACCGCGGCGAGGCCCCGGTGAACGAGTAGATGGTCTGGTTGGCGTCACCCACCACCGTCAGGTCGTCGCGGTCGCCCAACCAGGCCGTCAGCACCCGCTGCTGCAACGGCGTGACGTCCTGGTACTCGTCGACCACGAAGCAGCGGTAGCGGTCGCGGAACTCCTCGGCCACCGCAGGGTCGTTTTCGATCGCGGCCGCGGTGTGCAGCAGCAGGTCGTCGAAATCGAGCAGGGTGACGTGTTCGCCGCGCGCTTTGAGGGCCTCGTAGGCGGCGTAGACGCCGGCGATCTGGGCGGCGTCCAGGGGGATGTCCCGCCCGGCGGCGGCCACCGCGGTGGGGTATTCCTCGGGGCCGATCAGCGACGCCTTGGCCCACTCGATCTCGCCGGCCAGGTCGCGCACGTCGTCGGTGCTGGCGTTGAGCCGGGCGCGGCTGGCCGCCCGGGCCACGACCGCGAACTTGCTGTCCAGCAGCTGCCACCCGGTGTCACCGACCACCCGCGGCCAGAAGTACCGCAGCTGCCGGTGGGCGGCGGCGTGAAAGGTTAGGGCCGAGACCGCGCCGACGGCCGGCCCCATACCCGCCGCGGCGTCGATCGCCCGCAACCGGGAGCGCATCTCCCCCGCCGCCCGCTGGGTGAACGTGACCGCCAGCACCTGGCCGGCGGCGACATGACCGCCGGCGACCAGCTGGGCGATCCGGTGAGTGATGGTGCGGGTCTTGCCCGTTCCGGCACCGGCCAGCACGCAGACCGGGCCGCGCGGAGCCAGCACGGCCTCGCGCTGCTCGTCGTCCAGCCCGGCTGTCAGTGGATCGGCGACCGTCGGCATGGCGTCCATAGTGGCTTCCCATACTGACAAGTCGCCGAGCGAGCTGATGCATCGCCACGCCCGAATCGGATCGACCTCCGCATCCCGTCCCCCTCGCCGCTGCGCGGCTGGGCGGTACCCCCGGCGCGGAATGCATCGTCGCCGGGCTACGTTATCGGGCTATGACCACTGCCCCGCTCACCGTCTACACGACATCCTGGTGCGGCTACTGCCACCGGCTCATGACGGTGCTCAAATCCAACGGAATCCCGTATGAGGCGGTCGACATCGAGCACGACGCGGCGGCCGCTGACTTCGTCAGCTCGGTCAACGGCGGCAACAGGACGGTCCCGACGGTGAAGTTCGCCGACGGGTCGACCCTGACCAACCCGAGCGCGGCCCAGGTGAAGGCGAAGCTGGCCGAGACCGGTAGCTGAGCCAGGCCCAGTCAGTCGATCGCGGCCCAGGATTCGATGATCACCCGCGCGATCGAAATCGACCCGGGCAGCAGGAGTTTCGACTCCGAGGAACTCGACCAGTCCCCGGCCGCCAGCGCCTCGCGCACCTCGTCGCGCGTGAACCACGCCGCCTCGGCGATCTCGCCGTCATTGAACGAAAAGTCCTGCGCCGGGTCGCCGACGGCGTGGAAGCCGACCATCAGCGAGCGCGGGAACGGCCACGGCTGACTGCCCAAATAGCGCACGTCGCGCACGGTCAGCCCGATCTCCTCACGGATCTCCCGAGCCACACACCCCTCGAAAGACTCACCGGCCTCGACGAATCCGGCCAACAGCGAGAACATCCGCTCCGGCCACACCGCCTGGCGCGCCAGCACCGCGCGGTCGCCGCCGTCGTGCACCAGACAAATCACCGCCGGGTCGATGCGAGGGAACTCCTCGTGCCCGGTGACCGGGTTCACGCGTGACCAACCCGCCCGGGCCGGACGTGTGGGTGAACCGTCCACCGAGCTGAATCGAGACTTCTCATGCCAATTCAGCAGTGCGACGGCCGATGACATCAGTTGGCCGCTGGTGTCGTCGAAGATCGGGCCGAGGCTGCGCAAGTTCACCACCTCGGTGCGCGCGTCGGGGTCCTCCGGTGCCTGCAGCGCGCCGCGGATCGCCCACACGTGGCGGCCACCCTCGAGGCGCCCCAGAAACACCGCCTCCGACGGCGGCTTGTCGCCGAGTTCGGCGGCGGCACCCAGCACCACCCGGCCGTCGGAAACCAGCACCTGATTGCGCGAGTCCACCCGCAGCAGCGCCGCCTCGGCCCAGCCCGCGGTGGCCGCCTCGACGTCGGTGCGCAGCTGATCGGCTCGGTCGGCTCCGACGCGCGACAGCAACGGGACGCTGCGCAGTTGAAAGTCCGCGATCGCCATCAATGCCCCACGCTTCGGATGTAGAGCAGGCGGTCGTTGGCCTCGACGGCGTCCACCTCCGGGGCGTCGATGCGCCACAGGTGCCCGTCGCGCACCACGCCGAGCACGATGTCGCGCAAATGCCGCGGTGAACCGCCCACTTCGCTCTGCTCGACCTCACGCTCGGCGATGGCGAGCCCGGCGTCGGGCGTCAGGAGGTCCTCGATCATCTCCACGACGCTGGGCGTCGTGGTGGCAAGCCCGAGGAGGCGACCGGCGGTCGCCGACGAGACCACGACCGAGTCCGCCCCCGACTGCTGCAGCAGGTGCTGGTTTTCGGCCTCCCGGATCGAGGCGACGATCTTGGCGTTGGGCGCGATCTCGCGCGCGGTCAGCGTCGCCAGCACCGCGGTGTCGTCGCGGCTGGTGGCGACGATGATGGACGCGGCGTGCTGGGCCCCGGCCAGCCGCAACACATCGGCCTTGGTGGCGTCACCGTGGACGGTGACCAGACCCGCGCTCTCGGCGTGTTCGAGCGTGCTGCGATCGGTGTCGACGACGACCACCTCCGCCTGGATGGTTTCGTCGCCGAGGATCGCGGCCACCGCCGTTTTCCCCTTGGTGCCATAGCCGATCACGATGGTGTGGTTGCGCACTCTGCTCCTCCAACGCTGAATCTTCCACCCTTGGCGAGACCGCTCGGAAAGCACTTCGAGCGTGGTGCCGACCAGCACGGCCAGGAACGCGATCCGCAGCGCGGTGAAGATCAGGGTGTGCACTAGGCGCGCGGTTTCGGTGTACGGCGTGATGTCGCCGTAGCCGGTGGTCGACAGCGAAACCGCCGAGAAATACAGGCAGTCCAGAAATGTCAGCGGCTCGTTGCGCACATCGCGGAACCCGTCGCGGTCCAGATAGACGATGACGGCCGCGCCGAACAGCACCACCAGGGCGATGGCCAGGCGGCGGGTGATGACCCGAATGGGGCTGGCGTGCTCTTCGGGGATGCGCACCACGCCGATCAGCTGGTGACCGCGCTGGGCGGTCAGCGTTTCGTCCAGACCGCTCAGCTTTCGGGACCTACCGTTGCCCACGGCGGCCCGTCATCGGTTTGATTTCCGCGCACGAGACACGCACGCGTCTTATGTAACCACGGGCACCGCCTCCCCAATACTCGGGCGGCGCGGGTCACACCGCGTACCGTCCGGATCGGTCAGCAACCCGGCCAGCTCGGCGGCGCTCGGCAGTTCGTCGGGGACCACGGTGGTGCCGGCGCGCACGTAGTAGAAGGCGGTGCGCACCGACGATTCCGCGACCCCGGCCAGCGCCGCCCAGGCCATCCGGTACACCGCGAGCTGGACGGCGGCCTGGCGCAGCGCCTCCGCGCCGTGCGGCGGTTCGCCCGTTTTCCAGTCCACGACGGTCGCGCCGCCGTCGGGATCGGCGAACACCGCGTCGATGCGCCCGCGGACCAGGGTCTCACCGATCGGCATCTCGAACGGCACCTCGACGGCGACGGGAGTCCTTGCGGCCCACGGAGATTCGGTGAATGCGGCCTGCAGCGCGGCCAATTCGGCGCTGCCGCCGACGTCGGAGTCCGCCGCACCCGGCAGATCGCCGAGATCGAACAGGCATTCGGCGCCGTAGAACTTCTGCACCCAGGAGTGAAACGCATTGCCCAGCAACGCATGCGGATCCGGCCGCGACGGTAGCCGATGCCTCAACCGCTGCGCGGCGCCCGTCGGGTCGCGCGCCAGGCCGACCAGGGAGCTGACCGACAGCTGGCCGGGCAGTGCCCGGACCGGTGGCTCGATCAACCGCGCCCGTTCGGCCAGCAATGCGTCGACGTCACCCGCCCAGCCGTCGACATCGGCGCACGGCCGACCGGGCCCGGCGGCGAGCGCCCGCCTCACCAGCGCCGCACCGCGCTCGACCTCGTCGCGCCGCACGGCCAGCGGGTCGGCCGGCCACACCGCTTCGATAACGTTGTCGCGAAGCGCGTTTCGCTCGCCGTCGGCGGGCGACGGCGCCCAGTGCTCCACGGTGCCGCAGGGGTCGCCCGCCACGGCCGCACGGTCGATGACGTCCTTGATCTCCACCAGGAAATCCGACGGGCCGCGCGGCTTGACCCCGCTGGCGCCCCAGTGGTGCCCGGACACCAGCAGGGTGTCCTCGGCCCGGGTGATCGCGACGTACAACAATCGGCGCTCCTCGTCCACGCGCCGCTGATCGAGCTGGCGGCGATGCTCGGAGATCTTGTCCGACAGTTGTTTTCGGTTGGTGACGTCCGAGGTGTCGAGCACCGGGATGCCCAGCGCCCCGGCGGCGGCGCGGTCGCCGCGAAGCAGCGGGGGCAGCTCCGCGGCGTCGGTGAGCCAGGTGCTCCTGGACGCGGTCGACGGGAACGTCCCACCCGAGAGGTGCGCGACCGCCACCACCTGCCATTCGAGTCCCTTCGCCGAATGCACGGTGAGCACCTGGACGCGGTCGCGCGCGACGGCCAAAGGTGCCGGCGCCAAACCGTTCTCGACCGCCTCGGCGGCATCCAGAAACCCCAGCAGCCCAGCCACCGAGGCGGTTGCGGACGCGTCCAGCCGCGTGGCCGCGCCGTCGGCGCGCTCGGCGTAACCGGCGACGACGTCGGCGAACGCGTCCAGGTGCTCGGTGCCGGCCCAACCCGCCGCCACCCCCGCCGCGGCCCGGACCTCGCAGTCGACGCCCAGCGCGCGGCGCACCTCGGCCACCAGGTCGGCGAGGGGATGCCCGAGGTGGGCGCGCAGGGCGCTCAGCTCGGCGCCCAAGGCGGTGATGCGCTGATACCCCGCCGCCGAATACGCGCCGGCCGGACCCGGGTCGGCGATCGCGTCGGCCAGGCAGACGGTATCGGCGTCGACGTGCGAGGGGTCGGCGGCGCGCGCAATCGCCTCGGGCGAGGGCGGCGCGGGGTCCGCGGCGGTCCCGCCGAGCGCGCGCGCACGCTGCCACAGTGCGGCGATGTCGCGGGCGCCGAGGCGCCAGCGCGCGCCGGTGAGCACCCGCATCGCCGCCGCGCCGGCCGTCGGGTCGGCGACCAGCCGCAGCATGGCCACCACCTCGGCGACCTCGGGCACCGACAGCAGCCCGGCCAGCCCGACCACCTCGACGGGGATGCCGCGCGCCCGCAGCGCGTCGGCGATGGGCGCGGCGTCGGCGTTGCGGCGCACCAGCACCGCGGCCGTCGGGGGGCTGACACCCTCCGCCCGGGCCCGCCGGTAGTGGGCGTCGAGGTGATCGGCGATCCACTCGCGCTCGGCCACCACGTCGGGCAGCAGGGCGCAGCGGACCGTGCCGGGCGGGGCGTCCGGGCGAGGGCGCAGCGCGTGCACGGCCACCGACCGCCGCCGCGCCTCGGCCGACACGGCGTTGGCGACCCGCAGGGTCCGCGGCGGATTGCGCCAACTGGTCCGTAATTCCAGGACGGGCGCGGGTGTGCCGTCGGAGCGGGGAAAGTCGGTGGTGAACCGGGGCAGGTTGGTCGCCGAGGCCCCGCGCCAGCCGTAGATGGACTGGATGGGGTCGCCCACGGCCGTCAGCGCCAGCCCGTCGTCGACCCCGCCGCCGAACAGGGCCGACAGCGCGATGCGCTGGGCGTGGCCGGTGTCCTGATACTCGTCGAGCAGCACCACCCGGTAACGGGCGCGCAGGTCCGCACCGACCTGGGGGAAGCCCGCGGCCAACCGCGCAGCCGAGGCCATCTGCATGCCGAAATCCATCACCTTCTCGGCGCGCATGCGCTCGTCGAGCGCGTCCAGCAGCGGCACCAACTCCGCGCGCTCGGTCTGGGTGCCCAGCAGGCGCAGTAACCATTGGCTGGGACCGCGCTCCCGCTGATAGGGCCCCGCGGGCAGGCCATGGACGAGCCGCTCTACCTCGACGTGGGTATCGCGCAGCTGTCCGGTGTCGACGAGGTGTTCGGCCAACTGTCCCCACAGGCGCAACACCATCGAGGTGACGGCGGCCGGGGTCTTGTCGGTGTGCAGCTCGCCGCGGTACCCGTTGACCACGTCGAAAGCCAGCTGCCACAGCTCGGTTTCGCTGAGCAACCGGGTGTCGGGCTCGACGGGCAGCAGCAGCCCGTAGTCGCGCAGCAACGAACCCGCGAACGCGTGGTACGTGCTGATCACCGGGGCGCCCTCGGGCTCGGCGGCGGCATCGCCGACCGGGCCCAGGCCGACGCCGGCCAACCGGGCCAGCCGGGACCGGACGCGGCGCAGCAGCTGGCCGGCGGCCTTGCGGGTGAACGTCAGTCCCAGCACCTGGGCGGGTTCGGCGTAGCCGTTGGCGATCAGCCACACCACCCGTGCGGCCATGGTCTCGGTCTTACCGGCTCCGGCCCCCGCGATGACGACCAGCGGGCCCGGCGGCGCGGCGATGACCGCAGACTGCTCCTCGGTCGGCGGGAAAAGGCCGAGCGCGCAAGCCAATTCGCTCGGGTTGTAGCGGGCGTTCATCGGGCCGCTCCGTCGGTGTGCGCCGGGCAGCACGGCCGGATGGGGCAGTGCGTGCAACCGTCGTTGCGCCGCGCCACGAACTGCGGGCCGGCCGTCGCGGCGGCGGCACGCCGGATGACCTGTCGCCATTCGTCGCCGGCGTCCGCGGTCAGCGGGTCCTGTTCGCGTTCGACGGCCCCGGCCGCCCCGGCCTTGCCGACGTAAACCAGCCGCGCCCCACCGGGTTCCACGGTGTCGCCCCCGGCGGCCACCAGGCCTTCGGACACCGCCAGCTGATACATCGCCAGTTGGGCGTGTTGTTGGGCGTCGTCCTTGCTGACCGGGGACTTGCCGGTCTTGACGTCGACGATCACCAGCCGTCCGGCGGCGTCGCGCTCCAGCCGGTCGACGCGGCCGCGCAGCCGAACCTGTTCCCCGTCACCGGTTTCAAGGGTTCCGTCGATCTCGACCTCGACGCCGACCTCGGTGAGCGCGCCGCGGCTCTGGCTTCGCCACTCGACGAACGCCTCGAGCATCGCGCGGTGACGGGCCAGCTCGTTGTCCGAATGCCATTGCGCCGCAAAGGGTAGGTGCTGCCAGGCGCGCTCCAGCTCAGCCAACAGTTCGGATTCGCTTCGATGCGGTTCGGCGATCAGCGCGTGCACCACCGAACCGATGGTGGAGCGCAGGTCGCGCGGATTGGTCCCGCCGTGGCGTTCGGCGAGCCAGCGCAGCGGGCAGTCGGTCAGTGTCTGCAGGGTCGACGGGGTCAGCGTCACGACGTCGCCGCCACCCCGCAGCGGCTCGCCGGTGCTGACCGGGGTCAGGCCGTGCCAGCCGGCCGGGTCGGCGCCGGGCACCCCGGCTTTGGCCAGGCGGGCCAATTGCGTTGCCGCGCAGTCCCGGGCGAGCTCGTCCACCGCCCCGTCGGGAGCGCAGACCACGCCCCGCAGCCGTCCCACCAGCGCAGCCGCCGACAGCACCCGGGGCGCCGAAATAGGTTGCAGCGCAGTCGTTTCCACGTCTTCGTCGGCCCATTGCGCGATGTCGAAGAAGAACGGCGACGGCAGCGCGGCCGCGTGGTCCGCCCCACCGGTGTCGCTGTCGACCGCCGTCACCAACAGCCGCCGGCGGGCACGGCCCATCGCCGCCACCAGCAACCGGCGCTCCTCGGCCACCAGGGGTGCGCGCATCGAGGCGTCCGCGGTGACCCCGTCCAGCTCGTCGAGCAGCCGCTGGGTGCCCAGCACACCGCCCCGCGGAACGGTGTTGGGCCACAAACCATCCTGCAATCCGGCGATGACCACGAAATCCCATTCGTGTCCCAGCGCGGCGTGCGCGCTGAGCACCCTGACCTGCCCCGCCGTGGCGGCCGGCTCGGGGTTGGCGTTCGGCAGGTGCAGCGCGGCGACGTGCTCGACCAGGCCGCGCAACGACGCGCCGGAAGTGCGCGACACGTAGTCGTCGGTGATGTCGAACAACGCGGTGACCGACTCGAGATCCCGGGTGGCCTGGGCCGCGGCGGGGCCGCCGCGCTCGCAGACCGACAGCCAGCGGCGCTGCAGCCCGGACCGGTGCCAGGCGGCCCACAGGGTGTAGCGCGGGTCCTCGCCGGCTTCGTGGCACCGCGCGGCCGCATCCAGCACCGCGCGGACCTTGCGCAACGAACGGAACTGTGGACCCGGCGGCACGGCGCCCGACAGCGTCTCGACCAACAGCTCGGCGAAGTCGCCCGGCGGGCGATCGGGGTTGGCGCGCTGCAGGGTTCGGCGCAGTTGCCGCAGCGAAACCGGGTCGACGCGGCCGATGGGGCCGGTCAGCAACGCCAGCGCCTGCTGCCCGTCCAGCCCGTCGGCGGCGGCCAGCAGCACGGTCAGCAGCGCGCGCACCGCCGGCTCCTCGGCCAGCGGCCCGGTGGCGGCGGCCGCGGCCACCGGCACCCCGGCGGCGGCGAGCGCGCGCGGCAACCGCGCGCCGGCCCGCGGTACCGACCGGACGATGACCGCCATCTGCGACCAGGGCACGCCGTCGAACAGGTGCGCCCGGCGCAGCGCGTCGGCGATCGCCGCCGCCTCGGCGTGCGCCGAGGCGGCGAGGCGCACCGTGACCGATCCCTCCCCCGCCCCGGCGCCGTCGATCCGGCGGCCGGCGCCGCCGCCGGGCAACCGGGCGGCGATGCCGCTGACGGCGCGGGCCACGGCGGGCGCGCAGCGATGCGACGTCGTCAACGTCACCGCCGGGCCGTCGCCGTCGAGCAGCCCGGCCGGTTCGCCGCCCCGGAAGCCGAACACCGCCTGATTGGGGTCCCCGGCGATCAGCGCCAGCTCGGCGCCCGCCGCGAGCACCCGCACCAGGCGGGCCGCCTGAGGGTCGAGCTGTTGGGCGTCGTCGACCAGCAGGACCCGGATCCGGCCGCGTTCGGCCGCCAGCAGCTCGGGGTCGACGGCGAACGCCTCCAGCGCCGCGCCCACCAATTCGGCGGCGCCCAGCGCGGGTGTCGTCGCCTCCGGCGCGGCCGTGCCGACCGCCGCGCGCAGCAACATCACCTGCTCGTACTGGCGCGCGAATTGCCCCGCGGCGATCCATTCCGGCCGGCGGCAACGACGGCCAAGCCGCTCCAGTTCCCCTGGGTCGATACCGCGTTCGGCGCAGCGGGCCAACAGGTTTCGCAGTTCGGTGGCGAACCCCGCGGTGCTCAGCGCCGGCCGCAGTTGCGCCGGCCACGCGGACGTCGCGCGGGCGCCGTCGTCGAGGTCTCCGGCCAGCAGCTCCCGGATGATGGCGTCCTGCTCGGCGCTGGTGACCAGCCGCGGGGGCGCATCGCCGGCCCGTTCGGCGGCGCGCCGCAAGACCGCGTAGGCATACCCGTGCACGGTCCGCACCAGCGGTTCGCTGACGGCGACCCGGCCCGGTCGGGAGCGCAGCAACGCCGTCGTCAACGCGCTGCGCTCGGCCATCCCGAGCCGGCCCGAACCGGTCAGCAGCAGAACCGATTCCGGGTCGATCCCGGCGTCGATCCGGGCGACCGCGGCGTCGATCAGCAGGCTGCTCTTTCCGGTCCCGGGCCCGCCGAGCACGCGAACGATCCCGCGCGCACCGGGCGCCAGCACAGCGCTCGCGTCGGCCTCCCAGGTGTGTGCCATGGCTGCATGCAATCACCAGGGTGTGACAAGTGGACCCGGCCAGCGCCGACGCGAGCTCTTACCCTGGAAGTCGCAGCAGCGCGAAGAATGGTCTCAAGGCTGCAAAAGGAGGGGTTGACGACCATGACGGACGAGCACGGCTTTCCCACCGACGAGGCGCCCGAGGGCGACGCGGTGGAGCAACTGCGGCCCGCCGATTCCGACGACGACGCCGGCCTGGACACCGATTACGTGAGCGCCCGGGACCGCGAGGCCAACGAAGCCGACGTGATCGAGCAGGCCTACGTCGTGTCCGCGGACGACGATCGGGACGACGATCGCTGAGGACCGCCCGCGACGCCCGGTGACGGCGGCTGGCACCATCGACGGGTGACCGCGAAGTTGTACGTCCACCGCTACGGTCCGTCCGGTCCGGCGCGGATCCTCGCGCTGCACGGGCTGACCGGGCACGGGCAGCGTTGGCAACACCTGTCCGGCCTGCTGCCCGAGATCGGCCTGGCCGCACCGGATCTGCTCGGCCACGGCCGGTCCTCGTGGGCGGCGCCGTGGACCATCGACGCCAACGTCTCGGCGCTGGCCGCGCTGCTCGACGCGCAGGCCGGCACGCCGGTGGTGGTCGTCGGCCACTCGTTCGGCGCAGGGCTTGCCATGCACCTGGCCGCGGCGCGGCCGAACCGGGTTTCGGGGCTGCTGCTGCTCGATCCGGCGATCGGGTTGGACGGCGCGTGGATGCGCGAAATCGCCGAGGCCATGTTGTCCTCGCCCGACTATCCCGACGCCGAGGAAGCACGCCTGGAAAAGGTGCACGGCTCGTGGTCGGATGTCGAGCCCGCGCTGCTCGATGCCGAGCTCGACGAGCATCTGATCGCCCTACCCAATGGCCGCTACGGCTGGCGCATCAGCCTGCCGGCGATGATGGCGTATTGGAGCGAGCTCGCCCGCGACGCCGTGCTGCCGCCGGCGCAAACGCCGACGATCCTGGTGCGCGCCAAGCGAACATCGCCGCCGTATGTCACCGACGAACTCATCGCGGGCCTTGCGCAGCGGCTGGGATCGCGTTTCCGGCTGCTGGATTTCGACTGCAACCACATGGTGCCCTACGCCAAGCCCGACGACGTCGCCGCGCTGGCCCGCGAGCTACTGGAAGCCCGCTGACCGTGGCGCCGGTGACCGACGATCAGGTCGAGCGGGTGCGGGCGCTGGTCGCCGCCATCCCGTCCGGCAGGGTGGCCACCTACGGCGACATCGCCTCGGTCGCAGGGCTTTCCAGCCCGCGGATCGTCGGCTGGATCATGCGGACCGATTCCTCGGACCTGCCGTGGCACCGCGTCATCACCGCCTCCGGGCGCCCGGCGCGCCACCTGACCACCCGGCAGCTGGAGCTGCTGCGCGCCGAGGGCGTGCTGGCCCGCGACGGCAGGATCGCGCTGGGCGAGGTCCGCTACGAGTTCCCGGGCGGGGTTTTGTAGTTTCGACTACAGGACCAACCGGACCAGCGCCGCGGTGCGGGCCAGACCGGGGAACGCCTCGGCGGTGGACCGCGGGTGCAGCGCATGGACCGCCAGGCGAAACATCAACGCCCGCAACAACATCTGCGGCCATTCCGGTAGGGCGTTCCAGCGCTCGATGAGTCCGTCGTCGGCCTCGCCCCAGGACAACGCGTCGATGACGGCCACGCCCGCCGCCCACGACGCGGGCCGCCAGTACGGGGTGATGTCGGTGATGCCCGGCGCCGCGGTGCCCACGAAAAGCACTGTGCCGTAAAGGTCCCCGTGGACCAGCTGGTTGGGACTCTTGGTCGGCTTGCGCAACGTGGCGAGCTGGTTGAGCAACTCCACCGAGCGCTCGGCGTCCGCGGTGGCCGGGGCCACCCGCGCGCCGGGCGGCACCGAGGCCAGGGGCCGTTCCTCCCACGCCGCGCGGTCGGCGGCGATGAAAATGTCGACGTCCCCCCAGGGCGCCGCGGGGCCCTGGGTCAAAAAGCGGGGGCGTTCCAGTTTGCCCGTCGCCTCGTGCAGGCGGACCGCCGCCGAGACGACCTCGTCGTGGCGAGGCTCCGGCGTCCCCGCGACGAAGGTGTCCGCCCGCCACCCGGAAACGACGTAGCGCCCGTCGGTGGACCGGACCGGGCGGGCCAGCCGGACGCCGTCGACGAACAACGTCTCGCGGACCCGGGCGGACCACGCCGCGCGGGCGTTGTCGGCCACCAGCGACAGGACGACCTCGCCGCACCGCCAGCCGCCCTCCCAGCTGGCGCCCAGATAGACGGGTTTGACGCCGGCCAAACCGAACGCCGACAGCACATGGTCCGGCGGTGGCTCGACTGTCACACCGGTACTCTAAACGAGTCCAACAGCGGCGAAGCTCAGTACAGGATCATGTCGGGTTGCATCTGCTGCGCCCAGGCCACAATTCCGCCCTCCAGGTGCACCGCATCGGCGAACCCCGCCTGCTTCAGCACCGCCAGCGCCTGCGCCGAGCGCACGCCCGTTTTGCAATACAGCACCGGCATGCGGTCCCGCGGCAGCTTTGCCAGACCCTCACCCGAGTTGATCGACGACTGCGGGACCAGCTGCGCGCCATCGATGTGCACGATGTCGAACTCCACGGGCTCGCGGACGTCGATCAGGGCCAGCTCCTTGCCGGAATCCAGCAGCTCGCGCAGCTCCCGCGGGGTGATGGCCGTCGCGTCGCCGACCGGGGTGTCGGCGGCCGCGCCGCACAGCTGCTCATAGTCGACGAGCTCGGTGATCTTGGGCCTCGACGCGTCGGACGGGTCCCGGCGAATCGCGATCGTGCGGTAGGTCATCTGCAGCGCGTCGTAGATCATCAACCGGCCCAGCAACGAATCGCCGATGCCGGTGATGAGTTTGATCACTTCGGTGCTCATCACCGAGGCGATGGACGCGCAGACGATGCCCAGCACGCCGCCTTCGGCGCACGACGGAACGGTGCCGGGCGGCGGCGGCTCCGGGTAGAGGTCGCGGTAGTTGAGGCCGCGTCCGTCCGGCGCGTCCTCCCAGCACACCGAGATCTGGCCCTCGAATTGGTAGATCGACCCCCACACGTACGGCTTTTTCGCCAGCACCGCCGCGTCGTTGATCAGGTACCGGGTCGCGAAGTTGTCGGTGCCGTCCACGATCAGGTCGTAGCAACCGAACAACTTGACGGCGTTGGTGGAGTCCAGGCGCACCTCGTGCAGGCGCACGTCCACCAGCGGGTTGATCGCGAGCATCGACTCCCGCGCCGAGACGGCCTTGGGACGCCCGACGTCGGCCACGCCGTGAATGATCTGGCGGTGCAGGTTCGATTCCTCGACGACGTCGAATTCGACGATGCCGATCGTGCCCACGCCGGCCGCGGCCAGGTACAGCAAGGTCGGCGCCCCCAGGCCACCGGCGCCGATCACCAGCACCCGGGCGTTCTTGAGTCGCTTCTGCCCGTCGACCCCCAGGCCGGGAATGATCAAGTGACGGCTGTAGCGGGCCACCTCGTCGCCGGTCAGGTGGTCTGCGGGTGCCACCAGCGGTGGCAACGACGACACGGACAACATCTCCTCGGTCAGCTTCGCGGTTCTGCTTATGAATCCATCACAGCAGCCCGCCGGGAGGACGGCAACGAAGGCAGTCGGCCGCTAGGCGATCGGGTACGGCCAGGGGTTGAAGCGGCAGGTCTTCCCGTCGGCCTTGACGGTGTCGGGGTCGAACTGCGCGGCGTCGTTGTTGGACGTGGAGAACGTCTGCTGCATCATCACCGGCGCCAGGGCGCCCTGCTGTTCGCAGGCCTCGTGGTGCAGGTATCCGATGGCGTGGCCGACCTCGTGGTTGATCACGTATTGCCGGTACGAACCGATGTCCCCTTCGAACGGCACGGCGCCGCGCACCCAGCGCGCCTCGTTGATGAAGACCCGCGCCTCGCGGTTGGCGCCGAAAACCGGGTTGTAGCAGGACGTCTCCAGCCGGAATTCGTAGCCGCACCCCTCCCGCACCGTCACCGGCGACACCAGCGAGATCCGAAAGTCGGGCTTTGCCCCACTGGCGCCGTCGATCCGGATGAAAGCGAACTGCGGGTTGTGCGTCCAGCCCTTCGGATTGGCCAGCGTCTGGTCGACCATCTGCGCGAACGCTTCGTCGTCGCCGAACATCGTCGGGTCGATGCCGTTCTCCACCTCGACGGTGTACCGGAACACCTTGGCGGTGCCCTGGCCGAACTGGGGCGTCGCGCCCGGCACCGCGTGCCACGTCTTGTCACCGGCTTCGGTGAAGGGGCCTCCGTCGGGCAACGTCCCGGCCGGCAGGTTGGCGTCGAACGCGGCGAGCCCACGCGGCGGCGCGTCGATGATCGTGGTGCCCACCGCGCCGATCGCGGGGGGACTCTCGATGGGCTGGCTGTTCGTGGGCTTCGACGCGCCGGCGCCGGTCACCGTCTGGTACATGACCACGGCCGTCAGCACCGCCAGGACCGGCAGCGCGTACGCGCGCCAGCCGTAGGTGGAGACGAACCGCCCGAGCCACGTTTGTTTGCGCCACTGCCGCTGCCGCTCACGGTCGGCCCGCGCCCGCCCCGCTTCCGGGGCGGCCAGGGGGTCACGCAGCGCCCGCAGCGGCTCGCGCCACTCGTCGCGCAGCACCGGCACGCGACCGCTGCTGCGCGGGGGTCGCTGCGACGTCATTTTCCCAGGATTACACAGCGGACCACCCACGCCGACCTTGGCGCGCCCGAATCCGCCGCCCGACACCGCTTCTGCCAGGTACGACGACGCCGACGGCGGGAGCTCCAACCCCGCGGGTAGTAAGGTCTTTTCAACGAGCTGCGAGCGGCTGGCCCCGGTGGACCGACGGCCGGCCGTCGACAATCAGATGAGGACTCGATGAGCGAACTCGCCAAGATGCCGGCACGGCGTGCCGTCAGATCGGCTGACCGCGGCCGGCCGGCGGACGGCGCCGCGGCCCCCAACCGGCGGGGCAACCGGCTGCCCCGCGATGAGCGCCGCGGCCAGTTGCTCATCGTCGCCAGCGACGTCTTCGTCGACCGCGGCTACCACGCGGCCGGCATGGACGAGATCGCCGATCGCGCCGGGGTCAGCAAACCCGTTCTGTACCAACACTTTACGAGCAAGCTCGAGCTGTACCTCGCCGTGCTGGCGCGGCACGTGGAAAACCTGGTCTCCGGCGTCCAGCAGGCGTTGAGCACCACCAAGGACAACCGCCGGCGGTTGCACGCCGCGGTGCAGGCGTTCTTCGATTTCATCGAGCACGACAGCCAGGGCTACCGGCTGATCTTCGAAAACGACTACGTCACCGAGCCCGAGGTGGCCGCCCAGGTGCGTGTGGCCACCGAATCCTGCATCGACGCGGTGTTCGCGTTGATCAGCGAGGATTCCGGGCTGGACCCGCACCGCGCGCGGATGATCGCCGTCGGGCTGGTCGGCATCAGCGTCGACTGCGCCAGGTACTGGCTCGACTCCGATCGCCCGATTTCGAAGGCGGACGCCGTCGAGGGCACCGTCCAGTTCGCCTGGGGCGGACTGTCACACGTGCCGCTGACCCGCTCCTAGCGTCCCTTGCCGGCATGTTTGCCGGCTTCGATTTCGGCACCGATCCCGAAGCCGACCCGCCGCGCGTCGGCGACGCCGATCTCGACGTAGGCGATCTTGCTGGTGTGGATCAGGAAGCGACGGCCCCGCTCGTCGCTCAGTCGCAGCAGCCCCGACCCCTCGCCGAGCGCGGCGCTGACCAGGTCTTCGACTTCGGCGGGTGTCTGGTCGCTGGCGAGGACCAACTCGCGCGGACTATCCGTGATCCCGATCTTGACCTCCACGGTCACCCCTTCCGTAGGCGTTTGAAGTCGTGCGCGGGCGGCGAAGTCCCAGCCCCGTCAGCAGCAGGCTAGTTGACGCGGCAGACCCCCACCTCGTCGCGTCCCCACACTTCGCGGTCAGCGAAACTTCGGTCGCGTGCCGATAACGATTCGCTTGCAGGTTGTCTCACACACCCACGCGATACCCGATCCGCGCTTTCACATGGCTAACTTCGGCCCCATGGGTACCACATTGCCGCACCTCGACGACCGGATCCGGAGCTACCCGGACGACGACGCTGACGACTGCGACACCGACCCCTACCTGAACGCCGACTACAACTGGACGGGCTGGCCGGCCGATTCGCGCTGGCGACCCGCGACGGCGATCCTCGGCGCGGTGGTGGCCGTCGGCGCCGTCGCCACCGCCGTCATCATCAACAGCGGCGACAGCGCGTCAACCAAGGCCACGCTGGGAGCGCCGGCCCCCCACCCGGTGACCTCGGCACCCGCGACCACCAAGGCGTCCGCGCCACCGAGCCCCTCGCGCGTGGCCCAGCTGCCGCCGGAGACCGTGACGACCGTCACCACGCCGAGCGCCGCGCCCAGCACCCCGGCGGCCCAAACCCCCACGGCCGCACCGCCTCTCGCGCCCGCACCGCCGACGGCCGCGCTGAACCCGCGCACCGTCGTCTACAGCGTGAGCGGGACCAAGCAGCTGCTGGACCTGGTGAACGTGGTCTACACCGACGCGCGGGGCGTCCCGCAGAGCGAGTTCAACGTGTCGCTGCCGTGGTCGAAGGTAGTGGTCCTCAATCCCGGCGTGCAGACCGAATCCGTGGTCGCGACCAGCTTCTACGGCCAGCTCAGCTGCTCGGTCTTCAACGCCGCCGGTCAGCGGATCATGGCGTCGGGCAGCCCGTCGAACATGGCGACCTGCTCGCGCTGAGTTTGACGGCCGTCAGCTCAGCCCCAACTCGTGCATGCGGCGGTCGTGCGTCAGCTGCAACCGATCGAAGAACGCGTTGAGCTGGCCCAGCCCGCCAGCGCCCGACAGCACCAGGTCGACGAGCTCGTCGTGGTCGGCCAGCAGGTACTGGGCCTGGGTGATCGCCTCGCCGAACAGCCGGCGCGACCACAGCGCGAGCCGGCTGCGCTGCTTGCCGCTGGACGTGACGGCGGCGCGCACCTCGGCGACGACGAACTGCGAGTGCCCGGTCTCGGCCAGCGCCCCCCGCACCACGTCGGCAACCTCGTCGGGCAGCCCGTCGGCGATCTCCAGATACAAATCGGCGGCCAGAGCGTCACCGACATACGTCTTCACCAAGGCTTCCAGCCACGTGCTGGGCATCGTCAGGCGGTGGTAGTTCTCCAGCGCCGACACGTACTTCGACATCGCCGACACGACGTCGACGCCGCGGCTTTCCAGCGCGTCGCGCAGCTGCTCGTAGTGCTGCATCTCCGCGGCGGCCATGCTCGCCATCGAGATCCGTCCGCGCAGGTCAGGGGCCATCCGCGCCTCGTCGGTGAGCCGGTAGAACGCGGCGATCTCGCCGTAGGCCAAGACCGCGAACAACTCGTTGACCCCGGGGTGATCGGCCGACAATCGCGGGGCAGCCGACTCCTCCACTTGGTCGGTGGAAGTGGGCTGGTAAGAGGGCCGGGTCATGGCAACACTGTAGTCGGCGGAGTTGGCGCGAAACGGGTGCCGGAGCTCGACCAGCTATCATGTAGGTAGATGGCGGTGTTATTTGTGCCAATGTTCTTCCACGCCGCTATCGGCGAAATGTGCGTGCACAGCAGGCCCGCCCGGGCTGGGACCCCCAGACTGAGCCGGAGCCCGCGACTCGGCGACGTATTCGGAGTCGGAACTCGTGCGCGCGTGACCGCGACAGAGAAACACCCGACACAATCCGATACGTCTTCGAGAGGCTACCTACCCACGCATGACCACACTGACCAGCACAACTGAACTGACCTTTGCTCAACTCGGCGTCCGCGACGAAATCGTGCGCGCGCTCGCGGAAAAGGGGATCGAAAGCCCCTTCGCCATCCAAGAACTGACCCTGCCGCTCGCGCTCGCCGGCGACGACCTGATCGGGCAGGCCCGCACCGGCATGGGCAAGACCTTCGCCTTCGGGGTGCCGCTGCTGCAGCGCATCACCTCCGGCACCGCCGAGCGGCCGCTCAACGGAACACCCCGCGCGCTGATCGTGGTGCCCACCCGCGAGCTCTGCCTGCAGGTAACCGATGACCTGGCGCTGGCGGCCAAGCATTTGACCGCCGACGAAGGCCGGCGCCTATCGGTGGTCCCCATTTACGGCGGCCGCCCCTACGAGGCGCAGATCGAGGCGCTGCGCGCCGGCGCCGACGTCGTGGTGGGCACCCCGGGCCGGCTGCTCGACCTGAGCCAGCAGGGCCACCTGCAGCTCGGTGGGCTCTCGGTGCTGGTGCTCGACGAGGCCGACGAGATGCTCGACCTCGGCTTTTTGCCCGACATCGAGCGCATCCTGCGGCAGATCCCCGTCGACCGGCAGTCGATGCTGTTCTCGGCGACCATGCCGGACCCGATCATCACGCTGGCCCGCACCTTCATGAACCAGCCCACCCACATCCGGGCCGAAGCGCCGCACTCGGCGGCCACCCACGACACCACCGTCCAGTACGCCTACCGGGCGCACGCCCTGGACAAGGTGGAGCTGGTCAGCCGGATCCTGCAGGCAGAGGGCCGTGGCGCCACGATGATCTTCACCCGCACCAAGCGCACCGCCCAGAAGGTCGCCGACGAGTTGGCCGAGCGCGGTTTCGCGGTGGGCGCCGTCCACGGCGACCTCGGACAGGTGGCACGCGAAAAGGCGCTCAAGGCTTTCCGGACCGGCGACATCGACGTGCTGGTGGCCACCGACGTGGCCGCGCGCGGCATCGATATCGATGACGTCACCCACGTCATCAACTACCAGATCCCCGAGGACGAGCAGGCGTACGTGCACCGCATCGGGCGCACCGGCCGCGCAGGCAAGACCGGCGTCGCCGTCACCCTGGTGGACTGGGACGAGCTCACCCGCTGGGCGCTGATCGACAAGGCATTGGGGCTGGACAACCCCGAACCCGCCGAGACCTACTCCAGCTCGCCGCACCTGTACGACGAGCTGAGCATCCCCGCCGATGCCGGAGGCACCGTCGGTGCGGCCCGCAAGGCGCAGGGCGCGCGCCGCACCGGTGAGCGCGCCACCCAGAAGCCGGGACAGAAATCGGAGAAGACCGCGCGGCGGTCCGGGACGCGGCGGCGCACCCGCGGCGGCCAGCCGGTCAGCGCGCACCCGTCGGGCAACGGCGCCGCGAGCAGCAACGGTGACGCCGCCGCGGAAACGCCGGCCGGCTCCCCGCCGGGAAACGCCGGCTCCAGCCGTCGCCGCCGTCGGCGCCGCAAGCCGGCGGAAGCCGCCGCGGCGGCCCCCACCGCGCAAAACAACTAATCCCCCGCGCCCACGCATGGTCAGACCCGAGCGCCGGACCAAGCGCGACATCCTGGCCGCCGCGACCATCGCGGTCGTCGTCGCCGTGGCGGCGGCCCTCATCTGGTGGACCAGCGACGCGCGGGCGACCAGCAGCCGCCCGGCCGCCGTCCCGGCGCCCAACCCGAGCCCGGCCCGGCAGGTTCCCGCCGGCCTGAAGCAACTGTGGACGGCCTCCAGTCCGGCCACCACCGAGCCGGTGGTGGTGGGCGGGGTGGTCGTCACCGGTGCGGGCGTCCGGATCGACGGGCGCGACGCCGGCACGGGCCAGTCCCGCTGGAGCTACGCCCGCGACACCAACCTCTGCGGAGTCTCGTGGCTGTACCGCTACGCCGTCGGGGTCTACCGCGACGACCGCGGCTGCGGGCAGGTAAGCACCCTGGACGGCTCCACCGGTCGCCGCGGGCCCGCGCGCAGTGGCTACGCCGATCCGCGGGTGCGGCTCTCCTCCGACGGCATGACCGTCTTGTCGGTCGGTGACACCCGCCTGGAGCTGTGGCGCTCGGACATGGTCCGGATGGTGGCCTACGGCGAGACCGACGCCCGGGTGAAGCCGTCGTCGCGGGGGCTGCACTCCGGCTGCAGGCTGATCTCGGCCGCGGCCAGCTCGTCCGCGGTCTCGGTGCTGGAGAGCTGCGCGAATCAGGCCGACCTGCGCCTGGTGCTGCTCCGGCCGGGCAAGGACGACGACGAACCCCAGCAACACGTCGTGGCCGAGCCGGGGATCGCGCCCGATTCGGGCGCCCGGGTGCTGGCAGTCCGGGAAACCACCACCGCGGTGTACCTGCCGGCGCCCCAGCCCCGGGTGGACGTGATCGACGAAACCGGCGCCACCGTGGCGAGCACCCTGCTGCCCAAGCCGCCGACGCGCTCGGCGGCGGTCTCGCACGCCGGCAGCCTGATGACCTGGTGGACCGGCGATTCGCTGATGGTTTTCGACGTGAACACCCTGGCGCTGCGCTACACCATCGCCGCGGGTGACAAGACGGCGCCGCTGGGGCCGGGGGTGATGATGGCGGGCCGGCTGCTGGTGCCCGTCACCGGCGCGATCGGCGTCTACGACCCGGTCAGCGGGACCGGCGAACGCTACATTCCGGTCGACCGTGCGGCCAATCCCCCGCCACCCGGGAGGGCGGTGGTCCCGGCCGTGTCGGGGTCGCGGGTGTTCGAGCAGCGCGGCGACACCGTGGTCGCGCTGGGCTGAGCGTTCGGGGCGGCGACGGCCGCCCGCGCGTCTTAGCCCGCGATGTTCCGTCGGGCCGCCCTTAGCCCGTCGGGCCTCCCTTTGCCCGTCGAGCCTCCCTTTGCCCGTCGAGCCTCCCTTAGCCCGTCGAGTGTGAATCGTTGGCTTTCGCTGTGAATCTGCGGCGGCGACACGCCGATCGGGCGCGCCGTCAGTTCACACTCAAAGCCGTCAGCTCACACTCAAGGTTGCGGCTCTGGGCTGAGCGGCGGGCGGGCGATCGCCGCTAGACCTCGACGGCGAACGTCGGCAGCGGCTTGCCGCTCTTCCAATGCCTGAGCAGCGCTGTCGCCAACTCGCCATAGGCCGACGCGCCCTTGTTCTTGCGGCCCGCCATCACCGACGAACCCGAGGCGCTGGCCTCGGCGAAACGCACCGTGCGCGGAATCGGCGGGGCCAGCACCGGCAGGCTGTAGCGGTCGGCGACATCGAGCAGCACGTCGCGGGTGTGGGTGGTGCGCGAGTCGTACAGCGTCGGCAACGCGCCGAGCAGGCGCAGCTCCGGATTGGTGATCTGCTGGACATCGGCGACCGTGCGCAGGAATTGGCCCACACCGCGATGCGCGAGCGTCTCGCACTGCAGCGGCACGATGACCTCGTCGGCGGCCGTCAGCCCGTTGAGGGTCAGCACACCCAGCGACGGCGGACAGTCGATGATCACCACGTCGAACCGGTCGGCGAGTTTGGCCAGCGCGCGCTTGAGCGCGTATTCGCGCCCTGCCCGCATCAGCAGCATGGCCTCGGCGCCCGCCAGGTCAATGTTGGCCGGTAGCAGCGTCATTCCCTCGGCCGTCTCAACCAGCGCGGCGTTGGGCTCGACCTCGCCGAGCAATACCTCGTGCACGGAGACCGGGAGTTTGTCCGGGTCTTGGCCCAGCGAGAAGGTCAGGCAGCCCTGCGGGTCGAGGTCGACCAGCAGGACCCGCTTCTTCTCCTCCACCATCGCCGCCCCCAGCGAGGCAACGGTGGTCGTCTTGGCGACGCCGCCCTTCTGGTTGGCCACCGCCAATACCCGGGTCCTACTCACTGGCCGCCCGCCCCTCCGCATCGCCGCGCGCTCACAGTGCCATCCTGGCATGTTCGTCCACCATGCGCTCGGGCCCGGCAGCCACCGCATGTCGTCCGGCAGAATCATTCTCTATGGGCTTGCATGATCACCGTTTGGTGCTGCTGCGCCACGGCGAGACCGAGTGGTCGAAGTCTGGCCAGCACACCGGCCGCACCGAGGTCGAGCTGACCGACGCCGGCCGTGAACAGGCCCAGCTGGCCGCCGGGGTGCTGGGCGAGCTCAAACTTGTTGACCCACTGGTGATCAGCAGCCCGCGGCGACGCTCGCTGGTCACCGGCGAGCTGGCCGGATTGTCCGTCGACGACGTGACAGAACAGCTCGCCGAGTGGGACTACGGCTCTTATGAGGGCCTGACCACCGAACAGATCCGGGAATCGGTGCCCGACTGGCTGGTGTGGACGCACGGATGTCCGGGCGGCGAGAGCGTCGCACAGGTCAGCGAGCGCGCCGACGCGGCGGTCACGACGGCGCTGCGGCACATGGAGTCGCGCGACGTGGTCTTCGTCAGCCACGGCCACTTCTCGCGCGCGGTGATCACCCGCTGGGTCGAACTGCCGCTCGTCGAGGGCAGTCGCTTCGGCATGATCACCGCGTCGATCGCGGTCTGCGGGTTCGAGCACGGGGTGCGACAGCTGCGGGCGCTCGGGTTGACCGGCCAGTGAATCACGAACCGCCGTTCGCGTTGTGCGGGCCGACCCGAACCCTGATCGCCGACGGCGTGTTGCGGCGCTACTGCGACGTGGGCGCGGCGCAGGCGGCGCTGCGGTCGAATCAGGCGCCGATTGTGTTGGGCGCGTTGCCTTTTGACGTCAGCAGCCCGGCCGCGTTGCTGACGCCGCGCGCCGTCGACGTCACCCACGGGCTCCCGGACTGGCCGACGGGCCCGCTGCCGCCGGTGCGGGTGGCCGCGGCGCTTCCGCCGCCGGGTGACTACCGCGACCGGATCCGCCGCGCCCGCGATCAGCTCGCCGCAGCCGACAACCCGCTGCACAAAGTGGTCTTGGCGCGCGCCTTGGAGCTGGTGGCCGATGCCCCCATGGATGCGCGGGCCGTCCTGCGCCGGCTCGTGGCCGCGGACCCGGCGGCCTACGGCTACCTCGTCGATCTGAGCGCCGCCGGCGACGGCTACGCGGGCGTGGCCTTGGTGGGCGCCAGCCCCGAACTCCTGGTGGCGCGCAGCGGCGACCGCGTCGAGTGCCGGCCGTTCGCGGGGTCGGCCCCGCGGGCCGCCGACCCGGATGCCGACGCCGCCAACGGCGCCGCGCTGGCCGCCTCAGCCAAGAACCGGCACGAGCATCAGCTGGTGATCGAGACGATCCGGGCGGCCCTGCAGCCGTTGTGCGACGACCTGTCGATCGCCGCCGAGCCGCAACTGAGCCGCACCGCCACGGTCTGGCACCTGTGCACGCCGATCAGCGGACGGCTTCGCGATACCTCAACGAGCGCAATCGATTTGGCTTTGGCGCTGCACCCCACCCCGGCCGTCGGAGGCGTCCCGACCGAGGCGGCGGTCCAGCTGATCGCCGAGCTGGAGGGCGACCGCGGGTTCTACGCGGGGGCGGTCGGCTGGTGCGACGCCGCCGGCGACGGCCGGTGGGTGGTGTCGCTGCGCTGCGCGCAGCTGTCGGCGGACCGGCGCAGCGCGCTGGCTCGCGCCGGCGGCGGTATCGTCGCCGAGTCCGATCCCGACGACGAAGTCGCCGAGACCACAACGAAATTCGCCACGATACTCAACGCCCTAGAAGTCCAACGATGACCACAGACATCCGTCGCGCCGCGCCCCACGACGTCGCCGCCATCACCGAAATGATCCACGCGTTGGCCGAATTCGAGCACGCCGCCGATCAATGCACTGTCACCGAAACACAAATATCCGCAGCGCTTTTCGGTGACCGCCCAACGGTGTACGGACACGTGGCGGAGGTGGACGGCGAGGTCGCGGCGATGGCGCTTTGGTTCGTCAACTTCTCCACCTGGGACGGCGTGGCCGGCATCTATCTGGAAGATCTGTTCGTGCGCCCGGGATTTCGCCGCCGCGGGCTGGCCCGGGCGCTGCTCGCGGCGCTGGCCAACGAATGCGTGCAGCGGGGCTACACCCGGTTGTCCTGGGCGGTGCTGAACTGGAACACCGACGCCATCACGCTCTACGACGGGATCGGCGGGGAACCGCAGAACGAGTGGACCACCTACCGGCTGTCGGGGTCGCAGTTGGCGTGGCTGGCGGAGTCGCCCTGACCGCCGGCGGCCCAGCGCACCGCGGCCGGGCTGAACAGCAACCCCAACACGACCAGCGCGACAAGCCCGGCCGGGATCCCGTAGCCGGGCTGGTGTGATCCGACCGCGAGGTACCACGCCACCGGCAGCAGGAGCAGCTGGGTGATCACGGCCAGGCCGCGGCCCCAGCGCTTGCCCAGCATCAGCGCGCGGCCCGCGGCGATCACCCCGGCGCCGACGAGGACGAACCAGCCGGCGGTGGCCAGACCGTTGGCCACGTGCTGGTCGGCCCCGGCGATCCCGCGCACCACTAGGACCACGGCCACGATCAGCGCGGCCACCCCCTGCACGGCGACGACGACGCCGGCGCGGCGGACGGCGGTCGGGGCGGATGGCGGCGTCACAGCGCCAGCGTAGTCAGGGCGGCGACGCTCCTCCTCACGCCGCGCTGCGGCGCGCATCGTCGCATCGCCTAACCCGATTGCGGCGCTCCTCCTCACGCCGCGCTGCGGCGCGCATCGTCGCACCGCCTAACCCGATTGCGGCGCTCCTCCTCACGCCGCGCTGCGGCGCGCATCGTCGCACCGCCTAAGCTCGTGCTTCATGCGGGCCGTGCTGATCGTCAACCCCACAGCCACTTCCACCACGCCGGCCGGTCGCGATCTGCTGGCCCACGCCCTCAAGAGCCGGCTACAGCTCAGCGTCGAACACACCAACCACCGCGGGCACGGCACCGAGCTCGCGCAGAAGGCCGTCGCCGACGGCGTCGACCTGGTGGTCGTGCACGGCGGCGACGGCACGGTGAGCGGGGTGGTCAACGGTCTGCTCGGCCGCCCCGGCACGCTTCCGAGCGGCCCGGTGCCCGCGGTGGCCGTGGTGCCCGGCGGTTCGGCGAACGTGCTGGCGCGATCGCTGGGCGTCTCTGCGGATCCGGTCGCGGCCACCAACCAGCTCATACAGTTGCTCGACGACTACCAGCGGCGCGGCACGTGGCGCCGGATCGGCCTGATCGACTGCGGCGAGCGGTGGGCCGTGTTCAACACCGGCATGGGTGTCGACGCCGAGGTGGTGGCCGCGGTCGAGGCCGAACGCAGCAAGGGGGGCAAGGTCACCGCGTGGCGCTACATCCGCGCATCGGTGCCGGCCGTGTGGGCCTACACTCGCCGCGAGCCGATGCTGACGCTCGAACTTCCCGGCCGCGAACCCATCACAGGGGTGAGCTTCGCGTTCGTTTCCAACTCCAGCCCGTGGACGTTCGCCAACGAGCGGCCGGTGTGGACCAACCCAGGCTGCAGCTTCGAGTCGGGACTGGGGGTGTTCGCGCCGACCAACCTGAAGACGATCCCGACCCTGCGGATCGTCCGGCAGATGTTCGCAAAACGGCCCACGTTCAACTTCAAGCACCTCGTCACCGAGGACGACCTGCCGTGCGTGCGAGTTACCTCGACCGGGGGCCCCGTCGCCTGCCAGTTCGACGGGGATTACCTCGGCGTGCGCGAAACCATGACGTTCAAGTCGGTGCCCGACGCGCTGGCGGTGGCCGCCCCTCCTCAGCAAAAACGACGCTGACCTGCGGCGACGCGTGGGCTGTGGCGCACGCGACACCAACACGGGCGGGGAGAGGCCCGTCAGTGTAGTACAACGGAGTAAGGGCTTGACTACGAGATGATCAAAGTGAGATAGCCCACGAGCGAACTCACACTATTGACATCTGTTGAGCCTGTGAAACGATCAAAAGGTTGCATGCAGAAATTTACGTAGGGGTGCGGCCCCTTTTCTTCTGCACGCGTTTAACAGCCGAAGAAAATAGCCGTGCGCCTTGCTGCGCACTCAGTAAGGAGTAAAGACGTATGGATTGGCGCCACAAGGCGGTCTGTCGTGACGAAGACCCGGAGCTGTTCTTCCCGGTGGGGAACAGTGGTCCGGCGCTCGCGCAGATCGCTGACGCGAAACTGGTCTGTAATCGGTGCCCGGTGACCACAGAGTGCCTCGGCTGGGCCCTGAACACGGGCCAGGACTCCGGCGTCTGGGGCGGCATGAGCGAAGACGAGCGGCGTGCGCTGAAGCGTCGCAACGCCCGGACGAAGGCCCGCAGCGGGGTTTAACCCAGATAACGCAAAACGGTGCGGCCTCGACGATTGTCGGGGCCGCACTCTTGCGTGTGCCTACAGCAGCATTCGGGTCCGCCGACCGATCGGGACGCGCAGCACCACGTCGGTGCCTCGGGCCGGGGCCTGGCTCATGCCCAGGGTGCCGTCCAGTTCCGCCGACACCAGCGTCCGCACGATCTGCAGCCCGAGGCTGTCGGAGGTCTCGAGGCTGAAGCCGTCGGGCAGCCCGCGGCCGTCGTCGTGCACGACCACATCCAGCCAGCGCGCGGAGCGCTCGGCCCGGATCGTCACCGACCCTTCCTCGACCGCCGGGTCGAAGGCGTGCTCGATCGCGTTTTGCACCAGCTCGGTGATCACCATGATCAGCGCCGTCGCGCGGTCCGAGTCCAGCACGCCCAGATCGCCGACCCGGTTGATGCGGATCGGCCGGTCCACCGAGGCCACGTCGTTCATGATCGGCAGGATTCGGTCGATGACCTCGTCGAGGTTGACCTGCTCGTCCACCGACATCGACAGCGCGTCGTGCACCAACGCGATCGACGACACCCGGCGCACCGACTCGATGAGCGCCTCCCGCCCCTCCGCGTTGGCCGTGCGGCGGGCCTGCAGGCGCAGCAGCGCCGCGACGGTCTGCAGGTTGTTCTTCACCCGGTGGTGGATTTCGCGAATGGTGGCGTCCTTGGAGATCAGGGCCCGGTCGCGGCGCTTGACCTCGGTGACGTCGCGGATCAGCACCGCCGCGCCGGCGCTGGCGCCGTCGACCACCAGCGGCAGCGTGCGCAGCAGCACGGTGGCTCCCCCGGCGTCGACTTCCATGCGCATGCTGCGCCCGCCGGCCACCAGATCCCGCACATGCTCGGCCACTTCCTGCGCCTCGAACGGATCCGAGATCAGCGGGCGCGTGACCTCGATGAGGTTGTGTCCCTCCAGGTCGGCGGTCAGGCCCATGCGGTGGTAGGCCGACAGCGCGTTGGGGCTGGCGTAGTCGACGACGCCCTTGACATCGAGGCGGATGAAGCCGTCGCCGACCCGGGGGGTGGAGCGCGACATCACCACGTCCCCCGCGTCGGGAAAGGTGCCCTCGGCGAGCATGTGGACGAGGTCGCCGGCGCACTGCCGGTAGGCGATCTCCAGCTGCCCGGACGCGCGGTCGGCGGCCACCGCGGTCTGATGATGCGTGAGCACGGCGACCACCTGGCCGCCGTATCGCACCGGGGACGCCTCGACGTGCGTGCCCGGCAACCACGAATTCTCTTGGCCCGCAAGGTCATCCCTCTTGGCGGTGCCCGACGCGAAGGTGTCGGCGACGAGGATCAGCCGCTCGGAGGAGATGGCGGTGCCCACCGCATCGGTCTGTAGCACCGTGGGCGCGGTATTGGGGCGGCATTGCGCCACGCACACCAGCACGCCGTCGTCGCGACGTACCCACATCAGGTAGTCGGCGAACGACAGGTCGGCCAGCAGCTGCCACTCCCCTACCACCGCGTGCAGATGGTCGACCGCGTTGCCCGGCAGCATGGTGTGTTCGGCGAGCAGATCACCGAGAGTTGACATCGCTTACTCCCCGGGTCGTTCCCCGGCGGCCGGTCGAAGGGGCCCGACCGGCTAGCTGATCACCGCGATGATGTCGCCCGCCTGAATGACGTCGCCCACCGACACGCTCACCTTGCTGACGGTGCCGCCGACCTCCGCAAGGACGGGGATCTCCATCTTCATCGACTCCAGCAGCACCACGATGTCGCCTTTGCCGATCTGATCACCCTCGTTGACAACGACTTCGAGCACGCTGGCCACGATCTCGGCGCGCACATCCTCGGCCATCTTCACCCCACTCGTTTCGGCCTCTGCGCAGGCTGGCCGCTGGTCATCGCTGGTTGTTGGTCCATCGCTGGTTGGTCCATCAACGTTCTATCAGGTCGCCTACATCGAACCACAGGCCCCACCGCGACGACGGCGCCCGGCCCCTCCCGCGGGCCGCACCAGGGCGAAGACACTGCGCGACGCGTCTCATGAGAGACTGGACGACAAGCCAACCGGCGCCAGGCGCCTGGTTTGACAGCAATCAACGGAGGTTCGACCCATGGCCAAACGAGGCCGTAAGAAGCGCGACCGCAAGCACAGCAAGGCCAACCACGGCAAGCGGCCCAATTCCTGAGGACGCTACTGCGTACCCCGGATGATGGTGGTGCGCCGAATCTCGAGCCGTAGCCGCTCGCGCAGGCCCTCCGGGGCCCTCTCACCTTTGCACTTGGTGGCGATCAACGCCTTGATCCGCTCTTCGAGCCCGTAGTGCTTGAAGCAGCCGGGGCACGCCTCGAGATGCCTGCGCAGTTGTTCGCGGGTGTCCGGGCCGCATTCACCGTCGAGCAGCAGCCATACCTGGCGGATGACCTCCGCGCAGCCGACGCTGCCGTGGGACTCGTCGTTAGGGCAGGCATCCGCCGAAGCACCGCCCTGGCCGGCGAACTCGCTCATGACGACACCTCCTCGTGCGCCTGCTGACCGCGGTTGAAGCCCCGCTCCTTGGCAACGTCGGCCAACAGGCCGCGCAGTTGCCGTCGACCGCGGTGCAGCCGTGACATTACCGTTCCGATGGGCGTGTCCATGATTTCCGCGATTTCCTTATAAGGAAATCCCTCGACGTCGGCGTAATAGACCGCCATCCGGAATTCCTCCGGCAAGGCCTGCAGCGCGTCTTTGATCTCGGAGTCCGGCAGCGACTCCAGCGCCTCCACCTCGGCCGAACGCAGCCCGGTGGAGGAATGCTCGGCATTGGCGGCCAGCTGCCAGTCGGTGATTTCCTCGGTCGGGTACTCCGCGGGCTGGCGCTGCTTCTTGCGGTAGCTGTTGATGTAGGTGTTGGTCAGGATCCGGTACAGCCACGCCTTGAGATTGGTCCCGGCGCGAAACGAGCGGAACCCCGCGTAGGCCTTCACCATCGTCTCTTGCAGCAAATCCTCGGCGTCGGCGGGATTCCGCGTCATGCGCAGCGCACCGCCATAAAGCTGGTCCAGCAGGGGAATCGCGTCGCGCTCGAACCGCGCCGTCAATTCCGCGTCCGTCTCTTCGGGCGCCGCGGGTTCGGTGATGGACGGCCCCGCCGCGCTATCGCGGCCATCTAGAGAATCGGCCATATCGATTAACCCGGTCCCTTCTGCTGCGGTGTTACCGGAAAGCACCGAAAGTGCCACCGGACTCGCAAGGACGCCAGCCAACTGCTCCTCGCCTAACAGGCTCGTCGCCGTTGACACCACGCTGCTCCTCCCAATCTAAAGGCTCACCCCGACAGCTTTTGCCCGGGTGTGACCCACCGCATCGAAAACCAATTGGATCAACCGCGCGCGCGATCCGGCTATTTCCGGGCGGAATTCGGCCCGCGATATCGGTGCCCGCTCCCCGGCGTAGACCCCGATCGGACCGATTCGGGCGTGGCGTTAGTGTGACGCCATGTCCCTGAATGGCAAGACCATGTTCATCTCCGGCGCCAGCCGAGGCATCGGCCTGGCGATCGCCAAGCGCGCCGCGCAGGACGGTGCCAACATCGCCCTGATCGCCAAGACCGCCGAGCCGCACCCGAAGCTGCCGGGAACGGTGTTCACCGCGGCCAAGGAGCTCGAAGAGGCGGGCGGGCAGGCCCTGCCGATCGTCGGGGACGTCCGCGACCCCGATTCGGTCGAGGCGGCCGTGGCCAAGACCGTCGAGCAGTTCGGCGGCATCGACATCTGCGTGAACAACGCGTCGGCGATCAACCTGGGTTCGGTCACCGAGGTGCCCATGAAGCGGTTCGACCTGATGAACGGCATCCAGGTGCGGGGCACGTACGCGGTGTCGCAGGCATGCATCCCGCATCTGAAGGGCCGCGAGAACCCGCACATCCTGACCCTGTCGCCGCCGGTGCTGCTGGGCCGCGAGTGGTTGAAGCCGACGGCGTACATGATGGCCAAGTTCGGCATGACGCTGTGCGCGCTGGGCATCGCCGAAGAAATGCGGGACGAGGGCATCGCGTCGAATACGCTGTGGCCGCGCACGCTGGTGGCGACGGCCGCGGTGCAGAACCTGCTCGGCGGCGACGAGGCGATGGGCCGGGCCCGCAAGCCCGAGGTGTACTCGGACGCCGCCTACGTCGTCCTCAACAAGCCGTCCAGGGAGTACACCGGCAACATGCTGCTGTGCGAGGACGTGCTGGTGGAATCCGGCGTCAAGGACCTCTCGACGTACGACTGCGTGCCGGGTTCGAAGCTGGGCGTGGACTTCTGGGTCGACGGCGTCAACCCGCCGGGGTACTCGGGGCCCTAGTCGTGATCGCAAGCGCGGCGCAGCCGGGCGCCGCGGGTCACGACCAGCGGAGGTAGCCGGTGGGCGGCGCGGCCACTCCGGGCATCGCCGCGTTGATGAAAGCCGGTGTGCCGCACCAGGTTCTGCACTTCGACGCGGTCACCGACCTGTCCGAGTCGTCCGACGTCGCGCCCGAACAGGTCTTCAAGACCCTGATCGTCGCCCTGCCGGGTGAGCTGGCCGTCGCGATCGTGCCGGTGCCGTGGCGGTTGTCGCTGAAGGCGGTCGCCGCGGCGCTGGGTGTGCCCAAGGCCGTCATGGCCGAGCCGGCCGCCGCCGAGCGGGCCACCGGCTATGTGGTGGGCGGCATTTCGCCGTTCGGTCAGCGCAAGCGGCTCCGCACGGTCCTGGACGCCTCCGCGTTGCGCTGGGATCGGATCCTGTGCAGCGCCGGCAAGCGGCATTATGACGTCGCGGTCGCGCCCCGGGACCTGATCCGCCTCACCGGCGCGATCACCGCCGACATCAGCCGAACGTGACGACGACCTTGTCCGCGGCGCCCGGAGTCTGGGCGAGCTCGAGCGCCTCACCGACGCTTCCGAACGGGATGGTGTGGCTGACGATCAGCGCGTATTTCTCCCAGTTCGCGACGAGATCCTTGGTCACCTCGAAGATTTCGTCGGGGTAGCCCATGCTCCCCAGCAGGGTGATCTCGTTGCTCATCAGGTTGATGAGGTCGACGGGCACCGGCTCCTTGTGCACGCCGACGATGCCGACGGTGGCGCCCTTTTGCGCCGCGGCGAGCGCGGTGTTGACGACGGCGGGCACACCGGCCGCGTCGAGATAGATGTTCGTGCCGGCCTTTCCGGGGTACATGCTCTCGCCCGCGCCGTGCAGTTCGATCAGCCGCGCCACGACGTCCTCGTCGCCGGAGTTGATGACGGCGTCGGCGCCGATCTGCAGCGCCTTGTCCAGCCGGCCGGGGAGCAGGTCCACGACGACGACGTGGCTCACGCCAAGGGATTTGAACGCCAGCGTGGCGCCCAGGCCGATCGGTCCGGCGCCGAACACGGCGACCTTGTCCGTCGGCTTGGGTCGGCACCGGTTGGCGCCGTGGCGCGCGACGGCCATCGGCTCGTTGAGCGCCGCGACCTCCCACGGGACGTGGTCGGGGATGACCTCGAGACTCGTACCGCGCACGGCGTTTTCGATGAGCAGGTAGTCGGCGAGCGCGCCGCTGGGCCCGCCGTTGCCGATGATGCCGCCCGGGGCGGCCATCGGGTTGATGACGACGTGGTCGCCGACGGCCAGGCCGCTCACCTTCGCGCCGACCTCCGCGATCTCCCCGGCGGGCTCGTGTCCGAGCGGCGTGTGCCCCTGGCGCGGGGGCAGCCCGCCGATGGTGATGTAGAAGGCGTCCGAGCCGCAGATGCCGCAGGCGCGCATCCGGACCAGTACGTCGTTGGGGCCCACCGTGGGACGCTCGGCGTCGAGCACCTCGGCCTTGCCCGGGCCGGTGACCATTGACATCTTCATCGGTGACTCCTCCGTCTTACGGTCAAGCCGCCATGGATTGCAGAAACCCCGGCCAGTCGGGAAACAGTGCCCGGTCCACGATCTCGATGCGGACTCCAGCCGGGTCGACGTAGTAGGCGAACATCGACAGCGTCTCGCCGCTGGGTCGCGCCTCGAGCCGGTACCCGCTGCGTTCGAGTTGCGCTGCGGCACCGGCCATGTCGTCGACCCAGTAGCCGATGTGGTGGGCGCCGCCCCCGGGCGGCGGGGTCCAGATCGTGCCCGGCACAGCCTGAATCACCTCCAGGTGCGGTGCGTCCACCGAGTAGACAAACCGGAACGGCACTTCGATGTCGCCGTCCGCGGTAGCCACGCTCAACGTGGCATCGACCGGTTTCGTCCACCGGTACCCCATCACCCCAGTGAGCCGTTCCGCGGCGGCGGCCATATCGTCAACCACCAGCCCGGTGTGATAGCAGTCCGCCGGATTCATGCTGTGCCTTCCAGTTCGATGTCGAACATATCGAGATATTCGGCGAAGATCGGTTCGAGCGCTTCGACGGTCAGGCCGTACTGGTCGAGGGTGTAAGCATTGAGCGCGAACCGGTCCTGGGGGTGCTCGGCGAGCCAATTGCGCATCCGCGCTTCGGATTCTGCGGTCAGCGGCTCGTCGGCCCATTCGTAGATGCGCCGCATGACGTCCATCGGGTCACGCATCATCTCGTGGTAGTACATGTGGAAGAAGCGCTCGTCGCCGATGCGATCGCGGGCGCGCAGCGGCCGCTCCACGTGGTAGCGCATCTGCGCCATGGCGTTGCGCCCCATGGCATTCAGGTCGATGGCATCGGGATGCAGCACCATCCCCTTGGGCAGCTTCCACAGGTTGCACAGCGACCCCGTCGCCCTGTAGGGGTCGCGGTGCGCCCAGATCAGCCGGGCGTCGGGGAACACCTTGAGCAGCGCCTCGATATGCACCGAATGCGACGGCATCTTGAGGCTCCAGTTGCCAGGTGCGGTGGACTGCAACACCTGCAGGTAACGCTTCTGATATTCGTACGTGCTGGTCATGTCGGCCTCGTGGAACAGCCATTCGGCGTAGCGCGAGGTCGACAGGAACGAGTCCCAGGACAGCCCCTTGAAATCCTGATTGTGGATGAACATGTCCTCGGTGGGCCCATCGGCGTCTTCCCAGTGCGGCAGCGGCACTTTGGCCTGCGTGACCATGTCCAGGATTTTGCGCTGTTCCTCCAGCAGGGCCAGGCAGCGCGGGTCGGTGCGCAGCGCCTCGGTAGTGGCCGGCGGGATCGGGTGCACGCACTGCCAGTGCAGCAGCGAGCGCCGGGCCGGATCCTGGTCGAGCAGGTAACTGATGACCGTGGTTCCGGTGCGGGGCATGCCCAGCACGATCAGCGGTCGCTCGACGGGCGCGTCGAGGACTTCGGGGTGCTCCTGGATGTAGGCGTGGACCTGCATGCGCCGCCCGAGCGCGTCGGTGGCGTCGGTGAGGACGCGTTCGCGGCCGAACGGGGTGAACGCGGGCGAACTGTTGAGCTCGTCGAGCATGATGGCCAGGCCGTCTCGCCACGAGTCGGAATCGATCTCGGTGAGGCCGGTGCGCTGTGCGGCCAGCTTGAAGACGTCGTCGGTGGTCGAGACGTTGTCGAAGTTGTTGTCGCTCATCGTTTTAGACCGTCAGGTATCCGCCGTCGACGGCGATGGTGGTGCCGGTGATGTACGAGGCGGCGTCGGTGCACAGGAACAGCGTCGCGCCGGCGCAGTCCTGGGGTGTGCCGGGCCTGCCCAGGGGCGTGTGGAAGCCGATCTCGACGTCCATCACCTCGGGAATGCCAATGGCCGGGTGGGTCATTCGGGTGTCGATGAGCCCGGGTGCGATGGCGTTGACCCGGATCCCGTCGTTGGCCCATCGCCGCGACAGGTTCATCGTGAGGGCGATCAGGCCCATCTTCGACGAGGCGTAGCCGGGGACGAACACGGCGGAGCGGAACGCGGACATCGACACGACGCTGACGACGCTCGCCCCGCCGGGAGCCTGGCTGGACTTGAGCAGGTCATGGCAGCGCATGGTCAGCCGCATCGGGCCGAACATGTTCTGCGTCACCGACGCGACGTAGCCGTCCGGGTCGTATTCGTCACCCGCCGGGTAGGGGCCGCCGGCGTTGTTGATTAAGATGTCGAGCTCACCCAGCGAGTCCGCCAGGGCGTCAACCGATTTCGGGTCCTGTATCTGGCACTGGCGGTAGGTGTAGGCGCTCAGATCCGTCTCGGAATAGTCCGCGGCGGACCCGCGGGTGCCGGTGACGGTGACGGCCGCGCCCGCCCCGGCGAATGCGGCGGCGATGGCGTTGCCGATGCCGCTGGTGCCGCCGGTCACCAGCACGGTGGCGCCGGTGAAATCGAAGTTGACGGTGTTCATTCGGGTGACCTCAGTTCGTTGATGGATTTGGTGAGCCACGCTTTTTCCCAGAAGTTGTCGGCGTCGGCCAACAGCGCCTCGTGGGCTTCGGCGGCGACGGCACGTGCCGCCGCGTGCAACGGCTGGGCGGCCAGGATCAGGTCGGTGAGGTGGATGGCCTGCACCGGCCGCCCGGCCGCCAGGTGCGCGCGGGCCGCGTCGACGAGGCCGTCGGCCCCGGCGGTGCTCACCACATCGGCCGCTACGGAATCCGGTGCCACACCGTACAGTTCGGTGGTGGAGCGATGCCGGAACCACCCGGTGTACATCTCCCAGATGGCGCGCACATTCCACGAGGTCTTGCCGTACCCTTCGCCGATGTCGAGGTGCTCGGGCACGGTGACCTCGCGCATCGCGGTATGGACGTCGGCGCCGGAATTCATCAGTTCGGCGGTGCGGTCGTGCACGGCCTGCATGGCGTCATGCATCGCGGTGACTTCCTCCGCGATGCGGTCGGCGCCCTCGATCGGGTCGAAGTGGCCGGTGATCAGTCGCTGCGGTCCGTATTCGAGCACGGTGTTCAACGACTCGATGTAGAGAACGGGATCGCGATAGCGGTCGCCGCGGATGGTCATCAGATTCGGGACATGCCCGAATAGCGGGCCGAACAGGTTGCCGGTGAACAGGATTCGCTCCTGCGGCAGCCACACCACCAGTGCGTCGGTGGTCTCGCCGCCCGGCGTCCACGCCAGCTCGAAGGTACGCCCTCCGACGGTGATGTTGTGGCGCTGGTCGAACGTCGTCGTCGGCTCGGGGAACGAGAAGTCGATGGTCGCGGGGTCAAGGGTCTTGAAGTGCTCGAGCACGGCGTCGGAGAACTTCTGGAAGGCGAACGACGTCTTGGGCACCCGGTAGCCCATGAGCAGTGTGTTGTCGTCGCGCCAGTACCGGTAGTTGCGATGCATCACGACGTTGGTGCTCTCGTCGCGCAGCGCGTTCACCCCGCCCCAATGGTCGGCGTGCCCCTGGGTGACGATGATGGCCCGTGTCGGGCCCGGCACCTTGGCAAAAGCCTTGCGGTGCAGCGGCCCCTCGAAGACCAGCCCGCTGTTGACGATGACCCTCCCCTCGTCGGTGGCCACCGCGTAGGCGTTGGAGACGCCCGGCGACATCCAGACGCCGTCGCCGAGGGCCAGCGCGGGCGTGTCCGTCGCCGCCGACAGGTCGCCGGCCCCGGGCCGCTCCCGATGAATCCCAGCCATGACTGGCGATCCTCTACAGTTCTAGAGGTAAAGTCAATATACATGGGATTGCAGGGTCTGATCGACAAGGTGGCGGTCGTGGTCGGCGGCGCCACCGGCATCGGCGCGGCGACGGCCGCCCGTCTCGCCGGCGAAGGCTGCCGGGTAATCGTCGGCGACGTCGCCGACGACGGCGCGCGGCAGACGGCCGAACGCATCGCCGCGACCGGCGGCACGGCGACGCACGTGGCTTTCGACCTGGCGGATCCCGCGTCGGTCGCAGGGCTGATCGACACCGCCGCAACGACTTTCGGCGGCGTGGACCTGCTGTTCAACGTGGGCGCCGACATGAGCATCATCCGGGCCGACACCGACGTGGTGGACATCGATTTCGACGTCTGGGACCGGGTGATGGCGGTGAACCTGCGCGGGTATGTGGCCGCGATGAAATACGCCATTCCGAGAATGCTGGATCGCGGCGGCGGTGCCATCGTCAACATGTCGTCGGCGGCGGCGTTCCAAGGAGAGCCCGCGCGCCCGGCCTATGCCACCGCGAAGGCCGGCATCGGCGCGCTCACTCGCCACGTCGCGTCGCGGTGGGGGAAGGACAACATCCGGTGCAACGCGGTCGCGCCCGGCTTCACCGCGACCGAGACCATCCGCTCGGTGCCGCAGTGGCCGGACCTGGAGGCCGGCGCGCTCAAGCGCATTCGCGGACCGCGCGTCGGCGAGCCCGGCGACATCGCCGCGCTGGTCGCCTTCCTGCTGTCCAGGGAGGGCGAGTGGATCAACGGTCAGGTCGTCAACATCGACGGCGGCACCGTCCTTCGGTGACCCATGGCCGCCAGTACGAGATCCCGCAAGCGCGACGGCGATGAACGCCGCCGCGACCTGTGCGACGCGGCGATCCGGGTGCTGGCCGAGCACGGATCGCGTGGCCTCACCCATGGGCAGGTCGACCGCTGCGCCGGCGTCCCCGAGGGCACCACGTCGTACTACTACCGCACCCGCGCGGCCCTGCTGCGCGGCGTCGGCAAGCGCGTGGCCGAGATCGACGTCGCCAATTTGCAGTCGGTGATCGATGAGCCGGTCGACCCGGTCTCGCCGTTCGCGCACCTGGCCCAGCTGACCATGATGCAGGCCGACGGGACCGGGCTGATGCTGAACCGGGCGCGCCACGAGTTGCTGCTGGGCGCCGCGCGCGATCCCGATCTGGCCGAGACGTCGCAGGTGTTCGTCGCCCGGATCAACGCGATGGCCCGCGACGCCATCGCCCACCTGCAGCCGGACACCCGCGACCCCGAACTGCTGACCGCGCAGACCACCGCCGTCACGACCTTCATCGCCGGCATCTTCACCCGGCTGGCCGCCGGCGACCGCACCGTCGGCGACGCCGAGCAACTCACCCACCTGCTGGAGGCGGTGGCCACCGCCGTGGCGCTCGCGGCGCAGCGGGGTTAAGGGTCTCGGCTGGCGGCGAGCGCGTCATCTGCCTTCCTTGCCCTACCCTGACCAGGTTTTCGGATATCGGAAACGTATATTGAAATCCCTTGTGTCACTGTTGTTTCAGTGGTCACAATGCGGGGTTTTCTGTCGGTGGCCCTCGATAGTTTGACGGGTATGAGTTCGGGCGGCATCAGCGATCGGGACGCGATCAGCGCGGCCTTCGACGCGCTCGATGCCGCCATCGAGGGCGTGGGGGCACTGAGTTTTGATGCGCTGGCTCCTCGGGAATGCCTGGCGCTGTTGGAGCGCTGCGAAAACGTGCGCCGCCGGCTGCCGGTCCCCGAGCATGCGTTGATCAACCACCTGGCACGCCAAGCCAGCATCCAAGAACTCGGCGGCACCTTGCCCCACGCCATCGCCGACCGCACACTGATCAGCCGCGCCGAAGCCGCCCGGCGGGTCAAAGACGCCGCCGATCTGGGCCCACGCCACGGGCTAACCGGTGAACCCTTGCCCCCGGTGTTGGCGGCCACCGCCGCCGCTCAACGCCGCGGTGAGCTGGGTGCTGCCCATGTGGCGGTGATCCGCAGATTCTTTCGCCGCCTGCCCGGCTGGATCGGCACGGTCACCCGCGAGCGCGTCGAAGCCGACCTGGCCGGCCACGCCGCGTATCACCGGCCCGACGAACTCGACGGCCTGGCGCAGGTCCTCGAAGATTGCCTCAATCCCGACGGTCTCTTCACCGATGAGGACCGGGCCCGTAGCCGCGGGGTGACCCTGGGGCGCCAACGACCCGACGGCATGTCGGAGTTGCGGGGCCTGATCACCCCCGAACTACGCGCCACCTTCGAAGCCGTGGAGGCCAAACTCGGTGCCCCGGGCATGTGCAACCCCCTCGACGACATTCCGTGCGTGGAGGGGACGCCCAGCCAAGAGGCCATCGACGGTGATACGCGCTCGAAGGCTCAGCGCGGCCACGACGCCCTGCTGGCGGCGCTGCGTGGGCTGTTGGCCTCCGGGGAGTTGGGGCAGCACAACGGGTTACCGGCCTCCATCATCGTCACCACCACCCTGCAAGAGCTGGAGGCCGCCGCCGGGCGAGCCCTGACCGGCGGGGGCACCATCCTGCCGATGAGCGACGTGATCCGCCTGGCCCGCCATGCGCATCACTACTTGGCCATCTTCGATAGAGGAAAGGCCCTGGCGCTCTACCACACCAAACGCCTGGCCTCCCCGGGACAGCGAATCGTGTTGTACGCCAAGGACCGCGGCTGCACCGCACCGGGCTGCACCGTCTCGGGTTACTACTGCGAGGTGCATCACGTCACCGACTACGCCACCTGCCACAGCACCGACATCAACGACCTCACCTTCGCCTGCGGCCCGCATCACCGCATGCTCCAACCCGGCGGCTGGACCACCCGCAAGAACACGCGCGGCGAGACCGAATGGAAATCCCCACCCCACCTCGAGCGCGGCCAACCCCGCACCAACACCTACCACCACCCCGAAAAACTCCTCCACCACGAACACGACGACGAAGCCGACAATCCCGGCGCGGCATAACCCGCGCGTGTTCCGCTAGAGAAGCCGTGCCTGCTCGGGCTCCGGCTCGGCCGGCTCGAGTAGCTGCGGGCCGTTGTTGCGCACGTTGTTGACCAGCGTCGACACCTCACGCGTGCGGATGGCGCGCACGTCGGGCGTGCGGGCCAGCAGTTTTTCGTCGATCGGGGCGTCGGGGTCGAGCCACCGGTCCCAATCGCGTTCGGGCATCACCAACGGCATCCGATCGTGGATCTGCGCGAGCTCCCCGGGCGCGTCGGTGGTGATGATCGTGCAGCTCAGCAGGGGCGACGCATCCTTGGCCGGCTTCCACACCGACCACAGGCCCGCCATGAGCAGCGGCTCACCGTCCTCCCGGTACATGAAAAACGGTGTCTTGCGGGACTTCTTGCCGGCCGCGGCGTCGGAATTGACCCGCCATTCGTAGTAGCCGTCCATCGGGATCAGGCAACGCTTGGACTTGGCGCTGGTCCGGAAGGCCGGCGAGCTGGTGACCTTGTCGGCGCGGGCGTTGATCAGCATCGGGCCCTTGGTTTCGGGCGCGCCGTCGGTGCCCGCCTTGGCCCACGGCGGCACCAAGCCCCAGCGCATCAGCCGCACCCGCCGCGTCGGCTCGTCCTCGGGTTCGGAATGCCGGCTGACGACGGTCGCGATGGTCGAGGTCGGAGCCACGTTGTAGTTGGGCGCGCTCGAATCGGCGTCGGCGCCGGTGGTCTCGTCGATCGCCTTGATCTTCTGGGCCAACAGGGCCGGGTCGGTCGTGACCGCAAACCGTCCGCACATACCTCCATGGTGGCAGAAGCCACGGGACTCCTATGGGTGGCAGAAGCCACGGAACTCCTATGGGTGGCAGAGCCACCGAACTCCTGTCGGTGGCAGAAGTCGCGAACTCCTATTGGTGGCAGCAACCGGTGACAGGCGATGATGGACCGGTGACTACGTGGACGGCCCCCCAGGCACCGCAACCGGTGCACGCGACCGTGACCGTTCCCGGTTCGAAATCGCAGACCAACCGGGCCCTGGTGCTGGCGGCGCTGGCGGCCGCGCAGGGCCCGGGGTCCCCGGGCTCGCCCAGGGGAGGCACCCCGACCATCAGCGGGGCACTGCGCAGCCGGGACACCGACTTGATGATCGGCGCGCTGCGCACGCTGGGCCTGCGCCTCGACGGCGACGGGACGGAGTTGACGGTCAGCGGCAGCGTGGTGCCGGAACCGATGGCACAGGTCGATTGCGGCCTGGCGGGCACGGTGCTGCGGTTCGTACCGCCGCTGGCGGCGCTCGCCGAATCGATCGTCGAGTTCGACGGCGACGAGCAGGCCAGGGCGCGGCCCATCGCGCCGCTACTCGACGCGCTGCGCGGGTTGGGCGTGCGGATCGACGGCTCGGGTCTGCCGTTTCGGGTCCTGGGCACCGGCGCGGTCCCCGGGGGCACCGTCGAGATCGACGCCTCGGCCTCGTCACAGTTCGTCTCCGGGTTGCTGTTGTGCGCGGCCTCTTTCGCCGAGGGGCTGACGGTGCGGCACACCGGTTCGGCGTTGCCGTCGGCGCCGCACATCGCGATGACGGTGACGATGCTGCGCCAGGCCGGCGTCGACGTCGACGACTCCGTCCCCAACCGCTGGCGGGTGCGACCCGGGCCGGTCGCGGCCCGGCACTGGGTGGTCGAGCCGGACCTGACGAACGCCGTCCCGTTCCTGGCGGCGGCCGTCGTCACCGGCGGCGCGGTGCGCATCACGGGATGGCCGGCGAACAGCGTGCAACCCGCCGAGCACATCCTGGCTGTGTTGGGCAAGTTGAATGCCGTTGTCACCCAACATGATTCGTACCTGGAGGCGCGCGGCTCCGGGGACTACGGCGGTTTTGATGTCGACCTGCGCGCGGTCGGCGAGCTGACACCGTCGGTGGCCGCGCTGGCGGCGCTGGCCGCCCCGGGCTCGGTGTCGCGCCTGTCCGGCATCGCCCACCTGCGCGGCCACGAGACCGATCGGCTCGCCGCGCTGAGCACCGAAATCAACCGCCTGGGCGGCGATTGCACCGAAACGCCCGACGGCCTGGTGATCACCGCAACACCGCTGCGGCCGGGCGTCTGGCGCGCGTACGCCGACCACCGGATGGCGATGGCGGGCGCAATCGTCGGGCTTCGGGTAGCCGGCGTCGAGGTCGACGACATCGGCGCCACCACCAAGACGCTGCCCGACTTTCCGCGGCTGTGGGCCGACATGCTGACCGCCCAGGAAGACCGCGGCATGTGAAGCCCGGCGACTACGACGAGTCCGACGTCAAGATCCGCTCCGGCCGGGGTTCGCGGCCGCGGACCAAGACCCGTCCTGAGCACGCCGACGCCCAGGCCGCCATGGTGGTCAGTGTCGACCGCGGCCGCTGGGGGTGCGTGCTGGGCGGCGACGTCGACCGTCGGGTCACCGCCATGCGGGCCCGGGAACTGGGCCGCACGCCGATCGTCGTCGGCGACGAGGTCGATGTGGTCGGCGATCTGTCCGGGCGGACGGACACGCTGGCCCGCATCGTGCGCCGCGGTGAGCGCCGAACTGTGTTGCGGCGCACCGCCGATGACACCGATCCGACCGAACGGGTGGTCGTCGCCAACGCCGACCAGCTGCTGATCGTGGTGGCGCTCGCCGACCCGCCTCCCCGCACCGGGCTGGTGGACCGGACGCTGATCGCCGCCTATGCCGGCGGACTCACCCCGATCCTGTGCCTGACCAAGACCGACCTCGCCCCGCCGGAGCCGTTCGCGGAGCAGTTCGTCGACCTGGATCTGACGGTGGTCGTCGCGGGCCGCGACGATCCCCTGCTCGCCGTGGCGGATTTGCTCGCCGGCAAGATCACCGTGCTGCTCGGGCATTCCGGCGTCGGCAAGTCGACGTTGGTGAACCGGTTGGTGCCCGACGCGGACCGCGCCGTCGGCGACGTGACCGACATCGGCCGGGGGCGGCACACCTCCACGCAATCGGTCGCGCTCCCACTGGCGACGTCGGGCTGGGTGATCGACACGCCGGGCATTCGCTCCTTCGGGCTGGCCCATATCCAGCCCGACGACGTCATGATGGCGTTCTCGGATTTGGCGGACGCCATCGAGGACTGTCCGCGCGGCTGCGGGCACATGGGCCCGCCGGCCGACCCCGAGTGCGCGCTGGACGCGTTGACCGGGCCCGCCGCCCGCCGCGTCGCGGCCGCCCGCCGGCTGCTGGCCGCACTCAACCAGGCTTCTTAGCCAGCCGCATGCCGAGTTCATCCGGCGGCACCAAATGTTCCTCGGCGCACCGGATTTCGACGCTGACCTCGGCACCGCAGCCCACGTGTGTCAGCCGCAGCCGGTGACGCCCCGGCAGATGATGCCTCCCCCACTCGAACATCGCCCACACTACCGGCATGAAATCGATGCCCGCCTGGGTGAGCACATACTCGTCGCGGCTGCGCTGGCCGGGCTCCCGATAGGGCTGGCGCCGTAGAAGTCCGAGCTCGACGAGCTCGGCCAACCGCGCCGACGTGGCGGCCTTGGTGATGCCCACCCGGCGGGCGAAGTCGTCGAAACGTGTGGTGCCGTAGTACGCCTCGCGCATGATCAGCATCGCGGATTTGGTACCGACGACCGCCATCGTCTTTTCGATAGCGCACTCGCCCACCGCCGACCAGGCGTCGCGGTCGGCCAGCGGCCCCTGCAGCAGTGTCATCTAAATCACCTCCCCGGCTGGGTTGCTTTCAGCATACCGAGGTGTTTATCTGAGTATAGCTTGATATACCCAGATGGACTCGAGGAGGAGCCATGACCCGCGACGCCGTCATCGTCGGAGCAGTGCGCACGCCCATCGGCAAGGGCAAGGCCAGTGGCGCGCTGCACGGTGTGCTGCCCGCCGACCTGCTCGCGCACAGCCTGCGCGAACTGGTGACGCGCACCGGTGTCGATCCGGCACAGGTCGACGATGTCATCGCCGGCGCCGTCACCCAGGTCGGGGACCAGGCCGTCAACATCGCCCGCAACGCCCTGCTGGGCGCGGGATTCCCGGAGACGGTGCCCGGTGTCACCATCGACCGCCAGTGCGGCAGCAGCCAGCAGGCCATCAGCTTCGCGGCACAGGGTGTGATCGCCGGTGCCTACGACCTGGTAATCGCCGCCGGCGTGGAATCGATGGGGCGCGTCCCGATGGGCAGCCAGGTGTCTCCGGGCAGCAACCCGTTCGGCGAGGGGATGGACGCGCGCTATCCCGACGGCCTGGTGCCCCAGGGCATCAGCGCCGAGCTGATCGCCGCGAAGTGGGGCTTTTCGCGCACCGAACTCGACGAGTTCTCCGCCGGCAGCCACGAGAAGGCGGCCCGCGCCACCAAGGACGGGCTGTTCGACAACGAGCTCATTCCGATTGCCGGGCTCGCGACCGACGAGATCATCCGCCCCGGTACGACGGTGCAGACCCTATCCGGACTGCAGCCGGCGTTCTATAGCGAGGCCGCCAAAGCCCGCTTCCCGCAGATCAATTGGGAGATCACCCCGGGCAATTCGTCACCGCTGTCCGACGGCAGCGCCGCGGTCATGATCACCAGCAGCGAGGTCGCCCAGAAACTGGGCCTGCGCCCGCTGGCCCGGATCCACACCACCACCGTGGTGGGCTCCGACCCCCTCTACATGCTGACCGGCGTAATTCCCGCCACCGAGAAGGTGTTGTCGAAAGCAGGGCTCACGCTGGCCGACATCGACCTGTTCGAGGTGAACGAGGCGTTCGCGCCCGTGGTGCTGGCCTGGGCGCACGACACCGGAGCCGATCTGGCCAAGACCAACGTCAACGGCGGGGCGATCGCGATTGGTCATCCGTTGGGCGCCAGCGGCGCTCGCATCATGACGACGCTGGTGAACGCTTTGGAGCAGCGCGGCGGCCGGTATGGGCTGCAGACGATGTGCGAGGGCGGCGGCATGGCCAACGCCACCATCATCGAGCGACTGGGCTAGGAGACGGGGCGATGGACGTAATCCGCGCCGCCGCAGTGCAGCTCAGCCCCGTCCTTTACAGTCGCGAGGGCACCGTGGAAAAGGTGGTCGGCAAGATCGCGCAGCTGGCACGCCGCGACGTGCAGTTCGCGACATTCCCGGAAACGGTGATTCCCTACTACCCGTACTTCTCGTTCGTCCAGCGCCCCTTCGAGATGCGACCGGAGCACCTGCGGCTCCTCGACCAGGCCGTGGCGATCCCGTCGCCGGCGGTCGACGCGATCGCCGAGGCCGCCCGTGCGGCAGGCATGGTCGTATCGATCGGTGTCAACGAGCGCGACGGTGCTTCGCTGTACAACACGCAGTTGTTGTTCGACGCCGACGGCACCCTGCTGCAGCGCCGCCGCAAGATCATGCCGACCTACCACGAACGGATGGTCTGGGGCCAGGGCGACGGTAGTGGGCTGCGCGCGGTCGACAGCGCAGTCGGGCGCGTCGGACAGTTGGCGTGCTACGAACACTTCAATGCATTGGCCCGCTACGCCTTGATCGCCGACGACGAGCAGATCCACTCGAGCATGTTCCCCGGATCTTTCGGCGGCGACCTGTTCGCGCGGCAGATGGAGATCAGCGTGCGCAATCACGCGCTCGAGTCGGGCGCCTTCGTCGTCAACGCGACCGCGTGGCTCGAAGCGGATCAGCAGGCGCAGATCATGGCCGACACCGACTGTCCGATCGGACCTATCTCGGGCGGCCACTTCACCGCGATCATCACGCCCCAGGGCGAATACGTGGGTGAGCCGCTGCGCACGGGCGAGGGCGACGTCATCGCTGACCTCGACTTGTCGTTGATCAACACGCGGAAGGCGCTGATGGATGCCGGCGGCCACTACAGCCGGCCCGAAACGCTCAGCCTGCTCATCGATCGCACCCCACGTACCCAGGTACACGAGAGCATCGGACCAGAGGAGGTCGAAAGTGTCTGCGTCTGAAACCAAGTTCGAGGGCATTCGGGTGCGCTACGACAGCGCCAAGAGCTATGACGCGCTGGTCGGCGCGCTGCTCGCCGACATCGGAGAAAGCCCGGTGCCGATCGACGACATTACGACGACGACCGGCGACTGGCAGGAATACGAGGGTCGAATCCAAAACCACGCCGGCCCAAGTGGATTCATGTTATTCGGCACGGTCGACCACGGCGCCTGGATCACCAAGGCCGGCATCGACCGCAAGGCGTTGCGCGTCATCCTCGGCAACCCGCTGATCGCCATCACCATGCTGCGCCACGACGTCAAGGCCGGATTGTTCGCCCCGGTCGAGCTGTTGGTCGCCGACGAGGGCGACGATGGCAGCAGCGTGACCTACGTCAAACCGTCGTCGCTCATGGTCGTCGAGCCCAATCCCGAGTTGCTCAGCGCCGCTGAGCAACTCGACGGCAAGCTGGCGGCCCTGGCCGAAAAGGTGGCCGGCGGCTCCTGACGACCCAAATTCGCTGACGCCCGTCATTGACGGGCGTCAGCAATTGGCGTACCGTGCCTGCATGGCGTCGGCACGCGCAGCATCCTCGGCCAACTCCGCAGCCGCGAGCGTCCGGGAGGCCCGGCGGCTCGAGACGCGGGCGCGCCTGTTCGACGCGGCGTTGTCCGAGATCTCGCAACGCGGGTTTGCCGCCGCCGACGTCAGCGCCATCGCCGCCGCGGCGGGCGTGGTGAGGGGGACGTTCTACTTCCACTTCCCCACCAAGGAGCACGTCCTTATCGAGGTGGAGCGCAACGAGGAGACCCGGATCATCAGCGAACTCGGCGATGCCACGGGCGATCTGGCCTCGGTGCTGTCGCAAGTTGTACAGCACGTTCTTCGTGCCGAACGCCGGCTGGGCGACGCCGTTTTCCGGGACATGCTCGGGTTGCATTTCTCCTCGACCCGTCCGGTCGAAGACGAATTGATGCAGCATCCCCTCGCCCAGTTCCTGGTGGGCGTGATCGGCCGGGCCCAAGACGAGGGACAGGTGCCCGCCGACGCCGACCCGGCGGAACTCGGAACGTTCTTCCTCACCGGGCTTTTCGCGCTGCTGTCCACCGGAGCGCACGACGAAGCGCTGTTAAGCCGTTACGTGACAACGATTGTCAAGGGAATGGAGAAACGATGAATCGTACGGGCATCGAGGGCTACCGGGACTTCCTGGCCCGCCGCGACGGCGAGGCCGACCTGCTCAACAGGCGGCTGGCGAACCGAGAGCGGTTCTTCGGCGAACTCGAGGCCAACCCCGTCCGGTCGGCCCATCCCGCCGACCGACAGACGTTCCTGCGCAACCTGCGCCGCCGGCGACCGGAACCCGGCCTGGACCCCAAAATGCTGTTCCTGCTGGCGACCGCCAAGCTGAATCAGGCCGAGCGGTTCGGCGTGGGACTCGGCGAAACCTATGGGCGTAACAGCGACGAAAGCCTGCCGCCCGAGAACGTCTACCTCGAACTCGAGGAGCACTACCACACGCGGCTGCTCGCCTACGCGCTGGACGTCTTCGATCTCACCTTCCAGGTTGTGCCCCCGCCTTTCGTGATGCGCCAATTCGTCAAGACGGGCGTATTTCTGCCCGAACGGCTCGGCTTCCTGTTCGTCGGGGCCGCAGAGATGGCCGGCTGCATCATGTTTGACGAACTGCGCCGCGTCGGCGGAAGGCTCTTCGCCGACGAACCCGATGTTGCCCGGCGAATCGAATTGCTCTACAGCGAAATTCTCACCGACGAAATCGGCCACGTCGGCTACTGCGCGTCACGCTGCACCTCCGCGGAGCGGGCGATCATGCGCCGCATCTACCCGTACATCGGGCGGCTTTTCGCGCGGCAGACCGCGGAGATCAGCCTCCTCGTCGACAAGGAGGCGTTGGCCGCGCGGCTCGACCGGCCCTTCGACGTCGACGAACTCACCGCCGACCTGGGCAACGAAACGTACCTCGTCACGCACCCCTGACGACGCCCGCGGCGAGCGTGCACTCAGGGCGATAAGCCAACGAAATATTCGCCGCCAGAACACGTTCGGCGAGAAGCTCTAGAGAGCCCCTAGGCGGCGAGGCCATCGTCAACACTGCGCGCGACGGCCGCGCGCTTCCCGCGCCGCCAACCGCGCACGGCGGCGATCGCGGACTTCAAACCGCGGCGGCGGCCGGTGGCCGGATCGGTACCCAAAAAACCCGGCTCGAGTTCGTCGAACATCCGCTCGCTGCGGGTCTCCGGGGCGTTGTCGGCGTCGTCGCGCAGGTACTTGTTCGGCAGCGACAGCTTGGCCAGCGTGCGCCACGTCTTCGCGTACTGGAAAAGGAAAGACCCTGTGGTGTAAGGCAAGTCGTACTTGTCGCAGACCTGACGCACCCGCAGCGAGATCTCGTGCAGCCGGTTGCTCGGCAGATCGGGATACAGGTGGTGCTCGATCTGGTGGCACAGGTTGCCGCTCATGAACCGCAGGGCGGGGCCGGCCTCGAAGTTGGCGCTGCCCAGCATCTGGCGCAGATACCACTGACCCTTGGTCTCGCCGATCATGTCGGTCTTGGTGAATTTCTCTGCGCCGTCGGGGAAATGGCCGCAGAAGATCACCGCGTTGGCCCACACGTTGCGAATCACGTTGGCAAGCGCGTTGGCCTTCAGCGTGGACATGTAGGTGGCTCCGGGTGACAACGAGGTCAGCGCGGGGAACGCCACGTAGTCCTTGAACACCTGCCGCCCGGCCTTGGCCAGGAACTCGTCGACCCGCTCCCGGGCTTCGTCGTTGTCCATGCGTCGCTTGGCGATCTTGCCGAGCTCCACGTGCTGCAGGCCGACGCCCCACTCGAAGAGGAGCGCCAGCAGGGTGTTGTACACCAGGTTGAAGATGTTGAAGCGCTTCCAGCGCTGGTCGCGGGTGACGCGCAGCAGGCCGTAGCCGACGTCGTCGTCCATCCCGAGGATGTTGGTGTACTTGTGGTGCACGAAGTTGTGGGTGTAGCGCCAGTGCTTGGACGACCCGCTCATGTCCCACTCCCACGTCGAGGAGTGAATCTCGGGGTCGTTCATCCAGTCCCACTGCCCGTGCATGACGTTGTGGCCAATCTCCATGTTCTCGACGATCTTGGCCACGCCCAGCGTCACCGTCCCCGCCCACCAGGCCGAGCGCCGCGAGCTGGCGGCCAGCAACAGCCGGCCGGTTACCTCAAGCGCGCGCTGGGCCGCGATGGTGCGGCGGATGTAGCGAGCGTCCCGCTCGCCGCGCGAGTCTTCCACGTCCTGGCGGATGGCATCGAGCTCAACGGCCAGGTTTTCGATATCGGCGTCCGTCAGATGGGCGAATACGTCGACGTCACTGATCGCCATCGTCGTCATCTCCCTGCGGTCGTTTGTTCGGTACTAGACCTACGCTATCGTAACCTACGAATCCGTAGGTTACCTGTGAGTAGCCTTTAAATGTCGAGCACGCAATCGCCGGACGCGGCCGACACGCAGGTCTGCACCCGGGTCCCCGGGTCGTGCTCCTGGCCGGTCCGCAGGTCACGGACGTGGCCCTCCACCAGGCCGACCACGCAGGACTGGCAGATACCCATGCGGCACCCGAACGGCATCTGCACGCCGACGCTCTCCCCCGCATCCATCAACGACGTCGCGGCGTCGGCGGCGACGGTGCGTCCGCTTTGCGCGAAGGTGACCGTCCCACCCGCACCGGCGGGCGCGGCCTTGGACACCGCGAACCGCTCGAGATGCAACCGCTCGGCGATGCCCGCGGCCGACCACACGCGCTCGGCGGCGGTGAGCAGGCCCTCCGGCCCGCAGGCCCAGGTCTGGCGCTCGCGCCAGTCCGGCACGTCGGCGTCCAGCGCGGACAGGTCGAGCCGGCCCTGGGTGCGCGTCTCGCGCAGCTGCAACCGATAGCCCGGGTGGTCGGCCTGCAGCGCGGCCAGCTCGCCGCGAAACATCACGTGCGATTCCGTGGGGGCCGAATGCAGGTGGGCGATGTCACCGATTTGGTTGCGGCGCACCAGGGTTCGCAACATCGACATCACGGGCGTGATCCCGGAGCCGGCGGTGAGGAACAGGATCGAGGCGGGTGCGGGGTCGGGCAGGACGAAGTTGCCCTGCGGCGCGGCCAGCCGGACGACGGTGCCCGGTTCCACGCCGGCCACCAGGTGCGACGAGAGGAAACCCTCCGGCATCGCCTTAACGGTGATGGTCACGGTGCGCGCCGAACCGGAGCGCGCGGGCGTCGCCGCCGGGGTCGAGGTCAGTGAATACGACCGCCAGCGCCAGCGCCCGTCCATCAGCAGTCCGATGCCGATGTACTGGCCCGGCTGGTAGTCGAAGTCGAAGCCCCAACCCGGCTTGATGACCAGGGTCGCGGAATCCTCCGTCTCGCGACGCACCTGCAGGACGCGTCCTCGCAGTTCGCGCGCCGACCAGAGCGGATTGGCCAGGTGCAGATAGTCGTCGGGCAGCAGCGGCGTCGTGATGCGCGCGGCGAGCTTGCGCAGGGCGTGCCAGCCGGGATGCCGGTCGGCACCGGCGACCACGGGCCGCTTGGTGTCGACGACGTTGCCCGCGATCGATGGGTTCCGTTTGCCCAGAGGAAGCTCCTGCTCACGACGTGGCGCTTTAATTACGCTCACATTGTGATCGATTCTGTGTGCTTCACGAAACCTACGGTACCGTAACCTACGGTGTCGTAGCTAGCGCTAGGGGCGGGAATGCCTCACAGCGTCACATCAACTCCAGCAAAAACGGCAGCTCCTGGTTGGCGTACCAGGCCAAGTCGTGGTCTTGCGCGTCGCCGACGATCAGCTCGGCGTCCTCGTCGCCCAGGTCCGCGGCGTCGACGGCCTCGATGGCCCTGGCCACCGCCTCCTCGGCAGCCGCGTTGTCGACGTACGCGGCGATGACGTCCTCGATCGGGACCGCGCCGGGCAGCCTGACGACGGCGTCGTCGAGGTCGGGACGGTAGGTGACCCCGGATGCGTCGAAGTCGACGTCGGCGGCCAGCACCGCGCGGCGCGGCGGCCGGGAATCCGAGGGCGCTTCGCCCGCCAGCAGGCGCAGAGAGGCCAGCGCCGCCTCGCGCAGCGCCACGTCGGCGAGCTCGTCGTCGTCGCCCGCGGCGTAGGCCTCGCGCAACTTTGGCGTCAGCGCGAACGCCGTGCCGCTGACCGGGCGCAGCGAGCCGTCGGCGACGAGCTGCTGCAGCATGGCCAGCGTGGCGGGGATGTAGACGACGGTCATGTCGGCTAGATCGGCGTGGAGGCGTCGGAGATCGTGGGCGCGGCTGGTTTCACAGCAACGAAGGATAGCCGCACGCAGGGGTTTTCACCGCCGGCTAGGACCGGGAAGCCTCCAGCAGCTCCTCGAGCGCCTGGCTCAGCAGTCCCGGCAGCAGGTCGACGTCGCTCATGGCCTCGCGGTCGGCATTGATTCCGTAATAGAGCATGCCGTTGTAGGACGTCACGCCGATCGCCAGCGCCTGGTTCTGCAGCAGCGGCGGCACCGTGTAGGTCTCCAGCAACTTGGTGCCGGCGACGTACATCTGCGACTGGGCCCCCGGCGCGTTGGTGATCAGCAGGTTGAACGTGCGCTTGGAGAAGCTTGGGAAACTGGTCGCGACGCGGATTCCCATGGCGTGCAGCGTGGGCGGGGCGAACCCCGACAGCGTGACGATGGTCCTGGCGTCCACCAGCTGGGCGGCGGTCGGGTTGGACTCGGTGGCGTGCGCGATCTGCGAGAGCCGCACCACGGCGTTGGGCTCCCCCACCGGCAGGTCGACGAGGAAAGGCATGACCTGGCTGATCGCCTGGCCGGGGCCGCTCGCGTCGAGGTCGCCGTCGTCGTACACCGACAGCGGCGCCATCGCCCGCACCGTCGCCGTCGGCGACACCGCCACCCCGCGCGACATCAGCCAGTTGCCCAGCGCGCCGGCGATCACCGCGAGCACCACGTCGTTGACGTCGCAGTCATAGCGCGCCCGCACGGCGCGGTAGTCCTCGAGGCTGCCGGTGGCGACGGTGAACCGGCGATGGCGCGAAACGGTGGCGTTGAGCGGGCTGCTGGGCGCGTCGCCCCGGGCCAGGTTGCGCACGAAATCGAACGCCCGGCGCCCCGCGCCGACGAGCTCGCCGTAGTTGGTCACCAGGCCGCCGATCGCGGACCCGACGGCCTGCAGCTGCGCGCTCGGACCGGTCAGCCACTCGCCGATCGCGCCCAGCACCAGCCGGGTGTTGCCCGGGTCGCGTTCCGGGATCCAGATGTCTTCGGGGGCCGGGGGCGGGCGTCTCGTCCGGTCGCTGATGACGTGGTTGATCTCCAGCGCCGCCATCCCGTTGATCAGGGCTTGATGCGATTTGGTGTAGAGGGCGAGCCGGTTCTTGGACAGGCCCTCGACCAGGTACATCTCCCAGAGCGGCCGCGACTTGTCCAGCGGCCGCGCGGCCAGCCGCGCGATCAGTTCGTGCAGTTGACCGTCGCTGCCCGGCGAGGGCAGCGCCGAGCGCCGCACGTGATAAGTGATGTCGAAGTCGGCGTCGTCGATCCACACCGGCCGGGCCGTGCCGACCGGCACCTCGCGGACCTTCTGCCGGTAGCGCGGGATCTGGGGCAGCCGCTGCTCGACGGTGGCCAGCAGCGTCTCATAACTCAGCCCGGCCCGCGGACGGCGCAGGATGGCCAGCGATCCGACGTACATGGGGGTGGCGGTGTTTTCCAGCCGATAGAACGACGCGTCCGGCGGGGACAACCGGGTCACCATACGGCGCAGTCCTCCTCGTCGATTCATCGCCCTGTCGCCTCAAACGATGTCTGGCCAACGGTAATCGTCCAGCCCGCGGCGCACGTCGGCATGGGGACGCGCGATGGCGACTTATGCCATGATGACGACTGTCTGCCCCTCTCCAGCAGGCTTCCGGTCCGGCCGAGAAGTTGGAGAGTGCGCGTTGAACACTAGCCCCGTTGCGAATCCATCCGGCGCTTTCAGCGTCACGCCGGTGGTCGACTACGAACCGGAAACCCGGGATGTGCCGCGCACCGTCCCGTCGTGCCGGCCGTCCTCGCGCACTCCGCTACGCCGCCGCGGCGGCCACGCCACGCCCCGGCCCTACACCGGGCAACTCAGCAGAGCGCCGGGCCCGGTCATGTCCCCTCGGATGCGCCAGGCGGCGACCTTCGCCGACGCGGCGCTGCGGCGCGTGCTGGAGGTCATCGACCGGCGCCGCCCGGCCGCCCAGCTGCATCCGTTGCTGTCGCCCAGCCTGGTGGATTCGGTTGTCGCGGTGGGGCGTTCGGTGGCCGGGCGGGCGCCCGGCCACGCGGGTGCCGCCGTGTTGCGGCGCATGCGACTGCAGCCGGCGGGCCACCGGGACCCCGACGCGGCCGCCGAGGTCTTCGGCTCCTACAGCCGCGGGAACCGGGTCCACGCCATCGCCTGCCGGGTGGAGCAGGTGGGCGCGGCGAGCGGGGCGAGGTGGATGGTCGTGGCCCTGCACATCGGGTGACCGCACCGGTCACCTCGCAGCGAGCGGCCGTCCGCGGTGAACCGCTCGCCCGAAAGCTAATGCAGCTCCGCCGGTTGGGCCGGGTCGCGCCGCGGGCGGTGTCCCAGCGGCAGCAGCATCGGCACCCGGCGACGGTAGTCGCGATACTGCTCACCCAGCGCCTCCACCAGGTCGTGTTCCTCCAGGTGGGTGGCGACCAGGATGTAGCCCGTCATGGCGACCGAGAACAGCAGGTGTCCGGCCGTCATCGTGGGCACCGCCCAGAAGACGATCACGAAGCCGAGCATGAGCGGGTGGCGCACCAACCGGTACAGCATCCGGGCGTGAAAACCTATGTGCGTGTAGGGTTTTCCGCGCCACGCCAGATACACCTGGCGCAGGCCGAACAGGTCGAAGTGGCTGACCATGAACGTCGCGGCCAGCGCGATGGCCCAGCCGAGCCAGAACAACGTCCACAGCGCCAGGCGCCCGGCCGGTGGCCGCACGTCCCAGACGACGGCCGGCATCGTCCGCCATTGCCAGTAGAGCAGCACCAGCACGGCGCTGGACAGCACCACGTAGGTGCTGCGCTCGATCGGCGATGGCACGATCCGCGTCCACCACGCCTTGAACGACGGCCGCGCCATGACGCTGTGCTGGACGGCGAACACGGCAAGCAGCCCGATGTTGATCAGCACCGCCTCACCGATCGGCGCCGGCAGGCCGTGATCGACGGTTCGCGGCACCCAGAAGTTTCCCAAGAACGCCACGAGGTACAGAAATGCGGCAAGAAAGAGCAGGTAAGCGGCGGCGCCGTAACCGACAATCAAGAATCGCTTCATTCGCTGATTGTGCGCCTCGCCGGCGCGTTTGAACATGGGGCGGATGCCTCATTTTCGGCCGCGCACGGCACGTTTCCAGACGCCCGTCGGGTTAGCTGGGCACCGGGTTCACCAGACCGTGCCGCAGCGCGTACATGCTGGCGCCGATGCGGTTCGAAACGCCGATCTTGGCGTACGTCCGCTCGACGTGATTGCGGGCCGTTTTCTCGCTGATCACCAGCGACGCCGCGATCTCCTTGTTGGACGCGCCGCGGGCGACCAGGCACAGCACCTCGACCTCCCTGGGGGTCAGCCGGTCCGGCCGCAGGTTCGGTCGTTGCGCGGGTTGTCCGGCCGCGTGCAACACCGCTTCGACCGCGACCGCGTCGAGTTCCCCGGCCTGCGCACGCCCGCGCAGCCGGCGGGCCGCCGCGCCGGCCGACATCGGCTCCCGGTACGGCCTCGGCTCGCGGGCGGACTGGTAACAGACGGCGGCGGCCAGGATGCGGTCCGGCATGTGCAGCGCGGGCCCGGCCAGCCCGCGCGGATATCCCGCGCCGTCGAGGCATTCGTGGTGATTGCCGGCGACCTCGGCCAGCCGGCCCAGGCCGGGGACCTGGTTGAGGATGCGCACCGTCAGATACGGGTGCAGCCGTACCCGCTCGAATTCCGATGCGCTCAACGGGCCTTGCCGCGACCAGATGTGATTCGACACCCCGATGCGGCCGAGGTCATGGACGTGGCCCGCGCGCCGGGTCAGCTCCACCGCGTCCGTGTCCATTCCGGCGGCCAGCGCGGCGTCGCCCGCGAGCCGGGCCACCGCGCGCGAATGCCCAAGGGTGAACGGGCATTTCAGGTCGACGAAGTCGCCCAGCGCGACGAGCAACGCGTCCAGCGACGCATCGTCAAGCCGCTGATGGCGATCGGGCGCCTCGCCCAGCGCCGCCGCCCACGCATCGCCTGCGGGCGGTCCGGCCAGGATCGCGTCGGCGTCGCGCAGGAACGCGTCGGCGACCCGGGGATCGAACTGCCCGCCGCGCCGGCCGCTCACCATGGCCACGGCGCCGGCGACGCCGTACGTGCGGTGATGAACCTCGACCATGTCGGCGAGCTGCGCGATGCGCATCTGGATGGGGATGGTCTCCCCCCGCGCTCCCGCGGGCAGCCCGCCGCCGTCGTAGCGCTCGAAGGCGAACGCGAGCGCGGCCTGCACGTCGGGACTCAACCCGATCCGGTCGGCCAGCAGCGCCGCCGACGCGCAGTGCGAGTGGATCAGCCGGGAGATGTGACCGCGCGCGTTGGCGAAAAGCGTTGCCAGCACGGCCATTCGATGCGCGAGGGGCTGGCCGCGGCCGACGTTGCTCGCCAGGAAGCGCAGGTACGGGATGCCGGACCAGTCGACCAGATAGGAATCGTGGCGGACGGCGATGTCGTCGCCGAACCAGCGCGCGTATTCGTGGGAGTCCGCGTGACAGCCGACCCACATGATCAGCGTGGTGTAGTAGGCGCAGTCGCGCTCGTCGGCACACAGCCCGAGCCGGTCGGCGAGCCGGGTCGCGATGAGCGCCGCGCGCAGCATGTGCTCGGCGGGTTGGCCGAGGCCGAGATCGATCGCCACCGACAACGCCGCGAGCAGCTCCGCCCGCGTCGGTAGTTCGGACTCTGGCATGAGCCTCATTGTGCCCAGCCGGCGGCCGCGGGGTCACCCGATTGCGGCGGTGCGCCGCACGGCCTCGTGCCGGGCGGCGTCGAAGCTGTCGAAATGCCCGGAGCCCACCGCGAACACGCCGCGTTGCGGCGGTCGGAAGCCGGCCAGCCGCGCCTGCGGGCGCAGCGGCCCCACCGGCCCGAGGTCCACCTCGCGCAAGACCGCGCGCGAGTGTCCCACCGCCCACACCTGTACGGGCGCGATCATGAATCGCTGGCCGTTGGGCGCGGTTCCGGCGAGCCGGATCCGCCCGGCCCGCAGCGTCGGCCCGGCGACGCGGCCGAGGACGGCCAGGGCCGCCCGGTTGGTCCACGCCCAGGCGGGCAGTCGCGCGCCCACCGCGCTCATCAGCCGCGTCGACCACGTGGCGTGCAGGTCGATCTGCCAGGCCAGCAGCCCCGGGATGGCGACGAACAACGACCACGGGGTGACCCACGCGACGTCGATGTCGCACTGGACCGCGTCGCGGCTGGTCGCCGCGCTGAAGAAGCGGGCGCAGCTCTGCGGGCCCGGCGTGGTCGCGTAGAAGGTCCAGGCACCGTGGGGGTCGCGGTGCCACACCGAGCGATAGCCGGGCGAGAACGACGTCGCCGGGAACTGCCGCAGCGCCAGGTAGTGCCCGCTGGCGAAGGGGAGCCCCAGCACGCCGAATCCGACGAATCGTTCGTCATCTCCGGCGGGCAGGACGGGGTGGTGCAGGACGGCGGTGGCGGCGTCGAGGGGGGTGCATGCTGTGGTCATCCCTGGATGGTCCGCGCGGCCACCGCCCCGGCGCATGGGGCGGATGCCTCAAATTCGGCGCGCCCGGTTCGCGAGCGCCCGGCCAGTCGGGCGTTGGGCCGCGAGCGCCCGGACAGTCGGGCGGCGGGCGGAAAGCCGAAAAGGCGAGTGCGCCCCGCTAGCGCCGCTTCACCGATTTGGGTGGTTTGGCGCCGCGGCCCTGTTGGCGCGCCGCCGCTCGCCGCTCGCGACGGCTGGCCCCGGCGGGAACCCCCGCCGGTGTCTTGGCGTCACCGCCGTTGCGCTGCACCTGCGCCGAGCCGTCCTCCGAGGGGCCGGAATAGGTGAGCGCCGGCGCCTGGTTGTCAATCCCCTTGGCGCGCAGCGTACTTGGGGCCTCTTCGCGCACTGCGGTCGTGGTACCGCCCTGCTGGGCGGCCGCGGCGGTGGCGAATTCCTCGAGCCCTTCGGGCGCCTCGACCGGGGCGACCTGCGGGGTGGGCACCGCCTCGACGGTCACGTTGAACAGGAAGCCGACCGACTCCTCTTTCATGCCCTCGAGCATGGCCATGAACATGTCGTAGCCCTCGCGCTGGTATTCGACCAGCGGGTCGCGCTGGGCCATCGCGCGCAGCCCGATGCCCTCCTTGAGGTAGTCCATCTCATAGAGGTGCTCGCGCCACTTGCGGTCGATGACGTTGAGCAGCACGTTGCGCTCCAGCTGACGCATCGCGCCCTCGCCCGCGATCTCCTCGAGCTCGGCTTCCCTTGCGGCATAGGCGTTTTCGGCGTCTTTCAGCAACGCCTCGAGCAGCTCCTCGCGGGTGAGGTCGTCGCGCTCGGAGTCGGCGTCGTGGTGGGTCAGCGGCGCATGGTCGATGCCCACCGGATACAGCGTCTTCAGCGCCGTCCACAGGGATTCCAGGTCCCAATCCTCCGCGTAGCCATCGGCCGTCGCGCCGTTGACGTAGGCGGTGACCACGTCGCGGACCATGTCCAGCGCCTGCTCCTTGAGGTTCTCGCCTTCCAGGATGCGGCGGCGCTCGGCGTAGATCACCTTGCGCTGCTGGTTCATCACCTCGTCGTACTTGAGGACGTTTTTGCGGACCTCGAAGTTCTGCTGCTCCACCTGGGTCTGGGCGCTCTTGATCGCCCGGGTGACCATCTTCGCCTCGATGGGCACGTCGTCGGGGAGGTTCAGCCGGTTGAGCATCGCCTCGAGCGCGGCGCCGTTGAAGCGGCGCATGAGCTCGTCGCCCAGGGACAGGTAGAAGCGCGACTCGCCCGGGTCACCCTGCCGGCCGGAACGGCCGCGCAGCTGATTGTCGATCCGCCGCGACTCGTGCCGTTCGGTGCCCAGCACGTACAGGCCGCCGGCCTCGATCACCTCTTCGGCCTCCTTGGAGGCCTCCTCCTTGACCTTCGGCAATTCCTCGTGCCAGGCCGCTTCGTACTCGTCCGGCGTCTCCACCGGGTCGAGGCCACGCTCACGCAGCCGCTGGTCGGTGAGGAAGTCGACGTTGCCGCCGAGCACGATGTCGGTGCCTCGACCGGCCATGTTGGTGGCCACGGTGACGCCGCCGCGACGGCCGGCGACCGCGATGATGGTCGCCTCCTGCTCGTGGAACTTCGCGTTCAGCACGTTGTGCGGGACGCGGCGCTTCTGGAACTGCCGCGACAGGTACTCGGAACGCTCGACGCTGGTGGTACCGATCAGCACCGGCTGGCCCTTTTCGAAGCGCTCGACGACGTCGTCGACGACCGCGATGTACTTGGCCTCCTCGGTCTTGTAGATCAGGTCGGACTGGTCGGCGCGGATCATCGGCTTGTTGGTGGGGATGGGCACCACGCCGAGCTTGTAGATCTCGTGCAGCTCGGCCGCCTCGGTCTGGGCGGTACCGGTCATGCCGGCGAGCTTGTCGTAGAGCCGGAAATAGTTCTGCAGGGTGATGGTGGCCAGCGTCTGGTTCTCGGCCTTGATCTCGACGTGCTCCTTGGCCTCGATGGCCTGGTGCATGCCCTCGTTGTAGCGGCGGCCGTAGAGCACGCGGCCGGTGAACTCGTCGACGATGAGCACCTCGCCGTCGCGCACGATGTAGTCCTTGTCGCGGTTGAACAGCTCCTTGGCCTTCAGCGCGTTGTTGAGGTAGCTGACCAGCGGCGAGTTCGCGGCCTCGTAGAGGTTGTCGATGCCGAGCTGGTCCTCGACGAACTCCACGCCGAGCTCGTGCACGCCGACGGTGCGCTTGCGCAGGTCCACCTCGTAGTGGGTGTCCTTTTCCATCAGCGGCGCGAGCCGGGCGAACTCGAGGTACCAGTTGGAGGCGCCGTCGGCGGGGCCGGAGATGATCAGCGGGGTGCGGGCCTCGTCGATCAGGATGGAGTCGACCTCGTCGACGATGGCGAAGTTGTGTCCGCGCTGGACCAGGTCGTCGAGCGAATGCGCCATGTTGTCGCGCAGGTAGTCGAACCCGAATTCGTTGTTGGTGCCGTAGGTGATGTCGGCGTTGTAGGCCACCCGCCGCTCGTCGGGCGTCATCTGGGCCAGGATCACGCCGACGTCCAGGCCAAGGAAGCGGTGCACGCGGCCCATCCACTCGCTGTCACGTTTGGCCAGGTAGTCGTTGACGGTGACGACGTGGACGCCCTTGCCGCCGATGCCGTTGAGGTACGCCGGGAGCACCGAGGTCAGGGTCTTGCCCTCACCGGTCTTCATCTCGGCCACGTTGCCGAAGTGCAGCGCCGCCGCGCCCATCACCTGCACGTCGAAGGGGCGCTGGTCGAGCACCCGCCAAGCCGCCTCGCGGGCCACCGCGAAGGCCTCGGGCAGCAGGTCGTCGAGGCTCTCGCCGTCGGCGTGCCGCTTCTTGAACTCGTCGGTCTTGGCCCGCAACTCGGCGTCGGTGAGCTTCTCGATCTCGTCGGACAAGGTGTTGACGTAGTCAGCCACCCGCCTGAGACGCTTGAGCATGCGACCTTCGCCAAGGCGCAGCAACTTCGACAGCACAGCTATGTCCTCTACGGTTTGATCGCCCGGCTCCTCCTCATCGCGCTACGCGCTCTGCATCGTCACCGGGCCGGATCGGAGTCTTTGGCGACACCCATCCTAGGTGACGTCGCTCTTTGGGCGCCGAACGTCGACTTCTTGCGCCAATTTGCTTGAAATCTCGCAATAAGTCGACGTTCGGCGGGGTGACGCGATCAGCCCAGTCGGATCAGGCCGTAGTCGTAGGCGTGGCGCCGGTACACCACGCACGGCCGCTCGGTGTGCTTGTCGTGGAACAAGAAGAAGTCGTGCCCGACGAGCTCCATCTCGTAGAGCGCGTCGTCGACCGTCATCGGCGTGGCCGGGTGCTCCTTGGTCCGCACGATCCGTCCGGGTTCGTGGTCGGGCTCCACCCCGTCATGCTCGGCGGGCGCCTCGGGCGCGCCGCGCGCCGGTTCGGGGGGCGGCACCGCGGTGGCGGCGGCCAGCGAGACCGGCGTCTTGTCGCCGTAGTGGACCTTGCGGCGGTCCTTGACGCGGCGCAGCCGGCTCTCCAGCTTGTCCACGGCGGACTCGAAGGCGGCGTAGAAACTATTGGCGCAGGCCTCCGCCCGGCTCACGGGGCCGCGGCCGCGGGCGGTGATCTCCACGCGTTGACAAGACTTGCGCTGCCGCCGGTTGGGAGCGTGCTTGAGCTCGACATCGAAAAGGTAGATGGAGCGATCGAACCGCTCGAGGCGGGCGAGCTTTTGGGAGACGTACAGACGGTAATGATCGGGGATTTCAACGTTGCGGCCTTTGAACACAACGTCGGCGGTGGTTGTCGGTTGGGCTTGCCCATCGGTGGCCGAGGGCGGTTGGTCCAGAATCTGACCGGAATCCACGGATAGCCTTGACATACGTGACAACTCATTTCTCTTTACACGTCGCACGCGCGTTGCGTGCCCGGCTGGCTTGATGCGCCGACGAGGTGAGAGCGGTTCGAGACTGGCTACCGCCGCAGGCTGCCCGCCGGTGCAAGGTGTCGATTACTCACCCCTTCCCGCAAGTGGGGCTCAACCTGGGAATATCCCGACCAGTGAGTCAATGAATGTTGATTCCGACGTTAGCTCGTGTTCGCCTACCCATGCCACTAATTTCGCAGAGCTGTTGCGAGTTCTTCACAACCTCTTGGCTGCCGCACCCGCTCACGCGGCGGCGATCGCCAGCACCGCGACGACCCGGACCCCCGCGGCTTCCAGAACGCGCACCGACTCCCGCGCCGTCGCCCCGGTGGTGACGATGTCGTCGACGACCATGACGTCGGTGCGCGGCAACCGGCCGCGCAGCACGACGCGCCCGGTGATGTTGCGTTCCCGCGCGGCGGTGCCCAGGCCCACCGAGTCGCGGGTCAATGCCTTGATCCGCAACGCCGGGGCGACGGCGATCTCCGGATGCTGCGCCACCGCGGCGCGGGCCAGCCGGGCGACCGGGTCGCCGCCGCGCCGGCGTGCGGCCGAACGCCGCGTCGGTGCGGGCACGAGGGTCAGCGGGGTATCGACCATCCCCCACGCCAGCAGCCGGTGCACCCCGAGGGCCAGTGCGCGCGCCAGCGGCGCGACGAGATCGGCGCGGCCGTGTTCCTTGAGCGCGAGGATCGCCTGGCGGCGGGCGTTGGCGTAGCGCCCGAGCGCGAACACCGGGACCCCCGCGTCGATGCGCGGGTTCACCACGTGCGGCTCGTCCGGCCGGACGGCCAGCTCGGTGGCGCAGGCGTCGCACCAGCGCGACGACGGCGCCCCGCAGCCGCCGCACTCGGCCGGCAGGACCAAGTCGAGCATGGCGACAGTGTGGCGGACGGGGGTGACAGGGAAGGGCGCCGACGCTGGCGCGCGGTCAGCCCGGCAGTACCGGCGCCGCGCCGGGAATCGTCAGCCCGGGCACGTCCGACCAGCCCTGCTGACCGTCGGCGGACGGCGAATACTGCAGCACCCCTTCGGGTCCCGCGACGTAGGCCGTGGACGGGCTGGCCACCACGGTCGTCACCGGCATCTGCAGGCCGCGCGCCGGCGCATCGGAGTTCACCCCGTCGATGTTCACGTACGAGACAGGATGGTTGGCGTCGGTGCGGGTCACCACGATGTCGTCGCCGGTGCGCCACGACAGCGACACCACCGAATTGCCCAACCCGAAGCCCAGCCGGCGTGGATACGTGAGCGCGTACTGGCCGGCCTGGGTCTGCTCGACGCTGGCGAGGATCACCTGGCCGCCGATCACCATCGCGGCCCGCGTGCTGTCGCGGGACAGCTGCAAATCGGTGATCGGCCCCGGGAACCGGGTGGCCACCGCCACCGAATCCACCGGAATGCGCGCGGGTTGCCCCGACGCCGGCTCCTGGATCGCCCGGAGCACGTTGTTCCCGTCGACCACGACCCAGACCACGTCGTCCAGCGACCAGGTGGGCCGCGACAGGCTGTGCCCGTCGGCGGACTGCACCGCCTCGGCGCCGAGATCACCGATCCACAAGGAGGCCGCCATGTCCGGGGCGCCGCGGTGCAGCGTCACCACGGACGCCACCTCCCGGCCGCTGCGCGACAACGCGGCGCCGGTCTGATCCCCCATGCGACCGAACGCGCCCGGCACCATCGCGGTGTGCTGCCCGTCCAGCGACACCAGTGAGCCGTTCACCAGGGCGTGCAGCCCGGCGCCCGCGCCGTCGGCCACGCCGGGATCGGTGGCCGCGACATCGGAGGTGGTCCACCCGTCGCGGAACCGGTCGTCCAGCGGCGCGCCGTCGGCGTTGATCACGTACGGTCCCCGGATATCGGCGCGGGCCAGCGTCCAAATGATCTGCGCCGCAACCAATTGCCTGCTGTGCGGGTCGGTGGTGGACAGCTTCTCCAGATCGACGCGCGCCCCGCCATACCCGCGCCCGATCCCGCTCTTGCCGCCGTCGGCCCGGGTCACCGGCCCGCGCAGCCGCAGCGGCGGGGCGAGCAGGTTGCGGACCGTGTGCGCCATCTCCGGCCGCGGCCCGGCGATCAGCTTGGACACCAGCTCGGTCGCCAACTGGTCGTGGTCGGGCACCGCGACATAGCGCGGATCGGGGACCACGGTCTTGCCGGTCGGGTCGGCGAAGTAGAGGGTATTTCGTTTGTAGGTCGCCTGGAACTGTTGCCAGTCCAGGAAGACCCCGTTGGGCAGGCGGTCGATGCGCCAGCCGCCGGAGGTCTTAACCAATTCGATCGGCCCGGGATCGGGCAGCACGCCCTCGGCGGTTTCGAACACCCCCATGTCGGACAGCGAGCCCAGGATGTCCGCCCGCATGGTCGCCGAAACACGTTCGGCCGCACGGGTTTCGACGAATACGACGTGATCGATCAGCAGCGCGCTGCCGGCGTCGTCCCACGAGTTGGACGCCGACTGGGTGAGGAACTGGCGGGCGGCCAGGTGCCGGTTCGCCGGATCGGCTGTGGCCTTGAGGAATTCGCGCAGCAGCACGTCGGGGTCCATGCCCGGGGTCGGCTTGGGCAGGTTCGACGGCGCCGGCCGCTCGACGGTGCCGATCGCCTGCGGCGCCGACGAGCTGGGCACCCCGGCGCAACCCGCCAGCAGGACGGCCAGCATCAGCAGGCCCAGCAGGCGCCGCATCACAGGGTCCTCTCGGCGTGCTCACGCTGGCGCTGCGGACGTTCCTTGCGCTCGGACCCGCCGGCCTGCGGGGCGGGCCCACCCGGCTGGGAAGGCTGCGGGATCGGTTTCATGGGCAGCGGGCTGGTGGTGACCTTATGGCCCCGGACCAGCGGCAGCGTCAGCCGGAAGCACGAGCCGTCGCCCGGTTCGCCCCACGCCTCCAGCCGGCCCTGGTGCAGCCGCGCGTCCTCGATGCTGATCGCCAGGCCGAGCCCGGTGCCGCCGGACCGGCGCACCCGCGAGGGGTCCGCGCGCCAGAACCGGCTGAAGACCAGCTTCTCCTCGCCCGGCCGCAGCCCGACCCCGTAGTCGCGGACGGTGACCGCGACCGTGTCCTCGTCGGCGCCCATCCGGATCTTGACCGGCTTGTGCTCGGCGTGGTCGATGGCGTTGGCGATCAGGTTGCGCAGGATCCGCTCCACCCGGCGGGTATCGACCTCGGCGATCACCTCGTGCGTCGGCAAATCCACCTGCAGTTCGATGCCGGCGTCCTCGGCCAGATGCCCCACGTTGCTCAGCGCGCTGCGCACGGTGGTGCGCAGGTCGACCGCCTCGACGGACAGCTCGGCGACACCGGCGTCGTGCCGGGAGATCTCCAGCAGGTCGTTGAGCAGCGACTCGAACCGGTCCAGCTCGCTGACCATCAGCTCGGTGGAGCGCGCCAGCGTCGGGTCGAGATCCGCGCTGTGGTCATAGATCAGGTCGGCGGCCATGCGCACCGTGGTCAGCGGGGTGCGCAGCTCGTGGCTCACGTCAGAAGTGAAGCGGCGCTGCAGGTTACCGAACTCCTCCAATTGGGTGATCTGTCGCGACAGGCTTTCGGCCATGTCGTTGAACGACATCGCCAGCCGCGCCATGTCGTCCTCGCCGCGCACCGGCATCCGTTCGGACAGGTGCCCCTCGGCGAACCGTTCGGCGATGCGCGACGCCGACCGCACCGGCACCACCACCTGCCGCGACACCAACAGCGCGATCCCTGCCAGCAGCACCAGCAGCACCGCGCCGCCGGTGATCATGGTGCCGCGCACCAGCTGGATGGTGGCCTGCTCGTTCTTGAGCGGGAAGATCAGGTACAGCTCCAGGTTGGCCACCTGCGAGGACGCGGGGGTGCCGACGATCAGCGCCGGTCCGGAGAAGCCGTCGGTGTGCACGGTCGCGTACTGGTAGGACGCCTGCCCGGCCTTGACGAAGCCGCGCAGGGAATTGGGCACCTGGTCGACGGGCCCGGCCGTGGTCGCGGCGCGCGGTCCGTCGCCCGGCACCATCAGCACCGCGTCGAAGGCGCCGGCCATCCCCGCGCCGGAGGCCTGGTCGGTCTTGGACGTCAGCGTGTTGCGGGCCAGCTGCAGGCTGCTGTCCAGCGAGCGCGCCTCCTCGCCGTTCACGATCCCACCGACCGTGGTGCGCGCCCGCTCGATCTGCTCGATGGCGGCCTTGACCTTGACGTCGAGCACGCGATTGGTGACCTGAGACGTCAACACGAAGCCGAGCGCCAGGATGACCGCCAGCGACAGCCCAAGCGTCAGCGCGACGACCCGCAACTGCAGCGAGCGGCGCCAGGCGATGGCGACGGCCCGACTCACCGCGCCCATGCCGCGAGTCATGGGGCCGGAGCGCCCCCAGCGGCTCCGTGTGCGTCGCCGGGAGCCCCAGATCACGTGTTCCTACCGCTCACGGAGGTCCGGCCTTGTACCCAACTCCTCGAACGGTCAACACCACGGTCGGGTTCTCAGGGTCTTTCTCGACCTTGGCCCGCAGACGCTGGACGTGCACGTTCACCAGGCGGGTATCCGCCGGGTGACGATAGCCCCACACCTGTTCGAGCAGCACATCACGAGTAAACACCTGCCGCGGTTTGCGCGCCAACGCCACCAGCAGGTCGAACTCCAGCGGGGTCAGCGAGATCTGTTCGCCGTTGCGCGTGACCTTGTGCGCGGGCACGTCGATCTCGACATCGGCGATGGACAGCATCTCGGCGGGCTCGTCGTCGTTGCGCCGCAGCCGCGCCCGCACCCGGGCCACCAGCTCCTTGGGCTTGAACGGCTTCATGATGTAGTCGTCGGCGCCCGACTCAAGGCCAAGGACCACGTCGACGGTGTCGGTCTTGGCGGTCAGCATCACGATCGGCACGCCGGAATCGGCGCGCAACACCCGGCACACGTCGATGCCGTTCATGCCGGGCAGCATCAGGTCCAACAACACCAGATCGGGGCGCAGTTCGCGCACCGCAGTCAGGGCCTGGGTGCCGTCACCGATGACCGCAGTGTCGAAACCCTCCCCACGAAGCACGATGGTGAGCATCTCGGCTAGCGAAGCGTCGTCATCGACGACCAAAATCCTTTGCCTCATGGAGTCCATGGTGTCACCAGATCGGGACAAAACTCGGGCGCCACACGGGCGTTTCTTCTCCGATACGGCCGAATCGTGACAAATTTGTGCTATCTGGCCATCAAACTGGCGGCCAAACCACCCGGATCGACGTCTTTGTCGACGACCCGCCACGGGCCGCCCCAGCCCGCCGCGGCCAGCCCGGCGTAGACGTCGCCGGTGCGTTGCTGGAGCCCGTCGTCGCGTTCGTAGCTGTCACGCGCCCGGCCCGGATCGGATGCGGCGCGGCTGCGCGCACGCTGCCCGGCCAGTTCGGCCGGCACCGCCAGCAGCACCTGCCAGTCGGGCGCGGGCAGACCCAGGCGCTGGTATTCGAGGCCGTGCACCCACGCCACCGCCGGCCCGCCCGCGTCCTGATGCAGGCGGGCGGCGGTGTAGGCCGCGTTGGAGGCGACGTAGCGGTCCATGATCACCACGTCGTGGTCGCGGCGCAGCCGCTCGAGATGCTCGACCGCGGCGGCGCGGTCGAGCGCGAAGAGGGTCGCCATCGCGTAGACCGAGGACGCCAGGTCCCCGTGCTCGCCGTGCAGCGCCTCGGCCGCGATGTCGGCGGTCACCGATTGCCCGTACCGCGGGAAGGCCAACGTGGCCACCGACCGCCCGGCCGCCTCAAATGCCTTGCGCAGCCCTTCGGACAGCGTCCGCTTGCCGGCGCCGTCGACGCCTTCGATCGCGATCAGCACGGCGCGAGCCTAATCCCTCGCCGAGTGCCCGGCTGGCCGGGCACTCGGTGCCGAACGCCCGCTTGGCCGGGCGTTCGGCCAAAGCCGGCTCAGTAGCGGTAGTGGTCGGCCTTGTAGGGGCCGTCGACGTCGACGCCGATGTACTCGGCCTGCTCCTTGGTCAGCTTGGTCAGCTTGCCACCGAGCGCCTCGACGTGGATGCGGGCCACCTTCTCGTCGAGGTGCTTGGGCAGCCGGTAGACCTCGTTGTCGTACTCGTCGTTCTTGGTCCACAGCTCGATCTGCGCGATGACCTGGTTGGAGAAGCTGTTGCTCATCACGAACGACGGGTGGCCGGTGGCGTTGCCCAGGTTCAGCAGCCGGCCCTCGGAGAGCACGATGATCGACTTGCCGGTGTCCGGGAAGGTCCACAGGTCGACCTGCGGGCGGATGTTCGTCTTGGTGGCGCCGGACTTCTCCAGCCGGGCGATCTGGATCTCGTTGTCGAAGTGGCCGATGTTGCCCAGGATGGCCTTGTCCTTCATCGCCTTCATGTGCTCGAGGGTGATGATGTCCTTGTTACCGGTGGTCGTGATGATGATGTCGGCCTCGCCGATCACGTCCTCCACCCGCTTGACGTCGAAGCCCTCCATCAGCGCCTGCAGGGCGTTGATCGGGTCGATCTCGGTGACCGTCACCCGGGCGCCCTGGCCGGCCACCGACTCGGCCGAACCCTTACCGACGTCGCCGTAGCCGCAGATCAGCACCTTCTTGCCGCCGATCAGCACGTCGGTGCCGCGGTTGATGCCGTCGATCAGCGAGTGCCGGCAGCCGTACTTGTTGTCGAACTTGGATTTGGTGACCGAGTCGTTGACGTTGATCGCCGGGAACGCCAGGTCGCCGGCGGCGGCGAACTGGTAGAGCCGCAGCACGCCGGTGGTGGTCTCCTCCGAGACGCCCTTGATCGACGCGGCGATCTTGGTCCACTTGTCCTTGTCGGTCTCGAAGCGCTTGCGCAGCAGGTTGAGGAACACCCGGTGCTCGGTCGAGTCGTCCTCGTCGTCGGGCGGCACCACGCCGGCCTTCTCGTACTGCGCGCCGCGCAGCACCAGCATGGTGGCGTCACCGCCGTCGTCCAGGATCATGTTGGCCGGCTCGTCGGGCCAGGTCAGCACCTGCTCGGCCGCCCACCAGTACTCCTCGAGCGTCTCGCCCTTCCACGCGTACACCGGCACACCCTTGGGTTCTTCGGGGGTGCCGTGCGGGCCGACGACGACGGCCGCGGCGGCGTGGTCCTGGGTGGAGAAGATGTTGCAGGACGCCCACCGCACCTCGGCGCCCAGCGCGACGAGGGTCTCGATCAGCACCGCGGTCTGCACGGTCATGTGCAGCGAACCCGAGATGCGCGCGCCCTTGAGCGGCTGCACGTCGTGGTACTCGCGGCGCAGCGACATCAGACCGGGCATCTCCTGCTCGGAGAGCTCGATGTCCCGGCGACCGTAATCCGCCAACGACAAATCGGCGACCTTGAAGTCGATGCCGTTTCGAACGTCGGGGGTGAGTGCGTTTTCGGTCGTCGTCATGGCTTCTCTTCCTTTTTCCTGCCGTCTCGGGGCTCGCTCGGATCCAAGCGGTAATTAGCTTAGGTATGTTCTTGCGCCACTGTAGTCGTGCGCCCGCGCGCCGCACGGGCCAGGGAACGTTCAGGGAACCTTGACGACGCCGTGCCGCTCGGCGAACGGGGTCATCAGCCGCGCCAGGTCGGCGGCCACGTCGTGGTCGGCCTCGGGCGGCATCGACACATAGCTCAGCGCCAGCCGCACGATGGCGCGCGCCAGCACACCGGCATCCTCGTCGCTGGTGGCCACCCAGCTGTGCGTGAGCGCAGTGGTCAGCCGCTCGGAGGCCCGCGTGATGATGGGCGCGCTGCCGGTGGTGATGATCTGCAGCAGGTCCGGCTTGGCGACGCCGGTCAGCAGCGAGATCACCAGCGGATCGGCCGACAGCTCGGTGAACAGGTCGCGGAAGCCCTGCAGGAACGCCGCATAGATGTCGCCGACGTGGGCACCCAGCGCGGCGTTGACGGCGTCGACCAGGCGGTCGGCCAGGCGCAGGCCGTACCCCTGCGCCAGCCCCTGCCGCGAGCCGAACTCGTTGTAGATGGTCTGCCGGCTGATGCCCGCGGCGCGGGCCACGTCGGACAGGGTGATGGCCGACCAGTCCCGGGCCAGCAGCTCCTCGCGCATCGCGTCGAGCACCGAGTCACGCAGCAGGGCGCGCGACGCCTCGGCGTACGGCATCCGCTTCACAGGCGCGACAATAGTGGCTCGCGAGCCGAAATCGGCTCTTTCGCTACTGGCGGTGGCGGCCGAAGGAATCACGAACGGGCGATCTCCACCATCTCGAAGTCGGTTTTGGCCGCGCCGCAATCCGGGCAGCTCCAGTCCTCCGGGATGTCGGCCCACCGGGTTCCGGGCGCGATGCCGTCCTCCGGCCACCCCTTCGCCTCGTCGTACTCGAATCCGCATTGGACGCAGACGAAAAGCTTGTAGTCCTCGCTCATCGGTTCACTCCTATCGGGCTGGTTTCGAAATCGACCTTCTCGCGCACCGCGCAATCGGGGCAGCACCAGTCGTCGGGAATGTCGCTGAAGGGCGTGCCCGGCGGAAAGCCTTCCCGCGGAGCGCCTTTCGCCTCGTCGTAGATGTAGTCGCAGCCTGGGCAGCGGTAGGCGGTCATGCGCGGGCCTCCTGGGCCCCGTAGCGCGCCAGCAGCTTCTCGCGGAGCCGCGGCTGGATGTTGACCCGGGTGATGTCACCGTCGTAGTGCGCCAGCACCCGGTGGTCCATGACCTTGCGCCACAGCGGCGGGAAGTACGTGAGCGAGATCATCGACGCGTACCCGCTGGGCAGGTTGGGCGAGCCGTCCAGGCTGCGCAGCGTCTGGTAGCGCCGCGTCGGATTGGCGTGGTGATCGCTGTGCCGCTGCAGGTGATACAGGAACAGGTTGGTCACCACGTGGTCGGAGTTCCAGCTGTGCGCGGGGGTGCACCGCTCGTAGCGGCCGCTCGAATTCTGTTGCCGCAGAAGGCCGTAGTGCTCGAGGTAGTTGACCGCCTCGAGCAGGCTGAAGCCGAAGACCGCCTGGACGATCACGAACGGGATCAGCGCCGGCCCGAAGACCGCGATCAGGATCCCCCACAGCACCACCGACATGGCCCAGGCGTTGAGCACGTCGTTGGACGGGTAGGTGAGGGGGTTCCAGGGATTCTTGCCCAGCCGGCGAATCCGCTGGGCCTCCAGCCGCAGCGACGAGCGCAGGCTCCCGAAGACGCTGCGCGGCAAGAACTCCCAGAAGGTTTCCCCGAAGCGCGACGACGCGGGATCCTCCGGGGTGGCGACCCGCACGTGGTGGCCGCGGTTGTGCTCGATGTAGAAGTGGCCGTAGCAGGTCTGCGCCAGCGTGATCTTGGACAGCCAGCGCTCCAGCGAATCCTTCTTGTGGCCCATCTCGTGGGCGGTGTTGATGCCGACGCCGCCCAGCACCCCGACCGACAGCGCCACGCCGAGCTTGCCCGCCCATCCCAGCGGCCCGTCGAAGCCGAGCCAGCTCAGGTTCGACGCGGTGAACAGGTAGGCGCCGAAGACCACGCTGAGGTACTGGAACGGCAGGAACGCGTAGGTGCAGTAGCGGTAGTACCTGTCGTTCTCGAGGCGCTCCATCACCTCGTCGGGCGGGTTCTGCCCGTCGGGCCCAAAGCGCAGGTCCAGGATCGGCAGCAGGACGTAGAGCAGGATCGGCCCGATCCACAGCGGCGCCTGCGCGGCGGCGTGCCAGCCGAGCCGGTTCAGCGCCCAGACGAGCGGCAGCATCACGAACAACGCCGTCGGCGCGATCAGCCCCATCAGCCAGAGTCGGCGCTTCTTGTCCCGCCACGCGGGCGCGCCGGCTGCCTGTTCTACCTGCGGTTCGAGTGTGGTCATCTGCCCAACCTCCTTGTGAGTCACACCACGTTGAGATTGGACAATACCGGCGTTTGCGTCTCCTGTCTAGACAAACACCATGATTTTGTAAACCCGCCGCCGCTACGGCACCGGGCTGTTCGGGTCCGCCTCGAGCGAGTCGCTCGGCTCGGGCGCCACCGCCTCCCGCTCGCCCTGCACCGAATGCCGGTAGCCGTAGCCGACGTAGATCGCCGTGCCGACCACCAGCCAGACCCCGAACCGGACCCAGGTGAGCGCGGTGAGGTTGAGCATCAGCCACACGCAGGCCGCGATCGAGGCGATCGGAAGCAGCGGCACCCACGGCGCCTTGAAACCGCGCTCCAAGTCCGGCCGGGTCCGGCGCAGCACGATCACGCCGGCGGAGACCAGGACGAACGCGAACAGCGTGCCCACGTTGACCATCTCCTCGAGCTTGGTGATGGGGAACACCGAAGCGGTCACGGCCACCACCAGGGCGACCAGCACGGTGATCCGCACCGGGGTGCCCCGCGAACCGGTCTTGGCCAGCGAGCGCGGCAACAGCCCGTCGCGCGCCATCGCGAACAGCACCCGGCACTGGCCGAGCATCAGCACCATCACCACGGTGGTCAGCCCCGCGAGCGCGCCGATCGAGATGATCTTGCTGGCCCAGTGAATGCCGTTCGCGGTGAAGGCGGTCGCCAGGTTGGCCTGCCCGCGGCCCGGGACCGTCTTGAGCTGCGTGTAGGACACCATGCCCGACAGCACGACCGCGACCGCGACGTAGAGCAGGGTCACGATGCCCAGCGACGCCAGGATCCCGCGGGGGACGTCGCGCTGCGGATGCTTGGTCTCCTCGGCCATGGTGGCCACGATGTCGAATCCGATGAACGCGAAGAAGACGATGGACGCCCCCGCCAACACGCCGTACCAGCCGTAGTGGCTGCTGTGCGCCCCCGTCAGCAACGACAAGACCGATTGGTCGATGCCCTTGGCCTCGCTGCTGGCCTCCGGTTTGGGAACGAACGGCGAATAGTTGGCGCGCTTGATGTAGAAGACCCCGACCACCACGACGAACAGCACGACCGACACCTTGATGCCGGTGACCACCGCGGAGAACCTCGACGACAGCTTGGTGCCCAACGCGATCAGCGTCGCCACCCCCGCGACGATCACCAGCGCGCCCCAGTCGACCTGGGCCGATCCGAATTCGGCTGTGCCACCGGCGAACCCGAACACGGTGCCCAGGTAGCTCGACCAGCCCTTGGCCACCACGGCGGCGCCGATCGCCAATTCCAGCAGCAGGTTCCAGCCGATGATCCAGGCCAAGAACTCACCGAAGGTCGCATACGAGAAGGTATAGGCGCTACCGGCCACCGGCAGCGTCGAGGCGAACTCGGCGTAACACAGCGCCGCGAGCGCGCAGGTGCCCGCCGCGATCACGAACGACAGCCAGATGGACGGCCCGGTGATGTCGCCGGTCGTCGACGCGGTGACCGTGAAGATGCCGGCGCCGATCACCACCGCGACGCCGAAGACGACCAGGTCCCACATGGTCAGGTCCTTGCGCAACTTGGTGTCCGGCTCGTCGGTGTCGGCGATCGACTGTTCCACCGACTTCGTGCGCCACCGATTGGCCATGCAACCGCCCTTTCCCAACGCTGGGAGCCATTGGTCCGACACAGTACTGGGTACTCCCCCCAGATGCCGGACAGCAAAGCAGACGCGCGGGACCACGCGCTGGTCATCGGGGGGAGCATCGCCGGGCTGTGCGCCGCGCGGGTGCTGTCGGACGCGTATTCGCGGGTCACCGTCTACGAGCGCGACGAGTTGCCGGCCTTCCCGGCGAACCGGGCGACGGTCCCCCAGGACCGGCACCTGCACATGTTGATGGCGCGCGGCGCGATCGAATTCGAGAACCTCTTTCCCGGCCTGCTCGACGACATGGTGGCCGCGGGCGTGCCGAAGCTGAAGAACCGGCCCGACTGCATCCACCTCGGCGCGGCGGGCCACGTCCTGGGCACGGGGCAAACCCTGCGCGACGAATTCACCGCCTACGTGCCGAGCCGGCCGCACCTGGAATGGCAGTTGCGCAAACGGGTTCACGACCTCGACAACGTCACCATCGTGCGGCGCTCGGTGGCCGAACCGCGGTTCGACCCCGCGCGACAACGGGTGACCGGTGCGCTGGTGGATCCGGCCGATCCCGACGGCGGGGAGCCGGAATTCGTCGGCGCGGACCTCGTCGTCGACGCGGCGGGGCGGGGTACCCGGCTGCCGGTGTGGTTGGCGCAGTGGGGTTTTGCGCGCCCCGTCGAACAGGCCGTCGACATCGGCATCAACTACGCCACCCAGCAGTTCCGCATTCCCGACGGGCTGATCGCAGAGAAGGTCGTCGTCGCCGGCGCCTCCCACGACCAGTCCCTGGGGCTGGGCATGCTGTGCTACGAGGACGGCACCTGGGTCCTGACCACGTTCGGCGTGGCCGACGTCAAACCGCCGAGAACGTTTCCCGAAATGCTGGGTCTGGCCGGGCAGCTGCTTCCGGGCCGCTTCAGCGTGGCGCTGGCACAGGCCGAGCCGCTAGGCGATCCGGCCTTCCACGCGTTCCCGGCCAGCCGGTGGCGCCGCTACGACAAACTGGAGCGCTTCCCCGGCGGCATCATCGCCTTCGGCGACGCGGTGGCCAGCTTCAATCCGACCTTCGGCCAGGGCATGACGATGACCTCCCTGCAGGCCGGCCATCTGCGCCGCGCGCTGCAAGGCCCCGACGATCAACTCGCCGCGACGCTGCACCGCGCCACCGCCAGGAGCACCTTCCCGGTGTGGATGATGAACGCCATCGGCGACATCACCTTCCACCACGCCGGCACGAAGGGGCCGATTCCCTGGTGGTGGCGGCCCTCCGGCGCGCTGTTCGACCAATTCCTCGGCGCCGCCGAAACCGAACCCGTTCTGGCGGAATGGTTTTTGCGCCGGTTCTCCCTGCTGGACAGCCTCTACATGGTGCCGCCGCCGCGGATCATCGGCCGCGCCATCGCGCACAACGCGCGCCTGTGGTTAGGCGAGCGTCGTCAGGCGGTCAGGCAGCGGCGCGTGGCGACCGCAAACGCGGCCGCGGCGACCGCAAGCGCGGCGGAGCCGGGCGAAGCGGGTCGCCGCGCTCGGCACCAGCCGGGCGCTGCGGGTCGCCACCATCAGTCCTAGCCGCTACAGCCCTACCGTCGCCCTGAACAACTTGCTCGGCTCGTGCGCGACCAGCCGGATCGGGGCGTCGTCGGCCGCCACCCACGCGGCCATCCCCCGCTTGAGCGTCAGCGAGCCGGACTTGCCGTGCACCGTCGTGGAACCCTGGATGCACAACAGGATCTGCGGGCCGTCGTGGCTGCACGTCGCATCCACCTCGTGGCCGACGTACTCGTCTTCGAGGTCCAGCAGCGCGACGGCGAACTCGTCGGTCGGCGTCTCATAGATCAGCCCGAAGCCCTCGCGGCGGATGTGCGGCCGCAACTGCTCCTCGGTGGTGGGCGCGAAGTCCAGGACCCGCAGCAGCTCGGGCACGTCGACGTGCTTGGGGGTCAGCCCACCCCGTAACACGTTGTCGGAGTTGGCCATCACCTCCACCGCGAAACCTCGCAGGTAGGTGTGCAGGTTGCCGGCGGAGACGAAGATGGCCTCACCCGGTCCCAGGCTGACGCGGTTGAGCAGCAACGCCGCCAGCACACCGGCGTCGCCGGGATAGCGTTCGCCGAGCTCGAGCACCGTCTTGGCCTCGGCCGCGAATTCGGTTGCCCCCGAACTGAGGTACGCGATCGCGCCGTCCAGCACGGCGGGCACCAGCACGTCGATGTCGGGCTGCGGGGCGGTGATCCACGTGGTGAACAACGCGCGCAGGCCGTCGGCGTCGGACTGGTCGTTCAGCAGATCGATGAAGGGGTCGAGGTCGGAGACCGCCAGGGCCCGCAGCAGCTCGACGGTGCGCGACACCTGGCGGAAGCCCGCGAGCGCCTCGAACGGGTGCAGCGCCACCAGCAGCTCCGGCTTGTGCGAGGTGTCCCGATAGTTGCGCACCGGCGAGGTCAGCGGGATGCCGACCCGCTCCTCGCGCAGGTAGCCCTCGGCCGCCTGCGCGGCGCTCGGGTGCGCCTGCAGCGACAGCGGCTCGTCGGCGGCCAGCACCTTGACGAGGAACGGCAGCACGTCCCCGAAGCGGGCCCGCGACCCGGGGCCGAGCTGGCCCTCGGGGTCGGCGTCGAGCGCCTCGAGCAACGTGATCTCACCGTTGTCGGTTTCCAGCCAGGCCGGGTCGCCCGGGTGGGCGCCGAACCAGAGCTCGGCCTCCGGATGCGCCGCCGGCACCGGACGTTCGGTGAACTCGGCGATCGCGGTACGCGAACCCCACGCGTACGTTCTCAAGGCCCCGCGAAGCAGTTCCACTGTTCTATTTATCCCCGCACCAGTCGCATGTAAACCGCGGCCATCTCCAGCCGGACGGCTAATACTGCCAGCTGCTGCTCGACGCGACCGGGACCCCCCAGCGCAGGCGAAACACCGGAGCCGGCCGAGCCGCCGGGACCGTCGGGCACATCCTCGGCGGCGAGCAGGTACACGTCGTCGAGCCCGGCCGTCCGGGCGGCCACCACGGTCTGCTCGGCCGCCAGGATGATCGCCAGCACCCGCAGCCGCGGCGGCAGCGGCCCGTCGATCTCCTCGTCGTGGAACAGGGCGGCGTCCGGATCGGCGATGGCGCCCCCGAAACCGGACGAGGCCGCGGCGCGCAGGGCGACCACCGCGTCCGCCAGCCCGGTGGCCGGGGTGACCTGGTTCGCGATCCGCAGCAGCACCGAGCTGCCGTGCCGGGCCAGGGCCAGCGTCGCGGCGCCGTCGCCGGCCAGCGCGATCTGGCGGTCGGCGATGCGCGCGGCCAGCAGCTTGGCCGGATTGGTGAACAGCTCGCGGGCAGCGCTGTTGCGCAGCGCCTCGGCGTCGAGCTCGTCGGCGAGCAACGCCAGGTCCACGCTGGGCCGTGGGTCGACGGCGTGCACCACGGCGAGCCCGGCGGCCAGATACCGGCACAGCCCGAATTCGTCGGGAACCCCCAGCCGGGGCGCCAGCACCGCCGCGTGCCCGGCCGTGGCGTCGCGCAACGGACCCTCGTAGGGCGCGGCCACCACGACCCGCGCGCCACGGCGCACCCCGGTCGCGGCGGCGGCGACGAGCGCGGGGTCGCCGGGGTCGTCGCCCGCGACGATCAGCACGTCGAGCGGCCCCACCCACGGGGGTGCCTCGCCGGCCAGCGTGAACGGCTGGGACGCCACCGAATTCAACGTCGCGGCCAGGATCGCCCCGGCGGTCTCGGCGGTGCCGCGGCCCGACACCCAGATCACGCTGCGCGGCCGGTCCTCGGCGCGCAACGGGTCCAGCGCGCCCTCCTCGACCGCGGTGACGATCGCACGCACCTGCGCGCCGGCCGACGACGCCGCCCGCAGCAGGCCGTCGCGGTCGGCGGTCAGCAGGCCGTCGGTGTCTTCGAGATCGATTGCCTGGGTGGCGTTCACGGGGCGGCCTCCGCGCGCGGGGTCTGCGCGGCGATTTCGGCGCTGATCTGGGCGACCACGGCGCCGACGTCCTCGGCGGTGCGGCCCTCCACGTTGAGCCGCAGCAGCGGCTCGGTGTTCGAGCTGCGCAGGTTGAACCAGTTGCCGTCGCCCAGGTCGACCGTCACGCCGTCCACGTGATCGAGGGAGTGGATGCGGGTGCCGAACGATCTCAGCACCGCCTCGGTGCACTGCGCGGCGTCGGCCACGGTGAAGTTGATCTCGCCGGAGGATTCGTAGCGCTGGTAGTCCGCGGTCAGCTCGGACAGCGGGCGGTCCTGCTCGCCGAGCGCGGCCAGCACGTACAGCGCGGCCAGCATCCCGGAGTCGGCGCCCCAGAAGTCGCGGAAGTAGTAGTGGGCCGAATGTTCGCCGCCGAAGATCGCGCCGGTGTCGGCCATCAGCGCCTTGATATAGGAGTGGCCCACCCGCGAGCGCAGCGGTGTGCCGCCGCGCTCGCTGACCAGTTCGGGCACCGCGCGCGAGGTGATCACGTTGTGGATGATCGTCGCGCCGATCTCGCGGCCCAGCTCGCGCGCGGCCACCAGGCTGGTCACCGTCGACGGCGACACGGGGTTGCCGCGTTCGTCGACCACGAAGCAGCGGTCGGCGTCCCCGTCGAAGGCCAGCCCTATATCAGCACCGACGGCGCGGACGAAATTTTGCAAATCGACCAGATTGGCGGGTTCGAGCGGGTTGGCCTCGTGATTGGGGAAGGAGCCGTCGAGCTCGAAGTACAACGGCAACAACGTGATCGAGCCGATCGGGCCGAGCACCGCGGGGGTGGTCAGGCCGGCCATGCCGTTGCCGGCGTCGACGGCCACGCGCAGCGGGCGCAGCCCCGAGGTGTCCACCAGGGACCGCAGGTACTGCCCGTAGTCGGCCAGCACGTCGCGGTCGGAGACGGTGCCGGGTGGGCCGTCGTAGCCCTGCACGCCGGCGATGACGTCGTCGGCGATGACGCGCAATCCGCTCTCGGCGCCGACCGGTTTGGCCCCCGCCCGGCAGAGCTTGATTCCGTTGTAGGCGGCGGGGTTATGGCTCGCGGTGAACATCGCGCCGGGGCAGTCCAGCAACCCGGAGGCGAAGTAGAGCTGATCGGTGGACGCCAGACCGACACGCACGACGTCGAGGCCCTGGCCGGTGACGCCGGCGGCGAAGGCGGCCGCCAGGGTGGGCGAACTGTCGCGCATGTCGTGGCCGATCACGACTTGGCGGGCGCCCTCGGCGCGCATCAGTCTGGCGAAGGCTGCGCCCAGATCGGTGACCAGCGGCTGGTCGAGCTCTTCGCCGACTAGACCACGCACGTCGTACGCCTTGACGACACGGTGGACAGTCGCGGCGGGCCGAGACATGCGGGACTCCTGACGACGTGAACTCTTGGCCGTCAGCCTATCGGGCCGAAGAGAACACGAGCCGCGGTGCGGGCGGATTCGCCTAGTCGCTGGGATCGGGCAACACGCGCAGGTGCCCGCGGCGCCTTCCGGACCGATGCTCCGGCGGGGCGAGCACGCTGCTGCTGGGCGCGGTGGCCTGGGTGCCGCCGTGATGGAGGTGCGGGTCGGCGAAGCCGTTCACGGGCGTTGGGCCGCCGCCGTACGGCGCGCCGCGATCCCCCGAACCTCCTTCGCGGACGGCGTCGGCCAGGGCGACCAGGTCGTCCTCGTCGGGGTGGGTGGGCAGGGGGCCGGCATGGCGCACCAGCTCCCATCCGCGGGGGGCGGTGATGCGGCCGGCGTGGTTGACGCACAGATCCCAGGAGTGCGGTTCCCGAGCGGTCGCCAGCGGGCCGACGACTGCCGTCGAGTCCGAATAGACGAACGTTAGGGTCGCCACGGCGTAGTGCGGGCACCCGGGCCGGCAACAGCGACGGGGAACGTTCACGCTCGAAAGGCTATCGTGCGCAAACGCCGCCGAAGCGCCGGACACGCGCAACCGGACGGCCGCCGATGTCCAACCGTTACCATCGGCCCAATGAGTGAATCCCGCGGCGATTCGCGCAGCTTCCCGCGAAGAGATCGGTTTTCGGACGGATCGGCTCCGCGCCGGCCGGCCGGCCATCGACGGTTCCGCCGGGGTCGCGAGATGCGCGGGGCGTTGCTGCCCCCCAGCGTGCCGGGGTGGCGCAGCCGCGCCGAGCGGTTCGACATGGCGGTGCTGGAGGCCTACGAGCCCATCGAGCGGAGCTGGCAGGACCGGCTGGCCGACCTCGACGTGGCGGTCGATGAGATTCCGCGGATCGCGGCCAAGGATCCCGACAGCGTGCAGTGGCCGGCCGAGGTGATCGCCGACGGGCCGATTCCCCTGGCCCGGTTGATCCCGGCCGGTGTCGACATCCGCGGCAACTCCACGCGGGCGCGAATTGTCTTGTTCCGCAAGCCAATTGAGCGACGGGCGAAGGACACCATCGAACTCGGCGACTTGCTGCACGAAATCCTGGTGGCCCAGGTCGCCATCTATCTCGACGTTGAGCCATCGGTCATCGATCCGACGATCGACGACGAATAACGACGGTGCGCGGCTGTTAGATGATGCCGCGCTTGAGGCGGCGGCGCTCGCGTTCGGAGAGACCGCCCCAGATCCCGAAGCGCTCGTCATGCTCGAGGGCGTACTCGAGGCACTCGTGACGCACCTCGCAGCCCAGGCAGATCTTCTTGGCCTCGCGGGTGGAACCACCCTTTTCCGGGAAGAAGGCCTCGGGGTCGGTCTGGGCGCACAGCGCCCGGTCCTGCCACTGGTCGGCGACGGGCGCCGGCAACGGCTCGGGCTCGAATGCGCCTGGCGCATCAGGAACCACGGTCAAATGCGGCCGGGCGGGTCGGGCCGGCGCCGAGTCGATCGGGGTGTGCGGCGTGCTCGCCATTGCGCCCCGAAAAGTTTCGTAAGACATACGGTCGTCCGCCTCCTCAGCTTGATTGAGAAAGAGTGATTGATTTCCCACTGTTCTGATGTACAGACAATTCGAACAAGTGATCGAATCTCGGTCTGCGACACCGGAGTCGGCCGGCCAACCGGGAAATGACACTGATGTGATTAGACACGGGTTGATCTGCCGGGTCAAGCACTTCGGCGCATTTCCATACCATCTCGTGATCGAATTTCGGCGTTTCTGTTGCTTTGGGCCGTCGGCGTGTTGATCACATAGCTCACAACTTCCCCACAAGTCGTGGGGAGCCCGGACTTTGAGGCAGGCCCGACGGGCCCACCACCGCACGCTCGCCGGGCAGTACTGTCGTGCTGTGTGAGGCTCAAGTGAAGGTCACCGTCCTGGTCGGTGGGGTTGGCGGCGCCCGCTTCCTGCTGGGGATTCAACAGTTGTTCGGGCTGGGTCAGTTTCACACGCAAGGGCGTCCAGACACGAAAGCCGGCAGTCACGAGCTGACGGCGATCGTCAACGTTGGCGATGACGCCTGGATCCACGGACTGCGAGTCTGCCCCGATTTGGACACCTGCATGTACACCTTAGGTGGAGGTGTCGACCCGGAGCGAGGGTGGGGGCACCGCAACGAAACCTGGCACGCCAAAGAGGAATTGGCGCGCTACGGGGTGCAGCCGGACTGGTTCGGACTCGGCGACCGCGACCTGGGCACCCACCTGGTGCGCACCCAGATGCTCAACGCCGGCTATCCGCTGTCACAGATCACCACGGCGCTGTGCGACCGCTGGCAGCCGGGCGCGCGGCTGCTGCCCCTCACCGACGACCGCTGCGAGACGCACGTGGTGATAACCGATCCCGACGACGGCAGCCGGCGGGCCATCCACTTCCAGGAATGGTGGGTGCGCTACCGCGCCCAGGTGCCCACCCATAGCTTCGCCTTCGTGGGCGCCGAAAAGGCAGCGGCCACAACCGAAGCCACAGCGGCCATCGCCGAGGCCGACGTCATCCTGCTGGCCCCGTCGAATCCGGTGGTGAGCGTCGGCGCCATCCTGGCGGTCCCCGGCGTTCGCGGCGCGCTGCGGGCGGCGAAGGCCCCGGTCGTCGGCTACTCGCCGATCATCGGTGGAAAGCCGTTGCGCGGCATGGCCGATGCCTGCCTGTCGGTGATCGGCGTCGAGTCCACCGCCGAGGCCGTCGGCCGCCACTACGGCGCGCGTCGGGGCACCGGCATCCTGGATGGCTGGCTGGTGAGTGAAGGCGACGGCGCCGACATCGAGGGCGTCGCAGTGCGCTCGGTGCCGCTGGTGATGACCGACCCCGAGGCGACCGCCGAGATGGTCCGCGCCGGGCTGGAGCTGGCGGGGGTGGCGTTTTGACCCGCCGCCGGCGACGATTCAGAGCGAAGCGATGCGGAGGAGCGGCGCCGTGACCCCCTCCCCCGGCGAGCACGGCACCGCCGCCGCGATCGAGATCCTGCCCGTCGCCGGGCTGCCCGAATTCCGGCCGGGCGACGATCTGGGCGCGGCCGTCGCCGCGGCCGCGCCGTGGCTGCGCGACGGCGACGTCGTGGTGGTCACCAGCAAGGCGGTGTCCAAATGCGAGGGCCGGCTGGTGCCGGCGCCCCGCGACCCGGAGGAGCGCGATCGACTGCGGCGCAAGCTGGTCGACGACGAGGCCGTTCGCGTGCTGGCCCGCAAGGGCAAGACCTTGATCACCGAGAGCCGGATCGGGCTGGTGCAGGCCGCCGCGGGCGTGGACGGCTCCAACGTCGGGCGCGACGAGCTGGCCCTGCTGCCCGTCGACCCGGACGGCAGCGCCGCCACGCTGCGCGCCGCGCTGCGCGAGCGGCTCGGCGTCGAGGTCGCCGTCGTCATCACCGACACCATGGGCCGCGCCTGGCGCAACGGCCAGACCGACGCGGCGGTGGGCGCCGCGGGTCTGGCTGTGCTGCACGGCTATTCGGGGGCGCTCGACCAGCACGGCAACGAGTTGCTGGTCACCGAGGTCGCGATCGCCGACGAGATCGCCGCGGCCGCCGACCTGGTCAAGGGCAAACTGACCGCGATGCCGGTGGCGGTGGTGCGCGGATTGTCCGTGACCGACGACGGCTCGACGGCGCGGGACTTGTTGCGGCCCGGCACCGAAGACCTGTTCTGGCTCGGCACGGCCGAGGCGATCGACCTGGGCCGCCGCGAGGCGCAGCTGCTGCGCCGATCGGTGCGCCGGTTCAGCGCCGAGCCGGTCCCGGCCGATCTGGTGGAGGCGGCCGTCGCCGAGGCCCTCACCGCGCCGGCCCCCCACCACACCCGCCCGGTGCGGTTCGTCTGGCTGCAGCACCCGGGCACCCGGGCGCGGCTGCTGGACCGCATGAAGGACAAGTGGCGCAGCGACCTTGCCGGCGACGGCAGGCCCGCCGAGGCCATCGAGCGCCGGGTGGCGCGCGGCCAGATCCTCTACGACGCGCCCGAAGTCGTCATCCCGATCCTGGTTCCCGACGGCGCCCACTCCTATCCGGACGCCGCCCGCACCGACGCCGAGCACACCATGTTCACCGTCGCGGTCGGGGCGGCCGTGCAGGCCCTGCTGGTCGCGCTGGCGGTGCGCGGGCTGGGCAGCTGCTGGATCGGGTCGACGATCTTCGCCGCCGACCTGGTGCGCGCCGAGCTCGACCTGCCCGCCGACTGGGAGCCGTTGGGCGCCATCGCCATCGGCTACGCCGCCGAGCCCGCCGGCCCGCGCGACGCCGCGGATCCCGGGGACCTGCTGATCCGCAAGTGAGCCGTCGCTTTTCCGAGATACTAAGCCCATGAACTTCGCGGGCAAGGCGGCGGCCTCGGCCGACAAGGTCCGCGGCGGCTACTACACCCCGGCGCCGGTGGCGCGCTTTTTGGCCCGCTGGGTTCGCGAGGCCGGCCCCAAGATCGTCGAACCCTCCTGCGGTGACGGCGCGATCCTGCGCGAGCTGGCCGCGCTCAGCGACCGGGCCCACGGCGTCGAGCTGATCGCGCGCGAGGCGGCCAAGGCCCGCCGGTTCGCGCCCGTCGACACCGACAGCCTGTTCACCTGGATGGCCCGCGCCGCCGCGGCCGGCGCCGGCGGCTGGGACGGGGTCGCCGGCAATCCGCCCTACATCCGGTTCGGCAACTGGGCGTCGCAGCACCGCGACCCCGCCCTGGAGCTGATGCGCCGCGAGGGCCTGCGCCCGACCAGGCTGACCAACGCGTGGGTGCCGTTCGTCGTGGCCGCCACACTGCTGGTGCGCGACGGCGGGCGGGTGGGTCTGGTGCTGCCGGCCGAGCTGCTGCAGGTCACCTACGCCGCGCCGTTACGCGACTTTCTGGTGAGCCGATTCCGCGACATCACGCTGCTGACCTTCCAGCGCCTGGTGTTCGACGGCATCCTGCAGGAGGTCGTGCTGTTCTGCGGCATAAGGGACACGGCCGGGTCCGGCCCCGCCCGCATCCGCACCGTGCACCTGCCGGACGCCGACGCGCTGGCGCGGGCGGACCTCGACGGCGAGTGGGCGCCGGCGCTGCTGCACGAAAACGAGAAGTGGACCAAGTACTTTTTGGACCCCGCCGCGATCCGGCTGCTGCGCGCGCTCAAGGGCTCCGGCGCGTTGCTCCCGCTCGGGTCCGTTGCCGAGGTCGACGTCGGCATCGTGACCGGGCGCAACGCGTTCTTCACCCTGACCGACGCGCAGGCGGCGCAGCTGGGTTTGCGGCCGCACTGCGTCCCGCTGGTATCGCGCAGCGCCCAGCTGTCCGGGCTGGTCTACGACACCGATTGCCGGGCAAGCGATGTCGCGGCCGGGCACCGCGGCTGGCTGCTCAACTCGCCCCGCGATCCCGCGGACCCCGCGTTGATCGCCCACATCCGCGCCGGGGAAGCCGCCGGCGTGCACCGCGGCTACAAGTGCTCGATCCGCACGCCGTGGTGGCGGACGCCGTCGCTGTGGGCGCCGGATCTGTTCCTGCTGCGCCAGATTCACCGGGCGCCGCGGCTGACCGTCAACGGTGTGGGCGCGGTGAGTACCGACACCGTGCATCGGGTGCGCCTGTCCGGTGAGGACCCCGTCGACCCGGCGGCGCTGGCCGCGGTGTTCCACAACAGCGTGACGTTCGCCTTCGCCGAGATCATGGGCCGCAGCTACGGCGGGGGCGTGCTGGAACTCGAACCCCGCGAGGCCGAGCAGCTGCCCATCCCCGCGCCGGCACACGCCGATCCCGACCTCGCCGTCGATGTGGACCTGCTGTTGAAGGCGGGCGAGATCGACAAGGCGCTCGACCTCGTCGACCGTCGCGTGCTGATCGACGGGCTGGGACTGCCGGCCGAGACGGTGGCGGAATGCCGGGGGGCGTGGGCATCGCTGGCCGATCGCAGGAAACGGCGGGGCACCCGGTGAGCCTGCGGGAATCGGTGATCGCGACCCTGTCCGGCTGGGAACCCCCGGACGCGGGCCAGGATTCGTTGCGGCACGCCGTCTTGGCGTTCGTCGCGGCCCGCGACGACGCGTGCCGCCGCGAGTGTGTGCCGGGGCATGTCACCGCCTCGGCGCTGGTGCTCGATGACGCCGGCGACCGGGTGCTGCTGACGTTGCATTGCCGCCTGGGCCGGTGGGTGCAGCTGGGCGGCCATTGCGACGACGACGACGCCGACATCGTCGCCGCGGCGTTGCGCGAGGCCACCGAGGAGTCCGGGGTCGACGGGCTGCGGATCGAGCCCGAATTGGCGGCCGTGCACGTGCACCCGGTGGTGTGCTCGCTGGGCGTGCCGACCCGGCATCTGGATTTGCAGTTCGTGGCGCACGCGCCGGCCGGCGCGCGGATCGCGATCAGCGACGAGTCGGAGGACCTGCGCTGGTGGCCCGCCGACGAGTTGCCGGAGGGCACCGATCACGCGCTGGCGTACCTGGTGTCGCGGGCGCTCGGTCGAGCGCCCGGCTAGCCGCACATTCGCAGCCGAGTGCCCGGCTAGCCGGGCACTCGTCGGGAACGGCCTTCAGACGTCGGACGAGTAGCGGATCCCGCCGTCGGGAATCGAGACACCGGGCCACACCCGGGCGCCGCGCAGCAGTTCGCACCGCGCGCCGATGTCGGCGCCGTCGCCGATCACCCCGTCGCGGATCAGCGCCCGCGGGCCGATGCGCGCGCCGAACCCGATGATCGAGCGCTCGATGACGCTGCCCGCCTCGACCTTGGCCCCGTCGAAGACCACCGCGCCGTCCAGCCGGACGCCGGGCCCGATCTCGGCGCCGCGCCCCACCACGGTCCCGCCGATCAGCACCGCGCCCGGCGACACCGCCGCGCCGTCGTGCACCAGCTGCTCGCCGCGGTGGCCATGCAGGGCGGGAGACGGCGCGATGCCGCGCACCAGATCCGCCGATCCCCGGACGAAGTCTTCCGGGGTGCCCATGTCGCGCCAGTAGCTGGCGTCGACGTAGCCGCAGACCTTGACGCCGGGATCGGAAAGCAGCGCGGGGAACACCTCGCGCTCCACCGAAACCTCACGGCCGCGCGGGATCCGGTCGATCACGCGGCGCGAGAACACGTAGCAGCCGGCGTTGATCTGGTCGGTCGGCGGATCCTGCGTCTTCTCCAGGAAGGCGGTGACCCGGCCGTCCTCGGTGCTCACGCAGCCGAAGGCCCGCGGGTCGCCCACCCGCACCAGGTGCAGGGTGACGTCGGATTCCTGGGCGCGGTGGAAGTCGAGCATCTGGCCCAAATCGGCGCCGGAGAGCACGTCGCCGTTGAACACCATGGCGGTGTCGTGCCGCAGGTGGCCGGCGACATTGGCGATGCCGCCGCCGGTGCCCAGCGGGCTCTCCTCGGTGACGTATTCGATCTGCAGGCCCAGCTTTGAGCCGTCACCGAACTCCGCCTCGAAGACGCCGGCCCGATACGACGTGCTCAAGATGACGTGCTCGATGCCCGCCGCGGCGACCCGCGACAGCAGATGGGTGAGGAACGGCAGTCCGGCCGTGGGCAGCATGGGCTTGGGCGCCGACAGCGTCAGCGGCCGCAGCCGGGTGCCCTTGCCGCCGACCAGGATCACGACGTCGACTTGCGGAGTTCCCACCTCAGTGTCGCCCTTCTACCAGTTTCGCCCGGCCCGACGCGCGCACCGCGCTGCGCACCATCAGGCGGGAACGTACCGCCAACGAGGCGCGCAGCGCCCAGCGCAGCGGCGCGCGCAACCAACCGGCATGCCGGTCGGCCAGAAACATATACGTGCTCTTGTGATGGGCGGCGAGGTGGCTGGCCGGGTCCCCGCCCGTGGAGTGGCCCTTGTGGTGCAGGACTTCCGCCGACGGCACGTAGACGGACAGCCAGCCCGCCTTGCCGAGCCGGTCGCCGAGGTCGACGTCCTCCATATACATGAAGTAGCGCTCGTCGAACCCGCCGATCTGGCCGAACGCCGACCGCCGCACCAGCAGGCACGACCCCGACAGCCAGCCCACCGGGCGCTCGCTGGGCTCCAGCCGCTCCTGGCGGTACGCCGCCGACCACGGGTTGGTTTTCCAGAACGGCCCGACGACCGCGTGCATGCCGCCGCGGATCAGGCTGGGCAGGTGCCGCGCCGACGGATACACCGAGCCGTCGGGATCGCGGACCAGCGGGCCCAGCGCACCGGCGCGCGGCCAGCGCGATGCGGCGTCCAGCAGGGCGTCGATGCTGCCCGGTCCCCACTGCACGTCCGGATTGGCCACGATCACCCACTCGTCGTCGCGGTCCAGCTGCGCGACGGCGCGATTCACCGCGGTGCCGTAGCCGAGGTTGGCTCCGGTGTGAAACAGCCGCACGTTGGGATAGCGATCGACCGCCGCCTGCGGGGTGCCGTCGGTGGAGCCGTTGTCGGCCAGCAGCACGCACACCTCCCGCTCCGTGGCCAGCGACAGCGAGGCCAGGAAGCGCTCCAGATGCGGGCCCGGCGAGTAGGTCACCGTCACGACCGGCAGCACGTCAGTCACGCGTAGAGGGTAACGGTCGATCGGCCGCGGCCAGGGCCGCGACAAGCGCGGGGCGCCAGGGCCGCAGCGGCCGCAGCCCGGCCGCCGCGGACTGGCCACCCGACAGCGCGGAGTAGGCCGGTCGCGGCGCCGGCCGGGGAAAGCGGTCGGTGCCGACCGGACGCACCCGCGCCGGGTCGGCGCCGCATTCCTCGAAGACGGCGCGGGCCTGCTCGAACCGCGATACCGCTCCCTCGTTGGCGGCGTGCAGGATCGGGCCGGGCACGCGGTCGTCGACGATCTGCAGCAGCGCGGCGGCCAGGTCGCCGACGTAGGTCGGCGAGCCGGTCTGGTCGTCGACCACGTCCACCGGGCCGTCCCCGGCGGCCAGCCGGCGCATGACGGCGACGAAATCCTTGCCGGCGCCGCCGGTGTAGACCCAGGCGGTGCGGACCACGACCGCCTCGGGCAGCGCGGCCAGGACGGCCCGCTCCCCCGCGGCCTTGCTGCGGGCGTACACGCCCTGCGGCGCGGTTTGGTCGCTGGGCTCGTACGGTCGCGGTGCGGCGCCGCCGAAGTCGCCTTCGAAATTGCCACCGAAGACGTAGTCGGTGGAGACGTGGATCAACTGGGCGCCGGCCCGCGCGCAGGCCCGCGCGATGTGCCCGGGACCGGCCTCGTTGACCGCGAAGGCGCCCGCCTCGTCGGTCTCGGCGCCATCGACGTCTGTGTAGGCCGCGCAGTTGATCACCACGTCACCGCGCTGCACGATCCGTTCGGCGGCCGCGGGGTCGGTGATGTCCCACTGCGACGACGAATGCGCCAGGACCTCCCGGCCCTGATCCGCCGCCAGCGAGCTCAAATAGCCGCCCAGCTGCCCACCGGCGCCGGCGATCACGATCCTGCCTGACATGGTTCGAGTTTGGCATGGCCCGGCGAAGCCCAGAAAAGCGCGGGGCCCAAGAAATCGCGGGGTAGCGCGGGCCACGCCGCGATCGGCTACCCGTGAAGCTCGTGTGTCGCAAGTAATGTAGTGGGATGCCTGTGCAACGTGTGGTTCGTGTGATTGCCACCGTGCTGACGCTCGCGGTCGTCGTCGGCACCGGGATCGCGTGGAGCAATGTCCGGTCCTTCGAAGACGGCATCTTTCACATGTCGGCGCCCTCGCTGGGCAAGGGCGGCGACGACGGCGCGATCGACATCCTGTTGGTCGGCCTCGACAGCCGCACCGACGCGCACGGCAACCCGCTGTCCCAAGAGGAACTGGACACGCTGCGGGCCGGCGACGAGGAAGCCACCAACACCGACACGATCATCCTGATCCGGATCCCCAACAACGGGAAGTCGGCAACCGCGATCTCGATCCCGCGCGACTCCTACGTCGCCGCCCCCGGCCTGGGCAAGACGAAGATCAACGGCGTCTACGGCCAGACCCAGGAGGCCAAGCGCGCCAGCCTGGTCCGCGCCGGCGACGCCGCGGCGGACGCGGCCGCCCAGGGCACCGAGGCCGGCCGCGAGGCGCTGATCAAGACCGTCGCCGACCTGACCGGCGTCACCGTCGACCACTACGCCGAGATCGGCCTGCTCGGCTTCTCGCTGATCACCGAGGCCCTCGGCGGCGTCGACGTCTGCCTCAAAGAGCCGGTGTTCGAGCCCCTTTCGGGTGCCGACTTCCCGGCGGGCCCGCAACGGCTCAGCGGCCCCGAAGCCCTCAGCTTCGTGCGCCAGCGCCACGAACTGCCGCGCGGCGACCTGGACCGGGTGGTGCGCCAGCAGGTGGTGATGGCCTCGCTGGCCCACCGGGTCATCTCCGGCAAGACGCTGTCCAGCCCCACCACGGTGCGGCGCCTGGAAGCCGCCGTGCAGCGTTCGGTGGTGATCTCGGCCGGGTGGGACGTGATGGATTTCGTGCAGCAGATGCAGAAGCTGGCCGGCGGCAACGTCGCGTTCGCCACCATCCCGGTGCTCGACGGCGCCGGCTGGAGCGACGACGGCATGCAGAGCGTGGTGCGGGTGGACCCGCACCAGGTGGCCGACTGGGTGAACGGACTCCTGCACGAGCAGGAGGAGGGCAAGACCGAGGAGATCGCCTACACGCCCGCGAAGACCACCGCCAGCGTCGTCAACGACACCGACATCAACGGGCTGGCCGCGGCCGTGTCAGACGTGTTGAGCGCCAAGGGTTTTGCCACGGGCACGGTGGGCAACAACGACGGCGGGCACGTCAAGGCCAGCCAGGTCCGCGCCGCCAAGAGCGACGACATGGGGGCCAAGGAGGTCTCCAAGGAATTGGGTGGGCTGCCGGTGATCGCCGACGCCTCGCTGGCGCCGGGCGCGGTGCGGGTGGTGCTGGCCAACGACTACAGCGGCCCGGGCTCGGGCCTGTCGGGCACCGAGACGATCATGCCCGCGCGGGTGTCCACCGCCGGCGCGGTGGCCACCAACCCCAACGTCCCCCCGCCGTCGCCGATCCTGACCGCCGGCTCCGACAAACCGGAGTGCATAAACTAACGACCCGTGCAGCAACCGAGCACGCTGAGCGGGGCCATCCTCGATCCGATGTTGCGGGCCGACCCGGTCGGCCCGCGGATCACCTACTACGACGACGCGACCGGCGAGCGCATCGAGTTGTCCGGGGTGACGCTGGCCAACTGGGCCGCCAAGACCGGCAACCTGTTGCGCGACGAACTGGGGGCCGGGCCGGCCAGTCGCGTCGCGATCCTGCTGCCCGCGCACTGGCAGACGGCCGCGGTGCTGTTCGGGGTGTGGTGGATCGGCGCCGAGGCGGTGCTGGCGGGGCCGGCCGACCTGGCGCTCTGCACCACCGAGCGCCTTGACGAAGCCGACGACGCGGTGGCCGGGGGCGAGGTCGCGGTGCTGTCGCTGGACGCGTTCGGCCGCCCGGCACCCGACCTGCCGATCGGTGTGACCGACTACGCCACCGCGGTGCGGGTGCACGGCGACCAGATCGTTCCCGAACCGCGCCCGGGGCCCGCGCTGGGTGGCCGCTCGGTCGACGACGTGCTGGCGGATTGTCAAACATCCGCGGCGGCAAGGGGTTTGACGTCGAGCGACCGCGTGCTGTCCGGCAAGCCGTGGACCGAACCCGCCGAGCTGGTGGACAACCTGCTGGCGATCATGGCCGTCGGCGCCTCGCTGGTGCAGGTGGCCAACGCCGATCCGGACGCGCAGTCGCGCCGCATCGAGACCGAAAAGGTCACCCGGGTGCTCTGAGGCGGCGCCACCCGCCCCGGCACGATTCATATTGATATCGCAATATTTCGATGTTAACGTCGAGCGAGCACGGGCTGAACACGCGGACGACGAGGAAGGTTGCGGCAATGGCGGTGTACGGGCTCTTGGCGAAGGCGGCGGGGACGGTCGTCACCGGGCTGGTCGGCGTGACGGCCTACGAGGTGGTGCGCAAGGCCGTGGCCAAGGCGCCGCTGCACGAGACCGCGGTGAAGGGCGCCGAGCTCGGTCTGCGCGGCACCCGCAGGGCCGAGGAGGCCGCCGAGTCGGCGCGCCTGCGCCTCGCCGACGTCATGGCCGAGGCCCGCGAGCGCATCGGCGAGGAGGCGCCCACGCCGTCGATCGCAGAACCCCACGACCACGAGCACTGATCGCCGCTATGGACCTCGCCCTAGTCCCCGACGTTGACGACGAGGTGCGGGCGAAAGACCCCGCGCTGCAGGTGATTTCCGACGCCGCCGGACGTATGCGGGTCGCGGTCGCCTGGGTGCGCGCCGATTCGCGGCGCGCCGTGGCGGTCGAGGAGGCCGTCGCCAAGTGCGAGGGCGTGCGCGTGGTGCACGCCTACCCGCGCACCGGGTCGGTGATCGTCTGGTATTCGCCGCGGCGCTGCGACCGCTCCTCGGTGCTGGCGGCCATCGGCGACGCGGCGCACGTCGCGGCCGAACTGATCCCGGCGCGCGCGCCGCACTCCACCGAGATCCGCAACGCCGACGTGCTGCGCATGGTGATCGGCGGCGCGGCGCTGGCGCTGCTCGGGATGCGCCGCTACGTGTTCGCGCGGCCGCCGCTGCTCGGCCCCAGCGGCCGGCTGTTCGCCACCGGTGTCACCGTCTTCACCGGCTACCCCTTCCTGCGCGGCGCGCTGCGCTCGCTGCGCTCCGGCAAGGCCGGGACCGACGCGCTGGTCTCCGCGGCGACCGTGGCGAGCCTGGTGCTGCGGGAGAACGTGGTCGCGCTGACGGTGCTATGGCTGCTCAACATCGGTGAGTACCTGCAGGATCTGACGCTGCGACGGACCCGTCGGGCCATCTCGGAGTTGCTGCGCGGCAACCAGGACACGGCGTGGCTGCGGCTCGACGACGGCCCCACCCCGCGCGAGGTCCAGGTGCCGATCGACACCGTGCAGATCGGCGACGAGGTCGTGGTGCACGACCACGTCGCGATCCCGGTCGACGGCGAGGTGGTCGACGGCGAGGCCGTCGTCAACCAGTCCGCGATCACCGGGGAGAACCTGCCGGTCAGCATCGTGGCCGGCGCGCACGTGCACGCAGGTTCGGTGGTGGTGCGCGGACGCCTGGTGGTGAGGGCCAGCGCGGTCGGCAACCAGACCACCATCGGGCGCATCATCGCCCGGGTCGAAGAGGCGCAACACGACCGGGCGCCGATTCAGACCGTCGGCGAAAACTTCTCCCGCCGTTTCGTTCCCACCTCGTTCATCGTCTCGGCCATCACGCTGGCGATCACCGGTGACGTCCGCCGGGCGATGACGATGCTGCTGATCGCCTGCCCGTGCGCGGTGGGTTTGGCCACCCCGACGGCGATCAGCGCGGCGATCGGCAACGGCGCGCGCCGCGGCATCCTGATCAAGGGCGGTTCGCACCTCGAGCAGGCCGGCCAGGTGGACGCGATCGTGTTCGACAAGACCGGCACGCTCACCGTCGGACGCCCGGTGGTCACCAACATCATTGCGCTGCACAAGGACTGGCAGCCCGAACAGGTGCTGGCCTACGCGGCCAGCTCGGAGATCCACTCGCGGCACCCGCTGGCCGAGGCGGTGATCCGCTCCACCGAGGAACGCCACATCACCATCCCGCCGCACGAGGAGTGCGAGGTGCTGGTCGGGCTGGGCATGCGGACCTGGGCCGACGGCCGGACCCTGCTGCTGGGCAGCCCCGGGCTGCTGCGCTCCGAAAAGGTCAGGGTGTCCAAGAAGGCGTCGGAATGGGTGGACAGGCTGCGCCGCCAGGCCGAGACGCCGCTGCTGCTGGCCGTCGACGGCACGCTGGTGGGTTTGATCAGCCTGCGCGACGAGGTGCGGCCGGAGGCCGCCGACGTGCTGAAGAAGCTGCGCGCCAACGGTATTCGCCGGGTGGTCATGCTCACCGGGGATCACCCGGACATCGCCGAGGTGGTGGCGCGCGAACTCGGGATCGACGAGTGGCACGCCGAGGTGATGCCGGAGGACAAGCTCGCGGCGGTGCGCGAGCTGCAGGACGAGGGCTTCATCGTCGGGATGGTCGGCGACGGCATCAACGACGCGCCCGCGCTCGCGGCCGCCGACATCGGCATCGCGATGGGGCTGGCCGGAACCGACGTCGCCGTGGAGACCGCCGACGTGGCCCTGGCCAACGACGACCTGCATCGCCTGCTCGACGTGCGGGACCTCGGGGCCCGCGCCGTCGACGTCATCCGCGAGAACTACGGCATGTCCATCGCCGTCAACGCCGCCGGGCTGATCATCGGGGCGGGCGGCGCGCTGTCCCCGGTGCTGGCCGCGATCCTGCACAACGCGTCGTCGGTGGCGGTGGTGGCCAACAGCTCCCGGCTGATCAGATACCGGTTGGATGCGCCGCGCAACGGCAGCGGCAACTGACCCGGCTCAGCAGCCGCACTGCTCGCCGCGCCAGGCGCGCACGCCCTGCCACACGGCGACACCGGCGATCGCGAGCCCCACGGCGGGGTCGATCCACCAGGCGCTCGACCACAGCGCCGTCGCCGCGAGGCCGATCAGCACCCCGGCCGCCTGGGCGCCGCACAGGTAGTTCTGAATCCCCTCGGCCTCGGTGGCGCCCGAGCCCAGCCGCGCGCCCAAGCGGTGGTTCGCCCGGCCCAGCACCGGCATGAGCAGCAGGGCCAGGGCGGTCAGGGCGATGCCGATCATCGACGTCTCGGCGCAGTGTTCGCCGACCAGCTCGCGGATGGATTCGGCGGCGATGTACGGGGCGGTGAGCCAGAACGACACCGCGACGCCGCGTTGTGCGCGCCGCTCGGCGCTCGGGGAAAAGGTGCGCGCGCCGCTGAACCGCCACACCACCATCGCGCTGGCCAGCGACTCCGACGCCCCGCCGAGGGCCCAGCCGGTCAGGGCGATGGAGCCGACAGAGAGCCCCTGCCACAGCCCGACGGCGCCCTCGACGAGCACCACGGCCAGGCTGATCCACGCCAGCCGGCGCGCCCACGCGGCGCCGCGCCGCCAGCCGGCGTCGTGCGCGGCGGTGCATTCCTGCGTCAGGGCGGCCGATGTGGTCATTGGGCCAGGTTAGCGAGCGCGCGGCGGGGCCGGGGTCGCAACACCCGGCCGTGATCGATCTGTGTCGCGCCGCCGGCACGGCGGGGCCCGGCCCGCCGGCCGCCGCCCGGCGTTGGTAGTTATTGTGGCTAACCAGTAGACCCGAAGGGATTTCCGCGATGGCGCGCACCGACGACGACACCTGGGACCTGGCGACCAGCGTGGGCGCGACCGCCACCATGGTGGCCGCGGGACGGGCCCGGGCCACCCGGGACGGGCTGATCGACGACCGGTTCGCCGAGCCGCTGGTGCGCGCGGTGGGCGTCGACTTCATGACCCGGTGGGCGGCCGGTGAACTCGATTCCGCCGACGTCGACGAGCCCGGCGCCGCGTGGGGCATGCAGCGCATGACCGACATGATGGCCGCCCGCACCCGCTACATCGACGCGTTCTTCGCCGAGGCGGGGGCGGCCGGCATCGGTCAGGTGGTCATCCTCGCCTCCGGCCTGGATGCGCGCGCCTACCGGTTGCCCTGGCCCGCGGGCACCACGGTGTTCGAGATCGACCAGCCGCAGGTGCTCGAGTTCAAGGCCGCCACCATCGCCGACCTCGGCGCCGAGCCGACCGCCGAGGTGCGCAACGTCCCGGTCGACCTGCGCCACGACTGGCCGTCGGCGCTGCGCCAGGCCGGCTTCGACGCCGGGCGACCCGCCGCCTGGGCCGCCGAGGGTCTGATCGGCTTCCTGCCGCCGGAGGCCCAGGATCGGTTGCTGGACAACATCACCGAGCTGTCCGCCGACGGCAGCCAGTTGGTGGCCGAGGTGTTCGCGAACACCGGTGTCAGCGGGGACGCGCTGAACGCGGCGAGCGAAAAGTGGCGGCAGGGCGGCCTCGACATCGCGCTGGGCGACCTGGGATTCCCCGGGCCGCGCAACGACGTGGCGACCTACCTGCAGCAGCAGGGCTGGCAGCCGGTGCGCACGCCGCTGAATCAGCTGCTGGCCAACACCGGGCTCCCGCTGCAATCGACCGACCCCGAGGCGCCCTTCGCCCAGAACTACTACTGCACCGCGGTGCGCAACGCGGCGCGTTGAGGAAGGCAGGCACCAGTGCCAAACAGCAAGCCACCCAAGCCACTTGACGGATTCCGGGTGCTCGACTTCACCCAGAACATCGCCGGGCCGATGGCCGGCCAGGTGCTGGCCGACCTGGGGGCCGAGGTCATCAAGGTCGAGGCGCCCGTCGGCGAGGCGGCCCGCCACATCACCGCGGTGCTGCCCGGCCGCCCGCCGCTGGCCACCCTGTTCCTCCCCCACAACCGCGGCAAGAAGTCGGTGATGGCGGACCTGCGCGACGACGAGGCCAAGCAGCAGATCATGCGGCTGGTCGACACCGCAGACGTTGTGCTGGAAGGGTTTCGGCCCGGGGTGATGGAACGCATGGGACTGGGGCCCGACGAGCTGCAATCCCGCAACCCCAAACTCATCTACGCGCGCCTCTCGGCCTACGGCGGCAACGGCCCGGAGGGCAACCGGCCCGGCGTGGACCTGATGGTCGCCGCCGAATCCGGCATGACCACCGGGATGCCCACGCCCAGCGGCAAACCCCAGATCATCCCGTTCCAGCTCGTCGACGCCGCCAGCGGACACGTGCTGGCGCAGGCGGTCCTGGCCGCGCTGCTCAACCGCGAGCGCCACGGCGTGGCCGACGTCGTGCGGGTCGCCATGTACGACGTCGCGGTCAGCCTGCAGGCCAGCCAGCTGACCATCCACCTGAACAAGCCCAACGCGGAACCCAAGCCGTCCGATTCGGCGCCAAAGCCCAAGCGGCGCAAGGGCGTCGGGTTCGCCACCCAGCCGTCGGACGCCTTCAAGGCGGCCGACGGATACCTGGTGATCAGCGCGTACGTGCCCAAGCACTGGGACAAGCTGTGCGAGATCATCGGCCGCCCCGACATGCGCGAGGACGAGCGGTTCATCGACCAGCGCGCCCGGGCGCTCAACTATCCGGAGCTCACCGAGGAACTCGAGAAGGCGCTGGCCGCCAAGACCGCCGACGAATGGGTCCGGCTGCTGCAGGACGGCGGCCTGATGGCCTGCCACGCCTACACCTGGAAGCAGGTGGTCGGCACCGCGCTGTTCGCGGAGAACGAGCTCGCCCTGCCGGTCGGCGAGGGTGAGGACGCGGTCACGGTGATCCGCACCCCGGCACGCTATTCCAGCTTCGAGGCCTCGTCGGCCGGCTGGGCCACCGACCCTCCCCCGGCCCTCGGGCAGCACACCGAGGAGTATCTGGGCGCACCGCAACCCGCGTCGTGAGCCTCAGGGCGTCAGCTTGACCACCCGGTCGTTGCCGCGGTCGGCGATATAGACGCTTCGTTCCTTGTCGACCGCCACCGCCAAGGGCGTGTTGAGCCCGTCGAACGGCAGGACGGTCGGCGTGTTCGAGCCCGCCGGGAACTTCAGCACGTCACTCTTGTCGTGTTCGGTGACGTAGACGGTGCCGCTGTTGTCCACCGCGATGCCCCACGGCACGGAGACGTTCTGAAATGGCAACTCCGCCTGGGTATTCGAATTGGCGTCGAGCTTGACGATCCTGTTGTTGTCGGTGTCGGCGACGTACACGGTGCCCGCGGCGTCGACGGCGACACCGTCGGGATTCTTCAGTCCGTTGAACGGCAACTCGGTCTGGGTCTTGGAGCCCGCCGCCAGCTTCACCACCCTGCTGTTGCCGCGGTCGGCGACGTACACCGCGCCCTGGCTGTCGACCGCGACGCCCTCGGGGTAGCTCAGACCGGAAAACGGCAGCACCTTCTGGTCGTTGGAGCCCGCGGCCAGGCTGACCACCCGGTTGTTGAAATCGGCGACGTACACCGTGCCGGCGCCGTCGACGGCCAGACCCTGCGGCTGGTAGAGCCCGTGGAACGGCAGCACCGTCGTGGCGTTCGAACCGGCCGTCAGCTTCACCACGCGCCCGTACATGCCCTCGCTGGTGACGTAGACGTCGCCGGCGCTGTCCAGCGCCACCCCGCCCGGGGAGAGGCGGAAGTCAATCCCGTTGAAGGGCAACACACTTTGACCGGACGCCTCCTGCGGCGGCCCCGAGGACCGCGTGGACAGGTAACCGGCGACCGCCACGATGAACGCGACGAGGGCGACGAGCGCGATGGCGCCGACGATGATCCACTGCTTTCGCTTGCTGTCGATCGGCACGGCGGGACTCCTGAAGTCCGGCCCGGACCCGTAGGTGTGGCCGAACGTCGTTGGGGCGGGACGGATCAGCGAGGGGTGATGGCCGGAGCGCTCGGACCAGCCGGTGCCGACGGTCCTCGGGGCCACCGGACCGGCCATGGTCTCGGCCGCGGGCCAGGACTGCGGCTCGCGCTCCGGGCGTTGGGCCGACGCCTCCGCACGCTGGACCGCGTCCTCCCCTTCGCGCAGGATCGTGGTCGCCTTGCGCTGCTCGGACGTGGTCAGCGCGTCATGCGCGGCGGCGGCGAATTCGCCCGCGGTGCGATAGCGCTCCTCGGGACGTTTGGCCATGCCCTTGGCGATCACCTGATCCAGGGCGGGCGGAAACGCCCCGGGGCGCAGTTGGCTGGGTGACGGGGGTGCCTTCGTCAGGTGCGCGGCGACCAGCCGTTCGATCGTGTCGGCCCGATACGGCGGCGAGCCGGTCAGGCACTCACTCAAAACGCATGCGAGCGAATAGATGTCGGCGCTGTGGGTGACGGTGTCGTCGGTGAATCGTTCCGGCGCCATGTAGTAATACGTGCCGATCGCGGTCCCGAACTGGGTCAACCCCGGATCGGTTGCGGCCCGGGCGATTCCGAAATCCGCCAGGTACGCGAAGTCGCTGCCGGTGATCAGGATGTTGCCCGGTGTGACGTCGCGGTGCGTCACCCCGACGGCGTGCGCCGCGTCCAGCGCGGCGGCGACCTGGCTGATGATCGCGATCGCCCGCGGCGCGGCCAGCGGCCCGTCGCGGCGCAACAGCGTGCCCAGGTCGACGCCGTCGACGAGGCGCATGTCCACATAGAAACGCCCGTCGATCTCGCCGTAGTCGTGGATCGGCACCACATGCGGTTCGGTCAGCCGTCCGGCGATATCGGCCTCGCGCTGCAGGCGGGCACGGAACTCCGAGTTGCCGGAGAACTGTTGTGAGATCAGTTTCAGGGCCACCATGCGGCGCTTGCGGGTGTCCTCGGCCTCGTACACCTCGCCCATGCCGCCCTGGCGCAGCAGGCGCACCAGCCGGTAGGGCCCGAACCAGGACCCGGCCCGCGAGGCCGGTCCGCTATCGCTCACCGTCGAGTCTCCATGTCACGAAATCGCATTGACCGCGCCCGACAGCTTCGCCGTGAACGAGCTGGGCAGCGGGATGGAACCGTACTGGTCCAGCCCCTCCTGGCCCGGCCCGATCGCGGCCTGCATGAACGCCTTCACCGCCTTGCCCGTCGCCGCGTCCGGATACTTCGAACAGACGATTTCATAGGTCGCCAGCACGATCGGGTACGCGCCGGACTGTGTCGGCTTGTAGAACGACGAGGTGTCCAGCACCAGGTCGTTGCCCTGCCCCTTGAAGGTCGCCCCGGCGATCGTCTTTTCGACGCTGTCCTTGGTGATCGGCACCGCGTCCGGGCCCGCCGACGTGATGATCGACGCCATGTTCAGCTGCTTGCCCACCGCGAACGACCACTCGTTGTAGGTGATCGACCCCTCGGTGTTCTGCAGCAGCGCGGACGTGCCGTTGTTCCCGCTGGCGCCCTGCCCGACGCCGCCGTTGAACACCTCGCTGTCGCCCTTGCCCCAGGCGCCGTCCGACGCGCCGTCGAGGTACTTCTGGAAGTTGGCGGTGGTGCCGGATTTGTCGCTGCGGAAGATGACCGTGATGGGCGTCGACGGCAGGGCCAGGCCCGAGTTGATCGCCTTCAGCGCCGGATCGTCCCACTTGGTGATGGTGCCGTTGAAGATCTTCGCCACGGTGGGCCCGTCCAGTTTCAGCCCGCTCACCCCGGTCAGGTGATAGGTGACCGCGATCGGGCCGAACACCGTGGGCAGATCCCAGGCCTGCGAACCGCACCGCTGCGCCGCCCTGTCGTTTTGACCGGTGGACGGGTCCAGCGGGACATCGGAACCGGCGAGATCCGTTTGGTTGTTCAGGAATTCGGTCACGCCGGCGCCGGAGCCGTTGGCGTCGTAATCAAGCGTGTAACCCGGGCAGGCCCGAACGTAGGCGTAGACGAACTGCTCGATGGCGTTCTGCTGCGCGGTCGAGCCGCTGTCTTTGAGGACCTTCTTACCGCCGCAGTCCACCGACGCCTGCTTGCCGCTCGATCCCGACGACGAGTTGTTGTCGCCGCATCCCGCCAGCGCCAGGGCGACGGCGGCCACCACGCTCACGGCGACGCCAGATCGAGCGAACCTCACGAAACTCCTTCGATCGTCAACAAAAGTTAACCAATCGCGAATATACAAACCCTTGACAAAGAATAAGAGGTTAATGGCCGGTGACCGCGTGCCGGGCGCAGACACGTAGCATCGGTTGTCAATGCGTCGCGAACAACAGTTACCGGCCGCAGTTGCGGCTCCTGTCGCCGAGGGTGGCCAGCTCATGCGGGCCGTCGACCTCACCCTGGGGTTCGGCCCCAAAACGGTCCTCGAGCAGGTCAGCCTCGACTTCCCCGCCCGTTCCGTCACCACCCTGCTGGGGCCGACCGGCTCGGGCAAGACCACCTTCCTGCGCACCCTGAACCGGATGAACGACAAGGTCTCCGGATTCCGGCACAGCGGTGACGTCCTGTTAGGCGGGCGCACCATCTTCGCCGACCGCGACCTGATGGAGTTTCGCCGCAGCGTGGGCATGCTGTTCCAGCGTCCCAACCCGTTCCCGATGTCGATCATGGACAACGTGGTGGCCGGCGTGCGCGCGCACAAAATGGCGCCGCGCAAGCAATTCAAAAGCGTCGCCGAGGCCCGGCTCACCGAGGTCGGCCTGTGGGACGCGGTGAAGGATCGCCTCGGCGATTCGCCGTTCCGGCTCTCCGGTGGCCAGCAGCAGTTGTTGTGCCTGGCCCGCGCGCTCGCGGTCAACCCGGACGTGCTGTTGCTCGACGAGCCCACCTCGTCGCTGGACCCGACCACCACCGAGAAGATCGAGGGACTGATCCGCTCCCTCGCCGACCGGCTGACCGTGATCATGGTCACCCACGATCTCGCGCAGGCCGCCCGTACCGGCGACCGGACCGCCTTCTTTTTCGAGGGCAGGCTGGTCGAGGAGGGGCCGACCAAGCAGTTGTTCCTGTCGCCGCAGCACGAGGAGACCGTCCGCTACTTCGCGCCGTTCCGGCCGGCACAGGGCTCGGATCGGGGTTCCTCGCAGACGGCCGGGGTCGCGGAAAGCGTCTCAGAAAGCCAATAGCGGGAAAGGGTCTCGCCGGGAAGAGGAAGCGGGGACGTGAGGAGTCGTCTGGGTACGCTGCTGGGTCTGGTGGCCATCGCGCCGCCGGTCCTCGGGATCGCGGCGTGCGGTTCGCACGCCGAGACCGCCGGGCGTGGTGCGTCGAGCACCGGCCCGGCCGCCGTCAGCGTCGCCACCGCCCCGGCGACGTCCACGATCGAGCTCTCCGAGACCGGCAGCACGCTGCTCTACCCACTGTTCAGCGAGTGGGGCGCCGCCTACCGCGCCAAGCACCCGAACGTCACCATCACCACCCAGGGCAGCGGCTCGGGCGCGGGGATCTCCCAGGCCGCCGCCGGGGCGGTCGTCATCGGCGCCTCCGACGCCTACCTGTCCGCGGGCGACATGGCCGCGCACAAGGGGCTGATGAACATCGCGCTGGCCATCTCGGCGCAGCAGGTCAACTACAACCTGCCCGGGGTGCATCAGCACCTCAAGCTCAACGGCAAGGTGCTGGCCGGCATGTACCGGGGCACGATCAAGACCTGGAATGACCCGCAGATCGCCGGCATCAACCCCGGCTTGCAGCTCCCCGCGACCCCGGTGGTGCCGCTGCACCGCTCCGACGGGTCCGGCAGCACGTTTCAGTTCACCCAGTACCTGTCCAAGCAGGACCCCGACGGCTGGGGCCGCTCGCCCGGGTTCGGCACCACCGTCTCCTTCCCGGCCGTGCCCGAAGCGCTGGGCGAGAACGGCGACGGCGCCATGGTGACCGGCTGCGCCGCGAACCCGGGCTGTGTGGCCTACACCAGCATCGGTTCGCTCGACGAGGCCGACCAGCACGGCCTCGGCGAGGCAAAGCTGGGCAACGCCTCCGGCAAATACCTGCTGCCCAACGCCAAGAGCATTGGAGCCGCGGCCGCCGGCGTCGCCTCGAAAACCCCGGCGAACCAGGCGATCTCGCTGATCAACGGCCCCGCCACGGATGGGTACCCGATCGTCAACTACGAGTACGCGATCGTTAACGCGGACCAGCGCGACGACGCCACCGCCCAGACGCTGCAGGCGTTCCTGCACTGGGCGATCACCGAGGGCAACGGCCCGTCGTTTCTGGACAAGGTTCACTTCCAGCCGCTGCCGGCCGAGGTGGTGACGCTGTCGGACGCCCAGATCGCCAAGATCGGCGGATGAGCGCAGAAAAGCAAAGGGACGCAAGGGACCTAAAGGAAAGAGAAAGGGAGATGGCCGTGAAAGTTCGTATGAGTAGGTTGCTGGCGATGGCCGCGACCGCGCCCCTGGTTTTCGCCGCCGCTGCGTGTGGTTCGAACTCGCAGACCGGTGCGCCGAGTCAGGGTGGCGGCGGCCCGGTCGCGACGACGCCGGCGTCGTCGCCGGTGACGTTGTCGGAGACGGGCAGCACGCTGCTGTACCCGCTGTTCAACCTGTGGGGCCCCGCCTATCACGACAAGTACAACAACGTCACTATCACCACCCAGGGCACCGGCTCCGGGACCGGGATCTCCCAGGCCGCAGCCGGGGCGGTCGCGATCGGCGCCTCCGACGCCTACCTGTCCGAGGGCGACATGGCCGCGCACAAGGGACTGATGAACATCGCGCTGGCCATTTCCGCGCAGCAGGTCAACTACAACCTGCCCGGTGTCACCGAACACATCAAGCTCAACGGCAAGGTGCTGGCCGGCATGTACAACGGCTCCGTCAAAACCTGGAACGACCCGCAGATCACCGGGCTGAACCCCGGCGTGAATCTGCCTGCCACACCGGTGGTTCCGCTGCACCGCTCCGACGGCTCCGGTGACACCTTCCTGTTCACCCAGTACCTGTCCAAGCAGGACCCCGACGGCTGGGGCAAATCGCCCGGCTTCGGCACCACCGTCGCCTTCCCGACGGTGCCCGGCGCGCTCGGGGAGAACGGCAACGGCGGCATGGTGACCGGCTGCGCGGACACCCCGGGCTGCGTGGCCTACATCGGCATCAGCTTCCTCGACCAAGCCCAGGGCAAGGGGCTCGGCGAGGCGCAGCTGGCGAACGCCTCCGACAAGTACCTGCTGCCCGACGCCAAGAGCATTCAGGCCGCGGCCGCCGGATTCGCCTCGAAAACCCCGGCGAACCAAGCGATCTCGCTGATCAACGGCCCGGCGCCGGACGGCTACCCGATCGTCAACTACGAGTACGCCATCGTCAACAGCGGACAGAAGGACGCCGCCACCGCCCAGACCCTGCAGGCCTTCCTGCACTGGGCGATCAGCGACGGCAACAACGCCTCGTTCCTGGACAAGGTTCACTTCCAGCCGCTGCCGGCCGACGTGGCGAAGCTGTCGGACGCCCAGATCGCCAAGATCAGCGGCCAGTAGGGGTTTGGTGACCGACATCGCGATGGGCGGCGCGCGGGCGCGGATCCGCGGCGCGCGCCGCCCGGGCCTGGCCATCCGTTCCCTGGGTGTGGCGGGCGCGGTGGTTCCGCTGCTCGCGCTCGTGTTCGTGCTCGCGACCCTGCTTCTCGAGGCGCTGCCCGCGATCAGGGTCAACGGGCTGCACTTTTTCACCGCCACCGAGTGGAACCCCGGCAACACCTACGGCGACGCCGTCGTCACCCGCGGCGTCCGCCATCCCGTCGGCGCCTACTACGGGGCGCTACCGCTGATCGTGGGCACCCTCGCGACCTCGGCGATCGCCCTGGTCATCGCGGTGCCGGTGTCGATCGGGGCGGCGCTGGTGATCGTGGAGCGGTTGCCGAAGCGTCTCGCGTCGGCCATCGGGATGGTGCTCGAATTGCTCGCCGGCATCCCCAGCGTCATCGTCGGCCTTTGGGGCGCAATGACATTCGGTCCGTTCATCGCCCACTACGTGGCCCCGGCGATCGCCCGCAACGCGCCCGACGTGCCGGTGCTCAGCTACTTGCGCGGCAACACCGGTAACGGGGAGGGCCTGTTGGTGTCCGGGCTGGTGCTGGCGGTGATGGTCATTCCCATCATCGCCAGCACCACCCGCGACCTGATCCGTCAGGTGCCGGTGCTGCCCCGCGAGGGCGCGGTCGCGCTGGGGATGACCGACTGGGAGTGCGCGCGGCGGGTCACCCTGCCGTGGGTGTCGAGCGGCATCGTCGGCGCGGTGGTGCTCGGGCTCGGTCGCGCGCTGGGAGAGACGATGGCCGTCGCCATGGTGTCGGGTGCAGTGTTGGGCGCGATACCCGCCAACATCTACGCGACGATGACCACCATCGCGGCCACCGTTGTGTCGCAGCTGGATTCGGCGATGACGGACTTCACCGACTTCGCCGTGAAGACCCTCGCCGAGGTGTCCCTGGTGTTGATGGTGATCACGTTGCTCACGAACGTCGCGGCCCGCGCGATGGTGCGCCGGGTGTCGGGCACGGCGCTGCCGGTGGGACGGGGTGTCTGAGATGGTCGGTACCCGACGCAAAATCGTCAACGCGCTGTTCTGGATCGGCTGCGTGTGCTGCCTGGCGGTGGTGGTCGTGCCGACGCTGTGGATGCTGGTCGAGGTCGTCGGGCGCGCCCTGCCGGTCTTCAAATGGAGCGTGCTCACCGAGAACACCCGCGGCAACGGCGGCGGGCTGCGCAACGCCATCATCGGCACCGTGGTCATCGGCGTCGGCGTCATGCTGGTCGGGGGCACCGTCAGCGTGCTGACCGGGATCTATCTCTCCGAATTCGCCGGCGGCAGAACGCGTTCCATCCTGCGCGGCGCCTACGAGATCCTGTCCGGCATCCCGTCGATCGTGCTCGGCTACGTCGGCTACCTGGCCCTGGTGGTGAAATTCCACTGGGGCTTCTCCCTGGCGGCCGGGGTGCTGACGCTCTCGGCGATGAGCATTCCCTACATCGCCAAGGCCACCGAGTCCGCGCTGGCGCAGGTGCCCACGGCCTACCGGGAGGGGGCCGAAGCGCTCGGGTTGCCGCTCGGCTGGACCCTGCGCAAGATCGTGCTCAAGTCGGCGATCCCCGGCATCGTCACCGGGTTACTGGTGGCGCTCGCGCTGGCGGTGGGCGAGACGGCGCCGATGCTGTACACGGCGGGCTGGTCGAACTCGGCCCCGACCGGCAAGCTCACCGACTCACCGGTCGGCTACCTGACCTACCCGATTTGGACGTTCTACAACCTGCCGTCGAAGGCGGCCCGCGACCTGTCCTACGACGCCGCGTTCCTGCTGATCGTGTTCGTGTTCCTGCTGATCATCCTCGGGCGGCTGATCACCTGGTTCGCGCGGCGGCACTCGGAATCCGGGTAGCCCGATTCGGTTGCGCCACAGTCTCGTTCAGGCCGTCGGCAGCCGCACCACCTGAACGAAGAACTCGTCGATCTGCCGGACCGCCTTCATGAACTGGTCCAGGTCAACGGGTTTGGTGACGTAGGCGTTGGCGTGCAGCTTGTAGCTCTTGAGGATGTCCTCCTCGGCCGAGGAGGTGGTCAGCACGACGACCGGGATCTGGGCCAGGTCGGGGTCGGACTTGATCTTCTCCAAAAGCTGGCGGCCGTCGTATTTGGGCAGGTTCAAATCCAGCAGGATCAGGTCGGGCCGCGGCGCGTCGGCGAACTCGCCGCGCCGGTACAGGTAGTTGAGTCCCTCCTCCCCGTCGTGCGCGACGTGCAGCCTGTTCTTGAGTTTGTTGTGCTCGAACGCTTCTCGCGTGATCAGCTCGTCCCCCGGGTCGTCTTCGACCAGCAGGATGTCGATCGCTCTTCCTTCGGGTGTCACTGATGCGCTCCTTCCAAAGCGACTGAGTCCTCTTCCTCGACGGGCCCGGGCATGGGCAACGTGAATTCGAATCGCGTCCCCTCCGTGTAGGACGTGTCGATCCGCACGGTGCCGCCGTGGTGCTCGACGATCTTCTTGACCAACGCGAGACCCACGCCGGTTCCCGCGTACACCTCCCGGCCGTGCAGCCGCTGGAAGATGACGAAGACCTTGTCGGAGAATTCCTCCGGGATGCCGATGCCGTTGTCCGACACGCTGAACAACCATTCGCCGTCGTGGGTGCCCTCGCCGGGTGCGCATTCGATGACGACGCGGGGCGGGCGATCCTTGTGCCGGAACTTGATCGCGTTGCCGATCAGGTTCTGCCACAGCATCGTCAGCAGCGTCGGATCCCCCACGATCTCCGGGAGCGGCTCCGTCGGGCGCACGATCTGGGCTTCGGTCTCCTCGATCGCGACGGCCAGGTTGGCCAGGCCGGCGTCAAGCGTCGCGTCGAGCTGCACCTCGGTCTCCGTGGTGCCCAGCCGGCCGACCCGGGAGAAGGTGAGCAGGTCGTTGATCAGCGCCTGCATGCGTTTGGCGCCGTCGACCGCGAATCCGATGTATTCGATGCCGCGTTCATCGAGCTTGTCGGCGTACCGTTTCTCGAGCAGCTGACAGAAGGAGGCCACCTTGCGCAGCGGCTCCTGCAGATCGTGCGAGGCGACATAGGCGAACTGCTCGAGTTCGGTGTTGGACCGGCGCAATTCGGCGGTCTGCTCATCGAGCAGGGTTTGGGCCGAACGGGACACGTCGAGCTCTTCGACCATGCGCTTGCGCATGTTCTCGACGTCGATGGCCATGTTGCGAATGTCCTTGGGCCGCTTGGGCGCCGAGATCACTTCGTCGAAATTGCCCTGGGTGATCCGGCGGCAGGCCGCGGCCAGGTTCGCGATCGGCCGGGTGATCGCCGCGCGACTCAGCAACCCCAACAGCAGGGCCGCGGCCAAAACGATCAGCACCATCGCGCCCAGCACCCAGTCGCGCCAGCCGTTGATGTCGTTGAGCTCGTCGACGGCGCTGGCCGCCGCGTCGGCCAGGTGCGTGTTCTGCGTGTCGAAAAGCACTCGCAGACGGTCGAATTTGGCCTTGCCGAGGTCGGCCATCGAGGTGCTGACGACGCTGGGAACCTTGGGGGTCACGGCCGCGATGACGGGTTCGGCGTAGCTGGTGCGCCAGTCCGCGGCGGCGGTTTCGACCGCCTCCAGGTCGGCGATCAGCTCCGCGCGCCCGCCCACCAGCCGCCGAATCTCGTCGGCGGCCGCCCGTTCGGCGCGTTGCCCGTCGTAATACGGCGCGAGGAACTGCCGGTCGGCGGTGATCAGGTAACCGCGCACGCCCGTTTCCTGGTCCCGCAGGGCCGCCTGCAAATGGGTCGCGGCGACGCGCGCCGGCTGGATGTCCTCGCCCACCTGGCGCGACACCTGGTCGGTGCGGTCCAGCAGCACCCCGCCGACGACCGCGCCGAGGAGCACCGTCGCACCCATGATCCACAGGACGAGGGCCAGCCACCCCCGCACGGTGAGCTGCGCGAGCCGAAGCGGAGCCGGTGGGATCACGTGGTGGTCCTCTCGATGCGGAGCACGGCGATGTCGTCGGTGAGGCCGCCGCGCGGCTCGGCGAGTTCCTGGGCGCCGTCGATGAGGGCGTCGACGAATGCCGGGCCGGGTCGGTTGGCGTGCGAGCGGGCCAGCTCGAGCAGGCCGTCCTCGCCGAGCCGCTCGGTCCCCTGCCCCGAATAGCCTTCGTAGAGACCGTCGGTCAGCAACAGCAGGCCGTGGCCGGCGGGCAGCTCCAGCTCGTGGCGCGGCCAGCCGTCGGCGCGCAGGCCCAGCGCCGGGCCGCCCGGCGGCTCCACCCACTGCACCGCGCCGCCGCCCTGCAGCAACATCCCCGGATGCCCGGCGCGGATGACGCTGACCTCCGGGCGCTCCGGGCAGATCTCGAGGCTGAGCACGGTCGCGAAGATGCCGGTGCCGGTGCGTTCCGAATACAGCACCCGCTCGAGCTGGCGCATCAGGTCGACGCCGTGCACGCCGGCGAAGGTGAGCGTGCGAAACGCGATCCGCAGCGCCGCGCCCAGGGCCGCCTCGTGCGGGCCGTGCCCGGCGACGTCGCCGATCAGGACGTGCACGATCCGGTCGGGCGTCTGGACGACGTCGTAGAAGTCGCCGCAGAGCAAAGCGCCTTCACGGCTGGGGCGGTAGCGGGCGACGATGTCGACGCCCGGGTCGTCCAGCAGCAGCGGGGAGGGCAGCAGTCCGCGTTCCAGCAGCGCGTTCTCCCGGGCCCGCAGCTGGGTCGCGTGCAGGTCGGCGGCGATCAGCTCGGCGCGCTTGCGCTCGATCGCGTACAGCAGCGCGCGGCGCAGCATCTCCGGCTCGACGCGGCCCTTGACCAGGTAGTCCTGGGCGCCGGCGGCGACGGCCGACGCCCCGAAATACTCGTCGTTGAGCCCGGTCAGCACGACGATCGGGACGGTGGCGTCCAGCTTGGCCACGCGGTCCAACGCGTCGATCCCGCTGGCGTCGGGCAGGTGCAGATCCAGCAGCACGCAATCGGGGCGGGCGGATTCCAGCTCGCGTTCGGCGTCCGCCATCGACTTGGCCCACACCACCCGGATGTCGGCGGCCGCGTCGGCGATCAGGTCTTCCACGAGCACCGCGTCGGCGCGGTCGTCCTCGACCAAGAGCAACGACAAGGATTGCCAACTCGCCGTCGGCGTGACCGGAGCACGTGCCGGAATCAATTCCCGGCCATCTGTGGACGGGTGTGGGAAGTCACGTTCTGCACTTGCAGACCCCCTGGCCGCGATAAGACCCTTGCTCGTTGGCGGTGGTCGGACGGGATAGCCGGTGCCTGTTTACCGACCGTCGGCTTGGACTTCACGCGCCGTGGAGATCCTATGCGGTGCGGGCCGGGTTTTCCCAATGGACCCGCGGAACGAATCAGCGCAGCAGCGCCCGCGACATCACCACGCGCTGAATCTGATTGGTGCCCTCGTAGATCTGGGTGATCTTGGCGTCACGCATCATCCGCTCGACGGGGAAATCGACGGTGTAGCCGGCGCCGCCGAACAGCTGCACCGCGTCCGTGGTGACCTCCATCGCGACGTCGGACGCCAGGCACTTCGACGCCGCCGAGATGAAGCCCAGGTGCGATTCGCCGCGCTCGGCGCGGGCGGCAGCGTGGTACACCATCAGCCGGGCGGACTCCACCTTCATCGCCATGTCGGCGAGCATGAACTGCACGCCCTGGTTGTCGCTGACCGGGCGGCCGAACTGCTTGCGGTCCTTGGTGTAGGCGATGGCCGCGTCCAGCGCGCCCTGGGCGATGCCGACCGCCTGCGCGCCGATGGTGGGCCGGGTGTGGTCCAGCGTCGCGAGCGCCGTCTTGAAACCGGTGCCCCGCTCGCCGATGATCCGGTCGCCCGGGATGCGGCAGTTCTCGAAGTACAGCTCGGTGGTCGGCGAACCCTTGATACCCAGCTTCTTTTCCTTGGGCCCGACGCTGAATCCCTCGTCGTCGGAGTGCACCATGAACGACGAAATCCCATTGGCGCCCTTGTCCGGATCGGTCACCGCCATCACCGTGTACCAGCTCGACTTGCCGCCGTTGGTGATCCAGCATTTGGCGCCGTTGAGGATCCAGTCGTCCCCGTCGGCCTTGGCCCGGGTCCGCATCGATCCGGCGTCGCTGCCGGCCTCGCGCTCGGACAGCGCGTAGGACGCCATCGCCGAGCCGTCCGCGATCGAGGGCAGCACCTGCTTTTTCAGCTCGTCGGAGCCGCGCAGGATCAGCCCCATCGTGCCGAGCTTGTTGACCGCGGGAATCAGCGACGCCGAGGCGTCGACGCGGGCGACCTCTTCGATGACGATGCACGCGGCCACCGAGTCGGCGCCCTGCCCGCCGTACTCCTCGGGCACGTGCACGGCGTTGAAGCCCGACGCGTTCAGGGCCTCCAGCGCCTCCTGCGGGAAGCGCGAGTTCTCGTCGACGTCGGCGGCGTGCGGGGCGATTTCCTTTTCCGCCAGCGCGCGGATCGCCGCCCGCAATTCGGTGTGTTCCTCGGGCAACTGGAACAGATCAAAGGTGGGATTTCCGGCCCATCCAGCCATCTCGAGCCTCCTACGCTCTCCTGTGGCGCCCTGCCGAACCGCCCGACTCCTGCGCGGGCGCGGCGCGCCTCGTCGCCAAGCTACTAGTCGGTAACTTTACCCCGGCGCTGCTGCAGCGCCTCATCCTTGGCCCGCACGGTCTCGGCCAGCTGCTGCTGGAAGTCGACGATCCGGGCACGCAGCGCCGGGTCCGACGATCCGAGGATGCGCACGGCGAGCAGGCCGGCGTTGCGGGCGCCGCCGATGGAGACCGTGGCCACCGGGACACCGGCGGGCATCTGCACGATCGACAGCAACGAGTCCAGGCCGTCGAGCCGCGCGAGCGGCACCGGCACGCCGATCACCGGCAGCGGCGTCGCGGACGCGACCATGCCGGGCAGGTGCGCCGCCCCGCCGGCGCCGGCGATGATCACCTCGATGCCGCGCCCGGCCGCGTCGCGGGCGTAGTCGAACATCACCTGCGGGGTGCGGTGCGCCGAGACGACCCGGACCTCGGCCGGCACGTCGAACTCGGCCAGCGCCGCCGCGGCGTCCTGCATCACCGACCAGTCGCTGTCGCTGCCCATGATGACGCCGACGCGAGCCTGCCGATCGCTACCCATGAGGATCCCATCCGTCCGTCCACTGCCCGTGTGACAACCAGTGTGCCGCCAGGTCGGCGCGTTCCCGCAGCTTCGCCACGCTTTCGCGGGCCGGGTCCAGGCCGACGAAGTTGATGTGGCCGACCTTGCGGCCGGGGCGCTCCTGCTTGCCGTACAGGTGCACCCGCGCGTCGGGCATCCGCGCGAACAGGTGGTGCAGCCGCTCGTCGACGCTCATCTGCGGGGGCCCGGAAGCTTCGGCGGCGCCCAGCACGTTGGCCATCACGGTCACCGGCGCCAGCGCGTCGGTGTCGCCGAGCGGGTAGTCGAGCACCGCGCGCAGATGCTGCTCGAACTGGCTGGTGCGCGACCCGTCCATGGTCCAGTGCCCCGAGTTGTGCGGCCGCATCGCCAGCTCGTTGACGAGCAGCGACCCGTCACCGGTCTCGAACAGCTCGACCGCGAGCACCCCGACCACGCCAAGCTCGGCCGCCAGCCGCAGCGCCAGCTGCTGTGCGGCGGCGGCCTGCTCGCCGGGCAGGTCCGGCGCGGGGGCGATCACCTGCACGCAGATCCCGTCGCGCTGCACGGTCTCGACGACCGGCCACGCCGCCCCTTGCCCGAACGGCGACCGGGCCACCAGCGCGGAGAGCTCGCGGCGCAGGTTCACCTGCTCCTCGGCCATCACCGGCACGCCGTCGGCCAGGAAGGCGGCCGCGATCTCGCGAGCGTGCACCGGGTCGCGGGCCATCCGCACCCCACGCCCGTCGTAACCGCCGCGGATCGCCTTCACCACCACGGGCCCGGCGATCCCCCGCGCGAACTCGTCGAGTTCGTCGACGCTGCGGATCTCGGCGTAGCGGGGCACCGGCACGCCGAGGGCCTCCAACCGCCGCCGCATCACGAGCTTGTCCTGCGCGTGCACCAGCGCCTGTGGCGGTGGCGCCACGTTGACGCCCTCGGCGACGAGCTTGTCCAGCAGTTCGGTCGGCACGTGCTCGTGATCGAACGTCAGCACGTCGGCACCCTCGGCCACCCGGCGCAGGTCCTCGAGATCGGTGTGCGAACCGATCACCACGTCGGGGGCGACCAGCGCGGCCGATTCGCCGGCGTCGGTGGCCAGCACCCGCAGCGTCTGCCCCAGGGCGATCGCCGCCTGGTGGGTCATCCGGGCGAGCTGACCGCCTCCAACCATCGCGACGACGGGGATGACCCGGGGAACGGCTCGGGCGGCCGGGGGGCGCGTTTCGAGGGGGGCTGCGCCCGGGGGGCGTGTACTCGGCACGGCCATCATCGTGTCACGGCCGCGCACACCGCCGCCAAGGCGTGTGACCGGCGCTGACACTGAATTGTTATGTACGATTTTGCGTCGAATTTGTGTCCGTCCGTACACTGACGTGTTGTGTCCTTCGCCGAAGCCACGATCGCGCGTCTGCCAAGGGTTTTGCAGCCCTATTTGCTACGCCACCACGAACTGATCAAATTCGCCATTGTCGGCGGCACCACGTTCGTCATCGACTCGGCGATTTTCTACACGCTCAAGCTGACAATTCTTGAACCCAAACCGGTCACCGCGAAGGTGATCGCCGGGATCGTGGCGGTCATCGCGTCCTACGTGCTGAACCGGGAATGGAGCTTCCGCAACCGCGGCGGCCGCGAGCGCCACCACGAGGCCCTGCTGTTCTTCGCGTTCAGCGGCGTCGGGGTGCTGCTGTCCATGGCGCCGCTGTGGTTCTCCAGCTACGTGCTGCAACTGCGCGTGCCGACGGTGTCGCTGGCGGTGGAAAACCTCGCCGACTTCATCTCGGCCTACATCATCGGAAACCTGCTGCAGATGGCGTTCCGCTTCTGGGCGTTCCGCCGCTGGGTATTTCCGGACCAATTTGCCCGCACCCCCGACAAGGCGCTGGAATCCGCCCTCACCGCCGGCGGTATTGCCGAGATCTTCGAAGACGAGATCGAGGGCGGAAACGTCACCCTGCTGCGCGCCTGGCGCAATCGGGCCGGCCGCCTGGGTCAGCTCGGCGATTCCTCGGAACCGAGGGTGTCGAAGACTTCGTGATACAGCAGCGCGTGCACCTCGCGCAGCCGCGGAATGTCGTAGAACTCCAAGGGGTCCTGTGACGCCGATTCGATGATCAGCGTCCCGGTGCGAAACATTCGCTCGGTGATCCGGTCGCGGAATTCCACGCTGTTGATCCGGGCCAGCGGGATGTCGATCCCGGTGCGCGTCAACACCCCGTGCCGGAACATCACCCGCCGGTTCGTCACCACGAAATGTGTCGTCAGCCAGCTTCCGAAGGGCCACAACGTCAGCCACCCGACGATCACCAGCCAGATCCCCCAGATGACGCCGTGGATGATGTTCTTGGCGAGCTGCTCCCAGTGCGTCGAGTTGAGGTATCCCGAGCCGAACGCCGCCAGCCCGGTCACCACGATGAGAACCAGCACCGGCCAGATCAACCGCTTCCAGTGCGGGTGCCGATGCACGATGACGTGCTCGCCGGCGGCCAGCACATTGTCCGGATAGCCCATGCCCGCCGACCTTAGCCTCGCGGCGCGACGAACTAGCGCAAATGCACCACATCGCCGGCCGCGACGACGGCGGTCTGCCCGCCACTGTCCAGGCACAACCGGCCCTGATCGTCGATGGCGGTCGCGGTGCCGTCGATCTGCTTGCCGCCGGGCAAGTGCGCGCGCACCCGGTTGCCGAGGGTCAGGCTGCGCGCCCGGTAGTCGGCGGCCAGCGCCCAGTCGGCGCCGCGCGCGGCGCGCCAGGCCACGATCCGCCGCCCCAGCTCCCGCAGCAGGTCCGACACCAACCGCGTGCGGTCGGGTTCGGCCACGCCGAGATCGAGCAGCGACGTCGCGCCGGGGCCGTCGATCTCCTCGGCGGACTGAGTCACGTTGAGCCCCAAGCCGATAACCACCACCGGCTTTGCCACCTCGGCGAGAATCCCGGCCAGCTTGCCCGGCGAATCGGCCGGCCCGGCCAGCACGTCGTTGGGCCATTTGAGCCCCACCCGGGCCCCGGACCCTTCCAGCAGCGGGGCGACGGTGTCGACCACCGCCACCCCGGCGGCCAGCGGCAGCCAGCCCCACCCGGTGCTGGGGACGTCGACGACGCTGACGCCGACCGACATGGTGATCTGGGCGCGCGGGGTGGCCGACCAGCCGCGGCCGTGCCGCCCGCGGCCGGCGGTCTGGTGCTCGGCGATCAGCACGGCGCCGGCGACGTCGGCGCCCATTGAACTCCGGGCCGCCCGCGCCAGCAGGTCGGCGTTGGTGGATCCGGTCTGCTCGACGACGTCGAGCTGACGCCAGCCCAGCCCGGTGCCGATCAACTCGGCGCGCAGCGCGGCGGCGTCCAGCGGCGCTCGAAGTTGATCTCGGTCTGTCACCGGACCCAGCCTAGAACTCAGGACCGACGGTCGCGCATGTCCAGGACGGCCAGGTGGCTGAACAGCATGCTGGTTCCGATCGGGTTGCCCCCACCGGGATACGCGGTGCCGCTGGGCGCGGCCATCGTGTTGCCCGCCGCGTACAGGCCCGGAATCGGGTGGCCGGACGTGTCGAGCACCCGCGCCGCGGCGTCGGTGCGCAGGCCGCCTTTGGTGCCCAGGTCCGAGATGCCGAACGCCGCGGCGTGATAGGGCGGCGAGTCGATGGGCACCAGCGGCGAGGCGCCCGCCGAGAACGCACGATCGAATGCCTCGTCACCGCGGCCGAAGTCCTCGTCGACGCCGGAGGCGGCAAAACCGTTGAACCGCTTCACCGTTGCCGCCAGCCGCTCGCCCGGCACCCCGATCTTGGCGGCCAGCTCCTCGAGGGTGTCCGCGGAGTGCCACAGGCCGGCGGCGACGTACTTCTCGGTCTCGACGATGGAGACGTTGGCCGCCTTGACCGGCGGCACCTCGCCCTCGGAGTCGTCGTAGATCATCCAGTACGGCAACGTGATTGAGCCGTCCTGCAGTTGCGCGATGATCTCGCGGCCGGCCCGGTCGTAGGCCCGGGACTCGTTGACGAACCGGTCGCCGTCCTGGTTGACGAAGATGCCGCCGGTGAACCACAGCGCGAAGGCGGACCGGCCGTCGGGGTGGGTCATGCCCGGCGACCACCAGGCCTGGTCCAGTAGGTCGGTGTCCGCGCCCGCGGCGATGCCGGCCTGCAGCGCCAGACCGCGACTTCCCGGGCCCCCCATGGTGTCTCGCGCGCTGCCCGGCACCCCGTACTTTCGCCGGAGCTCGTCGTTGCCCTCGAAGCCGCCGGCGGCCAGCAGCACTCCCCGGCGGGCGCGGATGGCGCGGCGCTGCCCGCCGGTCTCGACGATCGCTCCCGTCACGCGGCCCTCGTCTACCACGAGGTCGACCAGTGCGGTGTCGCGCTGCAGCGACGCGCTCGGGTACTCGCCGATGGCCTTGAGGAATCGGGCGATCAGCGCGCGGCCCCCGACGTAGTAGTCCGACGGCGGTTCGGCGCCGAGCCGGTCGGTGTCCAGCGGCCCGCGGATCGCGTCGCGGAATTCGGGGGCGGCGGCCACCGCCAGAGGCTTGGCCGCGATGTGACGCTGGCCGTCGAGGCGCGCCTTGGGCGCCTTGCCGTAGTAGTCGGGCCACGGCAGCGGCACGAACTTCAGGTTCGGGTCGGCCTCCAGGTACTCGATCAGCGGCGCGCCGCCGCGGACGTAGGTTTCCTGCAGCTCGCGCGGGGTGCGATCGCCGACCACGGCGCGGTAGTAGGTGAGCGCGTCCTCGATGGTGTCGTCGGTGCCGGCGCGCAGCAGCACCGGATTGCACGGGAACCACACGCCGCCCCCGCCGGAGTACGCGGTGGTGCCACCGAACTTGTCGGTCGCCTCGACCAGGAGCACGTCAAGGCCTTCGCGCGCCGCGGTGTACGCGCCGGTGACGCCGCCGCCGCCCGATCCCGCGACCAGTACGTCGCATTCGGCCTTCCAGTCCACCGTGCCCATAGTCAGCGCAGCCTATCCGCGCCGCTAAGCTCGACTCCCATGACGAGCGTTACCGACCACACCGCGGAACCCGCCGCCGAACACACCATCGACATCCACACCACCGCCGGCAAGCTGGCCGAACTGCACAAGCGCCGCGAGGAGTCGCTGCACCCGGTGGGTGAAGAGGCCGTCGAGAAGGTGCACGCCAAGGGCAAGCTGACCGCCCGCGAGCGCATCCTCGCCCTGCTCGACGAGGACTCGTTCGTCGAGCTCGACGCGCTGGCCCGCCACCGCAGCAAGAACTTCGGCCTGGAGAACAACCGCCCGCTGGGCGACGGCGTGATCACCGGCTACGGCACCATCGACGGCCGCGACGTGTGCATCTTCAGCCAGGACGCCACCGTGTTCGGCGGCAGCCTAGGCGAGGTGTACGGCGAGAAGATCGTCAAGGTCCAGGAGCTGGCGATCAAGACCGGGCGCCCACTGATCGGCATCAACGACGGCGCGGGGGCGCGCATCCAGGAGGGCGTCGTCTCGCTCGGCCTCTACAGCCGCATCTTCCGCAACAACATCCTGGCCTCCGGCGTCATCCCGCAGATCTCGCTGATCATGGGGGCCGCCGCCGGTGGGCACGTCTACTCCCCCGCGCTGACCGACTTCGTGGTCATGGTCGACCAGACCAGCCAGATGTTCATCACCGGGCCCGACGTCATCAAGACCGTCACCGGCGAGGACGTCACCATGGAGGAGCTGGGCGGCGCCCACACCCACATGGCCAAGTCGGGCACGCTGCACTACGTCGCCTCCGGTGAGCAGGACGCCTTCGACTGGGTCCGCGACCTGCTGAGCTACCTGCCGCCCAACAACGCGACCGACCCGCCCCGCTACGCCGAGCCGCACCCGCCCGGCGCCATCGAGGACAACCTCACCGAGGAGGACCTCGAGCTGGACACGCTGATCCCGGACTCGCCCAACCAGCCCTACGACATGCACGAGGTGATCACCCGCATCCTCGACGACGACGAATTCCTGGAAGTCCAGGGGGGTTACGCGCAGAACATCGTCGTCGGGTTCGGCCGCATCGACGGCCGCCCGGTCGGGATCGTGGCCAACCAGCCGACGCAGTTCGCCGGCTGCCTGGACATCAACGCCTCGGAGAAGGCGGCCCGCTTCGTGCGGACCTGCGACTGCTTCAACATCCCGATCATCATGCTGGTCGACGTGCCGGGCTTTTTGCCGGGCACCGGCCAAGAGTACAACGGCATCATCCGGCGCGGCGCCAAGCTGCTGTACGCCTACGGCGAGGCCACCGTCCCCAAGATCACCGTCATCACCCGCAAGGCCTACGGCGGCGCCTACTGCGTCATGGGCTCCAAGGACATGGGCTGCGACGTCAACATCGCCTGGCCGTCGGCGCAGATCGCCGTGATGGGGGCCTCCGGGGCCGTCGGATTCGTCTACCGCAAGCAGCTTTCCGAGGCGGCCAAGGAGGGCAAGGACGTCGACGCGCTGCGCCTGCAGCTGCAGCAGGAGTACGAGGACACCCTGGTCAATCCGTACGTCGCCGCCGAGCGCGGATACGTCGACGCGGTGATCCCGCCGTCGCACACCCGCGGCTACATCGGCACGGCGCTGCGCCTGCTGGAACGCAAGATCGCCCACCTGCCCCCCAAGAAGCACGGGAACATACCGCTGTGACCCAGACTCAGACCGAAGCGGCGGCCGCTGAAGCTCAGCAGCCGCACGAGCCGCACATCCAGATCCTCAAGGGCGAACCCACCGTCGAGGAGGTGGCCGCGCTGGTCGCGGTGCTGGGCTGCGTCGGCGGTGCGCCCGAGCCCGAACAGCCCGAGGAGACCCGCTGGGGCCTCCCGGTCGACCGGCTGCGGTTCGCGATGTCGAACTACCAGCGGCTGACCATGCAGCAAATGACGCACATGAGGCGTTGACCCGCCTGGTGCTGGCGTCGGCCTCGGCCGGCCGGCTCAAGGTGTTGCGTCAGGCGGGCGTCGACCCGCTGGTCGTGGTGTCCGGCGTCGACGAGGACGCGGTCGCGGCGGCGCTGGGACCCGGCGCCGAGCCGCCCGACGTGGTGTGCGCCCTGGCCCGGGCCAAGGCCGAACAGGTCGCCGGCGGGCTGGACGGCGCCGTCGCGGCCGATTGCGTTGTCCTTGGCTGTGATTCGATGCTTTCCCTCGACGGCCGGCTGTGCGGCAAGCCCGGATCGGCCGACGCCGCGGCGAGCCAGTGGCGCCGCATGGGCGGGCGGTCCGGCGGGCTGCACACCGGGCACTGCCTGCTGCGGATGTCCGACGGCGCGATCACCCATTGCGAGGTCGAATCAGCTTGCACCACAGTTCATTTCGCCGAACCGACGGACGCCGATCTGCGCGCCTACGTGGCCGGCGGCGAACCGTGGCACGTGGCGGGCGGCTTCACCCTCGACGGCCTGGGCGGCTGGTTCGTCGACGGCATCGACGGCGACCCGTCGAACGTGATCGGCGTGAGCCTGCCGCTGCTGCGGCGCCTGCTGGGGCGGGCCGGGCTGTCGGTGGCCGCGCTGTGGGCCGGCGACTCGACCACCGGCGCCGGCGAGACATAAACCACGGCGATCCGCGACGGCGTGTCGTCGCCCTCGTTGATGTGTCGCGGCGGCCCGCGGCAACTAGTCGACGTTGGTGACGAAATCCCGGGATGAGTAGGCTCGGCAGCGTGGCATTACCCCCCGATCCAAGCCCGACACTGTCGAACTACGCCCACCCCGAGCGACTGGTCACCGCCGACTGGCTGTCGGCCCACCTGGGCACCCCCGGCCTGGTGATCGTCGAGTCCGACGAGGACGTGCTGCTCTACGACGTGGGCCACATCCCCGGTGCGGTGAAAGTCGACTGGCACACCGACCTCAACGACCCCCGGGTCCGCGACTACATCGACGGTGCGCAGTTCGCGGAGTTGATGGACCGCAAGGGCATCGCCCGCGACGACACCGTGGTGATCTACGGCGACAAGAGCAACTGGTGGGCCGCCTACGCGCTGTGGGTGTTCACCTTGTTCGGTCACCCGGACGTGCGCCTGCTCAACGGCGGCCGCGACCTGTGGCTGGCCGAACGCCGGGAGACCACGCTGGACGTCCCCACCAAGACGTCCACCGGCTACCCCGTCGTCACGCGCAACGACGAGCCCATCCGCGCCTTCAAGGACGACGTGCTGGGGATCCTCGGCAGCCAGCCGCTGATCGACGTGCGCTCGCCGGACGAGTACACCGGCAAACGCACACACATGCCCGAATACCCCGAGGAGGGCGTGCTGCGCGGCGGCCACATCCCCACCGCCCGGTCGATCCCGTGGGCCAAGGCGGTCGACGAAAGCGGCCGCTTCCGCAGCCGCGAGGAACTCGAGGAGCTCTACGGCTTCCTCGAGCCCGACGACAAGACCGTCGTGTACTGCCGCATCGGCGAACGGTCCAGCCACACGTGGTTCGTCCTGACGCACCTGCTGGGCAAGCCCGGCGTGCGCAACTACGACGGGTCGTGGACCGAGTGGGGCAACACCGTGCGCACCCCGATCGTCGCGGGCCCAGAACCGGGACAGGCCCCGACCGTTTCCGTCTGATGGGTGCGCCATGAGCATGCCCGCGCCGCTGGCCGAGGTGGTCTCCGACTTCGCCGAGGTCGAGGGCCAGGACAAGCTGAAGCTGCTGCTGGAATTCGCCGACGAGCTGCCGGACCTGCCGCCCGAGCTCGAAGAGCAGGCCATGGAGCCGGTGCCCGAGTGCCAGACGCCGCTGTTTCTGCACGTCGACGCCAGCGACCCGAACCGGGTGCGGTTGCACTTCAGCGCGCCCGCCGAATCGCCCACCACGCGGGGCTTCGCGTCGATCCTGGCCACCGGGCTGGACGAGCAGCCCGCCGCCGAAATCCTGGCCGTGCCCGAGGATTTCTACGACGACCTCGGGTTGGCCGCGCTGATCAGCCCGCTGCGGTTGCGCGGCCTGTCGGCGATGCTCGCCCGCATCAAGCGCAGGCTGCGCGAGTCGACCTGAAAAAAGGTGGACCGCCTCGTCGGGCCCAACGGCGCGGCGCTTAGACTTCCCGAGAACTCGTTGTAAGAAATTCTCTTAGAGAAGCCCCGCAGAAATACGTCTGCGACCGATGCCATACAGGAGGCGCTGTGGCCAGTCACGCCAGCTCGAGGATCTCCAAAGTCCTCGTCGCCAACCGCGGCGAGATCGCTGTCCGGGTGATCCGCGCGGCCCGCGACGCGGGCCTGTCCAGCGTGGCGGTGTACGCCGAACCCGACGCCGACGCGCCGCACGTGCGGCTGGCCGACGAGGCGTTCGCGTTGGGCGGACAGACGTCCGCGGAGTCCTACCTGGACTTCGGCAAGCTCCTCGACGCGGCGGCCAAGTCCGGCGCCAACGCCGTGCACCCCGGCTACGGGTTCCTCTCGGAGAACGCCGATTTCGCTCAGGCTGTGCTCGACGCGGGCCTGATCTGGATCGGCCCCAGCCCGCAGTCCATCCGCGACCTCGGTGACAAGGTCACCGCCCGCCACATCGCCGCCCGCGCCCAGGCGCCGTTGGTGCCCGGCACCCCCGACCCGGTCAAGGACGCCGACGAGGTGGTGGCATTCGCCAAGGAGTACGGCGTGCCGATCGCGATCAAGGCCGCCTTCGGCGGCGGCGGCCGCGGCATGAAGGTGGCCCGCACCATCGAGGAGATCCCGCACCTCTACGAGTCGGCCGTGCGTGAGGCCGTCGCGGCGTTCGGCCGCGGCGAGTGCTTCGTCGAGCGCTACCTGGACAAGCCGCGCCACGTGGAGGCGCAGGTGATCGCCGACCAGCACGGCAACGTCATCGTCGCCGGCACCCGCGACTGCTCGCTGCAGCGCCGGTTCCAGAAGCTGGTGGAGGAGGCGCCCGCGCCGTTCCTGACCGACGCCCAGCGCAAGGAGATCCACGAATCGGCCAAGCGGATCTGCAAGGAGGCCCACTACTACGGCGCCGGGACCGTCGAATACCTGGTCGGCCAGGACGGCCTGATCTCCTTCCTGGAGGTCAACACGCGCCTGCAGGTCGAGCACCCGGTCACCGAGGAGACCGCCGGCATCGACCTGGTGCTGCAGCAGTTCAAGATCGCCAACGGCGAGAAGCTGGACCTCACCGAGGACCCCACCCGCGCGGGCACGCCATCGAGTTCCGGATCAACGGCGAGGACGCCGGGCGAGGCTTCCTGCCGGCTCCCGGCCCGGTCACCCGCTACGACATCCCGACCGGGCCCGGCGTCCGGCTGGATTCGGGCGTCGAGGCCGGTTCGGTCATCGGCGGACAATTCGACTCCATGCTGTCCAAGCTGATCGTGTACGGCGCCACCCGCGAGGAGGCCCTCGCCCGCTCCCGTCGCGCCCTGGACGAATTCCACGTCGAGGGGCTCGCCACGGTCATCCCGTTCCACCGCGCCGTCGTGAGTGACCCGGCGTTCATCGGTGACGGCGAGAGCTTCTCGGTCCACACGCGCTGGATCGAGACCGAGTGGGACAACACCATCGAACCGTTCACCGCCGGCGAGCCCCTGGACGACGAAGCCGACGCCCGGCCCCGCCAGAAGGTCGTCGTGGAGGTCGGCGGCCGCCGGCTCGAGGTGTCGCTGCCCGGTGACCTGGCGCTGTCGGGCGGGGGCTCCGGCGGCGGCGAGGCGGGTGTCATCCGCAAGAAGCCCAAGGCCCGCAAGCGGGGGGCGCACGCCGGTGCGGCCGCCTCCGGCGACGCGGTCACCGCGCCCATGCAGGGCACCGTGGTCAAGGTCGCCGTCGAGGAGGGCCAGGAGGTTGCCGCCGGCGACCTGGTGGTGGTCCTCGAGGCGATGAAGATGGAGAACCCGGTCACCGCGCACAAGGACGGCGTCATCACCGGGCTCGCGGTCGAGCCCGGCGCGGCCATCACGCAGGGCACGGTGCTGGCCGAGATCAAGTAGCGGCCCGACGGACTTCACCGGGATCACCGGGAGCGTTGTCGCCCCTGGCCACCACGAGTAGGGTGGCGGGCAAGGTTGAGTTCACAGCCGCCGCCCGGGGTACGTTGTTGGCGTGGGGACAGGCGAAACTCCCTGCTTCTGCGAACTTTTTGCAGTCGGCTGACGTATTCCACAGCAGGAATCCTCCGCACGGATGGAGTCAGCAATGTCTGTGGCGCAATCGTGGCAACAAAGCCGCACGGCGCAGTTCACCGCCCGGTGGGGCCCGACGGGCACCCTGATCACGGTCGACGGTGAGCTCGACGCGGCCAATGCGGATCAGCTCGCCGCGTACGTCCAACAGAGCGTCAACCGCTCCCGGCGGGTGATCCTCGACCTGCGCGGCCTGAAGTTCATTGGCACCGCGGGCTTTTCGACCCTGCACCGGATCAACGTGGTGTGCTCGGCCGCGCAGGTGTCGTGGGCCATGGCGCCGAGCCCGGCGGTGTCGAGGTTGCTGCGCGTCTGCGATCCGGACGGCACGCTCCCGGTGACGACGCCGAAGGCCGAGCCGCTGCTCGAGCCGCTGCGGGTCGATGAGGGCGAAAACCCCCGGCCGCTATTGCAATTGGTCCCGCAGCCGCGTTAGCGATTTCGCCAGTAGGCGCGAGACGTGCATCTGTGAGATGCCGACCCGCTCGGCGATCTGCGTCTGCGTCATCGACTCGAAGAACCGCAGCACCAACACCGTTCGTTCCCGCTCGGGCAGCGCCTCGAGCAACGGGCGCAACGATTCCTGGTCTTCGATGCGGTCCAGGCCGGTGTCCACGTCGCCGAGGGTGTCGGCGATCGCGCGAGCTTCCTCTTCCTCGCCCCCGCCCCCACTGTCGATCGACAAGGTGTTGTAGGAGCTGCCGGCGACCAGGCCCTCGACCACCTCTTCGCGGTCCATCTCGAGCTCGGCGGCGAGTTCGGTCGCGGTGGGCGCACGGCCCAGCCGTTGGGACAGATCGGCGGTGGCGGTGCCGAGCCGCAAGTGCAGTTCCTTGAGGCGCCGTGGCACCTTGACCGACCAGCTGTTGTCGCGGAAGTGGCGGCGGACCTCGCCCATGATCGTGGGCACCGCGAACGAAACGAAGTCGGAGCCGGCGTCGACGTCGAAACGCACCACCGCGTTGACCAACCCGACGCGCGCCACCTGGACGAGGTCGTCGCGCGGCTCGCCGCGGCCCTCGAAGCGGCGCGCGATGTGGTCGGCCAGCGGAAGGCAGCGCTCGACGATCTTGTCCCGTTGGCGCTGAAGTTCCATGGAATCGGCCGCGACGGAGGCCAACTCACGGAACATGTCCGGAACATCGGCGTACTCGTTCGGACGCGAGACCGAACCGCCGGCAGCTCGCGGTGTCACCTGCTGGAGGCCGCCCGTCGCGCCGTCAGTGTGATGCCGAAAACACTGCCGGTTTCATTGGGTTCGCGACCATCGTGAAAAGTCTGCACGTCGTCGGCCAACGACGTCAGCACATGCCAACTGAAGCTGCCGGGCGACACCACATCGTGGGTGTCGCATGCCGCGGAAGCCTCCACCACCAATTGGTCGTCCTGCGGATCGACCACGACGCTCAGCGTCGCGTCGGGAGTGGCCGAGCGAATCAACCTGGTGCACACCTCATCGACCGCGAGTCGCAGGTCCGCCACCGCATCGAAATCCAGGTCCTCGAAGGTGCCGATCGCGCCGACCAGGGTGCGCAGCATCGCGAGGTTCTCCAGCCGAGCTGCGACGTGAAGTTCGACGGCGCGATGGCCGCGCGGACGCTTGTTAGCGTGCGATCCAGCATCGTTCATATGGTCTCCCGGCATGGTTTGACTGACACTACTACTGCTCCGCAGCCCGCCGTGGACCGTGCGTTCGAGCCGGTCAGTCATGATCGCCGCCGGGTATCCGGCCCGCCATGGACGGGCCTGACGCGACCGATACAGACCGGACGCGCCGGCTTAGGCGCGTCGCAGTAATCGCCGGGGTCACGCTGATCGTCTTGCTGGTGGTCGCAGTGGGCATTTATGTCGATGTGCTCGTGTTTCTGTCCCCCATGATGGGGTGACGCCATTTTTGTCCAAGCAAACGCAACCGTTTCGGCACTCATCATGGTGCACACCTGATACCCACTCGACGGCGCCCGTAATCTCGGATTCGGGTTTCCGGCAGGATCTGACCGCGGGCGACGTCGTGGCAGGTCACCCGGGAAAAGCGGGGCGCCGCATGCGCGGACGGCCCCCTAGCTGGCGGGCCTTTGCCGCAGCACCTCGGGATGTTCGGAGTACCAGCGATCCGCGAGCCTGCGTATCCGCCGGTGCTCCAAGCCCAGCCAGATCAGACCCAGCACCGCGGCGACGACGGCGGTGACGCCCGCGGTCATGCCCTCATGGTGGTGTCCGGTCGCGAAGGCCGCCAGGCTCCCGCAGGTGCCGATCACCCCCGCGACCACCAACAGGTACCCCGGCCAGTGCAGGACGTCGATCAGCGACTCGCCGGCGAGCGGCCGCGTGGTCCTGAGATGGTCGACGGGGTCGTGATAGGTGTCTCCCATGGCTGCTCCCTGCTCCTCAGCGCACCATCAACGTTAGATCCCGGGGAGGCAAACCTAAAGAGCCAGCACCGGACCGGCGATCGGGGCGACGCCCATGGCGACCATCAGCGCCATGACGGTCAGCAGGAACCACCCGGCGCCCTGCCACCCCCACCAGGTTCCGCGGGCCTTCCACACGCGGTAGGTGCGCACGAACGCCCAGATCCCGCCGGCCAGCGCGATCATCGGACCGCCGATCGCCAGCAGGGTGCGCTGCGGCGGGCCGCAGGCCACCGTGTCGACGCCCCCGGCCGGACACGTGCTCACCCACACCGCGGCGATCAGCAGGAAGCCGACGGCGCCGGCCGTCGCCGCGGCGGCGAACCGGACGGCGGCGAGCACCTCGCGGTCTTCCTGTCCCAGGCGGTCACCGCCTGGTCGCTGGCCTGCTTTCTGCATCGTCCTCACCTCCCCGGATTCGGCCCGCCTACGTTCATCGCTAGCCGCGTCGTTTTGGTTACAACCCTCGCGGCGACGCCCCCCGGCGGCGGGTCTAAGAAATACCCCCGGACAAACCGGGGCAAACGGCCCGGGGCTCTGGTCAGGCCGTCAGGGCCGGTCGGTCAGGGCGCCGCGAATGGCCCGCATCGCGGCGTCGATCTCGGCGCGCGTGACGGTCAGCGCCGGGCGGAACCGGACGCCGTCGCGGCCCGAGGGCAGCACGATCACCGCGCGCCGCCACAGCCGGCGGATCAGCTCGTCGCGGTCGGCGGCGCTCGGCAGGCTGAACGCGCACATCAGCCCGCGGCCGCGGGGCTCGAGGACGACGCCGGGGAACTCGGCGGCGAGTTGCTCGAGGCAGCCCAGCAGGTAGGCGCCCTGGGCGGCGGCGCGATCGAAGAGTTCGTCGGCCTCGATCACCTCCAGGATGCGGCGGGCGCGCACCATGTCGGCCAGGTTGCCGCCCCACGTGGAGTTCAGCCGGGACGGCACCGCGAACACGTTGTCGGCGACCTCGTCGACGCGGCGGCCCGCCATGATGCCGCACACCTGGGTCTTCTTGCCGAATGCGACCACGTCGGGTTGCACGCCGAATTGCCGGTAGGCCCAAGCGGTTCCGGTCAGGCCGCAACCGGTCTGAACCTCGTCGAAGATCAGCAGCGCATCGTGCCGGTCGCACAGCTCGCGCATGGCGGCGAAGAACTCCGGCCGGAAGTGGCGGTCCCCGCCTTCGCCCTGGATCGGTTCGGCCACAAAGCAGGCGATGTCGTGCGGGTGGGCCTCGAAGGCCGCGCGGGCCTGGGCCAGCGACGCGGCCTCGAGCGCGGCCACGTCGGCCCCCGGCCGGATATAGGGGGCGTCGATGCGCGGCCAGTCGAACGTGGGGAAGCGATCCACGGTGACCGGGTTGGTGTTGGTCAGCGACAGCGTGTAGCCGCTGCGGCCGTGGAAGGCGCCGCGCAGGTGCAGCACCCGGGTGCCCAGCGCGGGGTCGAGGCCGCGCGCCTCGTTGAACCGGCTCTTCCAGTCGAACGCCACCTTGAGCGCGTTCTCCACCGCGAGCGCCCCGCCGTCGACGAAGAACAGGTGCGGCAGCGCCGGGTCGCCCAGCACCCGGGCGAACGTCTCGACGAAACGGGCCATCGCCACCGAGTACACGTCGGAATTGCTGGGCTTGTTCAGCGCGGCGGCGACGAGCTCCGCCCGGAATGCGTCGTCGCCGGCCAGCGCCGGGTGGTTCATGCCCAAAGCCGAGGAGGCGAAGAACGAGAACATGTCGAGGTAGCGCCGGCCGTCGCGGGCGTCATAGAGGTAGGAGCCGCGCGAGCGGTCCAGATCCAGGACGAAGTCGAAGCCGTCGATCAGCATGCTGCGCGCCAGCACCTCATGGACGCGGCCGGGATCCCGGTCGGCGTCCGGGCGGCGACCGGCGCGGTCGAAACGTTCCAGGGCGGCCGTCATGACGCCCATGCTACGGGCATGACGCCCGCTTTTTACACTATCATGGCGCCATGCCAGGATAATTTATGGAATATGCTGCCTATCAGCGTAAAAAGTATTCAGGATGATGGTGCTGCGGGTCTTGACGTTCGCGGCCGTCCGGATCCGCTGCAGCAGGTCCTCGAGCGCCCGGGCGGACGCGACGCGCACCAGCAGGACGTAGCTTTCTTCGCCGGCCACCGAGTGACACGATTCGATTTCCTCGATGTGCTCGAGTCGGGCGGGCGCATCATCGGGTTGAGAGGGATCCAGAGGAGTGATGGCCACGAACGCCGACAGCAGGTGCCCGACGGCCTCCGGGTCGACGCGCGCCGAGTATCCGGCGATCACGCCGCGGGCCTCGAGGCGGCGCACCCTCGACTGGACCGCCGACACCGACAGCCGGGCGCTGGCCGCCAGCTCCGCCAGCGTCGCGCGCCCGTCGGCGACCAGCTCGCGCACCAGGATCCGGTCGACATCGTCGAGCGTCTCACTCATGGCCGGAGACTATCGCAGGAACGGCGCGCCGTGACCCGCGCGAAATGGCTGCCGGCGTGGCAGCTTCGCGCGTTGTTCGCGGCGGGCCTCTCGGCGATGTACGCCGCCGAGGTGCCCGCCTACGGCACCCTGGTCGCGGTGAGCGAGCAGGTCAACGCCGATGTCGTGGCGCGCCATCCCGACGCCGAACGGTTCGGCTCGCTGCGGCGCGTCACCGCCGAGCGGCACGGCGCCATCCGTGTCGGCAGCCCGGCCGAATTGGCCGCGGTCGCCGACCTGTTCGCCGCGTTCGGCATGCTGCCGGTCGGCTATTACGACCTGCGCTGCGCGGCCTCCCCCGTCCCGGTGGTGTCGACGGCCTTCCGTCCGGTCGATGCAAACGAGCTGTCGCTCAACCCGTTTCGGGTGTTCACCTCGATGCTGGCCACCGGAGACGCGCGCTTCTTCGACCCTGACCTGCGCCGCCGCGTCGAGGCCTTCCTGGCGCGCCGCCGGCTGTTCGATCCCGCGTTGCTCGCCGGCGCGCGCACCATCGCCGCCGACGGCGGCTGCGCCCGCGACCGCGCGCACGAGTTCGTCGCGGCGGCGGTGGCGGCGTTCGCCATGTCGGCCGAGCCCATCGACAAGTCCTGGTACCACGAGTTGTCGCGAGTGTCCGCGGTGGCCGCCGACATCGCCGGCGTCGGCTCCACCCACCTCAACCACCTGACGCCGCGCGTCCTCGACATCGACGATCTGTACCGGCGGATGACCGGGCGGGGCATCGCGATGATCGACGCCATCCAGGGTCCGCCGCGCACCGACGGGCCGACGGTCCTGTTGCGCCAGACCTCTTTTCGCGCCCTGGCCGAACCCCGCCGGTTCCGCGGCGCCGACGGCCGGATCACCGAGGGGGCGCTGCGGGTGCGCTTCGGCGAGGTGGAGGCCCGCGGTGTCGCGCTGACCCCGAAGGGCCGCGCGCGCTACGACGCCGCGATGAGCGCCGCCGACCCGGCCGCGGTGTGGGCGGAGCACTTTCCGCCCACCGACGAGCAGATGGCCGCCGAGGGGCTGGGCTACTACCGCGGCGGTGACCCGTCGGCGCCGATCGTCTACGAGGACTTCCTGCCCGCGTCGGCGGCGGGCATCTTCCGGTCGAACCTGGACAGCGACGCCGAAACCGCCGACGCGCCAGACGAATCCGGCTACGACGCGCAGTGGCTGGCCGGGGCGATCGGCCGCGACATCGCCGACCCCTACGCACTCTACGAGGAGGCCTGCGCATGACCACCGAACAGTTACGCGCCCGGGTGCTGGGGGCATTCGACGCGATCGGCGTCACCGCGAGCCTCGGCGAGCCGGACGCCCATGGGCTGCCGGCCAGCACGCCGATCACCGGCGAGGTGCTCTTCACCGTCGCCCCCACCACACCCGACCGCGCCGAGCGGGCGATCGCCGAAGCGGCCCAAGCGTTTTCGGTGTGGCGAACCACGCCCGCGCCGGTGCGCGGCGCGCTGGTGGCGCGGCTGGGCGAGTTGCTGACCGAACACAAGCGCGAGCTGGCCACCCTGGTGACCGTCGAGGTCGGCAAGATCACCTCCGAGGCGGCCGGCGAGGTGCAGGAGATGATCGACGTCTGCCAGTTCGCCGTCGGCCTGTCGCGCCAGCTGTACGGGCGCACCATCGCGTCGGAACGTCCCGGGCACCGGCTGCTGGAGACCTGGCACCCGCTCGGCGTGGTGGGGGTGATCACCGCGTTCAACTTCCCGGTCGCCGTGTGGGCCTGGAACGCCGCGCTGGCCCTGGTGTGCGGGGACCCCGTGGTGTGGAAGCCCTCGGAGCTGACGCCGTTGACGGCGCTGGCCACCCAGGCGTTGATCGCCCGCGCCGCGGCCGACGTCGGCGCCCCGCCCGCGGTGAGCTCCCTGGTGCTCGGCGACCGCGACCTCGGCGGGCTGCTGGTCGACGACCCCCGGGTCGCGCTGGTGTCCGCGACCGGTTCGGTGCGGATGGGCCGCGAGGTGGGCCCCCGCGTCGCCGCGCGGTTCGGCCGGGTGCTGCTGGAGCTGGGCGGCAACAACGCCGCCATCGTGACCCCGTCGGCCGACCTGGACCTCGCGGTGCGCGCCGTGGTGTTCGCCGCCGCCGGCACCGCCGGCCAGCGCTGCACCAGCCTGCGCCGGCTCATCGTCCACGAATCGGTGGCCGGCGAGGTGGTGGACCGCGTCGTGTCCGCCTTCCGGCGACTGCCCGTCGGCGACCCGTCCGCACCGGGCACGCTCGTCGGGCCGCTGATCCACGAGACCGCCTACCGCGACATGGTGGGGGCGCTGGAATCCGCGCGCGCCGACGGCGGCGAGGTCATCGACGGCGACCGCAGGCACCCGCCGGGTCGCGAGCACCCGAGCGCCTACTACGTCGCGCCCGCCGTGGTGCGCATGCCCGCTCAGACAGCCATCGTGGCGACCGAGACCTTCGCGCCCATCCTCTACGTGCTGACCTACGACCGGCTGGACGACGCGATCGCCCTCAACAACGCCGTGCCACAGGGACTTTCGTCGTCCATCTTCACCACGGACCTGCGCGAGGCCGAACGGTTCCTGGCCGAATCCGACTGCGGAATCGCCAATGTCAACATCGGCACCTCCGGCGCCGAGATCGGCGGCGCGTTCGGCGGCGAGAAGGAAACCGGCGGCGGGCGGGAATCCGGCACGGACTCGTGGAAGGCCTACATGCGCCAAAGTACCAATACCGTCAATTATTCCGGCGAGTTGCCGCTGGCCCAGGGCGTGGAGTTCGGATGAAGCCTGTGAATCCATTGTGGCCGTCGTCTCATGTCGTGTGAGTACTATCTGACACATGCCGACAGCCCGAAGGCGTCTATCCCCCGAGGATCGGCGCGCTGAGCTGCTCGCTTTAGGGGCAGAGGTTTTTGGGAAGCGACCCTACGACGAGGTCCGCATCGATGAGATCGCGGAACGCGCCGGGGTGTCGCGGGCCCTGATGTACCACTATTTCCCCGACAAGCGAGCGTTCTTCGCAGCGGTGGTCAAGGACGAGGCCGACCGCCTGTACGAGAACACCAACATGGACGACGTCACCGGTCTGACCATGTACGAGGAGATCCGGGTCGGCGTGCTGGCCTACATGGCCTACCACGAGCAGAACCCGGAGGCCGCCTGGGCGGCGTACGTCGGGCTGGGCCGGTCCGACCCGGTGCTGCTGGGCGTCGAGGACGACGCCAAGAACCGCCAGATGGAACACATCATGTCCCGGATCAACCAGCTGCTCACCGAGCTGAACACGAGCATGGAACCCGACGTCGAGCGGCACCTGCGGGTGATCCTGCACGGCTGGTTGGCGCTGACCTTCGAGATCTGCCGGCAACGGATCATCGACCCCACCACCGACGCCGACAAGCTCGCCGACGCCTGCGCGCACGCGCTGCTCGACGCGATCGCGCGGGTGCCCGAGATCCCGGAGAAGCTCGGCGAGGCGATGTCCACCTCGCGGCTCTAAGCGCGGCATGTCGGTCCCCGTTGGCACCATGGATGGGTGAGCACTCGCGCTGATTCCGGGCCGCCCGGCCCCGCCGACCCGCTGGGCCGGTTCAGCGCCGTCACCCGCGAGTGGTTCACCGGCACCTTCGACGCACCGACCACGGCGCAGGCCGAGGCCTGGGACGCCATCGCCGACGGTCACCACACTTTGGTGATCGCGCCCACCGGGTCCGGCAAGACGCTGGCGGCGTTCCTGTGGGCGCTGGACAGCCTCGCCGGCGCGGCCGACCGCCCGCCGGGCACCCGGGTGCTCTACGTGTCCCCGCTCAAGGCGCTGGCCGTCGACGTCGAGCGCAACCTGCGCACCCCGCTGGCCGGGCTCACGCGCATCGCCGAACGCCGAGGCCTGCCGCCGCCGGACATCAGCGTCGGCGTGCGCTCCGGCGACACCCCGCCCGCCACCCGCCGCCAGCTCATCAATCGGCCTCCCGACGTGCTCATCACCACACCGGAGTCGCTGTTTTTGATGCTCACCTCCGCCGCGCGCGAAACCCTGGCCGGGGTGCAGACGGTGATCGTCGACGAGATCCACGCCATCGCCGCGGGCAAGCGCGGCGCACACCTGGCGGTGTCGCTGGAGCGCCTCGACGCGCTGCGGGAGGACCAACCCGCCCAGCGGATCGGGCTGTCGGCGACGGTGCGGCCACCCGAGGAGCTCGCCCGGTTCCTGTCCGGGGGGCAGCCGACCACGATCGTGGCGCCGGCGTCGGCCAAGACCGTCGAGCTCACCGTGGCCGTGCCGGTGCCCGACATGGCCAACCTGGCGAACAACACGATCTGGCCCGACGTGGAGAACCGCCTGGTCGACCTGATCGAGGCGCACAACTCGACGATCGTGTTCGCCAATTCGCGTCGGCTGGCCGAACGACTTACCGCCCGCCTCAACGAGATTCATGCCGAGCGCAGCGGCGTCGAGCTTTCCACGGAGGCCAACCCGAAGGTGGCGGGCGGCGCCCCGGCACACATCATGGGCTCCGGCCAGACCTATGGGGCCGAGGCGATACTGGCGCGCGCCCACCACGGTTCGGTCAGCAAGGAACAACGCGCCCTGGTCGAAGAGGACCTCAAACGCGGACTGCTCAAGGCGGTGGTGGCGACCTCCAGCCTAGAGCTCGGCATCGACATGGGCGCCGTCGATCTGGTGATCCAGGTGGAGGCGCCGCCGTCGGTGGCCAGCGGGTTGCAACGCATCGGCCGGGCCGGGCACCAGGTCGGCGAGGTCTCCCAGGGGGTGCTGTTCCCCAAGCACCGCACCGACCTGATCGGCTGCGCGGTCAGCGTGCAGCGCATGCTGGCCGGCCAGATCGAGACGATGCGGGTGCCGGCCAATCCGCTCGACATCCTGGCGCAGCAGACCGTGGCGGCCGCCGCGCTCGAGCCGCTGGACGCCGACAAATGGTTCGACACGGTGCGGCGGGCCGCCCCGTTCGCGACGCTGCCGCGCAGCGTGTACGAGGCCACCCTGGACTTGTTGAGCGGCAAGTACCCCTCCACCGATTTCGCCGAGCTGCGTCCGCGGTTGGTCTACGACCGCGATACCGGCACGCTGACCGCGCGCCCCGGCGCGCAACGCCTGGCGGTGACCTCCGGCGGCGCCATCCCCGACCGGGGACTGTTCGCGGTGTATCTGGCCTCCGAGGCCGAAAAGCCTTCGCGGGTCGGCGAACTCGAAGAGGAAATGGTCTACGAGTCCCGCCCCGGCGACGTCATCTCGCTGGGCGCCACCAGCTGGCGCATCACCGAGATCACCCACGACCGGGTGCTGGTGATCCCGGCGCCCGGCCAGCCGGCCCGGTTGCCGTTCTGGCGCGGCGACGGGGTCGGCCGCCCGGCCGAACTGGGCGCCGCGCTCGGCGCGTTCACCGGTGAGCTGGCCGGGCTCACCCGGGAGGAATTCGAAACCCGCTGCGCCGGACTGGGTTTCGATGCCTACGCCACCGACAACCTGGCCCGCCTGCTCGACGAGCAGCGTACCGCCGCCGGGGTGGTGCCCACCGACACCACCCTGCTGGTCGAACGGTTCCGCGACGAGCTCGGCGACTGGCGGGTGATCCTGCACTCGCCCTACGGGCTGCCGGTGAACGGTCCGCTGGCGCTGGCGGTGGGACGGCGGCTGCGGGAACGCTACGGCATCGACGAGAAGCCCACCGCCTCCGACGACGGCGTCGTGGTGCGCCTGCCCGACACCGTGTCCGATTTCGCGTCGGACACGGGGATCGAAACACCGCCCGGCGCGGACCTTTTCGTCTTCGACGCCGACGAGATCGACCCCATCGTCACCGACGAGGTGGGCGGCTCGGCGCTGTTCGCATCGCGGTTCCGCGAATGCGCGGCCCGCGCCCTGTTGTTGCCGCGCCGGCACCCGGGCCGCCGCTCGCCCCTGTGGCAGCAGCGCCAGCGCGCGGCCCAGTTGCTCGAGGTGGCCCGCAAATACCCCGACTTCCCCGTCGTGCTGGAGACCATCCGCGAATGCCTGCAGGACGTCTACGACGTCCCCGCCCTGGTGGCGCTGATGACCGGCATCGCCCAGCGCAGGGTGCGGGTTGTCGAGGTGGAAACGGCGCGGCCCTCGCCGTTCGCCGCCTCGCTGCTGTTCGGCTACGTCGGCGCGTTCATGTACGAGGGCGACAGCCCGCTGGCCGAGCGCCGCGCCGCCGCGCTCTCGCTGGACAGCACGCTGCTGGCCGAGCTGCTGGGCCGGGTGGAACTGCGCGACCTGCTCGACCCCGAGGTCATCGCCGCCACCGCCCGCCAGCTGCAGCACCTCTCGGCGGAACGGGCCGCGCGCGACGCCGAGGGCGTCGCCGATCTGCTGCGGCTGTTGGGCCCGCTGACCGAGGAGGAGGTGGCCGCCCGCAGTGCCGTCGCCGACGGCAAACAGGTGGGGGGCTGGCTGGAGGGCCTGCGCGCGGCGCGGCGCGCATTGACGGTGTCGTTCGCCGGCCGCAGCTGGTGGGTGGCCATCGAGGACATCGGGCGGCTGCGCGACGGCATCGGCATCCCGGTTCCGCTGGGCGTGCCGACCGCCTTCACCGAGGAGGTCGCCGATCCCCTGGGCGAATTGCTGGGCCGCTACGCGCGCACCCACACCCCGTTCACCACGGCCGAAGTCGCGGCCCGATTCGGCCTGGGGCTGCGGGTGACCTCCGATGTCCTGGGCCGGCTGGCCGCCGACGGGAGGCTGGTGCGCGGCGACTTCGTCGCCGAGACCCCGGGGCCGTCCGGCGGTGTCGCCGGGGCCGAGCAGTGGTGCGATGCCGACGTGCTGCGCATCCTGCGGCGGCGATCGCTGGCGGCGCTGCGGGCCCAGGTCGAGCCGGTCAGCACCGCCGCCTACGGGCGCTTCCTGCCCGCCTGGCATCACGTGGGGGCGGCCGAATCCCCGCGCGCCCCTGGCCATTCCGGGCTGGACGGGCTGATGTCGGTGATCGATCAGCTGGCCGGCGTGCGGATGCCCGCATCGGCGATCGAGCCGCTTGTGCTGGCCCCCCGGGTCCGCGACTACTCGCCCGCGATGCTCGACGAATTGCTGGCCACCGGCGAGGTCACCTGGTCGGGCGCCGGGTCGATCTCGGGTAGCGACGGCTGGATCGCGCTGCACGCCGGCGAATCCGCGCCGCTGACACTGGGCGGGCCCGCCGACATCGAGCTCGGCGACGCCCACCGCGCCATCCTGGACACGCTCGCCGGGGGCGGCGCCTACTTCTTCCGCCAACTCGCGCACAGCGGAGTGCCCGACGCCGCGCTCAAAACCGCGCTGTGGGAACTGATCTGGGCCGGCTGGATCACCGGCGACACGTTCGCCCCGGTGCGCGCCGTCCTCGGCGGCGCCGGCGCCCGCAAGCGCTCGGCGCCCGCGCACCGCTCGCAACGCCCGCCCCGGCTGAGCCGGTACAGCGTCGCGCACGCGCAGTCCCGGCCCGCCGACCCCACCGTCGCCGGCCGCTGGTCCATCCTGGCGGCCCCCGAGCCGGATTCCACGCTGCGCGCCCACTACCAGGCCGAGCTGTTGCTGGGCCGCCACGGCGTGCTGACCCGGGGCGCGGTGGCCACCGAGGGCGTCCCCGGCGGGTTCGCCACCCTGTACAAGGTGCTGAGCGCCTTCGAGGACGCGGGCCGCTGCCAGCGCGGCTACTTCATCGAGTCGCTGGGCGGGGCGCAGTTCGCCGTCGCGTCGACCGTCGATCGGCTGCGCAACTTCAGCGAGGGGGTCGATCCGGAACGGCCGCAGTACCGGGCGGTGGTGCTGGCCGCCGCGGACCCGGCCAACCCGTACGGCGCGGCGCTGCCCTGGCCCACCTCCGGCGGCGAGGGCGCGCGCCCCGGCCGCAAGGCCGGCGCGCTCGTCGTGCTGGTCGACGGCGAGCTGGCCTGGTTCCTGGAGCGCGGTGGGCGGTCGCTGCTGACCTTCACCGACGATCCCGGGGCCCACCACGCCGCGGCGGCGGCACTGGCCGACCTGGTCGCGTCCCGCCGCGTGGCGGGGATGCTGGTGGAGCGCATCGACGGGGTGCCGGCCCTGGCCCCCCGCGCGGAGGCGTCCGGCGCGCTGGGCGCGCTCACCGAGGCCGGATTCCACACGACGCCACGCGGACTGCGGCTGCGCTGAGATGCCCGAAGGTGACACCGTCTGGCACACCGCCGCCGTGCTGCGCGAGCACCTGGTCGGCGCGACGCTGACCCGATGCGACGTTCGGGTGCCGCGGTTCGCCACCGTCGACCTCACCGGCGAGGTGGTCGACGAGGTCGTCAGCCGCGGCAAGCACCTGTTCATCCGGGTGGGACGGGCCAGCATTCACTCGCATCTGAAGATGGAGGGCAGCTGGCGGGTCGGCGAGCGCCCGGTGCGGGTCGACCACCGGGCGCGCATCGTCTTGGAGGCCGGCACCGTCCGGGCCGTCGGCGTCGACCTGGGCGTGCTGGAGATCCTGGACCGCGACCGCGACGGCGAGGCCGTCGCGCACCTGGGACCCGATCTGCTGGGCGAGGATTGGGACGCCGCGCGTGCCGCCGCCAACCTGATGGCCGACCCGCAGCGGCCGATCGCCGAGGCGCTCTTGGATCAGCGGGTGCTGGCCGGGATCGGCAACGTCTATAGCAACGAATTGTGTTTTGTCAGCGGGCATCTGCCCACCGCGCCGGTGGGCGCCATCGCTGATCCGCTCCGGCTGGTCTCCCGCGCACGAGAAATGCTGTGGCTCAACCGCTTTCGATGGAATCGGTGCACCACCGGTGACACCCGCAGCGGGCGCCAGCTCTGGGTATACGGGCGCGCCGGGCAGCGCTGCCGTCGCTGCGCCACCCCCATCAACGTCGACGACACGAAAGAGCGGGTGGCCTACTGGTGCCCGTCGTGTCAGCGCTAATCCTGATGGCGACGACCCGCTGCGCCCGGCTTCGCCGCGCTTGCGATCGCCGCTAGTCCCGTGCGTGCGCGAGGAAAAACTGGGCGATGGCCTCCGACCCGTCGAGGGCGTGCGTGGTGGGCCCGATGACGGCCGCGGGCAGATATTGCTTGCCGCCCGGCCAGGTGTGCCCGCCCTTTTCGATCTTGTAGAACACCACCTCGGTGGACGCCGCACACGCCGCGGAGACAAACCGGCGCACGACCGTGCCGTCGCGGACGTCGGGCAGCAGCTCCATCGACGGTTCGCCGGCGCACCCGTCCGCCGCGCGCCACTTGGCCACCATGGCATCCGCCGAGATGGAATGACTGAGCCCGCCACGGCCGCGGACCGCGCCACCCTTGAACGGCACCAGCGGGTCGGCGGTCCCGTGCGCCTCCCACACCGACACCGGCCGCGACGGGTTGCAGGCCACACCCACGCCCAGGGTGCCGGCCACCGGCGCCGCGGCGGCGAAGACGTCGGCCCGGTCGCAGGCCAGCCGGTTGGACATGAAGCCGCCATTGGACATCCCCGTGACGAAAACGTGTCCGGGCGCGATGTTGAAGTCGTTTCGCAGCTTGCCCACCAGCCCGACGAGGAAGGCCACGTCGTCGATGTGGCGGCGATCCGCGGGTGACGCGCCGCGCCCGTCGGCCCAGCTCTTGTCGTACCCGTCGGGGTAGACGACCAACAGGTCGTGGGCGTCAGCAACGGAGTTGAACCCCGTCAGCGCGCGCTGCGCGATCCCGGTTCCGCCGCCCCCGTGCAAACTGAGCACCAGGCCGATGGGGTCGCCCGCCGGCACGTGCAACATGTAGGTTCGGTCCATGCCGCCGGATCGGAACGTACCGGAAACGTCTCGAGCGCTCGCCGCCGACACGTGCCGCACGCCGCAGCCGACCACGCATATCGCCACCACAGCGAGCCACAGCCATCGCGCGTACGGCATGTTGTCAGGTCGCCGATGGCGCAGCGACGGACCACGAACGGTTACGCGCCGCCGAAGACAGAGCAAACATTGATGTGGCACGGACCGCATTATCGGCGATCCTCCATCGGGTAACGCCGCGGCGTGCGAGCATTCGAACTGGCCCCGCCCTCAGCAAGCTACGGCTCTTCTGTTCCACGGGAGTATCACAAATGACGAGCACCCAGATCCGCAAGCCCGGCCGGGCGCGGTCGCTCCTGGCTATCGGCGCCGTGCCGGTCGCCGGCCTACTCAGCGCCATGACGGCACCGGCGACCACGCATGCCACCTCCGCCGATGACGCGTTCCTCGCCGCGCTGAAAGCCAAGGGGATCAATTTCGAGTCGCCCGAGGCGGTGGTCAACTCCGGTCATACCGTGTGCCACGAACTCGATTCGGGCCAAACGCCGGAACAGGTTGCCAACAACGTGCTGTCCAGCAGTTCGCTGGACAGCTATCACGCCGGTTACTTCGTCGGCGTCAGCATCAAGGCGTACTGCCCCAAGTACGCGGCGGCGGCATCCGGGTCCTGAAATTTACAGCCGGTTGACAGACTGGTGACCAATTCGCGGCTAAAGTTGGAACATCCGAAACTGATGTGACGACCACAAGGCCAAAATGATTCCGAAACTTTTGGTCGGTGTTGCGGGTGTTGCCATCGTTGTTGGCGCTTCCGGCTGGACCGCAGCATCGGCCAGCACCGACCCTAATCCCTTCAGTCATCTCAGCTGCGCCTGCAAGGAGTTGGATCCACCGGGCAGCTCCGCCCAGCGGGACAAAATCAGCCAGGGCATCCAGCACGGTCTTTCGGCCGCACCCCCCGTCGCACAGTGAGCGCGGTCTAAGCCAGTCGCGACGTTTGAACATCACGTACAGCACCACCATCAGGACGGCTATCACGCTGGTGCTGGCGGCGAATCCGGCCGCCGTACCGAAGCCCGGGTAGGGAACGTTCTGCCCGTAGAACCCGGTGATCGCCGTCGGCACGGCGATGATGGCCGCCCATCCCGTCAACTTCTTCATGACGGTGTTCAGCCGGGCGTCCTGCAGCGACAGATTGGTCTCGAAAATCGTGGTGACCATGTCGCGCAGCGACTCCGTCCATTCGGACACCCGCAGCACGTGGTCGTAGAGGTCGGCGTACAGCGGATCGAGCTGGCGGTCGGCGCCGTCCGAAATGCGGTGGTGCTGAATCGAATTGACCACCTCGCGCATCGGTAACGCCACCCGCCGCAGGTTCACCAGGTCCCGGCGCAACCCGAAGGTGCGGCGCGCAAAGTCGCCCTTGCGCGACGTGCCGTCGAACAACTCATCCTCGATGGCCTCGATGCCGTCGTCGAGGGCCTCGACGGCGGCGAAATGGCTGTCGACCACGACGTCGAGCAGGCCGTGCACCAGGGCGCCGACGCCGTACGCCTGGCCGCCGATCTCCTCCCACCGCCGGGTCACCAGCGCCATGTCGAGGTCGGGCGTCAGGCGCACGGTGATCAACCCCTGCGGCAGCACGAACGCCGAGATGCGGCGCATCGACAGCGTGCGACCGGGGGCGTCGACGACGTTCGTTGCGGCGCCGGCGATCTCGGCGGCGTACACGGTGAAGAAGGTGTGGGTCTCGTAGCCGGTGGCTTTGACCCGTTCGGCCGCCGCCACGGCGTCTTCCACCGCCCAGCGGTTCAGGCCGAGTTCGCCGGCCAGGCCGCCCAGGGTGTCGTGGTCGGGATTGCACAGGTCGGCCCACACCAGGGTGTCGGGCTCGGCGAGGTAGTCCGATATCTTGCCGAACTCGAAGTCGTCCTGCGCCTTGCCGCCGCGCCAGACGCGGCCCTGGATCTGCGGAGCGGTCTGCACCAGGCGATCTTCTCAGCCCGCCGACGGCGGACGGTGCATCACCGTGCCCGGAAGCTCCGCGCCGTACTCGATGTCGTCGTAGTCGCGGCCCTTGCGGCGGCGAGCGCCGCTCGCACCCGAGCCGGGGCGCACCGGGGCCATCGGGAGCATGGGCGGCTCCGCGCCGCCCGGGGGAAGCGGCGAAGCCGCCGAGGCGAGCTGCACCGGCGCCTGCGAGGTCCCCAACATCCCCACCGTCGCGGGCGGCATGGTCAGGTGGCCCAGCGAAATTCCCACGCCCAGCGCCGCCCGGGGCGCCAGTGACGACCCCGCGGCGCCGATCGCGCTGACGAGCCTCGTCTCCGCCGACGCCAACGCCGCGGCGCCGTCCGCCAAGCCCGGACCGATGTCCTCCCCCAGCGACGCAAACGCGTGCGCGGTGGCCAATTGCGCGCACACACCCAGGATGTTGACGGGCATCCCACCCGCGATGGTCTGGTTCCCCCAGGTGCTCCAATACCCGAACCAGCCGTCGTTTGGGTCGAAAGCGTCTGCGGCGCTTGACCCTTGGCCGATCGAGTCGGCGGCCAGGAGCTGCGCCCCGGAATTTCCCGTGGTCGCCGCGTGCACCATGGTGGCCTGCGCCGTTGCCCCCGACGGGTTGGTCACCTGGGGCGGCGGCGAGAACTGGGGCAGCTTGACCGCGCCCGCCGAGGTCGCGGCGTAGCGATACATGGCCGCGGAGTTGTTCATCCACATGGTGTGGTACTCGGCCTCGGTTTCGGCGATGGCCGGGTAATTGACCCCGAAGAAGTTGGTGGCCAACAACATCGCCAGGCGCGCCCGGTTGGCGGCGACCAGCGAGGGATGAACCACCGTCCAGTGGGTCCATTCGAACGCCGCGGCAACGACTTGCACCGACGCCGCGGTCTGCTGGCACTGCTGCGCGGTGAGGCGCAGCCAGGCGAGATAGGGTTCGAGCGCCTGGGCCATCGCCATCGACGACGGACCGTGCCACGTCGTGGACAGCCACGACAGCTCCGCGGTGTAACTACTCGCCGATTGCTCCAGCTCGGCGCTCAATTCCTGCCAGAAGCCGGCGGCTTCGATAAGTGACCAAGCGCCGGGTCCGGAGTGGATCAGCGCCGAGATTATCTCGGGCGGCAGTATCCCAAAATCCATGAACCTTTACCTTGGGGAAGAAGTGGGTGGGGCGAACGCCGCGCGTGTGCGCTGGTGCTGGTGGCCGCTGAGGGACCTGTCGGACCCGGCCTACCCGGTGAATGCGATCGGCGCCCGCAGTCGTGCGGCGCCACCGTCAATGTCATCCGGCCGACGGGTTTCGAGGCATCACTTTGCCTTTGACCTCCCGGCCCACGGCAACGTCCTCGTACTTTTGCTGTTTGCGTTTTCGCCAGCCCGTGCCCGCCGAGGCGGTCGGCGGCGGCACCATCATCGGCATCATGGGAAATCCGGATTCCGCGGCGGGCAGCGGGGACGCCGCGGACGCGAGTTGGACCCCGGTCTGCGTGCCCGGCAGCAGGCCCACCACGGCGGGGGGCGCGGTCAATTTGCCCAGCGAGACGCCGACGCCCAGCGCGCCGGTCGGCGCCGACGCTCCCGCGCCGATGCCCTTGATCGCGTTGGCCAGGGTGGCCGAGGTCAGTCCCAGGCCCTCCGACAGGCCCGAGCCGATGTCACCGCCCACGGACGCGACCCCTTGCGCGGTCGCCAACTGCGCCCACACACCGAGCAGGTTGATGGGGAAACCCGACGAGATGAACTGGTTGCCCCAGGTGCTCGCCCAGCCGAACCAGCTGGCATTGGGGTCGAAGCCGGTGACGCTGTCGCCGAGGCCGCCGAGCGCGTCCTGGACCTGCGGACCAAACGAGTCACTCGCGGCTTTCATCACCGCCGCCTCTTGGTTGGCCGTCCCGTCCGGATTGGTATCGGGAACCGGGGAGGTGAACCGGGACAGCTGCCCTGTAGCCTGCGACGTCGTCGCCTGATAGCGGGTCATCGCCGCGGCGTTGTTCGCCCACATGGTCTGGTATTCGTTTTCGGCCTCGGCGATCGCCGCGGTGTTGGTCCCGAACCGGTTGGTCGCCAGCAACTGTCGCAGGCGCGTCCGGTTGGCGGTGACGACCGAGGGGTGGACCACCGTGGCCCGAGTGGCGCTGAAGGCCGAGGCCGCCGCCTCCGCCGAGGTGGCCATCTGCGCGGACTGCTGCGCGGTCTCGCGCAACCACAGCAGGTAAGGCTGGACGGACTGCAGCATGGCCGTCGCGGACGGGCCGTCCCAGGATTCGATGAGCGAGGTCAACGTGGAGGTATAGGTGGAGACGGAATTCTCCAGTTCGACGGCCAGGCGCTGCCAGGCGCCGGCGGCCTCGATCAGCGAGCCCGCTCCGGGCCCGGTGTGGATGAGTGTCGAGGTGACCTCGGGGGGTGCTAGTAGATCCATCTCGTCTCACAATGCCCACGCTGAGAACGCCTCAGCAAATTTCCGTTAACCAGGCCGCGAAAAAGCCCCAAACTCTGTGCGTCGATGCCTGCTACCTGCCGTCGGTACCTCCCAGTTCGACCGCAAGCCGCTAGGACACCCTATACCCCCAGCAACGCGCTCCTCTTCCCATTTAATCGAGCAGGGGACTAGCCCCCCGCCGCTGGTCGGGAGCGGGGGCCTTCTATCAGACGGTCACCGAGTCGCCGCGGTTCACCGTGACGATCCGGTCGCCCAACCCGCGACGCTGCATTTGCCGGGTGAAGTCGGACAGCGGCGACGCGAACACCGCGTAGTCGTCGAAGTGCACCGGGATGGCCTTCGGCAGGCCCAGCATCGCGACGAGTTCGGCCCCCTGGCGACCGTCCATGGTTACGGTCAGCCCGAACGGAAGCCGCCGGCCGGCCGGCAGCCGGGTGCCGCCGAGGTGCAGCATGCCGACGTCGATCGGGTCGAACCGGGCCGGGATCTCGTTCAGCTCCTCAATCAGCAGGGTGTCCCCGGAGATGTAGAGCCGGCGCCGGGGTGCGCCGTCGGCGGAGCCGATCTCGACCATGGTGCCCATCACCGGCGGCAGCAGGCGCCGGCTCCACCCCGGCGCGTGGCGCCCGGGCAGCGACGTGAGCGTCAGGGCGGTGTCGCCCTTGGTGATCGTGTGCTGCTGCCAGGTGTGCAGGCCGCGCGCCTGCGCGAAGCCGCGGTGGCGCAGGCGCTTGGCCGCGTGCGGCGTCGTGACGATGGGCAGGCCGTGGTCGAGACCCCGCTGCGACACCCGGTCCCAATGGTCGCCGTGCAGGTGGGAGAGCACGATCGCGTCGACCGGCGGAAGCTCGTCGATGCTCCACGCCGGCTCCTTCAGGCGCTTGGACACCAGCCCGTGGCCGAGGTAGGCGCGTTGCCCGCGGTGCAGGAAATTCGGGTCGGTCAGCAGCGTGAGCCCGCCGACGGAAATCAGCGTGGTGGCGTTGCCGACGAACGTGACGGCGATGTCCATACGCGCGGGCTACCCGATCCCGGGCGGTCCACGCCCGCGGGTTGCCCGCCTCAGTCGATGTGCGACGGGGGGTCGGCGAACGCGAGGTCCGACGGGCGCTGGTCGGGACCCATCACGTCGCAGTGCCCGTCGGGCACGAGGTAGGAACTGGCGCCGTTGGGAATCAGGCGGGTGACGGCCACGCAGCGTTGCCAGGTGCCGTCGGGCTGGACGGGCCCGTCGCACTTGCTGAGCACGCCTCCCCCGTACTGGCAGCCGGCGCTCACTGGTGGTGACCAGGCGATGAGCCCGGCGGCCATCAGGAGGGCCGCCGATCCCGACACGATGCCGCGCTTCATGGTCGCCTCCCGTCACCTCGCCCCTGGGGCCCTGCGGCGTTGCCGACTGCTTGTGACGCTACCGCTTGCGCACCCTGTCCGCGTAGGGATCACGGCGGCTGACGAACTCGCGCCGCACGCCCGAGCGCGGGTCGGTGAACTCGATGCGCCGTGCCAACAACCGCAGCGGTGTGCTGAAGTCGTCGGGCGCAACGTCAATCACGTTGGGGTACAACGGATCCCCCTCGATCGGTATCCCCAGCGAGGCCATGTGCACGCGCAGCTGGTGGGTACGCCCGGTGCGGGGGGTCAGCCGGTAGAGGCCGTCCGCGCTCACCAGCTCCACCAGCGTCTCGGCGTTGGCCGCTCCCGGCTCGCAGACCGCCTGCAGCCGGCCCCGGCGCTTGACGATGCGGCTTTCCACCACGCGGGGCAACCGCAGCGCCGGGTCGACGGCGGCGCGGGCCAGATACGTCTTGTCCACCAGGCCCCGCGAGAACAGCGTCTGGAACGCGCCGCGCACTTCGCGGCGCGCGGTGAACACCAGCACCCCGGCGGTCAGCCGGTCCAGCCGGTGCGCCGGGCTCAGCTCGGGCAGCTCCAGCTGCCGGCGCAGCCGCACCAGCGCGCTCTGCGCGACGTGGCGTCCCCGCGGCATGGTGGCCACGAAGTGGGGCTTGTCGACGACCACGATGTCCTCGTCGCGGTAGAGCACCGGGATCTCGAACGGCACCGGCACCTCGTCGGGCAGCTCGCGGTAGAGGTAGACGCTGGCCCCGGCGGGCAGCACGGTCGCGGCATCGATCACCGCACCGTCGGCGCCCACCACCTCCCCCGCCAGCACCTTGGCGCGGGCCGGCGCGCCGAACCGGGCGCTCAGCTCGGCCAGCACCGGTCCGCCCCGCAGCCGCACCCGCGCCGGGCCGAGCCCGTCGCGCACGGGAAGCGGGGCGGGCCTCACTTGAGCGGGACCGGCTCGAGGATCTCGGCGCGGGCCTCGGGCGCGCTGGCCCGCAATTCGTCGGCCGACACGTCGTCGGGCTGGGCCTGGGACAGCACCTCGGCCTCCACCCGGGCGGTGTAGTTGGCGACCTCGCGGTCGATGTCCGCCGCGGACCAATTCAGCACCGGCGCAACCACATCCGCGACCTCGCGGGCGCAGTCCACACCGCGGTGCGAGTATTCGATAGAGACGCGCATCCGGCGGGCCAGGACGTCCTCCAGATGCAAGGCCCCCTCGGCGGTCACGGCATAGAGCGCCTCGACCCGCAGGTAGCCCGGCGCCTCCTTGATCGGGTCGAGCAGGTCGGGGCGGTCGTCCGCCAGCGCCAGCACGTCACCGATCAGCGAGCCGTAGCGGTCCAGCAGGTGGCGCACCCGATAGGGATGCAGTCCCTGCAGCTCGGCGACGTGCTCGGCCTGGTTGATGAGCGCGAAGTAGCCGTCGGCGCCCAGCAGGCTGACCTTCTCGGTGATCGACGGCGCCACCCGTGCCGGAATGAATTGGGCCGCAGCGTCAATCGCGTCCGCGGCCATCACCCGGTAGGTGGTGTACTTGCCGCCCGCGATGGCCACCAATCCCGGCGCGGGCACCGCCACGGCGTGCTCGCGGGACAGCTTCGAGGTTTCCTCGCTCTCCCCGGCCAGCAGCGGCCGCAGCCCGGCGTACACCCCGTCGATGTCGGCGTGGGTCAGCGGGATGGCCAGCACCGTGTTGACCGTGGTGAGGATGTAGTCGATGTCGGCCTTGGTGGCCGCGGGATGGGCCAGGTCGAGATTCCAGTCGGTGTCGGTGGTGCCGATGATCCAGTGGCTGCCCCACGGGATGACGAACATCACCGACTTCTCGGTGCGCAGGATGATCGCGACGTCGCTGACGATGCGGTCGCGCGGCACCACGATGTGCACGCCCTTGGAGGCCCGCACCTGAAATCGCCCGCGCTGCTTGGACAATGCCTGGATCTCGTCGGTCCACACCCCGGTCGCGTTGACCACCACGTGGCCGCGGACTTCGGTGACCGCGCCGTCCTCGGAGTCGCGGACCCGCACCCCCGTCACCCGATCGCCCTCGCGCAGCAGGGCGACGACCTGGGTGGAGGTACGCACCACCGCGCCGTAATGCGCGGCGGTGCGCGCGACGGTCATGGTGTGCCGGGCGTCGTCGACGACCGTGTCGTAGTAACGGATTCCGCCGATCAACGAGCTGCGCTTGAGGCCCGGGCTCAACCGCAACGCGCCCGCACGGGTCAAATGCTTTTGCGCCGGAACGGATTTCGCGCCGCCCATCCGGTCGTAGAGAAAGATGCCGGCGGCGACGTAGGGCCGTTCCCACACGCGATTGGTCAGCGGGAACAGGAACGGCATCGGCTTGACCAGGTGCGGCGCCAGCGTGGTCAGCGACAGCTCGCGCTCGTAGAGCGCCTCGCGGACCAGGCCGAACTCCAGTTGCTCGAGGTAGCGCAGGCCGCCGTGGAACATCTTCGACGAGCGGCTCGAGGTGCCCGAGGCGAAATCGCGCGCTTCCACCAGCGCCACCTTGAGCCCGCGGGTCGCGGCGTCCAGCGCGCAGCCCGAACCCACCACGCCGCCGCCGATCACCACCACGTCGAACTGCTCGGCGCCCAGCCGGTCCCAGGCCGCCTGCCGCTGTTCCGGACCCAGCACGGACACCGGCGAGCTTCGCTGGGTGGACGCGTGGATGGGATCAGTCACGACCTGGACTCCTCACTGGGTTACTCGTCAGTAGGGGCGTGCTGCACCAAGGCTAACCGCTAGTCCAGATCGTCGTGCGCCATCAGCCGCCGCGCCGCCTCCGTGATCGAGCCGGACAGCGACGGGTACACGGCCAGCGTCTGAGCCAGCTCGTTGACCGTGATGCGGTTCTGCACGGCCACGGCGATCGGCAGGATCAGCTCGGACGCGATCGGCGCCACCACCACGCCGCCGATCACCACACCGGTGGACTTGCGACAGAACACCTTCACAAAGCCCTGCCGCAGCCCGGACATCTTCGCGCGCGCGTTGGTGCGCAGCGGCAGCATGATCGTGCGCGCGGACACCGAACCGTCGTCGATCATCGTCTGCGGCACCCCGACCGCGGCGATCTCGGGCCGGGTGAACACCGTCGCCGCCACCGTGCGCAGCCGGATCGGGCTGACGCCCTCGCCCAGCGCGTGATACATCGCGATGCGGCCCTGCATGGCCGCGACCGAGGCCAGCGGCAGCAGGCCGGTACAGTCGCCGGCGGCGTAGATGCCGGACACCGAGGTCCGCGACACCCGGTCCACGGTCAGGTAGCCGCCGCGGCCCAGCTCGATGCCGACCCGTTCGAGGCCCAGGCCGTCGGTGTTGGGCACCGAACCGATGGTCATCAGCGCGTGGCTGCCCTCCACGGTGCGCCCGTCGGCCAGGGTGACCAGCACGCCGTCCCCGGTGCGGGTGACCGACGCGGCGCGGGCGTTCTTCACCAGCTTCACGCCGCGCTCGGAGAACGCGGCCTCCAGCACCCGGGCGGCGTCGGCGTCCTCATACGGCAGCACCCGGTCGCGGCTGGCGACGACCGTCACCGGCACACCCAATTCGGTGTAGGCGTGCACGAACTCCGCCCCGGTGACCCCCGACCCGACCACGATCAGGTGCTCGGGCAGCGCCTCCAGGTCGTAGAGCTGGCGCCAGGTCAGGATGCGCTCGCCGTCGGGCTGGGCCGACGGCAGCACCCGCGGGCTGGCGCCGGTGGCGATCAGCACCACGTCGGCCTCGTACTCGCTGGTGGTGCCGTCCCGGGCGGTTGCCCTGATGTTGTGGCGGGCCAGCCCGGGCGTGGGGTCGATCAGCTCGCCGCGGCCGGCCACCACGCGCACGCCCACGCCGAGCAGCTGATCGGCGATGTCGGCCGACTGATCGGTGGCGAGTTGCTTGACGCGGGAGTGGATCTGCCGCAGCGAGAGCTTGGCGTCGTCGATGTCGATCTCGAAACCCAGCCGCGGCGCGCGGCGCAACTCGGTGCGCAGCCACGTCGACGCGATGAACGTCTTGGACGGCACGCAGTCGTCCAGGACGGCGGCCCCGCCGATTCCCTCGGACTCGATGACGGTGACGTGAGTCGTGTCGGGGTGGGAAGTGGCGGCCACCAGCGCGGCTTCGTAACCGGCCGGGCCGCCACCGAGGATCACGATGCGCGTCGCCACAGCCCTAACCTAACGAAGCCGGGCGCACGCCGCCCAACGCTCGGGGGAAGACCGGGCCAGCTCGGACGTCTAAGCTTTCCCCGTGCCGCTCTACGCCGCGTACGGGTCGAACATGGACCCCGAACAGATGCTGAAGCGCGCACCCCATTCGCCGATGGCCGGAACGGGCTGGCTGCACGGGTGGCGGTTGACGTTCGGCGGCGAGGACATCGGCTGGGAGGGCGCGCTGGCCACGGTGGTCGAGGATCCGGACTCCAAGGTGTTCGTCGTCCTCTACGACATGACACCGGCCGACGAGGTCAACCTGGACCGCTGGGAGGGCTCGGAGTTCGGCGTCCACCAGAAGATCCGCTGCCGGGTCGAGCGCATCTCGTCGGACACCACCACCGACCCGGTCCTGGCGTGGCTGTACGTGCTGGACGCGTGGGAGGGCGGACTTCCGTCGGCCCGGTACCTCGGGGTCATGGCGGACGCCGCCGAAATCGCCGGTGCGCCAAGCGATTACGTGCACAGCCTGCGCACTCGACCGGCCCGCAACATCGGCCCGGGCACCAGCGCCTGAAAAATCACTCGCCTCTGGGCGATCGGGAGTGTAGACAGACAGACCGAAAACGCACGCGTACTTCCACGGAAGGAATTCGACTGTCAATCCTGTCCGCACCGCCGCTCGCCGACGCACTGGCGCGGGCGTTCGCCGCCGCGGTCAACCCGGCCCCCAAGGCCGCCGTGCGCTTCCCCGAGGTTTCGGGCCGCACCAGCGAAATCACCGTCCCCACCCGGCACGGCCCCACCCGCGCGACCGTCTATCACCCGCCGGCCGGCACCACCGACCCGCCCGTCTATGTCAACGTGCACGGCGGCGGGTTCGTGGTCGGGCACCCCGAACAGGACGACCCGTGGTGCCGCTACCTGGCCGCCAACGCGGGCGTGGTGGTGATCAACCCCGACTACGCGCTGGCGCCGCGTCACCGCTTTCCCGCCGCGGTGCACCAGATCTACGACGTGGTGCGCTGGGCCGCCGGCCCGCAGCACGACTGGGACGGCGCGCGGCTGTGCGTCGGCGGCCAGAGCGCGGGCGGCAACCTGTCCGCCGCGGCGGCCCGGCTCGCGCGGGAGGACGGCGGCCCGCCCATCGCACTGCAGGTGCTGCACTACGCCCCGCTTGACCTGGTCACGCCCACCCGCGACAAGCCGTCCACGCTCGGCCGCCGGGCGATCATGAAGCCGTGGATGGGCGAGGTCTTCGACACCGCCTACATACCCGAGCGGGCGCAGCGGCGCGACCGCCTGGCCTCGCCCGCCTGGGGGAACAACGCCGACGACATCGCCGGCATCGCGCCGGCGCTGGTCGTGACGGCCGAGCACGACCGCCTTTGTGGCGAAGCCCGCCGGTACGCGGAGAAGCTGGACGCGGCAGGCGCGTTGGCGGAGTACTACGAGGTGGCCGGCGTCGACCACGGATACAACATCATGAGCCAGGCCGGCGACGTCACGCGCCGCGCGTACGCCCACATCGCCGGCCACGTCGTGCGCGCCACCAACCGCGGCGGCACCCGCTAAGAGCGCCCGAACGCCGCCGACTGCTCGACGATGTTGGCCAGCACCCGCACCCCGATCGCCAGGGCCCGCTCGTCGAGATTGAACGTCGGCTGGTGCAGGTCCAGCTGCGGCCCCACCCCCGGCCACACCCCCAGCCGCGCCATCGCGCCCGGGATTTCCTCCAGGTACCAGGAGAAGTCCTCGCCGCCCCCGGACTGGCGGGTGTCGGCCAGCGCGTCGGGGCCGACGGCCTCGATCGCGTGGGTGAGGATGCGCGTCGACACGTCCTCGTTGACCACCGGCGGCACGCCGCGGCGGTATTGCAGCGTGTGCTCGATGGCCAGCGGCGCCAGCAGCCCGGACACGGTCTCGCGGATGATCTCCTCGAGCCCTACCCAGGTCTGCCGGCTGGCGGTGCGCACGGTGCCGGCCAGCACGCCGGTCTGCGGGATGGCGTTGGCGGCCACGCCGGCGTTGACCGCGCCCCACACCAGCACGGTGCCGTTGCGCGGGTCGATGCGCCGCGACAACACCCCGGGCAGGCCGGTGATCAGCGTGCCCAGCCCGTACACGAGGTCGGCGGTCAGGTGGGGGCGAGAGGTGTGGCCGCCGGGTGAGTACAGCGTGATCTCGATCTGGTCGGCGGCCGAGGTGATGGGGCCGTGCCGGACCGCGATCTTGCCGACCTCCAGCCGGGGATCGCAGTGCAGCGCGAAGATCCGGGACACCCCGCTGATGGCGCCGGCCGCGATGGCGTCGATCGCCCCGCCGGGCATGAGTTCCTCGGCGGCCTGGAAGAGCAACCGCACCCCGATCGGCAGCTCGGGGACCGACGCCAGCACCAGGGCCGTGCCCAGCAGGATGGCGGTGTGCGCGTCGTGGCCGCAGGCGTGCGCGACGTTGGGCATGGTCGACGTGTAGGGGGCGCCGGTACGTTCGGCCATCGGCAAGGCATCCATGTCGGCCCGCAGCGCGATCCGGGGCTCGTGCTCGGGGCCGATGTCGCAGACCAGTCCCGTGCCGCCGGGCAACACCTTCGGGTTGAGCCCCGCTTCGGCCAGCCGCTCGGCGACGAACTGGGTGGTGGCGTACTCCTGGCGGCCCAGCTCGGGGTAGCGGTGGATGTGCCGGCGCCATTCGACCAGGTCTGCGTGATGAGAGGCCAGCCAGGATTCGGCGGCGTCGGCGAGTCTCATGCGCGCTCCCCGCCGCATCTGCGTTCGTGCGCCGCCATCACCCGGTCGCGTTCGGCGGGCGTCTGGGCCAGCTGGACCACCGTGCGTGCCAGCATGATCGCGCCCTCGATCACGGCGCGGTCGGCGCTGGGGTTGGTGGCGGCCTCGGCGAAGCCGCGCTGGTGCACCATGGCCCCGCCGGAGTCGAGCCCGATCACCGGGTGGATCCCCGGCAGCGCCTTGGTCACGTTGCCCATGTCGGTGCTGCCCATGGGCAGCGCCGCCTCGTACTCGCGGGCCACCGGCTCGCGGCCGAGCCGGCGCATCTCCTCGCGAAAGACGTCGGCCAGCCATTGGTCGGGGGTGAGTTCGTCGTAGGCGGGTGCCGGGTTGTCGATGTCGTATTCGCAGCCGGTGGCCAGCGCGCCCGCGGCGAAGCAGGCGTACATCCTGCCCTCGAGTTCCCGGAGCGAGTCGGCTTCGACCGCGCGCATCGCGTACTGAAGCGTCGCGCGCCCGGGGATGACGTTGACCGCCTGCCCGCCGTCGGTGACGATCCCGTGCACCAGCTGCCCGGGCGCCAGTTGCTGGCGCAGCAGCCCGACGGCCACCTGCGCGACGGTCACGGCGTCGGCGGCGTTGATCCCGAGGTGCGGCGCGACGGCGGCGTGGGATTCCGTGCCGCGGTACGTGATGGTCGCCTCGGACAGGGCCAGCGAGCGGGCCGCGGCGATATCCGTCGGCCCGGGATGGAGCATGACGGCGGCGGCGATGTCATCGAACACCCCCGCCCGCAACAACAGCGCCTTGCCGCCGCCGGCCTCCTCGGCGGGAGTCCCCAGCAGCGCCACCCGCAGGCCCAGCTCGTCGGCGACCTCGGCAAGCGCCAGCGCGGTGCCCACCGCCGAGGCGGCGATGATGTTGTGGCCGCAGGCGTGCCCGATCTCGGGCAGCGCGTCGTATTCGGCGCACACCCCGACGGTCAGCGGCCCGCTGCCGTAGTCGGCCCGGAAGGCGGTGTCCAGACCACCGGGGGCGGCGGTGATCTCGAAGCCACGCTCGGCGACGAGTGCCTGCGCCTTGGCGCAGCTGCGGTGCTCGGCGAACGCCAGCTCGGGCTCGGCGTGAATGGCGTGCGACAACTCGACGAGGTCGCCGCCGCGCCGCCGCACGACAGCTTCGACGCTGTCCAGCAGGCTGTCTAACGGGGCGGTGGGCACTCTCGCAGTATGTCACTCACCGGCCTACGGCCCTGAGGCCCTGAGGGCTACACCAGCCCGGCGATGAAACTCGCCGCCTGGCCCGGGTAGGGCGGGGCGGAGTAGTCGTGGTGCGCATCCCTGTCGCGACCGCCGACGACGCAGACGGGATCACCTTCGCTGCACAGGTCGATGGTGCGGCCGGCGAACGCGCCCGTCGACGACAGGGGTGTGTCGAAGCGGTTGCCGGGATTGCCGAACACCGCGACGGCCCTGATCTTGTTGGCCAGGGCGGGATCCAGCGGGGGCGCCGATCCGAAGTTCCCGATGCGCTGGCCGACGGGCGGCACCCCGGCGAGCATCGAGATCGCGGCGGCGCCCTGCGAGAAGCCGCCGAGCACCAGCCGCGTGGACGGGCACTGGTCGACCATCTCCGCGATGTGGTCGCGTGCGTCGTTGGCGGCGTCGGCGGTCGTCAGGAAGTTGTAGCTGGCCGGATAGTTCACCGCATAGGAATCGACGGTGCGCGACCCCAGCGCGGGCTGCAGGGCGGCGAACAGCGCGTCGCCCACCACACCCAGGCCCGGCGGCTCGGCGGTGCCGCGGGCGAAGATCAGTTGGACGTTCGGACAGTCCGCCTTGGCCGACGGCGCCGGGCCGAATGTGACCGAAACCACTGACAGCACAACACCAACGGCGATTGCAATGACCGGGCCAACCACCGGCCACCTACGAAGACTCATACGCCAGATCTTGACACATACCGGCGACACCGTCGCCGGGCCAGGTTCGATCGCCCGGCTCCTCACTCGCGCCTCAACGGCGCTCGCCGTCCCCGGGCCAGGTTCGATCGCCCGGCTCCTCACTCGCGCCTCAACGGCGCTCGCCGTCCCCGGGCTAGGTTCGATTGCCCGACTCCTCACTCGCGCCTCAACGGCGCTCGCCGTCGCCGGGCTAGGTTCGATTGCCCGACTCCTCACTCGCGCCTCAACGGCGCTCGCCGTCGCCGGGCTAGGCTCCGGCTGTGACCCAAACCTCGTCCGACCCAGGCGACCTCGCGCGCCGCGCCGCCGCGGTCATCGCCGAGCGCACCGGAATCGACGAGCATGACGTCGCCATCGTTCTCGGCTCGGGATGGTCGCCGGCGGTCGCCGCGCTCGGCACCGAGGCGATCGGGAAGACCGCCGTGCTGCCCCAGGCCGACCTGCCCGGCTTCCGGCCGCCCACCGCGATCGGGCACACCGGCGAGCTGTTGTCGATGCGCATCGGCGAACACCGAGTGCTGGTGCTCGTCGGCCGCATCCACGCCTACGAGGGCCACGACCTGTGCCACGTCGTGCACCCGGTGCGGGCGGCCTGCGCGGCCGGCGTGCGCGCGGTCGTGCTCACCAATGCGGCGGGCGGACTGCGCCCGGACATGGCCGTCGGCGAACCGGTGTTGATCAGCGACCAGCTGAACCTGACCGCGCGTTCCCCGCTGGTCGGCCCGCAATTCGTGGACCTGACCGACGCCTACTCCCCGCGGCTGCGCGAATTCGCCCGCCAGGCCGACCCGACGCTGACCGAGGGCGTCTACGCCGGCCTGCCCGGCCCGCACTACGAGACCCCCGCGGAAATCCGGATGCTGCGCACGCTGGGCGCCGACCTCGTCGGCATGTCGACGGTGCACGAGACCATCGCGGCGCGGGCCGCCGGCGCCGAGGTGCTCGGGGTGTCGCTGGTGACCAACCTGGCCGCCGGCATCGGCGGCGAGCCGCTCAGCCACGCCGAGGTGCTCTCCGCGGGGGCCGCGTCCGCCAGCCGGATGGGCGCCCTCCTGGCCCTGATCCTCGAGCGGCTGCCCCGGTTTTAGGACCATGACGCCCGAGGAGTGGATCGCCCACGACCCCGACCCGCGGACAGCCGCCGAGCTCGCCGCGTGCGACGCGGGAGAATTAGCCGCGCGGTTCGCCCGTCCCCTGAGGTTCGGCACCGCGGGCCTGCGCGGCCCGGTGCGCGGCGGGCCCGACGCGATGAACGTCGCGGTGGTGTCGCGCACCACCTGGGCGGTGGCGCAGGTGCTCAAGCGGCGCGCCCCGGCCGGAGGGCGGGTGATCGTGGGGCGCGACGCCCGGCACGGTTCGGCGGTATTCGCCACGGTGGCCGCCGAAGTGCTTGCCGATCAAGGGTTTTCGGTGCTGTTGCTGCCCGGTCCGGTGCCGACCCCGGTGGTCGCGTTCGCGGTGCGCCACACCGGCGCGCTGGCCGGGATCCAGATCACGGCGTCGCACAACCCGCCGGCCGACAACGGCTACAAGGTGTACGTCGACGGCGGCATCCAGCTCGTCTCCCCCACCGACCGCGAGATCGAGGCCGCGATGGCCGACGCCCCGCCCGCCGACCAGATCGGCAGGGCCCCCGTCGAACCGGGCCAGGCCGATCTGGTCGAGCGCTACGTCGAGCGCGCGTCCGGGCTGCGGCGCGGGGCCGGCTCGGCGCGGGTCGCCCTGACGGCCCTGCACGGGGTGGGCGGCGCGGTGGCCGTGGAGACGCTGCGCCGCGCCGGCTTCGCCCAAGTGCACACCGTCGCAGCGCAATTCGCTCCGGACCCGGACTTCCCCACCGTCGCGTTCCCCAACCCCGAGGAGCCGGGTGCCGCCGACGCGCTGTTGGCCCTGGCCTCCGACGTGCGCGCCGACGTGGCGATCGCGCTGGATCCCGACGCCGACCGGTGCGCCGTCGGCATCCCCGACAAAGCGGGGTGGCGGATGCTGTCCGGCGACGAAACCGGTTGGCTGCTGGGCGATTACATTCTTTCCCAGCCGCAGCGCGCCGAAACGCCGGTGGTGGCCAGCACCCTGGTGTCCTCGCGGATGCTGTCGGCCATCGCCGCGCACCGCGGCGCCGTCCACGTCGAAACCCTCACCGGCTTCAAATGGCTGGCGCGCGCCGATGCCGAGGTCCCCGGCGGCACCCTGGTATACGCCTACGAGGAAGCGATCGGGCACTGCGTCGACCCGGACGCCGTGCGCGACAAGGACGGCATCAGCGCCGCCGTCCTGGTGTGCGACCTGGTGGCCACGCTGCTGCGCCAAGGCCGTTCGGTCGTCGACCTGCTCGACGAGCTGGCGCGGCGGTACGGGGTGCACGACGTCGCCGCGATCTCGCGCCGGGTCGCCGACCCCGCCGAGGCGGCCGCGCTGATGCACCGGCTGCGGACCACCCCGCCGGCGACGCTGGCCGGGTTCCCCGCCGGGCTCACCGACGTCACCGACGCGCTGATCTTCACCGGCGGTGACGACCACACGTCGGTCAGGGTGGTGGTGCGGCCCTCCGGGACCGAGCCGAAACTGAAGTGCTACTTGGAGATTCGCTGCGCGCCTAGCGACGATCTGGATTCTTCGCGGCGGCGCGCCGATGCCCTGCGCGCTGAGCTGGTCGCTGCGATGCGGGGCTGGTGAACAGGTTCGGCCCGAACTGGCGGTCCCCCGCGTCGCCGAGGCCAGGCACGATATAGGCCGACTTGTTGAGTCCCTTGTCGACCGCGGCGGTCAACACTCGCGCGTCCGGCGCCGCTTTCTGCACGGCCGCAAGGCCTTCCGGCGCGGCGACCACGCACAGCGCGGTGATGTCGGTGGCGCCGCGGCGCTGCAGCAGGCCGATGGTGTGGGCCATCGACCCGCCGGTGGCCAGCATGGGGTCGAGGACCATCACCGGCCGGCGCGCGAGTTTGTCGGGCAGCGCCTCGAGATACGGGACCGGCAGGTGGGTTTCCTCGTCGCGGGCGACACCGACGAAACCCACCTCCGCCTCGGGTATCGCGGCCTGGGCGGCCTCGACCATGCCCAACCCGGCCCGCAGCACCGGAACCAGCAGCGGCGGGTTGACCAGTCGCGTCCCGGCCGTCGCGGCCACCGGGGTGCGGATCCTGACCGACTTTCGCGGCGCCTCCCGGCTGGCCTCGTACACCAGCATCAGCGTGAGCTCGCGTAGCGCGGCCCGAAACCCGGCATTGTCGGTGCGTTCGTCGCGCAGCACCGTCAGCCTGGCCGCGGCCAGCGGGTGGTCGATCACGCGCACGTCCATCCCATGAAGGGTATATAACGATCGGGCAAAGCCCTTCTGACACGCTTGCGTTCGTCCCGGCCATACCGCAGGCGCGTTCGTATACTCCCGGGGTGTCGCGCGAAAAACGAAGTCCGAGAAGCCTACTCGGCAGGGCGCATCGCCTCCTGCTGGCGCTCGGCGTGGTCGCATTGGTGGCACTGGCGGCAAGTCCGCTGACCCCGCGCATAGGCCTTGCGGCAGCGGCCATTCCGCAACCGGCGCACATCGTGATCGTGGTGGAGGAAAACCGTTCCGAGAACGCCATCATCGGCAACAAGTCGGCGCCCTTCATCACCTCCCTGGCCGCCAATGGCGCCAACATGACGCAGTCATACGCCGAAACCCACCCCAGCGAACCGAATTACCTGGCGCTGTTCGCGGGCAACACCTTCGGGGTGACCAAGGACCTGTGCCCGATCAACGCCGGCGCCGCCCCCAATCTCGGTTCCGAATTGCTGGCCGCGGGCCGCACGTTCGTCGGCTTCGCCGAAGGCCTGCCAACCGTCGGCTCGCCGGTGTGCACCGCGGGCAAGTACGCGCGCAAGCACGTGCCGTGGGCCAACTTCACCAACGTGCCGGCGGCGAACTCGATGCCGTTCTCCGCGTTCCCGATGGGCAACTACGCCAGCCTGCCGACCGTGTCGTTCGTCATCCCCAACAACGACAACAACATGCACGACGGGTCCATCGCGCAGGCCGACGCCTGGCTGAATCGCCAGCTGTCCGGTTACGCCAATTGGGCGGTGGCCAACAACAGCCTGCTGATCCTGACGTTCGACGAGGACGATAACGGCAGCCACAACCAGATCCCCACGGTGTTCTACGGCGCCCACGTCCGCCCCGGCAACTACAGCGAGCAGATCAACCACTACAACGTGCTTTCCACCGTGGAGCAGATGTACGGGCTGCCCAAGACGGGCTATGCCGCAAGCGCCGCGCCCATCACCGACATCTGGGGCTAGACCACTGGGCTGATGGTGGCGACCCGCTTCACCCGGCCCCGCCGCGCTCGCGATCGCCACTGGGCTGATGGTGGCGACCCGCTTCACCCGGCTCCGCCGCGCTCGCGATCACCACTGGGCTGATGGTGGCGACCCGCTTCACCCGCCTCCGCCGCGCTCGCGATCACCACTGGGTCGATGGTGGCGACCCGCTTCACCCGGCTCCGCCGCGCTCGCGATCACCACTGGGTCGATGGTGGCGACCCGCTTCACCCGGCTCCGCCGCGCTCGCGATCACCACTGCCCGGCGGCGCCTTGGCCGGTCGTCGCTATTCTGTGCCGCATGGCTGCTGACCTCGTGCCCATTCGCCTGAGCCTGTCCGCCGGCGACCGCTACACCGTGTGGGCGCCCCGCTGGCGTGACTCCGGCGACGAGTGGGAGGCCTTCCTGGGCAAGGACGAGGACCTGTTCGTCTTCTCCTCCATCGCCGACCTGGTGGCGTTCGTGCGGTCCGACACCGACAACGACCTGACCGACCACCCGGCGTGGAAGGCCCTGACGTCGGCGCACGCGCATGACTTCGAGCCCGCCGAGGACAAGCAGTTCGATCTGGTCGCGGTCGAGGAGCTGGTCTCCGAGAAGCCCACCGCGGAATCGGTGTCCGCGCTGGCGGGCACGCTGGCCATCGTGTCGTCCATCGGATCGGTGTGCGAGCTGGCGGCGGTGTCGAAGTTCTTCAACGGCAACCCCAGCCTGGGCACGGTGTCGGGCGGGGTCGAGCACTTCACCGGCAAGGCCGGCGCCAAACGCTGGCATGCGATCGCCGAGATCATCGGGCGCAGCTGGGACGACGTGCTGGGCGCGATCGATGACATCGCCACCACCCCCGACGTCGACGCCAAGTTGTCGGCCAAGGCCGAAGACGAACTGGCCGAGGAGCGCGAAGAGGCCGAGACCGAGGACGCCGTCGAGGAATCCGCGGCCGACGACATGGACGACGACGTTGACGACGACGTTGACGAAGACGACGAGGACGACGACACCGAAGCCCGGGCGGCCGGCGACACCGCGGTGCTCGGCGGCGACAAGGACTTCTGGCTGCAGGTCGGCATCGATCCGATCCGGATCATGACGAGCTCGGGCACCTTCTTCACCCTGCGCTGCTACCTCGACGACGACCCGATCTTCCTGGGCCGCAACGGACGGATCAGCGTGTTCCCGTCCGAGCGCGCGCTGGCCCGCTACCTGGCCGACGAGCACGACCACGACCTGTCCGATCTGAGCACCTACGACGACATCCGCACCGCCGCCACCGACGGGTCGCTCACGGTCGAGGTCACCGACGACAACATCTACGTGCTCACCGGCCTGGCCGACGACCTGGCCGACGGGCCCGAGGCCGTCGACCGGGAGCAACTGGAACTGGCCGTCGAGGTGCTCCGCGACATCGGCGACTACTCCGAGGATCCCGCGGTGGACAAGGCGCTCGAAACCAACCGGCCGCTGGGCAAATTGGTGGCCGCCGTGCTCGAACCCGGCTCGGTCACCAAGCCGTCGCCGCCGTACGCCGCGGCGGTGCGCGAGTGGGAAAAGCTGGAGCAATTCGTCGAGGGCCGGCTCCGCCGCGAGTAGGGCGTTTCACGGGCTAGGTTGGTGACGTGTCGCTTCCCGGAATCGGCCCGCTGCCGCTGTACGGGTTCCAGCGCCCGGCCATGTTGCTGTTCGGTTTGGTGCCCCTGGCCCTGCTGGCCGTCTACGTCGTGGTGCAGGCCCGTCGCAACCGACGGCTGCACCGCTACACCGACGCCCCCGTGGCGCAGTCGCCGTGGCGGCACCTGCCGATCGCCGCGTCGCTGCTCAGCCTGGCGTTGCTGACGATCGCGCTGGCCACCCCCACCCACGACATGCGCATCCCGCGCAACCGCGCGGTCATCATGCTCGTCATCGACATGTCGCAGTCCATGCGGGCGACCGACGTCGAACCCAATCGGCTCAAGGCCGCCGAACAAGCGGCGAGCCAGTTCGCCAGCCAGCTGACGCCCGGCATCAACCTCGGGCTGGTCGGCTTCGCCGGCACGCCCTACTTGCTGGTCCCGCCCACTCCGCAGCACCAGGCGACCATCGACGCGCTCAAGAAGCTGGACTTCGCCGACAGCACGGCCACCGGCCAGGCCATCTTCACCGCCCTGCACGCGATCGGCGCCACGGCGGTCACGGGGGGCGACAATCCGCCGCCGGCCCGCATCGTGCTGCTGTCCGACGGCCGCGAGAACAAGCCGTCGAACCCCAGCGATCCGCACGACGGTGTCTACACCGCGGCGCGCCTGGCCAAGGACGAGGGCGTGCCCATCTCGACGATCTCGTTCGGAACGAAGGGCGGCGAGATCGAGATGGACGGGCAGCGCGTCGCGGTCCCGGTGTCGACCGACCAGATGAAGACGATCGCCCGGCTCTCCGGCGGGCAGCCCTACACCGCCACCAACATCGGCGAGCTCAACAAGAGCTACAACGCGATCGAGAACGAGATCGGCTACCGCACCGTGCCGGGACCCGGCAGTTCCGGCTGGCTACGCCTGGGGGTGCTCGCGGCGCTGATCGCGACGGCGTTGGCGCTGTTGATCAACCGACGCCTGCCGACCTAGCGCCCGTCCACCGACCGAGCCCCGCCCGGCGGGTCAGGCGGGCAGCCTGCGGTTCAGCAGCAGGCCGGCCAGCACGGCGCCGGCCATCACGACGGCACCGAGCAGCATCCACGCCAGGCTCGCGTCGCCCTTGACGGTTTCGTAGCCGATCTGGCGCTGCAGCGTCGTGTACACGTTCTTCAGCGAGTCCAGGCTGTCGGCGTGGAACGCCTCGCCGTCGGTGATCTCGCAGATCTTCTGCAGGGTCTGATCGTCCACCGGGACCGGAATGGTGGCGCCCTCGTAGTCGACGGTCCCGTACGGGGTGCCGAACGAGATCGTCGAGATCTGCACGCCTTGGCCCTTGGCGGCCCGGGCGGCGGTGAACGCCCCCTGCGGAGCGTTGGGGTCCAGCGGCACGTTCTCGGCGCCGTCGGACTCCAGCACGATCCGCGCCGGCGGCGGGCCTTCGCCGCCGCCCATCACCGAGCCGACCGTCGCGATCGCCTGCAGCGCGGTGAAAATGCCTTCTCCCGTAGCGGTTTTCGGGGCGGGCTGCAGACTGTCGATGCCCGACTTCACCGCGCCGCGGTTCGTCGTCGGGGGCACCAGCAGCGTGGCGTTGGCCGCGAACTCCACCAGCCCCAGGTTGATGGCCGGCGTCAGCTGATCGGCGAACTGCTTGCCGGCCTCCTTCGCCGCGGCCAGGCGGTTGGGCGGAACATCGTTGGAGGCCATCGATTCCGAGACGTCGATGACGAGCATCACGACCGCCCGGTTGAGCGGGATCCGCACATCCGACGTCGGCCCGGCCATCGCCGTGGTCAGCAGCACCAGCGACGTGGCCAACAGGATGGTCGGCACGTGCCGCCACCGGCTCGGGTGCGGCGGGGCCACGCGCTCCAGCACCTCCATGTTGGCGAACCGCAGCACCCGGCGACGGCGGGCGAATTGCTGCACGACATAAAGGCCGATCACCAGCAGCACGGCCAGCAGCGCGAGGAAGAACCAGGGGTTCTGGAATCCAGTCAGCGACACCGGGCCCAGCAGCGGCACCTTCATGTCGAGCCACACTAGGCGTCGAATCCGGGCCCCGCATCGGGCCCCGGCTCAGCCCGCGGCGAGATCGCGGCGCTGGGTGAACTTGATGTCGAGGCTGCGCAGGTGGGTCTGCAGCCCGGCGTCCTGGACCGGGATCAGGTGGGCCGGCTCGTCGGTCTCGTTGTAGTGGGCGTGCCACATGCCCGGCGGGGTGGTGAAGGCGCCACCGGCCTGCCAGTCCACCCGGATCGGATCGACGATGTCGCCGCGCGCGTCGAGACGCGTGCCCAGCAGCGTGTAGCAGCCGGCCGCGGGCGCGTCCAGGATGAGGTCCAGCGCGACCGACTGGTGCCGGTGCGGGCGCTGGACCTGATGGGGCGGAAGCACGCCGAACATGGCCCACAACACGTGCGTGATGGTCAGGGTCTGCTCCTGCTCGGCGTTGGCCAGCAGGACACTGACGCGGCTCTTCTCGTTGGCGCCGGGCCGCGACGCGATCTCGGTCAGCTTGGCGACGGCGTCGGCGCGGCGGAACTTGGTCGCGCGGAAGCGGGGCCGGGTCGCGTCGGCGCCGAGGTAACGCATCAGGGGCTCGTCGTGCACCCAGTACATGGCCGTGTCCGCGCCGGCATAGAACACCGAGTGCGCGCCGGCGGGCAGCGTCACGAAGTCGCCCTTCTCCCACTCGATCAGGCGGCCGTTGACCGCCGCGAACCCCCGCCCGTAGAGCACGTAATACAGCTGCGAGGTGGCGTTGGGGTGGGTGTCGACGTGCTCGTTCGCGCGAATGGACACGAAGTTGGCCAGCAGCGCGGGGCTGGTCGCCGCGCCGGCCGGGCCACCCAGCTCGGCCGACAGGTCCAGCGGGATCACGCCGGTCGGCGCGTCAAGGTAGAGCTCGGGACCGAACCGCCGGATCGGCACCCGCGGGGTCAGCCCCGAGCCGATCGGGTTGGCGGCCCTGGAGTACTCGAAGTATTCGGCCTGCTCGGCCCACTCTTCGAACCGGCCCTCGAACGCGTACTCGGCGACGTTGACCATCGGCGCGGGGACCGTCGGGTCCAGGTTCGGGGTCGCTAGCTGCTGCATGTCGGTCTCCCTTGCCGCTCAGGTGTATCTGGTATCTAAATAGTATTTATCTTGTATCTAAGCGTCAAACGTCCCAGCTAGACGCGGTCGGTGTACGGTCAATTGGTCGGTTGAGATACGACTTAGCTACCAGAAGGGCCGGGTGTGGCGGCGAAGGACAGGCGGACGGGGACGGCCAAGGACCGCGCGCTGGACTACGTCAAGACGCGGGTGCTCACCGGCGAGTTCCCCGGCGGCGAGCTGATCAGCGAGGGCGACGTGGCCAGCGCGCTGGGGATGTCGCGCACGCCGGTGCGCGAGGCGTTTTTGCGGCTGGAGGCCGAGGGGCTGCTGCGCCTGTATCCCCAACGGGGGGCCCTGGTGGTTCCGGTGTCGCCCGACGAGGTGCGCGCGGTGATGGAGGCGCGGCTGGTGCTCGAGCAGTTCGCGGCGGGCAAGGTGATCGGGCGCGGCGGCGCCGCGTGCGCCGCCGTGTTCGGGCGCCTATCCGGCGAGCTTGCCCGGCAACGCGACGCGGCCGCCGCGGCGGACTGGCGAGAATTCGTGGAGGCCGACCGCGCCTTCCACGCCATCACGCTGCAGGAGTCGGGCAACGCCATCCTGTCCGGCTTCTACGCGTCCCTGCGCGACCGCCAGATGCGGATGATCGGCGAATCGACGCTGCGCGACCCCGACCGGGTGGCCACGATTCTCGAGGAGCATCGGGGTATCGCCGAAGCCCTGCGCGACGGCGATCGCGCGCGAGCGGCGACCGCGGTGCAGACCCACCTGGCCGGCACGGTGCGCGCCATCGGCCTGTCGGTCGACCCGGATCCGTTATGGGCTACCGGATCTGGCCGCGATGGAGCAGACTGATCGAATAACGCGGGGGCGCAGCGCTCCCGGTCCGCATATATCGGGGGGAACGATGACCTGGGTGACGGCCTCGCGGTTGCGCGGCACGATGACGAAAACGGTTGTGGCCCTGTCGATTCTGGGGGCGGCCACGACGATCCCGGCGAACGCGGCACCCGGCTTCGCGCGCACACCCGCCGCGCCGCTCGACGATCCCGATCCCGGCCTTCCCACCAACCCGTCGGATCCCCGATGCGCGGGGATGCCGGGGCTGGCGCAGTGCCAGGGCGGCCCGTACGCCATGGGCGGGGCACCCACCGGCCCCGCGGATTTGAGTTGCATCAGCATGCCCAGCGACCCGGTGTGCGCGGGTGGCCCGTACGCCCCGCCGCCACCGCCGCCCATCGCGCCGCCACCGGAACCGCCGGCGCCCATGGCCGCGGCACCGATGGCCCCGCCGCCGATGGTGGAGCCACCTCCAATGCCGGCGGCCGACCCGTCGATGGGGATGCCCGGGCACATCTGAGAACGCCGCACCGGCGGCTCAGCCGATCAGCACCGCGTACCGCGGCTTGATCACCTCGTCGATGATGGCCAGCCGCTCGTCGAACGGGATGAACGCGGACTTCATCGCGTTGATGGTGAACCGTTCGAGGTCGCTCCAGCCGTAGCCGAACGCCTCCACCAGGCGGAGCATCTCGCGGCTCATGAAGGTATCGCTCATCAACCGGTTGTCGGTGTTGACGGTCACGCGGAATCGGGCGCGGGCCAGCAGGTCGAACGGATGCTCGGCGATGCTCTTGACGGCGCCGGTCTGCACGTTCGAGCTCGGACACAGTTCCAGCGGAATTCGCTTGTCCCGCAGGATCGCCGCCTGCTGACCCAACCGGACCTGCCCGTCGGGCAGCACGTCGATGTCGTCGACGATCCGCACCCCGTGGCCCAGCCTGTCGGCGCCGCAGAACGCGATCGCCTCGTGGATGGACGGCAAGCCGAACGCCTCGCCGGCGTGAATGGTGAAGCGCGCGTTGTGGTCTCGCATGTACTCGAAGGCATCCAGGTGGCGCGTTGGCGGGTTGCCGGCCTCGGCGCCGGCGATGTCGAAGCCGACAACGCCCTTGTCCCGGAACCGGATTGCCAGCTCGGCGATCTCGCGGGACACCGCCGCGTGCCGCATCGCGGTGACCAGCAGGCGCACCACGATCGGACGGCCAGCGCCGGCACAGGCCTTCTCGCCGTCGGCGAATCCGGCCAGCACGGCATCGACGATCGCGTCGAAGGACATCCCGCGGTCGATGTGCAGCTCGGGTGCGAACCGCACCTCGGCGTAGACCACCGAGTCGGCGGCCAGGTCTTCCACGCACTCGTAGGCGACACGGTGCAGCGCCTCGGGCGTCTGCATTACCGCGACGGTGTGGGAAAACGGCTCCAGGTAGCGCTCCAGCGAGCCGCTGTGCGAACGCGTGCGAAACCACGTCGCCAGCTCGTCGACGTCGGTGGCGGGCAGCTCGTCGTACCCGGTCTGCCCGGCGATCTCCAGCACGGTCGACGGGCGCAGCCCGCCGTCGAGGTGGTCGTGCAGCAGGGCCTTGGGGGCCTTGCGGATCTGCTCGAGGCCCAGCGGCGCGGTCATTGCGCGATCCGATCGATGATCAGCGGACGCGAAGCCGGAGCGGCGTCGCCGACGCTGAAGGCGCCGTCCAGCTCGGCGAGCGCCGCGCCGAAGCGCTCCGGGGTGTCGGTGTAGAGGGTGAACAGCGGCTCACCGGCCGTGACCGGCTCGCCGGGGCGGCGGTGCAGCCGGATGCCGGCGCCGAACTGCACGCGATCGCCCGGACGGGATCTGCCCGCTCCGAGCCGCCAAGCCGCCAGCCCCACTGCCATCGCGTCGATATCGCCCATTGTGCCGCCCCGGGCGGCGGTCACGGTCTCGGCATGCCGAGCGATCGGCAGCGGCACCGACAAATCGCCGCCCTGGGCGGCGACGAGCTGGCGAAACCGGTCCATCGCGGTGCCGTCCCGCAGCGTCTCGGCGGGATCGCGGCCGTCGACCCCGGCCAGCTCGAGCATCTCGCAGGCCAGCCGCAGCGTCAGCTCGACGACGTCGGGCGGCCCGCCCCCGGCCAGCACCTCGAGCGACTCGGCGACCTCGAGGGCGTTGCCGACGGTCGCGCCCAGCGGGGTGTTCATGTCCGTCAGCAGCGCGCGGGTGGGCACCCCGTGCGCGGCGCCCAGCGCGACCATGGTGCTCGCCAGGTCGCGGGACTGCGTTTCCGAGTCGGTGAATGCCCCGGATCCGACCTTCACGTCGAGCACCAGCGCGCCGGCCCCCTCGGCCAGCTTCTTGCTCATCACCGAGCTGGCGATCAGCGGCAGCGACTCGACGGTGGCGGTGACGTCGCGCAGCGCGTACAGCTTGGCGTCGGCCGGGGCCAGGTCACCGGCGGCGAAGATGGCCGCGCCGAGGTCGCGCAGTTGGTCGCGCACCCGCCGGCCGGACAGCGCGGCGGTGAATCCGGCGATGGATTCCAGCTTGTCCAGCGTGCCGCCGGTGTGGCCGAGCCCGCGGCCCGACGCCTGCGGCACCGCGGCGCCGCACGCGGCGACGACGGGCACCAGGGGCAGGGTGATCTTGTCCCCCACCCCGCCGGTCGAGTGTTTGTCGACCGTGGGCACGCCGAGGTCGCTGAAGTCGAGCCGCTCGCCCGAGGCCAGCATCGCCGACGTCCACCGGGCCGTCTCGCCGCGATCCATGCCCCGCAACAGGATCGCCATCAGCAGGGCCGCCATCTGCTCCTCGGCCACCCGGCCGGCGGTGTAGGCGTCGACGACCCAGTCGATGGCGGCGTCGGACAACCGGCCGCCGTCGCGCTTGGTCCTGATCACCGTGGGCGCATCGAAGGCGGGCGGCATCAGCGGCGCCCGGCGGCCACGTCGTCGGGACCGAAGGCATCCGGCAGCAGGTCCCCGAGCCGGCGCGGCCCGCGCGGATGGTCGATCAGCAACTCGGGACCGCCGTGTTCGAACAGCACCTGGCGGCATCGTCCGCACGGCATCAGCACCGATCCGCGCTGGTCCACGCACGCCAGCGCGACCAGCCGGCCGCCGCCGGTGGAATGCAGGGCGCACACCACGGCGCACTCGGCACAGAGACCAAGGCCATATGAGATGTTCTCCACATTGCACCCGGTGACGACGCGGTGATCGTCGACCAGCGCGGCCGCACCGACTGCGAACCGCGAGTACGGCGCATAGGCCCCTTCCGATGCCCGGATTGCCTTGTCCCGCAACGTATTCCAGTCGATCTCCGGCATCGCGCAACCCCGCTCGTCGGTGGCCGTTTCCGACAGTCACCCTAGCCGCAAAACGGCATTTCGCTTGACGGACATTGACGCAAGCCACACCGTGCGCGAGCTAAGCTCAAGTGCCCGGCGTGACTGTCGCGCAACGTCGCAAGAAGGTCGCAAGAAGGCTGGTGAGGACTGGGGTGACTACACAACCGACAACCGCGGATCCGGCGGCACCCGCACCGGCGACCTCGCGCAAACGCAGGCCGCCGCGGACCCTCTACCGGGGCGATCCCGGCATGTGGTCGTGGGTGCTGCATCGCATCAGCGGCGCGACCATCTTCTTTTTCCTGTTCGTGCACGTCCTGGACGCGGCGATGCTGCGGGTCAGCCCGCAGACCTACAACGCGGTGATCCACGACTATCAGATGCCCATCGTCGGCCTGATGGAATACGGCCTGATCGCCGCGGTGCTCTTCCACGGCCTGAACGGGATCCGGGTGATCCTGATCGACTTCTGGTCCGAGGGCCCGCGCTACCAGCGCCTGATGTTCTGGATCGTCGGCGTCGTGTTCCTGCTGCTGATGGTCCCGGCCGGCGTCGTGACCGTCATCCACATGATGGAGCACTTCCGATGAGCAGCCCCGACCTCCAGCTGACCCGCGGCCAGACGGCGCCGGTCAAACAACGCAGCTACGACCGGCCCGCCAGCCTGGACAATCCCCGCTCGCCGCGGCGCCGGTCCGGCATCCCCAACTTCGAGAAGTTCGCCTGGCTGTTCATGCGGTTCTCGGGCATCGCGCTGTTCGTGCTGGCGATCGGCCACCTGTTCATCATGCTGATGTGGGACAACGGCGTGTACCGCATCGACTTCAACTATGTGGCGCAGCGCTGGGCGTCGCCGTTCTGGCAATTCTGGGACCTGGCGCTGCTGTGGCTGGCGCAGCTGCACGGCGGCAACGGCCTGCGCACGATCATCGACGACTACAGCCGCAAGGACAGCACCCGGTTCTGGCTCAACAGCCTGCTGTTGCTGTCGATGGGGTTCACGTTGGTGCTGGGCACCTACGTGCTGCTGACGTTCGACCCCAACATTCACGCCTGACGGAGGGAGGCTGACCCGTGATCCAGCAACACCGGTACGACGTGGTGATCGTCGGCGCGGGCGGCGCAGGGATGCGCGCCGCGGTGGAAGCTGGTCCCCGGGTGCGCACCGCGGTGCTGACCAAGCTCTACCCCACCCGCAGCCACACCGGCGCCGCCCAGGGCGGCATGTGCGCGGCGCTGGCCAACGTCGAAGAGGACAACTGGGAATGGCACACCTTCGACACCGTCAAGGGCGGCGACTACCTCGCCGACCAGGACGCGGTGGAGATCATGTGCAAGGAAGCCATCGACGCGGTGCTCGACCTGGAAAAGATGGGGATGCCGTTCAACCGCACCCCCGAGGGCCGCATCGACCAGCGCCGGTTCGGCGGACACACCCGCGACCACGGCAAGGCCCCTGTGCGCCGGTCCTGTTACGCCGCCGATCGCACCGGCCACATGATTCTGCAGACGCTGTACCAGAACTGCGTAAAGCACGACGTGCAGTTCTTCAACGAGTTCTACGCGCTGGACCTGGTTTTGACGCAGACGCCGAGCGGGCCGGTGGCCACCGGCGTGGTCGCCTACGAGCTGGCCACCGGCGAGATCCACGTCTTCCACGGGAAGGCGATCGTGCTCGCCACCGGCGGTTCGGGCCGCATGTACAAGACCACCTCCAACGCACACACGCTGACCGGCGACGGCATCGGCATCGTCTTCCGCAAGGGACTTCCCTTGGAGGACATGGAGTTTCACCAATTTCACCCGACCGGCCTGGCCGGTTTGGGCATCCTGATCTCCGAGGCCGTGCGCGGCGAGGGTGGCCGGCTGCTCAACGGCGAGGGTGAGCGGTTCATGGAACGCTACGCACCGACGATCGTCGACCTGGCACCGCGCGACATCGTCGCTCGCTCAATGGTTTTGGAAGTCCTGGAGGGCCGCGGCGCCGGCCCGCACAAGGACTACGTCTACATCGACGTCCGCCACCTCGGCGAGGACGTGCTCGAGGCCAAGCTGCCCGACATCACCGAGTTCGCCCGCACCTATCTGGGCGTGGACCCGGTCAAGGAGCTGGTCCCGGTGTACCCGACGTGTCACTACGTGATGGGCGGCATCCCGACCACCGTCACCGGACAGGTGTTGCGGGACAACACCTCCACGGTCCCGGGCCTGTACGCGGCGGGCGAATGCGCGTGCGTGTCGGTGCATGGCGCCAACCGGCTGGGCACCAACTCGCTGCTGGACATCAACGTGTTCGGCCGCCGGGCCGGCATCGCCGCCGCCAATTACGCACGGGGACACGACTTCGTGGACATGCCGCCGGATCCGGCGGCGATGGTCGTCGGCTGGGTGGGCGACATCCTCTCCGAGCACGGCAACGAGCGCGTCGCCGACATCCGCAACGCGTTGCAGCAGTCGATGGACAACAACGCCGCGGTGTTCCGCACCGAGGAGACGCTCAAGCAGGCGCTGACCGACATCCACGCCCTGAAGGAGCGCTATTCGCGAATCACCGTGCACGACAAGGGGAAGCGATTCAACAGCGACTTGCTGGAAGCCATCGAGCTGGGCTTCTTGCTCGAGCTGGCCGAGGTCACCGTGGTCGGCGCGCTGAACCGCAAGGAGTCCCGCGGCGGGCACGCCCGCGAGGACTACCCCAACCGCGACGACGTCAACTACATGCGCCACACCATGGCCTACAAGCAGGGCACCGACCTTTTGAGCGACATCGCGCTGGACTTCAAGCCCGTGGTGCAGACGCGCTACGAACCCAAGGAACGGAAGTACTGATGACGGACGTTGCAGAGCCGCAGGCCGAAAGTCTGGAACCGCCCCTTCCGCCGGTTCCCGACGAGGCGGTGATGGTGACCGTCAAGATCGCCCGGTTCAACCCCGACCAGCCCGATGCCTACGCGGAAACCGGTGGCTGGCAAAGCTTTCGGGTGCCCTGCCTGCCCAGCGACCGGATGCTCAATCTGCTGATCTACATCAAGAGCTACCTGGACGGGACGCTGACCTTCCGGCGCTCCTGCGCGCACGGCGTGTGCGGGTCGGATGCCATGCGGATCAACGGTGTCAACCGGCTGGCCTGCAAGGTGCTGATGCGCGACCTGCTCCCCAAGAAGGCGGGCAAATCGCTGACCATCACGGTCGAGCCGATCCGCGGGCTGCCGGTCGAGAAGGACCTCGTGGTCGACATGGAGCCGTTCTTCGACGCCTACCGCGCCGTCAAGCCGTACCTGATCACCACCGGCAACCCGCCGACGCGCGAACGCATTCAGAGCCCGACCGACCGCGCCCGCTACGACGACACCACCAAGTGCATCCTGTGCGCGGCGTGCACCACCAGCTGCCCGATCTTCTGGCACGAGGGCAGCTACTACGGCCCGGCCGCGATCGTCAACGCCCACCGGTTCATCTTCGACAGCCGCGACGAGGCGGCCGCCGAGCGCCTGGACATCCTCAACGAGGTCGACGGCGTATGGCGGTGCCGCACCACGTTCAACTGCACCGAGGCCTGCCCGCGCGGCATCCAGATCACCAAGGCGATCCAGGAGGTCAAGCGCGCGATCATGTTCTCGCGCTGACCGGCCGCGTCTGCTCGTCACACATCGCCGGGCTGTCTCGTCTGAGGGGTATGACACAGAAAACCCGCATCGAGCCCCTGCCCCCCAAGCGCGCCGGATTGCTGATCCGGGCCATGTATCGGATAGCCAAGCGTCGCTACGGCCAAGTTCCCGAGCCGTTCGCCGTGGCCGCGCATCATCGCAAGCTGATGACCGCGAGCGCCATGCACGAGGCGATGGTCGAGCGGGCGTCGAAAACCCTGCCGGCCAGCGTGCGTGAGCTGGCGGTGTTGTGGACCGCGCGCCAGATCGGCTGCTCGTGGTGCGTCGACTTCGGATCGATGCTGCAGCGTCTGGACGGCCTGGACGTGGAGCGGCTCAAGGAGATCGACAACTACGCCACCTCGCCGGCCTATACCGACGACGAGCGCGCCGCCATCGCCTATGCCGACGCGATGACCACCGATCCGCACACCGTCACCGACGAGCAGGTCGACGACCTGCGGGCCCGCTTCGGCGATGCCGGGGTGTTCGAGCTGACCTATCAAATTGGGTTGGAGAACATGCGCGCGCGGGTGAACACCGCGCTAGGCATCACCGAGCAGGGCTTCAATTCGGGTGACGCGTGCCGGATTCCCTGGGCTAGCGACGATCGCAAGCGCGGCGTAGCCGGGCGCAGCGGGTCGTCGCCAATTGGCTAGCGAACCAGGGCGTGGGCTGATCAGCCCTCCTGGGCGGGCTCGATCTCGATATAGGTGGTCGGAATACTGAGCGCCGCGCTGCCCTTGTCCAGAGTGCGCTCGAACAACTTCATCGGCAGGCTCCAGTTCGCCGCAATCACCTTGTACGCGTGGGCGTGTTCGGACTCGGGCAAGATCCTGGCCTTTCCGGCGACCGCTTGCCCTTTTGGCTTGCCCCGAAGACTGCTGGGCACCACAACGACACGCGGATTGTTGTTGATCCGCTTCACCTTTCCGGTGGACGCATCCGTTCGCACGTAGATCTTTCCGTCTGCGACACCGTGGTTTATCGGGCTCGGCATCGCCTCGCCGGAACGCTTGAACGTCACCAACAAGATTTGCCGCGTTTTGTCGAAACCGGTGAAGTCCTTACCTTGCGGGGACACAGCGCCGACGTCGAAGGCGCTGCGGTGGCGCATCATGTCCATACCGCGGAACATCAATTTGCCCATCGTTTCGGTGACGCTGCCGCCCATGTGCTCTCTCTCCAATCTGCGCCTGACTCGACTGACTTACGGCTGCTCGCGCCGCAGCGGAGAGCCGGTGAACTTCTCGGGATTGGCGACATCCCATAAGGCGCAAACCTTTCCGTCACGCACCGTCATCGCCATGATCCGCGGGCACATCTCGCGGTAGCCGTCGGCAGCGGGGAAGCCGGCGGTGTAGATGCCCAGCTCGCCGTTGACCAGTCCTGCTTGATAGGACGTGTAGAAGGCGGGCCCGTAGCGGTTGGCAAGGCCGAGCATGAACCGGACCACCTTGTCCGGGCCGTGGATGACGTGAACGGCCGTGGGCGCCTTGCCATTTGAATCGCCGGTGAAGATGACGTCCGGGTGCAGCAAGGAGACCACCGCCTCCAGATCGCCGGCGGCCATGGCGGCCAACAACTTTCCCACCACCTCGTTGTGCGATGGGTCGGGTTCGGGCGGCGGCTCGGCCGCGACGGCCTTGCGGGCCCGCGAGGCCAGCTGCCGGGCGGCGGCCTCGCTGGTACCCAGCGCCTCGGCAACCTCCGCGAACGGCACGTCGAACCCGTCATGCAAGACGAACGCGACCCGCTGGTCGGGCGAGAGGCGCTCCAGCACCACCATCGCCGCGAACCGGGCGTCCTCGCCGGCCACCACCGCGGACAGCGGGTCGGCTTCGGAAGCGGGCGGGCCGAATCCGGTGACGACGGGCTCGGGCAGCCAGTTTCCGGTGTAGGTCTCGCGCCGGTGCGCCGCCGAGCGCAGCCTGTCCAGACCAAGCCGGCTCACCACCGTGGTCAACCACGCCCGCAGGTCGGTGATCTGCGTTCCCTTGTCGGGGTCCTGGCGGTGCCAGCGCAGCCAGGCGTCTTGGACGATGTCCTCGGCGTCGGCGACCGTGCCGGTCAGCCGGTAGGCGACCGACATGAGATGCGGTCGCAACGACTCGAATTCGCTGACCTGTTGCGCTGAGGTCATATCGCCGAGCCTAGCCCGGCGACGGCGAGCGCCGAAACGGCGCGAGCGAGGAGTCGGGCAAACCAACCAAGCCCGGCGACGGCGAGCGCCGAAACGGCGCGAGTGAGGAGTCGGGCAATCCAACCAAGCCCGAAGCGGGCGCTACGCTCACCACCAATGACCGACAACCTGTGGCTGCACTTCTCCCGGCACGGCCCGGGAATCACGCCGCCGATCATCACCCGCGGCGAGGGCGTCACCATCTTCGACAACCACGGCAAGAGTTACCTCGACGGCCTGTCCGGGCTGTTCACCGTGCAGGTCGGTCACGGGCGGGCCGAGCTCGCCGAGGCCGCCGCCCGGCAGGCGGGCACGCTGGCGTTCTTTCCCCTGTGGGGATACGCCACCCCGACGGCGATCGAGCTCGCCGAGCGCCTCGCCGGCTACACCCCGGGCGACCTCAACCGCGTCTTCTTCACCACCGGCGGCACCGAGGCCGTCGAGACCGCGTGGAAACTGGCCAAGCAGTACTTCAAGCTCACCGGCAAACCCAGTAAGCACAAGGTGATTTCGCGGTCGGTCGCCTACCACGGCACCACCCAGGGCGCCCTGGCGATCACCGGGCTGCCCCGCTACAAGGCGCCCTTCGAACCGGTGACGCCCGGGGGCTTCCGGGTGCCCAACACCAACTTCTACCGGGCGCCGGAACCGCTGCGCACCGACCCGAAAGCCTTCGGGCAGTGGGCCGCGGACCGCATCGCCGAGGCTATCGAGTTCGAGGGCCCCGACACCGTGGCGGCGGTGTTCCTGGAGCCGGTGCAGAACGCCGGTGGCAGCATCCCGCCTCCCCCAGGCTATTTCGAGCGCGTGCGGGAAATCTGCGACGAATACGACGTGCTGCTGGTCTCCGACGAGGTGATCTGCGCGTTCGGCCGCATCGGGTCGATGTTCGCCTGTGACGACTTCGGCTACGTGCCCGACATGATCACCTGCGCCAAGGGAATGACGTCGGGCTACTCACCGATCGGCGCCATGATCGCCAGCGAGCGCCTGTTCGAGCCGTTCAACGACGGCGCGACGATGTTCCCGCACGGCTATACCTTTGGCGGCCACCCGGTTTCGGCGGCCGTCGGGCTGGCCAACCTCGACATCTTCGAGCGCGAGGCGCTCAACGATCACGTCCGGGCCAGCGCGCCGGCCTTGCGCGCCACCCTGGAAAAGCTCTACGACCTGCCGATCGTCGGCGACGTGCGCGGCGAGGGGTTTTTCTTTGGCGTGGAACTGGTCAAGGACAAGGCGACCAAGCAGACGTTCAGCGACGACGAGCGCCGGCCGCTGCTGGCGCGGGTGGGCTCGGCACTGTTCGATGCCGGGTTGTATTGCCGCACCGACGACCGTGGCGATTCCGTCATTCAACTGGCGCCGCCGCTGATCAGCGGCCAGGCCGAGTTCGACACCATCGAGGCCATCCTGCGTGAGGTGCTGCACGAGGAGTCGGCGCGGCTCTAGCCGGATGGTGGCGACCCGCTGCGCCCGGCTTCGCCGCGCTTGCGATCGCCACTAGCCGCTAGCCCGCTTGACCGCGTCGGCGGCCAGCATCACCTCGCGGGCGTGCGGGGCGCTCGGGTTGCGCCCGAACCGCGAGACGGCGTTGCACAACCATGCCAGCGCCGACCGCAGCTCCGGCTCGGTGGCGGCGTCACGGTGCAGCGTGAGTTCCGCCAGCACCTGATCGAGCCCGGAACGCCGCACCTGGGTCGCCTTCTCGACCTGTTTGAGCAGATCCTTCAGCGCGCGCGGGGTGACACCGGCCGCGCCGTCGCGCCGGCGCCGCAGCCTGGCCCACAATCGGTCGTCGGGAATGGCGAATCCTCTGAAGTCGGTGCGGGCGGGCGCTTTCCCGCGGACCGCGCGCCCAGCGTATCCCGGGGCCGCCGCCCCGGCTGAGTAACTTCCGTCTCATCCGTCACAGCGCGGCTCCTCGGATTCGGGCCCCCGATCGCTTAAGGTGCACAGACGATGAGCTTCCTACGTTCGATGTCGTGCCTGGTCGCAGCGGGTTTCGTGGCCTGGGCTCCCGCCACGATTGCCTTGCCGCTCGCGCTGCCACCCGCCAAGGCCGAACCCGGCGCCGAACCCAACGCCGCGCCCGCGAGCTGCCCGTACAAGGTGAACACCCCGCCGGCGGTGGACTCGTCGGAGGTCCCCACGGCCGGCGATCCCCCGATCCCGCTGGCGGTGCCCGCCAAGCCGGTCGGGGGTGACGCCCTGGCCAGTTGCGGCATTGTCGCCGCACCCAATACGCCGCCGCTCCCGGGCGACGTGTCCGCCGAGGCCTGGCTGGTGGCCGACCTGGACAGCGGCGCGGTCATCGCCGCCAAAGACCCGCACGGCCGGCACCGCCCGGCCAGCATCATCAAGGTGCTGGTGGCGATGGCCGCCATCAACACGCTCAACCTGAACAAGTCGGTCGCCGGAACCACCGATGACGCGGCCGCCGAGGGCACCAAAGTCGGCGTCCAGGAAGGCGGCGTGTTCACCGTCAACCAGCTGCTGCACGGGCTGCTGATGCACTCCGGCAACGACGCCGCCCACGCGCTGGCCATGCAGCTCGGCGGCATGCAGCAAGCGCTGGAGAAGATCAACGTGCTGGCCGCCAAGCTCGGCGGCCAGGACACCCGGGTGGCGACGCCGTCGGGGCTGGACGCGCCCGGCATGAGCACCTCGGCCTACGACATCGGGCTGTTCTATCGCTACGCGTGGCAGAACCCCACGTTCGCCAACATCGTCGCGACCCGGACCTTCGACTTCCCCGGCCACGGCGACCACCCCGGCTACGAGCTGGAGAACGACAACCAGCTGCTCTACAAGTATCCCGGGGCCCTGGGCGGCAAGACCGGCTACACCGACGACGCGGGCCAGACGTTCGTGGGCGCGGCCAACCACGACGGGCGGCGGTTGGTGGCGGTGCTGCTGCACGGGACGCGGCAACCGATCGCGCCGTGGGAACAGGCCGCCCACCTGCTGGACTACGGGTTCGCCACCCCGCAGGGCACGCAGGTCGGCTCGCTGGTCGCTCCCGACCCGTCGCTGGCGCCCGCCAAGAGCGACACCGCCGCCGACCGGCTCGCCAATAACGCTGCGGCCGGCGCGATCATCGGCTCGGCGGACGCCCTGCCGGTCCGGGTGGGCGTCGCTGTCATCGGCGCCATCATCGTGTTTAGCTTGATCATGGCCGCACGCTCGATGAACCGCCGACCCCAACACCGCTGAGCGCGGGTGGGCACCGGATCGCGGCGCGGCCTGCTGGTCGGGCTGACCGCCGCCAGCGTGGGCGTCATCTATGGCTATGACCTGTCCATCATCGCCGGTGCGCAGTTGTTCGTCACCGAGGATTTCGGGCTGTCCACCCGGCAACAGGAACTGCTGACGACGATGGTGGTGATCGGCCAGATCATCGGGGCGCTCGGCGCCGGTGTGCTGGCCAACGTGATCGGCCGCAAACGCTCGGTCGTGCTGATCCTGTTCGCCTACGCGGCTTTCGCGCTGCTGGCCGCGTTCTCGGTGTCGCTGCCGATGCTGCTGGGGGCGCGCCTGCTCGTCGGGCTGACCATTGGCGTGACGGTGGTGGTCGTCCCGGTGTACGTGGCCGAATCGGCGCCGACGGCGGTGCGCGGCTCGCTGCTGACGGCTTACCAGCTGGCGATCGTCAGCGGGCTCATCGTCGGATACGTGACCGGCTACCTGCTGGCCGGCACGCACAGCTGGCGGTGGATGCTGGGGTTGGCGTGCGTGCCCGCATTGCTGTTGGCGCCGTTGGTGATTCGGATGCCCGATACGGCCCGGTGGTACGTGCTCAAAGGCCGGGTCGACGACGCCCGGCGGGCGCTGCTGCGGGTGGAGCCCGACGCGCGGGTGGACGACGAGCTCGCCGATATCGGCCGGGCGGTCAGCGAAGGTGGCGGCCGGCTCTCCGAGATACTGCCGGAAATGGTTCGCAGGCCCTATCTTCGGGCGACTGTCTTCGTCGTCGTTCTCGGCTTCCTGATCCAGATCACCGGCATCAACGCGATCATCTACTACAGCCCCCGAATCTTCGAGGCCATGGGCTTCACCGGCAATTTCGCGTTGCTGGGTCTGCCGGCGCTGGTCCAGGTGGCCGGATTGGCCGCCGTCGGCACGGCGCTGCTGCTGGTCGACCGGGTGGGCCGGCGGCCAATCCTGTTGTGCGGCACCGCGATGATGATCGGCGCCGACGTCGTGCTGACGGCCGTGTTCGGCCGTGGGATCGGCGGCGCGGTCGCCGGGTTCGCCGGCGTGTTGCTGTTCATCTTCGGCTACACCATGGGTTTCGGCTCCCTGGGCTGGGTGTACGCCAGCGAAAGCTTCCCGTCCCGGCTGCGCTCGATCGGGTCGAGCACCATGCTCACCTCCAACCTGGTGGCCAACGCCATCATCGCCGCCGTCTTCCTGACCATGCTGCATTCCTTGGGCGGCGCAGGGACTTTCGCGGCGTTCGCCGCGCTCGCGTTGATCGCGTTCGTCTTCGTCTATCGGTATGCGCCGGAGACCAAGGGGCGCCAGCTCGAGGACATCCGCCACTTCTGGGAGAATGGCGGCCGGTGGGACTGATCGCCGCGGGAACCATGGTCGTGGACGGGCGGCTCTGCCGACCGGGCTGGCTCGAGACCGCTGGCGGGCGGATCGCGGCCGCCGCGCCCGGGCCGCCGCCGCGCCCGCCCGACCGCGACTACCCCGATTGCACTGTGGTGCCGGGATTTATCGACATGCACGTGCACGGCGGCGGGGGCGCTTCCTACACCGACGCCGACGCCATCGGCGACGCCGCCGCCTTCCACCTGCGTCACGGCACCACCACGACGCTGGCCAGCCTGGTGACCGCCGCTCCCCAGGAACTACTCGGCGGGGTGCGCGCGCTCACCGACGCCACCCGGCGGGGCACGATCGCGGGCATTCATCTCGAAGGCCCCTGGCTGAACCGGGCACAGTGCGGGGCCCATGACCGCACCCAGATGCGCGACCCGGACCCCGACGAGATCGAAGGGCTGCTGACCGCCGGCGGCGACGCGATCAAGATGGTCACCCTGGCGCCGGAGCTGCCCGGCACCGACGCCGCCATCAGCCGCTTCGTCGACGCGGGAGTCGTTGTGGCGTTGGGACATACCGACGCGAGCTACGAGCAGACCCGCCGCGCCATCGAGTTGGGCGCCACGGTGGGTACGCATCTGTTCAACGCGATGCCGCCGCTGCACCACCGCGAGCCCGGCCCGGCGCTCGCGCTGCTGCGGGACCCACGGGTGACGGTCGAGCTCATCGTCGACGGCGTGCACCTGCACCCAGACGTGGCGCGCGCGGTGATCGAGGCGGCCGGCGCGGACCGCGTCGCCGTGATCACCGACGCGATCGCCGCGGCGGGCCGCGCCGACGGCGCGTATCGGCTCGGCGCGGTGCGCATCGACGTGGTCTCCGGCGTGGCGCGGGTGCAGGGGACGTCAACGATCGCGGGCAGCACGGCCACCATGGATCGGCTCTTTCGCGCCGTGGCCGGGTTCGGCGCGGACCGCGACGCCGGGCTGGCCGCGGCGGTTCAGGTGACATCGGCGACCCCGGCGCGCGCGCTGGGGCTCGAACGGGTCGGCAGCCTGCGGCCCGGGTACGACGCCAATCTTGTGGTGCTCGACCGTGATTTGCGGGTGAGCGACGTCATGGCGCGCGGCGACTGGCTCTGAGCGTTAACATCGGAGACGTCAGCACCTGACACCGGACGAGGGGCCCCGTACCCGGCCAGCGACAAGACGGGCGCCGTGGAGGTGCGCAATGGCATGGCTCGTCTTGATCGCGTCGGGCGTCCTGGAGGCGGTGTGGGCGACCGCCCTGAACAAGTCCGACGGCTTCTCCCGGCTCGGCCCTTCGCTGGTCTTCGTTGTCGCGCTGGCGCTTTCGATGGCCGGGCTGGCAACCGCGATGCGCACGTTGCCGGTCGGAACCAGTTACGCGGTCTGGGTCGGCGTCGGGGCCGTGCTGACGGTGGGCTACGCGGCGCTGATCGGCGAGGAACCGGCGTCGTTGACCAAGCTGTTGCTGATCGGCGGGATCGTGGCCTGCATCGCGGGCTTGAAGCTGGTCAGCTAGCGGCCACGGCGGGCCAACCCGGCGATCCGCGAAAGCGCCAGCGCCCCAACGGCTCCCAGCCCCATCGCGGTGAGCGTCTGGCGGGTGCTCAGACCTTCATCCATGTGCACCCGCGGCGCGATGATCGCCGGGGCCGGGGGCTCCACAGGGCGGTCGCGCGGGTCGGTGGATGCCGTCGCCCCCCACGCGGTGCAGAACAACACGAGATAGGCGGTGATGTAGGCGAACACCATCAATCCCAGCACCGGGCCGAACGCCGCGCCCGCGGGGCTGCGCAACACCGTCTTCAAATAGATCGACCCCACCTGCTTGAACACTTCGAAGCCGACGGCCGCGATCAGCCCGGCCCGCATCGAATCGACGAAGCTGACCTTCTCCCGGGGCAGGCGCGCGATCATCCACGTGAACAGCAGCCACGACACCAGGGTCGCGATCAGGATCGAGAAAAGCCAGAACAGCCAGTCGAACACCGCGAATTGCGGTACGCCAAGCCATTTCAGCAACGCGGCCATGGGCGCGGCGTGGCCGACGGTGGTCAGCGCGACGGTGGCCACGATCACCGCGAACGTCCCCACCATCGCCAGCAGATCGGAGAACTTGCTCCGCACGAAGCCCGGCGACTCGAGGTGGGAGTCCCACCACATCTCGGTCAGCGCCTGCCGCAGGTGCGATATCCAGCCCAGGCCCGCCCATACCGCGGTGACCAGACCGATGACACCCACCGAAGTCCGGGCGTCGATGGCCGAGTTCATCAACTCCTGCAGCTGATTACCCAGCGTGCCCGACACCTGCGAGCGAATGTGGTCGTCGATCGTGCTCAGCAGGTGCGGCCGCCGGGCCAGCACGAAGCCGAATACCGCGAAACCGACCATGAGCAACGGGAACAACGCGAAAATCGTGTAATAGGTGAGGCCGGCGGCAAAGAAGCCGCCGTTGCGCTCGTCGAAACGCTGGTAGGCCCGGATGACATGGTCGAGCCACCCGTGCCGGGACCGCAGCCGATCAAGAAATCCCTCCTCGGCCGGCTCGCTCATGGTGAAACGTCTTACCTCCGTTGCGGAAGGAACCCAAGCCGATCGTAAACCCGCTGGACCGTTTTCCCGGCGACATCCTGGGCCCGTTCGGCGCCGGCCGCCAAAATGGCCTCCAATTCGGCCAAGTCGGCCGTCAGTTCGTCGACGCGGGCCTTGATCGGGGCGACGAACTCGACCACCGCCTCGGCGGTGTCCTTCTTCAGATCGCCGTAACCCTTTCCGGCATAGCCCTCGACAAGCTTGTCGACGCCGACGCCGCTGACCGCCGACTGGATGGTCAGCAGGTTGGACACGCCGGGCTTGGCGTCGGTGTCGAAGCGGATCTCGCGCTCGCTGTCGGTCACCGCCGACCGAATCTTCTTGGCCGACAACGCCGGATCGTCGAGCAGGTTGATCAGCCCGGCGTCGGTGGCCGCGGATTTGCTCATCTTCGACGTGGGGTCCTGTAGGTCGTAGATCTTCGCGGTCGCCTTGGGGATGAGCACGTCGGGCACCACGAACGTGTCCGGGAATCGGGCGTTGAACCGCTGCGCCACGTCGCGGGCCAGCTCGAGGTGCTGGCGCTGGTCTTCGCCCACCGGCACCAGGTCGGTGTCGTAGGCCAGCACGTCGGCGGCCTGCAGCACCGGGTAGGTGAACAAACCCACGGTGGTGGAGTCGGCGCCCTGGCGCAGCGACTTGTCCTTGAACTGCGTCATCCGCGACGCCTGCCCGAAGCCGGTGAAGCAGCCCAGCACCCATGCCAACTGGGGGTGGGCGGGCACGTGGCTCTGCACGAAGACGGTGCTGCGCGCCGGATCGATGCCCAGGGCCAGGTATTGGGCGGCGGTGACCAGGGTCCGCCGCCGCAGCGCCTCGGGATCCTGGGCGACTGTGATGGCATGCAGGTCGACCACGCAGAAGAACGCGTCATGGTCGTCCTGCAGTTCGACCCAGTGGGTGACGGCGCCCAGCGCGTTACCCAGGTGAAGCGAATCGGACGTGGGCTGCACGCCGGAGAAGATGCGGCTGGATCCGGTAGCGGTGCTCATGATGCACCGATCTTTTCACGCGCGGCCGCCCCGCCCGGTGTGCGGCCAGCCTCACCCTCGATGCCGAATGTGCTGCGCGCCGGACACCCGCGATGGGCCCGCCTTGCGATACCGGCGGTACCGCCTTTAATGTCGGGTTATGCACAACCTCGTCTGCTCGGCTCCTCGCTCGTGAGCCCCGCTCACTCGGCATCGCCCTCGGCCCGTCCCCCGATCCATCTCGGTTCCGGCGAGCCGGTCGTGCTGCTCCACGGGTTTTTGATGTCGCAGACGGTGTGGGAGCCGGTGGCGCCGCGGCTGGCCGACAGCGACCGTTTCAAGGGCCGCTACGAGGTCTTCGCCCCAACCATGGCCGGGCACAACGGCGGCCCCTACGCGGGCACCTGGCTGCTGAGCTCGTCGGTGCTGGCCGACCACGTCGAACGTCAGCTCGACCAACTCGGCTGGGAGAGCGCGCACCTGGTGGGCAACTCGCTGGGCGGCTGGGTGGCCTTCGAGCTCGAGCGGCGCGGGCGGGCGCGCAGCGTCACCGGCGTCGGCGCCGCGGGCGGGTGGACGCGCTGGAGCCCGGTCAAATTCGAGGTGATCAGCAAGTTCATCGCCGGGATGCCGATCCTGGGACTGGCCCGGCTGCTGGGCCCGCGCGCGCTGCGGCTGCCGCTGAGCCGCCGGCTGGCGACCCTGCCACTGAGCGCCACCCCGGAAGGGGTCAGCGACGAGCAACTGCGCGGTGTGGTCGACGACGCCGCGCACTGCCCGGCCTACTTCCAGCTGCTGATCAAGTCGCTGCTGCAGCCGGGCTTGCTGGAGCTGGCGCAGACCGCCGTGCCCGTGCAGCTGGTGCTGTGCGAGAAGGACCGGGTGGTGCCGCCCAGCAGGTTCAGCCGGCATTTCACCGACTTTTTGCCCGAGGGAACGAAGATCACCAAGCTCGACGGCGTCGGGCACGTGCCGATGTTCGAGGCGCCCGAACGCGTCACCGCGGCCATCGCCGACTTCATCGACGAATGCACCGCGGGGCCGGACCGGCTTTCCGACCGGCACCGGCCGCCGGCTAGCTAGCCAGTTCCTTTTCCAGGTTCTCCGCGATCGAGTCGAGGAATTCCTCGCTCTGCTGCCACTCCTGCTCAGGCCCGATCAGGATGGCGAGGTCCTTGGTCATCTTCCCGCTCTCGACGGTGGAGACGACGACGTTTTCCAGCGTCTGCGCGAACTCGACCACCTCGGGGGTGTCGTCCAGCTTGCCGCGGTGCGCCAGTCCCCGCGTCCAGGCGAAGATCGAGGCGATCGGGTTGGTCGAGGTGGGCTTGCCGGCCTGGTACTGGCGGAAGTGCCGGGTGACGGTGCCGTGCGCGGCCTCGGCTTCGACCGTCTTGCCGTCGGCCGTCATCAGCACCGAGGTCATCAGCCCCAGCGAGCCGTAGCCCTGGGCGATGGCGTCCGATTGCACGTCGCCGTCGTAGTTCTTGCACGCCCACACGTAGCCGCCCTCCCACTTGAGGCAGGCGGCGACCATGTCGTCGATCAGCCGGTGCTCGTAGGTCAGGCCCTCGGACTCGAACTGCTCCTTGAATTCCTCGTCGTAGATGCGCTGGAACTCGTCTTTGAACATGCCGTCGTAGGCCTTGAGGATGGTGTTCTTGGTGGACAGGTACACCGGCCACTTGGCGTTCAGGCCGTACTTGAACGACGCGCGCGCGAAGTCGCGCACGGAGTCCTTGAAGTTGTACATCCCCATCACCACGCCGCCGTCGTCGGGCAGGGACACCATCTCGTGGACCATCGGCTCGCTGCCGTCGGCCGGGGTGAACGTGATGGCGACGGTGCCGGGCTTGTCGACCTTGAAGTTGGTCGCCCGGTACTGGTCGCCGAACGCGTGGCGGCCGATGACGATCGGTTTGGTCCAGCCCGGAACCAGGCGTGGCACGTTGGAGATGACGATCGGTTCGCGGAAGATGGTGCCGCCCAAGATGTTCCGGATCGTCCCGTTCGGCGACAGCCACATCTTCTTGAGGTTGAACTCGGAGACGCGGGCCTCGTCGGGGGTGATCGTCGCGCACTTGACCCCCACGCCGTGCTTCTTGATGGCGTAGGCCGCGTCGATCGTCACCTGGTCGTCGGTGCGATCGCGGTGCTCGATGCCCAGGTCGTAGTAGTCCAGATCGATGTCGAGGTGCGGAAGGATCAGCTGGTCCTTGATCAGCTTCCAGATGACGCGGGTCATCTCGTCGCCGTCGAGCTCGACCACGCGGCCCTTGACCTTGATCTTGGCTTCTTTGGAACCCGGGCTCGACATCGGTGCCTCCCTGCGGCGTCAGCCGTGCGCGGCGGCCAGCACTTCGTTGAACGTCTTGCTCGGCCGCATCACCGCCGTCGTCTTCTCGCTGTCCGGGTAGTAGTACCCGCCGATGTCGACCGACTCACCCTGCACCTCGGCGAGTTCGGCCACGATGGTCTCCTCGTTCTCGCCCAACGACTCGGCCAGCGCGGCGAAGCGCTCGCGCAACTCCTCGTCGTCGTGCTGCGCGGCGAGTTCCTGAGCCCAGTACAGCGCCAGATAGAACTGGCTGCCGCGGTTGTCGAGCTCACCCGTCTTGCGCGACGGACTCTTGTTGTTGTCCAACAACTTTCCGATCGCGGCATCCAGCGTCTTGCCCAGCAGCTTGGCGCGCTCGTTGTCGGTCTTGATGCCGATATCCTCGAAACAGGCTCCCAGAGCCAGGAATTCACCGAGGGAGTCCCAGCGCAGGTGGTTCTCCTCGACGAGCTGGTGGACGTGCTTGGGCGCCGAGCCGCCCGCGCCGGTTTCGTACATTCCGCCGCCGGCCATCAACGGCACGATGGACAGCATCTTGGCGCTGGTGCCCAGCTCCAGGATCGGGAACAGGTCGGTGAGGTAGTCGCGCAGGATGTTTCCGGTGGCGGCGATGGTGTCCTGGCCACGCATCGCGCGCTCCAGCGTGTACCTCATGGCCCACACCTGCGGCATGATGTTGATGTCCAGGCCCTCGGTGTCGTGTTCCTTGAGGTACTCCTTGACCTTCTTCCGCAGCTCGACCTCGTGCGGGCGTTCGGTGTCGAGCCAGAACACCACCGTCATGCCCGAGTTGCGCGCCCGGGTGACGGCCAACTTGACCCAGTCCCGTATCGCTTCGTCCCGCACGATGGGCATGCGCCAGATGTCGCCGGCCTCCACGTTCTGGGTCAGCAGCACCTCCCCGGTGTCGAGGTCGACGATGTTGGCGACGCCGCCCTCGGGGATCTCGAAGGTCTTGTCGTGTGAGCCGTACTCCTCGGCCTGCTGCGCCATCAGTCCGACGTTGGGGACCGTGCCCATCGTCGTCGGATCGAACTGCCCGTGGGTCTTGCAGAAGTTGATGATCTCTTGGTAGATGCGGGAAAAGGTGGACTCGGGGTTGACGGCCTTGGTGTCCTTCTGCCGACCGTCGGCGCCCCACATCTTGCCGCCCGCGCGGATCATCGCCGGCATCGACGCGTCGACGATCACGTCGCTGGGCGAATGAAAGTTGGTGATGCCCTTGGCCGAATCGACCATCGCGAGCTCGGGCCGATGCTCGTGGCACGCGTGCAGATCGCGGATGATCTCCTCGTGCAGCGACGCCGGCAGCGACTCGATCTTGCTGTACAGATCGACCAATCCGTTGTTGACGTCGACGCCGAGTTCGTCGAAGAGTTCCTGGTGCTTGGCGAAGGCCTCCTTGTAGAAGATCTTCACGGCGTGCCCGAAGACGATGGGGTGGGAGACCTTCATCATCGTCGCCTTGACGTGCAACGAGAACATCACGCCGGTCTCGTAGGCGTCCTGCATCTGCTCCTCGTAGAACTCGACGAGGGCGTTCTTGCTCATGAACATGGAATCGATGACGTCGGCGTTGCGCAGCGACACCATCGGCTTGAGCACGATCGTCTTGCCGCTTTCGGTTTCCAGCTCCATCTTCACGTTGCGCGCGCGGTCCAGCGTCATCGACTTCTCGCCGTGGTAGAAGTCGCCGCCCTTCATGGTCGCGACGTGGGTGCGCGACGCCGGCGACCATGCCGCCATGCTGTGCGGGTGCTTGCGGGCGTATTCCTTGACGGCCTTGGGCGCGCGTCGGTCCGAGTTACCTTGCCGCAGTACGGGGTTCACCGCGCTGCCCAGGCACTTGGCGTAGCGGTCGCGAATTTCCTTGTCCTCGTCAGTCTTCGGACTCTGCGGAAAGTCCGGAATCTTGAATCCCTTGCCCTGCAGCTCCTTGACGGCGGCGATCAGCTGGGGCACCGAGGCGCTGATGTTGGGCAACTTGATGATGTTCGTGTCGGCCAGCTTCGTCAGCCGGCCCAACTCCGCGAGGTTGTCCGGGACCCGCTGCTCTTCGGTCAGGTGTTCGGGGAACTCGGCGAGGATCCGGGCGGCCACGGAGATGTCGCTGGTCTTGACCTCGATGCCCGCGGGTTCGGCGAAGGCACGCACGATCGGCAGGAACGCGTAGGTCGCCAGCAGCGGCGCCTCGTCGGTCAGCGTGTAGATGACGGTCGGCTTTTCGGCGCTCACGGTCCCTCTCCCGGCGGCAATGATGGGTTCGTATTTTGGGGGCTCAGCAATCTAACTGCCACGTTATCAAGGGTGTTTGGACAGGTGTCGACCTGCGTCTGCACCGCGACAGTTGGCAGCGGGTCGGCACAGTAAGATAGTCTTCGTATTGGTCATGAGCGCCAGCGACAAGCCCCGGCTTGCTGGCCGGCAACCCTCCAACCGCGGTGGGGTGCCCCGGGTGATGACCAGGTCTAGTAGCCACAGGCTGCGCGGCAAGCGCGGGTCCGCCATAACGGACCCCTGACTAGAGGGGACACGTGATGTGCTTCTGTCCAGCTCCTTGCGATCGTCGGCTCGCCTTGGTGGAGCCGCTGATGTGCGCGACCGTCCGCCGCTGCTAGCCGGCCGGCTGTAAGGCCCCGCTGAAGACCCGAGCCCATATTTCAGGAGAAAGCCAACCCACGTGAGTTCCGACAGTTCTTCTTCCAACGGCACTACCAGCGAGAACACCGATCCGACCGCGCATTGGTCGTTCGAGACCAAGCAGGTGCACGCCGGGCAGCAGCCCGACCCGGCCACCAACGCCCGCGCCCTGCCGATCTACCAGACCACCTCGTACGTCTTCGACGACACCACGCACGCCGCCGCCCTGTTCGGGCTGGAGGTGCCGGGCAACATCTACACCCGGATCGGCAACCCGACCACCGACGTCGTCGAGCAGCGCGTCGCCGCGCTCGAGGGCGGCGTGGCGGCGCTGTTCCTGAGCTCGGGCCAGGCGGCGGCCACGTTCGCCATCTTGAACATCGCGTGTGCCGGAGATCACATCGTCTCGAGCCCCAGGCTCTACGGCGGGACCTACAACCTGTTCCACTACTCGCTGGCCAAGCTCGGCATCGAGGTCAGCTTCGTGGAGGACCCCGACGATCTGGATTCGTGGCGGGCCGCGGCGCGGCCGAATACCAAGGCCTTCTTCGCCGAAACCATCTCCAACCCGCAGATCGACATCCTGGACATCCCCGGTGTCGGCGGGGTCGCCCACGACACGGGCGTCCCGCTGATCGTCGACAACACGATCGCCACGCCCTACCTGATCCAGCCGCTGCAGCACGGCGCGGACATCGTCGTGCACTCGGCCACCAAGTACCTCGGCGGCCACGGCTCGGCGATCGCGGGGGTCGTCGTCGACGGCGGCACGTTCGACTGGACGCAGGGCCGTTTCCCGGGGTTCACCACCCCCGACCCGAGCTACCACGGCGTGGTATTCGCCGAGCTCGGTCCGCCGGCCTACGCGCTCAAGGCGCGCGTGCAGCTGCTGCGCGACCTCGGTTCGGCCGCCGCGCCGTTCAACGCGTTCCTGGTCGCCCAGGGCATCGAGACGCTGAGCCTGCGCGTCGAGCGTCACGTCGCCAACGCCCAGCACGTGGCCGAGTTCTTGTCCGGCCACGACGGCGTGCTCTCGGTGAACTATGCGGGACTGCCCAGCTCGCCCTGGCACGAGCGGGCAAAGAAGCTGGCGCCCAAGGGAACCGGGGCGGTGCTTTCGTTCGAGCTGGCCGGCGGCATCGAGGCCGGCAAGGCCTTCGTGAACGCGCTGAAGTTGCACAGCCACGTCGCCAACATCGGCGACGTGCGTTCCCTGGTGATCCACCCGGCCTCCACGACGCACGCCCAGCTGTCCCCGCAGGAGCAGCTGAGCACCGGGGTCAGCCCGGGCCTGGTGCGGCTGGCGGTCGGCATCGAGGGGATCGACGATATCCTGGCCGACCTGGAGCTCGGCTTCGCCGCGGCGGCCAAATTCGGCGCGACCGCGGGAGCCTCGGGCACCGATCCGCACGCCGTGGCGGCGTTCTGAAGGAGACCGCTCCGATGACGATCCCCGACGTGCCCACCCAAACGCTGCCCGACGAAGGCGAAATCGGCTTCGTCCACATCGGCTCGCTGACCACGGAAAGCGGCGCGGTGATCGACGACGTGCACATCGCCGTGCAGCGCTGGGGCGAGTTGTCGCCCACACGCGACAACGTCGTGGTGGTGCTGCACGCGCTGACCGGTGACTCGCACGTCACCGGCCCGGCCGGACCCGGACATCCCACCGGCGGCTGGTGGGACGGCATGGTCGGGCCGGGAGCCCCGATCGACACCGACCGCTGGTGCGCGGTGGCCACCAACGTGCTCGGCGGTTGCCGCGGCTCCACCGGACCTAGCTCGCGGACCCGGGACGGAAAGCCTTGGGGCTCAAGGTTCCCGCGCATTTCCATCCGCGACCAGGTGGAGGCCGACATCGCCGCACTGGCCGCGCTGGGAATCGACGAGGTCGCCGCGGTGGTCGGTGGATCCATGGGCGGCGCAAGGGCTTTGGAGTGGATGGTCGGTCACCCGGACCGGGTCCGCGCCGGGCTGCTGCTGGCGGTGGGCGCGCGCGCCACCGCCGATCAGATCGGTACCCAGTCCACACAGATCGCGGTGATCGAGGCCGACCCGAACTGGCAGGGCGGCGACTATCACGACACCGGGCTGGCGCCGGGAACCGGGCTGGCGATCGCGCGGCGCTTCGCCCACCTGACCTACCGCGGCGAGGTGGACCTGGACACCCGGTTCGCCAATGACGCGCAGGGCGACGAGGATCCCGCCGCCGGCGGCCGCTACGCCGTGCAAAGCTACCTGGAATACCAGGGCGACAAGCTGCTCGAGCGCTTCGACGCGGGCAGCTACGTCGTACTGACCGAGGCGCTGAACACTCACGACGTCGGCCGGGGCCGCGGCGGGGTGGCCAAGGCGCTGCGCGGCTGCCCGGTGCCGGCGGTGGTGGGCGGCATCACGTCCGACCGGCTCTACCCGCTGCGTCTGCAGGAGGAGTTGGCCGAGCACCTGCCGGGCTGCACCGCTTTGCAGGTGGTCGACTCCCTCTGCGGGCACGACGGCTTCCTGGTGGAATCCGACGCGGTGGGTGAATTGATCCGCGAGACACTGGTTTTGGCCGGCGCGGACAGCAGGGAAGGCACGTCGCAACGGTGACCCGCTCGCGGCACGACCGCTCCTTGTCATTCGGCTCGGCGGCCGCGGCCTACGAGCGTGGCCGCCCGTCCTATCCCCCGGAAGCGATCGACTGGCTGTTGCCTGTCGGCGCGCGCCAGGTGCTCGACCTGGGTGCGGGCACCGGCAAGCTGACCACCCGGCTGGTGGAGCGCGGCCTGGACGTGGTGGCCGTCGACCCGATCCCGGACATGCTGGAGGTGCTGCGGACCTCGCTGCCCGAGACCCGCGCCCTGCTGGGCACGGCCGAAGAGATTCCGTTGGAAGACAACAGCGTTGACGTGGTGCTGGTGGCCCAGGCCTGGCATTGGGTGGACCCCGAGCGCGCGATACCCGAGGTGGCCCGCGTGCTACGGCCGGGCGGGCGGCTGGGCCTGGTGTGGAACACCCGCGACGAACGGCTCGGCTGGGTGCGCGAACTGGGGCGGATCATCGGCAGCGACGGCGACGGCGGCCGCACCCAAGTGCGACTGCCCGAGCCGTTCACCGACCTCGCGCAGCATCGGGTCGAGTGGACGAGTTACCTTACGCCGCAAGCATTGATCGACCTCGTCGCGTCGCGCAGCTACTGCATCACCTCGCCGACCGAGGTTCGCTCCAGAACGCTGGACGAGGTGCGCCAGTTGCTGGCCACCCATCCGGCGCTGGCGAATGCGACCGGACTGGCGCTGCCCTATGTCACCATGTGCACCCGGGCGACGCTGGCCGACTGAGCGCCCGCGTAGTGTCTCGTCGCATGGAGCAGCGACTGAGTCTGATCACCCTGGGCGTTGCCGATCTGGACCGCGCCCGCCGCTTCTATGAGTGCCTGGGCTGGCGCGGTCAAGTGGTGCAGGAGACCGTCTTCTTTCAGGCCGGCGGTCTCGCGGTGAGTCTGTGGGCGCGAGAGAAGCTTTCGGCCGATCTCGGCATCGCCGACCAAGGCGATGACGGTTTCGGCGGCATCGCCTTGGCTCACAACGTGCGGTCGCGCGCCGAGGTGGACGAGATCCTGGCCGCGGCAACAGATGCCGGAGCCACCATCACACGCGCCGCTGCCGAGACGTTCTACGGCGGGTATGCGGGTGCGTTCCGCGATCCCGATGGTCACGCGTGGGAAATCGCCCACAACCCTGGGTTCGCGCTAGCCGACGACGGCGCGATCACAGTGCCCGACTTCTCGGAAGGCTGATCCGTCGTTCAAGTACCCCGGCCCGGTTACCACCCGTCATCGTCGTCGTCACGCAGTAGTTTCTCCGGATGGTGGAAGGTGTTGGTGCGTGGCCGATTACGCTCGAGGTGGGGTGGTGGTTTCCATTCGGTGTCGCCGCGGGGGTTTTTGCGGGTGGTCCAGCCGCCGGGGTTGAGCATGCGGTGATGCGGGCCGCAGGCGAAGGTGAGGTCGTTGATGTCGGTGCTGTGGCAGGTGGCGTAGTCGGTGACGTGATGGACTTCGCAGTAGTAGCCCGACACGGTGCAGCCCGGAGCGGTGCAGCCGCGGTCCTTGGCGTACAACACGATTCGTTGTCCCGGGGAAGCCAGCCGCTTGGTGTGATACAACGCCAGGGCCTTGCCCTTATCGAAAATCGCCAGGTAATGGTGGGCGTGGCGGGCCAGGCGGATCACCTCACTCATCGGCAGGATGGTGCCGCCACCGGTCAGGGCTCGCCCGGCGGCGGCCTCCAACTCGGCCAGGGTGGTGGTGACGATGATGGAGGCCGGTAACCCGTTGTGCTGACCCAACTCCCCGGAGGCCAACAGCCCACGCAGCCCGGCCAGCAGGGCGTCGTGGCCGCGCTGAGCCTTCGAGCGGGTATCACGATCGATGGCGGCCTGGCTGGGCGTGCCGTCGACACACGGGATGTCGTCGAGCGGGTTGCACATGCCCGGGGCACCGAGTTTGGCCTCCACGGCCTCGAAGGTGGCGCGCAGCTCGGGGGTGATCAGCCCCCGCAACTCCGACATGCCGTCGGCTTGTTGGTTGCCCAGGGTCACCCCGCGGCTACGGGCCCGGTCCTCATCGGTGAAGAGGCCATCGGGGTTAAGCGCATCGGACATTCCGCGGGCCAATTCTTTGAGGTGTTCGGGGCCGAACTGGGTGCCGAACCCGGCCAGTTGGGCTTCGGCGAACTCACGGGCCGCAGCGCTCACCCAGCCGGGAAGTTGGTGGTAGAACTTGCGGATCACGGCCACCTGACCCGCGCCCAGGTCTCCGGCGCGCTGGGCCGCGGCGGTGGCGGGCAGGGCGGGTGGCAGGGGTTCACCGGTCAGTCCGTGGCGGGGTCCCAGGTCGCGGGCTTCCTTGATACGCCGAGAGGCTTCGTGGCGACTGATCAGGGTGCGTTCGGTCAGCGCGTGGGCCAGCCCGCCGCCGAGCTCCTGGGAGGGGACTTGGCGGGCCAGCGAATTGAGCAGCGGATGCTCGATGACCGGGATGCGCCGGCGCAGCCTCTCACAGCGCTCCAACACCGCCAGCTGCTGCTGCACGGTCAACACGTCGAGCACCAACGCACACGCGCGGTCCACCTCAGCATCGAGCGCGTCGAACACCGCGTCGACATCGGGCAGACCAGTGGAACTCACACCGCCAAACTATCGACACACACCGACAAAAATCGGCTCTGAGGCCGCCCTAGATTCACACTCGCGCAATTGGTTTCGAAAAATCCCATCCCGAGAACAAGGCCGATCCTCCGGCTGCTTAATAAGCCACATCGCGAACACAACGACCTCACGAAACGCTTATTGTGCGAACCTTTACCCCACCGTTTCGTAAACGTGACAGTGATAGATCAGAGTTCGTAGGCGTGATTCGAGTGCCGTCGGTGCACTCCATGCGGACGGGGAGGCTGGCGTGAAGGCACTTGCACGAACTCATCAATGGATCTGGGTCTTGCGCCAACAGCCGCTTACCATCCGCCTGCTCGCCGCGGCCGCCGGACTGCTCACCGTGGCCTCGGCCTTTGCGGCGCCGGCCGAAGCGGAAGGCAACGGCGACGACTTCATCGACGCGCTCAATCACGCCGGCATCGACTTCGGCGAACCCGGAAACGCGATGGCCGTAGGCGAGTCGATCTGCCCGATGCTCGCGCAGCCGGGCGGCAGCTTCGCCGGGGCAGCGTCCAGCATCTCTGGCCGTGGCATGTCCCCGCAGATGGCGAGCATGTTCACCACGATCGCGATCCAGACGTACTGCCCCCAGGAGATGGCGAACATCGCCAGCGGCAACCTGTCCGGTGCCATGCCGCAGGTTCCGGGAATGCCCGGCCAGATCCCGGGGATGGGGGGCCAGATCCCGGGCATGGGGGGCCAGATCCCGGGCATGGCGGGCCAGATCCCCGGAATGACGGGCCAAATCCCGGGCATGGCGGGCCAGATGCCGGGACAGGTTCCGGCGCTGCCGAGTTACTAGACGGTGCCCAGCGGGTCGATCGTCCAGGCGATGTAGTCCATCGCCGCCCCGACCGCCGCGGTGGTGATGAAGTCGATTCCCTTGCCGCGCACCACCAATAGGCCGGCCCGCTCCTCGGATAGCACCAATCGCAACAGCGCGGCCACGCCCACACCGATGCCGATCAACAGCGAGCCCCGCCGCCAGAAGTTGGCTCCCACTAATACCAGTGCCGCGGCAAAGATCAAGCCCACCAACAGAATCGGCCACTGGGCTCGCAGCACGGTCCGCGCGGTCATTCCCGTTCGGCCAGCTCGACGACGTTGGTCAGCAGGAACGCCCGGGTCAAGGGGCCCACGCCGCCCGGGTTGGGCGATACGTGCCCGGCCACGTCCCACACGTCGGGATGCACGTCGCCGACGAGTCCGTCGTCGGTCCGGCTCACCCCGACGTCGAGCACCGCGGCGCCGGGACGCACCATGTCGGCGGTCAGCAGGTGCGGGACCCCGACGGCGGCCACGATGATGTCGGCCTGTTTGGTCAACGCCTGCAGGTCGCGAGTTCCGGTGTGGCACAACGTCACCGTCGCGTTCTCCGAACGGCGGGTCAGCAGCAGCCCCAACGGGCGACCGACAGTCACACCGCGGCCGATGACGACCACGTGCGCCCCGGCGATCTCGACGTCGTAGCGGCGCAGCAGGTGCACGATGCCGCGCGGCGTGCACGGCAGCGGGGCAGGGTTGTTGAGCACCAGCCGGCCCAGGTTGGTCGGGTGCAGACCGTCGGCGTCCTTGTTCGGGTCGACGCGCTCCAGCGCCGCGTTCTCATCCAGGTGCTTGGGCAGCGGCAACTGCACGATGTAACCGGTGCAGTCGGGGTTCGCGTTGAGCTCGTCGATGGTCTCGTTGAGCGTGGCGGTGCTGATGTCGGCGGGCAGGTCACGGCGGATCGAGGTGATCCCGACCTTGGCGCAGTCGGCGTGCTTGCCCCGCACGTACGCCTGGGAGCCAGGGTCGTCGCCCACCAGGATGGTGCCCAAACCGGGGGTGCGTCCCGATGCGGTCAATGCGGCCACGCGCTGCTTGAGGTCGACGAAGATCTCGTCCCGGGTGGCCTTGCCGTCCAGCGTGATTGCTCCCACGCTGACAGTCTGGCAGATCTCGATGATGGCGACCCGCCGCGCCCGGCTACGCCGCGCTCGCGATCGCCATTAGATCGATGATGGCGACCCGCCGCGCCCGGCTACGCCGCGCTCGCGATCGCCATTAGGCTCCCGGTATGTCTACCCCTCCGGACGTCTTCAGCCCCGCGAAGCTCGGTCCGATAACGCTGCGTAACCGCACCATCAAGTCAGCCACGTTCGAGGCGCGCACGCCCGAGGCGCTGGTGACCGACGACCTCATCGAATACCACCGGCTGCCGGCCGCCGGCGGGGTCGCCATGACGACCGTCGCCTACTGCGCCGTCTCCCCCGGCGGTCGCACCGAGGGCAACGGCATCTGGATGCGGCCCGAGGCCGTGCCCGGGTTCCGGCGGCTCACCGACGCGATCCACGCCGAGGGCGCGGCGGTCAGCGCGCAGATCGGCCACGCCGGCCCGGTCGCCAACGCCAAGTCCAACAAGGCGAAGGCGCTGGCGCCGGTCCGATTCTTCAACCCGATCGGGATGCGCTTCGCCAAGAAGGCCACCCGTGAGGATATCGACGACGTCATCGAAGGCCACGCGAACGCCGCCCGGCTGGCCATCGAAGCGGGCTTCGACGCCGTCGAAATCCACCTGGGCCACAACTACTTGGCGAGTTCGTTCCTGTCCCCGCTGATCAATCGCCGCGACGACGAATTCGGCGGATCGCTGCAGAACCGGGCGAAGGTCGCCCGCGGGATCGTGATGGCCGTCCGCCGCGCGGTCGAAAAGGAAGGCACGCCGATCGCGGTGACCGCCAAGCTGAACATGGCCGACGGCGTTCGCGGCGGCATCAGCACCGACGAATCGCTGACCACCGCCAAGTGGCTGGAAGAGGACGGTGGGCTCGACGCGATCGAACTGACCGCGGGCAGCTCGCTGGTCAATCCGATGTACCTGTTCCGCGGCGACGCGCCGCTCAAGCAGTTCGCGGGCGCGTTCAAGCCGCCGCTGCGCTGGGGCATGCGCATGACGGGCAAGAAGTTCCTGCGCGAATACCCCTACCGCGAGGCCTATTTATTGCGCGACGCCAAGCTGTTTCGCGCCGAGTTGAAGATGCCGTTGATCCTGCTCGGCGGCATCACCAACCGCGAGACGATGGACCTGGCGATGGCCGAGGGTTTCGAGTTCGTCGCGATGGCCCGCGCGCTGCTCGCCGAGCCTGACCTGATCAACCGGATCGCCGCCGAGGACGCCCAGCACCGGGTGCACTCCGCCTGCACGCACTGCAATCAGTGCATGCCGACGATCTACAGCCGGACGCACTGCGTCGTGACCGGCGCGCCCGACGCCGCGGCCGCTCCACGCTGATCCACAGGGCCGCAAGCTACAGTTGTGGCGATGTCAGCACCAGCCCCGCCAGCGCTAACCGTCCATCACGAAGGGTCCGAACGTACCTTCGCAGCCGGCCACGATGTGGTCGTCGGGCGCGATCTGCGGGCCGACATGCGCATCACGCATCCGCTGATTTCGCGGGCCCACCTGTTGCTGCGTTTCGACCAGGGCAAGTGGCTGGCCATCGACAACGGTTCGCTCAACGGAACTTTCGTCAACGGCCGGCGCGTGCCCGTCGTCGAGATCCACGACGGGCAGACCCTCAACATCGGCAACCCCGACGGGCCGCTGCTGACGTTCGACGTCGGCCGCCACCAAGGCATGGCCGGGCGCCCGCCCAAGACCGAATCGATGAACATCCCGGTGGCGGCCCCGCCGCAGCCGGCGGCGTGGTCGGCGCAACCGGGCCCGCCCGTCGCCGCTCCACCCGGGCCGCCGCCGCCTCCAGCCGGGCGCACGCCCAACTGGGTGGCGCCTCCGCGGCGGCCGCAGCCCGCTCCCCGGCCCGGACCGGCGGGGCAAACCATGTACGGCGCCGGCGGTGGGCGACCGCCCGCCTACCCGCCCGCCGCGCCACCCCCGCCGCACAATTCCCCCCTGCAAGCCCCCGTCCACAGCCCCCCGCCGGCGCAGCACATCCCCGCGCCCACCCGGGCCGCACCCGCCAACGCCAAGCCGCCCGAGGTGGCGAACCTGGCGACCAAGATGTTCCAGGCCCTGCGGCCGTCGCGGTCCGGCGCGATCCAGAAACCGGCCGGGTCGCAAACCATCGGGCGGGCCACCGACAACGACATCGTCATCCAGGACGTGCTCGCCTCGCGCCATCACGCGTTCTTGATCCAGACGCCGCTGGGCACCGAGATCCGCGACGCGCACAGCGTGAACGGCACCTTCGTCAACGGCGTCCGGGTCGGGTCCGCGGTGTTGACCGAGGGCGACGTGGTCACCATCGGCAACGTCGACCTGGTGTTCACCGGCGACGGCCTGGTCCGGCGCACCGAGGCGGCGACGCGGACCGGCGGCCTGGAGGTCAACTCCGTCTGCTACACCGTCGACCACGGCAAGCAGTTGCTCGACCACATCTCACTGACCGCCCGGCCCGGGACGCTCACGGCCATCATCGGCGGTTCGGGCGCCGGGAAGACCACGCTGTCGCGGCTGATCGTCGGCTACACCAGCCCCACGTCGGGCACGGTGACCTTCGAGGGCCACAACATCCACACCGAGTACGCGTCCATGCGCAGCAGGATCGGGATGGTCCCCCAGGACGACGTCGTGCACCGCCAGCTCACGGTCAACCAGGCCCTCAACTACGCCGCCGAACTGCGCCTGCCGCCCGACACCAGCAAAGAGGAACGCGCCCGCGTCGTCGCCCAGGTGCTCGAGGAACTCGACATGACCCAGCACGCCGAGACGCGGGTCGACAAGCTCTCGGGCGGCCAGCGCAAGCGCGCCTCGGTCGCGCTCGAGCTGCTCACCCAGCCGTCGCTGCTGCTGCTCGACGAGCCGACGTCCGGGCTGGACCCGGCGCTGGACCGCCAGGTCATGCTGATGCTGCGCCAGCTCGCCGACGCGGGCCGCGTGGTGCTGGTGGTGACCCACTCGGTGTCCTACCTGGACGTGTGCGACCAGATCCTGCTGGTCGCGCCCGGCGGCAAGACCGCGTTCTGCGGGCCACCCGACCAGGTCGAGGCGGCCATGGGCACCCGCAACTGGGCCGACATCTTCGCCAAGGTGGGCGCCGACCCGGACGAGGCCAACCGACGCTTCAAGGAGCGCAATCAGCAGTCGTCGCAGCCGCCGACCCCGCAGAGCCCGGCGGACCTGGGCGAACCACCCCAAACCAACCTGTGGCGGCAGCTGTCCACGATCGCGCGCCGCCAGGTTCGCCTCGTCGTGTCCGACCGTGGCTACACGATCTTCCTGGCGATCCTGCCGTTCCTCATCGGCGCGTTGTCGCTGACGGTGAAGGGCCCGCACCCCGGCCTCGGGCCGGCCGACCCGATGGGCCCCGCACCCACCCAGCCGCAGTACATCATGGTGCTGCTCAACATCGGCGCCGTCTTCATGGGCACCGCGCTGACCATCCGGGATCTCATCGGCGAGCGCGCCATCTTCAAGCGGGAGCAGGCCGTCGGCCTGTCGACCACCGCCTATCTGTTGGCCAAGATCGCGGTGTTCTGCGTCTTCGCCACGGGCCAGGCGGCGATCGCGACCATCATCGTGCGGCTGGGGAAGGGCGCGCCGACCGCGCACCCGCAGTTCTTCGGCAACTCCACCTTCTCGCTGTTCGTCACCGTCGCGGGCACCTGTGTGGCCTCGGCCATGCTCGGCCTGCTGCTGTCGGCGCTGGCGCAGTCCAACGAGCAGATCATGCCGCTGCTGGTGGTGTCGATCATGTCGCAGCTGGTGTTCTCCAGCGGGATGATCCCGGTGTATCAGCGCATCGGGCTGGAACAGCTGGCGTGGTTGACGCCCGCCCGCTGGGGCTACGCGGCGGGCGCGTCCTCGATCGACTTCCCGTCGCTGGTGAAGGTCAAGCAGATCCCCACCAACGATCCGATCTGGCAGCACTCGAAGCACATCTTCGTCTTCGACATGGCCATGCTCACGCTGCTCTCGATCGCCTACACCGGCATCGTGCGCTGGCACATCCGGCTGAAACGCTGAGGCGGCTCTCAGGCGGCGACCCTAATCTGGGATGCGATGACCCGACCTGCCCAGCCCCTGCTGACGGCGCGATCCGAGCACTCGCAGGGCAGCTTCACCGCCGGCCGCGACGTCGTCGTCGGCAACGACCTGCGCGCCGACCTGCGGGTCGCGCACCCGTTGATCGCCCGCGCGCACCTGCTGTTGCGCTTCGATCGGGGCCGGTGGCTCGCGGTCGACAACAACACGCTCAACGGCGTCTACCTCGACGGCCGGCGGGTGCCGGTCGTCGACATCCGCGACGGCCAGAGCATCAACATCGGCAAGCCCGACGGCCCGCGGATCACCTTCGAAGTGGGACGGCCGCCCGCACGCTCGTTTCGCCGCAGGGACGCCGGGCGCACCGCGCCGCAGCCGCCGGCCGACGCCGGGGAGTTCCCCACCACCCGGGTCGCCGTCGCGGGACCCGAAGCCGATCGCCGGCCGGTGACCGGGCGGGCCGCCTGGATCGGCCGCGCGCTCGACAACGACATCGTCATCCACGACGTGCTGGCCTCGCGCCGCCACGCCTTCGTGACGCCGACACCGGCCGGCCCCGAGATCCGCGACGCGAACAGCAGCAACGGCACCTTCGTCAACGGGGTCAGGGTCACCTCGGCGGCGCTGTCCGAGGGCGACGTGGTGACGATCGGCAACGTCGACCTGGTGTTGCGCGGCGGCGCGCTGGTTCGAATGCAAGAGGCGGCGACCCGCGCCGGCGGCCTCGAGGTGCGTGAGGTCAACTTCGGCATCGGTGACAAGCGCCTGCTGGAACGGATCTCGCTGACCGCCCGCCCCGGCACGCTGACCGCACTCATCGGCGGCTCCGGCGCGGGCAAGACGACGCTGTCGCGGCTGATCGCCGGGTACGCCACCCCGACGTCGGGCTCGGTCACCTTCGAGGGCCACGACATCCACACCGAGTACGCGTCGCTGCGCACCCGGATCGGGATGGTCCCCCAAGACGACGTCGTGCACCGGCAGCTCACGGTCAGCCAGGCGCTCGGATACGCCGCCGAGCTGCGCCTGCCGCCGGACACCAGCAAAGCCGACCGGGCCCGGGTCGTCGCCGAGGTGCTCGACGAGCTCGGCCTGACCGAGCACGCGAACACCCGGGTCGACAGGCTGTCCGGCGGGCAGCGAAAGCGCGCGTCGGTGGCGCTCGAGCTGCTCACCGGGCCGTCGCTGCTGATCCTCGACGAACCCACATCGGGCCTGGACCCCGCGCTGGACCTGCAGGTCATGACGATGCTGCGGCAACTCGCCGACGCCGGCCGCGTCGTGCTGGTGGTGACCCACTCGCTGACCTACCTCGACGTCTGCGACCAGGTGCTGCTGATGGCGCCGGGCGGCAAGACGGCGTTCCTGGGTCCACCCGGCCAGATCGGTCCGGCCATGGGAACCACCAACTGGGCGCACATCTTCGCCAAGGTGGGCGCCGACCCGGACGAGGCCAATCGCCGCTTTCTGGCCCAGAACAGACCGCCGCCCCCGCGGCGCACCCAGGCGCCGGCCGAGCTCGGCGCGCCGCCGCGCACCAGCAAGCGCCACCAGTTCTCCACCATCGCGCGCCGCCAGGTCCGGCTGGTGGTGTCCGACCGCGCCTATTTCGTGTTCCTGGCCGTGCTGCCGTTCGTCATGGGCGCGCTGTCGCTGACCGTTCCCGGCAGCGCCGGCTTCGGTTACGCCGACCCGGCCGGCGAGTCGGCGGGCGAGGCCGGGATGATCCTGACCCTGCTCACCATGGCGGCCGCGTTCATGGGCACCGCGCTGACCATCCGCGACCTCATCGGCGAGCGGCCGATCTTCCGGCGCGAACAGGCCGTCGGCCTGTCGACCACCGCGTACCTGCTGGCCAAGGTCGCGGTGTTCTGCGGGTTCGCCGTCGTCCAGGCGGCCATCGCCACCGCCATCGTGGTGCTGGGCAAGGGGCCGCCGACGCGGCCCGCGGTGCTGCTCGGTCCCTCTAGTTCGGCGGCCACCGTCGAGCTGTTCGTCGCCGTGGCGGCGACGTGCGTGGCCGCGGCCATGCTGGGCCTGCTGCTCTCGGCGCTCGCGCGCACGGGCGAGCAGGTGATGCCGATGCTGGTGGTGTCGCTGATGATGCAGATGGTGCTCTGCGGTGGGATGGTGCCGGTCACCGACCGGATCCTTCTCGACCAGGCGTCCTGGCTGATGCCGTCGCGGTGGGGATACGCCGCGCAGGGGTCGACCGTCGACCTGTGGGCGGTGTCGCCCGGCCCGCAGAGCCCGCGGGACAGTCATTTCCAGCACGCGCCGGCGGCCTGGCTGCTCGACATGGGCATGCTCGCGGTGCTCTCGGTCGGCTACGGGGCGCTGGTGCGCTGGCGCATCCGGCTCGCGCGCTGAACCTCAGCCGCTGATGGCTCAGTCGTGCGGGCCCCCATCCAGTCGAAGCCCGTGCGCCAGCGCGAAGGCCACGGCCTGGTCGACGTCGACGCGGGCGCCGGCCAGCGACGCGGTCGTCCACAACCCGGGGTCGGCGGTGGTGCCGCGCAGATCGGCGCCGTCGAGCCGGGCGCCGGCGGTCCGCGCGCCACGCAGGTCCGCGCCGCGCAGCACGGCCTTGCGCAGGTCGGCCTCCACCAGGCTGGCCTCCCTCAGCCGGCAGCCGCTGAAGTCGACGCCCCGCAGGTCGATGCCGGCGAGCACGGCGAGCGTGAAATCCACCTCGTCGAACGTGATCGGCCGCAGCCGGCACTGCACGAACACCGACCCCAGCATCGAGCATTGGGCGAAAGAGCTGTGCCACAACGACGTCCGGTGAAACGTGCAGTTGCGGAAGGCCGAGCCCCGGTGTTGCGACTCGGCCAGGTTGGCGCCGCTGAAATCGCATTCGGTGAACACGGTCCGCTCGGTCCGCAAGCGGCTCAGGTCTTCGTCGGTGAAGTCGTGGCCGTCGAACTCGCGGTCGACCCACTCCTCGCTCAATTGGGCGTCAGGGTGGCCAGGGCGTATTCGCTGACCGCGATCAGGGCGTCGGTCGCCGACCGGCGATCGCGGGCGTCGACCGTGATCACCGGGATGTGCGGGGGCAGGGTCAGCGCCTCGCGCACCTCGGCGACCGGGTAGCGCGGCGCCCCGTCGAACTCGTTGACCGCGACCAGGAACGGCAGGTTGCGGTGCTCGAAGAAGTCCACGGCGGCGAAGCTGTCCTGCAGGCGCCGGCAGTCGACCAGCACCACCGCCCCGATGGCGCCGCGGACCAGGTCGTCCCACATGAACCAGAAGCGGCGCTGCCCCGGCGTGCCGAACAGGTAGAGCACCAGGTCTTCGGCCAGCGTGATCCGGCCGAAGTCCATCGCGACGGTGGTGGTCCGCTTGTCCGGGGTGGCCTCGAGGGCGTCGACGCCGGTCGAGGCGTCGGTCAGCATCGCCTCGGTGCGCAGCGGCATGATCTCCGACACCGCCCCGACGAAGGTGGTCTTGCCGGCCCCGAATCCGCCGGCGATCACGATCTTCGTCGACGCGTGGGCGCCGGAATCTTGCTGCACCTCAGAGTGCGCGTAAGCCACGCAGGGTCCTTCCTATGAGTTCGTGACGCTCATCGCGGGTCGAACGCTCGGACAACGTCCTATGCACCCGAAGGTAGCCGGACAGCACCAGATCCCCGACCAGGACGCGCGCGACGCCGAGCGGCAGGTCCAGCCGGGCCGAGATCTCGGCGACCGACGGGCTCGGCGGACCCTGGCCGCACAGCTGGATGATTCTGCCCCGCGCATCGTTGGGCGGCCACCGGTGGGGTGCGCCGGGCTGCAGCGTCTGCAGCGGCGCCTCCAGGGGCAGCTCGACGTTCGTGTCGGTCCGGCCGGACGTCAGGGTGTACGGGCGGACCAGGTTCCCCTTACGGTGTGCGGGCCAGCTCTCGGGGGTGTCCATCGCGGCTCACGAGTGGGCGGCGGACCGGCGGGTCGACTGCACCACGCCCCCGACCCGTTCGACGAGGACGGCCATCTCGTAGCCGATCTGACCGATGTCGCACGACGTCGCGGCGAGGGTCGCGAGATGCGAGCCATCCCCGACGCGCATCAACAGCAGGTAGCCGTTGGCCATCTCGACGACCGACTGCAGCACCTGCCCGCCCTCGAACAGCTGCGCGGCACCGGTCGCCAGGCTGGCCAGCCCGGAGGCGACGGCGGCCAGCTGGTCGGCGCGTTCCCTGGGCAGGTGCTCGCTGGCGGCGATGGGCAGCCCGTCGACGGACACCAGCAGCGCGTGCGCGACGCCGGGGACCTCGCGGGCGAACCTGGTCACCAGCCAGTCCAGTGAGTTGTCGGGGGAGGTCGCGGAAGTCATTGTTGGTCGGGTCCTTGTTCCGTGTCACGGGCATGCGAGCGTCCGCTGCGCACGCCGCCGAAATGGTTGCTGAACGAGGCGCGCACCGCCTCGGGGTCGCGGGTGACGGCCGCGTGCTGCGGCTCCCGGTGCGATCTGCCGTTCTGGCCGTGCTCGGGCTCGTCCCGTTCGCCCAGGCCCGTTCCGTTGGCGCCGCCGGGCACCAGCCGGGCGCCGGGCGTGCGGACCGGCAGGCCGTGGTCGGTGGTGTGCGCTTCGACGGGCGTGTCCTCGGCGGCCGCCGCCAGGGTCCAGCCGCGGTCCCAGACCGACTGCCAGTCCAGGTCGGGGCTGTTGACCAGGTCGTGCGGGTCGCCCAGCATCTCCGAGAGCATCCGCCGGTAGATGACGTCATCGTCGGTCGCCGGGTCGGCGGGCTTGTCTTGCCGGGGTTCGCGGGGCCGGGCGGCGAAGAAGGCCGAGGTGTCCGATGCCGCCCGCACCGGCGGAGGCGGCGCCGGTTCGGGCGCGGGCTCCGGCGCGGGCTTGGCCTGCGGTGGTGGCTCCGGTGCGGCCTCGGGCTCGGCGGGCCTGGCGGCCGGCGCGGCCTGGGGCGCGTTTTCCCACCAGGGGGTCGCGAGCTCGCGGCGCCGCCGCGGGGGCGGTGGTTCGGCGGGCGGGGCCGGGACATCGGTGATGCCGCTGGAACCCGGGTTGCGGCGCGGCAGCAGGGTGACCGACGGCCCGGGCGCGGGCGCGGCGTTGCGGGCCGCCGGCTCGCGCGTGCCGTCGTGCCGCCGCGCGTCGTCGGCGGGCGGGGGCGCGGCGATCGCGCTGGCGAGTTTGGCGCTCGGAGACGACACCGCCCGAATGTGCCGGGGCGCAGCCGATTCCGCGGCTGCCAGGCCGGTGAGCACGGTCGGCGGCAGGTAGATCTCGGCGGTGGTGCCCGTACCCTTTTCGTTGGCCGCGGGGCCGCGCAGCCCCACCCGGATGCCGTGCCGGCCCGCGATCCGACCCACCACGAACAGCCCCATGTGCCGCGCGTTGTCGGGGCTGACGTCGCCGCCGGACTGCAGGCGCATGTTGGCGATGCGGCGGTCGGCGTCGTTCATCCCCAGACCGGAGTCGGCGATCCGCACCACGACCCCGCCTTGAGAATCTGAGCCGCTCCGCGACGCCGAGACCCGCACCGACGTCGTCGGCGGCGAGTAGCGCAGGGCGTTGTCGATCAGCTCGGCGAACAGGTGGATGGCGCCGCCCGCGGCCGCGCCCACCAGCGCGCACTCGGGCAGCCCGGCGATCTCGACGCGGCGATAGTCCTCGACCTCGGACACCGCGGCGCTGATCACCGTCGCCAGCGGCACCGGGTCGCGCTGGTCGCGCGCAAGCTGCGCGCCGGCCAGGACCAGCAGGTTGGCGCTGTTGCGGCGCAGCCGCGCCGCCAGGTGGTCCAGCCGGAACAGGCTGTCGAGGCGTTCGGGGTTCTCCTCGTTGCGCTCCAGCCGGTCGATGAGCGCCAGCTGCTGGTCGACCAGCGACCGGCTGCGCCGCGACATGGTCTCGAACATGTCGTTGACCAGCAGCCGCAACCGCGCCTCGTCGCCGGCCAGCAGCAGGGCCTGGGTGTGCAGTTCGTCGACGGCGTGGGCGACCTGACCGATCTCCTCGGTCGTGTAGACCGGCAGCGGCGTCGGAATCGGTTCGGCCCCACCGGCTTTCACCCGGGCGACCTCCTCCTCGAGATCGGTGTGGGCGACCTTGAGCGCGCCGTCGCGCAGGATGCGCAGCGGCCGCACCAACGCGCGCGCCACCAGCAGCACCACGACCAGAGCGATGACGATCGCCGCCAGCACCAACACGGTGTCGACGATCGCGGCGCTGCGCCGGTCTGCGGCCTGGGCGTGCACCGCCTTGGTCACCGAGGCGGTGACGTTCTTGATGACCTGGTCGGCGATGTCGTCGGTGGCTTGGACGGACCGCAGCAGGTCCGCGTTGTCGACGAGCACGCTGGCCGGGTCGGACATGATCGCCATCCGGGCCACCATCTGCTGTTGCAGCGTCTTGGCCTCGGGCGACCCGGCCCCGAGCACTTCGCTCATGCCGAACAGCGTCGACGGTTCGGTGCCCGCCAGGGTGGCCATCGAGGTGCGCAGCTGCGGCTCGGGCAGTTCGGCCCCGCGGGTGATGAGGATCTTCTGCATCGTCATCTGCCCGCGCGCGCCGACCGCCCGGCTCAAGCCCTGGGCCTGGGCCCGGATGTGCTCGTCGTCGACCCGCACCGAGGCGTTGATGACGTCTTCGGCCGTCAACAGGATCGGCGCGTACAGGGTCACCCGCTCCCGCAGACCGAGGCCGCTGTCCGACGCCTTGCTCACCAGCATCTGGCCGGCGTCGAGCAGCGTGTTGACGCCCGATCGGACGTCGTCGGTGACGTCGGTGTCGGCCAGCCGGCCCTGCAGTTCGCCCTTGCGGGCCTCGTAGTTCTTTTTGGCGCCCTCGACGTCACGCCCGGCGGACCCGGCCTGCAGCGCGACGTCCAGGGCCGACATGTATTTGGTGATCACCGGGACCACGTCGGCGCGGGTGGCGGCCAGTTTCAGGCGCGCCGCGCTGTCCATCGCGGTGTGGATGCGAAGCACACCGAAAACCGTCACCAAGATCAGCGGCACCAGCACGATCGCCAGCACCTTCCAGCCGACCGGCCAGTTGCTCAGCGACCAGGCGGGCGGGCGTTTGGCCGCCCCCGCTGTGTGGCTGGTGGCGCCGGGAACCGGTGCGGGCGGGGCGGCATCCGCCTCGGCCGCACCGGCCGGGCGGGCGAACATGGTCACGTCATCGCGGCCGCATGACCGGCCGCCGCGCTGACCCTGAGCGCTGAACAAAACGAGAGGCTCATGAAACTTCCTGCTTTATTTCCACCCGCCCCGCGCCAGATAGGCGCGCGCGTGTAAGTGTGGCAATCCGACGAGTATGACAGCCCGCGGCCCAGCCCACCAGAATCGTTACTGAGCAGACAGGTCCCTCCAAGGTGGCGCCGCGCGCCCGCGGTCGGTCCTGGCAAACACCGATCCCGCGAAAACGCTAGGCGGGCCGAAGGATTGCGACCAGGAAGTCGGAGTCGTCGGTGAACGGCCGCAGATCCCAGGTGGACAGCAGCACGTCGATCGCGAATCCCGCGTCGACCGCGTCGTTCAGAAACACGTCGAAGTCATAGTCGCGCCCGGCGCCGAAGCCGATCGCCGCGCGACCGTCGCCGGCGACGTGGGCGCGCAGCCGGCTCAGCACTCGGACCCGGGTGCTGGGGGCCAGAAACGTCATGACGTTGCCGGCGGAGACGATGACGTCGAACGGGTCGGCGATGCCGCGCGCGGGCAGGTCGAGCTCGGCGAGGTCGCCGACCAGCCAGCGCGGGCCGGGATGGTCCTGTTCGGCCGCGGCGATGAGCGCGGGGTCGACGTCCACGCCGACCACCCGGTGGCCGGCGCCGGCCAGGTAGCCGCCCAACCGGCCGGGCCCGCAGCCGGCGTCGAGGATGCGGGCGCCGCGGGGGGCCATGGCGTCCACGAAGCGGGCCTCGCCGGCCAGGTCGTCACCCGCGCGGGCCATGGCGCGGAACCGCTCGATATACCAATGCGAATGCCCGGGATCGGCAGCGACCTTCTGCATCCAAATGCTCTGCTCGACCATGCGACCATTATCGCGTTGTGTTCAAGCTGATGTTCTACTCCCCGCGCATCGCCCCCAATACGGGCAACGCCATCCGCACGGCGGCGGCGACGGGTTGCGAATTGCATCTGGTCGAGCCGATGGGCTTCGACCTGTCCGAACCCAAGCTGCGACGGGCAGGGCTGGACTACCACGACCTGGCCTCGGTGACCGTGCACGCCTCGTTGGCGGCGGCCTGGGACGCGCTGTCGCCCGAGCGGGTCTTCGCGTTCACCTCGCACGCGCCCACCTCGTTCGCGCAGGTGCGCTACCGCGCGGGCGACGTGCTGATGTTCGGCCCCGAGCCCACCGGGCTGGACGCGGCGACGCTGGCCGACCCGCACATCACCGGGCAGGTCCGCATCCCGATGCTGGCGGGCCGGCGCTCGCTGAACCTGTCCAACGCCGCGGCGGTCGCCGTCTACGAGGCGTGGCGGCAGCACGAGTACGCCGGGGCGACCTAGGTCGCGATCGCCGCGGTGAGTTTCGCGCCCGCGGGAAGTCAGCACGGCATGGCTACCTTCATCACCATCGGTTACGGGGACGCGGCCGGGTACCACCGCGTGAGCGACGAGTGCAGGCAGGCCGCGCACGCGCGCGATGACGCGCTGCGCGCCGCGGGTGCCCTCATCGGGACCGCCGGACACCCCGTTCAGGTGCGCAATCCGGACGGCGCCGGCGTGCGGATCGAGCCCGGGCCCTATCTGCATTCGGCGCTGCCGATTGCCGGGTTCGCGGTCTTGGAGGCCGACGATCTCGACGCGGCGATCGAGCGGGTGAGCCAGACCCCGTGCGCCGTCGCGCACGGGGTCGTCGAGGTGTGGCCGCTGATGTCCTGGCCGACCTAGCTCTCTTTGATCGTGGCGACCCGCCGCGCCCGGCTAAGTCGCCCGCGCGAACGCCGCGGTCACCAGCTGTTCCAGTGCGTGACCTGCTCGGCGGGCAGCCGCTTGGCCGGGCGGAAGTCGGTGCCCTTGGTGTAGGCGATCGGGAACAGGCCGCCCTGGCTGTAACGGTCGCGCGGGATGCCCACGATGTCGGCGACCTGTTGCTCGCCGTCGCGCAGCAGGTGCAGCGTCGTCCAGCACGACCCCAGTCCCCGCGAGCGCAGCGCCAGGCAGAAGCTCCAGACCGCCGGGAACAGCGACGCCCAGAACGACACCCCACCCAACGGCGACTTGTCCGGGCGGCCCTCGAGGCAGGGGATCAACAGCACCGGCGCGGAGTGCATGTGCTCGGCGAGGTAGGTGGCGGAATCGCGGACCGCGCCCATCCGCTCGCCACGGGTGTCCCCGTCGGGGTACGCGGCCCCCGGGGCGCTGAGGTAGCCGCGGGCGTTGGCCAGGTAGACGTCGGCGATCGCCTTCTTCTTCTCGGCGTCCTCGACGAACACCCATTGCCAGCCCTGCGCGTTGGAGCCGGTGGGCGCCTGCAGCGCGAGTTCGAGGCATTCCCTCAGCACGTCGCGGCTGACCGGCTTGTCGAAGTCGAGGCGCTTGCGGACCGAGCGGGTGGTGGTGAGGACTTCGTCGACGGACAGGTTGAGGGTCATGGGTGGAGCCTACCGACTGCCGCGAAAGTGCAACTAGCGACACATTTCTCGAGTAACACCGTCAGCAGTTGCACTCTCGCGGCACCTCACCGGAAGTCGCGCGATTTCGAGCCGACCGCCAGGGTGATGCGGCCCAACCGCTCCGCGACGACGGTGATCGCGCCGGTGGCGTTTTGGACCTGCCCGCGCACCAGCAGCGCCGGCGCCGAGTTCGCCAGCTTGCGATGCCGCGCCCACACCCCCGGCGCGCAGAGCACGTTGACCATCCCGGTCTCGTCCTCCAGGTTCAGGAACGTCACCCCCTGGGCCGTGCCGGGGCGCTGCCGGTGGGTCACCGCCCCGGCGATCAGCACGCGGTCGCCGTCGGGCACCGATCCCAGCTTCTCGGCGGGCACCACCCCCATCGCGTCCAGGTCTTCCCGCAGGAACTGCGTCGGGTAACTGTCCGGGGAGATGCCGGTGGCCCACACGTCGGCGGCGGCCAGTTCCAGCTCACTCATCCCCGGCAACGCCGGGACGTGCGAGGACGAGCCCACCCCGGGCAAGCGGCCCGGCCGCTGGGTGGCGGCCGCCCCGGCCGCCCACAGACCCTCGCGCCGGGACATGCCGAAGCAGGCAAAAGCCCCGGCGGTGGCCAGCGCCTCGGTCTGCGGCACGCTCAATTGCAGCCGCGACGTCACATCCAGCAGGGAGGCGAAGGGCCCGTTGGCTTTTCGCTCCTCGACCAGTTGCTCGGCCAGGTCGTCGCCGATATGGCGGACCGCACCCAGACCGAGCCGGACGGCGTTTCCTGAGTCTTCCAGGGTGGCGTGCGCCAGGCTGGCGTTGACGTCCGGGCCGTGCACGGTCACGCCGTGCCGGCGCGCATCGGCCACCAGCGACTGCGGCGAGTAGAAACCCATCGGCTGGGCGCGCAGCAGCGCGGCGCAGAACGCCGCCGGGTGGTGCAGCTTGAACCACGACGAGTAGAAGACCAGCGACGCGAAGCTCAGCGCGTGGCTTTCCGGGAAACCGAAATTGGCGAATGCCTCCAGCTTTTCGTAGGTCCGGTCGATCACCTCGTCGGGCGCGCCGTGCAGCGCGCGCATGCCCTCGTAGAACCGGCCGCGCAGCCGTCGCATGCGTTCGGTGGAGCGCTTGGATCCCATGGCGCGGCGCAGCTGATCGGCCTCGGCGGCGGAAAACCCGGCGCAGTCGACCGCGAGCTGCATCAGCTGCTCCTGAAAAAGCGGCACCCCCAGCGTCTTTCGCAGCGCCGGTTCCATGGACGGGTGGTCGTAGACCACCGGGTCCTCGCCGTTGCGCCGCCGGATGTAGGGGTGCACCGACCCGCCCTGGATCGGGCCGGGGCGGATCAGCGCGACCTCCACCACCAGGTCGTAGAACACCCGCGGCTTCAGCCGCGGCAGCGTGGCCATCTGCGCGCGCGACTCCACCTGGAACACGCCGACGGAATCGGCGCGGGCCAGCATCTCGTACACCGCCGGCTCGGAGAGGTCCAGGCGGGCCAGGTCCACCTCGATCCCCTTGTGCTCGGCCACCAGGTCGATGGCGTAGTGCAGCGCCGAGAGCATGCCCAGCCCGAGCAGGTCGAACTTCACCAAACCGATTGCCGCGCAGTCGTCTTTGTCCCATTGCAGGACGCTGCGGTTCTCCATCCGCGCCCACTCCACCGGGCACACGTCGGCGATCGGGCGGTCGCAGATCACCATGCCGCCGGAGTGAATGCCCATGTGCCGCGGCAGGTTCCGGATCTGGTTCGCCAGGTCGATCACCGGCTCGGGGATGTCCTCTGGAACATCCAAATCCGGCGAGCCTCCTGCCAATCCACCCCAGTGGCTGATCTGCTTGCTCCACGCGTCCTGCTGGCCCTGCGAGAAGCCCAGGGCGCGGGCCATGTCGCGCACCGCGATCTTTCCCCGGTAGGTGATGACGTTGGCGACCTGGGCGGCGTAGTCCCGGCCGTATTTGTCGTAGACGTACTGGATGACCTTTTCGCGCTGGTCGGACTCGATGTCCATGTCGATGTCGGGCGGCCCGTCGCGGGCCGGCGACAGAAAGCGCTCGAACAGCAGCTCGTTGGCCACCGGGTCGACGGCGGTGACGCCGAGGGCGTAGCAGACCGCGGAGTTGGCCGCCGATCCCCTGCCCTGGCACAGGATGTTGTTGTCCCGGCAGAACCGGGCGATGTCGTGCACCACCAGGAAGTAGCCCGGAAACCGCAGCTGGGCAATGACTTTGAGCTCGTGCTCGATCTGGGAGTACGCGCGCGGTGCGCTCGGACCGTAGCGGTCACGCGCGCCGGCCATGGTCAGCTGCCGCAGCCAGCTGTCCTCGGTGTGCCCGTCGGGCACGTCGAACGGCGGCAGCTGGGGCGCGATGAGCGCCAGCCCGAACGCGCACTGCTCGCCCAGTTCGGCGGCCGCGGTCACCACGTCGGGGGCCCCAGCGAACAGCCGGGCCATCTCCGCGCCGGAGCGCAGGTGCGAACCGCCCAGCGGGGCCAGCCATCCGGCGGCGCAGTCCAGGGACTCCCGGGCCCGGATGGCGCCCATCGCCATGGCCAGCCGGCGCCGCGACGGCCCCGCGAAATGCGCGCCGGTGGTGGCGACGACGCCGACCCCGAAGCGCGGGGCCAGCGCGGCCAGCGCCGCGTTGCGTTCGTCGTCGAGCGGTTGCCCGTGATGGGTCAACTCGACGCTGACCCTTTGCGCGCCGAACCGGTCCACCAGGTCGGCCAGCGCCCGCTCGGCGGCGTCCGGACCCCCGTCGGAAAGCGCTTGGCGCACATGGCCTTTGCGGCACCCGGTCAGGATGTGCCAGTGCCCGCCGGCGGCCTCGGTCAGCGCGTCGAAATCGTAACGGGGCTTGCCCTTCTCGCCGCCGGCCAGGTGCGCCGCGGCCAGCTGCCGCGACAGCCGCCGGTAGCCCTCGGGGCCGCGGGCCAGCACCAGCAGGTGCGGGCCGGCCGGGTCCGGCCGCTCGGTGCGGGCCTCGCCGCCCAGCGACAGTTCGGCGCCGAACACGGTACGCATGTCGAGCTCGGCGGCCGCCTCGGCGAACCGCACCGCCCCGTACAGGCCGTCGTGGTCGGTGAGCGCCAGGGCGCGCAGGCCCAGCCGGGCCGCCTCCTCCACCATTTCCTCGGGCGTGCTCGCCCCGTCCAGGAAGCTGAACGCCGAATGCGCATGCAGTTCGGCATACGGGAGGCAGGTGTGGGTCGGGCGCGTGTCCCCCGGCGGCCGGTACGTGGCGCGCTTGCGCGACAGGGGGGCATCCTCGGGAAGGCCCGCCGGCTCACCGGCACGGCGCGGCTTGCTGTCGAGCACCCGCTCCATTTCCGCCCAGCTCGGCGGCCCGTTGAACCAGCCCACACCCGCAGTCTATCGAAAATATGTTCGATGGAGGTCGTCGTGAGAGGGTTGGCACATGCCGGTCATCATCGACCCGCGCCGCCACGACGCGGTGCTGTTCGACCTGGAAACCGACCTCGGCTCAACGCTGGCCGCGCGGCTGCGTGACGTCGGGGTGGGCACCGCCGTCGTCCCCGCGGACGGCCCGGCGCGGGCGGCCGCGGACCTGAAGGTGCGCCCGGGCCGCGCCGTCGTGGTCTCCGGGGCGACGGCCGGCGTCGAGGCCGCCCGCGCCGCGGGATTCGCGTCGGTGATCGGCGTCGGGCCGGCCGGGAGCGCCGGCGCGCTGCGTGACGCCGGGGCCGACGCCGTGGTCAGCGACCTCGGCGAGGTCGACGTGCGCACCGGGGACCTTCGGATGTCGCAACTGCCGGATGCGATGGCGGCCCTGACCGACACCGCCGATGGCCTGGCCGACCGGCGGCCGGCCGTGTTCTTCGACTTCGACGGCACGCTCTCGGACATCGTCGACGACCCCGACGCCGCGCGGCCCGTCGCCGGGGCCACCGAGGCGCTGGCGAAGCTGGCCGCCGGCTGTCCGGTCGCGGTGCTGTCCGGCCGCGATCTCGCCGATGTGACGAATCGCGTTGGCGTGCCGGACATTTGGTATGCGGGCAGTCACGGTTTCGAGCTGACCGCGCCCGACGGGACACACCATCAGAACGACGCCGCGGCCGCGGCCATCCCGGTGCTCGAGCAGGCGGCGGCCCGGCTGCGCGACCAGCTCGGCGGAATCCCCGGAGTGGTGGTGGAGCACAAGCGATTCGGCGTCGCCGTGCACTACCGCAACGCCGAACGCGACCGCGTCGGTGAGGTGCTGGCCGCGGTGCGCGCGGCGGGGCGCCGCGACACGCTCCGGGTGACCACCGGGCGCGAGGTCATCGAGCTGCGCCCGGATCTGGACTGGGACAAGGGAAAAACGCTGCGCTGGGTGATCGATCACCTGCACCGGGCCGGGTCGGGATCACTCACGCCGGTCTACCTCGGCGACGACATCACCGACGAGGACGCGTTCGACGCGGTACACGACGATGGCGTTCCGATCCTGGTGCGGCACAGCGACGATGGCGACCGCGCCACCGCGGCGCTGTTCGCGCTGGACAACCCCGCGCGGGCCGCGGCGTTCACCGACCGGCTGGCCGATCAGCTCGAAGCCTAGTCAGGCGTATTCCACCGCGCCGTCGTCGAGCACCACGCGAACCCCGGAACCCTCGGCGCCGGACGCCTCGGTGCGAAACACCGCCTTGCCCTCCCCGGTGCGCCAGATCAGCGTGGTCAGCGTCTCACCGGGGAACACCGGCGAGGTGAACCGCGAGGCGATCGAGGTGATGTTGGCCGCGACGCCCCCGCCGAGCTCGGCCACCAGCGCGCGACCCGACACCCCGTAGGTGCACAGCCCGTGCAGGATCGGCTTGGGGAACCCGGCGAGCTCGCGGGCGAACCACGGGTCGCTGTGCAGCGGGTTGCGGTCGCCGGACAGCCGGTAGATCAGCGCCTGGTCCTCGCGGGTGGGCAGCGCGATCCGCGCGTCGGGCTCACGGTCCGGGAACTCCGGCGCGACCGGCCGCTGGCCCGGCATCCCCCCGAAGCCGCCCTCGCCGCGGATGACCAGGGTGGTGAGCGTCTCGGCGATCAGCTGCCCCGAGTCCGGGTCGGTGCCCCGGCCGCGCAACACGAGGATCGCGTTCTTGCCCTCACCCTTGTCCTGGATGTCGGCGACCTCGGACACCACCGAGAGCTTGCCCGCGGGCGGCAGCGGCGCGTGCAGCCGGATGCTCTGCGATCCGTGTAACAGCATGGCCCAGTTGAACTTTCCGACCAGGCCCGCCGCGCCGAAGGCCGGGCAGCAGATCACCGCGTAGGTGGGCAGCACCTGCTGGTCGATGTCGTGGCTGTTCTCGGTGGTGAACGCCAGGTCGTCGATCCCGGCGCCGACACCGAGCGCATAGAGCAGCGTGTCCCGGTCGGTCCATTCGAAGGGCATGGGTTCGGTCACCGCGCCGACGGCACTCGGGTCAATCGCCATCAGGGCCTCCTTTTCCAGAAATCGATAGCTTTTCCGCACGTAACCATCGCAAACCCTTCCCACCGAAGCCGTCGGCAGGGCAGGCTATCTCCCATGCCCAAGCGCAGCTGGTTCCGGAAGGCCTCGGTGGCGGTCGCCGCCCTCACCGCAACGGTAATCGTCGCCGGCTGCGGCGGCGGCTCGCCGCAGGCGCGGTCGATCACGGTGACGTTCGTCCGGCACGCCCAGTCGGAGGCCAACGCCGCCGGCACCATCGACACCGACGTGCCGGGCCCGGGTCTGACCCCGGAGGGCAAGGGGCAGGCCGAACAGATCGCGCACCAACTCGGCCGCAAGGACTACGACAGCGTCTACGCCTCCACGATGACCCGGACGCAGCAAACCGCCGCGCCGCTGGCCGCCGAACTCGGCAAGCAGGTCGAGATCCTGCCCGGCATCCAGGAGATCAACGCCGGCTGGTACAACGGCAAACCCGAGTCGATGGCGAAGTCGACCTACCTGGTGGCCCCGGCGAACTGGATCAAGGGCGACGTGTCCTACAGCATCCCCGGCTCGATCAACGGAAAAGAGTTCAACGACCAGTTCACCGCGGCCGTCAACAAGGTCTACAACAGCGGCCACCGCAACCCGGTGGTGTTCTCGCACGCCAACTCGATCATGGTGTGGACGCTGATGAACACCCGCAACGGCAAGGAAAGCCTGATGAACACCCACCCGTTGCCCAACACCGGCCGCGTGGTGATCACCGGCAACCCGATGACCGGCTGGACGCTGGTCGACTGGGACGGGATCCGCGACTTCCACAGCTAGTCGGCAGATCGGCAGTTGACGTGGGCGGCTGCCGACGCCACCATGTCCTCATGCGGTATGTCGTTACCGGCGGTACCGGGTTTATCGGTCGCCGCGTCGTGTCTCGTCTTCTTCAATCCCGGCCCGACGCGCAGGTGTGGGTGCTGGTGCGACGGCGGTCGCTGGGCCGCTTCGAACGGCTCGCGGCGGCGTGGGGTGATCAGTGGGGCGATCGGGTCAAACCGCTGGTCGCCGAGCTGCCGGAGCTGGACCTGAGCGACGAGGTCCTCGCCGAGCTGGGCGAGATCGACCACGTGGTGCACTGCGCGGCGATCTACGACATCACCGCCGGCGAGTCCGAGCAGCGCGCCGCCAATGTCGAGGGCACCCGCGCGGTGATCACCCTGGCGCAGCGCCTCGGCGCGACGATGCACCATGTCTCGTCGATCGCCGTGGCGGGTGACTTCCGCGGCGAATACACCGAGGACGACTTCGACGTCGGCCAGCGACTGCCGACGCCCTATCACCAGACCAAGTTCGAGGCCGAACTGCTGGTGCGTTCGACGCCCGGCCTGCGCCATCGCATCTACCGCCCGGCGGTGGTCGTGGGCGATTCGCGCACCGGCGAGATGGACAAGGTCGACGGGCCGTACTACTTCTTCGGCGTGCTGGCCAAGTTGGCCGTCCTGCCGTCGCTGACCCCCATCCTGCTGCCCGACACCGGCCGCACCAACATCGTCCCTGTCGACTACGTCGTCGACGCGCTGGTCGCGCTGGCGCACGCCGACGGTCGTGACGGGCAGACGTTCCACCTCACCGCCGAGAAGACGATCGGCCTGCGCGGCATCTACCGCGGCGTGGCCAAGGCGGCCGGGCTGCCGCCGCTGCGCGGGTCGCTGCCCCGCTCGGTGGCCGCCCCCGTCCTCAACGTGCGCGGCCGGGCCAGGGTGCTGCGCAACATGGCGGCCACCCAGCTGGGCATCCCCGCCGAGGTGTTCGACCTCGTCGACCTGCCGCCCACCTTCGTCAGCGAGAAGACCCGAAACGCCTTGCGGGACTACGGGATACGGGTTCCCGAGTTCTCCTCCTACGCGCCCAAGCTGTGGCGGTACTGGGCGGAACACCTCGATCCGGACCGCGCGCGCCGCGACGATCCGCGAGGACCGTTGCACGGCCGGCACGTCATCATCACCGGCGCCTCCAGCGGCATCGGCCGGGCCTCGGCGATCGCGATCGCCGAGCGCGGCGCCACCGTGTTCGCGCTGGCCCGCAACGGCGCCGCGCTGGATGAGCTGGTCGCCGAGATCCGCGCCAATGGCGGTGCCGCCCATGCCTTTACCTGTGACGTCACCGATTCCGCGTCGGTGGAGCACACCGTCAAAGACATCCTGGGGCGCTTCGACCACGTCGATTACCTGGTGAACAACGCCGGCCGCTCGATCCGCCGCTCGGTGGTCAACTCCACCGACCGGCTACACGACTACGAGCGGGTGATGGCGGTCAACTACTTCGGCGCGGTGCGAATGGTGCTGGCGCTGCTGCCGCATTGGCGCGAGCGGCGATTCGGCCATGTCGTCAACGTGTCGAGCGCCGGCGTGCAGGCACGCAACCCCAAATACAGCTCCTACCTGCCGACCAAGGCCGCGCTGGACGCGTTCTCCGACGTGGTCGGATCCGAGGTGCTGTCCGATCACATCACCTTCACCAACATCCACATGCCGCTGGTGCGCACCCCCATGATCGTGCCGTCGCACCGGCTCAACCCGGTCCGGGCGATCAGTCCCGAACGCGCGGCGGCGATGGTGGTGCGCGGGCTGGTGGACAAGCCCGCGCGCATCGACACCCCGCTGGGCACGCTCGCCGAGGCCGGAAATTACTTCGTCCCCAGGACTTCTCGGCGCATCCTGCACCAGCTCTATCTCGGCTATCCCGACTCGGCCGCGGCGCGCGGGCTGGCACCCGCCGCCCAAGCGCCGCCGCCGGCCGTGCGCCGCAAGCCCAACCGGCCCGTCCGCGCCGTCACCGGCGGCCTGCGCACGCCGCGGGGCGTCAAGCGGCTGGTGCGCCGGGTGCCCGGCGTGCACTGGTGATCACTTCTGCAACGTGAACTGGTTGACGTCGACGTAGCCCACCCGAAAGGCGTCGGCGCAGCCGGTCAGATATTTCATGTACCGCTCGTAGACTTCCTCGGACTGCACCGCGATGGCCTGCTCCTTGTGGGCTTGCAGCGCGGCGGCCCAGATGTCGAGGGTCTTCGCGTAGTGCGGCTGCAGCGACTGGATGCGGCTCACGGTGAAGCCGTTCGCGGTGGCGCGCTCCTGCACCATCGGTATCGACGGTAACCGCCCACCCGGAAAGATCTCGGTGACAATGAATTTGATGAACCGAGCGAATTCGAACGACAGCGGCATGCCGCGTTCGGCCATCTCGGTCGGGTGCAGACCGGTGATGGTGTGCAGCAGCATGACCCCGTCGTCGGGCAGCAGGTTATGCGCCATGGTGAAGAACGCGTCGTAGCGCTCGTGCCCGAAGTGCTCGAAGGCGCCGATGCTGACGATCCGGTCGACCGGCTCGTCGAACTCCTCCCAGCCCTGCAGCAGGATCCGGGCGGAACGGCGGCTCTTCGACTGCGCGATCAGCCGATCGACGTGCTCGGCTTGGTTGCGGCTCAGGGTGAGGCCGACAACGTTGACGTCGTATTTCTCCACGGCGCGCATCATGGTGGCGCCCCAGCCGCAGCCGACGTCGAGCAACGTCATGCCCGGCTGCAGCCCGAGTTTGCCGAGGGCGAGGTCGATCTTGGCGATCTGCGCTTCCTCCAGCGTCATGTCGTCGCGCTCGAAGTAGGCGCAGCTGTACGTCTGGGTCGGGTCGAGGAACAGCCGGAAGAAGTCGTCCGACAAGTCGTAGTGGGCCTGCACGTCGTCGAAGTGCGGCGTTAACTCAGTGCCCTCCGGGGGCTCCGACGTTGTGGGCATCAGCTCAGCCTAATAGCCGTGATGGCTATGTTGTAGACAATGAACGCTCCCGTTTTCGTCGACGTCGACACCGGCGTGGATGACGCGCTGGCCCTGATCTACCTGTTCGCCAGCCCGGACGCCGAGGTGATCGGCATCGCCTCGACCGGTGGAAACGTCGGCGTGGAGCAGGTTTGCGAAAACAATCTCGGCCTGCTGCGGCTGTGCGAGGTCACCGGCATACCGGTTTCGAGAGGCTCCGATGAAACCCTGACCGGACCGATGTGTTTGCCGTCAAAAGTCCACGGCCCCAGGGGATTAGGCTACGCCGAGCTGCCCCCGGGTGGGGACGGGCTCACCGACTACGACTCGGCGGACGCGTGGGTGCGGGCTGCGAAGGCCCACCCCGGGGAGCTGATCGGCGTGGCGACCGGCCCGTTGACCAATCTGGCGCTGGCGCTGCGCGCCGAACCCGCCCTGCCGTCGCTGCTGCGCCGGCTGGTGATCATGGGGGGTTCCTATGACCACCGGGGCAACACCACCGCGGTCGCGGAATGGAACATCAGCGTGGACCCGGAGGCCGCGGCCGAGGTGCTGGCGGCCTGGGGCAAGGAAACCGTTGGGCGCCAACGGCTTCCGATCCTGTGCGGGCTGGACTTGACCCGTAAGGTCGCGATGACACCGGAGCACCTGGCCCGGCTGGCGGCCACCGCCGGGTCGACGACCACGCCGCTGAGCGAACACGACGAACGCGCAACCCGGTCCACGGCGTCCAACCCCCTGATCAGGGTGATCGAGGACGCGACCCGGTTCTACCTGGAGGCCTACCACGACCTCGGCCACGGGTATCAAGCACACATGCACGATCCGGTCGCCGCCGCCATCGCGCTGGATCCGGGGCTCGTGACGACCCGGCCGGCGACGGTGGACATCGAACTGACCGGGACCCTGACCCGCGCCATGACGGTGACCGACTGGTCGGGTCGTCGAGAACCCAACGCGCTCATCGGGATTGACCTCAAGGGTGGGACCGCAGCGGCGTTCTTCGATCGGTTCATCGAGCGGGTGGGCCCCTTCGCGCGCCGGTTAGCCGATACCCCATGAAGTTTCGTGCCATCGAGCTGATCCGGGCGGGGTGGGGCGGCGTGCTGCTGGCCGCCCCCGCCGAGGTGCTGAGCCACATCCACGGGGTACGGGTCGACCGCAAGGCGATCGTCGTCACCCGGATCCTGGGCGCTCGCCATCTGGTCCAGGCGGCGTTGTCGGGGGTCGACCCCGGGCCGGAGGAGCTGGCGGCCGGGGTCTGGGTCGACACGGTGCACTCGGCGACCGCGCTCGGCCTGGCCCTCGTCGACCGGCGCCGGGCCCGCGGCGGGGTGACCGACGCCGTGGTCGCGGCGTCGTGGGCGGGCCTGGGGTGGCGCCACCTGCGCACCGGCCAGGCCAGGACCGGCGCTCTGCGCGGCCGCGACCGGCTGGCCCGCGCCGTTCTGCGGGCGTTGCCGGGCGGCCGCGCCCTGGTGGCGCAGGCGCAGGCGGTACGCGCCGATTAACGCCACGCCCTTGACGTCAGGGACAATGAGGGTTTGTGTTGGCATGATTTGGTGGGATGAGTGGGGCTCGGCGTCAATTCGTTAGCAGCTCTCATCAAATGAAAGGTTTCGGAAGTCATGGCGGAGCTGGTTACGGGGAAAACGCTGCCGAACGTGGTCGTCACGGGCATTGCCATGACGACCGCACTGGCGACCGACGCCGAGGCCACGTGGAAGCTGTTGCTGGACAGGCAAAGTGGTATCCGCAAACTCGAGGACTCGTTCGTCGAGGAGTTTGACCTGCCGGTGCGCATCGGCGGTCATCTGCTCGAGGATTTCGACGGCGGACTCACCCGCGCCGAACGCCACCGGATGGGCTACCTGCAGATGATGTCGACCGTCCTGGGCCGGCGGGTCTGGGAGAACGCCGGCTCGCCCGAGGTCGACAGCAACCGGCTGATGGTATCCGTCGGCACGGGTTTGGGCTCGGCGGAGCAAATCGTGTTCAGCTACGACGACCTGCGCGCCCGCGGGATGAAGGGTGTCTCCCCGCTGGCGGTGTCCAAGTACATGCCCAACGGGGCCGCCGCGGCGGTGGGCCTGGAGCGGCACGCCAAGGCCGGGGTCATCACCCCGGTGTCGGCGTGCGCGTCGGGTTCCGAGGGCGTCGCCCAGGCGTGGCGCAACATCGTCTTCGGGGAGGCCGACATCGCGATCTGCGGTGGCGTGGAGGTCAGGATCGAGGCCGTCGCGATCGCGGCGTTCGCGCAGATGCGGATCGTGATGTCCACGAAGAACGACGACCCCGTCGGCGCGTGCCGCCCGTTCGACCGCGACCGGACCGGCTTCGTGTTCGGCGAGGCCGGCGCCCTGATGGTGATCGAGACCGAGGAGCACGCCAAGGCCCGCGGGGCCAACATCTTGGCCCGCATCATGGGCGCCAGCATCACCTCCGACGGCTACCACATGGTGGCCCCCGACCCCAACGGCGAACGCGCCGGGCACGCCATGACCCGCGCCATCCAGCTCGCCGGCCTGTCCCCCAGCGACATCCACCACGTCAACGCCCACGCCACCGGCACCTCGGTCGGCGACGTCGCCGAGGGCAGGGCCATCAACAACGCCCTGGGCCCCCACGGCGGCAACGCCGCCGTCTACGCCCCCAAGGCCGCCCTGGGCCACTCCGTGGGCGCCGTGGGCGCCGTCGAATCGATCCTGACCGTGCTCGCGCTGCGCGACCAGGTCGTTCCCCCGACGCTGAACCTGGAAAACCTCGACCCCGAGATCGACCTCGACGTGGTGGCCGGCAAACCCCGCCCCGGCAACTACGAGTACGCGATCAACAACTCGTTCGGATTCGGCGGACACAACGTGGCGACCGTCTTCGGACGCTACTGACGCGCGCATAGCGAAGCGCCGTCCGCGGCGGACCCGTGGGCGGCGCAACGCCTGGCCCCCAATACCTTTCGTCGGCCGCGCTGACCCCGCCCTTCGGGCGCCCGCTGGGGTGCGACGCGGCGCACCCGATAACCGCGACGACCCGCCCGTTTGACCTCCGCTGCGGAGGGTAAGCAACCGATCGTGGCCGCCTGCAACCGTTGCCACTGGCACACCCGTCGGTGGACGGTCGATGGCGTTGATCCGGTTGATCCACACAGCCGAAGGAATCGAACGGCGAGCTGGCCGCTGGCCGGACCGGAGGAGGGATCATGCCGAAAACCGCAGACTTCATCGTCGATCGCCTGCGCCAATGGGGCATCCACCGAATATTCGGCTATCCCGGCGACGGGATCCTGTCGATGCTCGGCGCGCTGGATCGGGCCGGCGGCGACCCGGAGCTGATCCAGCCCCGTCACGAGGAGATGGCCGCGTTCATGGCGACCGGGCACGCCAAGTTCACCGGCGAGATCGGTTGTTGCCTGGCCACGTCCGGCGGCGGCACGATCCACCTGCTCAACGGCCTCTATGACGCGAAGCTGGACCACCACCCCGTCGTCGCCATCATCGGTCAGCAGAAACGGATGTCGCTGGGCGCGGCGTTCCAGCAGGAGATCGACCCGCTGTCGCTGTACAAGGACGTCTCGTCGGACTTCGTGCAGATCTGCATGGCGCCCGAGCAGGCGCGGCAACTCGTCGACCGGGCGTGCAAGGTGGCGCTGAACAACCGCACGGTGGCGACGATCATCCTGCCCGAGGATGTGGGCGAGTCCGAGGCGGTCCCCTCGCCGCCCCGGATGCACGGCGCGGTCTACACCAGCGTCGGCTGGACCAAGCCCAGGGTGATTCCGCCGCAATCCGAGCTGGAGAAGGCGGCGCAGATCCTCAACGAGGGCAAGAAGGTGGCGATGGTCGTCGGGCAGGGCGCCGCCGAGGCCGTCGACGAAGTCATCCAGGCCGCCGAACTGCTCGGCGCCGGCGTGGCCAAGACCTCGCTGGGACGCGCCGTGCTGGCCGACGACCTGCCGTACGTCACCGGACCGATCGGGCTGCTGGGTTCGACCGCCAGCCACGCCATGATGTCCGACGCCGACACCCTGTTCTTCGTCGGCACCAGCTTCCCCTACGCCGAATGGCTGCCCGAGGAAGGCCAGTGCCGCGGGGTCGAGATCAACCTCGACGGCCGGATGATCGGGACCAGGTACCCGATGGAGGCCAACCTGGTCGGGGACTCCAAAAACACGCTGCGCGAACTAGTTCCGCTGCTGCAGCGCAAGGACGACAGGTCATGGCGAGACCGGATCGAAAAGGAGGTCTCCGAGTGGTGGGCGGTGCTCGACAAGCGGGCGCACGACAAGGCCGATCCGCTCAACCCCGAGCTGGTGGCCCATGAGCTGTCAAAACGACTGCCCGACAACGCCATCCTGACCACCGACGCCGGTTCGGTCGCCAACTGGTGGGCCCGGCACCTCAAGATGCGCCCGGGCATGGCGGCGTCGCTGGCCGGAAACCTGGCGACCATGGGGCCGGGGACGCCGTATGCGATCGCCGCCAAGTTCGCGCATCCGGGCCGTCCGGTGATCGCGCTGGTCGGCGACGGAGTGTTCCAGATGAACGGGCTGGCCGAGATGATCACCGTCAAGCGCTACAAGGATCGGCTCTCCGACGGACCGCTGATCTTCTGCGTCTTCAACAACGAAGACCTCAACCAGGTGACCTGGGAGCAGCGCGCGATGGGTGGCGAGCCGAAATTCGAAGGCTCGCAATATATTCCGGATGTTCCCTACGCCGAGTTCGCCAAGCTGCTCGGGCTGACCGGCATCCGCTGCGACGATCCGAAAAAGATCGGCGAGGCCTGGGACCAGGCGCTGGCGGCCAGCGGTCCGGTGGTGCTGGAGGTGGTCGTCGACAAGGACATCCCGCCGGTCCCGCCGCACATCAAGAAGATGATGGCGAAGAAGACCGCCAAGGCCGTCGTCAAGGATCCCGACCGGGTGAGCATCGCCAAGAAGGGCGCCAAGCAGAAGATGCACGAGTTCACCGAATCCATCAAGAGCGTCGGCGGTAGGGGCGACAACGAATGAGCCTGCTCAAGGCCGATCAGTCGCGGACCATCCCGGCCCGCCCCGATACGCGCTTCGTCGCCGGGATGGCCACCGTCGACAAGGTCAACGTCACCGGCCTGGAAAATCAGCTGCGCCGCCACGTCAGCGGCGAAGTGCGGTTCGACACGGCCACATTGGCGATGTACGCCAACGACGCGTCGAACTTCCGGCAGGTTCCGATCGGGGTCGTGGTTCCCAAGACGATCGAGGACGTGGTGCAGACGGTTCGGGCCTGCCACGCCTACCACGCCCCGGTGCTGTGCCGTGGCGGCGGCACAAGCCTGTCCGGGGAAACCGTCAATGTGGCGGTGGTGATCGACTTTTCGAAGTACCTCACCGACATCATCGACATCGACGCGCCACGCCGGCTGGCCACCGTGCAGACCGGGGTGATCAACGAACAGCTCAACAAGGCCACCGGCGAGCACGGGTTGGTGTTCGGCCCCGACCCGTCGTCGCATTCGCGGTGCACCCTGGGCGGCAACATCGGCAACAACTCCTGCGGGGTGCATTCGGTCCAATCGCGCTTCTACGGACCGGGGCCCCGCACCTCCGACAACACCCACGCGCTCGACATCGTCACCTACGACGGCGCCCGGTTCACCGTCGGCGTGAACGAGGAGAAGGACCTCGACGCCATCATCGCCGCCGGCGGCCGCAAGGGCGAAATCTATGCCGCGCTACGGGATTTGCGTAACGAGTACGCCGACGACATCCGCAAGGGGTACGCCGACGTCGAAGAGGTGCCCCGGCGGGTGTCCGGCTACAACCTCGACGAGCTGCTGCCCGAGCGGGGGTTCAACGTCGCCCGCGCCCTGGTCGGCACCGAAAGCACCTGCGCGGTGGCCCTGACCGCGACGGTGATGCTCACCCCGGCCATGCTGCACCGCACGGTGGTGGTGGTGGAGTTCGATTCGCTCGGCGCGGCCGGTGACCTCGCGCCGGAGATGATGGAGTGGAAGCCGATCGGGATCGAGGCCGTCGACCACATGCTCGTGCACGACCAGGAACTCACCGGAACCAATGCCGCCGGCCGGGCCGCGTTGCCGCGCCCGGATTCCCACGGCGCCTGGCTGATGATCCAGTTCGGCTCCGACGAGCCGCACGAATCACTCGATCGGGCAGAGGAATTCGTTCGCTGGCTGAAGAAGAAGAAGCACGTCGAGGACGACCGCATCGTGCTGGCCCGCAGCAAGCAGGACGGCGGGAACAGCGCCGAGCTGTGGGCGATCCGCGAAGCGGGGCTGGGCTCGACGGCGTTCCCGGTGGACAGCGGCAATCACTGGCCGGGGTGGGAGGACTCCGCGGTCCCCTGGCGGCGGGTCGGTGACTACGTGCGTGACCTGCAGCAGCTCTACGCCAAACACAACCTGCGCGGCGCCATGTACGGCCACCTCGGGGAGGGCTGCATCCACTCGCGGGTCGGGTTCGACCTGCGTCACAAGGACGGTCTTGTCAACTACCGCAACTTCATGGAGGAGGCCGGTGACCTGGTCGCGTCCTACGGCGGGTCGATGTCCGGCGAGCACGGCGACGGCCAGCAGCGCGCCGAGTTGCTGCACAAGCAGTACGGTCCGCGGCTGATGGAGGCCATGCGCAAGTTCAAGCTGATCTGGGATCCCGAGTGGAAGATGAACCCCGGCAAGGTGATCGACCCGTACCGGTTCGACGAAAACCTCAAGCTGGGCACGGATTACAATCCCCCGCGGCCGCAGGTGAAGTTCGCCTACGCCGAGGACCACGGCGACTTCTCGCATGCCGCGTTGCGCTGCGTCGGGGTCGGCAAGTGCCGGGTGCCCGAGGCGCAGGACACCATGTGCCCGAGCTACCAGGTGACCAGGGAGGAGAAACACTCCACGCGGGGCCGGGCGCGGCTGCTGTTCGAGATGCTGCGCGGCGAGGTGATCACCGACGGCTGGCAGTCAGACGAGGTCGCCGACGCGCTGGACCTGTGCCTGGCCTGCAAGGGCTGCACCAGCGACTGCCCGGTCGAGGTGGACATCCCTACCTACAAGGCGGAATTCCTCTACCACCACTTCCGGTCGCTGCGCCGCTGGCGGCCGCGGTATGCGTACGCGTTCGGGTTCATCGACCGGGCCGCGCGGTTGGCCAGTGCCATCCCCGAGGTGGCGAACTTCGCCACCCAGACGCCGGTGCTCTCCCGAATCGCCAAGGCGGTGGGCGGAATCGACCGCCGGCGGCCGCTGCCCACCTTCGCGCCGATGACGCTGCAACAGTGGTTCTCAAAGCGCCCCGTCGTCAACCCCACGGGGCCGCGGGTGATCCTGTTCCCCGACACCTTCAACAACCGCCTGCACACCGACGTCGGGGTGGCGTGCGTGGAGGCGATCGAGGCGGCGGGCTGGCGCGTCGTCATGCCCACCGGACACATTTGTTGCGGCCGCCCCCTGTATGACTACGGCTTTCTCGACGTCGCCGAACACTATCTACACGACGTGTTGGCGCAGCTGCGCAGCGAAATACGCGCCGGCACACCGATCGTCGGCATGGAGCCGAGCTGCCTGGCCGTCTTCAAGGACGAACTCAAGAAGCTGCTGCCGCACGACGACGACGCGGACCGCTTGGCGCGCAACAGCTATCACTTCGCACAGTTCTTCACCGAGTTCGACCTCGGGCCGCCCAAGGTGTCCTCCAACGGGTCGGCCGCCCGGGCGCTGCTGTGGGGCCACTGCCACCAGCGGGCCACCGGCGGTGTCGACGCAGACCAGCAGGTGCTGCAGAAGATGGGCATCGACGTGCAGCCTGTCTCCGGCGGATGCTGCGGGCTGGCCGGCTCGTGGGGATTCGAGCAGGGCAAGTACCAACTCTCGCTCGACTGCGGCGAACAGGCGCTGCTGCCGACGATCCGACAGAACTCAGATGCCCTGGTCGTGGCCAACGGATTCTCCTGCCAGACGCAGATCCGCGACTCCGGGACGGCAAACGCGCTGCACCTGGGCCAGATCATGGCCATGGCGAACACCTCGGCCGACATCGGTTCCACGTCGCCGCCGGCCCGGCCCGAGCCCGACTCACGAACGCGCGCCACCCGGATCGCCGTGCCGGTGGCCGCGGCGAGTGCGGCCGCGCTGGCCGGTGCGGCCGTGGCGCGACAGCTCTGGACGACGCGGGGCGCGAGGGGCGCTTAGGGACCGGCACGGGGGGCTTAAGCCGTTTGGTGCACGGGGTGCGGGGTACTGGACCGACTATGGCCTTCGCCGACTATCAAAAAGAGCTGTACGACCAGTCGCTGCACGGAAACCAGCCGCAGTACCCGATCAGGTTCGAGGACCTGGAGAAAAAGGCGGCGGCGGCGATGACACCGAAGGTGCTGCAGTACGTCGCGGGCGGCGCCGGTGACGAGCACACCCAGCGCGCCAACTGCGCGGCCTTCAAACGGTGGGGGCTGTACCCGCGGATGGGGATCGCCCCCGAGGAGCGCGACATGTCCGTCGAGCTGTTCGGCATGAGGTTTCCGTCTCCGATCTTCATGGCGCCCATCGGCGTCATCGGGGTGTGCGACCCGGATGGCCACGGGGACATGCTCTGCGCCCGGGCCTCGGTCCGCACCGGCGTCCCGTTCTTCGTGGGCACGCTCACCTCCGACCCGATGGAAGATATCGCCGCCGAACTGGGCGATACCCCGGCGTTCTTCCAGCTGTACACGCCGCCGGACCGCAAGATGGCCACCAGCCTGGTGCACCGCGCCGAGGCGGCCGGCTTCAAGGCCATCGCGGTCACCCTGGACACCTGGGTCACCGGCTGGCGGCCCCGCGACCTCAGCGGGGGAAACTACCCCCAGGTGCCCAGCGGGTGCCTGGCCAACTACACCAGCGATCCCGTTTTTCGCTCCCGCTTGAGCCGGGACGAAGACGCCACCGAGGCGGCGGTGCGCAAGCTGCCCATTTTCGGCGGCCCGTTCCGGTGGGACGACCTGGAGTGGCTGCGGGCGGAGACCGACCTGCCGCTGATGGTCAAGGGCATCTGCCACCCCGACGACGTTCGCCGCGCCAAAGACATTGGCGTAGACGGCATTTACTGCTCCAACCACGGCGGCCGGCAAGCCAACGGGGGGCTGCCCTGCCTGGATTGCCTGCCCGACGTGCTCGAGGCGGCCGACGGGCTGCCCGTGCTGTTCGACTCGGGCGTGCGCAGCGGGGCCGACATCATCAAGGCGCTCGCGCTGGGGGCGACCGCCGTCGGGATCGGCCGCCCCTACGCCTACGGGCTGGCCCTCGGGGGCGTCGAGGGCATCGTGCACGTGCTGCGCTCACTGCTGGCCGAAGCGGACCTGATCATGGCCGTCGACGGATACCCCTCGCTCAAGGACCTGACCCCGGAGGCGCTGCGGCCCACCTACTCGTAGCTGCCCTCGAGGTACCAGCGCCGCTGGCGATAGCACAACAGCAACGCACGCTCGCTTTCCAGCAGGATCTGGGCGCGGGCGGTGCGGCCCGACCCTTGACCGGCCGCACCGCCCGCGGGCCGGTCGTCCCACCACCGCTCGTCGACCGGCCAGGGGCCGGCCCACCAGCACAGCCGCTCGTCTCGGCCCTGGCTGATCATGCGGGCGGGGTCGGCGGAGAACAGCCCGCGGTTGGTCACCCGTATCGGGTTCCCTTGGGCGTCAAGCAATTCCACCGGATCGTCCAGCAGCACCGCCGGTGACGGCTCGGGCAGCCGGCCGGGCCACGGCAGATCGGGATCGGCCCGCGGCACCGGCTCGTCGCCCAGCGGGATCAGCGTGATGCGCTCGGCCGGCCCGCGACCACCGGACAGCACCGGCACTCGCACCGCCTCCGGGCCGAGCAACCCCTGCACCCGCACCAGCGCCCGGCGGGCCCGCAGCCTGTCCTCCTCCCCCAGCCCACCCCAGAGCGGCAACTGCAGCGCCTCGGCGGATACCACCTCCACCGCCTGCAGTCGCAACAGCGTCACCGCGGCGGTGGGCCGTGGATCGCGCGCGGTGCGATTGCTCAGCCACCCGTCGAGCTGCCAGCGCACCCGGTCGGCGGTGGCGTCCTCGGTCAACGGCTCGGCGCACCGCCACACCCGATGGCGTTCTTCGCCGTTGGCGGTGACGGCGTGAATGGCCAGCCGGGTGCATCCCACGCCGGCGGCCATCAGCGCCTGATGCAGCGTTCCGGCCAGCGAGCGCCCGGCGAACGCCGCGGCGTCGACCCGGTCGATCGGCGGATCGCAGTCCAGCACGGCCTCGAGCTCGGCCGGCGGCTCCCGCCCGGAGGGCGGCCGTTCGGGCTCGCCGCGGGCCAATCGGTGCGCGGTCACCCCGTCGGCGCCGAACCGGGAGGCCACGTCGCTGCGCGACAGCGCGGCGAACTGCCCGATGGTGCGAATCCCCATCCGCCACAACAGGTCCGTCAGCTCTTCCCGGCCCGGACCGGACAGGCTCGGCTCGGTGGCGAGTTGGCGGATGGACAGCACCGACAAAAACCTCGCGTCGCCTCCCGGCTCGACGACACGGCCCGCCCGCGCCGCGAAGACCGCGGTGGACAACTGGTCGGCGATCCCGACCTGACACTCGGCGCCGGCGGCGGCCACGGCATCGATCAGTCGTTCGGCGACGACGGTCTCGGACCCGAAATAGCGGGCCGCCCCGCGCACCGGCAACACCAGGAGCCCGGGCCGCAGCACCTCGGCGCGGGGCACCAGGTCATCCACCGCCGCGATCACCGCTTCGAAGAAGCGGGCGTCGCGGTCCGCGTCGGCGGTGGTGACATGCAGCTGCGGGCACCGGGCCGCCGCCTCCCGGCGTCGCAGCCCCCGGCGCACCCCCACCGCGCGGGCGGCCGACGAACAGGCGACCACCCGGTTGGCCAGCGTGACCGCGACCGGGACGGTCGCGGACAGATCCGCGGCCGCCGCCGCCGCGACCGCGGGCCAATCCATGCACCAGATTGCCAAAACCCTTGAACCAGAGGGGGTTACCACCGGAGTTCACCCCGCTCGCGCTTGGGTCATCACCCGTCGTCCCGCACACATCCCGCTGACCTGCAGCCGCACCCCGCTGATCCGCCCGAATCCGGGGGCGGGCGTTCCCCAGTGCGGGGTGATCTCATAGCCACAGACCCGGGCCGCCAGCCGCGTCGGCGCGCCCTGCCAATCGCCTCCGGTGACCAGCAGGGTGCAGCCCTTGCTGCGGGCCCGCGCCACCACCGCCCGCGCCCGCGTCGGCGGCACCCGGCGCCCGCCCAGCCCGAGGACCACCAGATCCATGCCGTCGACGAGCACCGCGGCCACCTCGACCGGATCGGTTCCGGGATCCGGTATCACCGCGAGCCGGCTCAGGTCCGCCCCCATCTCCGCGGCGGCCAGCAGCCCGATGTCCGGTTGGCCGACGATCGCGGCGTTGCCACCGGCCGCCGTGACCGCGGCGACCATGCTCAACAACAGCGACCGGGCACCCGAGAGCACCGCCACCGTTCCCCGCGGCAGCGGCGCCGGCAGCAGGTCCGCCAGCCACTGCGGCAGCGCCAGCTGGGACTCCGAGTCCAGCAGGTCGTCGGGGACGGTCGGCCCGGCCTTTTTCGAGGAGATGCTCGCCATCCGCCGTCGAAGCGATTCGAGCTGCTCAGCGCGGGTTTCTTCGCGGTGGCTGGAGGCAAAAGCCGCGGTCATGACCTGCCTCCTTCACCGGGTGTTCGAAAGTATGTTCGAAGTAAACACCGGCCCTCTGACAACCGTCAAGCAACGTGAGGGGCTGCTTTATGCGCTCGGTGCCGGTGTGGCTGATGGTGTTTTCGGGCGTGATTTTTTCGCCGGCAGCGTCCCACTCCGTCGACGCTGACCATGTCAATGGGACGGCCGCCGGCGGCCCCGGCGGCGGCCGGCGTCGCCCCACGTCTCGTCCCACAAGTCCCATCGGCCACACCAGACCCTGGCGGAGGGCGCACCGCGTGTGCCCACCTCCGAGCGACAACACGTTTCCGCTGGTCATGGGCCCACCCGAGATTGTCGCTCGGAGGTGGGCACAACGCCTGTCCGCCCGCGCAGCGACTCCTGTGGCGCCCGTTACCCATGTTGTGCGGCGCCGCTCCGCGGCCAGAGTTCTTCGCTTCCGACACCAGCTGTTCGAGCTGCACGCCGACGAGACGATCGCCCACAACGGCAGGCGGCGGCTCAGCCCAGCACACGCACCGGCACGTTGTTCCAGCCGATGACGTTGGTCATGGCAACCCGGCGCAGCCCCTCCCGCACGATCGCGTAGCGCGGCATGTGATCCAGCAGCTTGTTCAGCGCGACGGCGCTCTCCATTCGGGCCAGCGCGGCGCCCAGGCAGCTGTGCACCCCGTAGCCCAACCCCAGGTTCTGCGCCTGGCTGCGGTCCCGGTTGATGTCGAAGATATCCGCGTCGGTGAACGCCCGCTCGTCCCTGTTGGCCGAACCCACACAGAGCAGGACGGGGTTTCCGGTGGGAATCGTAGTGCCATGCAACTCAACGTCTTTCATGGTGTACCGCACCAGGTACTGTGCGGGCGCCTCCCACCGCAGCAACTCCTCGACCGCGGCGGGAATCCGGCTGCGGTCGTCGAGCAACATCTGCCATTGATCTGGGTGCTCGGCGAAAGTGACCACCGCGTTGCCCACCAACTTGGTGACCGTCTCGGCGCCCGCCCCGCCCAACATCGAAGCGAAGCCGGCGATCTCGACGTCGTCGAGTTTGGTTGCCACACCGTCGCGCTCGACTTCGGCGGCGATCAGATCGCTGATCATGTCGTCCTGCGGATTGGCGTGCCGTTCTTGGATGATGTTGTAGTAGATCAGTCCGGTCTCGATGCCGGCCCGAACGCCCTCTTCGGGCGTCGCGACGTTGCCGTACTCCCGCTCCAGCGTCTTGTCCAGGAGAAGGCGGACCTTCTGGCGGAGCTCGGCGGGAACGCCGAGCAGCCGGGTGATCACTTCCACGGGAAACAACGCCGAAAAGTCCTGCACAACATCGAATTCGACGGGATCGGCCGCGGCGAGAAATCGTTCGATCTGTTCGACGACCAGCCGTCGCTGGCGTTCGATGGCGCGCGGCGTGAACACCTTGTTCACCAGGTTGCGCATCCGGCGGTGCTGGGGCGGGTCCATCATGATGATCAGGGGCGGCACGGGATTACCGGACTGCACCATCTCGAGATCGACCCCGCGCGAGGACGAGAATGTTTCGAAGTCTTTGATGGCCGCCGCGACATCGGCGTGACGGGTCAGCGCATAGAAGTCGTAATGTTCGTTGTAATAGACGGGCTCCTCGTCGCGCAGGCGCCGGTAGGTGGCATAGGGGGCGTTGAAGAAGTCGTTCGAAAACGGGTCAAAGACAACTTTCGAGGCGGTCAACGCGTCCCCCTGGATCCACCGCCGGGCAGACCGGCCGCGGCGCGAATCTCACGGCGGGCCACCGCCGGGTCGGTGTCCGGGAATACATAGTGGCTCAACGCGATTCGCGCGATCGCCCCGGCCAGGTTGCGGCTGTTGACCGCGGTGTCGAAGCCGTCCTCGCGAGCGCATTTCTCCAAGACGGGCAGCAGCCCTTCGATGATCATGGGTAACGCACGGGCCATCTGTTGATGGGCGAAGCCGGGCTCCAAGTCGAGCTGACGCCCGGGTGGCTGCTCCTCTACGAACGTCGCCACGACGTCGATCGCGGCTTCCAGTCGCGCGACTCCGGTCACCCCGATCATCGCCCTTTCCATTGCGGTGCTGAAGCGCCGGTACTCCTGCTTTCCCAGCGCGTCGATGAGATCCTCTTTGCAGTCGAAGTAGCGGTAGATCGTCGGCCGCGACACCCCCGCCAGCGCCGCCACGTCCGACAACGACAATTTCCGGGCGCCCGTACGCAACACGAGCCGTCGCGCGGCGTCGAGTATCCGATCGCCCAGATCGCCGTGCTCGGAACCGGATCGGCGCGTTTCGGCTGTCGACGCTTTCATGCGGCCACCGGATCGAGCCGGCCGAGTTCGCGCAGCCAGGGGATCAGCAGGCGCAGCCCGTCGTCGAAGGACATCGGGTCGTAGCCCAGCCGCCTGGTGGTCAGGTTGTCGTCGGCTCTGGGCTTGCGAACGTCCTTGGCCGCGGCCTCCGCGATGGCCATCAAGGTCGGCCCGAACTCTGCCGTCAACGCTTGCGGGTCCGACCGATAATCGAGATCTTCGACGCGGTGCTCGATTTCGGCGATCTCGCAGGCCCGGTTGATGCCCGCGGCGGTGCTGACGGTGTCCTGTGGCTGGCCGATCAACAGATAGCGCTCACCGGCCACCCCACGGTCCAACGCCGCGATCGAGCCCTTCGCGACGTCCCTGCCCGCCACCCACGTCACGGGAAACGCGAGATAGCGCTTGATCTTTCCGCGCATGCCGGCCAACAGCACCCGGTTGAAGCTAGTCCGGTGCAGGGCCCGCTCCACCACCGGCGCCGGCCCGAAGATCGCGCCGGGGTGACAGGTCAGCACGTCCTCGCCGGCGGCGGCACGTTGGTGCGCCTCGAGGAACGCGGCGAGCTTGGTGACCGTATAGGGGTCGTCGGGCGGGTGCTGCAGAACGGGAGCCTCTTCGAAGTCGAGGTCCGTGCTCAAATCGATGAACGTGGCCGTGCTCAGGGCGACGACCCTACGCATGCCATGGCTTTTCGCCGCGTCGAGCACGTTGGTGGTGCCGATCATGTTGACCGCTTTGAAATCCTCGAGGTCCTGACTGGCCCCGCCCAGCAGCGCCGCGCAGTGGATCGCCGCCTCGGCGCCCTTGGCCGCGCGAAGCACGTCGTCGGCGTTGCTGATATCGCCCTTGACCAATTCGACGCCGATGGCGGCCAGCGCCGCGGCCTCGTCCGGGTTGCGAACCAGCGCGCGGACGTGGTCCCCGCGCTCGATCAGCTGTTCGCAGACGTTGCCGCCGGTCTGGCCGGTGGCACCGGTGACGAAGATGGTGTTGCCCATGGCGGCGCCCCTTCCCCTGACTACATATGCAACAGATCAAGTAAATATCGTAACGCTTGACTTGCTATTACTCTATGATTAATCCATGGCGCTCGATCCGGCAAGCATCCTTTTGACCGACCGTGTCGCCGTCGTCACCGGCGGCGGCGCGGGCATCGGTCGCGGCATCGCCGTCGGATTGAAGAAATTTGGCGCGAAGGTGGCGATCTGGGAGCGCAACCCCGAATCGTGCGCGGCGGCCGCGGCCGAGATCGGCGCGCTCGGCATCCCCGCCGACGTCCGCGACAGCGCCGCGGTCGACGCAGCACTGGCGCAGACCACGGCCGAACTCGGTCCGGTCACGATCTTGGTCAACAATGCCGGTGGCGTCTTCTGGTCCCCGATCCTCGACACCAGCGAGAACGGCTGGGACGCGCTGTACAAATCCAACCTGCGCCACGTCTACTTGTGCACCCAGCGGGTCGCGCGCGGCCTGGTTGAGCGGGGCCTGGCGGGCAGCATCATCAGCGTCACCTCGATCGAAGGCGTCCGCGCCGCACCGGGTTACGCCACCTATGCGGCGGCCAAGGCCGGGGTCATCAACTACACCAAAACCGCGGCCCTCGAACTCGCGCCCCACGGGATCCGGGTCAACGGCCTGGCCCCCGACATCACCTTGACCGAAGGGATCATGCACGTGGCGCCCCCGGGCTCCGAAGAGCGGTTCGGGCTCACGGTCCCGATGGGACGTGCGGGCCTGGTCGACGAGATGGCCGGTGCGGCAGTGTTTCTCGCGTCCGACATGTCCAGTTACATCACCGGCCAGACGATCCATGTCGACGGCGGCACCCACGCCGCCGGTGGCTGGTACCACCACCCCGAGACCGGCGCCTACGCCCTGGGGCCCACCAACAGCTAGGACGAACCCATGCCACGCATCGCGCCGGTCCCGATGGATCGATTGAGCACGGCTTCGCGGCGCATCGTGGAGGCGGGCGTGGCAGACGGCCGCTACGCCACACCGGTGCCCTTGCAGATATTTGCTTACCGCAGTGCGCAATTGGCCCAGGTGGATATGGCCAGAACACACCTGGGAGCGGACACGCTGCTGGGTGGCCGGATATTGGAACTGCTGCGCATACGCAGCGCCCAGCTGGGCGAGTGCGAGCCGTGCAGCCAATCACGCAAGCACGAGTCGATCACCGAGGACGACGTGGCGTGCCTGCTGGCACCACAGCACGACTCGTTGACGCCGCAGGAACGACTGGCCGTGGAATTCCTGGACCGCCTGTCGGGCGACCATCATTCGATCGACGACGAGTTCTATCGGCGATTGGGCGAGCATTTCACCGCCGCCCAGATCGTCGAACTCGGCTTCACCTGCGCCTCGACGATGGGGCTGCACCGCTTTCTGCACACGCTCGACGTGTACGGCGAATCGATCCCGGTCATCGACTACTCCCCTGACCAGGTCGATGCTGCCCATCCGCAAGGGCAGCGCTGATCGCTTCGGGCGTCAACCCCAGGCCGCCGAGGCAGAAACGCTGCACGCGATCCCGGATCTGGTCGGGGTCCCGGCTCGCCGTCGCCCAGTGCCGTTCGACATTGGACCACACCACGCCCTGGATGGAGAGCGCCTCAACATCGGGATCGATCTCGGGAAATATGCCCAGATCCCTTCCGCGCGCGAGTTCTTGGACAAGCGGGTGCAGTATTTCGCGGTACGCGGGAGCAACGATTTCGGGGGCGGCGAACATCTGGCGTTGCGCCTCGATCGACATCTGGCGTAGGTCCGCCCGGATCTGCTGATTGAAGGCGAGGTCGAGTCGGCCGGCGATCCACGCCAACACCGCACGAACCGGATCGACTCCCGACATGCGTTGCTGCAGCCGCGCGACCTCACCGCGGGCCATCTCCAGGAACACCGCCGCAACCAGCTGATCCTTGGAGTCGAAGTGGCGGTAGAACGCCCGGGTGCTCAGCTGCGTCCTGCTGAGCAGCGCAGCGACCGACAGCGCCTGGACCCCTTCGGTCCGAACGACTTCGGCGGCGGCGGACACGATCGCGGCGTGTACCTGCGGATCGGGTTCGAGTTTCTGGCGCCCGCCGGTCCGGTCAGGCCGAAGCATCGTAGGTGGCCATGTAGTCGCTGAACGCTTCGTGCACGCGTTCCGGCGTCAACCCGTAGTCAGCCAGGTCGTAGGTGTGGGTGCCGCGGTGACCGGGCTTGTGTTCGTCCGCCCACTGGCGAACCTTGGCCCGCGCCGAGTCGGTGAACGTCAGACCGAGCTTTTCGTAGCTGTCGGCCACGGTCGCGACCGGGTCGGTTTGCAGGGCGGCAAACGACACGTCGACAAACCGTTCGTCACCGAACTTCCTGCGGAATTCCATGGCCCGCCGCATGCCTTCGGCCCACCATGCCAGTTGCTCGGCGCCGAGCTCTTCGGGATCTTTTCGGTCGCTGCTCCAGCTGCGGACGTAGGCGATGAGGCTGCACACCGACCCCAGCACCCTGGCCGGATCACGGTGACTCCACAGGAATTTCGCATTCGGATACGCGTCGACGAACGCGTCGAGGGCGAACATGTGCACCGGGGTTCGCAGGTGCCACAGGTTCGGCTTGCAATGCCACTGCAGCAATTTGAGCACATCCTTGTGGAAGGCGTACGTCTCGCGCATGTCGCTTCCCAGCAACCATTCCACGTAGCCGGGAACGCGCACCACGCCGTCGAAGTGGAAGGTGCGAAAGCTCATCCCCATCAGGTCCTGGCATTCGGTCGCGGCCTCGGGCTCGTTACTGTTCATGGCCCGGAAGTCGGGAAACATCTGCTCGATCATCGCGATGCCCTCGGCGGCCTGCGCGATGCGCGGGTCGCTGCGCTGCGTGGCCGCCTCGGGCGGCGGGGTGGGCGCCTGAGATTCCCACACCCGCAGCGACCTGAATTGTGGGTCGGCAGAAACCAATTGGCTCAGGGCGGTGGTGCCCGTGCGCGGCAGACCGAGGACGACGACCGGGCCCTCGACCACCTCGTCGGCGATCTCGGGGTGCTGCTTGTAGGTTTCCACGATCTTCAGCCGCTGGATGAGGGCGTTGCTGATGGTGGCGTGCTGCATGACGCGGCCGAGGTCGTTGAGTTCGGCTTCGGTGTTCAGGGCATCGACGGTGCGCTCGAGGCCCTCGCGGTAGTAGGACGAGCCGAAGTCCTCGAGCCCGGTGGCCGCCCGCGCGCCGTCTTCGAGTGCGTCAGCGGAAAAGCTCATCGGTAGAACCTTTGGTGTACGGCGCGGCGGCGGGCGTCGATGACGTGCGCGCGTTCGGCGGACGTGGTCATCGTGGTGTCGGCCGGGAGCGCCGCCACGACGTCGTCGACCTTCACGACGCGCGTGTCCGGCACCGGCGCGGTTTTCGTTCGGACGCAACGCAAGAGCATCGCACCGTTGCTGTGGCCGGCGGTGTCGAGCCAGTTCGCCACTCCGGGATCCGTCGCGGAAATGACGGCGCGGAAGGCCCCGTCGGGGTCGATGACCGCCTGATGCCCGTTGAGGCTGGACTGATGGCGGCCGTAGTGGATCGTCTCCAACCACGGGTTACCCAGCGAGATGCTCCAGTAGACCCCGTCGGGCGGTTGCACCTCCAGGATGAGCGCCTCGTCGGGCTCGAGCTCGAATCGTCCGATGACGGGCCGGTTTTCGGCTGCCGCTCCCATCTCCGTCATGTCCATTGGGGGAATGAATCCGTTGGCGGGCGGCATCGCACCGAAGTCGAGGAAGAACTTCAGGTTGTCGTGGACGAAGTCCCCCAGCGCGTAAAGCTGTTGGGCGACCGAGGTATCCAGCTCGACCGAACGGACTTCGGGTACCACTTCGTCACCGACGCGCTCGATGCGCAGCGACGCGGGAACCTCGGTGTCCCAGTCGTAGAAGAAGTTCCGTACGGTCAGCGTCGGATGCTCCCCGGCCAGGAGCAACCAATTGCCCTCGTGCTCGTCGGCCGAGAGGATCGCCTCGAAGCGCCCGTCCGTGTCGACGTCGAGGTCGTCGACGAGGCAATTGGCGGTGGCAGCGATTCCGTCCATGGTTTGCAACCCGACGTAGCGGGCCGTCCCCCGGTTGCCGAAGAGCCGATAGGTCTCGCCCGCGCGTAGGCTCGCGTTCAGGTACACGCAGTCGGGGCATTCCAGGCCCCAGGTGACGACGTCGTCCATCCTGGCGCGATTGACGGCGAGCACCGGGTCGGGATCGGCGCGCAGCGCCATGTCCGTGCCGACCGCCAGGAGCACCATCAGGTGCCGCATCCCCGACGCATGGTCGAGGCGGTTCTTGTTGACCGGTGTGCTCCGGACGAGTTGTTCGGCCGCGTTCAGTCGCTCCTGCAGGTGCGCCCACGCCTGGGCGAGGTCGGCCGCCGGGCCCTCCCCCGGTGACAGCGCCGCCTCCGCGATCGAGTGCGGCAGCCAGGCCATCGGGTTCTTCCAGGCTGGTTGTGCCTGTTCACGGGTTTGCTCGGCCACGTTGTCCTCCAGCCGGCGTCGGCGCCACGACCAATTGAAAATGTTGTTTTCAATTGCGCCATGAGTACCACCCGGATGCGGGGACTGTCAATGGGGCGGCGCCGCGAGCCAGGCGCGTTACGGCCGGGCGGCTACTCCCACTCGATGGTGCCCGGCGGCTTGCTCGTGATGTCCAGCACCACGCGGTTGACCTCTGCCACCTCGTTGGTGATGCGGGTCGAGATGCGTTCCAGCACCTCGTAGGGGACCCGGGTCCAGTCGGCGGTCATGGCGTCCTCACTGGTCACCGGCCGCAACACGATCGGGTGCCCGTAGGTGCGGTTGTCACCCTGCACGCCGACCGAACGCACGTCACCGAGCAGCACCACGGGGCACTGCCAGATCAGGGTGTCCAGGCCGGCGGCGGTCAGCTCCTCGCGCGCGATCGAGTCCGCCCGCCGCAGCGTGTCCAGCCGCTCCGCGGTGACCTCGCCGACGATCCGGATGCCCAGGCCGGGTCCCGGGAACGGTTGGCGCGCAACGATTTCCTCCGGCAGGCCCAGCTCGCGCCCGACCGCGCGCACCTCGTCCTTGAACAGCAGCCGCAGCGGCTCGACGAGTGTGAACGTCAGGTCGCCGGGCAGGCCGCCGACGTTGTGGTGGCTCTTGATGTTCGCGGTGCCGCTGCCGCCACCGGACTCCACCACGTCGGGATACAGCGTGCCCTGGACCAGGAACTCGACGCCGGAGCCGTCGGAAGCGTTGTCCCCCACGATGTCTCGCACCGCGCCCTCGAACGCCCGGATGAACTGGCGGCCGATGATCTTGCGCTTGCCTTCGGGATTCGTCACGCCGGCGAGCGCGTCGAGGAAGGTGTCGGCCGCGTCGACGGTCACCAGGTTGGCGCCGGTGGCGGCGACGAAATCGCGTTGCACCTGCGCGCGCTCGCCCTCGCGCAGCAGCCCGTGGTCGACGAAGACACAGGTCAGCCGGTCACCGATGGCGCGCTGCACCAGCGCGGCGGCCACCGCGGAATCCACGCCGCCGGACAGCCCGCAAATCGCATGGCCGTCGCCGATCTGGGCGCGCACCTGCTCGACCAGCGCCTCGGCGATGTTGGCGGCCGTCCAGTCCGCGCCGAGCCCGGCGAAGTCGTGCAGGAAGCGGCTGAGCACCTGCTGCCCGTGCGGGCTGTGCATCACCTCCGGGTGGTACTGCACGCCGGCCAGCCGACGAGCCCGGCTCTCGAACCCGGCGACCGCCGCGCCCGCGCTGCTGGCCACCACCTCGAACCCGTCCGGCGCGGCGGTGACCGCGTCGCCGTGGCTCATCCACACCGGCTGGACGCTCGGTAAGCCCGAATGCAGTTCGCCGCCAAGGACTTTCAGCTCGGTCCGGCCGTATTCGCTGGTGCCGGTGTGGGCGACGGTCCCGCCCAGCGCCTGGGCCATGGCCTGAAACCCGTAACAGATGCCGAACACCGGCACCCCGAGGTCGAACAGCGCCGGGTCGATCTGGGGCGCGCCGTCGGCGTAGACGCTGGACGGCCCACCGGAGAGCACCAGCGCCACTGGGTCGCGGGCCTTGATGTCCTCGGCCGTGGCGGTGTGCGGAATGACCTCGGAGAAAACCCGCGCCTCGCGGACCCGACGGGCGATCAACTGCGCGTACTGCGCGCCGAAGTCCACGACGAGCACCGGACGAGCGGTCGCTCCGGACGCGCCCGCCGCCTCGGTTGCCTCGATTTCCCTGGATTCGGCCACGCAGGCGAGTCTAATGGCCGGCTGCGCCGGCGCCGCCCGAGAGGCCCACGGCGAAAACGCGGTGCGTAACGCGCCGCCGCGGCGAATTCTATGCCTTTGGCATGAGGTCGGCGCCCGAGTATTGATAACGACAATCATTTTCAATTGACTGGTCGCGGATCTGCACGCCCGCCCCAGCCCAGGAGTTGCCGTGACAACGTCACCCGCCACAATCACCCCGCCGATGGCCGACCACGGGGGCGCCTGCCGATGACCGCGCCGGTGTGGATGGCGTCCCCGCCCGAGGTGCACTCCGCGCTGCTCAGCAGCGGCCCGGGGCCGGCGTCGCTGTTCGCCGCGGCGGCGGCGTGGAGCTCGATGAGCGCCGAATACGCCTCGGCCGCAGAAGAACTCGGCGCGCTGCTGGCGTCGACGCAGGCCGGCGCGTGGCAAGGGCCCAGCGCCGAATCCTACGTCGCCGCGCACGCCCCGTACCTGGCGTGGTTGACGCAGGCCAGTGCGCACAGCGCCGCGGCGGCCACCCAGCACGAGGCGGCGGGCACCGCGTATGCCGCCGCGCTGGCGGCGATGCCGACCCTGCCGGAGCTGGCCACCAACCACGTCGTCCACGAAGCCCTGGTGGCGACGAATTTCTTTGGGATCAACACCATTCCGATCGCCGTCAACGAGGCCGACTATGCGCGGATGTGGGTCCAGGCCGCCGGCACGATGGCGACCTATGACGCCGTCTCCACGGCGACGGTGGCGGCCGTACCGCCGACCGACCCCGCGCCGCCGATCCTGAAGTCCGAGGCCACCGCGCACCACGACCACGAGGAGGACGACGACCACCACGACCACGAGCACGGGTTCGACAGCCCGCTCAACCAGTTCGTCGCCCAGATCCTGCGGCTGTTCGGCCTCGACTGGGATCCGGTCGAGGGGACCCTCAACGGCCTGCCCTACGAGGCCTACACCAACCCCGGGGACCTGATGTGGTGGGTGGTCCGGGCCCTCGAACTGTTTTCCGATTTCCAGCAGTTCGGGGCCCTGTTGCAGGAAAACCCGGCGGCGGCCTTCGAGTTCATCACCCAACTCGTGCTGCTCGACTGGCCGACACACCTGGCCCAGCTCGCCAGCTGGCTCCCGACGCAGCCCCAGTTGCTGTTGCTGCCGATGCTCGTCGCCACGGCCCCCTTCGGGGCGCTGGCCGGCTTTGCCGGCCTGTCCGCGCCGGCGCCCCCGGCCCCGCCCGCCGCGGTGCCGGCCGCCCCGGCCCCTGCCGCGTCCCCGAGCCTGCCGGCGGCACCCGCCATGGGCCCCGTCGCCGCGCCCGCCGCGGCCGTCGCGCCGGCACCCGCTCCCGCGCCCGCGTCCGCGGCGGCCACGGTGACCAGCCCGGCACCGCCCGCCCCACCGGCCCCGGGCGCGGTCCCCTTCACCCCTCCTTATGCCCTCGCGCCTCCCGGCATCGGGTTCGGTTCGGGTATGGGCGCGGGCGCCGCCGCCGGCGCGAAAAAGAAGGCGCCCGAACCCGATTCGGCCGCGGCCGTCGCGGCCGCGGCGGCGCGGGAGGCGGCGCGCAATCGCCGGCGCCGGCGGGCGCGGCAGCGCGGGCACGGCGACGAGTTCATGGACATGAACGTCGACGTCCATCCGGACTGGAACGAGCCGGAGACGACGGCGTCGCATGGCGGTGCCGGAAACCTCGGCTTCGCCGGCACGGCACGCAAGGAACCCGTCGCCGCGGCGGGCCTGACCACCCTGGCGGCCGACGAATTCGGCGACGCCCCCCGCATGCCGATGATGCCGGGCACCTGGCCCCGCGAGGACGGCAAGGGGGCGCACGACTAGCGGGAAGTGAAGTTCATTGTCGGCGTAATCGATTGCGGCGCAGCGTGATAACGCGTTTACCCGCCAGCCCACCGCGTCCGCCGGTCCTCGCGGCATCCGCCCCGCCGCGGCGGCGGGCACCGAAACGCTGGCGGCACGCATGGCGGACATGGTGGAGTGGGTATCGGTCAACCAGCCCCCGAGACCAGAAAGCGAGGACCACCGGTGAGCTCAGAGCTGGGTCTGCCAGAAAAGGTGCGCGCCTGCCTGTTCGACCTCGACGGCGTGCTCACCGACACCGCCAGCGTGCACACCAAGGCGTGGAAGGCGATGTTCGACGCCTACCTGTCCGACCGGGCCCGGCGCACCGGCGACGAATTCGTCCCCTTCGACGCGGCCGCGGACTACCGCAAATACGTGGACGGCAAGAAACGCGAGGACGGGGTCCGGTCGTTTCTGGAAAGCCGCGGCATCGAACTGCCCGACGGCAGCCCCGATGACCCCGATGACGCCGAGACCGTCTACGGCCTGGGCAACCGCAAGAACGACATGTTCCAGAAGGTCCTCAAGCAGGACGGCGTCAAGGTCTTCGAGGGTTCGCGGCGCTACCTCGAGGCGGCGTCGGCCGCGGGCCTGGGCATCGCGGTGGTGTCCTCGAGCGCCAACACCCGCGACGTCCTCGAGGTCACCGGCCTGGACCGGTTCGTGCAACAGCGGGTGGACGGCATCACCCTGCGCCAGGAACACATCGCCGGCAAGCCGGCGCCCGACTCCTACCTGCGCGGGGCGCAACTGCTCGACGTCCCCGCGGAGGCGGCGGCCGTGTTCGAAGACGCCTTGTCCGGGGTGGCCGCCGGGCGGGCCGGTAACTTCGGGTGCGTGATAGGTGTCGACAGAGTGGGCCAAGCCGAGGACTTACGCCGCAACGGCGCGGACGTGGTGGTCAGCGACCTCGCCGAGTTGCTGCAGTCATGATCACCGACGAAGCGTTTCCCGTTGACCCCTGGCACGTTCGCGAAACCCAGCTTGACCTCAACCTGCTGGCCCAGTCGGAATCCCTGTTCACCCTGTCCAACGGGCATATCGGGCTGCGCGGCAACCTCGACGAGGGCGAGCCCTACGGCCTGCCGGGCACCTATCTGAACTCCTTCTACGAGATCAGGCCGCTGCCCTACGCCGAAGCCGGCTACGGCTACCCGGAGGCCGGCCAGACGCTCGTCGACGTCACCAACGGCAAGATCATCCGGCTGCTGGTCGAGGACGAGCCCTTCGACGTGCGCTACGGCGAACTGCTCTCGCACGAGCGCGTTCTCGACCTGCGCGCCGGCACGCTGAAGAGAACCGCGCACTGGCGCTCGCCGGCGGGCAAAGAGGTCAACGTGGTCTCCACCCGGCTCGTCTCCCTGCCCCACCGCGGCCTCGCCGCCATCGAGTACGTCGTGGAAGCGGTCGGCGAATTCGTGCGGGTCACGGTGCAGTCCGAACTCGTCACCAACGAGGACCAGCCGCAGACCTCCGGCGACCCGCGGGTGTCGGCCATCCTGGAGAACCCGCTCGAAGAGGTCGACCACGAAAACACCGATACCGGTGCGGTTCTCATGCACCGCACCCGCAGCAGCGCGCTGATGATGGCCGCTGGCATGGATCACGAGGTGGAGGTTCCCGGACGGGTCGAGGTCAGCACCGATTCGCGCGCCGACCTGGCGCGGACCACCGTGATCTGCGGGCTGCGCGCAGGACAAAAGCTGCGCATCGTCAAATACCTGGCCTACGGCTGGTCGAGCATGCGCTCGCGTCCGGCGCTGCGCGACCAGGTCGCGGCCGCGCTGCACGGCGGCCGCTACAGCGGCTGGCAAGGGCTGCTGGATTCGCAACGGAAGTATCTGGACGACTTCTGGGACTGCGCGGACGTCGAGGTCGAGGGCGACCCCGAATCCCAGCAGGCGGTGCGCTTCGGGCTCTTCCACCTGCTGCAGGCCAGCGCCCGCGCCGAACGCCGCGCCATCGCCGCCAAGGGACTCACCGGAACCGGCTACGACGGGCACGCCTTCTGGGACACCGAGGGTTACGTGCTGCCGGTGCTGACCTACACCGCGCCGCACACGGTGGCCGACGCGCTGAAGTGGCGGGCCTCCACCCTGGATCTGGCCAAGGAGCGGGCGGCCGAACTGGGACTGGAGGGCGCCGCCTTCCCCTGGCGGACCATCCGGGGGCAGGAGTGCTCGGCGTACTGGCCGGCCGGCACGGCGGCCTGGCACATCAACGCCGACATCGCGATGGCCTTCGAGCGCTACCGCATCGTCACCGGTGACGACGAGCTGGAAGCCGATTGCGGCCTGAAGGTGCTGGTCGAGACCGCCCGGCTGTGGCTCTCGCTCGGCCATCACGACCGGCACGGCGTCTGGCACCTGGACGGTGTCACCGGCCCCGACGAGTACACCGCGGTCGTCCGCGACAACGCCTTCACCAACCTGATGGCCGCGCACAACCTGCACACCGCCGCCGACGCGTGCAACCGCCATCCCGACGCGGCCAAGGCGCTGGGGGTCACCACCGAGGAGGCGGCCGCGTGGCGCGATGCCGCCGACGCCGCCCACATCCCCTACGACGACGGGCTCGGGGTCCACCAGCAGTGCGAGGGGTTCACCACCTACGCCGAATGGGACTTCGAGAAGAACACCACCTACCCGCTGCTGCTGCACGAGGCCTACGTCCGGCTCTATCCCGCGCAGGTGATCAAGCAGGCCGACCTGGTGCTGGCGATGCACTGGCAGAGCCACGCGTTCACCCCCGAACAGAAGGCCCGCAACGTCGACTACTACGAGCCGCGCATGGTGCGCGACTCGTCGCTGTCGGCCTGCACCCAGGCGGTGATGTGCGCCGAGGTCGGGCATCTGGAGCTGGCGCACGACTACGCCTACGAGGCCGCCCTGATCGACCTGCGCGACCTGCACCACAACACCCGCGACGGCCTGCACATGGCCTCGCTCGCCGGCGCCTGGACCGCGCTGGTGGCCGGGTTCGGCGGACTGCGCGACGACGAGGGCGTGCTGTCACTGGATCCCGCGCTACCGGACGGGATTTCGCGGTTGCGATTCCGGCTGCGGTGGCGCGACTTCCGGGTCACCATCGACGTCAACCACGTCGACGTCACGTACACGCTGCGCGACGGGCCCGGCGGCGAGCTGACGATCCGGCACGCCGGCGAGGACCTCGAGCTGAGCACCGAATCGCCCACGACGGTCGCCGTGCGTCCCCGCAAGCCGCTCCTGCCGCCGCCGCAGCAGCCGCTGGGGCGCGCGCCCATGCACCGGCGGGTGCTGTCGCGGCCTCACTGAGTGTCGGCGGGCCCGAGCATCCGCTCCACTTCGGCGCCCACCGCGGCGCGCAATTCGGCGTCGGTCAGCTCTTCGATCCCGGTCGCCGAGCGCAGGACCGGCGCGAACAACCGCCAACCAAATTGCAGGGCAAGGGCATTGGCGACGGCGAGCCTCGCCTTGACCTCGTCGTCGTAGAGCGGCCGCACCCCGTCGAGCAGGGTGGCGATGTTGGGGAAGCGCTTCTGCAGCTGGCCCGCCGGATAGCCGTCGAGCACGGTGCGGGCCATCACCCGCATCTGGCGGTCCAGGGAGCGCTGCACTACCTCGGCGGGGGTGTCGGTCTCCAGCTGGGCGCTCAGGTCGTCCCCCAGGTGGTCGAGCACGGCGCCGACGAGTTGTTCCTTGGTGCCGAAGTGCCGGAAAACCAGCCCGTGGTTGACGTTGGACCGCGCGGCGATGTCGCGGATGGAGGTCGCGGCCGGGCCGCGCTCGGCGAACAGCTCGGTGGCGGCCTCCAGGATCGCCGCGGCCACTTCCGCCCGCCCGGTCGGGGGTTTCCCGCGGCCCCTTGCGGACGTTGTAGTCATCTGACTACACTATCAAACGTAGTCGCTTGACTACACCCGTTTTGACTCGAGGAACACGACATGACTGCTCAAATCACCGTCACCAAGCTGGGAAGTCGCATCGGGGCCCGAATCGACGGCGTCAGCCTCGGCGGCCACCTCGACGACGCCGCGGTCGAGACGATCCGCCGGGCGCTGTTAACGCACAAGGTCGTCTTCTTTCGCCACCAGCACCACCTTGACGACGAGCAGCAGCTCGACTTCGCGCGCCTGCTGGGCACCCCCATCGGCCACCCGGCCGCGTCGGCCCTGGCCGCCAAGCACATGCCGGTGATCACGCCGATCGACTCCGAGTACGGCAAGGCGACCCGCTGGCACACCGACGTGACGTTCGCCGCCAACTACCCGGCGGCCTCGATCCTGCGGGCCGTCACCCTGCCCTCCTATGGCGGCTCGACGCTGTGGGCCTCCACCGTGGCGGCCTACCAGCATCTGCCGGAGCCGCTGAAGCACCTGGTGGAAAACCTCTGGGCGCTGCACACCAACCGCTACGACTACGTGTCCACCGAGGCGGTTCTGTCGATGAGCGACGCGCAGCGGGCGTTTCGGCAAGCCTTCGAGAAGCCCGACTTCCGCACCGAACATCCCGTGGTGCGGGTGCACCCGGAGACCGGTGAACGCGCGCTGCTGGCCGGCGATTTCGTGCGCGGCTTCGTGGGCCTGGACAACCACGAGTCGAGCGTGCTGCTGGAGCTACTGCAGCGGCGAATCACCATGCCGGAGAACACCATTCGCTGGGCCTGGGCGCCGGGCGACGTCGCCATGTGGGACAACCGCGCGACCCAGCACCGGGCCATCGACGACTACGACGACCAGCCCCGGCTCATGCACCGCATCACCTTGATGGGCGATGTGCCGGTCAACGTGCGCGGCGAGCGCAGCCGGGTGGTCAGCGGCACACCGCTCGAGGTGCTGGCGAGCTAGCGCCCGATGGTGACGACCCGCAGCGCCCGGCTACGCCGCGCTCGCGATCGTCACGAGACCGAGCTGACCGGATCGACCGGTGACCAGCGCAGCGCGCCCGGGGCGGAGAGGGGCACCCGCGGGTGCGCCGGCGCTATCGGATCCAGCCGGCGATACGGCTCGCCCTGCGCAGGCCGCCGGTCGTTTTCGCCGTTGTTCGGCCACAGCGACGCGGCCCGCTCGGCCTGGGCGGTGATGGACAGCGACGGATTCACGCCCAGGTTCGCCGAGATCGCCGCGCCGTCCACCACGTACAGCGTCGGGTAGCCGTAGACCCGGTGATAGGGGTCGATGACCCCGTGGTCGGCGTTGTCGCCGATCACCGCGCCGCCGAGGAAGTGCGCGGTCAGCGGGATGTTGAGCAGCTCGCCCCAGGTGCCGCCGGCCACGCCGTCGATCTTGGCGGCGATGCGGCGGGTGACCTCGTTGCCCACCGGGATCCACGTCGGGTTCGGCTCGCCGTGGCCCTGCTTGCTGGTGTACCAGCGGATGCCGAGCTTGCCGCGTTTGGTGAACGTCGTGATCGAGTTGTCCAGGTGCTGCATCACCAGCGCGATCATGGTGCGCTCACTCCACTGGCGTGGGTTGAGCAGCCGCAGCATTCCGCGCGGATCCGCACGGGCGGTGTCCAGCAACTGCTTCCAGCGGGGCACGAACGTCCCATCGGGCCCTCCGGGCCCAGGGGGTCCGTCGGTCATCAACGTCTGCAGCAGCCCCATCGCGTTGGAACCCTTGCCGTAGCGGACCGGCTCGATGTGGGTGTCGGGCGTCGGGTGGATCGACGACGTGATCGCCACCCCGTGGGTGAGGTCCAGATCCGGAGAGACCTCCAGGCGCCCGGCCCCGACGATGGACTCGGAGTTGGTGCGGGTCAGCACGCCGAGGCGGTTGGACAGCCGGGGCAGCCGGCCCTCGTCGCGCATCTTGAACAGCAGGTGCTGGGTGCCCCACGTCCCGGCGGCCAGGATCAGGTGCTTGGCGGTGTAGGTGCGCCGGTCGCGGCGCAGCCAACTGCCGGTGCGCACCGTGCGGACCTCCCACAGCCCGTCGGGGCGCTGCTCGAACCGCTTCACCGTCGTCATCGGAATGACTTGCGCCCCACCCGATTCCGCGAGATAGAGGTAGTTCTTCAGCAGGGTGTTCTTGGCGCCGTAGCGGCACCCGGTCATGCAGCAGCCGCACTCCAGGCAGCCGGTGCGCTCGGGTCCGGCGCCGCCGAAGTACGGGTCCGGCACGGTCTTGCCCGGCGCCTTGGTGCCGTCGGGGCCAAAGAACACCCCGACCGGCGTCGGCACGAACGTGTCGCCGCAGCCCATGTCGTCGGCGACCTCCTTGACGACGCGATCTGCGTCGGTGAAGGTCGGGTTCTCCACCACGCCCAGCATGCGTCGCGCCTGGTCGTAGTGCGGCATCAGCTCGTCGCGCCAGTCGGTGATGTGCGACCACTGCTGGTCTTTGAAGAACGGCTCCGGCGGCACATATAGCGTGTTGGCGTAGTTCAGCGAGCCGCCGCCCACGCCGGCGCCGGCCAGGATCAGCACGTTGCGCAGCGGGTGGATGCGCTGGATGCCGTAGCAACCCAGCTTCGGTGCCCACAGGAACTTGCGCAGATCCCAGGACGTCTCGGCGAAATCCTCGTCGGCGAACCGGCGTCCGGCCTCGAGGACGCCGACGCGGTAGCCCTTTTCCGTCAGCCGCAATGCGCTGACGCTGCCCCCAAAACCCGAACCGATGATCAGTACGTCGTAATCCGGCTTCATCGCACCAGTATGGCCTTACTCGCGGGTAACAAACCAGCGGCCTCCGCCGATGCGCGGGCGCCCGGCTGGCCGGGCGGTCGGCGTCCGGCGCCCGGCTGGCCGGGCACTCGCCGATGACGAGCTAGCTACCGACGGTCAGCCCGACCTTCTGGAATTCCTTGAGGTCGCAGTAACCGGCCTTGGCCATCGACCGGCGCAGGCCGCCGACCAGGTTGAGGCTGCCGAACGGGTCGTCGGACGGCCCGCCCAGCACCTGCCGCAGCGGCGGGCGTTCACCGACGGCGATCTGCAGCAGCGCCCCGCGCGGCAGCGACGGGTGCGCGGCCGCGGCCGGCCAGAACCATCCCTCGCCGAGCGCCTCGGCCGACTCGGCGAGCGGGGTGCCCAGCACCACCGCGTCGGCGCCGCAGGCGATGGCCTTCGCCAGCTCGCCCGAGGTGTGGATGTCGCCGTCGGCCAGCACGTGCACGTACCGGCCGCCGGTCTCGTCGAGGTATTCGCGGCGCGCGGCGGCGGCGTCGGCGATCGCGGTGGCCATCGGCACGCTGATGCCGAGCACCTCGTCGCTGGTGGTCACGCCCCGGGTGGCGCCGTAGCCGACGATGACGCCGGCGGCGCCGGTGCGCATCAGGTGCAGCGCGGTGCGGTGGTCCTGCACGCCGCCGGCGACCACCGGCACGTCGAGCTCGGAGATGAAGGTCTTCAGGTTCAGCGGCTCGCCGTCGCTGGCGACCCGCTCCGCCGAGACGATGGTGCCCTGGATGACCAGCAGGTCGATGCCGGCCTGCAGCAACACCGGGGTGAGCGCCTGGGCGTTTTGCGGGCTGACCCGCACCGCGGTGGTGACGCCGGCCTCCCGGATACGGGCGACGGCCGAGCCCAGCAGGTCCGGGTTCAGCGGGGCGGCATGGAATTCCTGCAGCAGCCGGATCGCCGCCGAGGGTTCGGGCTCCTTGCTGGCGGCCTCGACCAGCTGGGCGATCTTGGCCTCGACATCGGCGTGCCGGCCGATCAGCCCCTCGCCGTTGAGCACGCCCAGCCCGCCGAGGCGGCCCAGCTCGATCGCGAACTCCGGCGACACCAGCGCATCGGTCGGATGCGCCAGCACCGGGATCTCGAACCGGTAGGCGTCGAGCTGCCAGGCGGTCGACACGTCCTGCGACGACCGGGTGCGCCGGGACGCCACGATGCTGACTTCGCTCAGTTCATAGCTGCGACGGGCGGTGCGGCCCATCCCGATCTCGACCATCTGGGCCTCAGCGCGCGTAGTAGTTGGGGGCTTCGACCGTCATCGCGACGTCGTGCGGGTGGCTTTCCCGCAGCCCGGCCGCCGTGATCCGGACGAACTGGGCCTGCTGCAGTTCCTCGATGGTCGACGATCCGGTGTACCCCATCGCCGCGCGCAGACCGCCGGTCAGCTGGTGGATCACCGAGGACAGCGGGCCGCGGAACGGCACCCGGCCCTCGATCCCCTCGGGCACCAGCTTGTCCTCGGAGAGCGCGTCGTCGGCGAAGTAGCGGTCCTTGGAGTACGACTTTCCGGTCCCGGAGCCCCGGCCCGCCATGGCCCCCAGCGACCCCATGCCGCGGTAGCTCTTGAACTGCTTGCCGTTGACGAAGATCAGCTCGCCGGGCGCCTCGGCGGTGCCCGCCAGCAGCGAGCCCAGCATGGCCGTCGACGCCCCGGCGGCCAGCGCCTTGGCGATGTCGCCGGAGTACTGCAACCCGCCGTCGGCGATCACCGGCACCCCGGCCGGCCCGCAGGCGGCGACGGCCTCCAGGATCGCGGTGATCTGCGGCGCGCCGACGCCCGCGACCACCCGGGTGGTGCAGATCGACCCCGGCCCCACGCCCACCTTCACGGCGTCGGCGCCGGCGGCGACCAGCGCGGCGGCCGCCGACCGGGTGGCGACGTTGCCGCCGATCACCTCGACGCGGTCGCCTGCCTCGGCCTTGAGTTTGCCGACCATGTCGAGCACCAGCCGGTTGTGCGCGTGCGCGGTGTCCACGATCAGCACGTCCACCCCGGCGTCGACCAGCATCATCGCCCGCACCCAGGCGTCGCCGCCGACGCCGACGGCGGCGCCGACCAGCAGCCTGCCGTCGCTGTCCTTGGTGGCCAGCGGGTGCTGTTCGGTCTTGACGAAATCCTTGACGGTGATCAGCCCGGTCAGCCGGCCGTGGCCGTCGACGATCGGCAGCTTCTCGATCTTGTGGCGCCGCAACAGGCCCAGCGCCGCGTCGGCGGACACCCCCTCCTGCGCGGTGATCAGCGGGGCCTTGGTCATCACCTCGGCGACCTTCTTGGTCTGGTCGACCTCGAACCGCATGTCGCGGTTGGTGATGATGCCGGCGAGCGCGCCCGACTCGTCGACCACCGGCAGGCCGGAGATGCGGAACCGCGCGCACAGCGCGTCGACCTGGGCCAGCGTGTTGTCCGGGCGGCAGGTGACCGGATCGGTGACCATGCCGGCCTCGGAGCGCTTCACCATCTCGACCTGGCCGGCTTGTTCGGCGACCGGCAGGTTGCGGTGCAGCACACCCATGCCGCCGGCGCGCGCCATCGCGATCGCCATCCGCGACTCGGTGACGGTGTCCATCGCCGAGCTCACCAGCGGCACCTTGAGCCTGATCTTCTTGGTGAGCTGGCTGGACGTGTCGGCGGTGGCGGGGACCACGTCGGAGGCCGCGGGCAGCAACAGGACGTCGTCGAAGGTCAGCCCCAGCATCGCGATCTTGTGCGGGTTGTCGCCCCCCGTGGGCACCGGGTCATCGACCAGGCCGCCGACCCGCACATACGGACTGCCGACGAGGTCAGAGCTGGCTTCCAGGTGGGACGTGCCACGGGTCATCAGTGGGGCCCTCCATACGATGCGGCGTGAGAAAACCCATCCTATCGGCTCCCCTTCGCCGGGTGACGATGCGCGCCGGGACGGCGCGAGGAGGAAGCCGGCCAATCGGGCACAGCGTGAGAGTTCGCTTGCTCGGGGCGCGCCGCACACCCCGAACGGAACGGGAACGGCGGGCAGCTCCCTGCTGGCGTTATCCCGACCGGGCTGCGTAGGCTAGGGGCGTGCGCGACCACCTCCCACCGGGTTTGCCGCCCGATCCTTTCGCCGACGACCCCTGTGATCCGTCGGCGGCACTGGAAGCCGTCGAGCCGGGCCAGCCCCTGGATCAGCAGGAGCGGATGGCCGTCGAGGCCGACCTCGCGGATCTGGCGGTGTACGAAGCGTTGCTGGCGCACAAAGGCATTCGCGGGCTCGTCGTCTGCTGCGACGAGTGTCAGCAGGATCACTACCACGACTGGGACATGCTGCGGGCCAACCTGCTGCAGCTGTTGATCGACGGCACCGTGCGCCCGCACGAGCCCGCCTATGACCCCGAGCCGGACGCCTACGTCACGTGGGATTACTGCCGGGGCTACGCCGACGCCTCGCTCAACGAGGCGACGTCAGACGCCGACGGCTTCCACCGCCGTCACTGATTGGGCGCACCCGGCGTAGCCGCCGACGAGGGCAGCGTCGCGTTCGGGTTGCGCGATTCGACCTTGGCGTTCAACAGCTTCAGCTGATTCATCAGCTCCCGCTTGGCGACGGGGTCGTCGATCGACTGCACCAAACTGCTCACGTCGGTCAGCTGATTCTTGGCCTGCTCCCACTCGCCGCGGTCGATCGATTCCTGCACCTTGGCCAGGTCGGCCTTGGCGGCCAGCATTTCCTGCTTTTCGTGGACCCGCGGTTGGTCGAAGAACATCGCGTGCAGCCCGTGCAGGGGGGTGCCGGGACGGGCCTCTACCACCATGGCCCCGAAACCGCTGAGCGCGATCAGCGCGGCGGCGACCGAGGCGATGGCGGTCAGGCCGCGACGGCCCCGCCGGCGCTCGGCCAGTCCTTTCCGCAGCGCGTTGACGGCCTCCTCGGGCGTCACCAGCGCGCTGGCCGGCGGCCATCGCAGGTTGTCGCGCCAGTCCTCGAGCATCGTGGTCAGCACGTCGACGTCGGGGTCCTCGACGCTCACCGGCCGGCGCTGGGCCAGCGCATCGAGGAGCAGGTCTGTGCGGGCGAATTCATCCAGGGATTCAGGCACAGTCACCTGCCGCAATCATCTCGGACTTCAACCGCGACAACGCGCGGTGCTGGGCAACTCGGACCGCCCCCGTGGTGCTGCCGACCGCGGCCGCGGTCTCCTCGGCGGACAGGCCGACGACGACGCGCAGGATCAAGATCTCGCGCTGCTTGGCGGGCAGGATTTCGAGCAGTTCGCTCATCCGGCTCACCGAATCGGCTTCGATGGCAAGCTGTTCGGGCCCCGCGTCGGGCGACCACCGTTCGGGAATCGATTCGGTGGGATAGGCGAGGTCACGACCGGCGGCCCGATGGGCGTCGGCGACCTTGTGGGCCGCGATGCCATAGAGGAACGCGAGGAAGGGGCGTCCGCGATCGCGATAGCGGGGCAGCGCCGTGATGGTCGCCAAGCACACCTCCTGCGCCACGTCATCCGCTGACAGGCCACCCCGATCGACCGTGCCGACGCGGGCCCGGCAATATCGCACGACGATCGGACGGATGGTCTCCAGCACCTCCCTCAGCGCGCCGTGGTCTCCGGTGACGGCCTTGGCGACCACGGCATCGAGACGTTCCCCTGCTGGAATTGTCATCGACGGTGATATCCCTAACGTTACGAACCGGACACATCGCGGGCCAACTGGGCTAACTAACGAAATGACAATAACGGGCGGGGGCCCGATTCAAGCGGAACGCCACGTTCCACCGGCGTGCCGCACCTGGCCTGCGCAGACATCCCGGATTTCGTGCAGTTGCTGTGCCGAAAACGTGACGCTTTCGATATCGATCAGCAAGCACGCCAACGCCCAACGCAACGGGAGCAGACCTAACCGGCCGGTGGTCTGCAGCGCGGCGTCCGCGACCGCGCGGGCGCGCTCGATGTTTCCCGCACTGCACAGCGCGGCGGCCAGCACCACCTCGCTCTTGACTCGGTGCCGGGCCGACGGGACGCTCATGGCCGCCGCCAGCTCCGCCGCCTCGCCGGCATGGCGGACGGCGACGTCACCCTCGCCGCGGGCCATCGCGAGTTCGGCGGCCACCCACCGCCGGCGCACCGGAATCCGGTCGGGCACGGGCGTTTTGGGGTCCGTGGCTGCCAGTAGCGGGTCGGCGCGCGCCAGCAGCGCCGCCGCGGCCGCGAAACGCCCCACGCCCAGCGCGTCGGCCGCCAGCCCGATCAGGGCGTCGGCGCCCGCCTCGGGATCGGCGCCGGCCAGCGCCAGGGCGCGCCCGTCCCAGCGTCGCGCGACGGTGTGCCAACCGAGCTGGCGCAGGAACGATCCCTGCGTGCTCATGCCCAGCGAGGCCAGCCGGCCGGCCGGCGCGGCGCGCCGCAGCGCCGCGAGGTCGCGCTGCGCGGCGCCGTAGCGCCCCTGTCCCCCGGCCGCGACGGCGCGCAGCCACAGTTGCGCCGGCGTCGTCGCCGACGGCAGCGGCCAGTCGCCGGGCCCGTCTCCGAACGCGGCGTCGGCCAACCGCCGCCCAATCAAGGAAGTGTGACGAGTTTCAATCACAATGATGTAGTAAACAGTTTGTGGTCTTCCTGTTACCGAACAGTTAATCACTATAGCCCATGGATAAATTCGGCCCGCGGGCGCGGTCGGCGCTGAGCTGGGAAATCACGTTTCGGACAACCGCCTGGTAGCGCCCCGTCGGAGGCGCCATTTCATTCGAGATGAACGCAACGTTAATTTTGCACCAAAGGACACATACTTTGCCGGGCTAAGTGGCTATTGACGGAAATTCACCGTCGCCCCTAACGTCTACACACGACGGGTAGTCATCGGGGACTCCACTCCGCTTAATTTAAGTTGCACACAATCGCTTTCGCGAACCCGACCGCACGTGGGCGGGCCGTGCAGAGAGGGAACGAACCAATGCCACAGCCGGAGCAGCTACCTGGACCCAACGCCGACATCTGGAATTGGCAACTGCAGGGCTTGTGCCGCGGCGTTGACTCAGCAATGTTCTTCCACCCCGACGGCGAGCGCGGGCGCGCCCGCATGCAACGCGAGCAACGCGCCAAGGAAATGTGCCGGCAATGCCCGGTGATCCAGGAATGCCGTTCGCACGCCCTCGAAGTCGGCGAGCCCTATGGGGTGTGGGGCGGCCTGTCGGAATCCGAGCGCGACCTCCTGCTCAAGGGTGACCTCGGCCGCGGCATCCGCCGCAGCGCCTGACCGATCGTCCTTCGCGGGCGGCGGCCTAGTATTCCGGCCGTCGACGCGACCTGGGCAGGTACTCCGCGCCACCCTCGCCTTCCCAGCGGTGGATCTGCTTGTCCGGAACGTGCGCCGAATCACGCTGGGTGAACAGCGATTTCGCCTTCTCCGCGGGCATGGTTGCTTCCATCGTCTGCATCATCGCAAGACCACCTGTGGCCCAAGGCTTTTCGCCGCATGCATTTCGTACGGCAGGGCCCTCAGCACCGTCACGGACCGCCCCGTCCCACCCGGGATGGCGTAGAAACGCTGGTCGCCGGGGCGGGCGCCGGCAATCGCGCGACCCAGCGGGGACGCCATCGAATAGGCCTTGATGCCGGCGGCCTCGGGGCACGGCCGGCCGAGCAGAAGCGTCTCCGTCTCGCCGGTGTCGTCGTAGCGGATGGTCAACACCATGCCCGCTTCGGCGACGGGGTCAAAGGCCGCCCCTTCGCCGACGACGACCGCGTGGGACAGCAGGCCCTCGATCTCGCAGATGCGCGCGCGCCACACGGACTGGCGCGCACGGCGATTCGGGTTGTAGTCCATGAGGTCGTCGGGAACCTCGGCCCCGCGGCGCGAACGCAGCCCGGCCAGTTCGTCGTGCAATCGGGTGTAGTCCTGAGGCGTCATCCGGATGCGCTGGATGGTGGTCATGGCGCGTGGCGTCCTTTCGTGTCGGAGGGGTTGCCGCCAGGGGCGGGCGGGCCGGTGCACCGCCCCTGACGACTCGGGTCGCCCGGGGGGCGAAGTCTTCGTCCGTCGCTGATTCCATGGTCGCGTGACCCGTCGCGCCGGCGCTTGCCCCCACCGGACAACGGGGAGGGGGCTCGTTGTCGAGCCCCGACAATGTCATCGCCGCCGCACGGCCCGGCCGGCCGTCGAATGAACGATTCGCATCCGCAGTCCGTGAACCAGACATGGACGCGGCGGGCCAGCCGCGGTCTATAGCCGACGCGGCGTCGAGACGCGTTGCGCCGCGCCGGTCCTCGCACCCGAAGGGGATGCACCGTGGCACATGGGCGCACCACACTGGGACGACAAGCGTGGCTGGATCGGCCGAGCTACCGACTCGAGCACGCTCTGACCTTCGTGTTCGCCGCGGCGGGTCGGCACCGGGATCGGATCAGCAATTTCTTGCACGGCACCTGGCTCGGTCATCCGCTGCATCCGGCTCTGACGTCGATTCCGATGGGAGCGCTGACGACGACGGTCGCAATGGATGCGGTCAGCGTGTTGCCGCGCCGCGCCGCGCCGCTGCACGACGCGTCGAGGTTTGCGCTGGGCGTCGGGCTCGCCGGCAGCGTCGGCGCGGCCGCCACCGGACTGACGGATTGGCAGCACACCCACGAACAATCGCGTCGAATCGGTCTCGTCCACGGCGCCCTCAACGCCATAGCGACGGGCCTGTACGCGGCGTCATGGTGGGACCGCCGGGGCGGGCGGCACCGGCGCGGGATGGCGGCGAGCGCGCTGGGCTACGGCCTCACCCTCGGCGCCGGCTACCTCGGCGGCACGTTGGTGTTCGCATCGGGCACCGGGGTTGACCGCTCCGGCGCCCGGCTGAGCGGAGACCGGTGGACACCGGTGCTGGCGGTCGCGTCCTTGGATGGCCAGCCGCGGCGTGTGGAGGTGGCCGGCGTCGGCGTGGTGCTCTATCGCAACGAAGGCCGGGTGTTGGCCGTCGGCGAGCACTGCCCCCACCTGGGCGCGCCGATGAACGACGGCTGGATCGACCGCGATCGAATCGTTTGCCGCTGGCACGGTTCCAGGTTCGCGTGCGAATCGGGAGAAGTGTTGCGCGGACCGGCAACAGCGGCGCTGCCGAGTTATCCGGTGCGGATCCGCGACGGGCTGATCGAGGTGCGCGGAGTCGCGCAGTGAACGCCTACGACGTGCTGTTCGAGCACCACAGAGTTTTACGCGGACTCTGCGAGAGGATCACAGCGATACCGCCCGAGGCCGACGAGCGCCAAGTCGCCCTCGACGAGCTGTTGATTGAGCTGGACGTCCACATGCGGATCGAGGACGACCTGTTCTACCCCGCCGTGTCGGCGGCGAGCACACTCGTCGCGATCGCCCATGCGGAGCATCGCCAGGTCTGGGATCAGTTGGCGGTGCTCCTTCGGACGTCGCCGACCGCGCCGGACTACGAAGACGAATGGCGCTCATTCGTCACCGTCCTCGATGCCCATGCCAGCGAGGAGGAACGCGACTTATGCCCGGCCCCAATAGATTTGAGCGAGGACATGCTCGAGCGCCTCGGCAACCGAATGATCGAGCGCATCGCCCGGCTGCGTGGGTCGACGCTCAACCGGCTCCGCGTCCGCGGCCGCGCGGCCCTGCTCAGTTCGCTGTGACGGGCGGGGATCTGGCGCTGCGGCGAGGCGTGCCCGTTTTTGAAATCGGCGAATTGGGTAGGCACCGCCCATGAACAAGGGCGCATCCTTCGCGGTCGCGGCGCTCACCGCGACCCTCGCACCGCTGGCCGCCTGCGCGAACCAGCAGGGCAGCCAACCCAATACGTCGCCGCTGACCAGCCCCGCCCCGGGCGCGGAGCGGCTGACCACCCAGCTCAAGACCGCCGACGGGATTCCGGTCGCCAATGCGACCTTGGAATTCGCGAACGGCTACGCCACGGTGACCGTGGAGGCCGGCCCCAACCAGGTGCTGAGCCCCGGTTTCCATGGGCTGCAAATCCATTCGGTCGGCAAATGCGAGGGCGACTTCGACTCCGCGGGAAGCGTCTACCAGGCGGCCGATCACACGGGCTACCCCGCCAGCGGAGACCTGACCGCGCTGCAGGTGCGCTCCGACGGCTCGGCGAAACTGGTCACCACCAGCAACTCGTTTACCGCCGCGGACCTGAGAAGCAGCTCGGGCAGCGCGCTGATCCTGCACCAGAGTGTCGACAACTTGGGCACCAGCCCGACCGCCGAGTCGAACAAGCGCATCGCCTGCGGCGTGATCGCCGCGGCGTCGGCGACGACGACCTCGTCGACCACCAGCGTCACGACCAGCACCACAACCGTCGCGGTGCCCCCGCCATCGATCAGCACCAGCACGAGCACGGTCACGGTCACCAGCACCCCGGCCGTGACGTCCACGCCGACCACGACCGTGACGACCCCGCCGAGCCTGCCCCCGGGAACCCGCTGACCCTTTAGGCCCGAAAAACGGCGCCCGCCCCGCGGCGGCGAATTACTGTTCTGAGATGCAGACCGCGCTGTTCACCCTGGGTCTGGTCTTGTTTCTGCTCGGCCTGCTCACCGGGCTGGCGGTGCCCGCACTGAAGAACGCGCGCATGGGGTTGTCGAGCCACCTCGAGGCGTTGCTCAACGGCATGTTCCTCGTGTTGCTCGGTCTGCTGTGGCCACATATCCACCTGGCCCACGCGTGGGGAATCGCGGCGGTCGCGCTCATCGTGTACGCGGCCTACGCGAACTGGTTGACGACGCTGTTCGCGGCGGTGTGGGGCGCCGGTCGCAGATTCGCGCCCATCGCGGCGGGCGACTTTGAGGCCTCGGCCGCCAAGGAGAGCTTTGTCAGCTTCGGGTTGGTGTCGCTCTCGCTGGCGGTGGTGGTGGGCGTCGGCATCGTCATCGTCGGGGTCCTCGTCGGGCGCTGAGGATCGTGCTTAGGTCGGGATTGTGAAACCCCTCGCCGACTTCTTTCGCGACACGGTCGGGGCGCGGATAGCGGTGGCCGCCGTGCTCGGAGTCGCCGTCGCCCTTGGGGTGGGCAACACGGTCGGCTGGCGGTTCGCGCTGGCCGGCTGGATCGTCACCGCCGGTGTCTACGTGGTGTGGACGCGGCTCATCCTGGGCGGAATGGATGCCGATCAAACCCGCGAATATGCGACCCGGGAGGATCCCACCCGGTGGGCATCCGACGCGGTCATCGTGTCGGCGAGCGTCGCGAGCCTGGGCGGGGTCGGTTACGTGGTCGCCGCGGCGTCGCGTTCGGGTCCCGGCGCCGTGGAAGCCGCCGTCGTCGGCATCCTGACCGTCGCGGCGTCCTGGTTCGCCGTGCACACGCTGTTCACCGTGCACTACGCGCGGCTGTATTACTCGGACGAACCGGGCGGAATCAACTTCCACGACCCGGAGCCGCCGCGCTTTCGCGACTTTGCGTATGTCGCCTTCACGGTCGGCATGACCTATCAGGTGTCAGATACCGAGATCGGATTGACCTCCATCAGGGCCACGGTGCTGCGCCAGGCGCTGCTGTCCTACCTGCTCGGCGCGGTCGTCCTGGCGGTCACCATCAACCTGATCGCGGGATTGGGCGCCAAGTTCTGACGCGTGCGGTCGAGTGGAACGCGTTGCGCCACAGACCTATCCGGAAACGTCACCGAAGGTGATAGGCGAACGACTTCTCTTGACGCTGCTTCATCTTCTCCAGGCACTGGTGGTGCTTGCGGGCGTGATACGCCAGCGGGAAGTAGGTGAGCCGGTCGGGCAGCACGCGGTAGGCGGTGCGGATCGCGGTGTACACGCGGATGAGTTGACGTTCCTCCTTGGGACTCCAAGTGACGCCGAGCTTTTCGCGAAGACGCGGGTCGAGCAACCCCACGACGGACAGGTAGTTGAGCCGGAGCGCGGGCAGCACCGCGGCCCGCACCAACGGCGCCAGCGCTTTCGGCAACGACGGCGGCACGTCGACCCTGCCGGTTTTCATGTCCTCCATCAGCTGCAGCGCCTGGGGCGTGCCCCGCAGCGTGTCGATCATCGCTTCGAAATAGTCGGCCATCTCTTGCTGCGACTCGGGATAGCCGCGCATGGGCACGTGGAGCAGCCGGGCCAGCCGGCGGTTGTCGCGCAGCAGCTCCTCTTTCTCGGCCTCGGTGAACTCGCGCCCGATCAACAACCGCCCGGCCTGTGCGTTGACGATGTAGCCGGTGGCGATCACCCACTGATAGGCCTCGGGATTCAAAGCGCTGATCTGCCTACCGGTCTCGGCGCTTTTCATGGTGATCGGCTGGTGCATCGCACGGACGCGGTCACCTTCCGCCCTGGCCTCGGTGCCGCCATAGGTCCAGCGCAGGACCGAGTCGACGGAACGGATCGCGCGGCCGCCGGGGTCCCCGTGGAAGGCAGCGGAGTAGCGGCCGGTGATTTCGGCGATGACCGGGTGCATGGCCTGCATCATGAACGCCGCGCCCTCGAGGATGAGGAATGTCCAGCGCCCGGTGTGCTCGGCGGTCAGCGATTCCGGCGGAACGAGTTCGATCTCTTCTGCGTCCTGTTGGTCCTCGGAGTGCCGGCGGACATCGACTTCGGGACTTGCGGTCATGGCGCCGACGCTAATGTGACCGTAAGGTCGCGTTCAAGTCGCGTTAGGAGTTCATGTGGGCACCGCAAAGTCCAGCTCAAGGCGCCGAAAAGCGCCGCAGCAAGCACGCTCTCGCGAGATGGTCGCGAAAATCGTGTCGTCGACAACATTGCTGCTGCGCCAGCACGCGCCCGAGCAGATCACCACCAACCTGATCGCCGAGAAGGCCGGCGTCAGCAAGGGCTCGATCTATCAGTACTTCGCCGACAAGGAACAAATCATCAACGCGGCGATCGAACGGCTCGCCGCCGAGCAGGCTCCCGCAATCGAGGACATGCTCAGGGGGATCACCCTCGACCGGCCGGAGTCGGCGATGGAGTCATCGATCGACATCCTGATCGACTACACCATCGCCAACCGTCGGCTGATCCGCTACCTCGCCGAACGGCCCGACCACGTCCGCACGTTCGACAAGGTCTCGGGACTCAACGCCACGCTGCTGGCGATGACCACGCTGCACATGAATCACTACCGCAGCCAATACCGCGACGAGCTCAGCCCCAGCGCGTTGGTGTGGTTGTTCTTCAACATGGCCGTGGCGACGACCATGCGCTACATCGAGTCGGACGATCCCATCCGGCTCGACGAATTGCGGGCCGGCCTGAAGTTCGCGTCCGCCGGCTTGCTGGCCGCGGGCCGCACCGAGCCCTGAAGGAAAACACCCCGGGGCGCCGGGGCGGAAGAATCGAGAGACTTACCCCGGGTCATGCGGCGGTCCGCACATCGAGCTTCGGAAGCATAAGCTGGCTATGACTTCGCCAATGCTTCGTACTTCTTAACTTGGGATTCCAGGGTTTTTATGACCTCGTCGGCGTTGGCATTCACTAATCCGCCACCGCCAGTATTGATGAGGACAGGCCCATCGACCGCGAAGAACGAAAGCAGGCTGGCGCCATCGGCAGTGATCTTGACTCCGACTGAGCCAGCGGCGACCTTTGGCGCGGACATCGGCGCGTAAGTGAGATTGGAACCGTTGTAGGTTTCGCCCGTGCAGGTTGCGAGGGCATCGGTTAAGGACTTGAACGACGCTCTAGCTTGATCGGCGTCGGCGTACTGGCGCAACCCGACTTTGAGAAATTCAGCGGACAGGCCACCTCCCTTGGTGAAGTCCCGCTTCACATAGCTTTTCTCTTGGAAGGCCGGCTTGTAGTCGCAGAATGTCTTGTCGACCGACCTGTCCGAGGGAGGGTCTTGGCTGTACCCGGCAGGAAGGTCCTGCACGCCAAGTAGCGCCTCGGTGAGCGCCTTCTCGGAAAGGATGCGTTGGGTGGGGGCGCCGGATGCGGTCGAGGCCGTCGTAGCAGTCGTGGTCTTACTTGAATCCGATGTGCCACTGCCGCAACCCGCGGCCGACAAGGTCAGCACGAGAGTCAGCAGGATCCGCGGCACCAATCGCCCCTGCGAGTTCACTTGCCGCAACTTACCTGAACCAGAATTACATTCGATGTCGATGCAGCCTTTTGGGCGGTTAGGTGCGACGCCAGAAATTGCCTCCAAAAACGAAGCACCCCCGGTTTCGCCGGGGGTGTTCCGTGTCTAGTCGCCTAGTGGTGGTGATGACCGTGGCCGTGGCCGTGGTCATCGGCTTCCTCGGCCGGCTTGTCGACGACCGCCGTCTCGGTGGTCAGCACCATCCGCGCCACCGACGCCGCGTTGAGCACCGCCGAGCGGGTGACCTTGACCGGGTCGATGACACCGTCGGCGATCAAGTCACCGTAGGTGAGCTTGTCCGCGTTCAGCCCGTGGCCGTTGGGCAGCTCGGTCACCTTGTGCACCGCCACCGCACCGTCGAGCCCGGCGTTGGTGGCGATCCAGTACAGCGGGGCCGCCAGCGCCTCGGAGAAGACGTCGACGCCGAGCGCTTGATCACCGGTCAGCGAGCCGCGCAGCTGTTGAAGCGCCTTGCGGGTCTGCAGCAACGCCGAGCCGCCGCCCGCGACGATGCCCTCCTCGACGGCGGCCTTGGCGGCCGCGACGGCATCCTCGACGCTCTCCTTGCGTTCCTTGAGCGCGGTCTCGGTGGCGGCACCCACCTGGATCACGGCGACACCGCCGGCCAGCTTGGCCAGCCGCTCCTGCAGCTTCTCGCGGTCCCAGTCGGAGTCGGTGGACTCGATCTCGGCGCGCAGCTGCTTGATGCGGTTGGCCACCGCGTCCTTGGCGCCGCCGCCGTCGACGATGACGGTGTCGTCCTTGCTGACCACCACGCGGCGGGCCGAGCCCAGCACGTCCGTGCCGACCTCGCGCAGCAGCAGGCCGGCGTCGGGGTTGATCACCTGGCCGCCCGTCACGATCGCCAGATCCTCGAGGAACGCCTTGCGGCGGTCGCCGAAGAACGGCGCCTTGACCGCGACGGCCTTGAGCGTCTTGCGAATCGAGTTGACCACGAGGGTCGCCAGCGGCTCGCCCTCGATGTCCTCGGCGATGATCAGCAGCGGCTTGCCGGATTCGGCGACCTTTTCCAGCATGGGCAGCAGGTCGGGCAGCGAGCTGATCTTCTCCTGGTGCAACAGGATCACCGGGTCGTCCAGCACGGCCTGCTGGGCATCGAAGTCGGTCACGAAATACGCCGACAGGAAGCCCTTGTCGAAGCCGACGCCCTCGGTGAACTCGAGCTCGGTGCTCAGCGTGGAGGATTCCTCGACGCTGACTACGCCGTCGGTGCCGACCTTGGTCATCGCCTCGCCGACGAGCTCGCCGAGGAGCTGGTCGCGCGACGACACGGTCGCCACCTGGGCGATCGCTTCCTTCCCGGAGACCGGGGTGGCCGACGCCAGCAGGGCCTCGGACACCGCGTCGGCGGCCTTGGAGATTCCCGCACCGAGTTCGATGGGGTTGGCGCCGGCCGCAACCAGGCGCAGGCCGCCCTTGACCAGCGCCTGGGCCAGCACGGTGGCCGTGGTGGTCCCGTCGCCGGCGACGTCGTTGGTCTTGGTCGCCACCGACTTCACCAGCTGGGCGCCCAGGTTCTCGAACGGGTCTTCCAGGTCGATCTCCCGCGCGACGGTGACACCGTCGTTGGTGACCGCGGGCCCGCCGAATGCCTTGGCCAGCACCACATGCCGGCCGCGCGGGCCCAACGTCACGCGTACCGCGTCGGCGAGCGTGTTCACGCCCGCCTCGATGGCGCGGCGCGCCGTTTCGTCGTACTCAATAATCTTGCTCATCAGGCTCCTTCACGCCCCAGCTCTGAGGCTCTAACGCATGCCGCCCCGGAAATCACCCGCGCGGACGCGGGGATCGCCGGGGCGGGACACGGTTCTTACTTGGAGACGACAGCCAGCACGTCGCGCGCCGACAGGATCAGGTACTCCTCGCCGTTGTACTTGATCTCGGTGCCGCCGTACTTGCTGTAGATGACGGTGTCGCCTTCCGAGACGTCCAGCGGGATGCGCTTCTCGCCGTCTTCGTCCCACCGGCCGGGGCCGACTGCGACGACGGTGCCTTCCTGCGGCTTCTCCTTGGCGGTGTCGGGAATGACCAGACCGGACGCGGTCGTGGTCTCGGCCTCGTTGGCCTGCACGAGAATCTTGTCCTCGAGTGGCTTGATGTTCACCTTCGCCACGATTGGAGCCCTCCAGTGTTTGGGTCGGGTCCGGGACGAGCCCGGACCGGGAGTTGGTGGCCGGTCCGGGGCGGGCCCGAACCTGCCGAATTATCAGGTGTTCGGCATTCGTCCATGCCCGAGCGCCGTCGTCGCGGGTGCCGACACAGGGCGTGGCCGATTGCCACCTAGCACTCTATACACGGGAGTGCTAGCACTCAAGGGGGCCCCGCTGCTCCCCGCGTGTTCGCCCTCAGCGATCAGCCGACCTGCGCCTTCACCACCGGCAGGCCCGGGTCGCTGGGCGCGTCCAGCGGGGACGGCGGCGCCCCGGCCGCCACCAGATGCGCGGCGAACGACGCGATCATCGCTCCGTTGTCGGTGCACAACCGGGGCCTGGGGATGCGCAACGTCAGGCCGGCCGCCGCGCAGCGCTGCTCCGCCAGCTCCCGCAACCGCGAATTCGCGGCCACTCCCCCGGCGATCAGCAGTGTCGAGACGCCGAGGTCCGTCGCGGCGCGCACGGCCTTGCGGGTCAGCACGTCGGCCACCGCCTCCTGGAACCCGGCGGCGACGTCGGCGTTCACCGCGTCCGGGTGGCTTTCCAGGTGCCGGGCCACGGCCGTCTTGAGGCCGGAAAAGCTGAACGCGTAGGGGTCGTCGCGCGGCCCCGTCATGCCGCGCGGGAAGGCGATCGCGTCGCGGTCGCCGGTGCGGGCCAGCTCGTCGAGCACCCTGCCGCCCGGGTAGCCCAGCCCCAGCAGCCGCGCCACCTTGTCGTAGGCCTCGCCGGCCGCGTCGTCGACGGTGCTGCCCAGCTCGACGATCGGCTCGCCGAGCGAGCGCACGTGCAGCAGGTGGGTGTGGCCGCCCGAGACCAGCAGCGCCACGCACGCGGGCAGCGGCCCGTGCTCGTAGACGTCGGCGGCCAGGTGCCCGCCCAGATGGTTCACCGCATAGAACGGAACCCCCCAGGCGGCCGAATAGGCTTTGGCCGCAGCAACTCCCACCAACAGGGCGCCCGCCAGCCCGGGCCCGATGGTGGCGGCGACGATGTCGGGCCTGTCCAGGCCCGCGGCCGACAGCGCGCGGCGCATGGCGGGCCCCAACGCCTCCAGGTGCGCGCGCGAGGCGATCTCGGGGACCACGCCGCCGAACCGCACGTGTTCGTCGACGCTGGACGCGACCTCGTCGGCCAGCAGGGTGACGGTGCCGTCGGTGTCCAGCCGCGCGATGCCGACTCCCGTTTCGTCGCACGAGGTTTCGATGGCCAAGATCGTCGTCACAGCGCCTCCCGCCGCATGGTGTAGGCGTCGGCGCCGCTGACCCGGTAGTAGCGCCGGCGCAGACCGATCTGCTCGAACCCGACACTGCGGTACAGCCCGATGGCCGCCTCGTTGTCGGTGCGCACCTCCAGGTACACGACGCCGCCGTCGGCGAACGTCAGCAGCTCGTCGAGCAACCGGCGGCCGATGCCCTGCCCCTGGTAGGCGGGGTCCACGCCGATGGTGTGGACCTCGTGCTCGTAGGGCGGTGTGCGGCCCAATCGCGAGATGCCGGCGTAGCCGACGAGCGTTCCGCCGACGCGAGCGCCCACGTAATGGTTGTGGGCACTGGCCAATTCGCGGTTGAACGCCGCCGCCGGCCACGGATCGTCGCCGTCGAAGAGCTGCGCCTCCAGCTCGGCGCAGCGCTGCGCGTCGGCCCGCGTCAACGCCCCGACGGTCACCGGCTCGGCGATCATTGCCGCGCCGCCAGGGGTTTGGCGTCGGGCCGACGCAGGTACAGGGCCACCAGCGGAGCCGGGTCATCGCGCCAATCCCCCACCGCGGCAACGAGTCCGGCCGGTGCCGGGTGGACGGGACCGCACACCGGCAGGCCGAACATCGCCGCGTGGTCGGGTGAGCCGGCCACCGCCTGCGCGCCGCCGTGGTCGACGTCGGCGGGGGCATCGACGCCCGGTCCGCCGGTCCGGACGCCGTCGCGGTAGCGGGCCCAGTAGACCTCGCGCCGGCGGGCGTCGGTCACCACGAGCGCGTCCCCGGTGGTGTGCACGCCGATGGCGTCCAGGCTGCACACGCCGTGCACCGGGATGCCGAGCGCATGCCCGTAGGCGGCGGCGGTGGCCATCCCGGCCCGCAGGCCGGTGAACGGACCCGGGCCGCAGCCCACCACGACGGCGTCGAGGTCGGCCATTGCCAGCCCCGCATCGGCAAGGGCGGCAAGCACATTCGGGGTCAGGCGTTCGGCGTGGGCGCGGGCGTCGACGGTGACCCGCTGCGCCAGCACGCACAGGTCCTCGCGCCGCACGATGCCGGCCGTCACCGCCGGGGTGGAGGTGTCGAGGGCAAGGACGAGGGTGCTCATGAACCGGCCCCGCTGTCGGCCCACCGCCAGGTCGCGATCCGCACGTCGGACCCGCTGAGGCGCTCCAGCTTGATGTCGAGGTGGCGTTCCGCGAGGCGCTCGACCAGGCCCTCACCCCATTCCACCACGACGACAGCGTCGTCGAGATCGCTGTCCAAGTCCAGCGAATCGAGCTCACCGAGCAGGTCGGCGCCCCGGTTGTCGGTGTGGTCGAGCAACCGGTACATGTCGACGTGAATCATTGCCGGGGCGTTTTCCCGTCGCGGCGGATGCACCCGCGCCAACACGTAGGACGGCGAGGTGACCGGGCCATCGACGTCCATGGCCGCGGCAATCCCCTTGGCCAGCACGGTCTTTCCCGCACCGAGCGGACCGGAGAGCACCACCACGTCGCCCGCCCGCAGCTGCTCACCGAGCCGGGTCCCCAACGCGATCGTGTCCTCGACGCGCTCGCAGGTCGCGGTGCCCTCACCCCGCGGCGATCGCAAGCGCGGCGCAGCCGGGCGCGGCGGGTCGCCGCCATCAAACTCAGCCACGACGCCACAGCCTTTCCCGTATCCGCCGCAGCCGCAGCGCCGCCTTGGTCGGGGTGGCGCGCCTGACCAGCCGCACCAGGCCGCCGTTGATCGCCTCCGGCTTGTCCAGCAGCGCCAGGTGACTCGCGCCGACGACGATGACCAACTCGGACCGCGGCAGGCTGGCGGCCATCTTTCGCGAATACTCGTCCGGGGTCAGCAGGTCGTGGTCCCCGCAGGCGATCAGGGTCGGGACCCGCAGGAGGGTCCACAGCCCGGCGGTTTCGTCGTGCTTTTCCAACGCGTCCAGAAACCCCACCATGGTGGGTATCGGCGTGCTGTTCATCATCCGCTGCGAGAACGCGTCCAGGCTCCGGCTGACCTGCAGATCGCTGTAGGACGCGGCGCGCAGCACCGGGCCGATCAGCGAGCGGGATACGTTGCGGCCGCGGTGCATCAGGTTCGGCGCGGACCGCGCTGCGACCCGGACCGCTTCCAGCGCAGGGTTTTTCAGGATCTCGCCCAGTGGTGATCTCGCCACACCTTCAGCCGCCGAGGAAATCAGCGCGGCGCCCACGATTCGGCGCCCGTACTGTTCGGGGAACTGGCGGGCGTGCGACAACACCGTCATGCCGCCCATCGAGTGGCCCACCAGCACGATCATTCCGCGGGGCACCACCTCGTTCAGCACGGTCTGCAGGTCCCTGCCGAGCTGGGTCAGCGTGTAGGTCTCGGGCGCGGCCTCGCCGGATCGACCGTGGCCACGCTGGTCGTAGAAGACCGTGCGCACGTCGGGGCCCAACTGGTCGGGCAGCCGGGTCCGCTGAAAGTGGAAGGCCCCCATCTGCAGGCAGAATCCGTGCACGAACACCAGCGTCAGCGGCGCGTCGGCGGGGCCCGCGTCGCGGACCGCGAGCGGCACCCCGTCGGGCGTGGTCACCACCAGGCTGCGGTCGTCCTCGAGCCGGTTGAAATCCTCATGGGCGTAAGGGTCTTCGACCGTGGCGCGTTGGGTGATCGAGCGGCGGGCCGAGGCTCCGATGATCGTGGCGATGGCCGTCAGCCCCGCACCACCCGCAAGCCATGCCCTGCCCCTGTAGCGCCTGCGGGTTCCGTCAGGGCTCAATGGTTCGCGCCTCGCGGTAGGTCCTGGTGATCCGCCCGCGGGGGCTGGTCACCACTTCGTAGTGGATGGTGCCGAGCAGATCCGCCCAATCCTGCGCGGTGGGTTCGCCGCTCGCGCCCGGACCGAACAGGATCGCCTCGTCGCCCTCGGCGACATCGGCGGGGCCGGGTCCCAGGTCGACGACGAACTGGTCCATGCAGATCCGCCCGACCCCCGGTCGGCGCCGGCCGTTGATCAACACCTCCAGGCGGTTGCCCAGGGACCGGAAAACGCCGTCGGCATAGCCCACCGGCAGCAGCGCGAGGGTGGTGTCTCGCCGCGCGGTCCAGGTGTGCCCGTAGGACACGCTCTCGCCCGCACGGATCGACTTCACCAGTGCCACTGGGCATTTCACCGTCATCGCGGGAATCAGTCCCATGTCGCCGAGTTCGGGCACCGGGCTCAGCCCGTACACCGCGATGCCGGGGCGCACCATGTCGAAGGCGAGGTCGGGCCGCGACATCGTGGCCGACGAGTTCGACAGGTGCGCGGCCTCGTACCGCACGCCCTGATTGCGCGCCTGGGCGAGCATCTCGGTAAACCGTTGGGCCTGAAGGTCGTTGACCGGGTTGGCGGGTTGGTCGGCGTACACCATGTGCGACATCAGGCCGCGCAGCACGATGGCGTTCTCGGCGACGGCGCGGCGCAGCGCGGTAAGCATCGACGGGTAGTGCTCCGGCGGCACGCCGTTGCGGTTCAGCCCGGTGTCGACCTTGACGGTGACCGTCGCGGTCCGGCCGGTGCGGCGCACGGCGTCGAGCAGCTCGTCGAGCTGGCGCTCCGACGACACGGCGATCTGGACGTCGGCCAGCAGCGCGGGCGCGAAGTCGAAGCCGGGCGGGTGCAGCCAGGCCAGCACCGGCGCGCGGACGCCGTCGGCGCGCAGCGCCAGCGCCTCGTCGACGGTGGCCACCCCCAGCTCGGCGGCCCCCGCGGCCAGCGCGGCGCGCGCCGTCTGGGCGGCTCCGTGGCCGTACCCGTCGGCCTTGACGACGGCCATCACCTGCGCGCCGCCGGCCTGCTCGCACAGCAGCCGCACGTTGTGCGCGATGGCGCCGAGGTCCACCAGGGCCTCGGCGAGGAGGCCCGGTGTCAGGGATATCGGCGTAGCGGCCCGCCCGGTCATGGGCGCCATTGTCCCAGAACCGCGCCACCCGCCGCCGAGCGTGGACTTGTTGGCGAGATTTCGGCGTGATCGGTGCAACAACTCCACGCTCGACGGCGCGGCGCCACCACCTCAGTGCGCGAAGTGCTGATCCGCGTAGTGGCCGCCGGGCCGGAGCTTGTCCAGCGAACTGAGCGCCGAGACGGCGTCATCGTGCAGGGCCCGGGCCAGGTCGGCGGACAGGCCCTCGCGCACCACGATGCGCAGCACGGAGACGTTGGTGGCGTTGTCCGGCATGGTGTAGGCGGGCACCTGCCAGCCGTAGGTCCGAAGCTCGTGGGAGACGTCGAACTCGGTGTAGCCGCGGTCCTTGGACAGCCGGAACGCGACCACGGGGATCGCCGAGCCGTCGGAGACCAGCTCGCAGTGCTCGCTGACCCGCAGCTGCTCACCGAGCCAGCGCGCCGTCCCGGACAGCGCCTGCATGACCTTGGTGTAGCCCTCCCGGCCGAGCCGCAGGAAGTTGTAGTACTGGCCGACCACCTGGTTACCGGGGCGGGAGAAGTTCAGCGTGAAGGTCGGCATGTCGCCGCCGAGGTAGTTGACCCGGAACACCAGGTCGTCGGGCAGGTACTCCTTGCTGCGCCACACCACGAACCCGACGCCGGGATAGGTCAGCCCGTACTTGTGGCCGCTGACGTTGATCGACACCACCCGGGGCAGCCGGAAATCCCACTTGAGCTCGGGGTGCAGGAAGGGCACCACGAACCCGCCGCTGGCGGCGTCGACGTGCACCGGGACGTCCACACCGCCGCCGGCGGCCAGCTTGTCCAGCGCGCCGCAGATGTCGGCGACCGGCTCCAGCTCGCCGGTGTAGGTGGTGCCCAGGATCGCCACCACGCCGATGGTGTTCTCGTCGACGGCGTCGACGACCTGTTCGGGGGTGATGACGTAGCGGCCCTCCTCCATCGGCAGGTAGCGGGGCTCGACGTCGAAGTAGCGGCAGAACTTCTCCCAGACCACCTGGACGTTGGACCCCATCACCAGGTTCGGGGTGCGGCCCTTCCAGTCCTTGCCGATTTTCGCGCGCCACCGCCACTTCATCGCCAGCCCGCCGAGCATCACCGCCTCGCTGGAGCCGATCGTGGACACCCCGCACGCGCTGTAGGGGTCGGCGTCGTTCAGGCCGTCGGCGTGGAACAGGTCGGCCACCATGCACACGCAGCGCTGCTCGATGGCCGCGGTCGCCGGGTACTCGTCCTTGTCGATCATGTTCTTGTCGAACGTCTCGGCCATCAGCTTGCCGGCCTCGGGGTCCATCCAGGTGGTGACGAAGGTGGCCAGGTTCAGCCGCGAACTCCCGTCGAGCATCAGCTCGTCGTGGATGAAGCGGTAGGCGGCGTCGGGATCCATCGATTCGTCGGGCATCCGCAGTGCGGGGACCGGCGCGGTGAACAGCCGGCCGGTGTAGGCGGGGGCGATGGAGTGCGCGGGCAGCGAAGGGTGTTGTGGCACTGGGGAATCCTCTCGATAGGTCTACAGGGCGGCCAGGGCGGCTCGGATGTGTGGCACCATGCGCGAGGCCGAGGTGGGCGCGTCGCCGGGGCCCGGGTCGGCGGCCGAGCTCGCCGCCGCGCGCGCGTGGACGAAGGCCGCGGCCGCGGCCGCCTCCCCCGGCGGCAGGCCCGCCGCCAGCAGCGCGCCGATCATGCCGGACAGCACGTCGCCGGAGCCGGCGGTGGCCGCCCAGGACTGCCCGGCCGGGCTGAGGTAGACCGGACCGACCGGATCGGCGACGACCGTGACGTTCCCCTTGAGCAACACCGTGGCGCCGAACGCGTCGGCCAGCTTGCGACACGCGCCCACCCGGTCATCATCGGGGGGGTTACCCGCGAGGCGGGCGAATTCACCCGCGTGCGGGGTCAGCACCGTCGGCGCGCTTCGATTGGCCACCAGCTCGGGATGGGCCGCCAGGATGGTCAGCCCGTCGGCGTCCACGATCACCGGCAGATCGGTATCGAGCGCGAACCACAGCGCCGCGGCCCCGGCGTCGTCGGTGCCCAATCCCGGCCCGACGACCCAGGACTGCACCCGCCCGGCCGACGCGGGGGTGGGCGAGGCGATCACCTCGGGCCAGTGCGCGAGCACCTCGCGGTGCGCGCTGCCGGCGTAGCGGACCATCCCGGAGGTCGCCGCGACGGCGGCGCCGGTGCACAGCACGGCCGCACCCGGGTATGTCGACGAGCCGGCCATCACGCCCGTGACACCCTGGGTGTACTTGTCGTCGTGGGGTCCCGGCACCGGCCAGCGCGCCGCCACGTCGGCGGCCTCGAAGCCCAGCACGTCCGTGGCGGGCAGGTCCAGGCCGATGTCGATCAGCCGCACCCGCCCGCACTCGCCGAGCGCGTGCACGGGTTTGAGCCCGCCGAAGGTGACGGTCGCCGCGGCGCGCACGGCGGGGCCGCTGGTGGCCCCGGTGGCCGCGTCGATGCCGCTGGGGATGTCGACGGCAACCACCGGGATCCCCGCGTCATCGACCGCGGCGAACACCTCGGCCGCGGCGGGCCGCAACGCCCCCGAGCCGGAGATGCCCACCACCCCGTCGATGACGAGATCTGTTGCGGGCGAGACGCTTTCGACGATCCTGCCGCCGGCCCTGCGGAACGCCGCCAGCCCCTTGCGGTGGGTGCGCTCGGGGTTGAGCAGGATCGCGTCGGCGGCCGCGCCACGACGGCGCACGAAGGTGGCCGCCCACAGCGCATCACCGCCGTTGTCTCCGGAGCCGACGACCGCGCACACCCGTCGCCCGCTCACCCCGCCGGTGCGGGCCGCCAACTCGCCGATGATCTCGGCGGCCAGCCCGTAGGCCGCGCGCCGCATCAGGGCGCCGTCCGGCAGGCTGGCCAGCAGCGGCGCCTCGGCCTGGCGGATCGCGTCTACGGAGTAGTAATGCCGCATCAGAGCCAGATTACGTGTCGCCGTCGCGGGGGCTTGGCGCCCACCATCTTTCGCCGCGGACCGCCATCAGCTCGGGGGCACGCTGCGGCGCGCCATGGCCTTGAGTCGCGCGGGACTCAATTGCCGGCTGCGCCGGGACCGGGTGCGGGTCATCGGGTAGAAGCACAGTCCGATGAGGATCGAGGCGAAATGCCCGATCGCGGTGAAGTCGAGGTCGACGCGGTCCATCGTGATCAGCGGGAAGCCGAAGATGACGAACAGCACCCCCAGATAGCCCCAGCGCCAGGGCCGGGCGATGTGGTAGGTCAGCACGGCCATCACGCCGACGAGGAAATAGCTGACCCCGATGTCGCGGGCGTGCACGAGGCGTTGCGACGCATCGCGTTCCTCGATCGCGAAGTAGAGGATGCCCTCGCTGATGTAGGTGGCCAGGATGTGAGAGCTCAATCCCACACTGAGCCAGCGCAGCTGACCGAGCCAATGCTCGGCCGGCGCGAGAAACAGGGTGAACAGCAGCAGGTAGGGCTCGAAGCTTTTGCCGTCGATCCACAGCAGACTGGAAAACAGTACGTGGAGTGGATCCTTGCCCAACTCGTGAATGTTGGTGGAGCGGTGCAACAACACCGAGTGCAACTGCCGGCCGGTGAGATGGTTCTGGATGATCGTCGTGACCATCAGCACCAACAGCCAGCCGTAGGTCAGCGGCGCGGTGCTGACGAAATGCCACACCGCCAGCGTCATGCTGCGCACTCGTGCTCGAACCGATGCAGGCGCCACGACATCAACCTTCGCACGCGGGGCGCCGCGCCCCTACGACTTCGGCGGCTAACACGCCGCCACCCCTCAGCTACCCGATGGCGCGGGGACCTCGGCCGGCGGCGCGGCGGCGGGCGCCGGCGGTGTCAAATGTCGCCACCAGCAGCCGATGTAGAGCACCATCGAGGCCACCAGCGCGACCAGGACCCAGATCACGACGGTGATGTCGACCCAGCTGCCGAAGGGTGGTGAACCGGGCAGGGCGTTTCGCAACGGCACCACCGCGAACAGCATCGCCGCGTACCAGGTCGTCATCGGTGGCTGGAACGGCCGCCGGTCCCGCGCGGTCTGAACCGCCACGAACACAGCCAGACTGGCGATCGTGATGAGCACGCCGAGGATGACGATGGCGAACGCCGCGGTGCTCAGCGACCGCCGCAGTTGCAGCCGGTAGGGGCCGTCCGCCTGGGGCCTGGTCGCGGTGAGCTGCCACCCCGAGAGGTGGTCGACGAACGTGACGGGCACGTGTGCGGGCGCGCGGTCGGTGTCGGGGCCGTAGAAGATCTCGACTTCGATCAGCCCCGAGCGGTATTGGTCGAACGGCCAGCGTTCGATCTGCCCGGCGATGGTCAGCGGGACCGACATCAGGCCGGGGAGCATGCCCTTGGTCCAGGTGTGCCGCGACGGCATCGCCGAGGATCGGACGCGGAGGCTGAGATCCTCCTTGAGATGGTGGGTTTTCGGATCCAGCAACGCCGATCCCGGATTGAAGGCGAGGTTGACGGCGAGCACGCTGTAGTTCGACTGGATCTCTTCGACGTTGATCGTCGCCGAGGGCTCGTCGGCGCTCACGACCGGGGTTATACCGTCCAGACGCCGGACGGCATCGCCTTGGGCGTACATCATGATCGACACGATGTATGCCGCGACGATGAGCACGACGAGGCCCACGACGACGTATCTGATGCCGCCCGATCGCATACTTCCTCCCGCACGGACGCCGTGACCAGCTGGCCGAAATGCTTCCCAGGGCAATGTAATGGATCGGCCGCGGGTCCGTCGCCGATACGCGCGAAGCGGTGCGCGCTGCCTACTCGACGGTGACGGACTTGGCCAGGTTGCGCGGCTTGTCCACGTCGTAGCCGCGCGCCTGGGCCACGGACGCGGCGAACACCTGAAGCGGGATCGTCGACAGCAGGGGCTGCAAAAGCGTTGACACGGAAGGGATTTCGATCAAGTGGTCGGCGTAGGGGCGCACGGTGTCGTCGCCTTCCTCGGCGATCACGATGGTGATCGCCCCGCGGGCCTGGATTTCGCGGATGTTGGACAGCAGCTTGGCGTGCAGCACCGCGGACCCCTTGGGGGACGGCATGACGACGATGACGGGCAGATCGTCCTCGATCAGCGCGATGGGGCCGTGCTTGAGCTCGCCGGCGGCGAACCCCTCGGCGTGCATGTAGGCCAGTTCCTTGAGTTTGAGCGCACCTTCCAGCGCCACCGGGTAGCCGACGTGGCGGCCCAGGAACAGCACCGTCGGCGACTGGGCGAATTGGTAGGCCAGCGCGGCCACCGGCTTGATCGTCGCGAGGACCCGCGCGACGACGTCCGGCATGGCTTCCAGCTCGTGGTACTCGCGCGCGACCTCGTCGGGGTACTTGGTGCCCCGGGCCTGCGCCAGCGCCAGGCCGACCAGATAGTTGGCGGTGATCTGCGCCAGGAACGTCTTCGTCGACGCCACCCCGATCTCCGGGCCGGCGCGGGTGTAGAGCACCGCGTCGCACTCGCGCGGGATCTGCGAGCCGTTGGTGTTGCAGATCGCCAGCACCTTGGCCTTCTGCTCCTTGGCGTGCCGGACGGCCTCGAGCGTGTCGGCGGTCTCGCCGGACTGCGAGATGGCGACCACCAGGGTGCTGCGGTCCAAAACCGGGTCCCGGTAACGGAATTCGCTGGACAGCTCCACCTCGACCGGCAGCCGCGTCCAGTGCTCGATCGCGTACTTCGCCAGCAGCCCGGAGTGGTACGCGGTGCCGCAGGCCACTACGAACACCTTGTCGATCTCGCGCAGTTCCTGATCGGAGAGCCGCTGCTCGTCGAGCACGATCCGGCCGTCGACGAAATGGCCCAGCAGGGTGTCGGCGACGGCGGCGGGTTGCTCGGCGATCTCCTTGAGCATGAAGTACTCGTAGCCACCTTTTTCGGCGGCGGCCAGATCCCAATCGATATGGAACTCGCGGTATTCGACATCGTCGTTGCCGTCGAAGTCGGTGATCCGGTAGCCGTCCGCGGTGATCACCACGGCCTGGTCCTGGCCGAGTTCGACGGCGTTGCGGGTGTGCGGGATGAAGGCCGCGACGTCGGAGCCGACGAACATCTCGCCGTCGCCGATGCCGAGCACCAGCGGGGTGGAGCGGCGGGCGGCGACGATGGTGCCGGGGTCGTCGGCGTTGGCGAACACCAGCGTGAAGTGGCCGTCGAGGCGGCGCAGCACCGCGAGGACCGACGCGGGGAAATCGCCGGCGGTCTCGCCGTGGCGGTAGGCCTGCGCCACCAGGTGCACCGCGACCTCGGTGTCGGTGTCGCTGGCGAACTCCACGCCCTGGGCCTCGAGCTCGTGGCGCAGGTTCGCGTAGTTCTCGATGATGCCGTTGTGGACCACCGCGATCTTGCCGGCGGCGTCGCGGTGCGGGTGGGCGTTGCGGTCGGTGGGGCGCCCGTGGGTGGCCCACCGGGTGTGGCCCAGGCCGGTGGTGCCGGTCAGCGAGTGCCGCGGCATCTGGGCGACCGCCTCTTCCAGGTTGGCCAGCCGGCCGGCGCGGCGGCTCACCGTCAGGGTGCCGTCGCCGTTCGCCAGCGCGATGCCCGACGAGTCGTACCCGCGGTACTCCATCCGCCGCAGCGCGGCCATGACGACGTCACAGGCGGGCTGCTGCCCGACATAGCCGACAATTCCGCACATTCTGACCAGGGTAGTGCAGGCGGCACACCGGGCCCGCAATCCGGCGCTATGGTTAGGCCGCCCACCTGCAGGAAGGCGTGCCCGGGCACCGCGACTGGGACGGCCTCAGGTGGACGTCCTGGACCAATCCGCCCAGTCCCCAGCCATTCATGTCACCGTCATAACCGGCGGGAGTTCTTTCATCTGATGTGCGCGCGACGTTTTCGTTCACGTCATCGCGGCCGCGCTTAACGCCTCTAGCATTCCAAATTGTCAGCAAAGATCGTCACCGACCAAAGGACGAGCTGCGTGAGGCTGCCCAGAGTTTCTGGCTACCTCGATTCCCGTTTTCGCCGACACATGAATTCAGCCGTCGATGGTTGTTCACCGGGAATTGTGCAGCGGGTCGCATTGAAATGCGTAACTTGCTCCGACCGACAACCGTGCGCCATGAGGAGGCAATCATGACCGCAGTTCGGTACGACGAAGTGGTGCCCGCCCCCTCGGCGCCGGCCCCCGGGCACGCCGCCCGGCCACGCCGGCACCCGTCCGCGGGCTCCGGAAACGCCTTGATGGACTTGACCACCCACGTGCTCACCGCCACGCTGCACCAGCTCTACGCGGCGCTGTGGCGGGCGGGGGTCATCGAGGTCACGGCCTAGTCATCTGCGCCGGCGCGCGATTGCGATGCGCTAACGTCGACGCGTGGCCCGCATCCGCAAGCTCGTCGCCGCTCTGCACCGCCGTGGTCCGCACCGGGTTTTGCGGGGTGACCTGGCCTTTGCCGGTCTGCCGGGTGTGGTGTACACCCCGGAGGAGGGCCTGAATCTGCCCGGCGTGGCGTTCGGCCACGAGTGGCTGGCCGGCGCCGCCCGGTACTCGAATCTGCTCGAGCATCTGGCGTCGTGGGGGATCGTGGCCGGCGCTCCCGACACCCAGCGGGGTGTGGCCCCCTCGGTGCTGAACTTCGCCTTCGATCTGGGCACCGCCCTGGACATCGTGTCGGGTGTGCGCCTCGGGCCGGGCAAGATCAGCGTGCATCCCGCCAAGCTGGGCGTGGTCGGTCATGGTTTCGGCGGCTCGGCCGCGGTATTCGCCGCCGCGGGAATGCCCGCCAAGCTCGCGGCGGTGGCGGCGATTTTCCCCAGCGTCACCAGCCCGCCGGCCCAGCAGCCCGCCGCGACGCTCAAGGTGCCGGGAGTGATCTTCACCGCGCCGGGCGACCGGACGACGTTGAACTCCAACGCGCTGGCGCTTGCCGAGGCGTGGAAGCCGGCGACGCTGCGCATCGTCAGCAAGGCCGAGCCCGGCGGGCTGGTGGAGGGTCGGCGGCTGGCCACGGTGCTCGGCCTGCCCGGCCCGCACCGGCGTACCCAGCGGTCGGTTCGGGCGCTGCTGACCGGTTACCTGCTCTACACGCTCGGCGGCGACAAGAAGTATCGCGATTTCGCCGACCCGGACGTGCACCTGCCCGGGACGGACGCCATCGATCCCGAGGCCGAGGCGATTCCCCTGGAAGAAAAGATCGTCGCCCTGCTGAAGTGAGGGGGAGTTGATGTCGAGCGCGCACGCGCTGTACGCCCGCTGGATCACCGAACTCTGGAACGGACGGCCGGTCGCGGCCGAGCTGGTCACCGACGACTTCGTCGGTCACTGGCCCGGCCGGGAGGTACAGGGACCGGACGCTCTCGCGCAGATCATCGAGCAGACACGAAACATGTTCTCGGACTTGGGCTTCGCCATCGTGGTCGGCCCGTCGTCCGAGGGTGAGCTGGTGGCCGGGCGCTGGGTGGGCACCGGCCACGGCCCGCACGGCCCGGTCTCGTTCACCGGCAACGACATCCTGCGCCTGGCCGCCGACGGCCGGCGGTTCGCCGAGTACTGGACGGGCACTTCCGCGGGCTGAGCGCCCGGTCCCGCACGGGCGCGTGGTAAGTGTCATGGATGCGAATCGGGATCGCTCTCAACTATTCGGGTGGCTTTCACGAAGCCGTGGACCGCGTCGTCGAACTCGAAAAGTCCGGCATCGAGGTCGCGGTGGTGGCCGAGGCGTATTCGTTCGACGCCATCAGCCAGCTGGGATACCTGGCTGCCAAGACCAACACGGTCGAACTGGCGTCCGGGGTGCTTCCGCTCTACATCCGCACGCCGTCGCTGCTGGCGATGACGGCCGCTGGCCTGGATTTCGTGTCCGACGGGCGATTCCGCCTCGGCATCGGCACCTCCGGGCCGCAGGTGATCGAGGGCTTTCACGGGGTCCCGTTCGACGCCCCGCTCGGGCGCACCCGCGAGATCGTGGAGATCTGCCGCAAGGTGTGGCGCCGCGAGCGCGTGCAGTACGCCGGCAAGCACTACCAGCTGCCGCTGCCCGCCGACCGCGGAACGGGTCTGGGCAAGCCGCTGCAGCTCATCAATCACCCTGTGCGCGAACGCATTCCGATCAGCATCGCCGCGCTGGGTCCCAAGAATGTCGAGCTCACCGCCGAGATCGCCGAGGGCTGGCAGCCGGTCTTCTATCTTCCGGACAAGGCCGCGTCGATCTGGGGTGAGCCGCTGGCCGCCGGCGCCGCCAAACGCGATCCCGCGCTGGGTCCGCTCGACGTCATGGTGCACGCGTCGCTGGCCATCGGGGACAACGTCGACGAGCGGCTGGCCTGGGTCAAGCCGCAGCTCGGGCTCTACATCGGCGGGATGGGCGCCAAAGGCCGCAATTTCTACCACAATCTGGCGACGCGTTACGGGTACGGCGAGGTCGCCGACCGGATCCAGGAGCTGTATCTGTCCGGCCGCAAGCAGGAGGCCATCGACGCCGTGCCCGACGAGCTGGTGCGGGGCATGTCGCTGATCGGGCCGCGCGGGTATGTGGCCGAACGGATGGCCGCCTTCGCCGAGGCCGGGGTGACCACGCTGTTGTTGAGCCCGCAGGCCACCGATCGCGACGAGTCCATGCGCTTCGTCGAGGAAGCCCTGCAACTGCAGCCCTGAGCGGTCACTGCCCGGCCTGCGGAAGCTGGTCCGCGGCAATCTCGCACGGCGTCGACCCCTCGCCCGCGGCGGGTGCGGGATCGGAGGCCGGCGCTGCCGCGGGAGCCGGCGGCTCGGCTGGTGACTCGGCCGGTGGCTCGGCCGGTGGCGGGGTCTCGCCCGGTGGCGGGGTCTCGACCGGTTGGGCTTGCTGATCGGGCTCCGGCCCGCTGGGTTCGGCGGGTTCGGCGGCGTCCTCGACCGCGTCCTCGACATCGCCCGCGTCCTCCGTGCCCTCCGCGTCAGTCGGATCCTCGGCGTGAAAAGGGTTCTCGTCGAACGCGTTTCCGTCCGCCGAATCGCCGAGCGCGGCCGCGCCATCCGACCCGTCGCCCGCCGACCCGAGCAGATCGCCCATCGCGTCGACGATCCTGGCGGCGAGCCCAAGAAGACCGCCGCCACCCCCACCGAGCCCACCACTGCCGAGGCCGTCGCCGAGCCCACCGCCGCCGAGCCCGCCCAGATCGCCCAAGCTTTCGGCGGGCCACCCCGACGCGTCACCGAGGCCGCTACCCCAGCCCGCGACCGGCGCCGGCGGGGCCGGCAGGGGGGCGACCGGCGCCGGCGCCGCGGCCGCCACCGTCGCCGCGGGGTCGTCCACCCGCGGTGCGGACGCGGCGGCCACCGGCGGGGCGAGCTGCACCGGAACGACGCCCGCCCCGAGATCACCGGGAAACTCGAACCGCGCCGCCGGGGCGGCCGCGGCCCTGTCGATCACCATGGCGTAGGACGTCTGGACCCCGTCCGACGTGGACCGCATCGCGGCCAGCCAGTCGTTACGAATGTCGTTGTCCACGTAGGGAATCACCTGATGCCGCACCACATCCTCGGCGCCCCGCCGGTCCCCGGCCGTGACCGCGGCGGCGGCGGCCAACCAGGCCGGCCGCTGCGCCTGCGCGCGGTCGTCGACGGCGATGGCCGTCGCGACTTTCGAATCGACCAGGTGCCACAGGTTGTCGCGCAGCGACTCGCATCGCTGGGCCGCCGCGCGCAGTTCGCCGACGACCCCGTCCGCGCTGTCGCAATGCCGTTGCAACAGCTGCACCGCGGCGTCGCCGCCCGCGCCCTGCCACGCCGCGGCCAGCTCGGCCACCTGGGCGCGCTGCATGCGCAGCGCCTCGGCGGCCACCACGCCGGCGGCCCGCAGCTCCGCGCAGTCACGGTCGAGCGCGCGCAGGTCGAGTCCGTCCTCGCTCGCATACCATTCCCGGATCTGCGCGGGATGCGCTGTCAGGTCAAGATGTTGGTAGCCGAGCGCGTGGGACGCCTGCACGTAGGTCTGGGTGTGCTCGACGGCAACCCGGCCCTCGGCGAGGCGCGCGTCCACGTCCAACCGGTCGGCCACGAGCTACGCGATCCGCGCCGCGGCATACAGTTCGGCGTCGGCGTAGCGCTCCGCGCTGGACCGCAGGGCGGCGGCGATCTCGGAGGACGCGCGCGACCACTGCGTCACCTGCTGCGTCAGGCGCCCCAACTCGACGCGGAGCGCGTCGCCGCGCGCGGTGTGCGCCCGCCCGGCGCAGGCCCCGCCGAAGGCCAGCCTGGCCAGGTGATCGCTGACCGCGCGGTCGAGAAATTCCGCTGCCATGGCGAATTGGTTAGCGACCCGGTGCGTGGCCGACGCGTCGATCTGGGCGCGGGCAGCGGCGACAGGCCGTGTTCCCCCAACGAATTTCATGCCTAATCCGACGCCGGTAGGCGGGTCGGGGTTCCCGGCGCTGCGGGATCAGTGCGCGGCGCTGACCGCTTCGGCGACCCGGGTGGCGATCCGCGCAGCGATCTCCTTTTCGGGGGCCTCCACCATCACGCGGATCATGGGCTCAGTTCCCGACGGGCGCAACAGGATTCGACCGGTGTCGCCCAGCTCGGCCTCGGCCTGCCCGACGGCGGACTGCACCGACGGCGCGGCGGCGGCCGTGGCCTTGTCGGCGACCGTGACGTTGATCAACACCTGCGGCAGCGTCTGCATGGCCGAGGCCAAATGCGCCAGCGACGAGCCGGTCTGCGCCATGCGGTTCATCAGCCGCAGCCCGGTGACGATGCCGTCGCCGGTCGAGCCCAGCGCGGGCATCACGATGTGCCCGGACTGCTCGCCGCCCAGGCTGTAGTCGCCGGCCCGCAGTTCCTCCACGACGTAGCGATCGCCGACGCCGGTGGTGCGCACCGTGATTCCGGCCGAACGCATGGCCAGATGCAACCCCAGGTTGCTCATCACGGTGGTCACCAGCGTCCGCGAGGACAGTTCGCCGGCCTCGTGCATGGCCAGCGCGAGCACCACCATGATGTGGTCGCCGTCGACGAGGTTGCCGTCGGCGTCGATGGCCAGGCACCGGTCGGCGTCCCCGTCGTGCGCCAGGCCCAGGTCGGCGCGGTGCGCGACGACCGCCGCGCGCAGCGAATCCAGGTGCGTGGAGCCGCAGTTGTCGTTGATGTTGAGCCCGTTGGGCTCGGCGTTGATCGCGATCACCCGCGCGCCGGCCGCGCGGTACGCGCGCGGGCCCACCGCCGAGGCCGCGCCGTGGGCGCAGTCCACCACCACGGTCAGCCCGTCGAGGCGCAGCGTGCTGGCCTTGCTCAGGTGACGCAGGTAGCGGTCGGCCGCGTCCTCGGCGTCGACGACCCGGCCGATGCCGGTTCCGACCGGGCGCGGCCCCGGATCCCCGACGAGGGCTTCGATCTGGTCCTCGGTGCCGTCGTCGAGCTTGCGGCCGCCGGGCCCGAAGATCTTGATGCCGTTGTCGGGCATCGGGTTGTGGGAGGCGGAGATCATCACCCCGAAGTCGGCGTCGTAGGCGCCGGTCAGGTAGGCCACCGCGGGGGTGGGCAGCACCCCCACCCGCAGCGCGTCGACGCCCTGGCTGGTCAGCCCGGCGATCACCGCGGCCTCCAGCATCTCGCCGCTGGCCCGCGGATCGCGGCCGATCACCGCGACGCGGCGGCCGGGTGCCGACGCGCTCGCCAGGTGCCGCGCGGCCGCGGAACCCAGCGCCAGCGCCAGCTCGGCGGTCAACTCGCGGTTGGCGACCCCACGGACACCGTCGGTGCCGAATAGTCGACCCATGCGAACAAACCTCTCACAGTTGTCGGGCTAGCACCTAACGTGCCCGTTCCTTTGTGGCCGAAACGGGGCGCGGGTGGGCGCAGACACGCCGCAACCGGCCACAACTTGTGCACCGCGATGCCAAGTTGTGGCCGGAAAGCGACGGCTGATCAGCGCTTGCTGTACTGAGGCGCCTTGCGGGCCTTCTTCAGGCCGTACTTCTTGCGCTCGGTGGCGCGCGGGTCACGGGTGAGGAACCCGGCCTTCTTCAGCGCGGGGCGGTCGTCCGGCGAGGCCACGATGAGCGCCCGCGCGATGCCCAGGCGTAGCGCGCCGGCCTGCCCAGAGGGGCCGCCGCCGTGCAGATGGGCGTAGACGTCGAAGCTCTCCACCCGGTCCACGGTGACCAGCGGGGCCTTGATGAGCTGCTGGTGCACCTTGTTGGGGAAGTAGCCCTCCAGGGTGCGGCCGTTCAGGTTGAACTGGCCGGTGCCGGGCACCAGCCGCACCCGCACCACGGCCTCCTTGCGGCGGCCGACGGTCTGGATGGGCCGTTCGAACACGTAGGGCTCGGCGGGCGCGGCGACGTCGGCGGTCTCTGAGGCCTCGACCGGGGCTTCGGTCACCTCGGCGACGGCCACTGTTTCCTCTGCGGTCTCTGGGTTGTCCGGGTTCTCTGGGTTCTGAAGGCCCTCGGGCGTTTCGGTCACTGGGCCACCTGCTTGATCTCGTACGGAACGGGCTGCTGTGCGACGTGGGGGTGGGTCGGGCCGGCGTAGACGTGCAGCTTGCGCGCGATCTGCCGGGCGAGCTTGTTCTTGGGCAGCATGCCGACGATCGCGTCCTCCACGACGCGGTCGGGGTGCTTGGCCATCAGCTCGCGGATGGTGCGGCTGCTCAGACCGCCGGGGTACCCCGAGTGGCGGTACGCCAGCTTCTTGTCCAGCTTCTGGCCGCTGAAGGCGACCTTGTCGGCGTTGATGACGATGACGAAGTCACCGCCGTCGACGTTGGGGGTGAACGTCGGCTTGTGCTTGCCGCGCAGCAGGTTGGCTGCCGCGACGGCAAGGCGGCCAAGCACCACGTCCGTGGCGTCGATGACGTGCCACGACCTCGTGGTGTCACCCGCCTTTGGCGTGTACGTAGGCACAGCGCTTACCACTCTTTCTCTGCGAGCCTCTGTTCCGAGGCTGTGGATCCCGGTGTGACCGGGTGCCGGTCAGGCGTCCGCGGTAAGGGCTTGGTCTCGGCGACCGACGTTGACCCGAGGCCCTGGCGTACCGCACGCCAACGGAGCAGCTTACCGACCGCCATCCCCGCAGGTCAAAATGACTGTGTGGTCCCGACGGCTCTCCTCCGTCAGGACCACACAGTCTCACGCGCGGCCAGACCGCGCGGTGTCTCGTCGGCCGCTACCGCGCCCACACGCCGGCGGCGCGGCGGTCGGCGTTGGCCACCTCGTCCGCGCCGTCGCGGACCGCGTTTCCGAGCGCGGCCAGCATCTCGTTGAGCGCGGTCGCCGACTGGTGCCATTTCAGCTGCTCGGCCTGGTAGGCGGCGGCCGCTTCGCTGGTCCAGAGCTGCTGCAAGGGCGCGATGTGTGCTCTCAGCTCGTCGAGCGCGGCATTGAAACGGGCCGATGTCGAGTGAATTTCCTGGCGCACCGAGTATTCGATTTCACCGAAGTTGTAGGACAACACCGAATCCACGGGGATCTTTCCTCCTCACAGGTTTCCGCCGGCGGCGGCGATGCGGTCGGCGTGGCTTTGGCCGGCCTCCTGCAGGGTGGCCGCGTTCTGCCGAATGGTGTCGGCGATGGCGTGTAGGGCGTGGTAGAGGCGCACCGACTCGGCGTTCCAGCGATCGATCACGTCTTTGAAGCGCGTGGCCGCCGGCCCGCCCCACGCCGACGGCGGCACGCCGCTCATCCGGCCGATGAACGCCTGCAACATTGCCCTGATTTCCTCGTTGCGCGCGTCGGTGGTGCCCGCCACCGACCGCATCAGGTCGACGTCGGCGCTCAGTGGGTTTGGTGCAGCCATACCTATTACGACCGTGGCAACCGCCGTTCGGTTCCACGAATTGTCATCCGATCGCGTGGGCGGATCTGACCGCCTGCTCGCACGCATCGCGGACCCCGCCCTCGTCGCCGGGTCTGCTCTGGCATCCGACGCTGATCCGCACGGGGCCGTCGAGCAGCACCGTCCAGCGCACCTCATGACCCGGGCGCACCTCGCGGTAGGTCACCGCCGACCGGCCCGCGCTGGTGCCGGACGGGTTGAAGTCGACGAACACCCCGGCGGGCTCGGCGTCGATCGCGCGTTTCAATCGTTCGGCGGTGCCGCTGAGCGTCTCGCCGGCCACCGGCGACTGGGTGATGTGCAGCGCGACCTCGGGATCGGCCGGAGACGTGATCTGCACCCGCGCCGAGCCCGGCCCGGTGACCACCCGTCGCGCCGGCCATGTCGCCGGGACCGACAGCGCCACCCGGCCTTCCACCAAAAATGTCGTGGGCGTGGCCTCTACTCGCGTCGGGGGCACCCCGCCGGGCCGGTCCGGCGCCATCGCAGCCGGCGCCGCCGCGGCGACGACGATGGCGGCGGCCCCCAGTGTGCCCAGGGCCCGCACCCGCGACGGGCGGGCGGTGGGACGCGCCCCCGACAGCACCGGGCGCTGCGGGATGGTCGCCCGCGCAAGCCGGGTGAACCGAATATCGTTGATTTCCAGCACACTTGGTGCCGACGCCCCGCTCCCGCCTAGCGCGTGGATGATCGACGCCGCCAGCGCCGACGCCCCGGCGACCGTGCTCGGGGTGTCGATCAGCACGGACGCGGGGGCCGCGCCGTCGATGACAGCCGCGACGGCTTCGGCGACGGATTGGGGGTCGGCGTTGCGCGGTACGGCGGCGATCTCGCTCGCGGTGACCGCCACCAGCCGCTCGGCGATTTCCACCGCCACCGTCGGTTCCGCGCGAGACGCGTGCCTCAGCAGCCATGTTCTCGGGCGCGTCCGCACCGCACCGGCCACCCTCGCGGCGGCCGCGGTCACCACGCCCACGCGCGGGGAGGACCACCAGGACGGGTGCACGACGACCATGCCATCGGCGGACCCGCAGGTTACCGCCCGCAGCGCGGCCTCCCACAACGCGTCGACGGTTACCGGCCGCTCCCCCACCAGCGTGACCTGGTCGTCGATCGCCTCCAGGGCGGACCGGATGACGCAGGCCGTCTCGCCCTCGTCGATCGTTCCTGTGCCACAACATAACCGGCGGATTGTGCCCGGCCCGGCCTCGATGATCGGACGGTGTTCGCTCACGGCGGGCTCCAAGCCACCTGGACGAGGTCTTCGTCGCCGGTACGGTTGGTCAGCAAGCCGCGGCCCGGCGGCAATTGCGCCGGCCGAGCGCGGCCGAACGGCGCGCCCTCGCTGGGAGATCCGCTCATCATCAGCGACATGCAACCGAGGTCACGCAGACCCGCGAGCACAGGCTCGAACATCGCGCGCTCCGCCCCGGCGCCGCGGCGGGCGACGACGAGGTGCAATCCCAAATCTTGTGCGTAGGGCAGGAATTCGGTGATCGGTCCCAGCGGATTTCCCGTCGGCGTGGCGACCAGGTCGTAGTCGTCGACCACGACGTAGATCTGCGGCCCGGACCACCACGCGCGGCTGCGCAACTCGGCCTGGCTCGCGTCGGGCGGCGGCATTCGTGCGCTCAGCAGGGCGAGCACGTCGGGCAGCAGCGCGGCCAACGCGGCCGGTGACATCGCATACCCGCGGAGATGCTCCGACTCGACCACGCCGAGCAGCGTGCGCCGGAAGTCGACGATCAACAGTTGCGCTTGCGCGGCGGTCTTCGTCCGGACCAGCTCACGACACAAGGTACGCAGCGTCGCCGTCTTCCCGCACGCGCTGTCGCCGAGGATCACCAGATGCGGCTGACCGTCGAAATCGATTGCCGCCGGGCGCAGTTCGCGCTCTCGCAGGCCGAGTAGCACTCGGGCGCGAAGCTCGGCCCCCGGCCCGCGCACCAAGGTCTCGAGGTCCACGTGATCGGGCAAGAGCGGTAACGGCGGCGCAACCGAGTTACCGGCGAGCACCTCGGCTACGGGCCTTGCGACCACCATGTGCAGCCCGTCACGGGACAGCCCCCGGCCCGGGCTGTCGTGCGGGACGTGCGCGGCGGCCTTGCGGTCCAGTTCGGAGTCGGCGGGATCGCCGAGCCGTAACTCGACGCGGGTGCCGAGCTGATCCCGCAGCGACGGCCTGACGTCGGCCCAGCGCGACGCCGACAACACCACGTGCACACCGAACGAAAGCCCTTGGGCCGCAAGGGCGGTGATCGAGGCCTCCAGCGCCTCGAATTCCTGGCGCACGGTTGCCCAGCCGTCGATGACGAGGAAGACGTCGCCGAACGGATCATCGTTGGCGACGCCGGCAGCGGCCCGCCGGCGATAGTCTGCGATCGAGCCGATCGCGTGCTCACCGAATATGGCTTCACGCCGCCGCACGACCGACTCGCATTCGGCGACGATCCGCCCGACGAGTCGGGAGTCGGCCCTGCCGGCGACCGCGCCGACGTGCGGCAACGACCGCACCGACGACAGCGTCCCGCCACCGAAATCCAAGCAGTAGAACTGCACCTGGCTCGCGTCGTGCGTGGCCGCCAGGGCGGTGATGAGTGTGCGCAGCGCCGTCGACTTGCCGGATTGCGGCCCACCGACGATCGCCGCGTTGCCGGCGGCGCCGGACAGGTCGATCATCAGTGGCGTTCGGCGCTGTTCGAAGGGGCGGTCGACAAGGCCGATGGGGACGGCGGTCAGGCCGGCCGGCGTGGGCTCCGCGCCGTGCAGCAGGGTGTGCAGCTGCGGCGCCGGCCCCAGCGGGGGCAGCCAAACCCGGTGCGCGGGCGGCCCCTGGCCGCGCAGCCGGTCCAGGACTGCATGGTAGATGGCCGGCGGGGAAGTCACGTTCGCCCGGCGGGTGCGGCGGACCGCGCCGGTGACCCGGGTCGTGAATGCCTGGACCGAGCGCGCCGCGGCGGGGGCCGCGTCCGGGGAAGCGTCCGTCCGCAGTGGTCCCGAAACCGAGGCGGCCTGGAAGCGAATCGGTTCGCCGCCGCCGATCCGCAGGAAGCCGGCGCCGGGCGCGGCGGGCAGCTCGTACGCATCGAGATTGCCCAGCACCGTGCGGGATTCGGCGGCGGACAGGGTCTTCAGGCACAGGCGGTACGACAGGTGGGCCTCGAGCCCGCGTAGCCGGCCCTCGTCGAGGCGCTGGCTGGCCAGCAGCAGGTGCATGCCCAGGGATCGGCCGAGACGACCGATTGCCACGAAGGTGTCGGCGAAATCTGGTTGCTGGCTGAGCAATTCGGAGAACTCGTCGACGATGACGAACAGCGTCGGCAGGGCCGGCAGCGCCCCCGGCGGGTCGCCGCCGCGGCGCGCGGCTTCGTAGGCCTCGACGCTGACGCAGCCGGCTGTCCGCAGCAGCTGCTGGCGACGATTCATCTCGCCGGCCAGCGCGTCGCGCATGCGGCTCACCAGCGGCGCGTCGTCGGCCAGGTTGGTGATCACGGCGGCCACGTGTGGCGCTCGCGCATAGTCGAGAAAGGTTGCCCCGCCCTTGAAGTCGATGAGCAACAGGTTGAGCGTCATCGGGGAGTTACGGACCATCATGCCCAGCGCGATCGTTCGCAACAGCTCCGATTTTCCCGACCCGGTGGCACCGATGCACAGGCCGTGCGGGCCCATCCCGCCCTCGGCCGGCTCTTTGATGTCCAGCTCGAGCGGTGCGCCCTGCATGGTGGTGCCGATGGGGACGCGCAGGCGGTCGCGGCGCGCCTGGCCGCCCCATAGCGTCGCCGGGTCGAAACGTTGCGCGTCGCGCAGACCGACCAATCCGGGCCAACCGGGATCACCGCCCCCCACGCTCCCCCGATGCCCGGCCAGCCGGAGGGCGCACACCAGCGCGTCGACGGGCTCCATCCGGTCGGGGCACGAAACCGGCGCGGTCTCGCCGGGCTGCCGGATGGTCAGCGGGGCACCGTCATTGCCGCCGCCGATCGCGATGGTGATGGCGCCGCCGACCGCGGTGGGACCCTCGTCCAGCTCGGCGACCACCACCACCCGAGTCGCCGCAACGCCCACGAGCGCGCCCTGCGCCTGCGCGGCATCCGAATAGACCATCCGCGCCGGACCGGCCGCGTCGGATTCGCCGGGATGTTGGTTGTGCGGCAACCATTTCAGCCATTCCCAGTGGGCGCGATGCGGGTCGCTGACCGCGGCCGCGACCCGCACCTGATCGGGCGCATGCTGCACGGCGAGCTGGCAGATCATCGCGCGTAGCAAGCCACGCGCGGCCCTCGCGTCGCCGTCGATCGTCACCAGCGATCCGTCCCGCAGGTCGATCGGCACCGGCGCGACGACCGTCGAATATGCGTGGAGGAACCGGCGCAACGCCGTGTCGGTGACCGGATCGCGTAGCTCCTCGGCGGCGAGCTCCGGCGCCACCAAACGACGGGCGAGCGGCTGGGGGCCCATGCCCACCCGCACGACGCAGAAGTCCGCGTCGCCCGGTCCGCGCTGCCACATCCGAGCGCCGCCGACCAACGTCCACAGTGTGTCGGGATGGGGATGACGCCGAATGGCGCACGCGCGCTGCGCCATAGCGACCTCGGATACGGATTGGCTGAGCCGACTCAGGTAGTCGAGATACCGTCCGCGGTCGGCATCGATGCCATCGCCGCGCCGGCGCGCCCGGCCGGTCAGCCCGGACGCCAGGGCCGAGACCAGCATCATCAGCGGAAAGGCCAGGAACACGGGGTTGCGGGCCATGGCGGTCCCCGACGCGAACGCGGCGGCCATGATGCCGATGCTCACCACGGAGATCGCCACCGGCAGCAGGCGGGGCAGCAGGCCGGGCCCCGCCGGTGGCGGCAGGTCCGGTGGCGCCTCGACCACGATCGGCGCCTGTTGTGCCTCGGGCAACAACATCTCGGTCATCGCATCGCCTCCAGTTCGACGACGGTAGGGAGCACCGAAAACGGCGACAAGTCACCTGTGGACAGCCGGATGCCGGGGCGTCGAAACGCGGCTATGTTCGCCAGGATCCGACCGAAGGGATCGCCGTTGGCTGCATCCGATACCGGGCTGTGCCGGGTCCGCGTTCATTGGGGCACCGCCGTCGCCGATCTGGCGCTTCCCGCCGGAGTGCCTGTCGCGGTGTTGATTCCGTCGCTCATCGACGCGCTCGGGGTCCGTCACGCCGACCAGGAGGCGGTGCGCTACCAGGTGTCGATTCCCGGCGCGTCCGCGCTGGACCCGTCGACGACGTTGGCGCAGAACCGCATCGGCGACGGCGCGGTGTTGGTGCTGAGCACACCCTCCGTGCCGTTACCCGCGCCGCGTTACGTCGACGTCGCGCGGGAGGTGGCGGCCGCCCTGGAGGGGCCCGCTCGGTTGCGTGGCGGCGCCGCGACCCGGCGGGTCACCCGGCTCTGCGGAGCGACCGCGGCCGTCGTCCTGACGGCGGTGGGCGGGCTGGCTTTGGTCCGAAACACCTTCAGCGACGACCACCCTCGAGACGTCGGGATGACGGGCGCCGCTTTGGGATCGGCCGCCCTTGTCGCGCTCGGGCTTGCCGCGGTCGCGCACCGGGCCTACCGAGACCCGATCGCCGGGCTGGCGCTGAGCGTGATCGCCACCGTCTTCGCGGCGGTGGCCGGGTTTGTGATGGTGCCCGGTGGCCCAAGCGTTTCCAACGTGTTGCTGGCCGCGGCGGCGGCGGCCGTCACCGCCGTGCTGGCGATGCGGCTGTCGGGCTGCGGCGTCGTCGCGTTGACGGCGGCGGCGTGCTTCGCGGCGGCCGTCGCCGCGGCGGCGCTGGTGGGCGCGATCACCGCCGCGCCTGTGCATGTCGTCGCGTCGGCATCCGCGGTCCTGTCGCTCGGTCTGCTCGGGGCGGCGCCGCGCATGTCCATTGCGCTGGCGGGGTTGTCGCCCCGACTTGCGACGACGGACTTCGCTGACCCCGAACCGATTGACTCGCGGGTGCCCGCGCAAGCGATCCGCGCCGAGCGGTGGTTGGTGAGCCTGCGCGCGGGGCTGTCGTCGTCAGCCGGCGTCGGCGCCGCTCTCACCGTGCTCGCCGGCGCTCCGCGGCTGTCCTGCATGGCATTCGGGACCGTCACCGCCGCCCTGTTCCTGCTCCGTTGCAGGTCCGGCGCAGGCGCCGGGCTGCTGAGCTTTGCCACCGGCGGAACCCTCATCGCGGCAACGACCTTCGGCGTCACGGTACTGCAAATGCAGATGCCCGGACCGCTTCTCGCGGCGGCGACGGCGCTGGCCGCCGGCGCGATGTACCTCGGCTTTGCCGCGACATCCTCCTCGCCCGTCGCGCTCCGATGTGTCGAAGTGCTGGAGTGGCTGGCGTGGGCGGCACTGGTCCCGCTGGCCTGCTGGATCAGCGGACTCTACGGCGCGGTCCGGGGATTGAATCTCACGTGAGGAACTCGCACGTTGGGCGCGTGCTCGCGGTGTCGGCGCTGACGATGCTCTCCACGCTCGGAACGCCACCGGCGCAGGCGGTTTCGCCACCCGGCATTGACGACAAGTGGCTGCCCGAGCCCGCCTTGCCCGCGCCGACGCGGCCGACCGTGCAGCGCGAGGTCTGCGCGGCACTGACGCTCGACTCGAGGCCGGGCCGTAACCAGCCGCCGGGGGCGTTCGATCTCTCGGGGGTGTGGCGCCTCACCCGCGGCGCCGGACAACGGATCGCGGTCATCGACACCGGGGTCTCGCGCCATCGCCGGCTGCCCGACGTGGTGCCCGGGGGTGACTACGTGTCGACCGGCGACGGCACGCAGGACTGCGACGCGCACGGCACGCTGGTCGCGGGAATCATCGCGGCCGCACCGGATTCCAAGTCGGACGGCTTCAGCGGGATCGCTCCGGAGGCCACGTTGATCAGCATTCGGCAGTCCAGCGCGAAGTTCGCGCCCGCCACCGACCGGTCCCGCTCCGGGGTGGGTGACGTCGACACCATGGCGAAAGCCGTTCGGACCGCAGCGGATCTGGGCGCGTCGGTGATCAACATTTCCTCGGTGGCGTGCGTTCCGGTGGCCGCCGCGCTCGACGACCGTGCGCTGGGCGCCGCGCTGGCCTACGCCGTCGACGTCAAGAATGCCGTCGTGGTTGCGGCGGCGGGGAATACCGGCGGCGCCGCGCAGTGCCCGCCGCAGCGACCGGACGCGACCTGGCAGACCATCACGGTCGCGGTCAGTCCCGCGTGGTACGACGACTACGTGCTGACCGTCGGTTCGGTGAACGCCGAAGGTGCGCCCTCGGGTTTCAGCCTTGCCGGGCCTTGGGTCGATGTCGCCGCGCCCGGCGAGGCCGTGGCCTCCCTCGCGCCGGATCCGGTGTCGGGCACGAGTTATGCCGCCCCGGTGGTGAGCGGGCTGGCCGCGCTCATCCGGGCCCGCTTCCCGGCGCTGACCGCGCGGCAGGTGATGCAGCGCATCGAGTCGACCGCGCATCATCCGCCCGCGGGGTGGGATCCGCTCGTCGGCAACGGCACCATCGATCCGCTCGCCGCGGTCAGCACCGGGATGGGCCCGCCCGCCACCAGTCCCAAGCCGCCGCCTGCCGCGGCGCCGGCCGCCGTGTCGCCGCCGACGACCCGATCGCGCGATACCCGCGCCCGGGACACCGCGGTGCGCGGCGCCGCGGTTTGCCTCGTCGCGCTGACGGTCGCGCTCGCCGCCGGAGGGGTCAGAAGCCGGTTACGGGGAGGCCGCGACCGCGTCCCGGGCGATTGACGCGCCGCGTCTGCTCAGCTCCGGTCCCGCCGGCAAGAGCGTGAGGATCGGCCAGGGCGCCGGGGTCGGCTCGGAGAGGCCGAGATCGTGCGCGGCGTCGTCGTCGGGGATGGCGAATCGCACCCCGGTGTCGACGATCAGGTAGCGGGTGCCGGCTTTGTCGCCCGCCCGCACGTAGGCGCTGCGGCCGGTCGGCACGTACGCGGCATCCAGCGCGGGGCCGCGGCCGTCCGCCTGCGCCAGCGTCACCGCCGCCTGACCGGGCGGCACCGGCAGCCGGCTCCCCGCCAGCAAAGCCACCCCTCGCCCGCCCGCCCAGCTGGCGCATAACGTGCCGGCGGCCTCCGGCAGCGTCGGCGCCCGGTCGGGGAAACCGGCCACGGGCAGCTCGGCGACGACGGGCGCGGCCCGGATCGCCGCGGGCGCGACGGTGATGGGACTGACCGTGCCCCGGGAGCTGCTAAAGCGCATCAGGTCGGCGGCGACCTGGCCGATCCGCTGCACGCCGGCGGCCAGCACCGCGTAATACTCGTCACCGTCGGCGCGTGTGACGCGAAGCACACTGCCGACGTGAAACCCCGGCAGTTCGGGCGCGGCGCTCCCGAGGCCGCGGATGCGGGGCGCCGAGATCGGTGGCGCCTCGGGCATGGCGTTCAGCAACGCTTGCGAGATGAGCCGCGGCGCGCGGCCCTCGAGGCGGAGCGCCCGCACGACCGCGGCATCTTCCAGGTCCACAATGGCCCGGTGCCCGTCGTAGAGCAGATAGGCCGGCGAACCCGAGGAGACGGCAGCCAGGATGGCCTGCCCGGGGGGCATGCGGGTGACCGCGTTGTCGGCGAGGGGGCCGACGATGACCGTCGTGCTGCTGGCGCCATCGCTGTCGCACATCGAGAAGGCGACGTCCTGTGCGGGCAGGGGCCTGCCGACGAACTGCGGTGCACCCGGGATGCCCAGCAGCGGGCCGCGTTTGGCGCGCTCCAGGTCGGCCTCGCGGATCGGCTGCGGATCGGCGGCCGTCCCCGCGATGAGCCGCGCGGAGGCCAGGTTCGGCACCGGATGCCAGACATCGCCCACTCGAACGAACAGCGCACCCGAATCCCGGGACATCACGATCTGCGCCCGATCCAGCGCGACGTGCGGGCTCAGCAAACCCAGCAGCGCACAGCCCGCCAGCGCGAGGACCGTGAACACACAGCCGGCTGCCAGCGATGCCGACAGCATCCGCGCCCGTGGACCGGTCGGGTATATCGCCTCGCCCAGCAACGCGCATTCGGTGCGGCGCACGAGATACCGGTGAGCGCTGACGCGCAGCCACGTGGTCGGCTGACGCGGCACTGATCCCCCCACCCTGCGAAATCCGTCTGGGCTCACGGTAGGCCGCTGAACGGCCCCGCCGGAGCGCTTATCCACAGGTCGTAGGAGTTTCGCCCCGGCCGAAATTGGGTAAAATTGCCCGGTGAAAACTCACCGTGCAGCTCGCCTCGTCGGCCTGGGCGCTTCCGCCCTGGTGACCGCCGCCGGCCTCCTCGCCGCACCGGCCGCGACGCCGGTCGCCTCCGCCGATGACTGCCCGGACGTCGAGGTCATCTTCGCCCGCGGCACCAACGAGCCGCCCGGCCTGGGCCGGGTCGGCGACGCCTTCGTGGACTCGCTGCGCCAGCAGACGGGCGGGCTGAACATCCTGCCCTACGGCGTGAACTACGCCGCCAGCAAGCTGCAGCTGCACGGCGGTGACGGCGCCAACGACACCATCGACCGCGTGAAGAAGAGCGTGGAGAAGTGCCCGAGCACCAAGATCGTGCTGGGCGGCTACTCGCAGGGCGCCTCGGTGATGGACATCGTGGCCGGCGTGCCCATCGGCGGCATCAACTGGGGCAACTCGCTGCCGCCGCAGTACGCCGACAACATCGCGGCCGTCGCCACCTTCGGCGACGTGGCCGACCGCGCCGGCGGCACGCTGCCCAGCCAGAGCAAGCTGCTGGGCTCCAAGGCCATCGACCTGTGCAACCCCAACGACCCGATCTGCCACGCCGGCCCCGGCAATGAGTGGAGCGGGCACACCGAGGGCTACGTCCCCGTCTACACCACCCAGGCCGCGGCGTTCGTCGCGTCCAAGCTCGTCGGCGCCGGCCAGTCGGTGCCCGGGTACGGCCCGTCGTTCCCCGGCGCCGGCCCGCAGGTTCCGGGCCAGCCCGGCTACGGCCAGCAGACGCCGGTGTACGGGCAGACCCCGCCCGGGTCGGGCCCCTCGATCCACGGCGGCACCGGCACCGCCCCGGCGCCCGCGCCGCTCGCGCCCGGGCCGGCCACGTCCGTACCGCAAGCACCTCTCGTCTAAATCGTTACCGGCGGGTTATCAACGCGCGCTTAACATCTCTGTGTGAGGCTTATCCCTTTAGGGCTGGGCGTCGGATTGCTCGCGGGGGCAGCGTTATTGGTTGCCCCGCAATTGGTTCCCCGTGCATCGGCGTCCTGCCCCGGCGTCGAAGTGGTGTTTGCCCGGGGAACGGATGAGGCGCCCGGTGTCGGGAAGGTGGGCGGGGCGTTCGTCAACTCGTTGCGCGAGCAGACCCGCAAAAGCGTTGGCGCATATGGCGTGAACTATCCCGCCGACAAGGACTTCCTGGCCGCCGCGGACGGCGCCAACGACGCGAGCAGCCACATCCAGCGCATGGCGGTGAACTGCCCCAACACCAAGCTGGTGCTGGGCGGCTACTCGCAGGGGGCCGCCGTCATCGACATCGTCACGGCCGCACCGGTGTCCGGCTTCGGGTTTCGCAGGCCGTTGCCGCCGGCGGCCGCCGATCACGTCGCCGCCGTCGCTCTCTTCGGGAATCCGTCCGGCCGGGCGGGAAACCTGATGAGCGCGCTGAGCCCGAATTTCGAGGGCAAGACCATCGACCTGTGCAACCCGGGTGACCCGATCTGTTCGGGCGGCCTGCGGTGGGCGTCGCATTTGAGCTACGTGCCCGGATTGACCAACAAGGCCGCGAGTTTCGCCGCGGCGAGGGTCTAGCGCGAGCGCACGTCCCTGGTGATGAGGTTGCGCGCGGCCAGCTGGTCGTCGGGCGGGTAGTCGACGCCGACCAGTGTCAGCCCGTGCGCCGGGGCGGTCGCGTAGTCGCTGGATCGGGCTGTGGCGGACAGCAGTTCGCGGCACCAGGACACGGGACGGCGGTGTTCGCCGACGGCCAGCAGCGCCCCGACCAGGGAGCGCACCATCGACCAGCAGAACGCGTCGGCGCTGACCCGCGCGGTGATCAGGTCACCCCCGCGCGTCCACTCCAGCCGCTGCAGGTCGCGGATGGTGGTGGCGTTCTCGCGGTGACGGCAGAACGCGGCGAAGTCGTGCAATCCCAACAGATCCCGCGAGGCGGTGGCCATGGCCTCGACGTCCAGGGGGCGCGGCCAGGCGGTGACGTAGCGGGCCTGCTGCGGATCCACACCCCACGGCGCCGTCGACAGCCGGTACACGTAGTGACGCCGCAGCGCCGAGAACCGGGCGTCGAAACCAGCAGGGGCGCGGACGACGTCGACGACCCGGACGTCGGCGGGCAGGAACCGGCCCAGCCGGCGCAGCAACGGCAGAAACTCCGCCTCACCGACGTGCGGCGCACGCGAGTACGCGTTCGGCAGGGCCGCCGCGGGCACGTCGACATGGGCCACCTGCCCGGTGGCGTGGACTCCGGCATCGGTGCGCCCCGCCGCCCGCAGCCGCACGGGCGTGCGGAAGATGGTCGTCAGCGCCTCGTCGAGAACCCCGGCCACGGTACGCTGGCCGGTCTGAGTGGCCCAGCCTGCGAAACCTGTTCCGTCGTAGGCGATATCGAGCCGCAGACGGACGTCCTCGCTAACTCTCGTCAGCCTCGTCGTTCGCCTTCTCGGCGGCCTCGGCTTCGGCCCGCGCGGCCACGGCCTTGTCGGCCTTGTCTTCGGCCTCGGCCTGGGCCTTGGTCGGCTCGTCTGAGGCCTCGGAGGCCTCGGTCTCCCCGGCCTCGGCGGTGGCTTCCTCGGCCGTCGGCCCGACGGCTTCGGAGGGCTCGACGGCGGCCTGAGGCGCCGCCGCCGCCGCGACAGGAGCGTCGGACTTCTTGGACGCCTTCACCCGGCGGGCCCGATCGGCCTCGGAGGTGACCGTCTTCTCCCGCACCAGCTCGATCACGGCCATGGGCGCGTTGTCGCCCTTGCGCGGCTCGACCTTGATGATCCGGGTGTAGCCGCCGTTGCGGTCGGCGTAAAACGGCCCGATCTCCTCGAACAGGGTGTGCACGACGTCCTTGTCGCGGATCTTCTTCAGCACCTCTCGGCGGTTGTGCAGCGCACCCTTTTTCGCGTGGGTGATCAGCTTTTCCGCATACGGCCGCAGCGCACGCGCCTTGGGCTCGGTCGTCTTGATACGGCCGTGCTCGAACAGCGACGTCGCCAGGTTGGCCAGAAGGGCCTTCTGGTGCGATGACGACCCGCCGAGGCGAGGGCCCTTGGTGGGCTTGGGCATTGCGACTTCTCCTAATTGGGGCCGGTCCCCGTATCAGGTAGGACCGGGACGGACTTTCGCCAGTTGTGTCCGGTTCCTCAGCTGCCGCTGCACGGCCGCATCGTCACCGGACGGCCTTTAGAGCTGTTCGGTTTCCGCGTAGTCCTGGTCGTCGTAGGCGGCCTCGGTGGACCAGGTGCCGGTGGCGACGTCGTAGCCCGCGACCTGCGAGGGGTCGAAGCTCGCCGGGCTGTCCTTGAGCGACAGGCCCAGCTGGTGCAGCTTGACCTTCACCTCGTCGATGGACTTCTGACCGAAGTTGCGGATGTCCAGCAGGTCGGACTCGGTGCGCGACACCAGCTCGCCGACGGTGTGCACGCCCTCGCGCTTGAGGCAGTTGTAGGACCGCACGGTCAGGTCCAGGTCGTCGATCGGCAGCGCGAACGACGCGATGTGGTCGGCCTCCGCCGGCGACGGCCCGATCTCGATGCCCTCGGCCTCGACGTTGAGTTCGCGTGCCAGGCCGAACAATTCGACCAGGGTCTTGCCCGCGGACGCCAGCGCATCGCGGGGGTTGATCGAGCTCTTGGTCTCGACGTCGAGGATCAGCTTGTCGAAGTCGGTGCGCTGCTCGACGCGGGTGGCGTCCACCTTGTAGGTGACCTTGAGCACCGGCGAGTAGATGGAATCGACTGGGATGCGGCCGATTTCGGCGCCCGAGGCCCGGTTCTGAACGGCCGGCACGTAGCCACGGCCACGCTCGACGACCAGCTCGACCTCGAGCTTGCCCTTGTCGTTCAGCGTCGCGATGTGCAGGTCGGGGTTGTGCACCGTGACACCGGCTGGGGGGACGATGTCGCCCGCGGTGACCTCGCCCGGACCCTGCTTGCGCAGGTACATCGTGACGGGCTCGTCCTCCTCGGAGGACACCACCAGGCTCTTGAGGTTCAGGATGATCGCGGTGACGTCTTCCTTGACGCCGGGGACGGTGGTGAACTCGTGCAGCACGCCGTCGATGCGGATGCTGGTGACGGCCGCGCCCGGAATCGAGGACAGCAGCGTCCGGCGCAGCGAATTGCCCAGGGTGTAACCGAATCCGGGCTCCAGCGGCTCGATGACGAACTGGGAGCGGTTGTCTGTGAGGACTTCCTCCGACAGTGTGGGTCGCTGAGAGATCAGCATGGTGTTTCTTCTTCTCCTTCTCGGCACCCGCTATTTGATGCCGTTGGGTTTTCGGGCCGGCCGGCCCGAAAGTCACTTACTTCGAGTAGAACTCGACGATGAGCTGCTCGGTGAGCGGGACGTCGATCTGTGCCCGCTCGGGCAGCTGGTGGACGAGGATGCGCTGACGCTCCCCCACGACCTGCAGCCAGCTCGGGATCGGCCGGTCGCCCGCCGTCTCCCGCGCGATCTGGAACGGCACGGTGTTCAGCGAGCCGTCCCGCACGTCGATGATGTCGTACTGCGACACCCGGTAGCTGGGGACGTTCACGTGCACGCCGTTGACGCTGAAGTGTCCGTGGCTGACCAGTTGGCGGGCCATCCGGCGGGTGCGCGCCAGCCCGGCGCGGTAGACGACGTTGTCGAGCCGGCTTTCCAGGATCCGCAGCAGCTCTTCACCCGTCTTGCCGGGCTGCCGCACGGCCTCTTCGTAGTAGCGGCGGAACTGCTTTTCCATCACGCCGTAGGTGAAGCGGGCCTTCTGCTTCTCCTGCAGCTGCAGCAGGTATTCGCTTTCCTTGATCCGCGCGCGGCCGTGCTGGCCGGGCGGGTAGGGGCGCTTCTCGAACGCCTGGTCGCCACCGACGAGGTCGGTGCGCAGCCGGCGCGACTTGCGGGTGACGGGTCCGGTGTAACGAGCCATGAGTATCTCCTAGACCCTTCTGCGCTTCGGGGGGCGAACGCCGTTGTGCGGCTGGGGGGTGACGTCGGAGATCGCGCCGACCTCCAGTCCGGCGGCCTGCAGCGACCGGATCGCGGTCTCCCGGCCCGAGCCCGGTCCCTTGACGAACACGTCGACCTTCTTGACGCCGTGCTCCTGCGCCTTGCGGGCCGCGTTCTCGGCGGCCAGCTGCGCGGCGAACGGCGTCGACTTCCGCGAGCCCTTGAACCCGACGTGACCCGACGACGCCCAGGCGATGACGTTGCCCTGCGGGTCGGTGATCGTCACGATCGTGTTGTTGAACGTGCTCTTGATGTGGGCGGCGCCGTGCGGGACGTTCTTCTTTTCCCGGCGACGGGTCTTCTGCCCCTTCTTGGGGGCGGACGCTGCCTTCTTGGCTGGTGGCATGGGGGGTTACCTGGCCTTCTTCTTGCCGGCGATGGTGCGCTTGGGCCCCTTGCGGGTGCGCGCGTTGGTCTTGGTCCGCTGGCCGCGCACCGGCAGGCCGCGGCGGTGCCGCAGGCCCTGGTAGCAGCCGATCTCGATCTTGCGGCGGATGTCGGCCTGGACCTCGCGGCGCAGGTCACCCTCCACCTTCAGGTTGGCTTCGATGTAGTCGCGCAGGTGGGTCAGCTGGTCGTCGGTGAGGTCCCTGGTGCGCAGGTTCTTGTCGATCCCCGTCGCTTCGAGAATCTCGTTCGAACGGGTCCGGCCGACGCCGAAGATGTAAGTCAGCGCGATCTCCATCCGCTTGTCACGCGGCAGATCGACGCCTACTAGTCGAGCCATAGGTGGCGTTTCCTCTTTTTCTCGGCGGAGGTCTGATCCCAGCCCGTTCCCGATCTATCCGGGGCCCGGCCTCCGTCCGTGCGTGGATGAGCGACGTATTCGCTCAGTGGTGCTGGGAGGTCTGCATTCAGTTGTGTTGGTACCGCGGGGCGCCTGGCTCAGCCTTGGCGCTGCTTGTGGCGCGGATCGGAGCAGATCACCATGACCCGCCCGTGCCGACGGATCACCCTGCACTTGTCACAGATTGGCTTGACGCTCGGGTTCACCTTCACGGCTGTTCGATCCTGTTCTGTGTCGTTCGTAGGTTGTTCTGATCGGGCTTGTTACTTGTACCGGTACACGATGCGGCCCCGGGACAGGTCGTAGGGAGACAACTCCACCACCACCCGGTCCTCGGGCAGGATGCGGATGTAGTGCTGCCGCATCTTGCCACTGATGTGGGCAAGCACCTTGTGACCGTTCTCCAGCTCAATGCGGAACATCGCATTGGGCAGCGGCTCGACCACGCGGCCTTCGACCTCGATGGCGCCGTCTTTCTTGGCCATAACTAGTTAAGAATCCTCATCGTTTAGTCTCGTTCGCGTCTGCGCCCAGATCGGCGCGACATGGCGCACCGACTTGCAACGTGAGCCGGTGACAGGAAATTCCTAGGACTGGACACACAAAAAGTCGGCGCGGATGCCGCACCGTCGTTCCACGATACCTGGTCATCGGCGTCCACCAAAATCGCTGTCGGCGGAAGGCGGGCCGCCCGCTCGACCTCCCACACGCCCGCTGACGAGCGCATACTTAACGCCGATGACCAACCCCTCAAGCCAGCGCAAGCCCGTCATGCTCACCGTCGACGATGACCCCTCGGTGTCCCGTGCCGTCGCCCGCGACCTGCGCCGCCACTACGGCGAGGAGCACCGGATCGTGCGCGCGGAGTCGGGGCCCGACGCGCTGGGCACCCTCAAGGAGCTCAAACTGCGCGGCGAGACGGTCGCGCTGCTCATCGCCGACTACCGGATGCCGCAGATGAGCGGCATCGAGTTCCTCGAGCAGGCGATGGACCTGTATCCGGCCGCGCGCCGCGTGCTGCTGACCGCCTACGCCGACACCCACGCCGCCATCGACGCGATCAACGTCGTCGACCTGGACCACTACCTGCTCAAGCCGTGGGACCCGCCCGAGGAGAAGTTCTACCCCGTCATCGACGGGCTGCTGGACGCCTGGCGGGCCGCCCCCGAGCACCCCGTCCCGCACACCAAGGTGATCGGCCACCGCTGGTCGGCGCGGTCCTGGCAGGTGCGCGACTTCCTGGCCCGCAACGGCCTCTACTACACCTGGTTCATGGCCGACGAGCCCGCCGGCGAGCGGCTGCTCAACGCGGCCGGCGAGGACGGCCTGCGGCTGCCGGTGGTGGTCACCCAGCGCGGCGACACCCTCGTCGAACCCACGGACGCACAGCTGGCCGAGACCCTGGGCCTGACCACCACGCCGTCGCAGGAGTTCTACGACCTGATCGTGGTCGGCGGCGGGCCCGCGGGCCTGGCCGCCGCCGTGTACGGCGCCTCCGAGGGCCTGCGCACCGTGCTCATCGAGCACATCGCGACCGGCGGTCAGGCCGGGCAGAGCTCGCGCATCGAGAACTACCTGGGCTTCCCGGACGGGGTTTCGGGCGGCCAGCTGGCCGACCGCGCCCGCCGCCAGGCCGAGAAGTTCGGCGCCGAATTGATCACCGCCCGCAAGGCGACCGCCCTCGAGGTGAACGGGTCCAAGCGCACCGTGCGCTTCGCCGACGGCGGCTCGATCGACGCGCACGCGGTCATCCTGGCCACCGGCGTCGCCTACCGCCAGCTGGACGCCGAAGGGTGCGCCGAGCTCACCGGCTGCGGCATCTACTACGGGGCGGCGGTCTCGATCGCCGCGGAGTGCGAAGACGAAGAGGTCTACGTGATCGGTGGGGCCAACTCGGCCGGGCAGGCCGCCATGTACCTGTCGCGCACGGCCAAATCGGTCAACATCGTGGTGCGCGCCCCCTCCCTGGAGGCGTCGATGTCCTACTACCTGATCCAGCAGATCGAGGCCAACCCCAAGATCAACGTGCTGACCTGCACCGAGGTGCAGCGCGCCACCGGCGACGGCCATCTCGAGCAGCTGAGCCTGGTCAACAACCGGACCGGCGAGACCGAGGACGTCACCTGCGGCCGGATGTTCATCTTCATCGGGGCCGCCCCGCGCACCGACTGGCTGGACGGGGTGCTGGCCCGCGACGACCACGGCTTCATCCTGACCGGCCCGGACCTGCGCAACGTGTGCGGCTGGACGCTGGACCGCCCGCCGCATCAGCTGGAAACCAGCGTGCCGGGGGTCTTCGCCACCGGCGACGTCCGCTCGACGTCGGCCAAGCGGGTCGCGGCGGCCGTCGGCGAAGGGTCGATGGCCGTGATGCTGGTCCACCGCTACCTGGCCGAATCATGACCGGCGCCGAATCGATCAAGGTCCCCTGCGAGCCCGACGAGCTGCGCAGCCTGTTTCTGTTCGAGGCGCTCACCGACGAGCAGCTTGCGGTGCTGTGCGCGGCGGGCCACATCGAAACCTACGAACCGGGCCCGATCTGCGTCGAAGGCGAACCGGCGACCTGCTTCTACGTGCTGATCGAGGGCGAGCTGATGATGTCCAAGCTCTCCGGCGGCCAGGACATCGAGACCAACCGCACCTCGCAGCGCGGCGTGTACTGCGGGGCCTGGCGGGCGTTCACCGGCGGAAAACAGAAGAGCTACGACGCCTCGGTGCACGTGACCCGGCCGTCGCGGTTCTTCGTGATGGACGCGCCGGTGTTCGCCCAATTCATGCGCGACCAGTTCCCGATGGCCGTCCACCTGCTCGACGGCATCGCCGTCGGCACCGACCGGACCCGCCGCATCATCGACAACCGGGAGAAGCTGCTGGCGCTGGGCCGGCTGTCGGCCGGGCTGACCCACCAGCTCAACAACCCGGCCGCGGCGATCTCGCGGGCCGCGTCGGATCTGCGCGAACGGGTGGCCAGCATGCGGCACAAGCTGGCGATGCTCGCCGACGGCACCGTCTCCCCCGAGGCGCTCAGCGCCCTGGTCCGGCTGCAGGAGAGGGTCGCCGAGCAGGTCGCGAAGTCCGCCTCGCAGCATCTGAGCGCGCTGGAGACCGCCGACCGCGAGGACGCCGTCGGCGACTGGCTGGAGGCCCACGGCATCGACGGCGGCTGGGACATCGCGCCGACGTTCGTCGAGGGCGGCATCGACACCGATTGGCTGGAGCGGATTTCCGCGGTCAGCGAGGAGCTCGCGTCGACGTCGGCGGAGCAGGCGATCCGGTGGATCAACTACACCATCGAGAGCGAACTGCTGATGAACCAGATCCTCGAAGCGAGCAAACGGATTTCGGCCCTGGTCGCCGACGCCAAACAGTATTCGCAGCTGGATCGCGCGCCGTTCCAGGTGACCAACGTGCACGAGCTGCTGCGCAGCACGCTGGTGATGTTCGCCGACCGGCTGACCAAGGACGGCGGCAAAAACTCGCACGCCATCGCCGTGGTCAAGGACTTCGACCAGTCGCTTCCCGAAATCCCTTGCTATCCGGGTGATCTCAATCAAGTGTGGACCAACATCATCGACAACGCGATCGCCGCGATGCGCGATACCGGCGGCACGCTGACCATCCGCACCTGCCGGGAAGGCGAGCACATGGCCCGCGTCGAGATCTGCGACACCGGCCCGGGCATACCCGAGGACGTGCGCGAGCACATCTTCGAACCGTTCTTCACCACCAAGCCGTTCGGCGAGGGCACCGGCCTGGGCCTGGATCTGGCGTTCAACATCGTGGTCAAGAAGCATCGCGGGGACCTGCGAGTGGAATCGGCGCCCGGCGACACCCGATTCATCGTGCTGCTGCCACTGCAACCGCCCGCCGCCGACATCGCCCCCGACCTCGACGGCCCGGAAGAAAACGTCACGACCCCGGAATAGGACTGGAATAGGGCCGCACCGCGCCCGGTTGGGAAGACCATGACCGATGCAGCAAGCAAGCCCGATCTCGGCCGGTTCGGATCGTTCGGACGCGGCGTCACACCCCAGCAGGCCAAGGACATCGAGGCGCTGGGCTACGGGGCCGTCTGGGTCGGCGGGTCGCCTCCCGCCGAGCTGTCCTGGGTCGAACCCCTCCTGGAAGCCACGACGACGCTGCAGGTGGGCACCGGCATCGTCAACATCTGGACCGCGGCCGCGGGGCCCGTCGCCGAGTCCTTCCACCGCATCGACAAGGGGTACCCGGGCCGCTTCCTGCTGGGCATCGGCGTCGGCCATCCCGAGGCTCACACCGAGTACCGCAAGCCCTACGACGCCCTGGTCGACTACCTGAAGCAGCTCGACGACTACGGGGTGCCCGCCAACCGCCGGGTCGTCGCCGCGCTCGGGCCGCGCGTGCTGCGGCTGTCCGCGGAGCGCTCCGCCGGAGCACACCCCTACCTGACCACGCCGGAACACACCGCGCGGGCCCGCGAGATCATCGGCCCGTCGGCGTTCCTGGCCCCCGAGCACAAGGCGATCCTGACCACCGACGCCGAGAAGGCACGGGCGGTCGGCCGCAAGGCGCTCGACGTCTATTTCAATCTCGCCAACTACCGAAACAACTGGAAGCGGCTGGGTTTCGGCGAGGACGAGGTCACCCGGCCGGGCAGCGACCGGCTGGTGGACGCGGTGGTGGCCTATGGCACCGTGGACCAGATCGCGGCGCGGCTCACCGAGCACCTCGAGGCCGGCGCCGATCACGTCCCGGTGCAGGTCCTGACCAAGGATGAAAACCTGGTCTCGGCGCTGGCCGAACTGGCGGGGCCACTGGGACTGAATCCGTCCTGACGACCGGCAGGGGGAGCTGGATGACCGAGGGAGTTTCGCTCAAGCCCGACCTGGGCCAGTTCGGCGTGTGGCTGCCGACGCGATCCATCCAACCCGAGTTGGCGGCGGGGATCGAATCGCTGGGCTACGGCGCCGCCTGGATCGGCGGCTCGCCGGACGCCGAGTTGTCCTGGGTCGAACCGGCCCTGGCGCGCACCACGTCGCTGCAGCTGGCCACCGGAATCGTCAACATCTGGTCGGCGCCCGCCGCGGCCGTCGCCGAGTCGTTCCGCCGCATCGAAACTCACCACCCGGGAAGGTTTTTGCTCGGCGTCGGGGTCGGCCACCCCGAGCACACCGGAGAGTACGTCAAACCGTACGACGCCCTGGTCTCCTACCTCGACGAACTCGACGCGGCGCTGGTGCCGACCAGCCGCCGGGTGGTTGCCGCGCTCGGGCCGCGGGTGCTGCGGCTCGCCGCGCGACGCAGCGCCGGCGCACATCCCTACCTGACCACCCCGGAACACACGGCCAAGGCGCGCGAGTTGCTCGGCGGGGCAGTGTATTTGGCGCCCGAGCACAAGGTGGTGCTGAGCACGGACGCCGAACAGGCCCGCGAGATCGGCCGCCAGACCGTCGAGCATTATCTGGGCCTGAGCAACTACGTGAACAATTGGCTGCGGCTGGGGTTCACCGAAGCCGACGTGCGCACGCCCGGCAGCGACCGGCTGATCGACGCGGTGGTCGCCCACGGCACCCCGGAGGCGATCGCGGGCCGGCTGCGCGAGCACCTGGACGCCGGGGCCGACCACGTGGCCATCCAGGTGCTGGGCGGCTATTCCGAAGAAACCCTGCTACCTGCGCTGACCGAATTGGCCGGCGCTCTGGGGCTAACTGCCGCAAACTGACCCATCGGCTCGGTTAGGGTTTGGGGCATGCGGTTACTGGTCACCGGCGGCGCTGGTTTCATCGGCGCCAATTTCGTGCACAGCACCGTTCGCGAGCACCCCGAGGACTCGGTGACCGTGCTCGACGCCCTGACCTATGCGGGCCGGCGCGAGTCACTGGCCGGCGTCGAGGACGCCATCGAGCTGGTGGTCGGCGACATCACCGATGCCGAACTGGTGTCGCGGCTGGTCGCCGAATCCGACGCCGTGGTGCACTTCGCCGCGGAGAGCCACGTCGACAATGCGCTGGAGGGCCCCGAGCCGTTCCTGCACACCAACGTGGTCGGCACCTTCACCATCCTCGAAGCGGTGCGGCGTTACGGTGTGCGGCTGCACCACATCTCGACCGACGAGGTCTACGGCGACCTGGAGCTCGACGACCCCCAGCGGTTCACCGAGGCGACGCCGTACAACCCGTCCAGCCCCTATTCGGCGACCAAGGCCGCCGCCGACATGCTGGTGCGGGCCTGGGTGCGCTCATACGGGGTGCGCGCGACGATCTCGAACTGCTCCAACAACTACGGGCCGTATCAGCACGTCGAGAAGTTCATCCCGCGGCAGATCACCAACGTGCTCACCGGGCGGCGGCCCAAGCTCTACGGCGCCGGCGCCAACGTCCGGGACTGGATCCACGTCGACGACCACAACAGCGCGGTGCGGCGCATCCTGGAGAAGGGCGAGATCGGCCGGACGTATTTGATCAGCTCCGAGGGCGAGCGCGACAACCTGACCGTGTTGCGGACGCTGCTGCAGATGATGGGCCGCGAACCCGACGACTTCGACCATGTCACCGATCGCGCCGGCCACGACCTGCGCTACGCGATCGACCCATCGACGCTGTACGACGAATTGTGTTGGGCGCCAAAGCATACCGACTTCGAGGAGGGGCTGCGTGAGACCATCGACTGGTACCGCGCGAACGAATCATGGTGGCGCCCGTTGAAGGACGCCTCCGAAGCCCGCTACGAAGAACGTGGGCAGTGACGTGGAAGTTCGCGAGCTGAAAGTTCCCGGCGCCTGGGAGATCACCCCCGCCGTTCATGGCGATTCGCGGGGCCATTTCTTCGAATGGCTGACCGACAAGGGATTCAGGTCCTTCGCCGGTCACCGGCTGGAGGTTCGGCAGGCCAATTGCTCGGTGTCATCGGCCGGCGTGCTGCGCGGCCTGCACTTCGCCCAGGTACCGCCGAGCCAGGCCAAGTACGTGACCTGCGTGCGCGGGGCGGTATTCGACGTCGTCGTCGACATCCGGGTGGGCTCACCGACATTCGGTCAGTGGGACTCGGTGCTGCTCGACGACACCGAGCACAGGACGATCTACCTCTCCGAGGGCCTCGGACACGGTTTCCTGGCGCTGCAAGACAATTCGACGGTGATGTACTTGTGCTCGGCGGAATACAACCCGCAACGCGAACACACCATTTGCGCAACCGATCCGGCGCTGGGGATCGATTGGCCTCTGGTGGACGGCGCGCCGCCCACCCTGTCCGACCGCGACGCGGCGGCCCCCAGCCTCGACGACGTACGCGCCTCCGGCCTGCTCCCCACCTGGGAGGAGACGAACGCGTTCGTCGAGGGTTTGCGGGCAAAGCCCGCGAATTGACGCGGGTGATCGGCGTCGCCCATTCGAGCGATGTGCGTTATCCCGCACCATTGTTGACGCGCGCGGCGCGCAAAATCATTTTCACCGCCTGAGCTGCCTATTAGACGCATATCTATTAACGTTCCCCATTGCGGGGGCCGAATTGGACCAGTACCGTAAACCGGCCCAATTCAGTATTCGGTGGCGCTAGGATTGCGCCGATGAAACTCGGGCAGGTGTTCGATCCGCGAAGCAATGCGCTCAACGCATGGCGGTTAGCGCTCGCGGGCGAGGTCATCTTCTGGCACACCTACCCGGTCCGGGGTCATCTGCCTTCGGTGCGGGCGGTTCTTCAGCTGCTGCTCTGCGTCGGCGTCGACGGATTCTTCGCGATCTCGGGCTTTCTCATCACCGCGAGTTGGATCAGCAACCCGCGGCTGCGCGCGTACCTGGCCGCGCGGGCGCTTCGCATCCTGCCCGGCTTCTACGTCTGCATGATCGTGACGGCGTTCGTCTTCGCCCCGCTGAGCGTGGCGATCCAGGGCGGCTCCGCGGCCAGGCTGCTGTTCTCGTTCGCCCCGTTCGAATATGTCCTCAAGAACATCGCGGTGATGTGGCTCAAGCCCGACGTCGGCGGCACCCCGCACGACATTCCCAACGCGGGCATCTGGAACGCGTCGCTGTGGTCGTTGTTCTGGGAAGTGATGTGCTATCTCGTCGTCGCGATCATCGGCATCGCCGGACTCGCCAACCGCCGGTGGGTTTCGTTGACGATTTTGGTGATGGCGGCAATCGGCGCGTCACTCATGCCGCCCGTCCGGTTCCCCGACGTGTTCCATCACCCCGAGGGCAACATAGCGACCACTCTCATCTTCATGGCGTGCCGCGCCGCCATCATGTTTGCGGCTGGAGCGTTCTTGTGTCAATGGCGGGACGTGATTCCCGCTCGCTGGTCGCTGGTCGCGGTGAGCGTGGTCATCGTGCTGGCGGCCGGCCAGCTGCCGGACTACCGGGTGGTCGCCGCCATCCCGCTCGCCTATGCGGTCGTCGTCTCGGGCTCCCTGCTGCAAAGCAGGCGGTTGAGATTGCGCACTGACCTGTCCTACGGCATGTACATCTACGCCTTCCCGATCCAGCAGTTGCTGATCGTCCTTGGGTTCATCAGCCTCACCCCCATCGTGTTCTGCCTCACCGTCGCGGTAGCGACCCTGCCGCTGGCCGCGGCAAGCTGGTTCCTCATTGAGAAACCGGCCAGGTCCCTGAAGTCGCGTTTCAAAGGGAAACCTTTTGCCTCTCGGTCGCAAGCGCCGGTCGCATTGCCACCAGAGGTCTCGGGTGCTGCTTAGCACCGGTCACGGCGTGTATCGACGTTAGGTCACCGGTCCACCGGCACGTCGTTTTGGTCGTTGTCGCCCGACCGAGCCCGCCTATGTCGCCCGACCGATACGATGGCGCCCGAGGGAGCGCGGCGTACACGTGGACGGAGGCCGATGAAACTCGGGCAGGTATTCGATCCGCGCAAAAATGCGCTGAACGCACTGAGGTTGGCGCTGGCGGCTGAGGTGATGCTGTTCCATTCCTGGCCGATTACGGGCCATACGCTACCGAAGACTTTCCTCCAGCTCCTATTCTCGGTTGGAGTAGACGGGTTTTTTGCTATCTCAGGCTTCCTCATCACTCGGAGTTGGCTCACCGACCCGCGCCTGCGCGACTACCTCGCAGCCCGCGCCCTTCGTATCCTGCCCGGCTTCTACGTCTGCTTGATCGTGACCGCGTTCGGCTTCGCCCCGCTCAGCGTGGCGATCCAGGGTGGTTCGGTGGCCAACTTGCTTCGATCCACCGCGCCCCTTGAATACGTATTGAAAAACAGCGCGGTCGCCTATCTGCAGCCCAATGTCGGCGCAACACTGAACGGTGTACAGGGCGGAACTGCTTGGAATGGTTCGCTGTGGTCCTTGATCTGGGAGTTGCTGTGCTACTTCGCCGTTGCCGGACTGGGCGTGGCGGGACTAGCCAACCGCCGGTGGGTTTCTCCCGCGATCTTAATGCTGGCTACCGGTCTCGCGACTGTGTTACCCCCGCTGACTTTCCCCGGGTTATGGACCATCCCACAGTTGGCTGTGCGCTCGGCCATCATGTTTTCAGCCGGGGCGCTTATGTACCAGTGGCGTGACACGATTCCGGCCAATTGGTCGCTCGTGGCGGTCAGCGTCGCAATTGTGTTGGCGGCCAATCGGCTTCCCGATTACCGGGTCGTCGGCGCCCTGCCGCTGGCCTATGCCGTCATCGTATCTGGTGCCCTACTGCAGGGCCGTCGCTTGAGATTGCACACCGACCTGTCCTATGGCGTCTACATCTACGCCTTTCCAATCCAACGATTATTGGCCGTCTGCGGGCTCTCTCACCTCCAGCCAGTTCTGTTCTTCCTCGTTGCCGCGACGGCTACCCTGCCGCTGGCGGCCGCCAGCTGGTTCTTCATCGAAAAGCCCTCGATGTCCCTCAAACGGCGCCTACGCCGCAAGTGGTCCGCCCCCGTCACCTCCAGCTCCGAGGAGCCGCCCCCAGTCAGCAAAGCCGACGTCATTGGCGACCGGCCCGGTCCGGGTTTGAGCGAAACCGCCTAGCTCCCAATCGCGTTCAAACCCGCTGAAAACGCCAGCCGTCTCGACGGAGTGGCATAGACTGCCGCCGACAACTGGGGATAACGGGTGGAGGGCAATGAAGCTCGGGCAGGCATTCGACACGCGGAATAACGCACTCAACGCATGGCGGTTGGTGCTGGCAGTTTCCGTGATCATGGGGCACTCCTTCACGCTCACGGGCCGCCCGTCCCCGACGGGAATCGTCGGGCATCTTCTTGGCTCAGGAGGGGTTGACGGCTTCTTCGCGGTCTCCGGATTCCTCATCACCGCCAGCTGGCTGCGCCAACCCCAACTGCGGGAATACCTGACGGCGCGAGCTCTTCGCATTCTGCCCGGGTATTACGTGTGCCTTATCGTCACCGCCTTCATCATCGCTCCCATCGGTGTGGCGATTCAGGGTGGCGCAGCGCTGAAGCTCCTCTTCTCAGCCGCGCCCTTCCAGTACGTCTTGATGAACATCGCGGTGGCGACGCTCAAGGTCGATGTCGGCGGAACACCGACCGGGATCCCTTATCCGGGAACATGGAACAGTTCGCTGTGGACGCTCATGTTCGAGCTCGCCTGCTACTTCGTCGTTGCCGGCCTGGGTGTGGTCGGGTTCGCCAATCGCCGCTGGGTTTCGCCGGCAATCCTGGCGATGGCCGTGCTTAGCGCAGCCTTATTGCCACCCTTCAGCGTGCACGAACCATTCACGCTCCAATTTGCCGCCGCCAGCGCCCGCTTCGCCATCATGTTCGCTGCGGGAGCGCTCCTCTACCAGTGGCGAGACGTCATTCCGGCGCGGTGGTGGCTCGTCGGGGTGAGTGTCGCAGTCGTCCTGCTGGGCGGGACCCTACTGCCGGATTACCGCAGGCTCGGAGGCATACCGCTTGCGTACGCGATCATCGTCTCGGGCGCACTGATCCGAAACAAGCGCTTGAGGTTACGTACCGATCTCTCGTATGGGGTGTACATCTACGCGTTCCCGACTCAACAGTTGCTGGTGATCTGTGGGGTTGGCGTTCTGAATCCGAACGTGTTCTCGATAGTGGCCACACTGTGCACCCTTCCGCTGGCCGCGCTGAGCTGGTTCGTCATCGAAAAGCCTGCGATGTCTCTCAAACGCCGACTCAAAAAGAGGTGGTCCGGGCCCGCCGCGGCCGAATCGGACCCCAGGGTGGCAGAGACCGACACAGAACGTCCCGCTGCCACGGCCGATGCGACGGCCGACCGGCCGGCCCCGAACGGCACCGGCGCCGCCTAGCCGGGTTCGGCCCTCTGACAAAATAAAAAGGCTCAATCGTCCCCGCTCCAACAGCGGTAACATCCGCGAAGCGGGGGGTGCACGACGGGCGGTGGCCGATGACCCTCGGACAAGCTTTCAATGGGGGAAACAACGCGCTGAACGCGTGGCGGCTGGTGCTGGCTGCCGAGGTGATGCTGTGGCACTGCTGGCCCATCACCGGCCGGATGCCACCCGCGGCGACGCTGCAACTTCTGTTCTCGATAGGGGTGGACGGCTTCTTCGCGATCTCGGGGTTCCTCATCACCAGGAGTTGGCTCGACGACCCGCACGTGCGTGACTACCTGACCGCCCGCGCCCTTCGTATCCTGCCCGGCTACTACGCTTGCCTCATCGTGACGGCGTTCGCCTTCGCCCCCCTCACCGTGGCTATCCAGGGCGGCTCGGTCGGCGAGCTCGTGTGCTCCGGCGGGCCGCTCGAATACGTCCTGAAAAACAGCGCGGTGGCTTATGTCCATCTCGATGTCGGCGGAACACCAAGCGGGATACCACATTCCGGGCTCTGGAACGGTTCGCTGTGGTCGCTGGTCTGGGAAGTGATCTGCTATCTCGCCGTCGCCGGTATCGGTATGGCGGGCCTGGCCCATCACCGCTGGGTCTCTCCGGCAATACTCGTCGTGGCTACGGGTCTGGCAACGGCGATGCCGCCGATGACGTTCCCGGGGGTATGGACCATCCCCCAGATCGCCGTGCGTTCGGCGATCATGTTCGCCGCCGGAGCCGTCCTCTATCAATGGAGAGAGGTGATCCCCGCGCGGTGGCCGCTCGTCGGGGTGAGCGTCGTCATCGTGCTGGCGTCCAGCATGCTGCCCGATTACCGTACGGTCGCCGCCCTTCCGTTGGCCTACGCGATCATCGTGTCCGGAGCCTTGCTGAAGAGCAGCCGCTTGAGGCTACGCACGGATCTGTCCTACGGCGTCTACATCTACGCGTTCCCGACCCAGCAACTCTTGGCCGTGTGCGGCCTTGCGCGTCTTCAACCCGTTGCGTTCTTTCTCGTCGCCGCCGCGGCGACGCTACCCGTGGCCGCGGCAAGCTGGTTCCTCATCGAAAAGCCCTCGATGGCTCTCAAGCGCCGGCTCAAACGGAAGTGGTCTGACGCCGCGAAAGCCGAAGGCGGCCACCCCGCCACCACAACAGCAGGATGACCACTTCGGCGGCCACGCTGATCGCCGCATGAGGCGACGGATCCCAGCCCCGTTCGGAGAAGCCGAAAAGCCCCACGGTCCGCGACAGCGCGAAGGCGACCAGAGATCCGGCGGCCATCGCGGCACCGGCCCAGCGCAGCCACGCGGGACCGCCGGCCACGATCAGCAGAGCGATCGCCAATGACACACTGGCCTGCACCAGGAATCCCGTGCCGATGGCCGGAATGCGTTGGTAGCCATGGACATAGAGGTAGGCGTGGCTGACGGCGCTGAGGGCCAACGACGCGGCGAGCCCGAGCCGCACCAGGGCGCCGATCACCGCAACGCCCGCTCTTTCAGCGCCAGCGCGGACTCTCCCGTGGTGTAGCCGACCTCGCGGATACCCAATGCGTCGCGCAGCTTGCCGGCCGGCAGCGTCACCGGTTTGGGCGCGGGCCCGTCACCGGGTCTGGGCAGCGGGTACGCGGTGGCGGTGCCGCTGTGAAACGTCACATTGTCCTCCGTTTTGGAAAACAGCTGGTGGACATGGCCATTGAGGCACGTGACGGAGGAGAACCGGCGCAGGTAGCTCAGCGCCTGGGCGGCGTCGTCGGTGCCCCAGCCCCATTGGGGGTACATCGCGAACAAGGGGATGTGACTGAACACGATGATCGGGGTGTCGCTCGGCAGATGGGCGACGTCCTTCTTGACGAACTCCAGCTGATCCACCCCCAGATGGCCCAGCTTGCGCAGGTTCAACGTGTTGACGAGCGCGATCAGGTGCACACCGGCGATGTCGAAGCTGTACCAGCCGTCGCCAACCGCGGCCGCGCCGAAGGTGTTTCGGTACTTCTGTCCCGCGTCGTCGACGGAGTCGTGCTCGCCCGGCACGGTGAACACGTGGGGCGTCTTCAGACCGCTCATCATCTGCTTCGCCTGGTCGAACTGTTCGGGGCTGGAAAGGTGAGTGAGGTCGCCGGTGTGGATGACGAAATCCGGTGTGTAGCCGAGGCTGTTGACCTTGTCGATCGCGTCGCTGAACGTCGCCGCGACGTCCCTGTTGGGCGCACCGTTGAAGCCGAGGTGGCTGTCGCTGATTTGGGCGAACCGCAGGGCGGGCCGGACGTGCGCGCGCTGAGCCGCCGCTTCCCCGGCGACATGCGAGATGACCTCGCCCCCGGCCACGGTCAACCCGACCGCCGCCCCGAACCACGCCGTGTGCCGGAGGAGCTGGCGCCGGGTCATGGCATCGTCGCCCGGGCGGCCGGTCATCCCGTCACCACCACGGTGCCGCGCATCATCGGATGAATCGAGCAGACATAGTCGAAAGTCCCAGGGGCGGAGAAGGTGTGGGCGAAGGTCGCTCCGGTTCCCATGCCGGGTGAGTGAAATGAGCCGTCACTTGCGGCGACCGTATGGGGTTCCTCGTCGCGGTTGGTCCAGGTGACGGTGGTCCCGGCCGGCACCGTCAGGTTCGGCGGCGCGAAAGCGAAGCCGTCGATGGTGACCTGGTTGGCGCCGGCTGCGGGGGGCGGCGCGGTGATCGACACCCCGGCGGTGGGCGCGGGGGTGGTCGCCACGGAGCGCGGCCGGCCACAGCCGGGCGATGAGATCACGCTCGCGGCCAGCACGGCCGCCAAAAGCCTTCGACGCAGGGCGATATCCATGCCCACAGATAGGGCGGCGGGTTACACCGTTCAGGCGCGGCGCCCCGGAGCGAAGACCTCGATAGCACCGTCGACCTCACGAACCATCAATTCGGGCAACGGTTTTGGTGCGATCGGCAACTGGTGGGTGAGCACCTGCCCGCTGGGCGAGAACGACGTGGTGTGGCAGGGGCAGCGCAAGGTGTCTTCGGGCGCGTCGAACCACAGCTTGCACCCTTGATGGGTGCACACCCCCGATATCGCGTGCACGTTGCCGTCGATGCGCCGGACGAATCCGGTCACCGAACCCAGATCGAAAGCGCGCATGGCCCCGTCGGGCACGTCCGAGCTGGAGGCGACGCGCTGCCAGCTTCCCTCGTTGGGGGTGAGTTGCCCGGCGGCGTTATCCGGGGCACTCGGTCGCCGATGGCGACCGGAGATCACTGCGCGATCGAGGGAAACCGCGGCGACCGCGGCCGTCGCCGCGGCCGACGTGCCGACGATGACCTGGCGGCGCGTGCCGGTGCGCCCGGGCGGGGTTCGCGGCGGCGTGCCTGACATCTGCTCGCCGATGCGACGGTGCAGATCGGCGAGGAATTCCGGGCGCGGCGTGTCATCCCCGCTGCGGGCGGCCCGCAGCTCGATGGCGGTGCGCAGCTGCGCCGCCTCGAAGTCGTCGGGCGCGAACGGCCTGGGCCGGCGCCCCCGCAACAGATCGTCGACATAGCGTCGCAAGCCCCGCGCATTCATTGCTTGCCCCCATCGTTGACCTGCGCCGCCAGCCGCAGGGCGCGGTGCTGGAGCACTTTGGCATTGGGCACGCTGATTCCGAGTTCCGCGGCCGACTCCTTGATCGAATTGCCGCGCAGAAAGCGCGATTCCAGGATCAGGCGATACCGATCCGGCAGGGCGTCCAGGACGCGGGCCACCCGCTGCGGCGCGGTGCTGATCGCCTCCTCGCTGTCGGCCGGTTGCTCGATGTCCTCGATCGAGGTGATCTCCCGTCCCAGGGTCTGGCGCCAGTGTGCGGCCAGCACCGTCCTGGCCGTGGCCCGCAGGTAGGCGCGCACCTCGGCCACGCTCACGGTCAGGCGCAGCGGCCGCAGCGCGGCGAGGAACACCTCGGCGGTGAGGTCTTCGGCGTCGGTCCGGTTGCCGACGCGCGCGAACAGCGTGCGGTACACCCACCCCACGTTGTCGGAGTACACGGCCTCCCAGTCCGGGTAGCCGGGCTCATGCCCGGCGCCGGGTACCGCGCGCAGGGGTCGCGGCCCGACGGGATCGCTTCTTGCCGCCACATGCCTCCTTCACCCGATCAATATCGGCTCGGGTTACACGGGTCAGCGCGCGGCGAGCGCGGCCTCGGCGGCCATCAGCTCGTCGAGCTTGGTGGCGGTGGCGGAAAACACGGACTTGGCGATGCCCAGTATCCGGTCGCGGACCCGGGGCTTCGCCGACGCGGACGGCAGCAGGTGGCCGATCAGGTGACCGAACAGGTCCAGGCGCGCCGTCGACAACCACGACATCAAGTCCGGGTCGTCCAACCAGCGCAGCTGGTTGCTGTAATCGGCCCACGCCAGCCGTAGCCAGTCGATGTCGGTGTCCGGATGCGGCAGCGGCACGCAAAGCTCGTTTTTCAGCGAGTCGTCGCGGTACGCGGCCTCCACGTGGGCGATCAGCGCCGCGCTGAAGATCTGTTGGCAGCCCCGGACGCTCTGCAGGGTGATGCGGTTGGAATCGAATATCGGTGTGGCGGGCCGCTTTTCGGCGCCGTCGGCGGTGCAGTCGAGATAGAGCTCGCGGCCGCTGACCGCCACGGCGCCCCGGTCGAGGACCATCGTGTCGGCCTCGATGGCCCGCAGGTGCCCCATCCGCACGACGTCGGTGATCCGCCGCAGCTGCTCGAGTTCGAGGCGGGTGACGGTGGCGCAGCGGTACATGGCGGGACGGATCGCCGGGTCGATCCGCAGCAGCAGGCCGGCCTCTTCGAGGCGGTCGAACAGATCCCGCACCGACGCCGCGTCGTTGATGGCGCGCAGTTGCGCGGTGAAGCCGGCCTTGATCTTCTCGGCGAACAACGCGCCGGGCTGCATGGTCTCGCGGTCCAGCAGCCAGGAATCGCGCGGCATGATCCAGGTGAGCCGACCCGGCTCGACACCCTGGCCCAGTAGCCACAGGCAGGTGTCGATGCCGGTCTTGCCCGCCCCGACGATCACGTAGCGCTCGTGGGCGCCGCGGCGTGGCAGGTCGCCGGGCGGGACGCAGTCGATGCCGGGCGCGACCCGATACGGCGGCGGGCGCATCGCGGGGACCGTGACCCGCATGTAGGTGGCGTCGACGATGCGGCGCGCCACCCGGACGGTGTAGTCGGCGCCGGCGAGCGTGCGGAACCGGGCTTCACCACGGTGTTCGCCGAGGTATTCGCTCATCGGGAAGTAGCTGACCCGCCCGCTGGGCAGCAGCCGCCGGCGCATGATGTGGTCGTAGTAGGCGCAGATCTCGCCGGCGGTGGCCAGTTCGTAAAGCCCCCGGTTCCAACCGACTTTGTCGATGGCGTCGCCACCCAGCGGCAGGGAGTTGACGCCGTAGAACGCCGAGGGCTGGTGCAGCCGCACGAATGGGTAGGCCATGGTCCAGTGCCCGCCGGGCGCGTGGTTGCGGTCCACCACCACGACGCGGGCCTGCGCCGCTGAGGCTTCGGCGACCAGCGCGTCGATGAACGCCATGGCCATGGCGCCCGCCCCGACCACCAGGTAGTCGGCCTCGATGGTGTGCATACCGCTGTCAGGCTAGCCCGCCACCCACCTTGCCAAGGCCCGAACCGGGTTACTAGGATATGCAAGTATCCGCTTGAGCGCGTCAACCACATCCGAGGGCCCCATGACCACACAGATTCCCCACTTCATCGACGGTCGGCGCACCGCCGGCCAGCCCGGCCGCACCGCCGACGTCTTCGACCCCAGCACCGGGAGTGTCCAGGCCCAGGTGCCGATGGCCGGCCAGGCCGACATCGACGCCGCGGTGGCGTCGGCCCTCGAGGCCCAAAAAGGTTGGGCCGCAACGAATCCGCAACGCCGCGCGCGGGTGATGATGCGTTTCATCGAGCTGGTCAACAAACACAACGACGAGCTGGCCGAGCTGCTGTCGCGCGAGCACGGCAAGACCCTGGCCGACGCCAAGGGCGACATCCAGCGCGGCATCGAGGTCATCGAGTTCGCCATCGGCATCCCGCACCTGCTCAAGGGCGAATACAGCGAGGGCGCCGGTCCGGGCATCGACGTCTATTCGCTGCGCCAGCCGCTGGGCGTGGTCGCGGGCATCACGCCGTTCAACTTCCCGGCGATGATCCCGTTGTGGAAGGCCGGCCCGGCGCTGGCCTGCGGCAACGCGTTCGTGCTCAAGCCCAGCGAGCGCGACCCGTCGGTCCCGGTGCGCCTCGCCGAACTCTTCGTCGAGGCCGGCCTGCCACCGGGCGTGTTCCAGGTCGTGCACGGCGACAAGGAGGCCGTCGACGCCATCCTGAACCACCCGGACATCCAGGCGGTCGGGTTCGTCGGCAGCTCCGACATCGCTCAGTACATCTACGCCGGGGCCGCGGCCACCGGCAAGCGTTCGCAGTGCTTCGGCGGCGCGAAGAACCACATGATCGTGATGCCCGATGCCGACCTGGACCAGGCCGTCGACGCGCTGATCGGCGCGGGATACGGCAGCGCGGGCGAGCGCTGCATGGCGATCAGCGTCGCGGTCCCGGTCGGTGAGCAGACCGCGGACCGGCTGCGCGCCCGGCTCATCGAGCGGATCAACAACCTGCGCGTGGGCCACAGCCTGGACCCCAAGGCCGATTACGGTCCGCTGGTGACCGAAGCCGCCGTGGCGCGGGTGCGCGACTACATCGGCCAGGGCGTCGACGCGGGCGCCGAATTGGTCATCGACGGCCGCGAACGCGCCAGCGACGACCTGACTTTCGGTGACGCCAACCTCGAAGGCGGCTTCTTCATCGGGCCGACCCTGTTCGACCACGTCACCCCGGACATGTCGATCTACACCGACGAGATCTTCGGGCCCGTCCTGTGCATCGTGCGCGCCCACGACTACGAGGAGGCCCTGCGTCTGCCGTCCGAGCACGAGTACGGAAACGGCGTGGCCATCTTCGCCCGCGACGGCGACGCCGCCCGCGACTTCGTCTCCCGCGTGCAGGTCGGGATGGTCGGTGTCAACGTGCCGATCCCGGTGCCGGTGGCCTACCACACCTTCGGCGGCTGGAAGCGCTCCGGCTTCGGCGACCTCAACCAGCACGGTCCGTCGTCGATCCTCTTCTACACCAAGACCAAGACGGTGACGTCGCGGTGGCCGTCCGGCATCAAGGACGGCGCCGAATTCGTCATTCCCACAATGGATTAGAACCGAGAAGGAATTCCGGCCTCACTATGTTTACCCTTGACGACGACGAACGGGTGATCACCGAGACGGCCGCCGCGTTCGCCGCCAAGCGCCTTGCCCCGCACGCCCTGGAATGGGATGCGGCCAAGCACTTTCCGACCGACGTGCTGCGTGAGTCGGCGGAGCTCGGCATGGCGGCGATCTACTGCCGCGAGGACGTCGGCGGCAGCGGGCTGCGCCGGCTCGACGGGGTCCGCATCTTCGAGCAGCTGGCGATCGCCGACCCCACCACCGCCGCGTTCCTGTCGATCCACAACATGTGCGCGTGGATGATCGACACGTTCGGCACCGCCGAACAGCGCAAGGACTGGGTCCCGCGGTTGGCCTCGATGGACGTCATCGCCAGCTACTGCCTCACCGAGCCGGGCGCCGGCTCCGACGCCAGCGCGTTGAGCACCCGCGCGGTCAAAGAGGGCGGCGATTATGTCCTCGACGGGGTCAAGCAGTTCATCTCGGGCGCGGGCGCCTCGGACGTCTACGTGGTGATGGCCAGGACCGGCGGCGACGGCCCGCGCGGCATCTCGGCGTTCGTCATCGAAAAGGACAGTGCGGGGCTGAGTTTCGGCGCGCCGGAGGAGAAGATGGGCTGGCATGCCCAGCCCACCGCCCAGGTGATCCTGGAGGGCGTGCGGGTGCCGGCCGAGGCGATGCTGGGTGGCGCGGACGGCGAGGGCGCCGGATTCGGCATCGCGATGAACGGCCTCAACGGCGGCCGGCTCAACATCGCCGCGTGCTCGCTCGGTGGCGCCCAGGCCGCCGCCGACAAGGCGGGAACCTACGTTCGCGATCGGCAGGCGTTCGGCAAGTCCCTGCTCGACGAACCGACCATCCGGTTCACCCTGGCCGACATGGCGACCGGCCTCGAGACGTCGCGCATGATGTTGTGGCGCGCGGCCAATGCGTTGGACACCGACGATCCCGACAAGGTCGAGTTGTGCGCGATGGCCAAGCGTTACGTCACCGACACCTGCTTCGAGGTCGCCGACAAGGCCCTGCAGCTGCACGGCGGCTACGGCTACCTGCGCGAGTATGGTCTGGAAAAGATCGTGCGCGACCTGCGGGTGCACCGGATCCTGGAAGGCACCAACGAAATCATGCGAGTGGTCATCGGTCGGGCAGAAGCCGCACGGTTCAGAGCTTCTCCGGCAACCGCATAGAAGGGTCTTCAGATGACCGAGCACGTGACCGTGGCTTTCCTGGGGTTGGGCCACATGGGCGGGCCCATGGCGACGAACCTCGTTGCGGCCAACCACGCGGTGCGCGGATTCGACCCGGTGCCCGCGGCGCTGTCCGCGGCCGCGGCGGCCGGCGTCGCCGCCTTCGACACCGCCGTCGACGCGGTGGCCGGTGCGGACGTGGTCATCACCATGCTGCCCAACGGCGAGTTGGTGAAGCGCTGCTACGCGGAGATCCTGCCCGCGGCGCGGCCCGGTGCTCTGTTCATCGACAGCTCCACGATCTCGGTCGCCGACGCCCGCGAGGTGCATGCGCTGGCGGAGTCGCGCGGCATCGCCCAGCTGGACGCGCCCGTCTCGGGCGGGGTGAACGGCGCGGTCGCCGGGACGCTGGCGTTCATGGTGGGCGGTGACGACGCCGCCCTGCAACGCGCGCGGCCGGTGCTGGAACCCATGGCGGGCAAGATCATTCACTGCGGCGCCGCCGGGGCGGGCCAGGCCGCCAAGGTGTGCAACAACATGGTGCTGGCGGTGCAGCAGATCGCGATCGGCGAGGCGTTCGTCCTGGCCGAAAAGCTCGGCCTGTCGGCGCAGTCGCTGTTCGACGTGATCACCGGGGCGACCGGAAACTGCTGGGCCGTGCACACCAATTGCCCTGTGCCGGGCCCGGTCCCGACGTCGCCGGCCAACAACGACTTCAAGCCGGGGTTTGCGACCGCGCTGATGAACAAGGACCTTGGACTGGCGATGGATGCGGTGTCCTCGAGCGGTTCGACCGCCCCCCTGGGCCGCCACGCCGCCGAGATCTACGCTGAGTTCGTTGCGTCGGACGCCTCCCACGGTGACAAGGACTTCAGCGCGATCATCGAGACGCTGCGTTGACCGCGCGCCGAACGTCGACTTGTGGCGGGAAATAAGCCGATTCGCCGCAACAACTCGACGTTGGGGGCGCGGGACGACGAGCTCAGAAGTCGCCGGCGTTGCGGCGCAACGTCTCGATCGACGACGCGAGGTCCTGCGATTCGGCGTCGGACATCCCGAGATCGGCGAACACCTGCTTGTTGAGCGTGATCGTCGCGTCCTCGACCGTCGAGCGGCCCAGGTCGGTGATCTGGACCAGCGTGGTGCGCCCGTCGGTGGGGTGCGGAACCCGCTGCACCAGCCCGTCGGCCTCCAGCCGGCGGATCGCGTGGGTGACGCTGGTGACGTGAACCTGCAGCCGGTCGGAGGCCTTGGTGATGGGTAGCGCGCCGGAGCGGCTGAACGCCAGCAGCCGCAGCAATTCGTACCGGGAGAAGCTGAGGTCGTAGGGCCGCAGCGCCGTCTCCACGCGGGCCAGCAGGATCTGGTGCGCACGCATCACCGACGTCACCGCGACCATGCCCGGAGCCACGTCACCCCACCCGGCGCGCTCCCAGTTGGCCCGCGCCGCGGCGATCGGATCACGCTTGTCCGGTCGTGAGTCGGCCACGCCCCTTCTTACCGCACTTGGAGCCCGAGCGTGGCCTTTCCCAACGCCGACAGCACCGCCGTCGTCGATGCGCGACCGCCCACGGTGATCCGCGCGGCACCGTCCGCGTAATACCGCACGCGCGGAGCGTCGTCGCCGAAAGCCTCACGCCACGACCAGCCCTGTTGAGACGGCAGATACATGAAGTTCGCGTGCGCGTCGGCCGTGTAGATCCCCAGCGCGCTCAGGCGCATCCGGAGATAGCGGCGTTCGGCGGTGATCAGCCGGATCCGGCGCAGCAGTTCACCTTCCGCGGCATACGACGCCGCGACAGCGAGCAGGCCGGTGATCGCGATGCCGAACGGCAGCTGCTGGGTCCACAGCGTCGGCGCCAGCTGGTGGGACGCCACCGCGTAACCGATTCGCAGCCCGGCCAGGCCGTAGGCTTTGGAGAAGGTCCGCACCACCACGACGTTGGGAAAACGCGTGACCAGTGCCGCCACGTCGAAACGGTGCTCGGGAGCGGTGAACTCGATATAGGCCTCGTCGAGCAGCACGACGGTGTCGTGCGGCACCCGGCGCAGGAACCGGAGTACGGCGGCCGCGGGCTCCAGCGTGCCGGTCGGATTGTGCGGCCGGCACACCACCACCACACGGGCGGCGCCGGCCGCCTCGGCCAGCGCGTCGAGGTCGTGCTGGCCGTGCGCGTCCAGCGGGACGAGCGACGAGTTCAATCGTGCCAGTTGCGCGACGATCGGATAGCCATCGAACGTCGGCGACGCCATGGCGATCGTGTCGCCCGGCGCGGTCAGCGCTTGCAGCGCCTGCAACACGACGCCCGTCGCCCCGGCGCCCAGCACCACCCGGTCGGCGGGCACACCGATGTGGCCGGCGATCAGGCCGCGCAACCGCTCCGGCAAGAACTCCGGATACCGGTTCGCCGCGGAAACGGACCGAATCAACGCCGAACGCACCGACGGTAGCGGCGGAAACGGATTCTCGTTGAGCGACAGGGCGAACGGATCCACCGCGTTGGGCAGCGCATCGCAGATCTGGCCGGCAACCGGGGCCGGAACCGCGTGCATCAGCCTCGTCCGCCCCAGCGCACCGCGGCGGCGCCGGCGAAGTCGCCGGCATGCGCGAAGGCCGCCATCATGACCACTTCCCCGGCGCCCAGCTGGCCGTCGGCGATCGCGCGGTCCAGATTGATCGGGATCCCGGCACCGAACAGGTTGCCGCACTCGTCAAAGGTGTCCCGATGGCGTTGCGGGGGCAACTCGAGCGCGTCGCGCCAATTGCGCAGAAACGCCCGGTTGGGCTGGTTGGTGACCAGCAGGTCGAGGTCCTTGGCGGCCAACCCGATTCGGTCACACACCGCCAGCGCCACTTCCGGAACCTGCCGGTTGCCGCGGGCCAGCACCTTGGTGATCTTGCTCTCCGTGAAACCGATGCTGCCCTCGCCGGGGCCGGCCTGCCACCACTTGCGCGGCGGGTCGTAGGACAGCGTCATTTCGCCCGCATACTCGCCGTAGGTGCGGCACTCGACATCCAGGATGGGCGAGTGTTCGCTCAGCGCGACCAGTCCCACGGCGGCGCCGTCACCGGGCACCGCCGACTGCGCCTTGCGGCGGATGGTCGGTTGATCGAAGAATTGTCCGGCCGCGTTCTGCGCGATCGCGATGAGCGCGGTGCGCCCCTGGCCCGCGGACAGCAATGTGCGGGCCACGTTGAGCGCCAACACGAATGCGGCGCAGCCGCCGTTGTTCAGGTCGAGCACCCAGGACGGCCGCATGCCCAGCCGATGCGCGATGCCGCCACCCTGGCCGTAGAACGCCATGTCGGGTACCTGGGTGTGGGTGATCAGCACGTCCGCACCTTCGACGACGTCGTGGCCGTGCCGTTCGATCAGCCCCCGGGCCGCACGCTCGATCATGTCGACCGAGCTCTCGTCCGCGCCGACGTGATGGCGAAACTTCGGGGCGCGGAACATCACGTTGTCGCGCAGGTCGTCGGATTCGGCGAATCGGGCGTAGTAGCCGGCGGGAATCGGCTCGCCCGGCAGATAGGTGGAAACGTCGATCAGGCTGACAGTCGGCTTAGCCATGGTCTGCTCATCTCATCCACACCGGCGTCACGGGCAGGCCGTTGCGGTGGCGGTACTCGGCGATCGCCTTGAGGTTGCGCAACTCCAGCAGGTGGCCGGCGGCGAACATGTCCCAGAAGTCGCCGACCCACACGGGCCGCTGCGCCGGAGCGGTCTCCGGGTACGGGTTGTGGTCGTAGAAGGGGTGGTGACAATTCGTCCACAGCACAACCGATCCCGGCTTGTCGAGGACGGTCTGGGCGTCGACGACACGCATCAGGTAGATCATCCACAGATGCTTGCCTTGATCCCAGGCGCAGTGGTAATCCACGGTCCGCGCCTGGGCGTTGGCGACGGTGCGTGTGTAGATCTCGGTTTCCGAGCCGAGCCGGTCGTGCGCCAGCCATAATCCGGGCTCGTCGGTGGGGGTGAACCCGCGCAGGCTGTACGTCCACTCCTCCAGGCTGCGGGTGTCGGCCATGTACTCGTAGAGCTCGTCGGGCGGGCAGTCGACGTAGTCGTTGACGGTGCAGTACTGCCCGAAGACCTGGTCGTGCGGGTACACCGACCGCATCATGTCCATGATGATCGGCGTGGCCTTCTCCCTGGGGCTGGTTTCGATGCGGGTGACCCCGTCGATGAGGTCCGGGATATCCTCAAGCGCTGGCAGCGACATTGGTCAAGTTCTCCTCAGCATGTGAAATCTGGTCCACCCCATGGCCTTTGGCGGGCGCGGCGGTGAGAAATGGTGCGAACGGCGGGATCTCGTCGGCGGCGCACTCGACACTGACCACCGCCGGGCCGTCGATGTCGAGCGCCGCGCCCATGGCCGCGGCGAATCCATCGGCGTCGCTGACGTCCACCGCCGCCAGGCCGGGGAACATCGCCGCCAGGCCGGCGCCGAGCCGGCTGGGACGAAACCGGTTGTAGCTGTACAGGTCGTCGTAGAACAGCTGCTCGCGGGTCACGCACATGGCGTGCGCGTTGTTGTTGAACAACACGAACGTCATCGGTAGCCGGTACTGCACGGCCGTGTGCACCTCCATGCCGTGCATGAAGAACGCGCCATCACCGGCGATCACCACGGTGCGGCCGGCCGGGCGGCCGGTGTTGGCTCGCCCCAACGTCATTCCGATCCCGGCGCCGAAGCTGTAGCCCATGCCGCCCATGCCGAGCGCGACGGCGAACCTGCCGCCGCGTCGCACCGGGAGATAGTGGATGGCCGCGGCGCCGGTGTTGCCGGCGTCGACCACGATGTCGGACCCGTCGGGCACGACATCGTCCAGCACCGCCATGGCCTCGCGGTACCGCACGCCCGGCCCGGTGAAGGGCGGGGGCGTCATTTCGGCGGGCCGGCCCGCGCCGGGGATGCGCGGACCGGCCGGCCGCCCGCGGTGGCGAACCGCATGGGTCAGCGCGCGCAGCGAGCCGCGCAGATCATCGGTATGCACGTGGGTGCAGGGCAGATACGGCGGCGCCGAACCGATCGAGACCGTCCGCACCGCCGCCAGCGCCTCGTCCAGGCCGCCGCGCGCGGTGACCGCCAGCCGGGTGCCGACGATGAGGCACACCGCGCTGGCGGCCACCGCCTCGGCCACGTTGCGGTGACCCATGACACCGGTCACCCCCAGCGCGGCCGGTCCCCCGTCTGCAGCAGCGACATCCTTCGCGTCCGGGACGGTCGCCACCCGCGCGTGCAGCAGCGCGCGTAGCTCTTCGAGTTCGGCGCGGGCGTCGTCGCGCGCCACCTGCTCGCCGGCCAGGATCGTGACCCGCCCCTGCACCCGCCGCAGCTCGGCCGCGATCGGATGCGGGTTGCCGATCGCGGCCCGCATGCCATCCGCGTCATCGTCGTCACGCCCGGCGTCGAGATGGGCCTGCTGAATGTCCTTGGGCAGCAACAACACCGCCGGTCCGCCGGTGCGCGCCGCGGCGATGGCCCGGGGCAGCAGCGAGACGATGTCGGCCGGCGTGAGCAGCCGCTCGCAGAACACCGATACCGCCGAGAACAATGCCTCGGCGTTCAACGATCCGTTTGCGCCGCTGGTGTCCTGAAAGCTGCCGCGGCCGTCCATCGTGCGGGCGGGCTGGCCGACCAACGCCAGCACCGGAACCCGGCTCGCCAGCGACTCGCCCAGACCCGCAACGAGGTTCAGCGCTCCGCCGCCCGAGGTCGCGGCCACCACGCCCACCCCGGCCCCGCTTCGGCTGTACCCGTCGGCCATGGTGGCCGCGGAGAACTCGTGCTTGGCCAACACCGCGTCGATGTCGGGGCAAAAGTGCGCGGAGTCGTACACGTCCTCGATGTTGGCGCCGTCCACACCGAAGATGTGATCGACTCCGATCGCCGCGAGGTGCCCGACGATGTGGTCGACCACCCGGTGCCTGCCAAGCATGCCTGAAGAAACGAGGTAGCGGCCCGGTCGGTTCATCGTCGTCCAGATCCAGTACATGAACCGTTCACCGCCGGTCATCGTGATGTCTGAATGACGGTCGAACTTTGCAACGTCGTGCGCGAATACCGGGTCGGCGGTCAAACGGTGCGGGCGCTCGACGGCGTCAGCCTGCGGCTGGCGGACGAGCAGTTCGTGTCGGTCGTCGGGCCGTCCGGGGCGGGCAAGAGCACGCTGTTGCACCTGCTCGGCGCCTTGGATTCCCCCGATTCGGGGTCGATCGCGTTCGACGGCGAGGAAATCGCCCGTCTTGGCGATGAACAGCAGTCGCGGTTCCGCCATCGGCGGGTGGGTTTCATCTTCCAGTTCTTCAACCTGCTGCCGACGCTGTCGGCCTGGGAGAACGTGGCGATCCCCAAACTGCTCGACGGAGTCCGGTTGGGCAGGGCCAAGCCGGATGCGATCCGCCTGCTGGACCGGGTCGGGCTCGGCAACCGGGCGCAGCACCGGCCGGCGGAACTGTCCGGCGGCCAAATGCAGCGGGTCGCGGTCGCGCGTGCCTTGATGATGAACCCGCCGCTGATCCTCGCCGACGAGCCGACCGGGAACCTGGACTCCGCGACGGGCGCGTCCATTTTGGCGCTGTTGGCGGAGGTGGCGCACGAGGAGGGTGGGGGTCGGCTGGTGGTGATGGTGACCCACAACGCCGACGCGGCCGCGGCCACCGACCGGGTGATCACGCTGCAGGACGGTCGCGTCGGTTCGGACGTCATGGCGGTCGCGGGGTGAGGCCCGGGGCGCGGCGCGGCTTCAAGCTCGCGGCCGCGGCGAGCAGGCTGCGCGTGTTCAGCCTGCGCGAGCTGGCCGTGCATCGGCGCCGCACGTTCGCGTCGATCGCCGTAATGGCAGTCTCGGCAACGTATTTGGTGGCGATCTTCGGCATCTTCGGGTCGATCACCGGGTCGGTGGGCCGGCTGGCCGACGGGATCGCCGGCGTCGCCGCGCTCGAGGTGTCCGGCATCACCGACGGCGGATTCCCCGACTCGATACTGGCCGACGTGGCCGCCGTCCCCGGCGTAGCCACCGCCGCACCGATGATCCGGGCGTCGGCGTCCACACCGTCGGGTCCGGTGCTGCTGCTGGGCGCCGACGCGAGCACCGCCGCCCTGGGCGGCGCCCTCAAGGACGTGGTCACCCGGCCGGTGCAGGCGCTGTCCTCGACCCCGTCCGGCGTTCAGGCCGGACCCCGCGTCGGCTATGCGAAAGGCCAGGCGTTTCAACTGGGTTCGGCGTCGGTCACGGTGACCGATGTGCTCGCGGGCAAGCGATACGAGGACCTCAACGGCGGGCACTACGTGCTTGCGCCACTTGCCTTGGCGCAGAACGCCACCGGCCGCACCGGTCAACTCGACTCGATACTGATCACCATGAAGCGGGGCGCCGACCCCGGCGCCGTCCGCGCCGCGGTCACCGCCGCCGTGCACGGCCGTGCGATCGTCGCGGCCCCGAGCTTTCGGGCGGCCCGCGCCGGCGACGGCGTCAGGCTGATGAACTACATGGCCCTGCTGGGCGCCGCGGTCGCGTTGGTGGTCGGCGCGTTTTTGATCTACACCACGATGACGATGGCGATCACCGCGCGCCGGCCGGTCATCTCGATGCTGCGGGCGATCGGCGGCCGGCGCGCCACCATCGTCGGCGACATGCTGGCGGAGGCGGCGGTGCTCGGCCTGATCGGCGGGGCTATCGGGTCCGGCATGGGAATTGTGGCGGGCCACATCGCGATTGGGCGCTTACCCCCGGCGATGACGCAAGGGCTCGAAGCCCGCGTGCAGTATTGGCTGCCCGGTTATGCGATACCGCTGGCGCTCGCGGCGACGGCGCTGACCAGCGTGGCGGCCTCGGCGATGGCGGCGCGGCAGGTGTACAAGGTCTCGCCGATCGAGGCGCTCGCGCCGGTCGGGGCCTCGGCGGCCGACACGGTGCCGCGGTGGCTGCGCATCGCCGGCGGGGTTGGTGCGGTGGCGGTGTTCGCGGTGTCGACGCCGGTCGTCACCGGCCAGCGCGGCAGCTACGCCGTCGTGGCGATGGCCCCGGTGCTGGGCGCCGAGATCGCCCTGGGCTTCGCGCTCACCGCGCCCATCGTCCACGCCACGGCGGCGATGGCGCGCACGCTGGGGTCGTCCGGGGCGCTGGCCGCGGCGACGATCCAGCGTGCGCCGCGCCGGGTGTGGGCGACCGTGATGACCGTGCTCATCGGGGTACTCACCACCGTCGTGATCACCGGCACGAACGCCGACATGATTCGGTCCGCGCGCGACACCTTCGCACCGGTCACCGATACCGACGTGTGGGTGAGCGCGGACCCTCCCGACAGCTACCCCACCGACGTTCTGCCACAGGGGCTTTCCGCGAAGGTCGCCGCGCTTCCCGGCGTGGCACGGGTGACCGAGGGAGCGTTCGGTTTCGCCGTGGTCGGCGGTACCCGCGTCCTGCTCGACGGGTTTTCCGCCGGCAGCAACGATGCGCTCTTCCGGGCGCTCGACGAACGGGCGCGCACCGAGGTGCTCGCCGGCCGCGGTGTGGTGCTGACGCGGAATCTCGGCACCACTCTGCACGTCCGGGCGGGCGACCAACTGCGGCTCCAAACGCCGCACGGCCCGCGGTCGGTCACCGTGCTGGCTCTGGTGCCGTTCTTCTCGACCGTGATCGGCACCGTCGGAATCGACCTCGACCAGATGCGGGCCTGGTTCGATCGCCCGGCGGCGACGACACTGCAAATCGCCGCCGCCCAGGGGGTGAATCGGCAGCGGCTGCTGGCCGGCGTCCGCGAGGCGGCGCCGGCCCCGAACCACGTGTACGACGGCCCCACCGCGCTGGCGGGGCTGCAGGCCCCGCTGCGTCAGAGCATGTTCATCGCCAACGCGGTGTGGGTCATCGTCGTGGCGGTGGCCGCGGTCGCACTGCTCAACACGCTGACGCTCTCGGTGAACGAACGCCGCCGCGAAATCGGCGTGCTGCGCGCCATGGGATCCAGCCGGCGGTTCACCTTGCGGATGGTGCTGGCGGAGGCGGCCGGAATCGGTGTCGTCGGCGGCGTTTTGGGGCTGGCGCTCGGCCTGACCGACCAGTGGTTGTTCAGCCGCATCAGCGGGGACATCATGAATTTCGAAGTCGGTTTCCACCCGAGCCCCCCGGCGCTTGCCTTCACGCTCGGGGCGCTGGCGATCAGCCTGCTCGGCTCGGTGCCACCGGCACGGCGCGCTGCGCGCCTGTCCATCATCGAGGCGGTCAGCGTCGAGTGACGGTGGCGAATCCCTGCAGATGGGGTTTGCACGGGAAGGGCACCGGCGTTCGGATGCTGCGCACCGCGGCGGTGTCGAATCCGGCGGCGGCGATGGCCTCGAGGGTGCGCCGGTTCGGCTCGCAGCCACCGGCCAGCCACGACCACGGCTTGGCGATCAGATCCTGGAACCGGCCGGTCGCGCCGCCACCGCGCACGTGCTCGAGGACCACGAGCCTGCCGCCGGGCACCAGCACCCGCCGGATCTCGCCGAGGGTTGCGGCCACGTCGCCGACCGAACACAACACCAGCCCGGCGTGGACGGATTCGAAAGAGTTGTCCGGGAAGGGAATCGACTCGCCCGTTCCCTCGACGAGGTCGACCGCGATGCCGCGGCGCCGGGCGAGCCTGGCGGCCATCCGCCGGAACGGCGCCGCGGGCTCCACGGCGGCGACCGACGTCACCGTGTCGGGCAGAAACATCAAGTCGGTTCCCGGCCCCAGCCCGAGCATCAGCAGCCGGCCGGTCGCGTTACTCAGCGCCGCCCGTCGGTAGCGGTGGTAAAAGAGCCGGTCGAAAAGCGGCTGGCCGAATCGGTACACGTAGGGGAACGCCCTGCTTCGCAGGGTCATCGGGCGCCCAAATCCATTCGGAACGGCGGGTATTCGTCGCGCATCAAAGACACGTACACCGCCACCCGGTATCGCCAGCGGACCATGCCCATGAGTAGATCGAACGCGCCCGGTGGGATCGTCCCGGTGAACAGCAGCGCCAGCGCGGCGATGACACACAGCACCTGCAGCGGCGCCTCCATCGACCAGCACAGCAGAACCTGGGGGATGGCCAGCAGCCACTTCACCAGCACCGCCCAGTTTTTCAGCCGCTCGGGATAGTCGACCGCGAGATCGCCGGGGTAGTCGGGCCGAGACGCCAGCGTGAAAGGCGGATACCTGTCGGTGCTGTTCATCGGGAAGCGGTAGTTCATCACCCGCCACGACCAGCGCAGCACGCCGACGTTGAATGCGAACAGCGGCCGCGGATAACGCCCGGTGCACAGGATGGCCACGCCGGCCGCCACGGTCGAGAACGGATAGATCAGGTAGAGCAGTATCAGTATCGGGTAGTGCGGCACGGCCAGCACGCACCACTTCACCAGCCAGAGCCAGCGCGAGGGCGCGTCGAAATCGCCTCGCACTCTTACGGAATCGGCCGGGCTGTTCACGGGCTGGACGGGACCGTCGCCGCTACCCCCAAGTTTCGGCTGATTTCGGCGGACATCCGGCGGTGACTGGTAAGGCGCAGAAACGTCGTCAGCGCGCCGGCCTGCAGCCGGTCGGAGATCAGCGCGGCCGGTCGCAGCACGAACTCACCGTGCGACACCGGCAGTGACGCCACCCAGGACACGGCCATGACTTTGCGTCGACGGATCCTCTCGTACCACCGCAGGGCGGCCGAGACATCGGCGCCGCCGTTGGTCCCACCGCGAAAACCCCTCAGCGCCTTGCACAAAACCATCGTGTCGAGCAGCGCCTGGTTGGTCCCCTGCGCCAGGGTGGGCGGCATGGCGTGCGCGGCATCGCCGAGCAACGTGACGGGGCCGTGCCCCGGGCCCGGAATCGGATGGCGAAAATGCGGGAACGGCGAGCCGGCCAGGTCGTCGTCGCTCAGCGTCGCGAGCACCCGGTCGACAGAGTCGGACCATCCGGCGAAGTGGGACCGGATCATCTCGATCGGGCGCTGCGGTCGGACGAAGCCATGCGACCACGGCAGGTCGAACCACCACTGCACCTCCGACCCGCCGGCGGGCCACAGGCCGAGGTTTCCGCGCGCACCGATGATCATCAGCGCGGCATCGGAATCCGCGATCTCCGGGACAGTGGCAAGCCCCTGCCAACTGCACCAGCCGGTCGGCTTGGCGGCTTGCGCGCCAACGCAATTGCGCACCATCGAGTGCAGACCGTCGGCACCGATCACCACGTCCGCATCAGCCACGGTGCCGTCGCCGAACTCCACGCAGACACCGACGTCCGTACGGTTCACCGCGATCACCGGGGAACCGCACCGGATGCGCTCGGCGTCGAACCCGTCGAGAAGGCGTTCCAGCAATACTCGGCGCGGAACCATCCGCACGGGTGCGCCCAGCCGCCGCACCATCGCGGTGACGTCCAGCGTGGCCAGCGGCCGGCCGCGGGACGTCACGGCCCGCACGGTGGCCAGCAGCCGGCCGGCGCCGCCCATGTCGACACCCAGCTGGTTCAGCACCGCCTCGCCGTTGGACCAGATCGTCACCGCACCGCCGGGCGCCCGCACGTCGGGCCGGCGCTCGAAGACGGTGACGTCATGTCCATCCCTCACCAAGCCGCGGGCGACGGAGATGCCGGCCACGCCGGCGCCCACCACCAGCACCCGAAGCGGACGCCCGAACACGCTGGCTCCGATCTCTACAGCGAACGCTGCAACAACACCTTGCCGCTGTCGGCGGCGACCACTTGCACGGCGGCGATCTGGTCGACCGGGGTCGAGATCGCGCCCACGGGTGTCGCCGTGTGACCGGGCACGGCCACCCAGGTCGCCAGCCGGGTTTGGCTGCCGTCGCGACCCACCACGACCATCGCCAGCGTGTCATGGTGCGCGTTCAGCGGGGCCAGGCACACGCACCGAAGCGCGATGGATGTGCCCCAGTGCTGGCCGGTGACCTGGACGCTGGAGGTCAGCAGCGAGGTGCCCACCTGCGCCATCGGCTCGGCCGACGCGGTCACCTGCTGGGCGGGAGTCGACGACCACGCCTGCAGGCCGACGAACACCCCGATCGCCAGCACCGCGGCCGCCGCGGCGGAGGCCACCCAGGTCACCACCCGGGTACGCCGCCGGCGCCACCGCACCGCGGCCAGCAACGACGGCAGCATCTCCTCGGACATCTCCGGCGCCGGACCGGACTCGTCGATCGCGGCCACCTCGTCGCGGTCCAGTTGCGAAAGCAGGGCCGGCACGCCGCTGAGGTCGGCGACCGCCTCACGGCAGGCCGGGCAGCGCGCCATGTGCGTCTCGAATTCGCGGCGTTGCGCGGCCGACAGCGACCCCAGCACGTATGCGGCATCCCACATCGCGTAGCGGTCTTCGGGAGGGCCGATATCGGCCACCGGCGTGTTCATTTCATCCATGTCCTTCACCCCTCAAGCCTTCGGAGCCCCTCATCGGGTAACCCCAAGTTCCTGCAGAGTGAGTCGCAACGCCCGTACGGCATAGTGTAGTCGCGACTTCACCGTTCCCTCGGCGATGCCGAGGTCTGCAGCAATCTGCGTGGTGGTCCAACCGCGGTAGTAGGACCGTTCGATCACCGCTCGGTGATCGGCGGACAGCTGGGCCATCGCGTCCGCTATCAGCAATCGGTCCAGGGCCGCGTTGACCTCGTCCGGCGTGGACTGTTCGGGCGCCCCCGAAACGTCGGTCGAACCGACGACGTTGCGGTACCGCGCGCTGCGCCGATCGTCGATGATCATGTTGCGGGCGACGGTGAACAACCACGCCCGCGCCGAGCGCTCGGTGTCCCCGACGACTTCGGGATGCTGCCACGCCCGCAGCAGCGTTTCCTGGACCACATCCTCGGACTGGCTCGTGTCCCCCGTCAGGCGTAACGCGTAGCGCCACAGAACCGCGGCGTGTTCGTCGTAGAGCGCCTTCATCAGAGCGGCTTCGGCAGCCGCTGACGCGTTCCGAGTACCAGCCACACGAGCCACTCGATCACCTCCTGCCCGGGAAACGAGCAGAGCAGAGGTTTAGTTCACCAGGGTCAGGATGCGCGGTCCGGACTCGGTGACCGCGACGGTGTGCTCCCAGTGTGCCGCCCGCGAGCCGTCGGTGGTGACCACCGTCCACTGGTCGTCGAGCACCACGGTCTTGCCCGTTCCCAGCGTCAGCATCGGCTCGATGGCCAGCACCGACCCGGGGGCCAGCTGCGGGCCGCGCCCGGGTGAACCCTCGTTGGGCAGGAACGGGTCCATGTGCATCTGCCGGCCGATGCCGTGGCCGCCGTATCCCTCGACGATCCCGAAGGACCGCGAGTGGCGGGCCTCGGCCGCGCGCGTACCCATCTCGATGGCGTGCGATACGTCGGTCAACCGGTTGCCGGGCACCATCGCGGCGATCCCGGCCTCCAGCGATTCCCTGGTGGCCTGCGACAGCGCTTCGTCGGCCGCATCCAGCGTCCCGATCCCGAAGGTGATCGCGGCGTCGCCGTGCCAGCCGTCCAGCACGGCGCCGCAGTCGATCGATACCAGGTCACCGGAGCCCAAAACCTCTGCGGCCGAAGGGATTCCGTGGACCACCCGCTCGTTGACCGACGCGCAGATCGATGCCGGGTAGCCGTGATAGCCCAGGAACGACGGCACCGCGCCGGCGTCCCGGATCACCGATTCGGCGATCTCGTCGAGGCTCAGCGTCGACACGCCGGACACCGCGGCGGCGCGGACGGCCTGCAGCGCGGCCGCCACGACCGCGCCCGCCGCGGCCATCGCGTCGAGTTCGCCGGCGCTGCGCTGCGGCACCACCTTGCGACTCCGCAGCCGCGCCAGCGGGGTCATGTCTACTTGCCCAGCGCCTGCAGCGCGCGGGCGAACACTTCGTCCATGGTGCCGATGGCGTCGACGGTCTTGAGTTCGTCGCTGTAGTAGTCCAGCAGCGGGGCGGTCTCGTCCCGGTAGACCTTCATCCGGTTCAGGATGACGTCGTCGGTGTCGTCGGCGCGGCCGCGCGACTTGAGGCGCGCCAGCAGCTCGTCCTGGGAGACCCGGAACTCCAGCACCGCGTCGATGTCGGTGCCGCGGCGTTCGAGCATCTCGTGCAGCGCCTTGGCCTGCTGCAGCGACCGCGGGAACCCGTCCAGGATGAAGCCGTTGGCCGCGTCCGGGTCGCTCAACCGGTCGTTGACGAGCTGGTTGGTCAGCTCCGAGGGCACCAGGTCACCGGCGTCCAGGTAGCGCTTGGCCTCCAGGCCCAGTTTGGTGCCGTTCTCGATGTTGCTGCGGAACAGCTCACCGGTGGAGATTTGCGGGATCCCCAGCTTTTCGGAGAGCTTCTGCGCCTGCGTCCCCTTGCCCGCCCCCGGCGGACCCAGCAAAACGACTCTCACTTGAGGAACCCTTCATAGTTGCGCTGCATGAGCTGACTCTCGATCTGCTTGACCGTATCCAAGCCCACGCCAATCATGATCAACACCGCGGTGCCGCCGAACGGCAGGTTCTGTACCGCCCCGCCGTTGCCGATCTGCAAGAACAGGTTGGGCAGCACCGATATCGCACCGAGGTAGATCGAACCCGGCAACGTGATCCGGCTCAGCACGAACCGCAGGTAATCGGCGGTCGGCTTGCCCGGCCGGATCCCGGGGATGAACCCGCCGAACTTCTTCATCTCGTCGGCGCGCTCGTCGGGGTTGAAGGTGATCGACACGTAGAAGTACGTGAAGAAGATGATCAGCCCGAAATAGATGCCGATGTAGACGGGATCGCTGGGGTCGGACAGGTAGCTGCCGACGAACTTGTCCCACCAGCTGTTGCCCACGCCGCCGCTGCCGCTGCGGATCAGCTGGGTGATCAGGTGCGGGATATAGATGAGCGAGGACGCGAAGATCACCGGGATGACACCGGCCTGGTTGACCTTGAGCGGCAGATACGTCGAGGTGCCGCCGTACATCCGGCGGCCGACCATGCGCTTGGCGTATTGCACCGGGATGCGCCGCTGGCCCTGCTCGACGAACACCACGCCGACGATGATGATCAGCGCGGCGATGAGCACGGCGGTGAAGATCATGCCGCCTCGGCTGTCCAGGATGGTCTTGCCCTCGGCGGGGATGCGGGCCGCGATGCCGACGAAGATCAGCAGCGACATGCCGTTGCCGATGCCGCGTTCGGTGATCAGCTCACCCATCCACATCACCAGGGCCGCGCCGCCGGTCATCACCAACACGATGACGATCAGCGTCAAGATGCTCTGGTCGGCGATGATGTCCAGCGAGCAGCCCTGCAGCAGCCCCCCGTTGGCGGCCAGCGCCACGATGCTCGTGGCCTGCAGGATCGCCAGCGCGATCGCCAGATAGCGGGTGTACTGCGTCATCTTGGCCTGGCCGGACTGGCCTTCCTTGCGCAGTTCCTCGAACCGCGGGATGACCACGGTGAGCAGCTGCACGATGATGCTGGCGGTGATGTAGGGCATCACGCCCACCGCGAACACCGTGAGTTTGAGCAGCGCGCCGCCGGAGAACAGGTTGATCAGCGAATAGATCTGTCCGGCCGCGCCGCCGCTGGCCTCTTTGATGCACTGCTGGACGTTCGGATAGTTGACGCCCGGGGACGGCAGCGCGGCGCCGACCCGATACAAGACGACGATGCCAAGCGTGAAGAGGATCTTCCGTCTCAGGTCGACTGTCCGCAGCGATGAGATGAAAGCGGAAAGCAACTCTTCCTCCTGCGCAGCCGGGGGTTTCCTGCATCACGCGCCCAACTCCCGCAGGCCAGGACGTACGGCGTCGCGCGTCGAACCGTGTACGAGACTAACAGCTGGTCCGGTCAGGTCCGGTCAGGGCCTTTCCCGCGGCCACCGGAAATGCTGCGACCGGGCCCCGGAAGTAGCACAGGAAGCCGTCAGGCCGGGGGCGTAGAGTGCGGCTGTCTCGTTGCATTTGCTAAGTAACTTGGGAGCAGTATGACACGCACCGACCAAGACAGCTGGGACTTGGCGTCGAGCGTCGGCGCCACGGCCACGATGGTCGCCGCGGCCCGCGCGCTGGCCAGCGGGGGAACCAATCCGATCATCAACGACCCGTTCGCCGCGCCGTTGGTGCGGGCGGTCGGCCTGGATTTCTTCCGCCGCCTGGTCGACGGCGAGGTCACCGAGGCCGAGGCCGACGGGGCGCCCGGAGGCGGCGCGAAGGAGCTGGCGCTGGAGACCGATTCGATGGCGGTGCGCACCCGCTTCTTCGACGACTTCTTCCTCAACGCCGCCCGCGACGGGATTCGCCAATCGGTGATCCTGGCCGCCGGCCTCGACGCACGTGCCTACCGGCTGGGCTGGCCGCCCGGCAGCGTGGTGTACGAGGTCGATCAACCCAAGGTCGTCGAGTTCAAGAGCGCCACCCTGGCCAGCCTGGGCGCCGCCCCGGCCGCGGACCGGCGGACCGTCGGCATCGACCTGCGCGAGGACTGGCCGGCGGCGTTGCGCGGCAGCGGTTTTGACGTGACGCGACCGACGGCGTGGAGCGCCGAGGGCCTGCTGATGTATCTGCCGCCCGACGCGCAGGACCGGCTCTTCGACAACATCGCGGCGCTCAGCGCGCCCGGCAGCAAGCTGGCCACCGAATTCCACGCCGACAACGGGACGACGATGATGCAACGCGCCCGGGAGTTCAACGACAGGTGGGCCAAAGTCGGCTGCGACATCGACCTTTCGGGGCTGTTCTTCGACGGCGAGCGCAGCAACGTCGTCGACTACCTCACCGGCCTTGGGTGGCAGGTGGCCACCCGGGCGCGCCGCGATCTGTTCGGCGACTACGGCCTGGAATTCCCCGACGACGACGGGTCGTCGCCGCACCCCAACATCGTCGCGGTCACCGCGACATTGGGCTCATAACCGCGGCCACGCCCAGCGCTCAGCCCGGGGGCTTGGCCGCCGGTGCGCGCACGACCATCGGGACCGCGGGGAAACACCACGCCATCTCCGAGCGCGACTTGCGCAGCGCGGCGGTGCCGTAGCCCCGCTTGCGGTAATCGGGGTGGATCCAGATCCGCACGTTGACCTCGCCGCGGACCAGCTCGCCGAACACCATGCCGACCTTCTGGCCGGAGTCGACGGCCACGAACCACGCGGCCTCCTCGTCGTCGACGCGCCCGAGGGCCGCGCTGATCTCGTCGTCCAGGCTGCCGGCCGGCCCGCCCGAGCCGTCGCCGGCCGCGCCGATCTCCTCGGTGCGCACGGCGAAGATGTCGCGGTCGGTGGCGGCGGAGAAGGGCCGCAGCTCCAGGGTCTCCCCCGAGCTCGCCGGGCGCTCGCCGAGGGTGAAGCTCAGCTGCTTGTTGAGGTCTTCGAGTTCGGCGAGGATCTTGCGGCGCGAGTCGATGGTGAGCTGATCGAACGACATGCCCATCACCGCCTCGGCGGCCAGGTGGGAGGTGTCGAGCAGCCGGACGATCGCCTCCACCGCGGCCGCCCTGTTCTCTGATTCCACGATGGCGTCGGCGATTTCGTGCCGCCGCTCCACGGCTTTCGACAGGGCGTCGGCGATTTCCCGGCGGGTGGCTTTGCGGTCGTGGTCGGTCATTGCACCAGCCTAGAACGGCGGTGGTGCCACCGCGCCACATCGGCGGTCTGCCATCTGTAGGAAGCGGTGGTAGCGGTCCTCGAGCGCCGCCGCCCACGCGGGATCGGGCTCGACGACGCGCTCGGTGCGCACCCACCGGGCGGCGTCGGCGATCGTCGTCTCCAGGCCGGCGGCCATGCGGGCGAGGAAGGCGGCCCCCAGCGCGGCCCCCTCCGCCACCGCGGACACCTCGACGGGGCGCCCGGTGGCGTCGGCGATGGCCTGCAGCCACGGCCCGACCCGGGTGCCGCCGCCGGTGGCCACGATGCGCGACACCGGCGCGGCGGACAGTTCGATGAGCTGGCGCACCACGAAGCCGGACGCCTCGTAGGCGGCGCGCCGCAGCGCGGCGGCGTCATGGGTCAGATCCAGCGCCTCGAGTAGGCCGCGGCGGTCCGGGTCGTGCAACGGGCTGCGCTCGCCGCGCAGGTAGGGCGACCACACCGGTACGCGGCCGGGTTCGACGGCCGTCGGATCCGCTTGCGCCACAACGCGATCCACCCAGCCGAGGAAGAGCCCGCCGGCGTTGCTGGCCCCGCCGATCTGACTCTTGCCGGGCGTGGTGTGGGGAATGGTCCACAGCCCGGGCATCTGCCGGGGCTCGGAAATCGTCGTCCACACGATCAGCGTGGTGCCGCACATCACCAGCACGTCGCCGTCGCGGTCGGCGCCGGCCACGATCTGTTCGCACAGCGCGTCGATGGCGCCGGTGGCCAGCGCGGCGCCGCTGCCGCGCACCTCCCCGACGACGGCCCCCATGCTTTCCACCCGCGGCATCTGCTCGATGCGGGCGCCGCGCTCGGCGCAGGCGGTGGGGTCCCAGCCGGTCCCGTCGAACAGGGGGAACGCCGTGGCGGCGGTGGCGATGTCGATCACGGCGTCGCCGGCCAGCGCGTGGTTGGCCACCGCCGGCGCGGGCCAGTAGCCGGCGGCGTCGGGCGCCTGCGCGGCCGTCCACCGCAGGAACTCCGCCGCCTCGCCGAGCGCGGGCAGGGGCTGCGCGTCCCCGCCGGGGGTGCGGCCCCGGCCGTCGCCGTACAGCAGCCCCGGCGTGATCGGCGTGCCCGTGGCGTCGACGGCGGTCATCGACGGCACCATCGCCGAGACGGCCACCGCCGCGACGTCGGTCCGGTGGGCCAGTTCGGCCAGGGCCGCCGACGGCCCCCGCCGCCACGCCTCGTCGGCGTCGTGCTCGAGGCGGTCGGCCGCCGGGACCCGCAGCGCGTGGGGGATGCGCACCCGCGCCGCCACGTTGCCGTCGGCGTCGGCGGCTATCGCCTTGACCGCGGTGCTGCCGACGTCGATGCCGATTGTGACGTCTTTGCGTGACACGGGCGTCACCGTACGCCAGCATTGGCATTCGTGACGTCCAAACCGCGCGCCTTGGTCACGGCCCCGATGCGGGGCCCGGGCTTCGCCAAGCTGCGGGAACTGGCCGACGTGATCTATGACCCCTGGATCGAACAGACCCCGCTGCGCATCTACAGCGCCGAGCAGCTGGCCGAACGGATCGCGAGCGAGGGCGCCGAAATCGTGGTGGTGGAAAGCGATTCGGTGCGCGGCCCGGTGTTCGCCCAGGGGTTGCGCGCGATCGCCTCCACCCGCGGCGACCCCAACAACGTCGACATCGCCGGGGCCACCGCGGCCGGCATCCCGGTGCTGAACACCCCGGCCCGCAACGCCGACGCCGTCGCCGAGATGACGGTGGCGCTGCTGCTGGCCGCCACCCGCCACGTGCTGCCCGCGGACGCGGATGTGCGCAGCGGCAACATCTTTCGCGACGGCAGCATCCCCTATCAGCGTTTCCGCGGCGGCGAGATCGCGGGGCTCACCGCCGGGCTGGTGGGCCTGGGCGCCGTCGGCCGCGCCACCCAGTGGCGGCTGTCCGGGCTGGGCCTGCGGGTCATCGCGCACGACCCGTACAACCCCGACGCGCGGCACAGCCTCGACGAGCTGCTGGCCGAGGCCGACATCGTGTCGCTGCACGCGCCGGTCACCGATGACACGGCCGGCATGATCGGCACCGGGCAGTTCGCGGGCATGCGCGACGGCGTGGTCTTCCTCAACACCGCCCGCGCCCAGCTGCACGACTCCGACGCGCTGGTCGACGCCCTGGTCGCGGGCAAGGTGGCCGCCGCGGGCCTGGATCACTTCGCCGGCGAATGGCTGCCGGTCGACCACCCGTTGGTCGGGATGAACAACGTCGTGCTGACGCCGCACATCGGCGGCGCGACCTGGAACACCGAGGTCCGGCAGGCGCAGATGGTGGCCGACGACCTCGAGGCGCTGCTGAAGGGTGACGCGCCCGCCCATCTCGTCAACCCGGAGGTGCTAGGCCCATGAAATTCGTCGAGAACGCGGAGACCTCGGTGCTGGACGCGGCCAAGGACATGCTGCGCCGCGGCCTGGTGGAGGGCACCGCCGGCAACATCTCGGCGCGCCGCGCCGACGGCAACATCGTCATCACCCCGTCTTCCGTCGACTACCGCGACATGCAGCTCGACGACCTCGTGCTGGTCGATCCGGGCGGCTCGGTGCTGCAGGCGGCCGACGGCCGGTCGCCGTCCTCGGAGATGCAGCTGCACCTGGCCTGCTTTGCCGCGTTCGACGACATCGGCAGCGTCATTCACAGTCATCCGGTGTGGGCGACCATGTTCGCCATCGCCCACCAACCGATCCCGGCGTGCATCGACGAGTTCGCGGTGTATTGCGGCGGGGACGTCCGGTGCACCGATTACGCCGCGTCCGGGACCGCCGACGTGGGTACCAACGCGGTCGCCGCGCTCGAGGGCCGCGCCGCCGCCCTGATCGCCAACCACGGCCTGGTGGCGGTGGGACCGCGGCCCGACAAGGTTTTGCACGTCACCGCGCTGGTGGAGCGCACCGCCCAAATCGTGTGGGGCGCACGCGCTCTCGGAGGGCCGGTGCCGATCCCCGAGGACGTCAACAACAACTTCGCCGCGGTCTACGGTTATCTGCGGGCCAACGCCTGATGCGGCGGTTCCGGCTCGGCCGCGCCACCCTGGCGCGGGTAGTCGAACTGCGATTCTCGTTGGGCGCCAAGTCCTTTCCCCGGACCCCGCCGTCGGGGTGGCACGACAATGCCGACCTGCTGGTGCCCGACTTCTTCGATCCCGACACCGATCAGTGGCACATCGCGATCCAGAGCTGGGTCATACAGGTCGACGGCCTGACGGTCATCGTCGACACTGGCGTCGGCAACGACCGGCTGCGCCCGCACATGCCGCCCCTGGACCACCTGAACACGGCGTTCTTGGCCGCGCTGCGTTCGGCGGGCGTCGAGCGCGACGCCGTCGACGTCGTGGTCAACACCCACATGCACTCCGACCACGTCGGCTGGAACACCATGCTGGACAACGGCAACTGGGTGCCGACGTTCCCCAACGCCCGGTACCTGCTGCCCGCCGCCGACTATCGCCACTTCGAACCGGACGGGCCCGCCGCGCGGCGGTCGCCGCGCACCGAAGCCGAAGCTGCCCAGCAGCGCGGCGACCAGCTGGTGTTCGCGGACAGCGTGTTACCCATCGGCGCCGCGGGGCAACTGATCCGGTGGTCGGACGACTACGCGGTCAGCGATTCGCTGCGGCTGCGGCCCGCCCCCGGGCACACGCCGGGCTCCTCGGTGCTGTGGCTGGACGCGGGCCAACCCGCGGTCTTCGTCGGTGACCTCACCCACAGCCCGTTGCAGGTGCGTCGCCCCGGCGACGCGTGCGCCTTCGACATCGACGCCGCCGCGGCCGCAGTGACCCGCCGCCGCATCTTCACCGAGGCCGCGCAGGCGACAGCGACGGTGATACCCGCGCACTATCCCGGCCGCGGCGGCGCGACGATCCGCGCGGTCGGCGACGAATTCGAAGTCGGTGAGTGGCTGGACATTCCAGCCCTGTGACGTGCGAGGTCACCGCTGATCGATCGCCACCTTGACCGCGCCGCTCTCGCCCTGATCGGCGAGCGCCCAGAAAGCGTCGCGCCACCGCGCCAACCCGAAGGTATGGGTGAGCATGGGTCGCAGGTCGACGCGTCCGGCGCCGGCCAGGTCGAGGTAGTGGGCGATGGCGTGCTTGCGTTGCCCGTCGACCTCCTCGACGCCGAAGGCGTTGGAGCCCACCAGGGAAATCTCTTTGAAGTAGAGCGGGCTGTCCTCCCAGCGGCCGGGCGCGTGCACGCCGGCCTTCACCAGGGTGCCCCGCGAGCGCAGGACCCGGACGCCCACCTCGAAGGTCTCGGGCTTTCCGATCGTGTCGTAGACGACGTCGACCGCGCCGGGGTGGGCCATCGGCAGGCCCAGCAGCGGCCGGCGCAGCCGGCCACCGCCCCACGCCACGAGCTCCTCGATGAGGTCCGAACGCGGCTCGTGGGCAAGGACTTTCGCGGCGCCGAACCGGCGGGTCAGCTCGGCCTGGGCACCGAAACGGGCCACCACGGCCGCGGCCACGCCGGGATACAGCGCCCGCAGGATGGCGACCGCGCACAACCCCAGCGAGCCGGCCCCGTACACCAGCACCGCGCCCGTATCGGGCGGGGGGTGGCGGGTGACCGCGTGCAGGGACACCGAGAACGGGTCGGCGAACACGGCCACCTCGTCGGGGATCGAGTCCGGCACCGCGAACAGCATGCTGTCGTGGGCGGGCATCAATTCGGCGTAGCCGCCCGTCACGTCGGCCGAGACGCCGGTATGGATGCCGGGGCTGAGGGCGCCGTCGGTGAAGCTCCAGCACAGGCTGTAGTCGCCGGCCTGACACGCCGGGCAGGGCGGCGCGATGCCCCGCGGCCCGCAGGACAGCCACGGGTTGAGCACCACCCGCTGCCCCACCTGCAGGCCGCGCGCCCTGGGGCCCAGCGCCACCACGTCGGCCACCACCTCGTGGCCCAGGACTTGCGGGAACGAACAGAACGCGGACATGGCGTTGTCGGCGTCGCCTTCGCCGAAGTCCATCAGGATCTGCTTGGAATCCGACCCGCAGATGCCGGTCAGCCGCGGCCGGGTGAGCACCCAGTCCTCCTGCGGCAGTTGCGGATCCGGCACCTCGCGCAGCGCGGTCGGGGTGCGGGCGAGGTTCTGGGTGAGCGCGTTGGCGCGCTCGGGCACCTCGACGGGCTCCGGTGGCACGCCGTAGACCAGCGCCCTCATGGCGCCGCCAGCCCCGCCGCTCCGGCGATGAACGCGTCGAGGTCGGCGTTCTTGGCGTCGACGACCGGTTTCATGTCCGGCACGTAATGCTCGAAGCCCTCGGTGCCCAGGGCGGCGAGGATGCCGTCGGCCACCTCGTCGGCGGAAACCTTGGGACCCCGGTAGAGGGGTTCCTCGCTGCCCGGGTGATCCCAGATCTCGGTGTCCACCGGGCCGGGCTCGATCAGCTTCACCGCGATCGGTGTGCCGTGCAGGTCCACGGCCATCGCCTCGCTCCAGCCGCACAGCGCGAATTTGCTTGCACAGTAGGCGCTTTCGTGGATGATCCCGAGCCGGCCGCCGACGCTGGACACGTTGACGATCATGCCCGATCCCCGCTCGCGCATCCGCGGCAACAGGGCCAGCGTCAACCGCATCGGGGCGAAGAAGTTGACCCGCATGACCGCTTCGACCTCGTCGGGATCCAGCGCGGTGACCGGGCGCCGCTTCGGGACGGCCGCGTTGTTGATCAGCACGTCGATGCCCCCGAGCGTGTCCCAGGCGGTCGCCGCCAGGTCACGCAGCGCGGAGGTGTCGGCCAGGTCGGCGACCCACATCGCCGATCCCGGGGCGGTGCGCCGGCAGTCGGCCAGGACCTCGTCCAGCCGATCCCGGCGGCGCGCGACCAGCCCGACCACCGCGCCACCGCCGGCCAGCCGCCGGGCCAGGGCCGCGCCCAGACCCGACGAAGCGCCCGTGATCAGCACCCGCTCGTACGCCATCAGTAAAGGTTGCCGCGAATCGGGGGAAGCGTACAGTGGGGGAAGCTTGTTATATCGGCTAAATATTAGATTGACTACCTCCGATAGGGGCACCACCATGACTTCCACCAGGTACGAGGGCGACACCTGGGACCTCGCCTCCAGCGTCGGCGTGACCGCCACCATGGTCGCGGCGGCCCGGGCGATGGCCACCCGCGCCGAGCGCCCGCTGATCAACGACCCGTTCGCCGAGCCGCTGGTCAAGGCGGTCGGGGTCAACCTGCTCTCCCGGCTGGCCGGCGGCGAGCTCGACCCGGCCGAGCTGAACGACGTCCACGACGGCGCCGCCAGCTCCGCCGGGGCGATGTCGCGGATGGCCGACAACATGGCCGTGCGCACCAAGTTCTTCGACGAGTTCTTTGTGGACGCCACGAACGCGGGCATCAAGCAGGCGGTGATCCTGGCCTCCGGGCTGGACGCGCGCGCCTACCGGTTGGCATGGCCGGCCGGGACGGTGGTCTACGAGGTGGACCAGCCGCAGGTCATCGAATTCAAGACCCGCTCGCTGGCCGAGCTGGGCGCCGCCCCCACCGCCGAGCGGCGCGTGGTGGCCGTCGACCTCCGCGACGACTGGCCCGCCGCGCTCAAGGACGCCGGGTTCGATCCCGCCCAGCCGACGGCGTGGAGCGCCGAGGGCCTGCTCGGTTACCTGCCGCCGGAGGCGCAGGATCGCCTGCTGGACACCATCACCGAGCTCAGCGCGCCGGGCAGCCGGCTGGCCACCGAGAGCGCGCCCAACCCCGAACCCGGCGACGACGAGAAGCTCAAGGAGCGCATGCAGGCGATCTCCGAGCGCTGGCGCGCGCACGGCTTCGATCTCGACATGGCGGGGCTGGTCTACTTCGGCGACCGCAACGAGGCCGCCCCCTACCTGGCCGCTCACGGGTGGCGCCTGAACAGCGCCAGCATCCGGGATCTGTTCGCCGCCAACGGGCTTGACCCGCTCGGCGACGACGACATGCGGATGGGCGAGATGCTCTACACGAGCGGCACCTATGAGTGAGGGGCGCGCCGAGGGCGACAGCTGGGGGCCGGCACACAGCGTGGGGGCGACGGCGACCATGGTCGCCGCGTCCCGCGCGGTCGCGTCGAAGGGTCCCGACGCGCTGCTCGACGATCCGCTGGCCGACCCGCTGGTCCGCGCCGTCGGCCTGGATCCCTTCATCCGGATCATCGACGGGGAGATCGACTTCGAGGACGACCCGCTGTTCAACCGCAGGGCGCGGGCCGAGCAGATCACGGTGCGCACCAGGTTTTTCGACGACTTCTTCCTGGACGCGACGAACGCGGGCATCAAGCAGGCGGTCATCCTGGCCTCCGGCCTGGACACCCGGGCCTACCGCCTGCGGTGGCCGGCGGGAACCGTGGTCTACGAGATCGACCAGCCCGACGTCATCGCCTTCAAGACCGACACGCTGGCCGGCCTCGGCGCCGCCCCCACCGCGCAGCGCCGCACGATCAGCATCGACCTGCGCGACGACTGGCCGGCGGCCTTGCGCGAGGGAGGTTTTGACGTCACCCAACCGACCGCCTGGAGCGCCGAGGGGCTGCTGCCCTACCTGCCGCCCGAGGCCCAGGACCGGCTGTTCGACAACATCACCGCGCTGTCCGCACCGGGCAGCCGGGTGGCGACCGAACACGTGCCCGACCCCAACGCGTTCTCCGACGAACGCCTGCGCCGCATCTCCGAGCGTTGGCAGCGCTTCGGCTTCGACCTGAATGCGGCCGACCTGTTCTACCGGGGCGAGCGCAACGTCGTCGTCGACTACCTGAGCGGTCACGGCTGGCAGGTGAGCGCGCACCCCGCCCGGGAACTATACGCCCGCAACGGGTTTGAATTTCCCGCGGACGATATGACGGCCACCTTCGGCGACCTGAGCTACGTCGCCGCGACGCTCGAGTAAGGTTTTTCCCATGCCACGCACTCACGACGACAACTGGGATCTGGCGTCCAGCGTCGGCGCCACCGCGACGATGGTCGCGGCGGGGCGGGCGATGGCGACGAAGGATCCGCGGGGCCTGATCAACGATCCGTTCGCCGAGCCGCTGGTGCGGGCGGTCGGGGTGGAATTCTTCACCAAGATGATGGACGGCGAGCTCGACATCGATGCGATCGAGAACGCCTCGTCGGTGCGCGTTCAGGCGATGATCGACGGAATGACGGTGCGCACCAGGTACTTCGACGACTATTTCATGGACGCCGTCGGCGCCGGGGTGCGTCAGGTGGTGATCCTGGCCTCCGGGCTGGACGCGCGCGCCTACCGGTTGCCGTGGCCGGACGGCACGGTCGTCTACGAGATCGACCAGCCGCAGGTGATCGAGTTCAAGTCCAGCACGCTGGCCGGTATCGGCGCCGAGCCGACCGCCGATCGGCGCACCGTCGGCATCGACCTGCGGGCGGACTGGCCGACCGCGCTGGCCGGCGCCGGGTTCGATACGGCGGCACCGACGGCGTGGCTGGCCGAGGGCCTGCTGATCTACCTGCCGCCGGACGCCCAGGACCGGCTGTTCGACAACATCACCGCGCTCAGCGCGCCCGGCAGCACCATCGCCACCGAATTCGTGCCCGGCATAGTGGATTTCGACGCCGAGAAGGTGCGGGAGATGTCCGGTTCGTTCCGGGACCACGGTGTGGACATCGACATGGCGTCACTGGTCTACACCGGCGACCGCAACCATGTCGTGGACTACCTGTCGAGCACCGGGTGGCACGCCGAGGGCGTGACCCGCACCGAGCTTTTCGAGCGCGGCGGCTTCGACGTGCGCGCCCCGGAGGACGACGACCCGCTCGGTGAGATCGTCTTCATCAGCGGCAGGCTCGGCGGCTAAAGCCGCCATCGGGCTAGAGCCGCCAGGGCCCCGCCCACAGCGCGCTGGCGCCGCTGACGGACCGTTCGACGTTGTCCACGATGCCGCCGATGGTGCGGCCCAGCAGCGCGCCCAGCGCGTCGGGCAGCGACGCGGCGGCCGGCTGCGAGGACGCCCGGGGCCGAAGCATGTCCAGCAGCGAGCCGCCCGGGTAGGTGACGATGCGCACGTCGGCGTCCTCGTCCAGTCCGGCAAGGATTTTCGCGCGCCGCAGCGCGGTTCGGAACCCACCCAGCTCGTCGACCAGGCCCCGCTCCAGCGCGTCGGCGCCGGTCCAGACCCGGCCCCGCGCGACCCGGTCGACGGCGTCTTTGGTCAGGTTGCGCCCTTCGGCCACCCGCGCCACGAAGTCCGCGTACAGCAGGTCGGCCTCGGCCTCCCGGTGGGCGCGCTGCTCCGGCGTGAACGGCGCGTCGATCGCCCAGGCGTCGGCGTTGGCGTTGGTGCGCACGGTGTCCGAGCCGACGCCCAGCCGCCCGAGCAGATCACGGATCACCAGCTTGCCGGTGAGCACGCCGATCGAACCGGTGATCGTCGCGGGGCTGGCGACGACCGCGTCGGCCGCCACGGCGATGTAGTAACCGCCCGAGGCGGCGACCGACCCCATCGACGCCACCACCGGCTTGCCCCGTTTGCGGGCCTTTTTCACCTCGCGCCACAGGGTTTCCGACGCGGTGACCGAGCCGCCGGGGCTGTTGACCCGCACCACGATCGCCGACACCGAATCGTCGGCGGCGGCTTCCCGCAGCGCCGGCGCGATGGTGTCGCTGCCGACCGTGGAGGTGCCGAACGGCAGGAACTGGGGTCCCCCGCGACCGTCGACGATCGTGCCGTCGACGTTGATGACGGCCACCGTCGGCTTGGGCCGGCGACCGGGCACCGACGGCGCCGGCGGGACCAGCCGCGACCGGGCCGCCCCGGCGTAGCGCGACAGATACAGCCGCGGCGGCGCATTCTCCTCCGAAACATCTTTCACGCCAACCAGTTCCGCGATGCGGTCATAGGCTTCGTCCCGGAATCCGATCCGGTCGACCAGGCCCGAGGACACGGCCTCCTCGCGCAACAGCGGGGCGCGATCGGCCAGGGCGTCCAGGGCAGCGGCGTCGAGCTTGCGTGATGCCCCCACCGCTTCCCAGACCTGCTCCCGGATGCTCTCGAGCATCCGGGTGACGGCCTCGCGATGGGCCTCGGTGAAGCCGTGCTCGGTGAAACGGTTTGCCGCCGACTTGTATTCGCCGCGCGCGACGACTTCGGCTTCGATGCCGGCCTTGTCGAACGCGTCGCGCAAAAAGGTGGCGTTGCTGGCGAATCCGATCAGCCCGACGCTTCCCGCCGGCTGCATCCAGACCTCGCCGAAGGCCGAGGCCAGGTAGTACGACAACGTGCCCGGGTAGGTCTCGGCCCAGGCCAGTGACGGCTTGGCGGCGGTGAACGCGACGATGGCCTCGCGCAGTTCCTGCACGGCGGCCGACGGCGACGCCGTCAGTTGCACGCGGGCGATCAGCCCGGCGACCCGCGGATCCTCGGCCGCCCGGTAGATGGCGGACACCGTGTCGCGCAGCGACACCGGACGGCTCCCGCCGGTGATCATCGCCAGCGGGTCGAACCCCGACGTCTCCGGCGGCATTGAGCGCAGATCCAATTCGAGCACGCAGCCGTTGGGCACGCCGTGATGACGTGCGGTGTCGACCCGGTCGGCCAGCGCGCGCACCTCGTCCGCGCCTTTTGACAAACCGGGTATCGAGGGCAGGAAAGCGAACATGCCTGCAGACTACCGACCGGCCACCGTACGGTGGTCCGGTGAGGTTTTCCATCGCCATCCCGCAGTTCGACTACGAGACGTTCGACGCGGCGGGGCTGCGATCCTTTCTCACCCGCGCCGAGGAGCTCGGGTTCGAGGGTGGCTGGGTGCTCGAACAGATCATCGGTCCCGCACCGCTGCTAGCCCCGATGGAGCTGCTGGCCTATTGCGCCGCCTGCACCGAGCGGCTGCGCCTAGGCGTCGGCGTGCTGGTGACGTCGCTGCACGAGCCGCTGCAGCTGGCCTCGGCGATCACCGCGGTCGACCGGCTCAGCCACGGCCGCCTCGACGTGGGTGTCGCCCCCGGTGGCGGGCGGCGGAAATTCGCCGCCTTCGGCGTGGACAAGGACACCTTCATCTCGTATTTCACCGAGGGCCTGGAGCTGATGAAGGCCGCCTGGTCCGACGCCCCCCGGGTGACGTTGCACGGCCGTTTCCGCGAGGTCGACGACCTGCCCGTCGCGCCCAAGCCGGTGCAGCGACCGCACCCGCCGATCTGGTTCGGGGGCCTCGCCCCGAAGGCCCTGGCCCGCGCCGTGCGGCACGGCGATTCGTTCCTGGGCGCCGGCTCGTCGACCACCGAGGCGTTCGCCGGGGCCGTCGCCGTCGTGCGCCGCGAGCTCGACGCGCAACACAAGGACCCCGCCGGGTTCACCATCGCCAAGCGGGTCTACCTGACGGTCGACGACGACGCCGCCAGGGCGCGGGAGCGCGTGCTCGCCGGGCTGGATCGCATCTACGGGCGGATGCCCGGCGTGCAGGACGTGCCGGTCTCCGGCACCCCCGACGACGTGGCCCGCGGGCTGCGCGAGGTCATCGACGCCGGGGCGCAGATGCTGTTACTGAATCCCGTCGGCATCGACGCGAGCGAGAACCGCGAGCAGATGGAACGCCTTGCCGCGGAAGTGATTCCGCAGCTGAGTTAGGACAGCTCGGTGGCCGAGCCGCCGGCGGCGGTGATCTTCTCGCGTGCGCTGCCGCTGAACTTGTGCGCGGTCACCTCGACCTTGACGGTCAACTTGCCGTCGCCGAGGACCTTGATCAGCGAGTTCTTGCGAACGGCGCCCTTGGCCACCAGCTCGTCCACGCCGATCGAACCGCCTTGCGGGAAAAGCCGATTGAGGTCGCCGACGTTGACGATCTCGTACTCGGTGCGGAACCGGTTGCGGAACCCCTTGAGCTTGGGCAGCCGCATGTGGATCGGCATCTGACCACCCTCGAAGGTGGCCGGCACGTTCTTGCGCGCCTTGGTGCCCTTGGTACCGCGGCCGGCGGTCTTGCCCTTGGAGCCTTCACCGCGACCGACGCGGGTGCGGGCGGTCTTCGAGCCGCGGGCGGGTTTCAGGTCGTGCAGCTTGATAGTCACTGTGTTTTCCCTTCGGGCGCCGACTCCACCTCGACCAGGTGGCTGACCACCGCGATCAGGCCGCGGGTCTGCGGGTTGTCCTCGCGGATCACCGAGTGGCGGATCTTCCGCAGGCCGAGGGTGCGCAGGGACTCGCGCTGCTTCCAGCGGGCCCCGATGGTGCTGCGCACCTGGGTGATCTTCAGTTGACTGCTCATGGTTGGGTCCCCGAAATCTGCGCCTCACGTGCCGCCGCACTGGCCAGCGCGTCGCTTTCCCGTCGCGCCTTGAGCATTCCGGCCGGCGCAACGTCCTCGATGGGCAGTCCGCGGCGGGCGGCAACCTCCTCGGGGCGCTGCAGCAGCTTGAGCGCGGCGACGGTCGCGTGCACCACGTTGATGGCGTTGTCACTGCCCAGCGACTTGGCCAGGATGTCGTGCACGCCAGCGCATTCCAGCACCGCGCGGGCGGCGCCGCCGGCGATCACACCGGTACCCGGGCTGGCCGGGCGCAGCAGCACCACGCCGGCGGCCGCCTCACCCTGCACCGGGTGCGTAATGGTCCCGCGAATCAGCGGCACCCGGAAGAAGCCCTTGCGGGCCTCCTCGACGCCCTTGGCGATGGCGGCGGGAACTTCCTTGGCCTTGCCGTAGCCGACGCCGACCATGCCGTTGCCGTCACCGACGATCACCAGCGCGGTGAAGCTGAATCGCCGACCACCCTTGACCACCTTGGAGACGCGGTTGATGGCGACGACCCGCTCCAGGTAGTTGCTCTTGTCGCCGTCGCGGTCGCGGCCACGACCGCCGTCGCCGCGCCGACCGCGGCTGTCGCGGTCACCGCGCGAGTCACGGCTGTCGCCGGCGCCTTGTCCGCCGGCGGGCTGCTCCGCCATTATGCGGTCCTTCCAGTCGTGTACACGTTCTCAGTCATCAGAATTGCAATCCGTTCTCGCGTGCGGCATCGGCCAGCGCCGCGATCCGTCCGCCGTAGGTGTATCCGCCGCGGTCGAAGACCACGCTGTCGATGCCGGCGGCCTTGGCGCGCTCGGCGATCAGCTGGCCCACCCGCACGCTGCGGGCTTTCTTGTCCCCCTGCAGGCTGCGCACGTCGTCCTCGATCGACGACGCGGCGGCCACCGTGGTCCCGTTCTCGTCGTTGACCAGTTGCACGTGAATGTGTCGCGCGGACCGGTTGACCACCAGCCGCGGACGCTGCGGCGTGCCCTCGATCTTCTTGCGCAGCCGGGCGTGCCGGCGCAGCCGAGAGACGCGCCGAGTCGCGGAAACGCTCTGCCCCACCGGCTTTCGCGCGGCGGCGCCAGCTTGTGATTGCGCCATGATTACTTACCTGTCTTTCCGACCTTGCGGCGGATCTGCTCGCCCTCGTAGCGCACGCCCTTGCCCTTGTACGGGTCGGGGCGACGCAGACGGCGGATGTTCGCCGAGATCTGGCCGACCTTCTGCTTGTCGATCCCGGTGATGGTGAACTTCGTCGGCGACTGCACGGCGAACGTGATGCCGTCCGGCGCCTCGATCACCACGGGGTGGCTGTAGCCCAGCGCGAACTCGAGGTTGGAGCCCTTGAGCTGCACGCGGTAACCGACACCGAAGATCTCCATCTTGGTGGTGTAGCCCTGCGTCACGCCGGTGACCAGGTTGGACACCAGGGTGCGGGACAGCCCGTGCAGCGAGCGGTTGCGCCGCTCGTCGTTGGGGCGGGTGACCACGATCGCGCCATCGTCGTTGCGCGCCACGGTGATCGGCTCGGCCACGGTCAGATCCAGCGTGCCCTTGGGGCCTTTCACCGAGACCTTCTGACCGTCGATCGTTACGTCGACTCCGGCGGGAACCGGAACCGGCTGCTTACCAATACGCGACATCTTTTACCCCCTCACCACACGTACGCGAGGACTTCGCCGCCCACGCCCTGTCGGGCTGCCTGGCGGTCGGTCAGCAAGCCCGAGGAGGTGGAGATGATCGCCACTCCCAGGCCGCCGAGCACGCGCGGCAGATTGGTGGATTTCGCGTACACCCGCAGGCCGGGCTTGGACACGCGGCGCAAGCCGGCGATGCTGCGCTCCCGGCTCGGCCCGTACTTGAGCTGAACGATCAGCGACTTGCCGACCCGGGCATCCTCGGTGCGGTAGTCGCTGATGTAGCCCTCGCTCTTGAGGATCTGGGCGATGTTCGCCTTGAGCTTCGAGTGCGGCAACGTCACCTCGTCGTGATACGCCGAATTGGCGTTGCGCAGACGTGTCAAGAAGTCTGCGATCGGGTCCGTCATAGTCATCGAGCGCCACTCCTCTTCATCGCTGCGCTCTGCATCGTCGATGTCGCGGTCATGACAGTGTCTGTCACCTTCCTCGCGGTGGTTCCCGGTCCGGGCCTGTCGCGCACTTTTCTGGGTTGGTCTTAGGGGGTCGGGCTGTTACCAGCTGCTCTTTTGCACGCCGGGCAGCTCGCCCGCATGCGCCATCTCGCGCAGGCAGATCCTGCACAGGCCGAATTTGCGGAAGACCGCGCGCGGCCGGCCGCACTTGTTGCAGCGCGTGTAGCCGCGCACCGCGAACTTCGGCTTGCGTGCGGCCTTGTTGACCAGTGCCTTCTTTGCCATTTACTCAGTTCTCCTTGAAGGGAAAGCCGAGGGCCCGCAGCAGCGCTCGTCCTTCTTCGTCAGTCGTCGCCGAGGTGACGACGTTGATGTCCATGCCGCGGACCCGGTCGATCTTGTCCACATCGATCTCGTGGAACACCGACTGCTCGGCCAGCCCGAAGGTGTAGTTGCCGACACCGTCGAACTGCTTGGGCGAAAGGCCGCGGAAGTCGCGGATACGGGGCAGCGCGATCGACGTGAGACGGTCGAGGAACTCCCACATCCGGTCCCCGCGCAGGGTGACCCGCGCGCCGATCGGCATGCCCTCACGCAGTTTGAACTGCGCGATGGACTTGCGGGCGCGACGGATCTCGGGCCGCTGCCCGGTGATCAGCGCCAGGTCGCTGACGGCGCCGTTGATCAACTTCGCGTCCCGGGCGGCGTCGCCGACACCCATGTTGACGACGACCTTGGTCACCGTCGGGATCTGCATGACGTTGCCGTAGCCGAATTCCTTGTGCAACGCATCGCGAATCTCGTTGCGGTAGCGCTCTTTCAGGCGCGGCTGCACCTTCTCTGCAGTGGTCATGTCAGATGTCCTTGCCGTTGCGCTTGGAGATGCGGACGCGCTTGCCGGTCTCCTCGTCGACCCGGTAGCCGACGCGGGTCGGCTTGCCGTCCGAGTCGACCACCATCACGTTGGACGCGTCGATCGGGGCTTCCTGGGTGACGATTCCACCCGACTGGGCTCCGCGCTGGTTGGTCGAAATCGCGGTGTGCTTCTTGATGGCGTTGACGCCCTCGACCAGCACCCGGTTGCGCTCGGGGTAGACCTTGAGCACCTTGCCTTTGGCGCCCTTGTCCTTACCCGCGATCACCAGGACGGTGTCGTCCTTTTTGACCTTCATCTACAAAACCTCCGGAGCCAGCGAGATGATCTTCATGAACCGCTTCTCGCGCAGTTCGCGGCCGACGGGCCCGAAGATGCGCGTCCCGCGTGGGTCGTTGTCGGGCTTGATGATCACCGCGGCGTTCTCGTCGAATTTGATGTAGCTGCCGTCGGGACGCCTGCGCTCCTTGACCGTGCGCACCACGACGGCCTTGACGACGTCCCCACGCTTGACGTTGCCGCCGGGGATGGCGTCCTTGACGGTGGCGACGATGACATCGCCGATGCCGGCGTAGCGTCGCGACGAACCGCCGAGCACACGGATGCACAAGATCTCCTTGGCGCCGGTGTTGTCGGCGACCTTCAGCCGCGATTCCTGCTGAATCACTCGATCTCCTGACCTGGTTGCGTGTGCACGGCAGGAGAACCCACCTGGGTGGGCATTCGGCGGGCATGACCCACCAAAAAACCTGACGTGCGCGGTCTTTGTCACCGAAGGGCACGCGGGGCCGATTCGCACCGGCCGAGGTCTGCCCAAGGCAACCCCTAGAGTCTAGGGGACGACCAGCTCAGAGCCAAATTCCGCTTCGGCGGCATCGAGATCAGGAAATTCTGCACCTAAAACGGCGGCGGATCGTCGTCGGGACCGTAGACGGTGGGCCAGGAGCACGTCGCCGGCAGGGCCCGCCGGGCCAGCCGGGCGTCGCGGTTGTGTTTGCGTTCTCCGGCGACGCGGGCGGCGCGGTCTTGGGTGCGGGTGCGGCGGCGTTGGGGCATCATCGCGGTGCGCTCGCCGCAGGGTTCGGGCCGCGGCGCAGCGGGCGCGGGGAGGTCGCCGGTGGGCGCGCACAAGCTGGGAAACAACAGCGCACTACCCGGGGTGGTCACATAAGTCTGACCCGCCGGGGAGGTGAAGATCAGCGTGCCATCGGGCAGCTGTTGGTCACGCCAGCCCCAAAACGTTTTCACCAAATGATGCGTACGGCACAGCGCCTTGAGGTTAGTGATAAGTCATGAATGTGCCCGCTTACTTTGGGCCTAGAAGGATTCGCGTTAAGGATCCGCAAACCGGGCACACGGCGAGTGCTGGTTGGATGCGCCACATCGTCACCTCATCGGAGTCCACCGCGCCACGCCAGGGCTGAGAACTCCGCACCGGGATCAGCACTGCCATCTGAGACCTCGATGTTTACCACCGCAGAACCCCGGGATGGGAGTGAGCGTGCGCGCACCATGTTGCGCAAATTCAACGGAAGCCGTCACAGTGTGGCGGTGCCGGGGCGGTTGCGCGCCGGCTATAAGATGGCCCAGTGCAAATGTTGCAGTCTATTAATGAGTTGCAGCTGGTGGTTTTGGAGCGGTCGGTGATATCGATATGCGCTGTTTGCCTACATCTCCGAGGCGTGGCGGTGTCCGATCCACCGGGGCTGACTTTGTTGTCCCGGTTGATGCAGCACTCATTCGCTGATGGGCTCAGCTATTCGGGGGCCGTGTCGGCCGTGATGGGCCATGCGGTGGGTTTGTGCCCGAGCTGCGGCGCGGACGGCTGGCTAACGGAGCCAACCTCGTGAGTAGTTTCCGTCCAGTCGGCGATCCCACCGAGCTTGCAGATGATCTGTGCTGCGCGGAGTCCACGCACGTCGGGCAGACGTCTCTGGCGCGGGACGGGGAATGGCATCGCGCCGCGCGTTGGGCGCGGCGTCTGGCCTGGGTCAGCCTGATCGCGATGCTCACCGAGGGTGTCGTGGGGCTGTGGCAGGGCCTGGCGGTCGGGTCTATCGCACTGACTGGGTGGGCGCTAAGCAGCGCGCCAGAGGGCTTGGCCAGCGCGATGGTGGCGTGGCGGTTCACCGGCTCGCGGACTCTGTCCGAGACCGCCGAACGGCGCGCCCAGCACGGTGTTGCGGTGTCGTTTTGGCTGACAGCCCCCTACATCGCCGCCGAATCTATTCGGCACCTCGCTGGTGGGCACCACGCTGAGACGTCGATGATCGGTATCGTGTTGACGGCCGCTACCTTGTTGGCGATGCCTATCCTCGGCCGGGCCAAAAAGCAACTCGCCGTCCGGCTGGGCTCGCCGGCCACCGCTGGCGAAGGTACCCAGAACTATCTTTGTGCGGCCCAGGCCGCCGCGGTGTTGGTCGGCCTGGCGGTAACTGCCCACTGGCCGGGGAGCTGGTGGTTTGATCCGGCGATCGGGCTTGCGATCGCCGCGGTCGCCGTGTGGCAAGGCATTCGAGCCTGGCGCGGCGAGGACTGTGGATGTTGAATCAGAACGACACGTCAGCGAGCACCGTCAGCCGCGGGGGGATGGGGCAGGCGGCTGCTGGTGACCTCCGCCATCGGCCGTGGTTGTGCCGGATCGCTGACCACCCCCGCCTTTGGGACTACTCCATAACTCGCGTTCACCAATGGGCCCGCTATGCGGGCACCTCCCATGTCGAACAACCATGGCGACTGGCAGTTGTGATGGCGCCAGCAGTGGCCCCCAATCCGAAATTTTATAGGTTTTCTCGGGCAGCAGCGTTGGGCGGAGGCGACTTCTCTTAACGCGGTCTTGGTAGCGTTGTGCCACCGCCTATCACCGGACAGGAAAGACATGCCGGACACGCCAACCCGTGAGACGCGCCTGCGGGCGCTGGTGCTCGGCTACAACGGGCTGCTGGCCGGGGTTGCCGGATTCATCAATTCGGTGGCGCTGCTGGTCTTGGCGTTTCCGGTGGGCAACCTGACCGCGTTGAGCACCCAGCTGGGCATGGATTCAGCCAATCCGCTGCTGTACGAGAGCTGCATGATCGCACTGATCGTAGGCGGATTTCTGGCCGGAGCCGCCGGGGCCGGCGCTGTACTGGCGCCGGTGCAAACCCACACCAGTGCGCGCCACGCCGCGGTCCTGCTCGCCGAGGCCGCGCTGCTGTTGGCCGCAGCCGGTATCGAGATTCCCGGGTTCAAGGCGCTGCTGGCTGCGGCCGCGTGCGGGCTGCAAAACGCGATGACCTCGAACTCGCCCGGGATGGCAATCCGCACAACGCACTTCACCGGCACCATCACCGACCTCGGATTGATACTGGGCCGCAGCCGCCGCCACGGGATGGACAAGTGGAAGGCCGCGGTGCTCACGACGACCGTGGTGCTATTCGTCGGCGGCGGCGCGACGGGCGCCCTCATTGGCGGCCGGTTGGGCCACAACGCACTGCTTCTTCCAGCTGCCGCCTGCCTGGCTGTCGCGATAGCCAGCCTGCTGTATAGCCGGCGGCGCAGCACCCGATTGGCCCGCGCGATATCGGCCCCCGAGCGCTCGCATCGCTCCCTTGCTGATCAGGCGACGGCGGGGTAACCGCGGAGCCCAAGCCATGCGCATTCGTATATGCGCATGCGTTTATAGTTTGTTAGTCTGGGCGGGTAAGGCATCGCCGTTGCCTGATTAGGGAGGTCCAAATGGCAGACGAGCGCGGATCAATGGAGGCCAAAGAGTCAACGCTGCTGTGTCCGCGGTGTGTGTCGCAGATGCTGCCGGTGCAGCGCTTCGGCGTGACGATCGATCAGTGCACGGGTTGCGGCGGCGTCTTCCTGGACCGGGGCGAACTAGAGCAACTCTCCGAGGCCGAGGCCAAGTTCTACGCCGCCCAACAGCCACCCCAACCCGCGCCACCGCCGGGAGGGTATGCGCCTGCGCAGTACCCAGCGCAGCCCGCGTACGTCGAAAATCCCCGCCCTAGAGGATTTTTGGGTGGATTGTTCGGAGAAGGCTATTACGGTGGTCGCCACGGAGGATATCGCGGCGGACATCACTGACATTGATGTGTTGACGCGGTCCGGTTAAGGATTGGTCGTGGTCTGCTACCGGTAGCGTCCGCCGTAACTGATGCCATGCTGGGTTGTTCTTGAATTAGTCAATTCAGCCAACTCAGCGCCGGCGTGCCCAGGATCTGAGCGGCGCGATCCTGGCATTGATTTGTAAATCGCCGCAACGGGTCGTCTGTGTGCGGCGCGGATCGCAGCGTAGCTTGACGTTTTTCGGTGCGACGGTGTCGGTCCGTTTCACGATCGCGACCTGGCGTCCCCTCGAGTCATCTTTTAACACATGTGAGATGAAGCGGTGCGGCGGGACCCCACACTTCTGCTCGATATGGCCACAGCCCCGGACTACGGCGGTGTGGTGTTCCTCCTTTGTTATCCGAGGGTCGTCGAGGGTGGTAGCACTGTCAGGCGGGGCATGAACCGGAGGTCGGTTTCGCCGACGTTGCCTATGCCGCGCCCGGCCATCGTTGCCAGCGGCGCGCCGAGCATGCTTGCGGGAGCCCCCGTTGTGGCTCCTGGGGCAGTGGCCAGGCTGGTGCTGGGCAGCGCCGTCGCGGCAGAACTCATTGCTGGGGCCGCCGATGCCCAGGTTTGGGGCACCGACAACGCCCCGACCGTGGCCGCCCGGCCCACGCCCGCCGACACGGCCGCCCCGCCGAGTCCTGCTGAGCCGGGTGCTCCCAGCGCGCTGGACGCAAGCGCGCCCGTCAGCCCCGGTCCCGAAGCTGCGGTGCTGGCGGCGGTGACGGCCGGCATCAGAGATTTCAGCTGATTCGCGTTCGAGAGCAGCGCACTCGATATCCACCCAACCGAACTTGTCATCGACAACGCCGGATTCATGGAACTGAGCGACGAACTCAACGACGACAGCGACCCCGTCGATGACTCGGACGTGGACGATAGCGGGGAGGCGAGCTGCTGCAGGGCCGTGGGCACCGTGGAGGTCACCTGAGACAGGACCGCTTGCGCGTCGGTGCTGGCCGAGCTGCCGACAGCTTGGCCGACCGCGGTCCCCTGTCCGGCCAGGCCGGCCGGGTTGCTGGCGGGCTGCGGCGGGGTGAACGGGGTCAGGAGCGACGCACTGGCCGAGGCGGCGGCGTAGCCATACATCGCGGCGACGTCTTGGGCCCACATCGCCGCGTACTGTGCCTCGGTGGCCGCGATCGCGGGCGTGTTTTGCCCGAGGATGTTGGTCGCGATCAGCGACAGCAACAGGCTGCGGTTGGCCGCGATGACTGGTGGCGGCACCGTCATCGCAAAGGCCGACTCATAGGCGGCCGCGGCCGCCATGGCCTGCGAAGCCGTCTGCTGTGCCGTGGCGGCAGTGGTGTCCATCCACGCCACGAAAGGGGCGCTCGCGGCGGCCATCGCCGCCGACGCCGGACCCAGCCACGGTCCGCTCGTCAGCCCTGAAACCACCGAGGAATACGAAGCGGCCTCCGCATATAGCTGCTCGGCGAGCCCCGCCCAGGCCGACGCTGCGGCCAGCATCGAGCCCGGGCCCGGACCGGCATAAATCCTTGCCGAGTTGATCTCGGGTGGCAAAGCTGCGAAATCCATCATTCACCTCGGAGTGCTTAGCCGGCCGCGATCGCGTTGGCGGCCTCGGTGAGCGCATACGAATCAGCTCTGACACCAAGGGGTTTCGCGACTAATTCGTGGATCGCCGCAGCTTGGGCGCTGACGGCCTGGTACATCTGCGCGCGCGCGGCGAACTGCAGCGCCGTCAACGCCGACACCTCACCGGCGGCGGCGGGAACCACCCCGGTCGTCGGGGCGGCCACGGCCGCGTTTTCGGCGCTCATCGCCGAGCCGATGCCCTGCATATCGTCTGCCGGTGCAGTCAGAGCCTTCGGCTGGGTAGTCACAAAAATCATGGGCTGCTCCTCACTGTTTCCGCCTGGACTTCTTCTGATGGACACGACTCAACCCGCGCATCGGAGAACGCGGGTCCGGCGGAGCGGGCGGGGTTGAGGTGGTGCAGGGCAACTGTGGCGATGATGCCGATGAGAACCAGCCCGCCCCACACCAGTGCGCCGGCGCTGAGCCGTTGTGCCGCACCGAATATCGATCCGGTAGCCAGGTTGCCGACGAGGATTCCGGCTCCGACGATGGTGTTGTAGAACCCGTAATGGGTGGCCACGAGCCGGCCTCCGGCCAGCGAGACGACGGTGTCCATCTCGAAGGGGAAGACCGCGGCCGAACCGACGGCCAGCAGTGCCGCCGACACCAGCAGGGCCCCCACCGCCGCGGGTGTCCCGAACCGATGGCCGTCGGGGACGACCGTCAGCGGCACAAACGAGGCCGCCAGGATGGCCACACCGATGGCCAGGCTACGTCCAGATCCCCAGCGTTTGGTGAACCAACGGGTGATGCGCAGCTGTCCGATCACCGCAACCAGGCCAGAGACAACGAAAAGAACTGCAACCAAAGCCTTTCCAGAGCGCGGCGTCAGCATCGACGCCTGCAGCGGCAGCGCCAGGTACACCTGGAACGTCAACACGTAGGAGCCGATCATCGCCGCCGCGAAGAGCAGGAACGGCCGGTTGCCGGCGACAACCCGCCAGTCCTGCAGAAACGACTTCTGCTGCGGCGCCGAATCGACACCGCGTTGCGGCAACGCCAACAGCTGCGCCACGGTCAACACTGCGAACACGGCCGCCGCTGCCGCCGCCGTGACCTGAAAGTCAACGGCCACCAGGACCAGTCCGACCAGCGGACCCAACAGGATTCCGGCCTGATAGAAGAGGCTGAACATGGCGAAGGCCTCCACCCGGCGATCTCCGGCGTCAGCGGCCAGATAGGCACGCACCGCCGGGTTGAACAAGGCGCCGGCGAAACCGGTTGCCGCCGCGGCGATAAGCACAGCCGGCAACGAGTGAGCCACCACAAGCAGCGCGAAACCGCCTGTGCGCAACAGACATCCAGCCACGATCAACGGCTTGTAGCCCAGCCGGTCGGCCAGCGTGCCGCCCACGATGAACATGCCCTGCTGGGAGAAATTCCGCACGCCCAGCACCAATCCCACCGCCCAGGCGGCCAGCCCGAGCGGGCCAGCCAGGTACCCCGCCAGATACGGCATCAGCATGTAAAAACCCATGTTGATGCCGAACTGGTTGATCATCAGTACCCGGCTGGGCCCGTCGAATCCGCGAAACCGCGCGATAAAGCCCTTCATCGCGACACCAGTGTGGGGTTGGTGATGGTGGTGGTGCGGGTCCAGGAGGTGATGACGTGTTGGTTGGGGTCGGTGAGGGTGGTGGGCTCGGCGACGGGTTGCCAGTTCAACAGCTGGTGCTCGCGGCAGTAGTCGTCGTTGTAGATGGTGTCGAAGTAGCGTTGGGGTCCGTCGGGAAACACTGCGGCGATGCGGGTGTCTTTGGGGTAGGTGCGCGCGGCCCAGCCGGCGACCAGCGTGACGGCGCCGACGCTCCAGCCGCCGCTGGCGAACTGGCTGGCCGCCAAAGTGCGTGCCGCCCAGACGGCTTCGTGTGGGGCCACCCAGTGCACCTCGTTGAAGGCGGGGTAGTCGATGTTGGCCGGGTGGATGCTGGAGCCCAGTCCGCGCATGAGCCGGGTGGTGGCCGGTTGGCCGAAAATGGTCGAGCCGATGGTGTCGACCCCGATCAGTTTCATGTCGGGGTTGAATCGGCGCAGCACCCGCGCCACGCCGGCGGAGTGTCCCCCGGTGCCTACCGAGCAGACCAGCACGTCGACGTTGCCGAGCTGATCAAGCAGCTCCAACGCCAACGATCGGTAGCCGGTGATGTTGTCGGGGTTGCTGTATTGGTCGGGGCACCAAGCCCCCGGCTCGGCGGCCAGGACTTGGGCGACGCGGTCTTTGCGGGCCTGTTGCCAGCCCCCCACCGGGTGCGGCTCGGTGACCAGCTCGACATCGGCGCCGTAGGCGGCCAGCATGTGGCGCACGATCGGTTCCATGCCGGTGTCGGTGACCACGGTGACCGGATGCCCGTAGGCTTGCCCGGCCAGCGCCAGGCCCAATCCGAGGCTGCCGCTGGTGGAATCCACGATGCGGGCCCCGGGTGTGAGTTCGCCGCGGGCCCGGGCGGCTTCGACCATGTGCAGGGCGGGGCGGTCTTTCATGCTGCCGCCGGGGTTGAACCCCTCCAACTTGGCCCAAAACCCGCGTCCGGGCGGGACCAGCGGGGCCGAGATCCGCAACACCGGCGTGTTACCCACCAGCGCGGCGGGTCGCCGATAGGTACCAGGGGCACGCTGGCCGCAGTCGCGCGGCTCGAGGACCGTCAGCGCCGCAACGGAATGAACACAAATGTTGTCAAAAGAACGAACTTCAGTCATCGGAATCGTCGCTTTCCTGCGAAGCCGCGAACCAGAGCGCGGCACTTGACATGGGTCAGCGGTCACCGGCCGCCGCCACAAAGGGCAGAAACGGCCTGGCGCTGACCAGTCAGCGACGAGACAAGCAGAACCGGGTCAAGACGTCTTGACCGGTAACAGAAAAAGCCGGGGCACGCGGGGGGCCGCGCCCGGCGGGCACCCCAAACCAGGCCAGCCCACCAGCGACGGCCACGGCCACGGCCAACACCACACCCAACGCGGCCAGCGCGGCCACCGCAGTACCCGAGCGCGGCAACACCGCCGTGGTGAACTGCTCAGGATGCTCGCCCGACAATCCTTTGCCCACATGCGAATGATCGACGCCGAAACTGGGATGATCACCACCACTTGTCGAGGCCACAACCGCAGGTGCAGGCCGCGCCACCGATGAGTGCGAAGGCATGATCACACTGTCGGCGCCGATTAGCACGCCCCACGCCGCCAACCACACTGCAGTTCCCACCACCGCCACATACCGCAGCCGTAGTAACCAGCTAGCGCCGCCCAACCTCATTACAGCCCGTTCTTAACCGCGGAGATGCGACAACGACGAGGAGTCGGTGCCGCCTGTATCCGACTCGTGATAATGGGCTTGGTTGTTTACTGAGCGGTGGGTGAGCCCGTGCGGTTCTGCGCAGTGCGCGCATGCGCCTGCGAAACCGTGTTCGTTGAGCCTGCCTGATTTTTGGTGCTCAAGCTGCAGGGTGATGTGTGAAATTCCGTGCGTGTGCGCCAGCAACGCCGCTAACTCGGCCCGGGTTTCATGGCAATCGCGGTCCTCATCCACGATCACGTGCGCTGAAAGTGCCGTTTGCCCTGACGTTATTTCCCAAACATGCAGGTCGTGAACTTCGACCACCGCGTCGCGTGCCGCCATCGCCTGGCCAATCTTTTCAGGCTCGAACCCGCGAGGCGCGGCCTCCAGGAGTACCAGGCTTGCAGCACGCACCAATCCCGTCCCGGCCTTCGCCATCAACACCACCACGACGAGCGTGGCGAGGGCGTCGGCGCGTGCGAACCCGGTGAACACAATCACCACGCCGGCGATTGCCGTTGCGATGAAAGCGAACAGGTCGTTGAGGATGTGCTGGAAAGCACCCTCGACGTTCAGGCTGGAGCGATTGGCGCGGCTGATCATCCACGTCGCGGTCACGTTCACCACGACCCCGATCAGTGCCGTCATCAGCACCAGCCTGCCGGTGACCGGCGGCGGGTCAATTAGTCGACGGGCCGCCTCATAGGCCAGCCAGCCCGCCAAAACTAGTAAAGTCAGGCCGTTGGCCAGCGCAGACAAGATTTCCGCCCGTCGCCAACCGTAGGTCATACGGCCCGCTGCCGGCCGTGCTGCCAACCCGATAGCCCACAGCGCCAAAGCGATTGAGGCCGCGTCGGTAAGCATGTGCGCCGCGTCCGAGATCAGTGCGAGGGATCGTGCAACGATTCCTACCGCCACTTCGCCGACCATGAATGCTGTGATCACCGCCAGGGCGCCGGCTAGCCACCGCCGGTCAGCATCGGTTGTGTGCCCGTGCCCGTGGGCGTGGCTGTGCCCGCTCATGGCCGCACCCTCGGCGGCCGGCTGGGGACTAAATCCCCGGCTAGACTTGCTCTGTCAGACGTTCCTGTTCGGTTTTCCATATGAGTTGCGCCTCTTTTCTTTCCTCGTGTTGACTACGCCGTGACGCACGGCTTAAGGCCTTTGTTCAGATGATCGCGGTTGCCTGACCGCTGTTCGCGATAGAGCGGATTGAGCGCAAGTGCTGCGGCGGCGCTAACAAAAAACAATGCAGCGCAGAGCATTTCGTGATGCCCGCGATGTACCGCTGTGCCGGAGATTGCCGCTGTCGCCCATTGCAGATCAGGGTTCTGATTGCGACGACGGTGCCATAGAACCGGTAAGGTGTTGCCCCCGAACGGTTACGGGTAAAAGTATTTGCAGCATGCAGTTCGAATGGGATCGCCGGGGCCGATCCTAGCGCAAGCAGCGCTGCGGAGACTGCGAGTGCTTCGACGTCCGGTGGCGAACTTGAGCTCCGATCGTCGGCCAGGATGATCAGCGGCAGATACGACACTGCCAGGATGGCTAGACCGGCGATCAAGCTACGCCAGCAACCCCATCTGTCGGACAACCATGGGGTGGTCCGCAACTGGCCGGCAACGACCACCACACCTGAAATCGCGAACACACCAGCGGCAAAACAGCATTGGGACCACGGCGTTAGCACCGACACCTGCACAGGCAGGACAAGATAGACCTGGAAAGTCACTAGATACAAACCCATCATCGCGGCCAAGAGCAGCAAAGACCCGTTGACCAGGATGATCCGCCAATCCTGCAAAACCGATGCGGATCTCGGCGCCTGCTCGCTCTGTTGAAGTAGCATTCGCACAACTCCTGCCGAATAGCTGCCGGTAGCCGCCAGGCACACCCGTACATCGATTCCACCGCGCTGGACGGGCAATTCAAAATCCAGGGATTGATCACCGACAACGTTGTCAAAGTTGGTGTACTGAACCGGAATCCATGCACCGTGATCGGTGGCCAACGCCTGCACGACCCGATCTTTGCGGGCTTGTTCCCATCCACCAACCGGGCGCGGTGCATCGACGAGGACAACGTCGGCGCAGTAGGCAGCAAGCATCCGCCCAATGATCGGTTCCATCATCCCGGTATCGATGACAACCGCTACCGGACCCACGCACACCTCGCCCGCTAGAACCAGTCCCAAACATAGGTTGCCGCCGGAAAACTCCGCGGTCCGAGCTTCGGGCAGCAACCCGCCGCGGTCGCGCGCCTTATCGACCAACTGCGTGGCAAGGACTTCCTTCATGCTGCCACCTGGGTTGAAGCACTCAAGCTTCGCCCAGAAACCACGGTTCCGCAATGCTCTGGGACGCCGAGATCCTGGGCACCGAAGCATGTCACACCAAGACACCAGCCGCCCATAGGTGGCAGGCCTGCGCCGCCAGCAGGAGCGCGCCCCGGTGGCGGTACGAGGTGGACTGCCCGCAAGATTATTGCCAGTGTGAACAACGTCAATCATCTGATCGTCACTTCCATCAACGCGCGACACGCGACAATTGGTAAGAAGCGTTCACCGGCCGGCGACGCGAAGCGCAACGGCCTGACGGCGACTGATCAGCGACGAGACAAGCAGAGCCGAGTCAACAGATCTCGACCGGCGCAACGCACTGCAAGCACAGTGGGCGGACCCCGCCCCGGCGCCGCCGCGGGATAAGCCGACCACCCCGCCCCCCCAACCGGGCTGACCGCGGCGCCGAAACTCGCCAACGCGGCCACAGACGGTGTCAAGGCGGCGGCCATGAACTGGTCGTCGTGGTGTGTCGACGAATCCCTTTCTGCGTGCGCATGGTCTGGGGGAAGCTGATCCCTGACCACTTGCGACGATTCAAGCGAAGTCAGCGCTTCACCGGCAACGATTTCCAGATCCGTTGAGTTAGTTCTACTTTCGTGGTGGTGTGCGCCACCGATTACCATCCACAACATCAACCACACTGTGGCTGCTACCGCGACCAAACGGGATCGCAGCATTGTCGGATCGGCAACGTCGATTCTCATAACAACCCCGAAGCTAGCACCGCACGGGAACGATGTCGTCGGCAAAAGCCTAGCTACGACAATATGTGCCCCACTTGTCACGACTCGTTCAGCGCTTGCTCACCACCAGCTCACTTAACGAACCAGATCGAGCGTTAACCCGCGCCGGTTTGGCTGCTTTGCATGACCGCGGTTCGGTTGCGTCAACGGTCCGTCAATTTGAACCGCCCCGAGTTCGATGCACACCTTCTTTCGAGGGAAGGTTGTTCGCATCATGCCGAAGAAGTACGACGAGGAGTTCAAGGCCCGGGCGGTGCGGTTGGTCAGCGACCATGCCGAGGAGTACGCCACCCGTACGGCCTGCCTGACCGCGGTCGCCAAGCGTTTGGGGGTGTCGTATGAATCGTTACGACGCTGGATCAACCAGGCCGAGGTCGACACCGGGGTCCGCGACGGGGCGCCCACCGATACCGTGCGCGAGTTGCGTGAGCTCAAACGCAAGAACCGCGAACTTGAGGAAACCAATGTTATCTTGCGTCGGTTCGGTCGTTCGGCAGCGTGAGCAGGGTGTTCTCGTTGTGGACGGTGTCTGCGACAGGTGGCCCGTGCAGGCGGGTGGTGCGGAGTTGGCCGTGCAGCTGGGCTACTTGGTGGCGCAGGCGACGGTTGTCGTCGTCGAGTTCAGTGATGCGGGCGTGGGCGAGTTTGAGCCGTTGCCGCAGGGACGCGTCGGTGCTGCGCTGGGTTTGGTCGATTCCCGGCCTTGGCGTGCGTTGGTCGGTGAGTTGGCGGATCTGGTCGCGTAGCCCGGCTTGGGCGTAGAGCCAGGCGCGGGAGACACCAGCGCGGGCGGCGACGTCGGTGACCGTGTAGCGCTGACCGGTCTCGCTGAGCTCCCGCAGGGCGCGCTGTGCGCGTTCGAGAGTGCTGTCACGGCGCCGTTGAGCGGCGGCGAGCAGGTGGTGGGTGTTGTCAGAACGCATCGGATGTTCCTCCTCCGCAGCATGTTCCGCCAGATGGTGTGTGGCCGCACCGGCAGCTGGGGTCGTGTTCGAGGGTGCTGATGATGGTGAGCAGGTTGGTCTCGACGGCGCGGTTCATCTCCGCAAGGCGGACGTGGCCGTCGGTTTCGGCGCGGGTAACCAGAGCGCGGGTGGCGGCGAGCTGCTGGTGGTGTTGAGGCAGGAACTCGGCGGTGGTGACGAACAGCGGACAAGTGAGACAGGCGTTGGCGTGTGGGCACGATTTCTGCATCGGCAGACCGCAATAGCCGTTCGGTAGAGCCATTTTCGCGCGAGACAGGTTCTGTTTCATCCAAGCGGCGTCGGCGAGCGGACCGTCGGTGCTGGTGTCGACGGGCTCGCCGCGAATGTTGATCTTCTGAGCGCGTTCCCACTGTTCGCGGATGGTGGTGTCGGCGAGGCGCGCGTAGCGGGCGGTCATGGTGTGGCTGGTGTGGTCGAGCAGGCGACGCACCACTTCCTGCGGCACGTCGTTGTTGATCAGCCGGGTGGCGTAGGTGTGCCGGAACTGGTGGGGTGTGACTTTGACGGGGCAGCCGAATTCGTCGATGACCGCGATATCGGCCATCCATCGCTTGAGCCGCATGTCGAAAGTTCCCGTGTGGATGGGGAATCGACCGTCGGGGTTGGCATGCCCACGCGGCAGCAGGACGCTGGTGTCGGGGAACCGTTTTCGGGCGTGGATCTGTTGGGCCTCGATCTTGGCGGTGAGTTCGTCGTCGATGGGGACCATGGCGTCGCGGCGCATCTTGTGGTTGCGGTAGTGCAGGTAGACCGCTCCCTGGTGGTCGCGGATCAGGCAGTCCAGCCCCAGTCGGGTGGCGTCGCCGATGCGCAGCCCGGTGCGGATGAGGATCTCGACCAGCAGCCGGATCCGCGGATCGGTGAGGCGGGCGAGGTTGTCGGCGCTTTCGAGCTGGTTCATGACGAACTCGGGGATCGCGCGCGGCGCTGACGCTTCGGCGCGGCGAGGATGGTCACTGGGATACAGTTCCGCCTCGGCGGGTAGCCGCGCCCAGCGGTGCTGGCGGACGGCGCGGAGAAGCCCTGTGACGGAACTGATGTCGCTGCTGCGGGTCTTCGCGTGCGGGACGGCGACCGCCAGCTGAGCCAGGTAGCTTTCCAGCGCCGCCCGGTCCAGCGCGGCGGGACCCATCGAGGCTGCCAGTCCGGGTGTCAGCCGCGACAGCCGCACGATGGCGATGAGATCCTTGCGCAGCTGGCCAAGCCCGATGCCGCAGGAGATGCGCCATCGGCACCAGCGTTTGGCAAGCTCCCGCAGCCAGCGTGGCTGCACCGGTGTGAAGTCCAACCTGGCGCCGTGGCCGGCCGCGACGCCGAGCCGTCGCAGTAACCACACATCACGCGGGTATTCGCTAGTCCCATCCGGTTCCGTCGCGGACGTCGAGCAGGCAGTCGATCGCGAAGCCGAGGAAAGCCCGCGGTGAGGTGGTCGAGGCGGCGGCGGGCAGTCGGGCCAGCCAGTCCTGCACCGAGTGGTCCAGCAGCGAGACGGAGGCGCTGCCCGCGAGATGGTCCAACAGTGGTTTGATCGATCGCGGTGTGGTGCGGGTGCGGTTGGCATCGACGCGGCACTGGATCGCGTACTGGATCTCAAGCCGCAATTGCGGTGGCAGCGGCCCGAAGTCGAATTGGTCTTCACCGTAGCTGGTGCAGTAGGCGATGAACTCCGCCGCCGGTGGCCGGCCTCGCTGCCGCCACCGAGCGTGGTGTGACCGGCACCAGCCGCCATCCAACTCAGCCCACAACGAGCACCCCGGCAGCGCGCACACGCTCGTCATGGAGGCCAGGGTCGGCGTCCACTGATCCACGGTCGGGCGTCCGGCTTTGTCCCAATCGCGGGAATGCCTGTAACACAATCGGTATCGATGCTGCCCGTATCCGCAGCCGATGACCTGGCACGGCTGAAGCGGACGGTGTCCCATCACGGTCGGATCCGCAGAGGCCACCCAAGCCCGCCGGCCGGGACGGTCCTCGAGGTTCCATCGCCGCAGATGAGCCGAACAGAGTCCGCCATAGCGGCTGGAATGCACGCAGTCGCTGACCTCGCAGGCGGGCGTGCCGAGGATCGGGTCGTCCGCCGCGGGCACCAGCACATCGACTCGGAACTCGTTGCGCAACAACGTATCCAGGCGACCATGCAGGCTTGTACCCGGCTGGGTGGCCAGCGCCTCTACACTCACCGCTGCACGTCCTCGTCCGTCAACCAGCCCACCGCCACCAGCGCCCGCCGAGCATCCTCGATCTTCAGGTGCGCGTACGTGTCGCTGGTGGTCGTGATCGAGGTATGCCCCAGCAGTTTGGCGACCACCTCCACCGCGACGCCGCGGCGTAACAGTTCGGTGGCGTAGGTGTGCCGAAACATGTGCGGTCCGAACATCGTCCCGGTCCGCTTGCGGATCCGGCAGGTCAGGTCGTAGACACTCGGATACGTCAACGGACTTCCAACCGGGCTGGACCACAGGTTGACGAACACGTAGTCGCTGTCTAGGTCGCCGTACTCGGTGTGCAGATAGTCGGAGTAGAGGCGGATCACCCGCGCTGGCACCGGCACCTGCCGACCGCCACCCTTAGCTCGAGCGTCGTTGCCGTTAATTCGTGGCGTCACCGCGACCAGCCGGGATGCGGCGTCGATGTCGCTGTGCCGCAACCCCAGCGCCTCGCCGACCCGAAACCCGCTCTCGGCAAGCAACGTGAACAGAAACCGATCCCGCAGCCGATCGCACGCCGCCATGATGGCCGCTACCTGCTCGCCGTCGAGCGTGCCGGGGATGCGCCGATCGGCGCGCAGAGCGATCCGGCGGATTCGTTCCGGTCGAGAGCCCAAGTGCGCCAACAACGGCCGCCAGGACCCGCCGCCTGTCCCACGTCGCTGCCAGGTCACCAGCAGATCGCCCAGGTCCCCGCCGTGACGCTGCTGGAATTCGTAGAACGCCGACACCGCCGACAGCTTCCGGTTCACCGTCGACTCCGAACACATGCTCGCCGCCGTCGGCAGCCCGGTCACATTCCCGGCCCGCGACCCCGCCGGCAGCCGCAGCCAGGCCACGAAGCGCCCCACATCCTCGAGCCGCACCGCCGACCACACCAGGCCGTGCTGGTCGAGAAACTCGAACCAGTCCCGCAGATCGTGCGCATAAGCCTTGACCGTGTTCGGCGAGCGCTCCACCGCATGCAGATGCGCCAGGAACGACTCCGCCGGCTCCACCACCGAGCCGTCGTCAGTCACCGTCCACGACCGCGGATCGCCGAACGGCATCTCGACTCGCTGCACCCGGATACCCAGCCCCGTCATAGACACCGAAGATAACCAGCCCACAACGGATCTCGGCGCACCCCGGACCGCGTGTCGTTTACATCATCGACAGGACGCTGAGAACCTCAGATAACCATCGAAATCCTCAAGGCGGCAACAAGTTTCTTCGTGCGGGAGAGCGACCCGCGACACCGTTGATCTGTGCGTTCATCGCCGAGCATCGTGCTCGGTTCGGGGTCGCTCCGATCTGCCGCGTGCTCACTGAGCACGGCTGCGTGATCGCCCCGAGAACCTTCTATGCCTGGCTGGCCCGCCCACCGTCGGCGCGGGCCCTGTGGGACACCGTCATTACCGAGGTGCTGGCCGGCTACTACGAACCCGACGAGCACGGCCGGCGCAAACCGGAGTCCTTGTACGGGGCCACGAAAATGTGGGCTCACTTGCAACGCCAGGGCATCACCGTGGCCCGCTGCACCGTGGAACGACTGATGCGCGTCAACGGCTGGCGCGGGGTCACCCGGCGCAAAAAGGTCCGCACCACCGTGGCCGACCCGGCCGCGACCCGGGCGGCGGATCTGGTCAAACGCCAGTTCCGGGTGCGCGCCCCCAACGTGCTGCTCGTCGCGGATTTCACCTACGTGCGCCTGGCCACCGGGGTGTTCGTCTACACCGCGTTCGCCATTCGATGCCTACGCCGGGCGGATCGTGGGCTGGACCTGCTCGGCAAGCAAGGAAGACCGGTTCGTGCGTCAGGCGATCAGGCATGCGGCGCAACTGCGGTTCAATGAAGGCAATCCATTGATGGGCAACACTATTCACCATTCGGACGCAGGGTCGCAATATACGTCGGTGCGGTTCGGGGAAACCTTGACCCTGTCCGGGCTGGTGGCCTCAATCGGCACTGTCGGGGACGCCTTCGACAACGCTCTGGCCGAAACAACGATAGGGCTGTACAAGACCGAAGCCGTCCGGGCGGATTCGCCCTTCCGGCGCGGCCCCCTGCAGCGCCTGACCGACGTGGAACTGCTCACCGCCGACTGGGTGCACTGGTACAACACCAGCCGGCTCATGCACCGCCTGGGCCGCATCCCACCGACCGAGTACGAGACGATCTACTACGCTACGAACACAGCCCAATCAGAGGCTGCACACCCATAACCGCGTGTGCATCGAACTCGGGGCGGTTCAATTCGTACTTCTCGCCTTCGGGCGCCACACGGCAATAGATGGCCGACGATATGGCGCGGTCATAGCGGCGCCCCCGGTGTCGCCATCAATGTCCAGTGCGCCGAACCGCCGCAAGATCCTCACCAGCTCACCCAGCATCGGCGCCAGCCACATGCCAGCCGGCATGTCCAGCACGGCCTAGTAAAGGCCCGGTGCAAACGCTGGCGTTCACCCACCGTCAATCCCATCGTCTGGGCCTGCTGCGCCGCACCGGTTTCGCCGCTTCAACACGCCACTTCGCGGGCAGCATTTCTCTTTGGGACAACGAAGGGGGCAGGCGGGCATTGTTGGTGAGTCAACGCGCCGGGTTGACTGGTGCCGCCTTGAGTGCCAAGATAACGTTCGCATAAACCTCGGTAGGTGAGGCGTCTGCACGGACATAGGCCACTGACCTCGAACGTCGAGAGACGCCCCGGGTCAGGACAGCTCTTCCCGGCTTAAGGGTTGAGCCCAAGTGGCTTCCGGCTCAGCCGGATACGCCGTGTGGTGCCAAAGCTGTGACGAGAGGGGTGCCGCGCCCGGCTGAATCGCCGGGTTGCCTCATCCCCGGTGTGCGACTGTTGGCACCCCCGTGTGCCCTGGCCGTGAGGAGGTGAGAGCGAGATGAGTCGCGGTGATAGTCCCTATCCGAGTCCGATGAGCATTTCGTTCGGATCCGGCCCCGGCACCATTTCCACTATCTGAATCGGCTTGCGCCGCTTCGGTTCGCACTCGCCCGCGTCCCGCTTCGTGGACGTGCGTCTTTTTGGCGTGCTCTGACACGACCACAGCCGCAGCTTCAGTCTGCATTCCCCTTGAGGAGAAGTCCGATGTCTTTTGTGACCGCACAGCCAGAAATACTGGCGACGACAGCCAATGATTTGCGCAATATCGGCTCAGGGCTCGCCGCCCAGAACGCGGCCGCATCTACGCCTACGACAGGCGTGATTCCTGCAGCGGCCGACGAGGTTTCGGCGCTGACCGCGACCCAGTTCGTTGCGCACGCGCAGCTGTATCAAGCGGTGAGCGCACAAGCCGCAGCAGTTTGTGACCTGTTCGTGCGGACCTTAGCGGCCAGTGCCGTTTCGTACGCCGCCACCGAGGCCCTCAACACAATCGCGGCCGGCTAAAGGAAGTGTGTCCAATGACTGTCATGATCGATTTCGGCGCGTTGCCGCCGGAAATCAATTCCGCAAGAATGTATTCCGGCGCGGGCTCAGCGCCGATGCTTAGCGCCGCCGCGGCCTGGGACACGCTGGCCGCTGAATTGCGTTCGGCGGCAACCTCCTACAGCTCGACGATCTCGAGATTGAGCAGCGAAGGCTGGCGCGGCCCGGCGTCGATATCGATGGCGGCCGCCGCAGCACCTCTCGTCGCCTGGATGAACACGACTGGGATGCAGGCTGAACAAACCGCTACCCAGGCCACCGCAGCCGCGGGTGCCTATGAGACCGCGTACTCGATGACGGTGCCCCCACCGGTAATCGCGGCCAACCGTAGCCTTTTGAGCGCGTTGGTCGCCACCAACGTCTTGGGGCAGAACACGCCGGCGATCGCGACCACCGAGGCGCACTACGGCGAAATGTGGGCCCAGGACGCTGCCGCAATGTACGGCTACGCCGCCGCTTCGGCGGCCGCCTCGACGGTGACGCCATTCACCGCGCCACAACAGACAACCAATGCGGCGGGGCTGGACGGGCAGGCCGCGACGGTCAGCCAGGCCACTGCTACGTCGGCAGGCACGAGCACGCAGACGGCACTGTCACAGCTGACCTCCACGGTACCCACAAAGTTGCAGAGCCTCGCTTCACCCGCGTCGTCTTCGTCGTCGACGTCGGGACTTTCGGAAATCCTCGGCCAACTGACTGGCTCTGGTGGGTCTGGGAATTCACAGCTCAACGACTTCTGGAACCAGTGGGGGCCCAACGCGAACATCTGGAACACCATCTTCTCGTCCGGGTTTTACACGCCCAGTAACACATTGGGTGCCTTCACGAGTTTGTTGGGCGCCGGCGCAGCCGGGGGCGCCGCGGGAAACGCCATCGGAGAAGCTGTCACAACCGGCCCCCTCGGAGGCCTATTGGGTCTGACGAGCCTGGGACCCGGCGGCGCCGCATCCGCGGCCCTTGGACGGGCCGCGTCGATCGGCCCGCTATCGGTGCCCGCGAGCTGGACCGCCCTAACCCCACCCCCTAGCTCTCTTGCCTCAGGGCTGGGCGGCACGCCCCTCACCGCGGCTCCGGCAGGTGTGATGCCCATGATGCCCGGCATGCCGATGGCGAACACGGCCGGAAGCCACATAGGCAGTGCTCCCAAATACGGGCTCCGGCTCACCGTAATGGCCCGCTCACCCATCGCCGGATAGCAGATACGGGGATCGGCTGCGAGCCTCAGTTCGACGGCCCCAACCGCATAAGCAGTTCGGCCACGATTCACCGCTTATGTGGCACTCGATGATTTCTAGATAAGGAGACATTCAGATGACTACGCGTTTTACGACCGACCCGCACGAGATGCGCTCGATGGCAGGGCGTTTCGAAGTGCACGCCCGAACCGTGGAGGACGAGGCCCGCAAGATACTGGCGTCCTCGCAAAACATCGCCGGCGACGGCTGGAGCGGTAGCGCTCAAGCCACCTCCTACAACACCGTGAGCCAGATGAACACCGCCTTTCGCAATATCGTCACCATGCTGCACGGGGTGCGCGACAACCTGATTCGTGACGCCAGCAACTACGAGGACCAAGAACAGGCCTCCCAGCAGATCCTGGGCAACTAACTGCTTTGCACCCGTGAGGAGAACACCGATGACGATCAACTACCAGTTCGGCGACGTCGACGCCCACGGTGCGCTGATCCGCACCCAAGCCGCCACCCTAGAGGCTGAGCATCAGGCCATCATTCGCGATGTGCTTGCCGCCGGCGACTTCTGGGGCGGCGCGGGCTCACTGGCCTGCCAGGAGTTCATCACCCAATTGGGCCGCAACTTCCAGGTGATCTACGAGCAGGCCAACGCTCACGGCTCCAAAGTACAAACGGCCGGTTCCCACATGGCCAGCACCGACAGCGCCGTGGGCTCCAGCTGGGCCTAACCGCCTAACCCCAAGCGCGGCAGCCGTATTGCCGCTCCCGTGCTACCACCACCCACCACTGATCCACATGTTGCGCCAAGGAGAGATCCATGAACAAACCGGCGACCGAGACCCGACGACCGCTCCGCCTGCTCGGACTGCTGAAGACACCCGGCGGCCAAGTTGCCCGCCCTCCCACGAGGTCGCCGCGTTGCGCGCCCGGATCCGTGCCGACGACGCCGACGACGCGGCCTTCATTTTGCGCCAGTCCCACCCGGCGCCGTGTTCTGGAATTGATGCCCGCACCCCAGCGCTCCCACGGTGATCGCCCTTGTTGGGATTCAAACCCGCACAGCGCAGGCCGTTTGATGAACCTCGACATTGTCTCCTGCGAAACATGGGCGTCTGCAGCTGCACGTCCTCCACGAGCGCGGGCGGCTGGCCGGCGTGGTGTCAGTGATCGCACTTTGCAATCGAACCTTGCGGATGCGGTTGCGACACTGATGGATTCGAATCCCATCTTGGTGACTCCCGATGCCGATCTGATCGATGCCGCGGTATTGATAGCCGACTACAACTTACACACCATTTCGGTCGTCGATGACGAGGGTCAGGCGCTGGGGGTGGTGACCGTCGATGCCGTGCTCAGGCCACCATTCCCGACGACTGGCGCTAGCGAGCGCCCGGGCCACGCCTGGTTCGCGAAGACCTGACCTCGATGAGCAGCGAAGAAGGAGACTGGCTATGACACTCTTGGACCGCCCCACTTCCGACACAGTGTTGGCGGCGCCGCACGGCACCGCGGTGCTGGACAGCGCACACGTCGGCGACATCGAAGGTGCGCTGGGCCGAATCGGCCTCGGCGACAACGCCCGTCCGCGTAGCCTGAAAATCCGCCTAGCCACCATGCTGGCGATCATCGGGCCCGGCTTGATCGTGATGGTCGGCGACAACGACGCCGGAGGCGTCTCGACCTACGTGCAGGCCGGACAGAACTACGGCTACAGCCTGCTGTGGGTGCTGGTGTTGTTGATCCCGGTGCTGATTGTTAACCAGGAGATGGTGGTCCGGCTCGGTGCGGTCACCGGGGTCGGACACGCGCGGTTGATCAATGAGCGGTTCGGCCGCGGCTGGGGCTGGTTTTCCGTGGGTGACCTGTTCCTGCTGAACTTTCTGACCCTGGTCACCGAATTCATTGGCATCACCCTGGCGGCCGACTACATCGGCATCCCCCGATATGTGGTCGTCCCGCTGGCCGCGATCGCGCTGATCACCATCATGGCCACCGGCAGCTTCCAGCGCTGGGAACGCGCGATGCTCGCGTTCATCGCGATCACGCTGCTGCAAATCCCAATGTTGTTGATGTCCCATCCAGATGCGGGGCGCGCCGCGAAATCGTTTGTCATCCCGGGCATGCGTGGCGGAGTCACCTCGGACGCGGTGCTGTTGATCATCGCGATGGTCGGCACCACGGTGGCCCCGTGGCAGCTGTTCTTTCAGCAGTCCAACATTGTCGACAAGCGCATCACGCCGCGTTTCATCGGCTACGAGCGCGCCGACACCACACTGGGTGCCTTCGTCGTGGTGATCGGTGCGGCGGCGTTGATCATGACCGGCGACTGGGCCGCGCGGGCCACCAACAGCCGTGGGCGCTTCGCCGACGCCGGCACGGTTGCGCACCTGCTCGGCCAAATCAACACCACCCTCGGGTCGGTGTTCGCGATCGTGTTGCTCGACGCCTCCATCATTGGGGCGGCTGCGGTGACCCTGGCCAGCAGCTATGCCTTCGGGGATGTACTCGGGCTCAAGCATTCCCTGCACCGTGGCTTCGGTGACGCCAAGCCATTCTACCTGTCCTACACCGGGATGGTCGTGATCGCCGCAGCGATCGTGCTAATCCCCGGGGCGCCGTTGGGGTTGATCACGACCGGCGTGCAAGCGCTGGCCGGGTTGCTGCTGCCCAGCGCGACTGTCTTTTTGGTGCTGTTGTGCAACGACCGGGAAGTCTTAGGCCCCTGGGTGAACCGGCCGTGGCTCAACGTAGCGTCAGGGCTCATCGTCAGTGTGCTGTTGCTACTTTCGGGAATACTCATGGCCACGACCGTATTCCCCCGCCTCGACATCGTCTCACTCGCCGCCGACCTCACCGTCGGTATCGCCCTATGCTCCGCAACCGTTTTCGGTGTGCTGCGGTGGTATGGCCGCCACCGCCCGAAACACAATGGCCTGACCAGCCCCCCCCTTGACCTGGCCACAGCCCAACGGGCCACCTGGCGAATGCCGCCGTTGACCTCGTTGAAACCGGTGTCCTGGTCGGCCGGAACTCGGCTAGGCATGCTGGCCTTGCGTGGCTACCTCGTAGTCGGGGCGATTTTGCTCGTGGCCAAAGCCATCCAACTCGGTAGCACCTGACGACGACCGTGCGCGTCGGACGCAGCAGCTCACTTAGTGGCCTCGCCAGCGCGAGTGAGCTTCACCCAAACGCCCCCCCACGCACTTGTAACCGCAGCTTCACCGAGCAGACCTGCTTGCGAACTCTGTCGCCGCGCAACCAGGTCTGGGCAACAAAACCTTCACGCGCGTCGGCTGAGCGGGCTCGATCGAACAGCTGTCGGTGCCGTCCAAGCTGGACCGCGAGCGCCCCGCCAATGAACGCGCAGGCTTGAGCGGTGGGAAACATCTGAAGATTCCTCGCCGGCGGGTCGCGATCGATGGCATTGCTGGGATGCCGCTTAGACATCCTGGGGCCGGCCCATCGGGGTCCGTCAGATTACGGTGTAAGCGGCATCTTCGGTTAGGTGTTTCACTTTCCGGCATGCGGTCGGCGAAGCAGATCGCGAAGGCGTTCACTGCCAATCTTGAACGCATATCCATCGCTTCTGTCCTGTCCCGGTCAGGTGCAGTGACCGCGTGATTAAGTAGAGGTATTCGAGTGCAGCCTGATTGGTCGGGAAGCGGGAAGTGTCCGCGGACACGGATGGCCCAGCCGCGCTCAAAAAGCGGCGCGGTGTCCGTGGGCCACTCGAACAGCGTTGCGCTGAACTGGATCTCGGCGCAAATGGTTGGGACGTCGTCGCGTTATCCGGCAAACGGGGGGCGCGCCATCACCGTCGGGCGGATCCCGTAGCGCGGACCGGTGCCGCCCGAACTTCCGCCGACGCCCGCCAGCGGCATTCCGCCCAGCAGGTTTCCGGGCCCTGACGTGTCGGGCGTGGTGATGAAGCGGCTGACCGGGATCGATGATGCCCCCGAAGGGACCGCCGGGGTCGCGGCAGACCAGGTGGGCGGTACGGACAGCCCACCGACCGGTGCAGCAGAAGCCAAACTTGCCGATATGGCGCCGCCACCACCGGCCACGCCGCGCAGCGACGCGCCAACGGTGGGCAGGGCCGCGGCGGCCTTGGCGCCGTCGCTGGCGGCTTTGGCGGCGGGTGCTAGTGCCTTGCCGAGTGATTGAAAGTGCGTTGTCATGCCGGTAGCGCGATACATCATCGCGAGGGTGTTCTGGGTGGGGCTGGCGTATTGCGACCACAAGCTCACAAACTCGTTCTGTTTCAACGCATCCGAGATCGGTGTTGTGGATGCGGTTGATGAACTAGGTGATGCGAGGCTTTGCAGTGCAGAGGGCGTGGAGGATAACAGTTGCGTCTGCGCGTCCGTGCCGGCCGAGGTGCCGGCGGCTCGGGTGACCGCGGCGGCCTGCATGGCCTGTCCGGCGGGGTTGGTGGTTTGGGCCGGCTCGGTGAACGGCGTCACTTCGGCAGTTGGTGCGGTTTGGGCCGCGTAGCCGTACATCGCGGCGGCGTCTTGCGCCCACATTTCACCGTATTGGGCCTCGAGTTGGGTGATCAGCGGAATGTTTTGGCCGAGGACATTGGTGGAAATCGCCTGGGTGAGCAGGGTGCGGTTCGTTTCGATCAGTGGTGGGGGCACCGTGGCGGCGAACGCGGTCTCGTACGCCCCCGCGGCGGCTCTGGCTGATGTGGCGGCCTGTTCGGCTTGCGCCGCGCTGGTACGCATCCACGTCACATAAGGTTGGGCCGCCTCGGCCATTTGGGCTGATGCCGGGCCCATCCACCCTTCGCTGGTCAGTTGTGTGATGACGGTGTCGTAGGCGGTGGCTGCAGAGTCCAGCTCGGCGGCCAGCATGTTCCAGGCCCATGCCGCGGCCATCATCGATGCCGAACCGGGGCCGGAATACATGCGCGCAGAATTGAATTCGGGGGGTAGCGCTCCGAAATCCAGCACTTGTCACCCTCCTTAGCTGGCCGCGGCGGCGTTGATGGCTTCGGTGGCCGCATAGGAACCGGCGCCGAAGTGCAGCATTCTCACGAAGCTGTCGTGAATCATCGTGGCCTGGGCGCAGACGTTCTGATACATCTGGGCGTGCGTGGCGAACTGGGCCGCGATCAGCACTGAGACCTCATCGGTCGCCGCGGGAACCACGCCCATCGTCGGCGCCGATGCCGCCGCATTCTGTGCGGCCAGCGCCGCGCCGATAGTTGCCAGGTTCTGGGCTGCGGCGGATAACGCTTCGGGTTGGGTGGTCACGAACGACACGGTGATTTCTCTCCTCGCTGGTTCCGGTCAACGGTGTGGAAGGGCCGCTAAAGCCGCTCCTCCGCGAGGTTAAGTGCTGCGCGCGCAATAGTGTATGTCCAAAGACAAATGTTCATCGTCAGCTAGATTCAGTTCATAGCTGTGAACTGTGACGTACATATATGTTCTTAGAATCGCATATGTGTACAAACGTCCACGCTTGAGGGGTAGCCACCGCGGCCGCGGAACGGCATCGCGTTCGTGACTCCACGGCCGACGGTGTCGGCGGCGCTGGACGGTACTCGCGCACCAGTATCTGACCACGGTTTCGGGCGGCGTTGGGGTGCGTGCGACCGCCGTCGACAAGACGAAGGGACCCATTAGTGGACTACGGGGCGCTTCCGCCGGAGATCAACTCCGGGCGGATGTACGTTGGCGCGGGGTCGGGGCCAATGCTGGCCGCGGCCGCAGCCTGGGACGGGGTGGCCATCGATCTGTACACCACGGCAGCCTCCTACAGTTCGTTGATCGCCGAACTCACCGCCGTGTGGAGGGGTCCGGCCTCGGCGACGATGGCCGCCGCCTCGGCCCCGTATGCGGCGTGGCTGACCGCGGCGGCCGCGCAGGCTGAGCAGACGGCCGTCCAGGCGAAGGCCGCCGCGGGTGCCTACGAGGCGGCGTTCGCGATGACGGTTCCGCCGCCGGTGATCGCGGCCAACCGCGCGCAACTGATGATGCTGATCGCGACGAACTTCTTCGGCCAAAACCTGCCGGCGATTGCGGCCACCGAGGCCCAGTACGCCGAAATGTGGGCCCAGGACGCGGCCGCGATGTATGGCTACGCCGCGGCGTCAGCCGGCGCCTCAACGTTGACCACCTTCGACCGGCCGCCATCCACCACCAACCCGGCGGGGCAGGCCGGTCAAGCCACCGCGGTCGCCAACGCGGCCGAAACAAGCGCGCAATCCAGCGCGTCCACCTCGGGGCTGGCAAACCCAACATCGGCCTCCAGCGCAGTACTGAATGCATCGGCTGCGTCATCGGAATCATCCAAACCGGTGGCCTGGAAAGACTGGGTAAAAATGTATACCAGCGACCTTGGCATCCTATATTACCAACTGGGCGACTATGACCACTTTATGAAGCTCTGGCTAGGTGGGAGGCCGGCCGCCGCCAGCAAAGGAACTCAGGCCGCGGCGGCCGTGCCTCGTCTGGGTGGAACCCTGGGCGGAACCCTGGGCGGTGGCCCGACGTCCTCTGCCTCGCCCGTCTCGGCGGGTCTGGGCAGGGCGGCCACGGTGGGTCACTTGTCGGTGCCGCAGAGTTGGGCCGCCGCGGCACCGGCGACAAGCGCGGAAACAGCGCCCCCGGCGGTCAGCACCGTCAGCGCCGGCTCCGAGGCCAAGGGAAGCGGGTTGCTCCGCGGCATGCCGCTGACGGGCACGGGCCGGGCGGCTGGCGGCAAGATTGTCGGGCAGCGGTACGGGTTCCGCCCGATGGTGGTGGCTCGGCACGTCGTCGGCGGATAGACGCTTAGGGTCCGCGGCGCGGCGAACGCGCGGCGTGGGCCTACTTGCCGGACGTGAACCAGGCGACCTTCGCCTGCCAAGACCGGGCAGATCCATACGCGAAGCCAATGGCGCTCAGACAGGCGCACAACCAGACGGACAAGGCGATATCGGTGCCCGCCCAAGCGGTGCCGATTTGAATCACGCTCGCCGCCACCCCGAATCCCGCCGAGATCAGATAGAGGTCGACGGTCGTCGTTGAGCGGGGATCCGTCCGCAGGATCAGCAGCACTCGCCCGGCGTAGGAGAGCAGGTAGATCATCAGGGCACCCAGGACCAGCCAATAGGCCAGCAACCAGAAGTCGGCGGGGGCCGCGAAAAAGTCAAGATGATGGCCTTCGTCGGCGATGACGAACAGCGCCACCAGCAACGGAACCCCAATCCGTAGCGGGCGCGTCACGTGCTTGCGCAACAGCTCGCTCTCGTGGGTTTCGTCGACCAGGCGGATGAGTCCGTGGCGGATGATCGCCGTCACCGCGAAGATCCAGCAGATGTGGCCGAGCAGATGTTGTACGTTCCACAGCCCGAAGATGCGGTGCAGGAGCGGTCCGAGCGCGGCCGCGGCCCACTGCGACATCAGCAGCACCGCGCAGCCATGCAATGCGATGTTGCGGGTAGCGCCGGCCTCCCACCTCGAGCGCCAGGTGTCGCGCCGGATCCACAGGCTGCACAGCAGGGCGGCCAAGGTGGCGACGATGAGTGCGGTTTTGATCATTCAAACGGTCCCGGCAGTCCCGCTCAGACCGGCGGACTGTTGGGATCGGGACGAAGATCACGCAGCCTGGGCGGGCCGGCCTGGGACTCCACATACTCGGTGACCGAGTCGGGGTCGATCAAGCCGAAGCGGACTTGCAGGTCAACCGGATTCAACCCCAAATACTTGGCCGCCCTGATCAAGTTGTCCGCGGTAATCAACCTGCCTTCGCGAGCCGCCTTATAGTACGCGGACTTGCGGTAGCCGAACGCTTCGTAGACCTCGGTAGCCGCCAAAGGCCGACCGACCAGGTACGGCAGCACCACCGCCGGGTCCTTCGCACTGTCGTCCACAATTATGGACGATAGCGCCGTTCGACCGACCCCGCAAAAGAAGCGCGAGCCATTAATCGAACAGCGTCGCGCAACCGTGGATCTTTTCCAGGTCCAGCAGGGCGCGTTTGCGCTGCAGGCCGCCGCCGTAGCCCGTGAGGCTGCCGTTCGCGCCGATCACCCGGTGGCACGGCACGACGATCGCGATCGGGTTATGCCCATTGGCCAATCCCACCGCGCGCGCGGACCCCGCAGCGCCGATCTGCTCGGCGATGCGTCCGTACGACCTCGTCTCCCCTGTCGGGGGTGCGGCACTCGATATGCGACCTCGACGGCGGCCAATGGTTTACCGGAAGCTCAAGAATGACCCAAAGATATTGGATGGCCTAGGAACACCACGGGCGCCAACGGGCGGAGCGTTCGACGAAATCCACTGGGACTGGTTGAGTCGGCCTGGGGCGCGGTGCCGGTGTTGCCATCGGTCCGTTTCCCCAGGCCGCTCTCCGAACCCGCCGTGCGTGTTTCCACGCAGCGGGCTCTCCACGGCATCTGCCGTCAGGCGGGGTGTGCCACCGTCCAGGGGTTGGGGATCGTGTTGCCCCGGTAGCGGTACCGCGTGATGGGTACCGAGGCCAGGTTGAACAGTTCGATCCCGTCCGCCGAGGGTCTGGTCCACCGGCCATGCAGACCGGTGTGATGTCGGCGGATGTCTCTTCCATTCCAGCGGTGCAGCTTTCGGAACCATCGAATCACCCTGTGCCACACGAAGTTTTCCAGGGAGCTCATGGTGTGTTTAGCCACTGCATGCCGGAAGTAAGCCGACCAGCCGCGCATGATCTGGTTGAGCCGGATCAGCACGACCCTGGGTGGTTGCTGCGACAACCTGCTCGTCAGGGCACGTACCTTGTCCTTCAACGACCGGACGGGCCGGTCGGCGATGAAGGTGTAGACGTACCACTTGGTCGTTCCACGCTTGCGGCGCCACTGGATGTGGAACCCAAGGAAGTCTAACCCGTCACCCATGTGCACGATCCGGGTCTTGGCCTCGGAAAGCCGCAACCCCAGCGGAATCAGCACCTTGGCGATGTCTTCGCGCAAGGCTTCGACGTCGGCCTGGTTGCCGTGCACGAGGACGACGAAATCATCTGCATAGCGGACGATTCGCCAATTCGGCAGGTCCTTGGCGCGACGTCGGGCGCGTCGGCGAGGAGTGCTCATGATCCCGCCAGGCATCCACGGCCCGTGCACGTGCTCATCGAGCGCGCCCAAGGCGATGTTGGCCAACAGCGGGGACAAGATGCCTCCCTGCGGCGTGCCGGTGAAGCTGGCCTCACGGATGCCGAGTTCGGTCATCACCCCGGCCTTGAGGAACGCCTTCACCAGCGCGAGCACGCGCTTGTCCTTGACCCGTGCGCGCACCCGATCCATCAGGGCCGAGTGCTCGATCGAGTCGAAACACGCTTCGATATCCGCGTCCAGCACCCAGCGATAACCCTTGGTGCCGAAACGTTGAATCTCCGCGACCGCGTCGTGCGCTCGCCGCATCGGCCGAAACCCGTAAGAGACCGGCACGAAGTCGGCCTCGAAAATAGGTTCCAGCACCAGCTTGAGCGCCGCCTGAACCACCCGGTCGGCGACGGTGGGAATACCCAGCCGCCGCACCTTTCCGCTCCCACCGGGCTTGGGGATGATGCGTTCCCGTACCGGTAGCGGGCGGAACGAACCCGATTTCAACTGGGCTCGCAGGTCGATCAGGAAGCCGGCCACACCGACGGTGTCCTCCATCGTCACGACGGTCATGCCGTCCACGCCAGGAGTCTTCGCGCCGGTGTTGCCTGCGACCCGGTCAAACGCCACCAGCAGCGTCGCCGAGTCGCACACGAAGTTGAACAGATCATCGAACCTGCGGCCGGGATCGGCCGCTGCCCAATGGTGAAGCTTGGTCTGCATCCCCGATACCCGCGACCAAGGCCCCAGCGGGGCATCCTGATCGAGAGCGCCGGTATTCACTGGCGCATCTTCCGGCATTGCAGTGTCCTTCCCTTCTCGATAACCGCTGCCGCCCTTCCCCATGTGCCGGGCTTTCCCCGGCTCGAAGTACTACGGCGGCTCCGCCCCGTCCTGGACTGATCGGCTGTCGATGCGCCCAGCCGACGCCCCAAGACTGGATGCCCGGAACACCGGCGAGACCAGAACGGTTCCCGTGTTCACTGTGATTCGCTCGATGAAGGAGGAGCCCGACTCGGTCCCTGCGGCATCACCACGACTACCCCGCAGCACTTCACCGTGGTCTCCGGGTCGGTCGTTGAAGCCGACCCAGGAGTTCCCAACAACACGCTAAACATGTTGGGACGCACCGCTCTCGGCCCACATCCACCAGGTTCGAGCCGATCCAGCCTTGAGAGACGTAAACGCCGGTTCCTCTCGTACTCCTTTCCATCTCGCTCGCCGGACCCGCACCATCTGGCAGTGCTGACACGTTCCGACTTTGTCGGGGCCGCTTGCCACCCTCACCGGCATCACCCGGATCGGGCTGCCCCCAGCTTCACCGCCCTGCTGCGACAGGATCGGCAGAGGAGGTCTCACACCCCCTCTCGAATACACAGCGCCTCACGGCGCACTCAATGTATGGGCTCAGGACATTTTTGACGTTTTGCCGTCAGGAGATGCTTGACGATTTTGGGGGATGGCTCCTGCGCCGCTGACGTGAAACCGGGTGATGGGTTTGAGGTTTCGTCGGGGACGGACGGCGATCTCTTCCTCGCCGTGCAGTATGCGCAAGTGGGTGTCCTCGATGACGACGGTGACGATCTTGCCGCGGTGACGGGGACCGAGCTTGATGTTTTGGCCAGCGACCATGATCCGGCCGCTGTCGTGGACCTTGCGTTGAGCACGCAGCGATCCCGCGGGCATCGGTGGGGGTGGCAGCGGCGTGGCCGGTGGACGTGCGCCGCTCAGACGGCCCAGCTGCCCGGTGTCTATGGGGCAGGGCCAGGTGCCGACGAGGGCGTTGTCGATCACGGCGTGCATCAAGTGTCCGTCGAGGCGCAGCGTGACGCGCCGTCCGGCCCAGGCGAACCCGATTAGGTGGGTGGTGCCGGCGATCGAGACGGTGCCGTCTTTGGTGACGGTGCGTTCGATCTCCACCGCATCACCGGGCCGGATCACCGCGGTGCCGTTGGCGCGGCGTAACGCGGGGCGCTCGGGTTCGGGGCCGGCCGGCCGGGCCCCGCGCATCGCCATGTATCGCAGATCATCGGGAATGAGTCGAGAGCGCACCGTGCGCAGGACCTCGCCGTCGAGGCTGACGTGAATGCTGCGCAGATCGGCCCACACGTGCAGGGTTCGTCCGGCCAGGCTCTTATGCACGGCGACCGACTGGCGCCCGGAGCGGATCGTGACCTCTCCGCTGGGCGGGACCCGCACGTCGAACTCGAGGGCAGTGCCCGCAGCGGGCGGCAGCGGGGGTGGCTCGATCACATCGATCACCAGCGCCGCCGGGGCCGCAACCCCGGGAGCAGTGGACTGCTCGGCGTCGAGGCGAGTCGGGCCGTTGGGTCGAAACAAGCTGGCCGGCACCGCCATATCCAGCGCTTGATGCGGGCGCTGATGGTTATAGGCGGCGATCCAACCGTCGATCGCTTGCTGGGCGGCAACGATCGATTCGAACGGCGCCACGTGATCGAGGAACTCGGTGCGCAGCGTCTTGTGGAATCGTTCGATCTTGCCGGTCGTGGTCGGTGAGCGGGGCTTGGTCAGCCGCTGTTTGATGCCGTTGTCGCGGCAGATCTTCTCAAAGATCACCTCAACCGGCAGCGGCTTGATGAACCGCCCAGTGAACTGACCACCGTTATCGGTCAACACTTCGGCGGGCACCCCGTAGCGGCGCATCGCCGCGGTGAAAGCCTCAGCCACCTCCCGCGCGGACGGAGTGGCCAACACAGTGGCCACCACGACGAACCGGGAATGGTCATCGACGCCGGTCAATAGTTTGCACTCGCGCCCATCGGCCAACGGCACCCCGCCGACGATGTCGAGCTGCCACAGATGCATCGGCGCTTCGCGTTGCCAGCTCTTGTATTTGCGTTTGTGCTGCTGGGCTTGGGGATCGACCAGGCCATTGCGCACCAACACCCGATGCACCGTTGCCCGCGACGGCACTCGCTCCAGACCCTGACGTCCCAGTTCATGGCTGATCCGGCGAGCCCCCCAGCGCGGATGCTGCCGACGCATCTGACAGATCAGGGCCTCGACATCAGCGCACAACATGCTCGGGCTGGAATGCGGCCGACGAGACCGATCAGCCAGCCCATCCATGCCCTCCTGTTTAAACCGCGCCCGCCACGAGTCCAGCGACTGGCGCGTCGTGCCGTAGCGCAACGCGACCTCACCGATCGGCGAGCCACCCAGCACCTCGCACACCGCCCGATACCGGTACTCCACCAACCCCTGCTGATCCACAACCCCGCCCACCCCGACACCAACAAAGCCGGACCGAACAAGATCACGAATAAGGCCGAAACGTCAAGCGTCTCTTGAGAACAGACCGTCAAAGATCTCTTGAAACCAAACACCGACAGGGACTCGCCAAAACTGCCAACTAACCTGAGTCCTGCGGGTAAGACAAAACCGCGCACCTGCTCGTTGTCAATCGTCGAGTTCTGGCCCATTCCGGCAAGTGGCGAGCGGCGTGGTCGCCGTCGCAGGATCAACCGCACCTGCTCGCCGCCCTGGACCAGGTGACCCGTGAACTCGGCGGCGTGACCCGAGTCTGGAGATTCGACCGAATGGCCACCCTCTGCGACCCCGGAAACGGCCGAGTCACGGCCGCATTCGCCCGGGCGGCCAAACACTACGGGGAGCCGTGGCGTTCGGCCCGACGCGCCTTAGTCATCAGACGGCCCCTCCGGCCCGACACGCTGTGGCCGATGGCCGTTTACACCTCATTATTGCAATCCCGGACCTAGGGAACACGATCCGGGTACGTCCCCCCTGATGATGTTCGCCAAAGGTCGATTCATAGTGATATTGCGATGTATCTATGTTACGGTCGAATGAGTAGTAGATGAAATGCGCCCGACAGGGCCGAACACGAGGAGGAAGTTGATGTTTCCGCATGCGCTAGCGGCGAAGGCGGCCGCTACGGTGTTCACGGGATTGGTGGGCGTGAGTGCCTATGAGCTGTTGCGTAAGGCGGCTGGTGGGGCGCCGGTGCGTCGGGCGACGGTCGCGGCCGCGGAGTTGAGTTTGCGAGGGACGCGTCGCGCAGAAGTGGTAGCGGAGTCGGCTCGGCTGAAGGCGGCTGACGTGGTCGCCGAGGCGCGTGAACGCATCGGCGAAGAGGCTTCCCCACCGGCTGCGGCCGCGGTCCACGACCACGACCACTGATCGCTGTTATGACTGTTGTCGAGGACACCGCCGTAGAAATTCTCTCCGATGCGGCGGGGCGGATGAGATTGCATGTTCCGTGGGTTCGTTCGGATTCCCGTCGTGCGGTGGCCGTCGAAGACAAGGTGGACAAGCAGACCGGGGTGCGCGCGGTGCACGCCTATCCCCACACCGGATCGGTCGTGGTGTGGTATTCACCCAAGCGTTGCGATCGCTCGGCGATCATGGCGGCCATTGCGGCGGCCAAAGACGTTGCAGCTGAGCTGATTCCCGCGCGTACGCCGCGCTCGGCGGACGTCCGCAACACTGAGGTACTGCGCATCGCGATCGGCGGGGCGGCGCTGGTGTTGTTGGGTGTGCGCCGCTACGGTTTCCGCCGCCCGCCGCTGCTGGGCCCCAAGGGTCAGTTGGTGGCCACCGGCGCGACGGTGTTCATGGGCTATCCGTTCTTCCGCGGGGCGCTACGCTCGCTTCGTTCTGGCCGCGCCGGCACCGACACGCTGGTGACGGTGGCCACGGTGGCCAGCATGGTGTTGCGGGAGAACGTGGTCGCACTGACCGTGCTGTGGCTACTCAATATCGGCGAGTACCTGCAGGACCTGACGCTGCGCCGCACCCGGCGGGCCATCGCCGACCTGTTGCGCGGCACCGCGGACACCGCCTGGATCAGGGCCAATGATGGCAGCGAAGTCCAAGTCCCCATCGATACCTTGCAAATCGGCGACGAGGTCGTCATTCACGATCACGTGGCGATCCCGGTGGACGGCGAGGTGCTCGACGGCGAAGCGGTGGTCGACCAGTCGGCGATCACCGGAGAGACGTTGCCGGTCGGCATGGTCGTCGGCTCCCGTGTACACGCCGGATCGGTGGTGGTACGCGGACGCCTGGTGGTGCGCGCGGCCGCGGTGGGCAGCGAAACCACGATCGGGCGCATCATTTCCCGCGTCGAAGAGGCCCAACACGACCGGGCACCGATTCAAACCGTCGGTGAGAACTTCTCGCGCCGATTTGTCCCGATCTCGTTCATCGTGTCCGCGGCAACTCTGCTGCTGACCGGCGACATCCGGCGCGCGATGACCATGCTGTTGATCGCGTGCCCATGCGCGGTGGGATTGTCGACCCCGACCGCGATCAGCGCCGCGATCGGCAACGGGGCGCGCCGCGGCATCCTGATCAAGGGCGGGTCACACCTCGAACAAGCCGGGCGAGTGAACGCCATCGTGTTCGACAAAACCGGGACGCTGACCGTTGGGCGCCCCGTCGTGACGAATGTTGTTGCCTTCCAGAAGGACTGGCAACCCGAAGAGGTCCTGGCCTACGCGGCCAGCTCAGAGATCCACTCACGTCATCCGCTCGCCGAAGCGGTGATCCGCTCGACCACCGAACGCCACATCACGATCCCGCCGCACGAACAGTGCGAAGTGCTGGTCGGCCTGGGCATGCGCACCTGGGCTGATGGCCGCGTTTTGCTGCTGGGTAGCCCCTCGCTGCTGCGTGCCGAAAAAGTCCGCGTGTCCAAGAAGGCAACCGAGTGGGTCAACAAACTGCGCCGCCAGGCCGAGACCCCGCTGCTGCTTGCCGTGGACGGCACGCTGGTCGGGCTGATTAGCCTGCGCGACGAAATCCGCCCCGAGGCCGCCGACGTGCTGAACAAGTTGCGCAGCAAGGGCATTCGGCGCATCGTGATGCTGACTGGTGATCATCCGGATACCGCCGAGGTGGTGGCCGGCGAACTCGGTATCGACGAGTGGCGCGCCGAGGTGCTACCCGAAGACAAGCTTCAGGCGGTGCGCCAACTTCAAGACGAAGGTTACGTCGTCGCGATGATCGGTGACGGCGTCAATGACGCGCCGGCACTGGCGACCGCCGATATCGGGATCGCCATGGGGCTGGCCGGCACCGACGTCGCCGTGGAAACCGCCGATATCGCACTGGCCAACGACAACCTGCAGCGCCTGCTTGACGTACCCGATCTGGGTGCACGAGCCGTCGCGGTGATCCGGCAGAACTACGGCATGTCCATCGCCGTCAACTCCGTCGGTCTGCTCATGGGCGCCGGAGGGGCCCTATCGCCGGTGCTCGCCGCGATCCTGCACAACGCATCCTCGGTCGCGGTGGTCACCAACAGCTCTCGACTCATCCGCTACCGCCTGATGAACGGTCAAACCGCGACCGCGAACGAACACTCAACGGGGGCGCCTGTCGGCACCACCCGTCAGCAAGCCGCGGTGTCGTCCCCGGTCGCCAATTGATTGCCCATGCTGTCGCGCCTCCCCGCAGCGCCATCCTTAAAGGGCGCGTGTCTGGGCTCACGGGCCTCCCGTTCGAGTGGGCCGCTTAACGCCTGAGGCCGAGGAGCGCCCGGTGAGAAAGGGGAGCACAAGTGAGTGGACCAAAGCCGTCGGCTGAGCAGGTCGGGTCGCACCCGGTTATGCATCTCTCAGAGTTGCTGCACGCGCCGGTCCTGGCCCGGTCGGGCGAGGCTGTGGGCCGGGTGCAGGACGTGATCGTGCGGCTGCGCGGCGCCGACGAGTATCCGTTGGTGAGTGGGATCGTCGCTGTGGTGGGGAGGCGGCGGGTGTTCATCGGCAGCCCCTCCATTTCTCAGTACGCCCCAGACCGCGTGGTATTGGCGACACACAAAATCGATCTGCGCGGTTTCGAACGCCGCGACGGCGAGGTGTTGCTGCGCGCTGATGTGCTAGGACACCGGTTGATCGATGTGGCTGCCGTGGAGTTGGTACGCGCCTATGACGTGGAGCTCGAAGATACCGGCGGCGGGTGGGTGCTTGCCCGTCTGGATACCCGCCGCCCGGCGCGGTTCTTCGGACTAGTCAAAAGTCGGGGTGGGCATGCGGCCCGAGATTGGAAGGCATTCGAACCACTGATCGGCCACGCCCGCTCCGGTGCATCGCGACGTCAGTCAGGCCGGCTCGGCGGGTTCAAACCCGCCGACATCGCTGATCTTCTCGAAGACGCTGACAAAGCCGAGGGTGGGGAGATCCTCGACCGGGTCCGCAGCGACCCGGAATTGGAAGCCGACGTGTTCGAAGAACTCGACCCTGACAAGGCCAGCCGATTGCTCAATGACATGGCCGATGACGAGGTCGCCGCACTATTGGGCCGGATGCGCGCCGACGACGCCGCCGACGCGATCGCAGACCTGCGTCAATCGCGGCGCCGGCGCGTCCTGGAGCTGATGCCGGGCCCGCAGCGCACGAAGGTGATCACCCTGATGGGCTTTAACCCCGACAGTGCCGGCGGCCTGATGAACGTCGACTTCGTCTCCTGCGCCGCAAGCACCACTGCCGGCACGGCGCTGGCACTGATCGCGGGCGCCACGACGATACAGCCCGAGGCATTGGTCAAGATGCATGTCCTTGATGAAGACAACCGCCTGGCTGGTGTCGTGTCGGTGATCGACCTGCTGCAAGCCGAACCCGGTCAAACCGTTGAAGCACTGATGGATTGCGACCCAATTCGAATCGGCGCTGAAGCCGATCTGACCGACGTCGCCCTATTGATGGCCGACTTCAACCTCTACTCCATCCCCGTCGTCGACGGCCAGGACCGCGTGCTCGGGGTTGTCACCGTCGACGACGTGCTAGAAGCCACCATCCCCGAGGATTGGCGTCGCCGCGAACCCGCCCCCCGCCCGGTCCGCGAAATCACCCCACCGCATGACGATCGCGACGCGCCTGCACCAGAGAGTGAGGCGCCGTGACCTCCGGCGAGAAGGCCACCGGCCACGCAGCAGCGACTCACCGATCCGAGTCGCCACCACCGAAGCGCACCGCTGTGCTTGACTCGGCTCACCTCGGTAATATCGAGGGCGCCTTCGGGCGCATTAACGTCGCGGAAACCGACCATCCCCGCACTTTCAAGACGCGGCTGCTGACGCTGCTTGCCATTATCGGTCCCGGAATCATTGTGATGGTCGGCGATAACGATGCCGGCGGGGTGGCCACCTACACCCAAGCTGGCCAAAATTATGGCTACTCCCTGCTGTGGGTGCTACTCCTGCTCATCCCGGTGCTCATCGTCAACCAAGAGATGGTGGTCCGGCTCGGCGCGGTTACCGGCGTCGGACACGCCCGCTTGATCAACGAACGCTTCGGCCGCGGCTGGGGCTGGTTCTCCGTCGGCGACCTGTTCCTGCTCAACTTCCTCACGATCGTCACCGAGTTCATCGGCATCACTTTGGCCGCCACCTACATCGGTATCTCCAAATACATTGTCGTTCCGGTCTCAGCGATCGCGCTCATCGCGATCATGGCCAGCGGCAGCTTTCGCCGGTGGGAGCGGGCTATGTTCGTCTTCATCGCCATCACTTTGGTGCAGATCCCAATCCTGTTGATGGCGCACCCACAGTGGGCCCAGGCCGCCAAATCATTTGTGGTGCCGAACATCTCCGGTGGCGTGACCTCGGATGCGGTGCTTTTGATCATTGCCATCGTCGGCACCACCGTGGCGCCTTGGCAGCTGTTTTTCAGCAGTCCAACGTCGTCGACAAGCGCATTACACCTCGATTTATGGGCTACGAGCGCGCCGATACGGTGTTGGGGGCGTTCATCGTGGTGATCGGCGCCACCGCGCTGGTCATGATCGGCGATTGGGCGGCGCGCTCCACTGGCACAGCAGGTGGTTTCACCGACGCCGGCGCCATCTCGCATCTGCTGGGCCAACACAATTCGACGCTCGGCTGGTTGTTCGCGATCGTGCTGATGGACGCCTCGATCGTCGGCGCCGCCGCAGTGACCCTGGCCACCAGCTACGCCTTTGGCGACGTATTCGGCCTGAAACACTCGCTGCACCGGGGGTTCGCCGATGCCAAACCGTTCTACCTTTCTTACAGCGCGATGGTGTCGTTTGCGGCGGCGATCGTGCTGATTCCTGGCGCCCCCCTTGGGTTGATCACCACCGCCGTGCAGGCCCTCGCTGGCTTGCTGTTGCCCAGCGCCAGCGTGTTCCTCCTGCTGCTGTGCAACGACCGGGAAGTATTGGGCCCCCTGGGTGAATCGGCCCTGGCTCAACTGGGTTGCCGGGCTGATCGTCGGCGTCCTGCTGTTGCTGTCGGGAATCCTGATGGCGACTACCTTGTTCCCCGGCCTCGACGTGATCGTTGTCGCCGGCTACCTGGCACTGACCTTGGTCATACTCGCCGCAGCCACGGTACCGGCACTTCGTTGGATGGGTCGCCGCCAGCCCTCACCACCGGCGGCATCGAGCCCGGCGCGGCCTATTGACCGCAATAGCTGGCGAATGCCACCACTGACCTTGTTAGAGCCCGTGACGTGGTCGCCAGGGACCCGTCTAGGCATGATTGCGCTGCGCGGCTACCTCGTCGTCGGCGCCGTCCTGCTCATCGTCAAGGCTGTCCAGCTCAGCGGCCGATGAATTTGGGCCAATCCGAAAGGTCACCAAATGAGCACGCCACGCAACGGGCGATTCGCCGCCGAAGCCAAATACCTACCGCACTACAACGACATCCAACAGATCACCGGAACGCCATCCTCGCCACCATTGCGGCCGCTCTGGCAGTGCCGTTCATGATCATCGAATGTCGATGATGTTGCGCGCGCACCAGCCGAAATCATGTCGGTGGTCCGCAACGCTCCCGCGTTAAAAGACCTTTGACACCCTGAGGGAAAACCAGTGGCCCAAACGAATATGTCTCGTGGGAAACGGTCGACGACCAGCATAATACTGCTCTTTGCTGCGGCGCTGCAAGGACAAGGACCGTGTGTGGGGCTACGACATCGTTGTTTGGCTTGCCACGGGTTGAGCGTGCGAGCGGCGCGCCGGCGAGGTCTGGGTGGTGCAACGTGTTCACGGCTGACGAAACGGCGGCGGCCTGCCCGGGTGTGGGGTGGTGCCCTCCTCGGTCAAAGAACGGGTGTTGACGTCGCCGAATGGCATCCCCTACGGGGTGGGATTGCATCCGAACCGCTGCTCCGCGTAACTCTCTGTCGTACTTCTTCGGTTTTTCTACATCGCTACCCCTTATAGCTGATGCCTCTGCGACCTCGGGGGAATCTCGGCTTTCTGGCTGTCGTCTCTGATCGCTCGCCCGTCGCCTGAACTAGTGACTGTCTGGCGTTGCCGCAGCGCAGCGATCGCGTGCCGTTCAGCGGATTGCGCGGCGCGGGCGAGTGCGTCGCTTTCCTCGGCCGGATCTGGCCGCAGGAAACTGCCCGTGCCGGGGGCGCCGCTGGCGCCGAGCTTGTTCATCCGCTTGGGTACTGCCGCGCCCTGATATTCCAATGGAATTGGGTGACCGTCTTCGTCGACGTCTCCTAGCGGTTGATGTATTTCTATGTAGGCGCCGTGCGGAAGGCGATTAATGATGCCGGTCTCGACGCCGTGCTGAAGCACCGCGCGGTCGCTGCGCTGGAGTCCGACGCACCACCGGTAGGTGATGTAGTAAATGATCGGCGGCAGCACCACCATCCCGATGCGACCGATCCAGGTCGTAGCGTTCAGCGAGACTTCAAACTTGTAGGCCAAGATGTCGTTCATTCCGCTGAAGGTCAGCACCAGGTAGAAGGCGATCGCCATCGCCCCTATGGCGGTGCGCACCGGCGCGTCGCGCGGCCGCTGCAGCAGGTTATGGTGGGCGTTGTCGCCGGTGATCTTGTTCTCGATGAGCGGATAACTCGTCAACAGGACGAATACCACTCCCATGAGCAGCGCCACCCAGAACGCCGCGGGCACGGTGTGGCCCCACACGTACAGTTCCCACGCCGGCCAAAGGCGAGCCAGCCCCTCGGTCCACATCAAATAGAAATCGGGTTGGGAACCGGCCGACACCTGCGACGGCTTGTAGGGACCGAGATTCCAGATCGGGTTGATCTGCAACAGCCCACCCATCAGACCCAAGATGGCTACCGTCATCGCGAAAAACGCGCCGGACTTGACCGCGAACACCGGCATGACCCGCACACCCACCACGTTGTTCTCGGTGCGGCCGGGACCGGGAAACTGGGTGTGTTTCTGAAACCACACCAACGCCACATGCACGCCGATGAGTGCCGCGAAGATCGCCGGGAGAATCAGGACATGGATGGCGTACATGCGCGAAACGATGATGTCGCCGGGAAAGTCGCCACCGAATAGCGCCCAGTGCAGCCATGTGCCGATTACCGGGACGCTCATCGTGATCGATGACAACGCGATGCGCAGCCCGGTGCCCGACAGCAGATCATCGGGTAGCGAATAGCCGAAGTAGCCCTCGAACATGGCCAGAATCAGCAGCAGCGCGCCGATCACCCAGTTCGCTTCCCGGGGCCGCCGAAACGCCCCGGTGAAAAAGACTCGGGCCAGATGCACCATGATCCCCGCGGCGAACATCAACGCCGCCCAATGGTGGACCTGCCGGACGAACAACCCGCTGCGCACTTCGAAACTGATACCCAGCGTCGACTGGTAGGCCTTCGACATCGCCACGCCGCGCAGCGGTTGATAGACCCCGTTGTAGGTGACCTCAGTCATCGACGGGTCAAAGAACAGGGTCAGATACACCCCCGTGATCACCAGCACGATGAAGCTGTACAGGGCCACCTCGCCTAGCAGAAACGACCAATGCGTGGGAAACACCTTATTGAGCTGACGCCGTAGCGCCGCCGAGGGGTGATACCGCGAATCAAGCGCGCCGCCCTGATCAACGAGCACGTCATCGAATTTTTGGCTCATCGGCAACGCAGATGCCGCGAAAGTGAGCAGTGGACGCATCGCTTCACGGCGAAAGTGTTTACCATTTCTGGGGCCGTTAAACGCGTAGCGCGATCCCCCAATGGCTGCCCCGGGCGGCGAACCCGCAGCAGTGGGCCGCAGGCACAATAGTCGAGGCTCGTTCGCGGCACACCCCCCATGCTTTGAGGCGCGTGCATACTGCTTACCTACGGCCAAGCACCACGGCAAGCAGGGTCGACTGTTCGGGTCGACTGTTCGCGTCATCAGTATCGCGGCTCCGCGCCACCGCGTCGTGGATATCTGGCCCGCGGATGTCACGCGGTTAAGTGCTCACCTGCAGTAGAATCGCTGTCAGTAGCAGCGCTAAACTCCGTGACGGCTTTCAAATTTCGTGTCATGAGGGGAACCCAGCAATTGCCCACGCGCAGTAGCCCGTTCTTCACTTTGCGACTGCGGCTGGGCGCCAGCGATACCACCTGGCTCGCGCCCATCGACCCGGAAGCGTTCCGGGCGTGAATGGTAACTGTTACGATCGGGCACCGTGGCCCGCTACGAATCTCCGAATAACGGTGGCGATGACCAGATTAGCTATACAAATCTCGGCCAGAGTCGAAACCAGCCGCGTCTCACCCCTTGGTATCGCAGGCGCGTGGTGTTGTTAGGAGCGGTCCTCGCGATCCTCATCGCCCTGATCACCTGGGGCATCGTCGCTCTGTTCACAGGCGGCCAGGGCGGCAGCCCCTCCATAACGACAACTACGGCAACTACCGCGCCGACCACCAGCACGTCGGGCGGCTTTCGGCTGCCGTCGCTGCCGTCGGAAATCACCCTCCCATCACTGCCGTCGAAAATCACGCTGCCATCGGAGATCACGCTGCCGTCGCTGCCTTAGCCTGAATCCACCGGGGGCTGGTGTTAGCTGACGCCGACTGGTCTGATCATGATTTCGACGGACGGCGTGCTGTATCCGCTGGTCTGCCCGGCTTCCTTGTTGCTCCGCTCCGGCCTTCTCGGCGATCGTCAGGCGGTCAGCCGTGGTGGGCGCTGTCCGATCATGTTGCACCACAACGTCAGCCATGCGTCAGCCCAGGGCCAATGGCTGAGCAGATGCAGAAGAGGTCGGCGTTGAGGTCGGGTCAGGCGGGCCGAAACGTCGACGACCTTGTGGCGCAGTGTGGCGTCCCGCGCGACGGAGTTGCGGTTGATCCCAGCTTGCGGCAACGCGCGGCAGGTTGTGGGCGAAGGCAGCGGGATCGGATCCTGTTGGCGCCGAACGCTCCAAGGGCGTCCGCGCCAGTGGTCCGTTGATCAGGTCGGCGAACACACGCGCAACTTCGGGCGTAAGATCAGCCGCCGACCTCCAATCATTGGACCTCCTGGGACGCGTTGTGTAGGAACGTGCCCATAGGCTTACGGGTCCAAATGCCCGGGTGCCCGACTCGCACTGCTGTGTGGTACCAGCATGTTCCATGCACCCGGCTGGAACCGTGCCGAACGCGTTGTTGAGCCGACGAGAAGCGAGCACACTGCCGTTCTCTGGTGGTCGTTCAGACTGCGCGGTGTAAACGTTTCGCGTCGCGCGAGCCTGGTTCACGACAGATGCAAGGTGTCGTCAGCGGCTTCCGGCGGCCCACGTTGGTGTCGAGGCTTCGCTTCGGACACCCGTTTGCTCGCTGCGGTCAGAAGCCGGCGGGTTGTTCGACGTGGCCGGCAGGCTCGACCTCGATTGTGGAATGGGTTACCCCGTAGCGTTCGGCAAGGAGTTGGCGGCTTGAGTCCAGCACAGCGTGCCAGTTGGCGCCATCGGTTATCACCACGTGTGCGGTTGCGGCCTCCATGCCGCTGGTGACCGTCCAGATGTGCAGGTCGTGGACCTCACGGACACCCGGAATTGCGGTCAGGTCACGGGCGGCGCCGTTGACGTCGACTCCGGGGGGTGCGACCTCCATGATGATGCGCAGCGCTTGACGCATGAGTTGCCAGGTGCGCGGAAGGATGAACAGGCCGATAGCCGCGGCGACAATGGCGTCGATATAGCGGAATCCGGTGATTGCTATCACGATGGCTCCGACGATGACGCCGATCGAACCGAGCATGTCGGAGAGCACCTCCAGGTAGGCCCCCTTGACATTCAGGCTCTCCTTGGCGCCTGCGGTGAGCAGCCGAAAGGAAATGATGTTGACCGCCAGCCCGACCGTGGCCACGATCAACATCGGCACACCCAGTACCTCTGGCGGCGCGAGGAAGCGCCGCACCGCCTCATAGAGGACGTAAAAGGCGACGCCAAATAGCAACAGCCCATTGATTACTGCGGCCAGCACCTCCAACCGGTATGTGCCATAGGTGCGCTGGTCTGCGGCCGGCCGCTTTGCCATATAGATCGCGGACAAGGCGAGCCCGAGTCCGAGCACATCGGTACCCATATGGGCAGCGTCACTGATCAGCGCCAGGGACCCGGTGACGATACCGCCGATGACCTCCACGATGGCATAGGTGGCGGTCAACGCGAATGCGATCATCAACGGTTTCTGATGGCGTTCACCGGCGCTGCCGATGCGCAGCCCGTGCCCGTCACCATCGGGCCGGCTGGGAGTGGGCTCCATAGTGTTATCGCGCTTGCTGGATGAGCTCATCTGGATGTCTCCCGCGTTTAGCTAAATGACCACTACATATTTCACGCTAGCGAGCTGAGGGTCGTCGCCGTCGCCATCTCGGCAAAGTTCACCCGCCATACTGCCAGCAGCGGGCGCAGAAAGCAGGTGGGGCCAAGGCGGGGTGAGTGCCAGCCCGGTGCGCTTCGCGCCACACGGCAAGCGAATCCAGGAAATAGCCGACCGGACAGCCGCTTGATACCAGATGCTCCTATGTTCAGGCAACGATTTTTGTTGCCTTTCTTGACGGTTGGAGGGCGTGGAAGATTTCGCGGGCGAGGTAGCGCTTGAGACAGCGCATGACCTCATTTTTGGTTTTCCCTTCGGCGAGGCGCCGCGCCATGTAGTCACGGGTGGGTTGGTGGCGGCGCAGCCGCACGACCAGGATGACATGCAGCGCCCGGTTGGCATCACGGTTGCCGCCGCGGTTGAGTCGGTGTCGGACGGTTTTGCCGCTGGAGGCCTGCAGCGGGCTGACTCCGCAGAGTTTAGCGAAGGCGCCGTCGCTGGTGATCCGATCGTGGTTGTCGCCGATCGCTGCCAGCAGCGTGGCGGCGGTGTCGGGGCCAACACCGTAGACGGCGCGCAACTGCGGTGCGGCGGTGGCGGTGATGGTGTCGATGTGGTGTTTGAGCCGGGCGGCTTCGACGTCGAGTTGCTCGCAGCGCGCCGCCAGTGATTTGATCGCCATCGTGATGGCATCGGTTGGACTGCTTGGCGTTTCGGACTCAGACAACTGTTTGCAGGCCTGGATGAGACGCTTTTTGTAGAGGCCGGCCAGCTGTTCACGCAGCGCTGCGGGAGCGGTGACCAAAAGGTCCTGCAGGGCGGTGTAGGCCTTGGCGCGGGCGCGCACCGCACTGGTACGGGCCACCCGCAGCACCCGCACCATTTCGGCAGCACCGTCGGCGGACTTGGGGTCGCCGAGGGCTTCGCCGGCCAACACGATCGCGGCGGCTCCGGCCGCATCGGTGTCGTCGGATTTGCCGTAGCGTGCCCGGCGCTGCCGTTTGGGGCGGCCGACCTCGGTGACCGCGATGCCCTCGGCGCGCAGGTAGCGGGCCAGGCCCGCGCCGTAGTGGCCGGGGCCTTCGATACCGACGATGACGAGCTGGCCCAGCCCGTGAGCCCAGGACACGAATTGACGGTACCCGGCGGTGCTGGCTGCCATGCGGTGGCTGCCCAGCGGACGGCCCAGCTGATCGGCGGCGTGGGCGACGTGGAACTGCTTGTGCGTGTCGACACCGACGGTGACCTGTGGTTGGGTGGATGCGGCGATGGTGGATTGCATTGCGGCCTTCCTGTGACCGGGATTTCCTGGATGGGGTGAAAGGGCGAAGCCGTCGGGCGGGGACGATACTGCTACGGGATGCTTGGTCGCGCTCCTATCAGGTCATTCCGTCCGGCGGTTCCGCGCCGAACCAGGCACGGTCGACGGATCTGACGATTGCAGGCACGCCACACTGCTCGCGGCCGGTAAAGAAATGAGTCAGACCGCACCGGTTCGGACGCGGACCCTACCGACGCCCCGCTTCGCGAGGCCGCGGAAACGCCGGTAGTTCTTTAATAGCAGTAAAGAAAATTCTCACACCGCAGGTCAGAGGCGGTCCGGCCCGGTTGGTACGAGCGGGGTGGCGTCGCCCTGAGCTAGGATCAGCTTCCCGGGATCATGCTGGCAGTGGGGCGGGGCTGCGGAGTCGCCGGCCGTTCAGTAATGCCAGGGCGCACGCGGAGGTCGTTGCTGATGGGCGCTGCTGTGGTGGCGGACGGAGGGCGAAGCGTAGCGACCGGCGCGGACGGGAGCGTCAGCGGACGGGAGCACAGGGAGCGAAGCGAAGCCCGCAGGTGGCCACTGGATGCGTGCTGGTTACACGCTGTGTTCGGTGTGCAGGTGTGGGATGGGGACTGCGAGATGACGGTGGGCCTCGTAGGCTGGCTGGTGTGAGCGGGGTGCTGGCAGAGCGTGCACGGTGGGAGGCCGAGACGCGGCTTGCTCGGCAGCCTCGGCGGTTGGCGCATGTGCGGGGTGTGGTCGCGGCAGCGGGGCAGCTTGGCCGACATTTCGACGCCGAGACTGCTGATTGTCTGGTGGCGGCTGCCTGGCTACACGATATCGGCTATGCGCCGTCGGTGCGCCAAACCGGTTTCCATCCCCTCGATGGCGCGATGTTTGCCCGATCGGCAGGCTTTGGGGAGCTGGTTGCGTCGTTGGTGGCGTTTCATAGCGGAGCGCGCGGGGAGGCATGCGAACGGGGCGTGTCGGGCTTATCGGCATTCAGCGAGCCTCCCCGAGAGGTGTTGGACGCGTTGACGTTTTGTGATTTGACGACTGGACCTGATGGTTCTGCGGTGTCGGTCGAGGATCGGCTCAGCGATGTCTTGGCACGCTATGGGCCCGATGATCCGGTGCATCGGGCTGTTGATGCCGCGCGGGAGGAGTTGCTGGCAGCGGTGGGCCGGGTGCGCGGCTGGCTGTGAGACCAGCTCAGCCCAGATAGGGGCGGTCGCGGTGTTGCAGGTAGTGGTCGATGCGCAGTCGCATCGAGGGGTGCATATCCAGCGCGGCGATGTCGTCGGGGTGGCTCCAGGTGATGTCGGTGCTTTCGTGGTCGATGGCCAGGGTGCCGCCGAGCACGGTGGTGGTGAAGCACAGCGAGAATTGTTGGCGGACTTCCCCGTCGGAGAATGCTACGACGTGATGGGGGTTGGTGTAGACGCCAACCAGCCCTGTGACTCCGACGTCGAGGCCGGTTTCTTCTTTGACTTCGCGCGCGGCGGTGTCGGCGATGGTTTCGCCGATGTCGTGTCCGCCGCCGGGCAGTGCCCATAGGGTGTTATCGCGGCGTTTGACCAGAAGGATGCGGCCTTGTTCGTCGGTGACGATGGCTGAGGCGGACGGGACCACGCTGTTGGGTTGGGGGGCGTTAGGGTCATTGTAGTAGTCGGTCCGCATTCCAAAATCAACCTTTCCTGGTCAGGGCGGTGGCGTTGTCCCAGACACGGTCAAACGCCTGTTCGAGGGTGGTCCAGAGGCGTGGTTCATGGTGGCGGGACAGCACGAGCAGAGGGTTGTTGCGTCCCGGGGAGCCGTAGATGTGGAAGTTGACGATCATGGTGTCATCGACGCGGAAGATTGACGTGTACAGCGTGCTGTCGTGGGTGCGGATGTGTAGTCCCGGTGTGCCCGTATATGGGGTGAGGAGTTCGACGGAGGTGCGACAGCGGGCGATGACGGCTTCTCCGATGCCTTCTTCGGCGCCGCGGATGGTCATGGCGGCGCTGTCGGGGTCTCCGGTGAGAAAACGGACCTGCACGCCGCGCTTGGCGGCGTCGAGCAGGATATCGAGGAATCCGTCGAGCGTGTCGAACAGGAACGTAGCCGCAATCACCAGAATGTCGATGCCGGTGCTCGCATGAGCGAAATGCTGCTTCCATGCGGTGATCGGTAACTGGGTGCGGCTGGCGTAGAGCGTCGCGGTGAATGGCGCACTGGTGATCGTAGAGAGTGTGCTGATCGTGGAGGGCGGGAATTGGTTGGGCCACAGGTCGTGTGGAGTGCAGTCGAGTGCGTCGGCGGCGCGGCGGGCATTGTCCCCCCGGACGTTGAGATCGGTGTTGGACAGCCAGCGTCGAACGGTCTTGAGGTCCACCTCGATCGCGCGGGCGAACTGAGCCGGCGATAGCCCCTTGGCGTGGAGTCGTTGTTTGAGCCGCTCGTTGGGCATCATCGCGAAAACCGGGCAATCATCGGCACTTTCCATGGCCCCTCGCACAGACCTCCCGTGTCGATGCCGCCGCGTGTGGCGGCCTCGGGTTCCAGTGTGCCATGACGGCGGCGACTGGCCCGGTGTCGGGCAATGCCGGCGGTTATGTCCCTGCCTGTGTCTGTAATGCCCGTGGCCGTGTCGGCAACGTAGGCAAAGGTCCCTGGTGATGCCTGCTGTGTCCGCGTGAACTGAAATCTGCGCCTGATCGGGCGTGTACAGATCACGAAAGGAACAGCAGGACAATGCGTTTGAGAATTGATACATCCGGGACGCGGTTCATTGTCACCAGGGCGGCCGAGCCGCGGCTGAATTTCGACACCGGCAGCCCCAAAGTCGACACCGCGACCGGCGTACCGCTCTACGCTGCGCAGCTGCTGGCGTTGGATGACACCGGCGGCGAAGTACTCAATGTGACCGTAGCCGGTGACCCGAAAATCGGTGTGACACAGCAGGTATCGGTGTCAGGACTGGTGGCCATCCCCTGGGCTCAAGGTGACCGCAACGGCGTGGCCTTCCGCGCCGACGCCATTACCCCCACGACCGGCGCCGCTATATCCAGCGAACAGGCGCGCCCGCAGAAATAACCCGATTGTTGGGGCGCGGCGTGGGCGCCTGTCGCGCCCCAACACGGGACTGTTATCGCCGAAACTCGCGGAAGGCACTTGTCATGGCATCAAACAACAAGCACACCAACAGCTCTGGGTCGACTCAAGGCGACTGGTTCGAAGATCCGATTCTGTCTCTGGCCAAGGCCATGGGGTACCTGCTGTGGTGGTCGATTCTCTTCCCCGCCATTAGTATCCCCATCATCGCCAGTCTGGCGGTCGCCATCACCCACGGCCCACAGCCGGGCCTGATCACCGCCGTCGCGTTCGGTGCCGCGTATGTGGGATGGGCATGGCTTGACCCGCGGTCATTTCATGCCTGGGTGACCGAACCGGTGCGGCACCGCTGGCTGACCTGGTCGCGCTACACCCGCACCTGGGAATCGGTGTGCATCTTGCACGGACTGACTGCCCGCCTAGGTGAATGCACCCTCGTGCCAACCCTGCAGTCGGTACACATCGGCAAGACCACCGACGTTCTGACGCTGCGGATGGTCACCGGGCAATCCCTGATTGATTGGCACAAACAAGCCGACGCACTGGCCGCCGCCTGGCGCGCCGACCGGATCACTATCCGTTCGACCGCACCTGGAGAGCTCCGCATCACCCTCATGCGCGGCGACGTGCTGGCTGACCACGTCGACCTGCCCATAGCCACTTCGACAACCTCAGTGGATTTACGGGCGGTGCCGGTCGGGATCACCGAAACTCGCCACTGGTGGTACCTGCCCCTGTTGGGCCATCACGTGCTGACAGCTGGGGCCACCGGGGCCGGCAAAGGCAGCGTGTTGTGGTCACTGATCGCCGGGATTGCCCCCACCGTGAAAACCGGGCTCGTGCGGCTATGCGTGATCGACCCTAAAGGGGGCATGGAACTGGGCGCCGGGGCACCGCTGTTCACGGTGTTCACCCACGACGCCACCGACACCACCCTGCGCCTGTTGCGCCAACTGGTGGAGGTGATGCACGCCAGAGCAAACCGGCTGCGCGGCAAGACCCGTCTACACACCCCCACACCATCCGAACCGCTATTCGTCGTGGTCATTGATGAGATTGCCGCGCTCACCGCCTACGTCACCGACCGCAAAATCCGCGCCGAAATCGAACAACTTCTCGGTCTGCTGCTCTCCCAGGGCCGGGCCGTGGGGATTAGTGTGGTGGCCGCGGTGCAAGATCCGGCCAAAGAGACACTGCCCGTGCGGCAACTCTTCACTGTGCGCATCGGGTTGCGGCTGACCGAAGCCACCCAAACCACCATGGTCCTCGGCCAGGGCGCACGCGACGCCGGCGCTGAATGTGACCGTATCTCCGATGCGACGCCGGGTGTGGGCTATGTGCTTATCGACGGCAGCGCCCAACCGCAACGGGTGCGAGCCTTCCATGTCACCGACCACGACATCACCACCCTCGCTGCGCGGTTCAGCGCACCAGTTCGCCGGTACGGCGGTGACACGCCACGCAATGCCAGCAGTCCCGACTTGGGTGGGGATCGTCCGTGACGATGGCCATCACACCAAAGGGTGCCATGGTGTTGCCCGGCGTTCCTGATTCGATCGACACCGCTGCTGTGGTGGATCAGATGGTGCGCCGCGCCTCCTCATTCGGATATGAAACATGGTGGCAACGAGCAGAATCCGTCGGCTTCTGCGCCCACCCCATTCAACTGGTCAGCACCGATGAATACGGTCGGGATCGAGTGGTATGGACACGGTGCAACAACCGACGCGCCCACATCTGCCCCTCATGCTCAGACCTCTACGCCCGCGACACCTGGCAACTCGTACACGCCGGCGCCGCAGGCGGCCACCACGACATGCCCGCCGCGGTGGCGCACCGCCCGCAAGTATTTGTCACCCTCACCGCCCCCAGCTACGGGGCTGTCCACACCACCACGAAGTCAAGGGACAAGGACCAGCAGGTATGCCGCGGCCACCGTCGGATTGGTGGATACCGCCGCTGCCCGCACGGAAAGCCCTTATGGTGCAGCACCACCCACGACCATGATGATCCACACGTCGGCCAGCCACTCTGCCGAGAGTGCTACGACTATGCCGGGCACGTGCTGTTCACCTGGCACCTTCCCGAACTATGGCGCCGCTTCACCATCGCCCTGCGACGCGCGCTACGCAAAGAACTGAAAGCCGCCACATGCGACCTGGATACGGTGCGGGTCAGCTTCATCAAAATCGTCGAACTGCAGGCCCGCGCCATCCCGCACATCCACGCTCTGATTCGCCTTGACCCCCACGACGATCCCGATCAGACCGAGTGGGAATCACCGATTAGCGCAACAGACCTCGCCAGCATCATTCAGTACGCCGCCCGCGCCGTGACGCTCACCATCCAGGACCCAACCGCCGACAGCGCCGTGCGGACGATCATTTTCGGCACACAGCTCGACACCCAGCCCATCAGCGCATCCTGTGAGCCGGTGACGAGTGCCCCAACAGAACAGAATCCACCTACCGGCCGATCGCTATCCGGCAGACAGGTGGCGCGCTATCTCGCCAAATACGTCACTAAATCAGTGGCCGACCTGGGGATCAACGCACGCCGTCTCTCAACCGAGGCGATCCCGGACTTGGATGTGTCTGAGCATGTGCGCGCCATCCTGACCACTATCAGCGAGCTCGCCGACCAAGGGCTAAGCGGCATCAGACGCTGGTTGCACACCCTCGGGTTCCGCGGCCACATCACCAGCAAATCCCGCCGTTACTCCACCACGATGACCTCCCTACGTGAACGCCGCGCTACCTGGACTCGCGAACAACACTCGAAAAGCACTGCACGCCAATTTGGTTCAGGATCGAGTGACGATTCCGCTAGCCCCGTTGATAATGAGGATCTGGTGGGGTGGGAGTTTGACCGCGCCGGCCATGCCAGCCTCGGTGAGCGGACCTTGATCATCAGTGCCTCACTACGGCGCATTCAACAGCGTCATACCGCGCGCGAGGCACAACAACCGCAGCGCAGCGGCTTTCCTGTCGAGGTGCCCGATGGCTAGCTTCCCGGCGCACGCCGCGAGCCAGCGGAGTGAGAAACCCTATAGCCGTGAAGAATTCACCGCCTGGCTGATCAAATCCTGTGAGCGCCAACAACTCGCAGTCACCATCGCCAACCCCGCCATCCTTGCCGACATCGCCACTTTGCTGCGCTGAGCTCACAGCCGACACATCCGGGTGCTGGCCACGAAAGAGTATCAACGTTCGAGTTGTTCCTTGCCTGGCCATATCAGCGCAATCCGTTGGCTGACAGTTGATGTCAAGGCCGTGCCGCCGGCGGTCAACCAGGGGTTGAGCCTTGACGCCAAGCGTCAGCCAACACACACTCGACTGCGACCAGGCAACAGGACAGCCGTGATTCAGCGACCGGTTCACTACGCGATGCGCACTGGCCAGTTATCCGGGTCGCCCGGGACAGTGTGCGATGAGCTACCACCCCGATACCCGACCCGACGCCCCAGTTTTGCCACCGCGACGGGCGCTCGTGGTGCACGAGCGCCACATGCCAAGGTCGCTGGATACGACACCGAAGCCAAGACCCGAGATGGTCTACCTGATGGACTAGAAAGACCCGGCCTGATGGACTAGAAAGACCCGGCGCGTAGACGAAGCAGCGCAGCCATCGTCGGGGAACCCAATTATACCCGCCTTCCGCAGTACCAGTCAAACAACTGTGTGCCCCCATCCGCAAATATAGTTGTTTGACTTTCCCTCGGTGTTAGAGTAAAGAAATGCGTCCTACGTCGGTGCCTGCACGCCTGGTCGAAGCCGGAGTGCCGGTGGTCACAGGCGATGCCCGCAGCATCACCTACCGCGATGGCAACCACGCGGTCACCGCCGAACTCGTCCTGGCCGACCGAGTGTCGTCACCAGCATCCGTGCTGGGCCGCGATCGCCGCCCCGGCCACCGGATCTTCCTCATCTGCGAAACCATATCCGAGGAGGCACGTTCAGCTCTGCTGGCCGACACTAACGTGGACCTCAGCGTCGCCAGCACCGGCGAACTGGTGCTCTCCGGGACGACCTATCGTGCCCCCGTGGGGGCGCGCCCACACCGAGGCGCAGGCGAACGTAGCTGGCGGCGGCGCGCGGCCGAGCGGGTCTGCGTGCTCACCCGCGAGCACCTGCGCCAAAGCGACCTCGCCGCGGCCATCGCCGTCAGCCAGCAGGCGGTATCGAAGATGGTCGAGAAGGAGCCGCTGCCAGATACCCCCATGGCGCCCGACGCTCGTCGGGAGTCGCTCGTCGAGCTGGCGTCAGTGCCAGCCGATGACGGAGTCGTTGAGACCTACTGGTACGGGATGGACCCCGTCACCGACCAGGTCCGCAGCGCGATCCGGCTCGGCGCAGAGCTGACCGTGCCGGTGATCGCCGGCGGTGAGGTCGCCGCCGACGTGCTGGCGCCGTGGCGGGTGCCGAGACACGGCCTGGTCTACGCCCAGGAGCTGATCGACCTCACCGACTTCGGTCTGGTGCAAGCCACCGCTGAGGAAGCAACCTTGACCGTACGTGTTCCTGCCGACTCGACGGTGTGGGCGACCGCCGCGTGGTGGAACCAGCTCACCGATGTGCAGCATTCCGACATCATCACCGCAGACCCGGTGGTTGTCCTGCAGGATATGAACGCCGGTGCTGATGCTGGTGACGGCGCCCTGCAACGACTCGACGACTGGATCGCGGGCCGGTGACCGGCGCGGTATCGGTCATCGTCGCGTGCACCGCCGTGGCCGATGACAACGGGATGCGCGCGCTGCACGACGTGTTCACCGTAGCCGCTGACCTGGATTACCGCGTCATCGGCGGCCACATGGTGCGGCTGCTACGTCATGTCTATGACGTGCCGGGAATCCCGCGGGTGACCTCCGATGCCGATACCGGAATTGACGAGCAGGTAGCTGTCGCCGGCGACTTGCACGACCAGCTCACTGCGCTGGGCTACACGGACACCAGCGGAAACCGATACGAGCTCGGTGGGCAGGCGGTCGATCTCCTGGTACCCACCGAGGCCAAGGCGGGCAAGCGATACCTCGGGGAACGGGCCTTTGACGGGGCGCCCGGATTGCGCCTGGCGCTGGCGTCACCGCCGATCCAGGTCGCGGTCACAGCGCGGCTCACCGACGGCACCTATCTGGAATTCGAAGTCCCGCTTCCCGACGTTGAGGCCGCGTTCGTGATGAAGATGCTGGCATGGACAGTGCGGCACTCCGACCGCGACGTGAAGGACATCGAGACGATGCTGGAGATCGTTGCGTCGCAACCGAAGTACCGCGCTTCGCCGTGGCGGATGCATGATCCCGCTGTCACCAAGTTCGGTGAGCGCAAAGACGCAGCTCGGGCAGCGGGACGGATGATCGTCAGCCCGCCCCGGCTAGTTCCGGCCCGGGTGCGGGTTCTGCTTCGCCAGCACGTCGCGTTCGCGCCACGCTGACATTAGGACCCCTCTATCAACATAATTTGCTGCCACCTTCGAGCATCTTTCGTCTTTATTTTGACGTGCGGTCGCTCTGCGGTGACTTGAGACGGCTGTGCCGTCAAATAAGGAAGGGCGACCAGCATGGCTGACACAACATTTGACGAACCGCAGCCTCCAGCCGCTGGCCTTGCACTAAGCCAACTCGATATTCCTCGTGACTAGCTGATCAGCAAAGGCCAGGCCGGCTTCAGCGGGCTCGATCACGTGACGGCGTATTAACGGAGCACGGAAGGTTGTCGGTGTGCACGTGCACGATGCCGAGCATGAGGTTGGTACCGATCAGCGGCTACACCGACTGCAACGGCCGCAGGGTGCCGCCGTACGTGCAGCGGCGCCGAGCGGCGGCCCCACGCTTGGGCCAGCAGGACGCCCTGCGAGCTGCCCAGGTCATCGACGGTCGGCGCAGCGGGTGGGGTGCGGGGGGGTCCGTGGTCAAGGGTGCGACCAAGCTGGCAGCTACTGCGGCGGGCGTGCTGGTGGCCGGATGGGCGCTGTGGCAGGCGGCTGGGCAGGTGCGCGAGTTCACCGGTGACCGTTTGGAGAACCCGGCCCCACTGGCGGGATCCTCATGGTTTGCCACGGCCGGTGTGGTGTGCGAGGCCACCGGCCGGTTCGAGGCCGTCGGTGCGCTGCCAACTCGCAGACGGTCTGCGCCGTCAAGCCGTGAGCGCTAACCCGTTGTGCGAGAGCAAGTGGTACGGCGCCATCGTGGCGCTACGCGCGGGCGAGGGGCCCACAGTCGGTGTGCGCCGACGGGCCACTCGGTGCGCCCTTGTCGATGGAGGTGCTCGATGCCGGCCAAACCGCCACGTACGGATCGCTGGGTGCCGCCATGCTCACCTGTCGCTCCCTGCGCAACGGCGGGGTGTACTGCTATGACCAAGGCAGCGGACGAGGGTTCGAGTTCGGCCCGACCGGTTACCGATTCGACGATGCATTCCTGGGCCAGGTCGCGCATAGAGATGGTGTGCGGCAACATAATTGATGATTGGTGGGCTGTCCTTTGCGGGCACAACGCTGGGACTTCCGTCGCAAAAGAAACGAGGTCGAGGTGGACATTGGGACACACAATGGTGACGGCGTGCCGCCCGACAGCGGGCGGGTGATTCGAGAAGAATTGATCAAATATATGGCGGACACACTGCGCGACCTGCCCGACCAACAGCGGGTGTTCCTGCACCTACCCCGCGCGCGTGTGGGCACGGAATGGTCACAATGGATGGACCACGCCCAACCGACAACGCACGGTAACAACCTGGGCTTCACCGTGGGATATGTGTTCTACCCCGGCGGAGAATGGGACGCCTCAACGGTATGTGAGCGGCTGCAACAACTGTGGCGGATGTGGGGATGGACCGCCACCCTGGGACTACCCCCGGTCGGAGACGGCTACACGCTCGTCGGCCGCTCCTATGACGGCTACGAGTTCACCCTGTACGCCGCACCGCAACGACGCGGCTCCAGCCTGGAAATCGTGTCGCCACACTTCGATCCCGGCACAGGCAATACGAGGGTCACCATGCCGTTCGCGGTCACCCCCTTCGGGGAACTGTCGCTACCCCAAATATGGGCAACCCACCCAGAACTCGTCAAATGGTGAGCACCCACGCCAGCCGAACTGGGATCTCTCCGTTGAACTCGATGGTATGCAAGCGGATTAAAGTTCATACCGAATCGCTGCCCGTCTCCCGGCCGAGCGAAGTAGCGGTAACTCCACCTGACGGTGGATGGAGCCGCTGGCGCGTCACCGACACGATGCAACATTCGCAGTAAAATTTCTACAAGCAATGTAGTATGTACAGCATGCAGCTAGAGCGGCACGAGGTCGATGCTTTCGCCCAGATCCTATTAGCGGCATACGTCGGTGCGGCCGCCGATGCGCGGACCTTCACCGCGGAATGGGGTTCACCGCCCACCCGGATGGATAAGTCGCATCGATTCCGCTCAATCGCCCAGGCGCAGATTGCTCAGTCGGATCAATTCGCGCTGCACCAGGAATACATGGAATCGGGACGCGTGCAAGTCACCGACATGAGCACGCGAGATTCCTACCTGATCCGCAGCAAGGCCGCGATCGACATTGAGGAAGCCCTTTCCGGGGCCGAACAACTTGTCTTGTTCGAACCACCGCGCCAGAATCGTAGCGGACACCCCAAGCTGCTCGCCTACACCTTCGAACGGGGCGGCATGCGACTGTGGGCCTGTGCAACCAAGCGGATGGTCAATCGGCAGCGACTGGTACCCGCAGGAGAATTGGACCACGTTGGATTCTGGCCCTTCGCGGCCGATTCGCCGCCAGACGGTGGCGGCGACTTGAAATTTGACCAAGGCGAGAACGATCCGTTCGATGACCTCGGCGAGGATTTGGACTTCGGGGAGGCAGACGGCCTGTGAACAGGCTGCGAGCATTCCGCGACATCGAAGGGCTCAACCAGGGCGACCTCGCAGAGATTCTCGGCCTGTCGGTACCAATGGTGTCAGCGATCGAAAGCGGTCGCCGAAGCTTCGGAGGCGATCTCGCGGCCCTGGGTTACCGCAATGATCGACTGAGCTTGCCTGACATGTCCGAACCCATTCATCGGGCCCGAGCGTCGACATCGGTTGCGGCAAAGAAGCGGGCCAAGGAGCTTCTCCGGTTGGCCGGCGAAGTCTTCGGCGAGTTGCTTAACGTCACGCCGAAGGCCCCCGATATTCTCCTGCACCGACATGGGCCAGGGGCCGGCCCCGATGAAATCGAGGAACTGGCCGGCGACATCCGTGCTGTGCTGGGCCAGGAGGAATCGGGGCCCATCCGCAATCTGACCGCGCTCGTCGAACGCGCGGGGATCTGTCTTGTGCCGATTCCTAGCCTTCCCGGGCTAGACGGCTTGTCCGCGTGGGTGAATGGTGTACCGGTCATCGGTCTCAATCCCGCAGTTCCGGGCGATAGGTTCCGGTTCAGTTTGGGACACGAATGCGGCCACTTGATATTTCACGATCGTCGTCACGATTCCGTGGAAAGCGAAGCGAATCAGTTTGCAGGTGCACTGCTGTTTCCGCGTGCAGATTTCGACGCCGCGATGATCGATAAGCCCAAGTTGGCCGACTTCATTCAGTTGAAGAGTTCATGGGGCATGTCAGTGGCCGCGATCATCTACCGCGCACACGAACTCGACTACATCGACGATGCTCGCTACCGTGCCCTACAAATCCAGATGTCGAAGTGGCGCCGAACCGAGCCCGGCGAATTCAAACCTGCGACAGGAACACTATTTCAGCGCCTCGTTGAGGTCCACGGAGGCACGCAGGACGTTGCGAAACGCCTCGGAATCAATCCCAAACACCTTGCTGCAGTCGTGAACTGGAGCCACCTTCGGCTAGCGTAAACACGATGGCGACAGCCCGATAGTCAATCCCCGGCAAATCAAGGCCGGCGTTCAATGAAGCTATGGGGCACTTCAGTTTTTCACTCCGGTCACCGGAAGATCCATTTCAGGAGAACCAGTAGACCTCATACCGGTGTCATGCAGCGCGCCAAGACTCAAGAAGACTGCCCGCGCAAGGTCCAGAAACGGGATGCGCTTGTGGCCAGGGAAAGGGTTGTATTAGGCCAGATTCCGTGCGCTGACCGATTCGTCTACTGTCCGCTCCAATGGGGCAGGCGGGCTGTCCGAGTTCGAACAGTGGTTCGACCGACCGGAGCTAGGCCTTGACCGCTCAGCAGACCCAGGCACACGGTGGCGGTGCGCCGGGGAACGAAAGCACACCCACCATCGGGTGCGTCACCGAGGTGGACACCCCGACAGCCGCGGCGGCGCTCAGGCTGTAGCGCCAAGGATAGCTGAGGCCGCTCACCAGCATTCGTGTCGCGACTGCTCAACGAAATGCGTTTGGCGGACATGTCGGAGGCAACCGCTAGCATCCGCAGCCAAAGCCGAAGCGGCACGGGCGATCACTCCCAGCATGCTTGACGCAAAGGAAAGGTGACATCGGTGGCGAGGAAGAAGATCGGCATCCAGGACGCCAGTATCGCGGAAATTGAGGACCTGGAACGGTGGCAAATACTTGCTGGAATTGGGCCCGGCAGTGCGCTGGGCGAAGACCTCGCTGAGGCAAAGGAGTCGGGCGTCTTAAGTCACGCACTACGAGGGGGGATTAAGCACGCGCGATCAATCAACCAGTACGCCAACATGTTCGACAGCCTCTGCGCGCGAACTCTGGTCCTGTCGGCGCGAAGCGGTGCAAAAACAGTGGGGCTGTTGCTTCTCGGGCCGCCCCCAGCGCTGCTGCAACGAGGACCGCAATTCAATGGCCAGAATGCCGCGTTCTTATTTCACGTCGCAAAACTAGGTGTCCTAGCGGTCGATCCAACCGTGCACGGCACGGGCATCGGATCGCGGCTAGTCAGGGTAGGGACCGACATTGCGCGCCAGTCGGGATATCTCGTCCTTTACGGTGAGTTCCATGCTGACCGGCCCGCCCTGCCAACGTTTTACGAACGGTGCGGGTTCGAAGTACTCGAAACGGACCAGGCGCTCAACCTCACCGAAGTAATGGGCTTCCCCACCCTGATAAAGCCAACCGGCAGCGACCGACTCTTCGTCACCGGATTGACCTAGATGCGCCAATGCGGATGGACGCGGTTGATGTCGAGGCTGCGTGCGCCGGGAGTACCCGGGGCGATCACGGCGTGACCGAGCACGGACTTGATGACCGCTTGTTGGCGGTCGATGTCCAAGCTGTCCCATTGCTCGCGGAGCAGGTGTCCGGTGCCCGCGAGTTCGTTGACGTCTGCGGTGTCGGTGGCCGCGGCGATCGCTTTACGCGTTTGGGCGATGCGGGCGGTGATGGGGTCACGGGCGGCGATCCACTCCCGCGCGGTCACGGCACCGTCCGCATACAGCGCGGCCAGCTCATCCAAACGGGCGGTGTCGGCGTCGAGCTGAACCGACAACTCTGCGACATTGGCATCCACGCTGGATTTCCCCACTAGTGCATCGGCCAGTGCCGGAGAGTCCAACCGGGTCAGCACCGCGTCCGTGAGAAGGTCCTCGACGGGTTGAGCCACGACCGTCAAGCGGCCGCAGCCGCCCTGATCCGGGCCGCTCAGACACACATAGCGGCGCACCCGGTTCTCGGGATTGACATGGCGGGCTTGGGAATACAACCGGTTGCCGCACCGGCCGCAGCGCAGCAATCCCGACAGCAGGTAGGTGCGCGGGGCGCGGGTCTTGGTCAGCGCCCGCGCGGTCATGCGGGCTAACACCTGATCGCGCTGCATGGGGCTGATGATCGCTGGCCACGCGGCCTCACCGATCACCTGGCCGTGATGCTCGCGCAGTCCCGCCACGCGACCCGAGCATAGGATTTGGCGCACCGCCGAGGTCCGCCACGATTTCGATGCCGCAGGCGCGATCCCGGAATCGTTGAGCCACATGGTCAATGAGCGGATCGAGGCCCCCGCCAGATACCGGTCCACCATCTCACGCACCACGGCAGCCTCCTCGCTGCGCACGGTGATCTTGTCGGGTTCGTACCCGAACGGGCGCACCGAGCCGTGCGGGCGTCCTTGTTCGGCGTTCTGCAACATCTTGCGGCGGATGCGTGCGGATTTGCGTCCGGACTCTTTGGCGGCGAACGCGGCGAAAATCCGGGCCATGAACAACCCGTCATCATTGCCCAGATCGATATCGGCGGTCACGGTGGCCACGTCGCGCACTCCTACCGATTCACACAACGCGACGAACTCTTCCAGCTCCACCGGGCGGCGATGCAACCGATCCAAGTTGTAGACGAGCACCGCATCGCGCGCACCCGACTCCAGATCGGCCAGCATCCGTGCGTACTCGCGGCGCGGTTTACCAGAGAAGGCCGACACATCATTATCGACGTACTCATCACCGACTGGCCAGCCGCGATCGGCGGCCAGCTTGCGGCAATCCTCCAACTGGCGCGCCACCCCTAACCCGGCGCCCTCAACGTCAGCAGAGATACGTGCGTAGACCGCGGCCGACTGAACACCAACTCGCTGAGCAGTGGCTTTCCGGCGTGACATGAGGGTAGTTTAACATTATCTCAGCTTCGAGGCATGCGTGGGCCCACCGGCGGCGTACGGGATGGTGTGGTCCACATCGCAGGCGGTGGCCGGGCGATCACAGCCGGGCCAGCGACAGGTCAGATCCCGACACCGCACGAAATCGGCCAACGCCCGCGAGGGCACATACCCCGCCTCCGGCGGCGCATCGGCGGGATGGGCCAACGGCACCAGTCGCGCCGACGCGGCCAACTCGGCCAGCACCTCCGGCGGGATGAGCCCCTCGGCACCGATCTGCACGCCCGGCGCCCACCCCGCGCTGGTCTGCGGGGCGATCACATGGACAGTCACCGGGCCCGCGGCCCGCCCCCCGGCCGCACAATCCGCGCGCCCGCAACGACACCCCAACCGGTCGGCGTCGGCGGCCAACGCCCCCAACGCATCAGCGCGGCGCTGCTCCCGAGTCCGCGGGTCATGCGCACACACCGTGGCCGCCAACGCATCCAGGCGCCGATCCAACGCGTGCGCATCCGCGGCGTACAGGGTGCCCTCCAGATGCGCCAGCCCATCACCCATGTCGGCCATCCACACCTGCCGGCCGGCCACGCGCTCCTGGCGCCGGCGCACCGCATCCACATCCGCCTTGGCCACGACCTTGTCGACCTGGGCGGCCAACCGGCCCTGACTCAACGACGGCCACCGGCCCACCGTGGCCGCCAACACCGCGTCCACCGAACGCAACACCTCACGGTCATCGATCAAATCCGTGCGGAACACCATGGTCTGAAACATCCGATAATCGATATCCCCGGCCGCAAACACCGCCCCCACCAGCGGCAACCGCTCCCGCATCGCCCGGGCATAACGCACCCGGCTCGCGGCCAACCCCTGGCCGATCCGCAACTGCGCGCCCACCTCCGCGGCCACCGCCGCCTCGGTGTCCACCGCCCACTCCTCGCTCTCCGCACAGCGCGAGAGCCGATAGGCAAACAACTCCCCGACCGCCACCAACTGCAACTCCCCGACCGCCACCAACTGCGCCGCCGCCGCCCGATTCTCCACCCGCGCCACAACCCCGATCTGTTCCAACAGGGCCGCCGACTCCCGCGTCGCCGACGGATGACACCGCTCAACGAGCTCATCAAGCTCCGCGATCACCGCACGCCGCCGCACCTCATCGAACATACATTCGACTATGCCACAGGGGTAGGACAACCCCAGGTCTAGCCTGACCGCGAATCCGCCACGCAGCGAAACCCGATGTGGGTGGTCGCGGAGTCCTGCGATTGCGGGGACCGGGCCGCCGGTCGGTACCGGTGGCAGTACTCCGGCGCGCACAGGTGGCTGCCGCCCTTCAACGTCTGGCTGACGGACGGGTCGGCGGGGCCCGGCGGGGTGCAGCACGCCTTGGGCGGCGAATCGAGCCGGTGGTGCGGCGAGAATTCGGTGGCGGTCCATTCCCAGACGTTGCCGATCATGTCGACGAGGCCGAACGCGTTGGGCGCAAACGTGCCGACCGGCGAGGTCCCCACCCAGCCGAGCGCCCCGTCATTGCGGTAGGGGAAGCTGCCCTGCCAGGTGTTGGCCATCAGCCGGCCATCGCTGGTGACCTCGTCACCCCACGAGTACGTCGTGGTGCTTCCGGCGCGGGCCGCGTACTCCCACTCGGCCTCGGTCGGCAGCCGCCGCCCCGCCCAGCGCGCGTAGGCGGCCGCGTCGGGGTAGGCGACCTGCACCACCGGGTGATCGCCGCGGTCGGCCACGTCGCTGTCGGGCCCGAACGGATGGCGCCAGCTCGCGCCCGGCACCCACTGCCACCACTGTCGCCAGTCACGCAGGTCCACCGGCCCCGGCGTCGGCCGGAAAACCATTGCGCCCGGGCACAGATCGTCGGGATCCGCACCGGAGTACAGCGCCGGGTCGATCGGTTGCTCGGCCACCGTGAGATACCCGGTGGCGTCGACGAATTCGGCGAACTGCGCATTGGTCACCGGGTGCCGTTCCACCGCAAAAGGACCGACGGCGACCGTATGGATCGGCGCCTCTTCCGGGTAGAAGCTGGTCGAGCCCATGCGGAATGACCCGCCGGGGAGGTCGACCAGTTCGCTCAGCACCAGTCCAGGGTATGACGAACCCTGCTCGATCGATCCAGGCGTCGCCGGCGCTCGCTCGCGCGGCCGCGTCAGTCGCGCGAAAAGGCCAGCGCGATCTCGGTTTCCACGTCCCGATAGGGCCGGCCGGACAGGTCGACGGTGACCTGGGCGATGGTCCCGCCGGTGAACGCGAACGGCGCCTTGAAGCGACTGGACACACCCGACCCGCCGTTGCGACCGACGGTGATGCCGGCGCCCGCCAGCCCGAAGGTGCCGGGGTGGGTGCTCACCCCGGCGAGCGTGCCGACGACCTCGTCATCGATGAACAGCGTCAGGTCACCCAGCGGCGTATGACTGTTCTCGACCGTGCCGGTCCGCGAATAGCTGGCGCCGAACAGATGCCTGCCCAACGGCACGGCCTGCGCCGAGGAGACCTCCTGCTGGCGCTCGCCGAGGAAGTTGTACACGTAATGCAGCCGCCCGTCCTGGATGAACAACACGTGCCCGCCGTGCGCGCCGCCCTGCTTGAACAGCACACCCTCGGCGCCGGTGGTATCGATGGTCACCTCGGCCAGCACCGAAAACGAGCGGCCGCGGATCTCGGCGGCCGCGCCGATGCTCACGTCCGCGCAATCGGGATAGTAGACGTAGCTGGACCGTTCGCCGACCAGATACGGCCGCGAGCGCCCCAGGGTCTCCAGGATGTTGAAATCCGAGAGGGGCAGCCCGTTGTACTTTGCGGCCTCTGAGAACCACAACGCCTTGAGTTCCTCGAGTTTCTCCGGCTTTTGGGCCGCAAGGTCGTGGCACTGGCTGCGGTCCGCCTCGATGTGGAACAGCTCCCACCGATCGGCGTCGAAATGCGACCAGCCGGCCGGTGTGGCCGCGTGCACGGTGTTGGCGAACCAGCCCTCGTGCCAGATCCCGCGGGTACCCAGCATGGTGTAGAACTGGGTGCTCTTGCCGGTGGTGGCCTTCGGATCGTCAAGTGCCGCTTTGAAACTCACGCCATCCAGTGGCTTCTGTGCGATGCCCTTGACGGTTTCCGGCGGCGTCAGGCCGAGCAGGTCGTAGACGGTCGGCGTGATGTCGCAGACGTTAACGTAGTTGTCGCGGACCTCGCCGTGCGCGGCAATCCCGTTGGGCCAGGAGATGATTGCGGTGTCGGCGATCCCGCCCTCGTGGGAGGCGTAGCGCTTGTAGAGCTTGTAGGGCGTGTTGAACGCCATCGCCCAACCGATCGGGTAGTGGTTGTAGGTCTGCGGCCCGCCGAGATGCTCGAACAGCTTCATGCTTTCTTCGACCGTGTCGATGTAGCCGTTGAAGAACTTGCCCTCGTTGACCGAGCCGTTGGGCCCGCCCTCGCCGCTGGCGCCGTTGTCGGAGATCACCACGATGATGGTGTTGTCGAGCTGGCCCGATTCCTCGAGATAGTCCAGGATCCGGCCGATCTGGGCGTCGGTGTAGCTCAGGAACCCGGCGAACACCTCGGCCATCCGGGAAAACAGCCTCTTCTCGTCGTCATTCAGGGAATCCCAGGGTCGCACCGTGTCCTGCAGGGGCCACTCCTGGCCGTCGGGACCCTTCACGTCGAGGTACGGGTTGACCGGCGACAGTTCGGTGTCGCCCGGCACGATGCCCATCGACTTCTGCCGCTCCAGCACGATCTCGCGGTAGCGCTCGTAGCCCATGTCGAAGCGGCCCGCGTAGCGGTCGGCCCATTGCTTGAAGACGTGATGCGGCGCGTGCCCGGCGCCGGGGCACACGTAGGAGAACCACGGCTTTTCCGGTGCAATCACTTTGGCGTCGCGGATGAATTCGATCGTCTTGTCGGCGAGGTCCTTTGACAGGTGGTAGCCGTCCTCCGGGGTGGCCGGCGGGCTGACCGGGTGGTTGTCGTACACCAGGTCGGGATACCACTGGTCGGTCTCCCCGCCCAGGAACCCGTAGAACCGTTCGAAGCCGCGCGAGAGCGGCCAGTGCCGCTTCGTCGACGCCAGGTTCGATTCCTCCAGCGGCGTCAGGTGCCACTTGCCCACGCAGTAGGTGTTGTATCCCGCCTCGGCGAGGGCCTCGGACAGCAGGGCGGTGTCGAACGGGATGCGACCGTTGGCGTTGGGGAAGCCCTCGGTGAACTCCTCGATGGTGGCCATGCCGACGGTCGTGGCGTTGCGCCCGGTGAGCAGCGACGCCCGGGTGGGCGAACACAGCGCGGTGGTGTGAAACTGCGAAAGCCGGACGCCGCGTTCGGCGATGCGCGACATGGCCGGCATCTCGACCAGGCCGCCGAAGCAGTCCCAGGTCGCGATGCCGGTGTCGTCCCAGACCAGATAGAGGACGTTCGGTGCGTCCTGCGGCGCGGTCGGCGCGGCGTACGGGCCCCAATCCGGTTCGGAATCCCGGATATCGAGCTCGATCTTGCCGTTGAAGGCTCGCGAGTCAGTGGACATGCGCCGAGCGTAACGCCACCGCGAGAATTCGGCCGTTCTTTCGCAGTGAGGTCACGCTCGGCGAACGCACATACGCGTGAGGGCTTACTTCGCCTTTTCCAGAATCTCGACGAGCCGCCAGCGCTTGGTCGCCGACGTCGGGCGCGTCTCCATCAGCGAGACGCGGTCGCCGATCCCGGCGGCGCTGTTCTCGTCGTGCGCCTTGACCTTCTTGGTGGTCCGGATGATCTTGCCGTACAGCGGGTGACGGACGCGGTCTTCCAGTTCGACCACGATGGTCTTCTGCATCTTGTCGCTCACCACGTAACCGATGCGCATCTTGCGGCGGCCACGCACCTTCGGGTTCGCGGGAGTGTGCTTGGGGCCCTTGTCCTTCGACGCGGCTTGGGCTGCGGCGGCCTTCTTGGGGGCGGCCTTCTTGGCTTCTGCCATCACGATTCCTTACCATCCGGCCCGGAAGCCAGGCCGAGTTCTCGTTCGCGCAGCACGGTGTAGACGCGCGCGATCTCCTGACGCACGGTGCGAAGCCGGCGGTTGTTGGTGAGCTGGCCGGTCGCCATCTGGAAGCGCAGGTTGAACAGCTCTTCCTTGGACTCGCGCAACCGCTCGGTCAGCTCCTCGTCGGTGAGCTCGCGCAGTTCGCCCGGCGAAATTCCCACTGCCATCAGAACTGATCCTCTCGAGTCACGATGCGCGCCTTGATCGGCAACTTGTGGATTGCGCGGGTGAGCGCCGCGCGGGCGATCTGCTCGTTGGGGTAGCTGAGCTCGAACAGCACCCGGCCCGGCTTGACGTTGACGACCCACCACTCCGGCGAACCCTTACCGGAACCCATCCGGGTTTCCGCGGGCTTCTTGGTCAGCGGGCGGTCGGGGAACACGTTGATCCACACCTTGCCGCCACGCTTGATGTGCCGGTTGATGGCGATACGAGCGGACTCGATCTGCCGGTTGGTGACGTACGCGTGCTCCAGGGCCTGGATGCCGTAGTCGCCGAAGTTCACCGCCGTGCCACCGCTGGCGATGCCGCGCTGGCGGGGGTGGTGCTGCTTGCGGTGTTTAACTCTGCGTGGAATCAACATGATTCAGCTCTCCGTGCTTTGCGGTTCTGCAGCGGGTGCGGCGGCCGCGGCGCCCTCTTCGGCGCTGGCGGCCCGGCCGGCCTCGGTGCTGGTGGCAGTGGTGCCTGAGGCGCCACTGCGGCGCGGGCGGGTGCCCGACGGGCGCTCGCGGCGGGAACGCTCGGCGCCCGCGGGGGCGGCGGCGGCCAGTTCGCGCTTGCCACCGACGATGTCGCCCTTGTAGATCCACACCTTCACGCCGATCCGGCCGAAGGTGGTCTTGGCCTCGTACAGGCCGTAGTCGATGTCGGCGCGCAGCGTGTGCAGCGGCACCCGGCCCTCGCGGTAGAACTCCGAGCGGCTCATCTCGGCGCCGCCGAGACGGCCGGAGCACTGCACGCGGATGCCCTTGACGTTGGGCTGGCGCATCGCCGACTGGATGGCCTTGCGCATCGCCCGGCGGAACGCCACGCGGTTGCTCAGCTGCTCGGCGACGCCCTGGGCCACCAATTGCGCTTGGGACTCAGGGTTTCTGACCTCGAGGATGTTGAGCTGCACCTGCTTGCCGGTCAGCTTCTCCAGGTCGGCGCGGATCCGGTCGGCCTCGGTGCCGCGGCGGCCGATGACGATGCCCGGGCGCGCGGTGTGGATGTCCACTCGGACGCGGTCGCGGGTGCGCTCGATCTCCACGTCGGCGATCCCGGCCCGCTCCAGGCCGGTCGACAGCAGCCGCCGGATCGCGACGTCTTCCTTGACGTAGTCCGAGTACTGCTTGTCGGCGTACCAGCGGGACTTCCAGTCGGTCGTGATGCCCAGCCGGAAGCCGTGCGGATTGATCTTCTGGCCCACTAGTCTGAGCCTCCCTTCGCGTCAGAAGTCTCAGACGTCTTGGCTTCGGCCTTCGGTGTGGCCTTCTTCGCGGGCGCTTTTGCCGCGGCCTTCTTGGCGGGTGCCTTGCTGGCCGGCGCCTTGGTGGCCGGGGCCTTCTTGGCGGCGGCCTTGCTCGCCTCGGCGCGGCGGGCCCGGGTCGACTTGGCCGACCGCTGGTCCTTTGCCGGGCGGCTCTCCACCACGACCGTGATGTGGCTGGTGCGCTTGCGAATCCGGAACGCGCGGCCCTGGGCGCGCGGCCGGATGCGCTTGGCGGTGGGGCCCTCGTCGGCGTAGACGGTGGCGACCACCAGGGTCGACGGGTCCAGCCCGTTGTTGTTCTGCGCGTTGGCCGCGGCGCTGGCGATCACCTTGGCCACCGGCTCGCTGGCGGCCTGCGGCGCCCAGCGCAGGATGTCGAGCGCGTCGGCCACCGAGCGGCCGCGCACCAGGTCGATCACCCGTCGCGCCTTTCTCGGCGACACCCGCACGAAGCGTGCTTTGGCCACCGCCGAGGGAAATTCAGTCGTGGTCATCGCCGTTTGGCCTTCCGGTCGTCCTTGATGTGTCCCTTGAAGGTGCGGGTGGGGGCGAATTCACCAAGCTTGTGGCCGACCATCGACTCGGTGACGAACACCGGGACGTGCTTGCGTCCGTCGTGGACCGCGAACGTGTGGCCGATGAAGTCAGGAATGATCGTCGAACGGCGCGACCATGTCTTGATCACCTGTTTGGTGTTCTTCTCGTTCTGCGTGTCCACCTTCTTGAGCAGGTGGCCATCGACGAACGGGCCCTTCTTCAGGCTGCGTGGCATGTGCTACTCCTGACTTCCCTAGCGACCGTGCTTCTTGCCGGTGCGCCGGCGTCGGACAATGAGCTTGTTGCTGGCCTTGTTGGGATGGCGGGTGCGGCCCTCGGGCTTGCCCCACGGGCTCACCGGGTGGCGACCACCGGAGGTCTTGCCCTCACCACCACCGTGCGGGTGATCCACCGGGTTCATGACCACACCACGGACCGAAGGGCGCTTGCCCTTCCACCGCATGCGGCCGGCCTTCCCCCAGTTGATGTTCGCCTGCTCGGCGTTGCCCACCTCGCCGACGGTGGCGCGGCAACGCACGTCGACGCGACGGATCTCGCCGCTGGGCATACGCAGCGACGCGTAGGTGCCCTCCTTGCCGAGCAACTGAATGCTCGCGCCGGCCGACCGCGCCAGCTTGGCGCCACCGCCCGGCCGCAGTTCCACGGCGTGGATCACGGTACCGGCCGGGATGTTGCGCAGCGGCAGGTTGTTGCCCGGCTTGATGTCCGCGTTCGGACCCGTCTCCACCACGTCGCCCTGTGAAAGTCCCTGCGGCGCAATGATGTAGCGCTTCTCGCCGTCCAGGAAGTGCAGCAACGCGATGTTGGCGGTCCGGTTGGGGTCGTATTCGATGTGGGCGACCTTGGCGTTGACGCCGTCCTTGTCGTTGCGACGGAAGTCGATCACCCGGTAGGCGCGCTTGTGGCCGCCACCCTTGTGGCGGGTGGTGATGCGGCCGTGCGCGTTACGCCCACCGTGGCCGTGCAGCGGCCGAACCAACGACTTCTCCGGGGTGGAACGGGTGACCTCGGAGAAATCGGACACGCTTGCGCCGCGACGGCCGGGGCTCGTCGGCTTGTACTTACGAATTGCCATGTCTAATCAGGTCTTCCTCTCGCGGCGGCTCGGTTGGATTACCCAACTCCTCCTCATCGCTTCGCTCTGCATCGTCGTCGGGCTAGCTCGGTGCGCCGAAGAGATCGATCGGCTTGCTACCCGGCGCCAGCGTGACGATGGCCCGCTTGGTGCTCTTGCGCTTGCCGAACCCGGTCCTGGTGCGCTTCCGCTTACCCTGCCGGTTCGCGGTGTTCACCGATGCGACCTTGACGGAGAAGATCTTCTCGATCGCGATCTTGATCTGCGTCTTGTTCGAATCGGGGTGCACCACGAACGTGTACACGTTGTCATCGAGGAGCGAATAGGACTTCTCCGAGATGACCGGGGCCAAGATGATGTCGCGGGGGTCAGTGACGGTCGCCATCAGGCCGAAACCTCCTCGGGAGTACCGGTGTTGGCGCTGATGTAGGCGTTGAGGGCCTCCACGGAAAACACCACGTCGTCGGAGCGGAGCACGTCATAGGTGTTGAGCTGGCCGGGCGTCAGGATGTGCACACCGGGCAGGTTGCGCACGCTCTTGGCGCCCGCCTCGTCGCTGCGTCCGATCACGACCAGCACCTGCTTGCGGTCGGTCAGCGCGCCCAGGAACGCCTTGGCGCTCTTGGTCGACGGGGTCTGGCCGGCGACGATTTCGGTGACCGCGTGGATGCGCCCGTTGCGCGCCCGGTCGGACAGCGCACCGCGCAACGCCGCGGCGATCATCTTCTTGGGCGTGCGCTGGCTGTAGTCACGCGGCTTGGGGCCGTGCACGACGCCACCGCCGGTGAACTGCGGGGCCCGCGTGGAACCCTGCCGGGCGCGGCCGGTTCCCTTCTGCCGGTAGGGCTTACGGCCACCGCCGCTGACGTCGCCGCGCGTCTTGGTCGAGTGCGTGCCCTGGCGCGCCGCCGCCCGCTGGGCGGTGACGACCTGGTGCATCAGCGCGATATTGGCCGGGGCATCGAACAATTCGGCCGGCAACTCGATCGAGCCTTCGACCTTGCCGGCCGGTGTCTTGACGTCGATCTTGAGCGTCTTGGAACCTTGTGCTGCCATCACTTCTCACCTCGTTTGACCGCGCTGCGGACCACCACGAGTCCACCGGTGCGGCCGGGGACCGCACCCTTGATCAGCAGCACGCCGTTCTCGGTATCGACCTTGTGCACCAACAGGTTTTGGACGGTCACCCGGTCGTTACCCATCCGGCCCGCCATCCGCGTGCCCTTGAACACGCGGGCGGGGGTGGCGCAACCACCGATGGAACCCGGGCGACGGTGCACCGCCTGGGCACCGTGACTGGCGCCCTGACCACGGAAGCCGTGGCGCTTCATGGTGCCGGCGAAGCCCTTCCCCTTGGAGGTTCCGGTGACGTCGACGTAGCTGCCGTCGGTGAAGATCTCGGCCGTCAGCTCCTGGCCGACCTGGTATTCCGCCGCCGCGTCCGGGTTGTCCAGCCGCAGCTCGGCCAAGAACCGGCGCGGGTTGACGCCCGCGGCCGCGTACTGACCGGTCACCGGCTTGTTGACCTTGCGCGGACTGATCTCGCCGTACGCCAGCTGCACGGCGCTGTAGCCGTCCTGCTCCGGCGTGCGGATGCGGGTCACCACGTTCGGCCCGGCCTTGACGACCGTCACCGGCACAATCCTGTTGTTCTCGTCGAATACCTGCGTCATGCCCAGCTTGGTACCGAGAATGCCCTTACGCGCCATTGCTCTGTAACCCCTTACTGGATGTTGACGTCGACACTGGCCGGAAGGTCGATGCGCATCAGCGCGTCAACGGTCTTCGGCGTCGGGTCGAGGATGTCGATCAGCCGCTTGTGCGTGCGCATCTCGAAGTGCTCCCGCGAGTCCTTGTACTTGTGCGGAGAGCGGATGACGCAATACACATTCTTCTCGGTCGGCAGCGGCACCGGCCCTACGACGCTGGCACCCGTGCGGACGACGGTCTCGACGATCTTGCGCGCCGACGCGTCGATAGCCTCATGGTCGTAGGCCTTAAGCCTGATGCGGATCTTCTGTCCCGCCACGCTTCTCCTACCCTCGCTCCTGTTGAGGCCCGGTTTCCGGGCTCAAATAATCCATGTCCTCAGTGCCACCGGCGCGCCGATCGGGCCGGCCGATGTTGGCCGATCGAGCGTTGCGCCGGATAGTGCGCCGCTGTTTACCTGTCGTGGTCCACCGGCCCCCGCGGTCGGGTGTGTCACCCTCACGCGGCCTCGGCGCGCCGATTTCACGATCGAAATTCGTCGCACTCGAAGGATGGGACCGGACGCGCCCGTTTGGACGCTGGTCGTATGCCCGACCAGGCGCAAACCCGGCTCAAGGCAACCTGAACAGTATGCCCTAGATCGGGGCCCGAACAAAATTCGGGCGAGATCCCGGGCCCAATCCGTCACGCCCGGCCCGGACGCCGTCGCTACGCGACGCTAACGCCCAGGTCAGAGGCCTTGAGATGGCCGGTGCCGAGGCCAAGACTAGTGCCATGAGCACACCGACCGTCGATCCGGAAACCGCGCAGGCCGTCAAGGTGTTCGCCGACCCCATCGCGTACGCCGACGAGCCGCGGCTGCATGCGGCGCTGGCGCACCTGCGCGCGCACGCACCGGTGTCGTTGGTCGACTGTCCGCCGTACCGGCCGTTCTGGGCGATCACCAAGCACGCCGACGTCATGGAGATCGAGCGGGCCAACGACCTGTTCCTCAACGAGCCGCGGCCGCTGCTGGCCCCCGCCGAGGCCGACGACTTCGCGCGCGCCCAGCTGGACGCCGGGATGGGCCTGCGCACCCTGATCCACATGGACGACCCCCGGCACCAGGTGGTGCGCGCGATCGGTGCCGACTGGTTTCGCCCCAAGGCCATGCGCGCGCTGAAGGTCAGGGTCGACGAGCTGGCCAAGAGCTACGTCGACAAGATGATGGCCGCGGGCGGCGAATGCGATTTCGTGCAGGAGGTCGCCGTGAACTACCCGCTGTACGTGATCTTGTCGCTGCTGGGCCTGCCGGAATCGGATTTCCCGCGCATGCTCAGACTCACCCAGGAACTGTTCGGCGGCGACGACGAGGAGTTCAAGCGGGGCACCACGCCCGAGGAGCAGATGCAGATCCTGCTCGACTTCTTCGGCTACTTCAGCGATCTCACCGCGGCGCGGCGGGCCCACCCCACCGACGACCTGGCGTCGGCGATCGCCAACGCGCGCGTCGACGGCGAGCCGCTGTCGGACGTCGACACGGCCTCCTACTACGTCATCATCGCGACCGCCGGGCACGACACCACGAGCGCCACCATCGCCGGCGGGCTGCAGGCGCTGATCGAAAACCCCGACCAGCGCGCCCGGTTGACCGCCGACCCCGCACTGATGCCGCTGGCGACCGAGGAGATGATCCGCTGGGTGACGCCGGTCAAAGAGTTCATGCGCACCGCGGTCGCCGACACCGCCGTTCGCGGGGTGCCGATCGCCGCGGGCGAATCGGTGTATCTGTCCTACGTGTCGGCGAACCGCGACGAGGACGTGTTCGACGACCCGTTCCGGTTCGATGTCGGCCGAGACCCCAACAAGCACTTGGCCTTTGGCTACGGCGTGCACTTCTGCCTGGGGGCCGCGCTGGCCCGCATGGAGGTGAACAGCTTTTTCACCGAACTGTTGCCCCGGCTGGAGTCCGTCGAGTGCGCCGGGGAACCCGAACTCGTCGCCACCACGTTCGTGGGTGGTCTCAAGCACCTGCCGATTCGGTATTCGCTGCGTTAGCCCGATTGGTCTGGACGTGGAGGAAGCCGTCGACCGCCGCCAGCGCGCATTCGCGGTAGTCGAAATCGGGCAGGGTGGACAGGCGGCCGAGCACCAGGGGTCCGATGAGCATGGCGATCGCCCGGGATCGGTCCACCTCGCCCAGCTCGGCGGCCTCCGGGCTGTCGAAGATGACGTCGAACGGCTCCGCGTACTGCTGAGCGATCCGCTCGCGCAGGGTGGTGATCGCCGCGCTGTCGGCATTGGCGCTGTGCCGGGGTTCGGGCAGCCCCTCCAGGTCACGCCCCAGCGCCAGCCAGGACATCGCCGTCATGAGGGTGGGCGCGTGGGCCACGGATTCGGCCTGGGCCAACACCACCGCGACCAGCCGGTCCCGCAGCGACCCCTCGGCCGGCGGGGTCGGTGACGCCGGTATCAGGCTGTTGAAAGCCGCTGCCAGCAAGTCGTTTCCGCTCGGAAAGTGGCGATACAGGGTCGCCCTGGCCACGTTGGCGGTGCGAGTGACCGCGTCGACCGTCACCGCGCTGGGACCCCCGGCCCGCAGCAGCGTGACGGCGGCGTCCAGCAGCCTGGCCCGCGACCTCGCGGGGCGCGGGTCGGTCGTCCCGGCGGTAATGGCGACCACCTCCTGTCTGAGACGAGACTATCGGGTCGAAACGAATTCTGACGCCCGGTGCCCGATCATCACGATGGTGGCGTGCGGACCGCGGCTGGTGATCGCGGGCAGGACCGAGCCGTCGATCACCCACAGGTTGTCGATGCCATAGACCCGGCACCGGGGGTCGACGACGGCCCGCGGGTCGCCGTCGACCCCCATCGGCGCGGTGCCGCACAGATGCTGCGAGGTGGACCAGACCGCCGACGCGGAACCGATTGTGCTGCCGGCTAATTCGTGGGCCAATTCGATGCCCCGGCGCAGGTCCGCGACGTCGTCGGGCTCGCTGTCGTAACGGTGCTCGATGCGCGGCGCCACGTCGGGATCCGACGAGACCAGCGTGATGCGGCCCCGCGCGCGCGGTTGCATGAGGGCCACCCCGATGTGCGGCCAATCGGCGTGCCCGGCGGTGCCGTCGCCGGTCATCGCCACGAATCCACCGGTGTACGGCCTGATCTCGAGGCCGTCGGCCGTGCTGAGCACCACCTCGAGCACCGGGCGCCCGGGGGCCACCGTCCAGTCGGTGGGCAGCACCCACTCGGCGTGATCGCTGAACGACGCCCCCACCGGCAGCGGCGCGACCACCGGCACCCCGGCGGCCGCCAGCGCTTCGGGGTCGCCGATGCCCGAGAGCATGAGGAGGTGCGCCGTTTCAATGGCCCCGCCGCACAACACGATTCGGTCGGCGGTGAACGCGGTGTGGCCGTGCGGCCCGATCGCGTCCACGCCCACCGCGACGCTCCCGGCGAAGCGCAGCCGCACCGCCCGGGTCCGCGCGTGCAGCCGCAGGTTCGGCCGGCTCAGCGCCGGGATGAGATACCCGGCGCCGGACCCCCTGCGCACTCCGTCGACGATGTTGAGCGGGACGGCGCCTATCCCCGAAACCAGTTCCGCCGCAACGTCGTTGAGGTCGGCGATCCAGCCGAATCCGGCGCGCCGGGCGGCGGTGATGAAACGGTGCGTGGTCCCGGTCATCTCGTGGGTGCGGCGCACCAGGATGGGGCCGCTGTCGCCGTGGGCGGGACCGTCGAAGTCCAGGTCGGTCTCGATGGCCCGGAAGCTGTCCAGCACCTCGGACCATCCCCAGCCCGGTAGGCCGATGCGGTCGAAGTCGCGGGGCAGCCCGCGGCAGAAGTAGCCGCCGTTGATGGCTCCCGATCCGCCCACCGTGGCCCCCCGCACCAAGGGGTGCTGGCGGACGGGTCCGTCGGTGAGGTGAGTCTGATAGCGCCGGACCAGGGGGCTGCCGACGCCGATCGGCAGCTGCAGCCCGTTGGCGGTCTGGGCGAGCAGGCCCGGATCGTCGAGAGCGGGGCCCGTCTCGAGGACGGTGACCGTGCGGTCCGCGTCGGCGGAAAGGCGTTCCGCGACAACCGATCCAGCGCTGCCGGCGCCGACGATCAGCACATCGCTGTGCGTGACGGCTGCGGTCAAGGCGGCGGCTAACTCCGGATCTGGGGTTTCAGGGCGCGCACGTTGCGCTCCCGTAGCACACCCCACCACAACCCCAGGCCGTACGCCAGGTCGTCGACGCGCTTGAGCACCAGATAGGTCGGCAGCCCGATCGGTTCGACGTCGTCGCCGACGGCGTCCCGGCGGCGCAGCCAGTCGACCACCCCGTCCATGACGGCCGCGACCAGGACCACCCGCCGGAAGTGCCGCGACATGGTCGCGGCCATCAGCGCCAGCGGCCAGTAGTGCCGGCACAGCGCCGACGCCAGCTGCAGCGCCGCCGACCACAGGCCTCGGCCCGCGATCATGGCGACATCGGTCATCGACGTCTCCGCGCTGCGCATCGCCCGCGCGATGCGCCGACCCGTCAGGACGGCCAGCACGATGGACGCCAGCCGCGACAGCGTGGACCCGAAGGCCATCAGCGTCCAGGTCATCAGCGCCCAGCCGGAGATCACCACCGGCGCCGTCTTGTCCGGGTGGCGCACCGACAGCGGGGCGGCCGAGCCGCCGTAAAACGCCTTGCGCGCGAGCCAATCCCGCAATTCGGTGCGGTGGTCGTGGGCCACCAGCGCGATCGGCTCGTAACGCAGCCGGACGCCCGACTCGATCAGCCGCCAGCACAGGTCGACGTCCTCGCCGGACTGCAACGTCTCGTCGAACCCGCCGACCTCCCGGATGGCCGAGCACCGACAGATGATCGCCGCGCTGGGGACATACGACACCGTGCTGTGGGGCAACACCGGGGCCTCGCGCTCACCGAGGTCGAGCGAGGAGTGCACGGCCTCGTAGCGCGCCACCACGTTCTCGTTGTGCGTCAGGCCGACAATGCGCGGCGCGACCAGGCCGACGGTGGGGTCGCAGAAGTGACCGAGCAGGGCCTCCAGCCAGCCCCGGCGCGGCGCCACGTCGGAATCCAGGAACGCCACGAAGTCCGTCCGGCAGGCCGCCAGCCCGGTGTTGCGGGCCGCCGCGGGGCCCTTGCTGCGGTGGTGGCGCAACACCTCGATGTCGCAGTGCGCGCCGACGAAGTCTTCGGGCTCGACGGCGTGGAACGAGCCGTCGTCGACCACGACGACGCGCAACCCGCGCAGCGAGCTCACCAGCCGGCGCACGCCAGAAAGGTTGTTGCGCACCGGAATTACCACGGTCACGTCGTGATGCGACGGGCCGCCGGCGGGCCTGGGATGCGCGACCGTGGCGTCCAGCAGGGTGCGGGCGAGCTGGGCGGACAGGTCGTCGCGGACCTTCAGCCGGCCGTCGCAGAGCATGTCCTGTGCGGCCGGGGCCAGCTTCAGCAGCCGCGTCGGCGACCCGCCGAGCAGCGCCGAGCCGTCGCCGAGCACCCGCACGCGGCGGTCGACCTGGACCGCGAAGCCGTCGGGCAGCCGGGGCGCCGAGGAGGTCATGTCAGCATCCCGTCGGGGCCGGGCCCCCAGCGGGCGACGCGGCGGACACACTCGTCGACCATCTCGGCGACGATGCGCTCGCCCTCGGCGGCGGTGGCGGTGGTCGGGTCGCCCAGCACGCCGACCGGGCTGACCGCCGCGACTCCCCCGCGGCGCATCGACCCGAGCAACTCCGGCAACGGTGCGGTGTTGCCGGCGCGCCACTGGTCGGTCCGGACATCGGCCGGCGAGATATGGAGCAACACCGATGTTTCGGTATGCCCGGCGTGGGCGTCACCGCCGGGGGCCACACAGGGGCACCACCCGGCGTCGCGGCCCTCGGCGCGCAGCCTGGCCACCGCGGCGCCCAGCGCGGCGACGTTGCCGCCGTGGCCGTTGACGAAGACCAGCCGCCGGGCCCACGTGCCCGCCGACCTGCCGTACTCGACCAGCAGCAGCGTCAGCGCCTCGGTGCCGACCGAGATCGTCCCGGCAAAGCTCTGGTGCTCGCCGCTCGCGCCGTAGGCGATGGCCGGCGCCACCAGCCACCCGTCGCCGAGGCGGGCGCGAGCGCGCCGGGCGACCGCCGCCGCGATCCGGGTGTCGGTGTCCAGCGGCAGGTGCGGCCCGTGTTGCTCGGTCGAACCCAGCGGAATCATGACCGATGCCGCCGTACCGGACAGCTGGCTCGACGTCGCTGTTCCTAGTTCGCCGAGTACGGGCACTCGGTGATGGTAGGACGAATTCACCTGGCGTGCACCGATTGTTGAAGCTTGAAAATAAGTTTTTTTCCGCGCCGTTCATCGGTCATTCGAATTGTCGGCTCGTTCGTCACGGTTACCCCGCCCGTACCACGATTTCCGTGGCCGTCAAATAATTCCGACAAAACCGCCCCGGATAGCCCGGCTTTCGTTATCCGCCGACCGGCGGCACGCCCAGCGCCCGGGTGAAACCGGGCGGCACCAGGATGTCGCCGGGCCCGAGGTCGTGGATCGAGGAATGTCCCAGACCCATCAGGGCCGAGTCGATGCCGCCACGCAAGATGTCGAGGACGTTCTCCACGCCCGGTTGGCCCGCCGCGGCCAGGCCCCACAGGTACGCCCGGCCGATCATCACCGCGCGCGCTCCCAGCGCCACGGCCTTCACGACGTCGCTGCCGCGCCGGATGCCGCCGTCGAGCAGCACCTCGACCTGATCGCCGACGGCCGCGGCGATCGCCGGCAGGGCGCGGATCGAGGCGGGGGTGCCGTCCAGGTTGTTGCCACCGTGATTCGACACCGAGATCGCCGAAACCCCCGCGTCCACAGCCCTTTTGGCGTCATCGACGCGGATCACGCCCTTGAGCATGAACGGCCCGTCCCACAGTTCGCGAAGCCAGGCGATGTCTTCCCAGGTCGGCGGCGGGGTGCCCATCCACTCGCCGTAGGCCGCGAAGAAGGGGGGCCCCGGCTCGCCGCGGCGGCCCTGGTTGGGCACCCGCAGCTCCGGCGGCCGCATGGTCTTCGCCCACTGCAGAAACCACCGCGGCTTGGTGATCACCTCCGGGCTCATCTTCAGGATGGTCTTGACGTCCATTTTCTCCGGGATCGAGGGGCTGCCCCAGTCCCGGCCGTGCGAGAAGCTCCAGTCGGTGGTGACGATCAGGCCCGCCGCGCCGGCCGCCCGGGCGCGCTCGACCCGCGCCGCGATCGCGTCGCGGTCACCCAGCCAGTACACCTGGAAGAACAACTTGGGGTTCGCCGCGATGACCTCTTCGATCGGCTTGCTGGCGAACGAGGACAGGCCCATGGCGGTGCCGCGGGCGGCGGCGGCGCGCGCGACAGCCACCTCGCCGTCGGGGTGCACCGCCTGCACGCCGGTCGGTGAGATCAGGACGGGCATCGAAATATCCTGCCCCATAACGCTGGTCGACATGTCGCGCTTGGCCGGCGCGCCGACTACGTGGGGGGCGAAACCGAGCTCACCGAAGGCTTCGACGTTGTCGGAAACCGTGATTCCCTTTTCGCTGGCCGAAATCAACGACGAATAGGCCGATTTCGGCAGCCGGCGCTTGGCGCGCTGCTGCGCGATGGCTACGGTCTCAAACCATTTCTCGGCCATTGTCACACCGGGCTTTCATTACACAGGCGCGCCGGCGGCGCCGCGGGCGTGATCGTCGGCGGCCGCAGCGACAGCGTGAGCGGCACCGGTTGGCGGATGCGCTTGCCGCGGGAGTGGTCGGCCCGGGGGCGCGGCGTCTCGCGGTCGTGCGCCAGCGCCGACGCGCTGTGGCCCTGGACGCATTCGGGGTCCGGCCCGTCCAGCGGCAGGCCGGTGAAGAACTTGGCCGCCATGCAGCCGCCCCGGCAGCTGTCGTAATGCCCGCAGCTGCCGCAGGCGCCCGCCGACTGCGGTTCGCGCAGCTCGCGGAACAACGGGGCGTTCTTCCACACATTGTCAAAGCCGCCGTCCGACAGCACGTTTCCGGCCAGGAAGCGGTCATGGATGGCGAACGGGCAGGCGTACACGTCGCCGACGGGGTCGATCAGGCACACGACGCGGCCCGCGCCGCACATGTTCAGGCCGGCCAGCGCGCCGGACTGACCGAGCGGGGCCAGGTGGAAGAAGGAGTCGCCGGTGAGCACCCGCTCGCCCTTGGCGACCAGCCAGTCGTACAGCTGCACCTGCTGGTCGGCGGTGGGGTGCAGCTCCTCCCAGACATCGGCGCCGCGCCCGGACGGGCGCAGCCGGGTGATCCGCAGCGTGGCACCGTAACGGCTTGCCAGCGCGGCGAATTCGTCGAGCTGGTCGACGTTGTGCCGCGTGACGACCACCGAGATCTTGGCGTCTTTGAAGCCGGCGTCGGCCAGATTTTCCAGCGCCCGCACCGCCATGTCGAACGACCCGGGTCCGCGCACCGCGTCGTTGACCTCGGCGGTGGCGCCGTCCAGCGAGATCTGGACGTCGACGTAGTCGCTGGCCGCCAACCGCGCGGCGACCTCGGGCGTGATCCGGACGCCGTTGGTGGAGAACTTGACGCCGACGTGATGGGCGGTCGCGTAGTCGACGAGCTCCCAAAAGTCCGGGCGCACAGTGGGTTCCCCACCACCGATGTTGACGTAGAACACCTGCATGCGTTCCAGCTCGTCGATGATGTCCATGCACTGACGGGTGGACAGCTCGCGCGGATCCCGCTTGCCCGACGACGACAGGCAGTGCACGCAGGCCAGGTTGCAGGCGTAGGTGAGCTCCCAGGTGAGGCAGATGGGCGCGTCGAGCCCGTGCTCGAACTGCTCGATCAGCCGCGGTACGGCCGCTTGGGTCGGTGCGGTCATTGATGGTCCTCCCGGGGCACCAGCATCTTGGAGTCGACGAGCACACCCAGCGCGTGCAGGTAGGGAGCCTGCCCCGCGTCGTCGATGCCCGCCGCGCGACACGCGGAGCGGACGTCGGGGTGCTCGGCCAGCGACTGCACCACCGTGAGGATGGTGCGGTTCTTCAAAAACGACAGCTTGCGGGTGCCGAAGTGATAGAGCAGCGCGCCGAACGGTTCCGGGCGCACCGCCACCTGCGGGTGCAGTCGCCAGCCGCGATCAGGATCGAACACGGTGTCGCCGGCGGGGCGAGCCGTTTCGGCCTGCGCGGACGCAGGCACGGTCAGTAGACCCCGCACATGCCGTCGATGGACACCTCTTCGACCAGGGTCTCGGTGACGAGCTGGGTGTCAGTTTCGGTCTCGTGGTCCACGGGGCCTTGCCTTTCGTCGGGTCTTGACAACGATGGGGTCTGAGTCACACTCGCCGCCAGAATATGGCATCGAGTGCCGAAATGGAAGGGCGGGGTCCGAAGATGCCGCAGCCGCGGGTGGGCAGGCGCCGCTCGACCACGCCGGCCCACATCACCGACGTGGCCATCGACCTGTTCACCGCCCGCGGTTTCGCCGACGTGAGCGTCGACGACGTCGCCCACGCCGCCGGCATCTCGCGCCGCACGCTCTTTCGCTACTACGCGTCCAAGAACGCCATCCCCTGGGGCGATTTCGACACTCACCTCGCCCACCTGCGGGACCTGCTCGACAACGTGGATTCCCGGGTGCGCCTGGGCGATGCCCTGCGCGCCGCGTTGTTGGCGTTCAACACCTTTGACGAGTCCGAGACCGCCCGCCACCGCCGGCGCATGCGGGTGATCCTGCAAACCGCTGAGCTGCAGGCCTATTCGATGACGATGTACGCCGGCTGGCGCGAGGTGATCGCCGGGTTCGTGGCCCGCCGTTGCGATTGCAAGACCACCGACCTGCTGCCGCAGACCGCCGCCTGGACGATGCTGGGGGTGGCGCTGTCGGCGTACGAACACTGGCTCAGCGATGAATCCGTCCCGCTGCCGGTAGCCCTCGGCAATGCCTTCGACGTGGCCGGCGCGGGGCTGAACGAGCTGGACATTTGAGCGTCGAGCACCTGGCGCACACGCTGCGCGCCCAGGGCCGGTTCTGCGCCTCGTCGGGCTCCGCGATGTACGGCGAGCTGTTCGATCTGGTGGCCGCCGACGTCGAAGCCGGCGGCGTGTTCGCGGCCATCCTGTCCGGGCACCGCCACGCCCCCTCGCGCGACGCGGTGCCGCTCCGGCTGCTCGGCGGGCTGCACCGGCTGGTGCTCGACGGCCGGGCGCCGCACCTGCGCCGCTGGTACCCCAGCACCGGCGGGATCTGGGACGCCGGACCGGCCTGGCCTCAGATCCGCGACGCCGCGGCCGGCCACGCCGATGCGCTGCGCGCGGCGCTGGATCAACCACCACAGACCAACGAGGTAGGCCGATCGGCCGCACTGATCGGCGGTTTGCTGCACCTCAATCAATCCGGTTTGCCGATAAGGCTTTTCGAGATCGGGGCGAGCGCCGGGCTGAATCTGCGGGCCGACCACTACCGCTACCGGTTCGCCGGAAGCCAGTGGGGGCCGCCCGACTCGCCGGTGGCCATCGATGACGCGTGGCGCGGCGCGCTGCCGCCGGGGGGCGACGTGCGGATCGTCGAGCGGCGTGGCTACGACATCGCGCCGATCGACGTCGGCGACATCGACGGGGAGCTGACCGTGCTGAGCTACGTCTGGCCCGACCAGGCCGCGCGGCTCGCCCGGCTGCGCGGGGCCATCGAGGTCGCCCGCCGGGTCCCGGCCCGGCTCGAACGCCGGACGGCGGCCGGCGCGGTCGCCGGCCTGCGGGTGTCCGACGGCGCGCTCACCGTCCTCTGGCATTCCATCACCTGGCAATACCTGTCGGCCGGCGAGCGCGACGCAGTGCGCGCCCACGTGGACGCGCTGGCCGCACGGGCCGACGCGCGCTCACCGTTCGCCCACCTGACGATGGAGCCGGCGCGCTCTCGCCCCGGCGGGCCGATCAGGTTCGAGGTGCGCGCCCGCAGCTGGCCGGACGGCGAGACGCGCGTGCTGGGCGACTGCCACCCGCACGGCCCGCCGGTGCACTGGCACTAACTCGGCAAAAACGAATTGCCGGACCAAGTCCGGCAATTCGTCTTCGTCAATGCTGCGTGTACTAGGTACCCATGAAGGTCATCGGATCGTGCAGCACCCGGGTGCCGTCGTGCAATCCGTCGATGGCCTCCATGTGCTGAGGCTCTAAGGTGAAGTCGAACACGTCGAGGTTCTGGGCGACGCGCTCGGGCTTGGACGACCGCGAGACGACCACGTTGTCCAACTGCAGGTTCCACCGGACCAGCACCTGCGCCGGCGTGCGGCCGTACTCGGCGGCGATCGCCGTCACGGTCGGGTCCTCGAGCATCTTGCCGACGCCCAGCGGGCTGTAGGACTGCGTGGTCACGTCGTGCTGGGCGTGCGCCTGGCGCAGCTCGGCCTGGTTGAGGCGCGGGTGCAGCTCGACCTGGTTCACCGCGGGCACCTCGTCGGTCTCCTCGATGACGTTCGCCAGCAGTTCCTCGGTGAAGTTGCAGACGCCGATCGAGCGGACATGCCCTTCGTCGCGGGCGACCTTCATGCCCTCGAAGCTCTCCACATACTTGCCCAGCTTCGGCGCCGGCCAGTGGATCAGGTAGAGGTCGAGGTAATCCAGCCCAAGACGGTCCAGGCTCTCCTTGCACGACTCCTGGGCACTCTGGAAGCCCTGCCTCGAGGTGCCCAGCTTGGTGGCGACGAACAACTCCTCACGCGGGATGCCCGACGCGGCGATCGCGCGCCCGACGGCTTCTTCGTTTCCGTACGAGGCAGCGGTGTCGATGAGGCGGCAGCCAGCCTCCAGAGCCGCGAGTACCGAGCTTTCCGTCTCCTCATCGGACAACTTGGCCACGCCCAAGCCGAGTACGGGCATCTTCGCCTCGTCGTTGAGAGCGACGGTCGGAATCACGCTGGAAGCGCTGTATATCTCATCAATCACTGTCACTTTTCAATCACCTGCCTGCCAGGTTGGGGTGTGGGGTTTCTTCGACGTAAACGATCCAGGGACAACACACCAGGCGGCTTATGCCAACCCCTTCTGGTGCGTATGGGCCCCATACATCGTTCGCTTGGAGACAATAACCGAGCCGGGCGGATGCCGCCCGGACCGAGGCGGTCGACGTCGCATTAGCAAAAAAACGCGAGCTCAGAAGTTACGTCTTTCCAGCACAATAAGATTGGCGATGGAATTTTGGCAATTTTGTGACACCGCAGACACGAGCGCCCGGTGCCCTCGACGAAGACAGACGAAACCTCAAACCGATGTGATGTGCAACACCATCGAATTGCGTTGTGGCGCATCACCGATTTCAGCGTAATTCTCCCTGGGCCAGGCGCCTTACCGGCGAAAACACCGACAATGGTGCGTGTTTCACTCCCGGGGAACGGACATAGCTGCGTCGTGATGCGAACGTGATATACCGTGATGCGACTGTGATGTGAAATCACCTGTCCCCTATCCTCGAGAGACGCGACCACGCGCTACCCCTGGAAGCGAGGCAAGTCTGTCGCATGAAGACAATGCAAGAGCTTTTCGAAATTGCCTGGCAAGCAACGCAAATCGGTGCCGCAACGCTCAAGAAATCACAGCCGAGCTCGGTGCAGCACAAGGGAGACCGTGACCTGGTCACCGACATCGACCTTGCGATCCAGCGTGACATCGCCGACTACCTGGCCCAAACCACACCCGAGATCCCACTGTTGGCCGAAGAGTCCGAGCAACAGCCGGACATCGAAACCTCCGAGTGGCTCTGGGTGCTCGACCCCATCGACGGAACGTCGAACTTCGTCCACGGGCTGCCGTTGTGCGCCGTATCACTGGCGCTGATGCGCACCGGGCGCACCGTGGTCGCGGTCACCCACGCTCCCCTGCTCGGCAAGACCTACCACGCCATCGAGGGCAAGGGCGCTTTTCTGGGCGGCCAGCGGATCAACGCCAGCGCCGCCGACAGCCTCAGCGGGGCCATCGTGTCGCTCGGCGACTACGCCGTCGGCCACGACGCCGGCAGGCTGAACGAGCACCGGCTGGCGCTCACCGCCGAGCTGGTGCCGCGGGTCGAGCGCATCCGCATGATCGGGGCGGCGACCCTGGACCTCGCGTTCGTCGCCGAGGGCGCCCTGGACGCCTGCGTGATGATGTCCAACAAGCCCTGGGACACCGCGGCGGGGACCCTGATCGCCCGGGAAGCGGGGGCGCAGCTCACCGACGCCCAGGGCAATCCCCACACCCACAAGTCCGCGTCGACCGTGATCAGCGCGCCGGGCATCGCCGAGCAACTCGCGACGGTGATCCGCAACACCGAGAACGTCGGCGACCGGTACGCGACCGCCGTCGGCTAGCGGCGGCTCAGCCCAGCACTTCCGAAATGGGCACGGCCGCAGCGATTTTGGCGCGCATCTTCATGACCTTGCCGGGCATCCCGCCGCCGACCACGCCGGCCAGGGCGCCGTCGCGTTCGTAGTAGGCCAGGAACTTGCGACCGTCGTCCTCGACGACGTGCACGATGTCGTCGGCCTCCGGCTCGCCCAGGCACTGGATCTTGACGTCGTATTGGTCGCTCCAGAAGTAGGGAACCACCACCGCGGTGGGCACGTCCTGCCCCAGCATCGCGGGCACCACGGCGCGGGCCTGATCGGCGACATTGCTCCAATGTTCCACGCGCCCTTGGTGTCCCGTCGCGTCACGCCACGACGCGACGTCCCCGAGCGCCCACACGTTCGGCGCGCTGGTGCGCCCGGCCTCGTCGCAGATGACGCCGTTGTCGACGTCAACTCCGCTGCCCTCGAGCCATTCGGTCGCCGGGCGCGACCCGATGCCGACCACGACCACGTCGGCCGGCAGCTCGGTGCCGTCGCTGAGCACCACCGCCTCGACGCGCGTGTCACCGCGCACCTCCGCCACGCCGACCCCGAGGCGGACGTCGACGCCTTCGGCGCGGTGCAGCCGGGCCACCAGCTCACCGATCCGTTCGCCGAGCACCGCGGCCAGCGGAGTGGGCTGGGGCTCCACCAGCACCACGTCCACCCCCAGGCTGCGCAGGCTGGCCGCCACCTCGCAGCCGATGAAGCCGGCGCCGATGACGACGGCGCGCTGCGCCGCGGACGCGTGCTCGCGCAGCGCCAGGGACTCGTCGAACGAGCGCAGCACCCGGATGCCCTCGAGGTCGGGGATCGACGGGATGCGTCGCGGTACCAGCCCGGTGGCGATGACGAGTTCGTCGTAGCGAAGCGTCGTCCCGTCGTCGAGCGTCACCGTCTGCGCCGCGGTGTCCAGGCGTGTCGCGGCCGATCCCAGCCGCAGGGTGATGTCGTTCTCGTCGTACCACTCGCGCGGTTTGAGTGCGGTGTCGTCGACCTCTTTGCGCAGCACCTCTTTCGACAGCGGCGGGCGGTCATACGGCAGGTGGACCTCGTCGCTGACGAGCGTGATGGGCCCGGAATACTCCGATTTCCGCAGCTGCTCGGCGGTGCGGGCGGCGGCCAATCCGCCGCCGACGATCACGATTCCGTTGGTGGCGCTCGCGTCAGTACTCACGTGGAGTTCTTAGCACGGTGGCCGGTCAGTACTTTAGGGCACCCTTATCTACCGGGATCTGCGTGCCGGTCAGTGTGCCGGACCCGTCGCCGGCGAGCCACGCCACGACGTCGGCGACTTCGTCGGCCGTCATGAAGCCGTTGGGCTGCACCGGCATTGGCGGGAAGCTGTGCACGAAGCTGGGATGCCTGCCGAAGATCTCCATCATCGCTTCGGGCTCGATCATCGGGGTTTCGACGGAGTACGGATGGATCGAGTTGACCCGGATGCCGTATTCGCCGAGCTCGATCGCGAGGGTGTTGGTGAGCGCGGTGAGCCCGTGCTTGCTGGCCGAGTAGTGGCCGTTGCCCGGTGTGGCCTTGAGCCCCGCCGACGAGCTGACCACGACGATGGAACCGCCGTTGCCCGCCTCGATCATCGCGGGCACGGTGGCGCGCAGCGTGCGCCAGGTGCCGGTCAGGTTGACACCGATGACGGCGTCCCACTGCTCGTCGGTGAGCTCCCAGACGCGGCCCCAGCTCAGCACTCCGGCGTTGGCGACCACGATGTCGAGCCGGCCGAACTGTTCCATCCCGTCGGCCACCAGCTCCCGCAGCGCGGCGTCGTCGCGGACGTCGAGGACGCGGGTCAGGATCTTGCGCCCCTGCCCCTCCACCAGGCGCGCGGTCTCGTCGAGGTCCTCGGGCGTGGCGGGCGGGTAGGTCACGCTGGCCGATGCCGGCGCGCAGATGTCGAGCGCGATGACGTCGGCGCCCTCGGCGGCCAGCCGCACGGCGTGCGATCGCCCCTGGCCGCGGGCGGCCCCGGTGATGAATGCCACCCGCCCGTGCAGTGATCCAACCACGTGTAACCCCTTCGACCGCCGACAGACCAAACCAGGCTAGCAGCGGAACTGAAACGTGTTCTAATTCGCCCGCCGGTGGCCGGACGAGCCCCTAGATTTCGGCGATGATCGCAGCGCGGCGGCTGTTGTATTCCTGGTCGGTGAGCGCCCCGCTCGCGTGCAGATCGTTCAGCTCCTGCAGCCGCGCGGCGATCGACGGTTCGGGCGGCGTGACAACCGCCGACGGCGCCGCGCCCTGCTGGACGGCAGGAGCCGGCGGGGCGCCCGGCGCCGGTTGGGCGGCCGATGACTGCTGCTCGACGGCCCGGCGCACCACCGCCTGGATCTGGCCGCGCAGCGCCGGGTTCGACCGGATGTCGACCATCCGGTTGAGCGGAACGTTGTTGGCCTTGAGGATCTGCAGGATCTCCATCAGCGGGCCCGCCTGCCCGCTCAGGTCGTAGGTCCGGTTGTCCTCGGCCACCGTGAACTGCGCGGGCACCAGGCCGTTGACCAAAGCGCTTCGCTCCCAGTCGATCCGGTATTCGTTGGTGGTGGGGTTGACCAGGACCACCACCTTGCGGGCGTTGAGGTTGCCCAGCCGGGTGACGCTGGCGATCACGCGGTCTTCGCTGTCGAACGGCAGGAGCCCGGGCCCCGCGATGTGCAGGTGCACCTTGACGACCTGCTGGTTGTTGACCCACGTGCCCGTTTCGGTGATGCCGGTGATCTGCGCGAGCGCCAGCACGCCGCTCTGTTCGAGGGCGGCCACCTTCGCCGACGTCTTGGCGCCGTAGTTGGCCAGCGCGAGCGCGATCAGCACGTCGGCCGCGGTGATGAGCAGGCCGACGTAGAACATCCACTGCAGCAGGCTGTCGAGCCCCATGACGAAATACACGACCAGGAAAATCGGCCCCACGAGGCCTCCGCACAGCAAAACGACCAACTGTGCCTTCAGGTAGCGCGCTAACACTTGCCCCTCCTTGGCTTGCTGGGGATTTGTGTCAGATTAGCGCTCGGGGGCTCGCCGCGAACCCGATACGCGCAAACCGGGTTCGGCCGCGATCAGGCCAGCGATTCGGGCGGGACGATCGGCACCCGGCGCACCGGAGGCGCCGCGGGCTGCGTGCCCGCAGGCGAGTGCGGGGCGGTGCGCGGCGATACCGGCAGCGTCGTGGCCGGGGAGGCCTGCGGCGCCACCTGTGCCGGCGGCGCGGCGGACGTGCCGGTCGGTGCCGACGCCGCGGGCGCGACGGTGCTCGCGGGCCCGGCCGGTGCGTAGGCCGGCGTCGCCACCCGCGCCGGTCCGGCCGGAGCGGTGGCCGAGGCCAGCGTCGCCGACCCCACCGGCGCCGCCGCGACCGGCGTGCCGGCCGGTGCGGGCACCGCGGCCGCCGGGGCCACCGCCGCCGCCAGGGGCCCCGCGGGCGCGGTCGGCGCCGAGGCGCTTATGGCGCCGGCCGTCATCGTCGGTACCTGCGCGGCCATCGATGCGGGCGCTGCCGCGGTCTGCAGCGGCGTCGCGTTGGCCGCCTCGGCGGCGGCATACTGCATCGCACCGCCGTTCATCAGCTGGACGAACTGGCTGTGGAACGCGGCCGCCTGGGCGCTGAGCGCCTGATAGACCTGGGAGTGGGCGTCGAACAGGGCGGCGATGCTCGCCGACACCTCGTCGGCGCCGGGGGCGAGCACCGCCGACGTCGGCCCCATCGCCGCCGTGTTGGCGGAGGTGATCGTCGTCCCGATCCTGGCCAGGTCCGTCGCGGCAGCCGCAACGAATTCGGGAGTCGCTTGAACGAACGACATCGGCACCTCCCCGCCACGCCTCACGGTCACCGAGAACTATGCCGAAATCCTAGTGCAGGGCGCTCTGCGGCCGCATCATTTCCGCGCCGGTCCGGCAAGGCGGTGCGCACAGCAGACGAAGCCCGGATTGCCGTGTGGGCAATCCGGGCTTCGACCTGACTCAGTAGCGAACTACTTGATGATCTTGACGACCCGGCCGGCGCCGACGGTGCGGCCGCCCTCGCGGATCGCGAACCGCAGACCGTCGTCCATGGCGACGGGCTGGATCAGCTTCACCGAGATGTTGGTGTTGTCACCGGGCATCACCATCTCGGTGCCCTCCGGCAGCGTCACCACACCGGTCACGTCGGTGGTGCGGAAGTAAAACTGCGGACGGTAGTTGTTGAAGAACGGCGTGTGCCGGCCGCCCTCGTCCTTGGACAGGATGTAGACCTGACCCTCGAACTCGGTGTGCGGCGTGGTGGTGCCGGGCTTGGTCACGACCTGGCCGCGCTCGACGTCCTCACGCTTGATACCACGCAGCAGCAGACCGACGTTGTCACCGGCCTGGCCCTGGTCGAGCAGCTTGCGGAACATCTCCACACCGGTGACCGTGGTCTTGGTGCTGGTCGGGCGGATGCCGACGATCTCGACTTCCTCGTTCACGTTGATCACACCGCGCTCGACACGGCCGGTGACCACGGTGCCACGCCCGGTGATGGTGAAGACGTCCTCCACCGGCATCAGGAACGGCTTCTCGGTCTCGCGGACCGGGTCCGGGATCGACTCGTCGACGGCCTCCATCAGCTGCTCGACGGACTCGACCCACTTGGCGTCGCCCTCGAGCGCCTTGAGCGCGGAGACCCGCACCACCGGGGCGTCCTCGTCGAACTCCTGGGCGGCCAGCAGCTCGCGGACCTCCATCTCGACGAGCTCGAGGAGCTCCTCGTCGTCGACCATGTCGGCCTTGTTCAGGGCGACCAGGATGTAGGGCACACCGACCTGACGGGCGAGCAGCACGTGCTCACGGGTCTGCGGCATCGGGCCGTCGGTGGCCGCGACCACCAGGATCGCGCCGTCCATCTGGGCCGCACCGGTGATCATGTTCTTGATGTAGTCGGCGTGACCCGGGGCGTCGACGTGGGCGTAGTGACGCTTGTCGGTCTGGTACTCCACGTGGGAGATGTTGATGGTGATACCGCGCTGACGCTCCTCGGGCGCGTTGTCGATCTGGTCGAACGCGCGGGACTCGTTCAGGTCCGGGTACTTGTCGTGCAGAACCTTGGTGATAGCCGCGGTCAGCGTGGTCTTGCCGTGGTCAACGTGACCAATGGTCCCGATGTTGACGTGCGGCTTCGTCCGCTCGAACTTCGCCTTCGCCACTTCTGTGTCCTCCTGGACTAGTTGGTGCTTGTTAAAGCAGTGTTGGTGTTTTCAGTTGTGCCGCGCCCAAGGCATTCCAATGACCCGGCAAGATTACTCCGAGCGAATGTTTACTGGCCCGTCGCCTTCGCGATGATCTCCTTTGACACGTTCGCCGGCACTTCGGCGTACGAGTCGAAGACCATGGAGTAGTTCGCCCGGCCTTGGGTCTTGGACCGCAGGTCGCCGACGTAGCCGAACATCTCCGACAGCGGCACATGCGCTTTCACGACGCGCGCACCGCTCCGCTCCTCCATGGCCTGGATCTGGCCACGGCGGGAGTTCAGGTCGCCGATCACATCGCCCATGTAGTCCTCGGGCGTGGTGACCTCGACGGCCATGATCGGTTCCAGGATGACTGGCTGCGCTTGCGCCGCAGCCTTTTTCAGCACCTGCGAACCGGCGATCTTGAAGGCCATCTCCGACGAGTCGACCTCGTGGAACGCCCCGTCGAGCAGGGTGACCTTCATGTTCACCAGCGGGTAACCGGCCAGGACACCGTACTGCATGGCGTCCTGCGCGCCCGCATCCACCGACGGGATGTACTCACGCGGGATGCGCCCACCGGTGACCTTGTTCTCGAACTCGTAGGTCGCGCCGTCCTCGCCGGTGAACGGCTCGAGGTTGATGATGACCTTCGCGAACTGGCCGGAGCCGCCGGTCTGCTTCTTGTGGGTGAACTCGACGTTCTCCACCTTGCGGCGGATGGTCTCCTTGTAGGCCACCTGCGGCTTGCCGACGTTGGCCTCGACCTTGAACTCGCGGCGCATCCGGTCCACCAGGATGTCCAGGTGCAGCTCGCCCATCCCGCCGATCACGGTCTGGCCGGTCTCATGGTCCAGGTGCACCTTGAAGGTCGGGTCCTCCTCGGCGAGCTTCTGGATCGACAGCGACAGCTTCTCCTGGTCGCTCTTGGTCTTGGGCTCGATGGCCACCTCGATGACCGGGTCGGGGAAGGTCATCGACTCCAGCACGACCTGCTGGTTCGGGTCGCTCAGGGTGTCACCGGTGGTGGTGTCCTTGAGCCCGATCACCGCGTAGATGTGACCCGCCGAGGCGGTCTCCACCGGGTTCTCCTTGTTGGAGTGCATCTGGAACAGCTTGCCCAGACGCTCCTTCTTGCCCTTGGTGGCGTTGATGACCTGGCTGCCGGAGTCGACCTTGCCGGAGTACACCCGGACGTAGGTCAGCTTGCCGAAGAACGGGTGCGTGGCGACCTTGAACGCGAGCGCGGAGAACGGCTCGTCGGTCGACGGCTTGCGGGTGACCTCTTCGTCCTCCTTGCCCGGGGCGTGGCCGACGGCCGGTGGCACGTCCAGCGGCGAGGGCAGGTAGTCGATGACGGCGTCCAGCATCGGCTGCACGCCCTTGTTCTTGAACGCGCTGCCGCACAGCACCAGGTAGGCCTCGGAGCTGATGGTGAGCTTGCGCAGCGCACCCTTGATCTCGTCGACCGACAGTTCCTCGCCGCCCAGGTACTTCTCCAGCAGCGCCTCGTCGGTCTCGGCGACCGCCTCGAGGAGCTTGGTGCGGTACTCCTCGGCCTTCTCGGCCAGCTCGGCCGGGATGTCGATGGTGTCGTAGGTCTCGCCCAGCTTGGTCTCGCCGCGCCACACCTTGGCGTTCATCTCGACCAGGTCGACGATGCCCTCGAAGTCACCCTCGGAGCCGACGGGCAGCTGGATCGGGATGACGTTGGCGCCGAGGCGCTCCTCCATGGTGCGCACGGAGAAGTAGAAGTCGGCCCCGATCTTGTCCATCTTGTTGACGAAGCAGATGCGCGGGACGTCGTACTTGTCGGCCTGCCGCCAGACCTGCTCGGACTGCGGCTCCACGCCCTCCTTGCCGTCGAAGACGGCGACGGCGCCATCGAGGACACGGAGCGAGCGCTCGACTTCCACGGTGAAGTCGACGTGCCCGGGGGTGTCGATGATGTTGATCTGGTTGTCTTTCCAGAAGCAGGTGGTGGCCGCGGAGGTGATGGTGATCCCCCGCTCCTGCTCCTGCTCCATCCAGTCCATGGTGGCGGCGCCGTCGTGCACCTCACCGATCTTGTAGCTGATACCGGTGTAGTAGAGGATGCGCTCGGTCGTCGTCGTCTTGCCGGCGTCGATGTGCGCCATGATGCCGATGTTGCGGACCTTGGTCAGGTCGGTCAGCACGTCCTTCTGTGCCACAGAAGTCTTCCCACTCTTTCGATTGCTTAATTGCTGTCTGTCGCGGTCAGGCCAGCGCCCCGGCGCGCGGGCCGCATAGACCTACCAGCGGTAGTGCGCGAAGGCGCGGTTGGCCTCGGCCATCTTGTGGGTGTCCTCGCGTCGCTTGACGGCGGCACCCAGGCCGTTGCTGGCATCCAGGATCTCGTTTGCCAGGCGCTCGACCATGGTCTTCTCCCGGCGTTGCCGCGAGAAGCTGACCAGCCAGCGCAGTGCCAGCGTGGTGGACCGATCCGGACGCACCTCGACCGGCACCTGATAGGTGGCACCACCGACGCGGCGGCTGCGCACCTCCAGGGCGGGCTTGACGTTGTCGAGAGCACGCTTGAGCGTGATCACGGGATCGGTGCCCGTCTTGTCCCGGGCTTGTTCGAGCGCACCATAAACAATGCGCTCGGCGAGCGATTTCTTCCCCTGCAGCAGGACTTTGTTCACCAGCTGGGTGACCAGCTGCGACCCGTAGACCGGGTCGTTGACCAACGGGCGCTTCGGCGCGGGCCCCTTGCGCGGCATCAGCTCTTCTCCTTCTTGGCGCCGTAACGGCTGCGAGCCTGCTTGCGGTTCTTGACGCCCTGGGTGTCGAGCGAACCGCGGATGATCTTGTACCGGACACCGGGCAGGTCCTTCACCCGGCCACCACGCACCAGCACCATCGAGTGCTCCTGCAGGTTGTGTCCCTCGCCTGGGATGTAGGCCGTCACCTCAACCTGGCTCGTCAGCTTCACGCGGGCGACCTTCCGAAGAGCGGAGTTCGGCTTCTTCGGAGTGGTGGTGTACACGCGGGTGCATACGCCACGGCGCTGCGGGCTGCCCTTGAGGGCCGCGGTCTTGACCTTGGCGACCTTGTCCCGGCGACCCTTGCGGACCAGCTGCTGAATGGTTGGCATCTACCGGCTTTCTCTGTTCGTGTTCGGCATATTTCTGGCGTCTTCAAGTCTGTGTACTGCAGTTATGACCGTCCGCTTCACCCCGCGGCCGGGTGTGTCGCATGCGCTGCGCACCGGACGTAAGCCCGATGCATGGTGGACACGCGAATTCGCCCGGCATTCACTTCCTTACGGTTAGGCGCCGTAAGCCGCCAGGCACGAGGAACCACAATACCCGCCGCCGGTCTCGCAGGTCAAAGCGGCGGACCAGCGGGGATCGCAACGGGGCCTAGCCCCTGGCGCCGTCGTGGGCGGTGCGCCGTTCCAGACCCGCCGCCAGGCGCAGCACCATGTCGGAGAACAACACGTCGGTGTCGATGTCGTCCATGACGCCGGTCATCTCGAGCAACACGAAGCCGTGCATCGCGGACCAGAACTCCAGCGCGGCGTGGAAGGCTTCGGCGCCGTCGAGCCCGTAGGAGGACAGCACGGCGATCACCGGGGCGGCCGCGCTGCGGGTCGCCGCCGCGTACTCGGCGTCTTCGCCACCCAGCGGCATCCGGGTGAAGGCCGAGTAGCGCCCCGGGTGGTGGTGGGCGTAGCTGCGGTACGCGCCGGCCATGACGAGCACCGCGTCGTCGCGGGCGCGGCCCTCGCCCACCCGGTTGAGCATCATGATGATGTCGTCGATCACCCGGATCCGGACCGCCCGGCGCAAATCCTCCAGGCTGTCCACGTGGTTGTACAGCGACGGCCCCTTGGTGCCCAACTGCGTCGCCAGCGCGTTGATGGTCAGGGCGTCCCAGCCCTCGCGGTCCAGGAACGTCAGCGCGCCGTCGATGATCCCTTCCCGGCTGAGCTTGGTCGGGCGCGAACCGGGCCGTCCCGCGCGTTGGCGCCCGGCCGCCGACGGCGATTCCGGTTGAGCTGCCATGGCGGTCGCCCTTCGATCGCGGGAACGGGTTGCGGTTAACTAATGACTCTAGTTGACGCCCGGTCAGACATTAATCTCCCCGGAGGCGCATGAGCTCCCGGCGAACCAAAGAAAATCTGCCATCGGGCGGGCGAATGCACGTAATGTCATGCTTGGCTCATTCGAGCAGACGACCCGTCCAAGAGGGGGCCCGCAGTGAAGTGGACAACTGTCGCCGGGTCGTTGGCCACGTGCGCCGTCGCGATCGTGGCCGGTTTCGCGGCCGTGCCGGGGCTTGCGCAGGCCAAGAACGGCGACACCCATGTCATCGGGGAGGACATGGAGCAGACGGTCGACTGCAACGACGCCACGCTGCTGGTCAACGGCTCGTTCCTGACGGTCACCGCGCTGGGCAACTGTTACGCCGTGACGGTGATGGGTTCGTCGAATGTCGTTATCGCCGACTCGGTTTCGCACGACATCACGGTGTACGGCCACGACCAGACCGTGCTCTACAAGGGCGGTCAGCCGTTCCTGTGGGACCGGGGCCGCGAACTGGGCATGACCAACCGGCTCCAGCAGGTGCCGGGCTGAGGCACCATACCGAGGGGAATCAAACAACGATGCGTGTGCACACCTTCGCCCTGGCACCGGCCGCCGCGATCCTGGTGCTGGCCGGCTGCAGCTCGACGGCCAATCCGCCGGCGGGCTCCTCCACCACCACCACGACGAAGAGCAGCCCGACGACGAGTGCCGGCGCCGCGCCGACGACGGGATCGAGCGGAGCGAGCACCACCGCGTCCCTCGAGATCGGCAACACGGTGAACTACGGGTCGATGGGCACCACCACCAACCTCGACTGCGCCACCGGCAAGTCGTTGAACGTGGCCGGTTCGGACAACACCCTGACCGTCACCGGCAGCTGCTCGACGGTGAACATCGGCGGCACCAACAACAAGATCACCCTCGACAAGGTCGAGAAGCGCATCACCGTGCTCGGGATGAACAACACCATCACCTACAAAGACGGCGATCCCAAGGTCGACAACCTCGGCTCGGACAACACGATCAACAAGGGCAGCTGACCGGCGGCTCACCGGCCTTGATCGGCGGCGAACTCGCCCTCAATCGGCGGCCGCGCCGTGACGCCCCGCGCCGGCGGCGAACCGCCCGGCCCCTTCGTTCGCCTCCGCGGCCACCCGGGAGATGCTGGCGAATTCGAAGTCGAGCGCCTCGGATTCCGTTGCCCCCCATTGGTGTAGCGCCGAGAGCCGGTCCGAGCGCAGGCACTGCTGCGGCAGTGCCGACAGTTGTGCCGCCAATTCCTCTGCGGCCCGGCGCGATTGGCCCTTGGGGACCACTCGGTTCGCCAGCCCGATGGCCTGGGCTTCGTCGGCGGCCACGGCGCGGCCGGTGAGGATCATGTCCATCGCGCGGCTGTGGCCGATCAGGCGCGGCAGCCGCACGGTGCCCCCATCGATCAGGGGAACGCCCCAGCGCCGGCAGAACACCCCGAACACGGCGTCCTCCTCGACCACCCGCAGATCACACCAGATGGCCAACTCGAGGCCGCCGGCGACGGCGTAGCCGCTGACCGCGGCGATGACGGGCTTGGACAGCACCATCCGCGTCGGGCCCATCGGGCCCGGGCCACTCCGGTGCACGGCGTTGGCGTCCGGTGTGCCGAACGCCTTCAAATCGGCTCCGGCGCAGAATGTTCCGCCGTCGCCCCACAGCACGGCGACCGACGCGGTGTCGTCGCGGTCGAACTCCTCGAACGCCGCATACAGCGCGGCGGCCGTCGGGCCGTTGACCGCGTTGCGCGCCCCCGGCCGGTCGATGATCACGGTGATCACCCGGCCGTTGCGCTCGACGCGCACCGGATCGCTCATCTCGCCTCCGCACATAGTGGTTCGCGCCGCCGCAGCAGCTCAGCGGCGAAGTCATGGTAGGCCGCCCGCAGCCGGGCCCCGGGCCAGTCGGCCGGCAGGAGTTCGTCGGGCAGGACCGGGTCGGTGAGCAGGTGCCGGACGGTCGCGGCGGCCACCACGAAACGGCCGGGAATGTCCGGCGCGGCGGCCATGTCGTCGAGCAACCGGTGCCCGGCCCGCGCCCAGGCGGGCAGGTCCCACAGCTGCGCGGCCAGCTCGGCGGGGTCGTCGTCGCGCGCCCGCAGCACCCGGACCCTGGCCTTTACGTCGGGGCCGAGCTCCGCGTCGAGGTTGTCGGGGCGCATCCACACCCCCTCGCGCAGCTCACCAAAACGCTTGTCGTGCATGGCGTTTCGCAGCGCGGCCCGGGTGCGTGCGTCGTCTCCCACGCTGGTCACGACCAGGGTGACCCACTCCCCGCGCCAGGGACGCACGCGCGGGTCGATGGCATCGTCCTGGCGCCGCTGGCGGGCGAGCAGGCGATCCGAGAGTTGGTAGCCGTCGGCGTTGCGGACCAGGTCGCCCGCGCCGACCATCCGGGTCAGCGCCACTCGCAGCGTCGACTCCTTGATGCCGAAATCGGAAGTGAGCCTGACCAGTTCGCTGGCGCGGGCGCGCGCCGGGTGGGCGCCGAGCAGCACGCTGAGCACCACCGACCGCGCCGTCAGGTCCGGCATGGCTACACTCCGGACGCCCGGCGGCCGTGGTCGCCGAAGGGTTCGTCGCGATGCCGCACCGCCTCACGGAATCCGTGCTCGACCGCGTCGGCGACGAACGCGTGGCCCTCGGGCGTGTGCCGGGCGACACCGTCGAACACCGTGCTGACCATTCTGCTGGTGGCCACACCCTGTTGCAGCAGGGCGGAATTCAGCGCGAGCTTGACCATGATCAGCTGATTGACCGGCACCGCGGCGATCCGCTCGACCAGCCGCTCGGTGCGCTCGTCGAGATCCGCCGGATCCGGCGCCTCGACCGCCCATCCCCACTCGGCGGCCTGAGCGCCGGTGATGCAATCGCCGGTGAACAGCAGCCTTTTCGCGCGCGCGTCGCCGAGCCGGTGCGCCCACAGGCCGGCCGCCGGCACGCCCCACACCCGGGTGGGCGGGTAGCCGATCTTGGCGTCGGCGGCGGCGATCACCTGGTCGGCGTGCAGCGCGATATCGGTACCCCCGGCCACGCAGTAGCCGTGGATCTTGACCACCGTGGGCTTGTCGGCGTGCATGAGGCTGGAAAAGCCCCGGACGAAGCGGCTCATCATCTGGTAATCGATCATCGGGTCCCACGGCTGATCCGCCAGATGGTTGACCGCCTGGGTCTTTCCGTCCAGCACGGTGCCCGCGTACGCGCCGGTGCCGCCGGCCGACCCGGTGCGGTCGGCGTAGGCGCTCAGGTCGAATCCGGCGCAGAAGCCCTCGCCGCGACCGGACACCAGGATGACGTGCACATTCGGGTCGAGGTCGGCGCGCTCCACCAGCGCCGAGAGCTCCAGCGGCGTGTCCGCGACGATCGCGTTGCCCTTCTCCGGCCGGTTGAACGTGATCCGGGCGACCCGGTCGGTGACCTCATAGGTCATCGTCTTCAGGTTGTCGAAGTCGACCGGCCTGATCGCGTGAGTCATGAGCGCCACTCCTCCTCATCGCTGCGCTCTGCATCGTCGCCGGCGGGCGTCATCCCTTTACTAGAGCACGCTCGAGAATCGGCGCGAGGTCGAGCCCGTCGGGCATGGTGCCGAACGCGCCGCCCCACCGGCGGTCGAGCCGGGTCGTCAGGAACGCCTCGGCGACGGCGGGGTGCCCGTGGCGCACCAGCAGCGAGCCCTGCAGCGCCAGGCAGATGTCCTCGGCGACCTTGCGGCCGCGGTAGGCGATGGACTCCAGGTTGGCCAGGTCGGCGCGCAGCCGCGCGACATGGTTGCCCAGGCGCGGGTCCTGGCCCGCGCTCTCGGCGATTTCGTCGAACAGCACCTCGACGCATTCGGGACGAGTCGCCATGGCGCGCAACGTATCCAGCGCGCTGACGTTGCCCGAACCCTCCCAGATGCCCATCAGCGGCGCCTCCCGGTACAGCCGCGGCATGCCGGAGTCCTCCACATAGCCGTTGCCGCCCAGGCATTCCAGGGCTTCGGCGGCGTGCGGGGTCGAGCGCTTGCACACCCAGTACTTGCTGGCGGCCAGGCCGATCCGGCGCAGCAGCGCCTCGGTCTCGTCGCCGCGCACCGCCTTGTCGGTGGCGCCGGCCATCCGCATCGCGACCATGGTGGCCGCCTCCGCCTCCACGGCCAAATCGGCCAGCACGTTGCGCATCAGCGGCTGGTCAATGAGATAGGCGCCAAACGCCTTTCGGTGCTGGGCGTGGTAGATCGCGCGGGTCAAACCGGTGCGCATGCTGGTGGCGCTGCCCAGCGTGCAGTCCAGCCGGGTGAGGTTGACCATCTCGATGATGGTCGGCACGCCGCGGCCCTCCTCGCCCACCAGCCACGCGATCGCGCCGTCGTACTCGACCTCGCTCGAGGCGTTGGCGTGGTTGCCGAGCTTGTCCTTGAGACGCTGCAAAAACATCCGGTTGCGGGTGCCGTCGGGCAGCACGCGCGGCAGCATGAAGCACGACAACCCTCCGGGCGCCTGCGCGAGCACCAGGAAGATGTCACACATCGGCGCCGAGGTGAACCACTTGTGGCCCGTCAGGCTGTAGGTGCCGTCGGCGTTGGGGGTGGCCTGCGTGGTGCCGGCGCGCACGTCGGAGCCGCCCTGCTTCTCGGTCATCGACATGCCCGCCGTGATGCCGGGCTTGGCGGTGGCCGGCCGGAGTTCCGGGTCGTATTCGCGGGAGGTCAGCAGCGGCTCGTAGACCTGGGCCAGCTCGGGGTTGTAGCGCAGCGCGGGCACCACGGCATACGTCATCGAAATCGGGCAGACGTGCCCCGGTTCGACCGTCCACACCGAGGTCTTGGCGGCCCGCACGACGTGCGCACCCGGCCGCTCGTCGGCCCAGGGCGCGGCGTGCATGCCGTGTTCGATCGCCGCGCGCATCAGCTCGTGGTACGCCGGGTCGTATTCGACCTCGTCGATCCGGTGACCGTTGCGGTCGTGGGTGTGCAGGATGGGCCGGTTGCGATCGGCGAGCTCGCCCCAGCGCTGCGCCTCGCGGCTGGCCGACAGGGCGCCGACCTCGTTCACCTCGTCCAGGCCCCACTGCCCTCCCTCGCGAATCAGGGCCTCGATGAGCACCGCCGAGGTGGCGGGGTTGTGGTCTTCCAGGGGCGGGACCTGGTTGGTGACGACATGGGTGTCCGACATGGGATCAATGTTACATTTTTCCGACAGTTGCACAAGAGCTGTAATGATCAGCGCGGGTGCGCGGCGAAGAAGTCCCACAGTTCTCGCGTCGCGAAGTCGGGCCACTCGTGGTCGCCGTGGTCGACCGTGATGAGCACGACCCCGCGACCCTCGGCGCATCCCGCGGTCGAGGTGGTGATCGGGCCGTCGGTGGTGGCCGACGGGGCGCCGCACTGATCGACGTTGCGCCAGAAGGCATTCACGTTCGGCACGGGCGGGCCGTTGATCACGCTGTAGCCCGGTCCGCCGCCGTAGGGCACCAGCTCGTCCGCGGTGCCGTGAATGTGCATGACCGACATCGGATGCGGCGTGCGGCAGGAGTTCAGCTGGGTGCCCGCGACCGGACCGATCGCGGCGAAGATCTCCGTGGTGCAGGCCAGCGTGTAGGACATGATGCCGCCGTTGCTCATGCCGGTGGCATAGACCTTCGCGGTGTCGATGCCGACGTTCTTGGCGATGTCGGCGACGGCCGCGCTGATGAAACCGACGTCATCCACGCCCTCTCGTCCGGACCGGCCGCAGCAGGTTTGGCCGTCGACGTTCCAGGCGTGGTCGAGGCCGTCAGGGTAGGCGACGACGAACTTGCCCGAATCGGCCAAACCGTCCCAGTGGTAGTCCTTTTCGGCTTCCCTGGCGCTTCCCGACACGCCGTGCATCATGACCACGAGCGGGGCCGAGGCCGCCACTCCCGCGGGCTTGTACAGCCGATAGCTGCGATCGAGATCGCCGACCTTGAGGTGGTGGACGCTGGTGCCGGTCACGAAGCCCGTCGGCGCGTTGGCGACTCCGGGGAAGCAGCCCGCGAGCACCAGGACGACACCCGAGATCGTGGCCAGCCGGCGCAGCATGGATCAAAGGTAAGCGCTGGCCCGCGCTCAGCCGCCCGTTTTCTCCCGCAGGAACGCGATGTCGTCCTTGCGGCCCTCGTCGGCGGTTTCGCAGATCACCGGGGCGTCGGCGGCCTTGACCACCGCGGCGAGCAGCTCGGGATCGATCTGGCCGGTGCCGAAGTTGGCGTGCCGGTCGGCGCCGGAGCCCGCCGCGTCCCTCGAGTCGTTGCAGTGCACCAGGTCGATGCGGCCGGTCAGCGCCTTGATGCGGTCGACCGCGTCGATCAGCTGCTCGCCGGCGGCCCAGGCGTGGCAGGTGTCCAGGCAGAACCCAATTCCCTTGTCGCCGATGTGATCCCACAGCCGGCCGATGGTGTCGAAGTGGCGGGCCATCGCGTGGTCGCCGCCGGCGGTGTTCTCCAGGTAGACCGGCACGTCCGTTTCCAGGTAGTCCAGGGCCTTGACCCACCGTTCGAAGCCGGCGTCCATGTCGTTGTCGTCGGCGTGGCCGCCGTGCACGATCACCGCCGTCGCGCTGATCGCCGCGGCCGCGTCGCAGGTGTCCTGCAGGATCTTGCGCGACGGGATGCGGACCCGGTTGTTGGCCGAGGCCACGTTGATCAGGTAGGGCGCGTGGATGTAGAGCGGGATGGTCGACGCCTTGAGCGCCTCGGCGTCGTCACGCGGCTTGGGCTTCTTCCAGCTCTGCGGGTTGCCGAGGAAGAACTGGACGACGTCGGCGCCGTCGGCCTGCGCGGCGGCCAGCGGGTCATCCTGGTGGACATGCGAACCGATGAGCACGGTGGCCAGTGTAGTGAGGGGTCCTGACGGCGGCGAGAGTGCGGCTGGCCGCACACCCGAGTCCGAACGTGCGGCTGGCCGCACACCCGACCGGCTCGGCGTCCCACGCAACGACAAAGCCCCGGGCGAAACCCGGGGCTTTGTCGTTGTCGCAGAAACTACCGGTAGTCGCTGTAGCCGTAGTCGTCCAACGGAACCGCGGCGCCGGTGGCCTGGCCGAAGTCCGGGCTGTAGTACTGATCCTCGTAGGACGGGATCGTGTACGCGGCGGCCCGGGCCTCCTCGGTCGGCTGCACCTGGATGTTGCGGTAGCGGTTGATGCCGGTACCGGCCGGGATCAGCTTTCCGATGATCACGTTCTCCTTCAGACCGTTGAGCTTGTCGCTGCGGCAGTTGATCGCCGCATCGGTCAGCACTCGCGTGGTCTCCTGGAACGACGCCGCGCTCAGCCACGAGTCGGTGGCGAGGCTCGCCTTCGTGATACCCATCAGCACCGGACGGCCGGCGGCGGGCTCGCCGCCCTCGGCCACCACCCGGCGGTTCTCCGCCTCGAACTCCGCGCGGTCGATCAGCGAGCCGGGCAAAAACTCCGTCGAGCCCGAGTCGATGATGGTGACGCGGCGCAGCATCTGGCGAACGATCACCTCGATGTGCTTGTCGTGGATCGACACACCCTGCGCGCGGTAGACCTCCTGGACCTCGCGGACCAGGTGGATCTGCACCTCGCGGGGGCCCTGCACGCGCAGCACCTCGTGCGGGTCGGCCGAGCCTTCCATCAGCTGCTGGCCCACCTCGACGTGGTCGTTGTCGGAGAGCACCCGCTCGGAACCGTCTTCGTGCTTGAACACGCGCAGCCGCTGCCGCTTGGAGAGCTTGTCGTACACGACCTCCTCGCTCCCGTCGTCGGGAACGATGGTGATCTTGTAGAAGCGCTCGCCCTCCTCGAGGCGGACCCGCCCGGTGACGTCGGCGATCGGCGCCTTGCCGCGCGGGATGCGGGCCTCGAACAGCTCCTGGACCCGGGGCAGACCGCCGGTGATGTCCTCACCGACACCACCCTGGTGGAACGTCCGCATGGTCAGCTGGGTGCCGGGCTCACCGATGGACTGGGCGGCGACGATACCGACGGCCTCGCCGATGTCGACCAGCTTTCCGGTGGCCATGGACCGCCCGTAACAGGTCGCGCACACCCCGGTGCCGGTGGTGCACGTCAGCACCGAGCGCACCTTGACCTGCGTGATGCCGGCCGCCAGCAGGGCCTCGATCTCCGGGTCACCCAGGTCCTCGCCGCGCGCGACGACGACCTTGCCAGCCTCGTCGACCGCGTCGGTGCCCAAAGTCCGTGCGTACGCCGAGGTTTCGATGTACGGGTCGCGGATCAGGGTGCCGTCGGGCTGACGCTCGGCCAGCTCGACGACGATGCCCCGCTCGGTCTCGCAGTCATGCTCCCGGACGATGACGTCCTGGCTCACGTCCACCAGACGACGGGTCAGGTACCCGGAGTCGGCGGTACGCAACGCGGTGTCCGCCAAGCCCTTTCGGGCGCCGTGGGTGTTGATGAAGTACTCCAGCACGGTCAGGCCCTCGCGGAACGACGACTTGACCGGACGCGGGATGAACTCACCCTTGGGGTTGGTCACCAGACCCTTCATGCCGGCCAGCGTCCGGGTCTGGGTGAAGTTACCCGTGGCACCCGAGTCGACGATCGTGATGATCGGGTTGTCGGCCGGGTAGTGCTCACGCAGCGCCTGACCGACCTCGTCGGTGGCTTCCTTCCAGATCTCCACCAGCGCCTCGTTGCGCTCGTCGTGGTTCAAAGCGCCACGCTGGAACTGCTTTTCGACCTTTTCCGCCCGCTCCTCGTACTGGTCGAGGATCTCCTTCTTGCGCGGCGGCACGAGCACGTCGGCCATCGACACGGTGACACCGCTGCGGGTCGCCCAGTAGAAACCGGCGTCCTTGAGCTTGTCGACGGTCTGCGCGACCACGATCATCGGGTAGCGCTCGGCCAGGTCGTTGATGATGGCGGCCTGCACCTTCTTGTGCATCTGCTTGTTCACGAACGGATAGCCCACCGGCAGCAGCTCGTTGAACAGCACCCGGCCCAGCGTGGTCTCGGCCATCCAGGCGTCCCCCGGCTGCCAGCCGCCCGCGCCGAACAGCTCGGCCTCGATCTCGGCGGGCGGGCGCAGCTGGGTCAGCCGCACCTTGATCTTGGCCCGCACCGACAGCACGCCACGGTCGGACGCCATGATCGCCTCGGCCGGCGACGAGTACACGCCCACCTCGGGCTCGTCCTTGGCGGCCGCCTTGAATTCGCCCTTGTCCCCGTCGACCTCGGTGGTCAGGTAGTACAGCCCGGTCACCATGTCCAGACGCGGCATGGCCAGCGGACGGCCCGACGCGGGCGACAGGATGTTGTTGCTGGACAGCATCAGGATGCGGGCCTCGGCCTGCGCCTCGGCGCTCAAAGGCAGGTGCACCGCCATCTGGTCACCGTCGAAGTCGGCGTTGAACGCCTCACACACCAGCGGGTGCAGCTGGATTGCCTTGCCTTCCACCAGCATCGGCTCGAAGGCCTGGATACCCAGCCGGTGCAGGGTGGGCGCGCGGTTCAGCAGCACCGGGTGCTCGGCGATGACCTCTTCGAGGACATCCCACACCTGGGGACGCTGGCGCTCCACCATGCGCTTGGCGCTCTTGATGTTCTGCGCGTGGTTGAGGTCGACCAGCCGCTTCATCACGAACGGCTTGAACAGCTCCAGCGCCATCAGCTTGGGCAGACCGCACTGGTGCAGCTTGAGCTGCGGGCCGACCACGATGACGCTGCGGCCCGAGTAGTCGACACGCTTGCCGAGCAGGTTCTGACGGAACCGGCCCTGCTTACCCTTGAGCAGGTCGGACAGCGACTTCAGCGGGCGGTTACCCGGCCCGGTGACCGGGCGGCCGCGACGGCCGTTGTCGAACAACGCGTCCACGGACTCCTGCAACATCCGCTTCTCGTTGTTGACGATGATCTCGGGCGCGCCGAGGTCGATCAGCCTCTTGAGGCGGTTGTTCCGGTTGATCACCCGGCGGTACAGGTCGTTGAGGTCGCTGGTGGCGAACCGGCCACCGTCGAGCTGGACCATCGGGCGCAGTTCCGGCGGGATCACCGGGACGGCGTCGAGCACCATGCCCATCGGCGAGTTGCCCGACTGCTGGAAGGCGGCGACCACCTTGAGCCGCTTCAGGGCGCGAAGTTTCTTCTGCCCCTTGCCGTTCCGGATGACGTCGCGCAGGATCTCGGCCTCGGCGTCGATGTCGAAGTTCTCGATCAGCTTCTGGATCGACTCCGCACCCATGGCGCCGGTGAAGTACTCACCGAAGCGGTCGATCAGCTCGCGGTAGAGGTTCTCGTCGACGATCAGCTGCTTGGGAGCCAGCTTGGTGAAGGTCGTCCAGATCTCCTCGAGCCGGTCCAGCTCACGCTGGGCCCGGTCGCGCAGCTGGCGCATCTCGCGCTCGCCGCCGTCGCGGACCTTGCGGCGCGCGTCGGCCTTCGCGCCCTCGGCCTCCAGCTCGGCCAGGTCGGCCTCGAGCTTCTGGGCGCGGGCCTCCAAGTCGGCGTCGCGCTGGTCCTCGATGGCCTTGCGCTCCACCATCATTTCGGCCTCGAGCGTCGAGAGCTCGTTGTGGCGCATCTCCTCGTCGACCGAGGTGATGACGTAGGCGGCGAAGTAGATGATCTTCTCGAGATCCTTCGGCGCCAGGTCGAGCAGGTACCCCAGCCGCGACGGCACGCCCTTGAAGTACCAGATGTGCGTGACGGGCGCGGCCAGCTCGATGTGGCCCATCCGCTCGCGGCGCACCTTGGCGCGGGTCACCTCGACGCCGCAGCGCTCACAGATGATGCCCTTGAAGCGGACGCGCTTGTACTTGCCGCAGTAGCACTCCCAGTCGCGAGTCGGTCCGAAGATCTTCTCGCAGAACAGGCCGTCCTTCTCCGGCTTCAGCGTGCGGTAGTTGATCGTCTCCGGCTTCTTGACCTCGCCGTAAGACCATTGCCTGATGTCCTCCGCGGTGGCCAGACCGATCCGGAGTTCATCGAAGAAGTTGACGTCGAGCACGTAACTCCCTTTCCCCTTGCGGGTTTAGTAACTGAAAACGTTGGTTAGGCGAGGTCCTCAACGGACGCGGATTCGTTGCGGGACAAGTTGATTCCCAGGTTCGCCGCGGCCCGTTCGAGGTCCTCGTCCTCGCCTTCGCGCAACTCGATCGCCGCGCCGTCCGAGGACAGCACCTCGACATTGAGGCACAGCGACTGCAGTTCCTTGAGCAACACCTTGAAGGACTCGGGGATACCCGGCTCCGGGATGTTCTCGCCCTTGACGATCGCCTCGTACACCTTGACCCGGCCGACGGTGTCGTCGGACTTGATGGTCAACAGCTCCTGCAGCGTGTACGCCGCGCCGTAGGCCTGCATCGCCCAGCACTCCATCTCCCCGAAGCGCTGGCCACCGAACTGCGCCTTACCGCCCAGCGGCTGCTGGGTGATCATCGAGTACGGGCCGGTGGAGCGGGCGTGGATCTTGTCGTCCACCAGGTGGTGCAGCTTCATGATGTACATGTAGCCGACGGTCACCGGGTACGGGAACGGCTCGCCGCTGCGGCCGTCGAACAGCACCGACTTGCCGTCGCCGTCCACCATGACCTCGCCGTCGCGGTTGGGCAGCGTGCAGGACAGCATGCCCGCCAGCTCCTCCTCCTTGGCGCCGTCGAACACCGGCGTCGACACGATCTGGTCCGGCTGCGCGTGCCGCAGCTCCTCGGGCAGGTTCACCGCCCAATCGGGTGAGCCCTCGATGTTCCAGCCGGACTTGGCGACCCACCCGAGGTGGGTCTCCAGGATCTGGCCGATGTTCATCCGTCGCGGCACCCCGTGGGTGTTCAGGATGATGTCCACCGGAGTGCCGTCCGGCAGGAACGGCATGTCCTCCTGGGGCAGGATCTTGCCGATCACACCCTTGTTGCCGTGCCGTCCGGCCAGCTTGTCGCCGTCGGAGATCTTCCGCTTCTGGGCCACGTAGACGCGCACCAGCTCGTTGACACCGGCCGGCAGCTCGTCGTCGTCCTCGCGGGAGAACACCCGGATGCCGATGACCTTGCCGGACTCACCGTGCGGCACCTTCAGCGAGGTGTCGCGGACCTCGCGGGCCTTCTCGCCGAAGATCGCCCGCAGCAACCGCTCCTCCGGGGTCAGCTCGGTCTCACCCTTCGGGGTCACCTTGCCGACCAGGATGTCGCCGTCGCGGACCTCGGCGCCGATGCGCACGATGCCGCGCTCGTCGAGGTCGGCCAGCACCTCGTCGGAGACGTTCGGGATGTCCCGGGTGATCTCCTCGGCGCCCAGCTTGGTGTCGCGGGCGTCGATCTCGTGCTCCTCGATGTGGATCGAGGTGAGCACGTCCTCCTCAACCAGACGGTTGGACAGGATGATCGCGTCCTCGTAGTTGTGGCCCTCCCACGGCATGATCGCCACGAGCAGGTTCTTGCCCAGCGCCATCTCGCCGTTCTCGGTGCACGGACCGTCGGCGATCACCTGGCCGGCCTCGACGCGGTCGCCCGCGTCGACGATCGGCGACTGGTTGGCGCAGGTGCCGTGGTTGGACCGCTCGAACTTGCGCATCCGGTAGGTGTGCCGGGTGCCGTCGTCGGCCATCACGGTGATGTAGTCGGCGGAGACCTCCTCGATCACCCCGGCCTTCTCCGCGACGACGACGTCGCCGGCGTCGATCGCCGCGCGCAGCTCCATGCCGGTGCCCACCAGCGGCGCCTCGCTGCGCACCAGTGGAACCGCCTGGCGCTGCATGTTGGCGCCCATCAGGGCACGGTTGGCGTCATCGTGCTCGAGGAACGGGATCATCGCGGTGGCCACCGACACCATCTGGCGCGGCGAGACGTCCATGTAGTCCACCTCGGACGAGGGCACGTACTCGACCTCGCCCGCCTTCCGGCGGACCAGCACGCGCGACTCCTCGAACCGGCCCTTGGCGTCGATCGGCGAGTTGGCCTGCGCCACGACGTGGCGGTCCTCCTCGTCGGCGGTCAGGTAGTGGATCTCGTCGGTGACCACACCGTCGACCACCTTGCGGTACGGGGTCTCGATGAACCCGAAGGGGTTCACCCGCGCGTACACCGACAGCGAGCCGATCAGACCGATGTTGGGACCCTCCGGGGTCTCGATCGGGCACATCCGGCCGTAGTGCGAGGGGTGGACGTCACGGACCTCCAGGCCGGCGCGCTCACGGGACAGACCGCCGGGGCCCAGCGCCGAGAGGCGGCGCTTGTGGGTCAGACCGGACAGCGGGTTGTTCTGGTCCATGAACTGGCTCAGCTGGCTGGTGCCGAAGAACTCCTTGATCGCGGCGACGACCGGCCGGATGTTGATCAGGGTCTGCGGCGTGATGGCCTCGACGTCCTGCGTGGTCATCCGCTCGCGGACGACGCGCTCCATCCGCGACATGCCGACCCGGATCTGATTCTGGATCAGCTCACCGACGGTGCGCAGGCGGCGGTTGCCGAAGTGGTCGATGTCGTCAGTCTCCACCGGCACCTCGATGCCGCCGGGGACAGTCATGACAGCGGGCTGGCCATCCGTCCGGGCGTGGTGCAGGCGCACCAGGTACTCGATGGTGGCGACGACGTCTTCCTCGGTCAGCGTCGAGCTGGTGATCGGCTCGCCCGCGTGCAGGCCGAGCTTCTTGTTGACCTTGTAGCGGCCGACACGCGCCAGGTCGTAGCGCTTCTCCTTGAAGAACAGGTTCTCCAGCAGGGTCTGCGCGGACTCCTTGGTCGGCGGCTCGCCCGGACGCAGCTTGCGGTAGATGTCCAGCAGCGCCTCGTCGGTGCCGGCGGTGTTGTCCTTCTCCAGCGTCGACATCATGATCTCGGAGAAGCCGAAGCGCTCGGTGATCTGCTCGTTGGTCCAGCCCAGCGCCTTGAGCAGCACGGTGACCGGCTGGCGGCGCTTGCGGTCGATGCGCACGCCGACGGTGTCGCGCTTGTCGACGTCGAACTCCAGCCACGCGCCCCGGCTGGGGATCACCTTGACGCTGTGCAGCAGCTTCTCGGTCGACTTGTCGATGGTCTCGTCGAAGTACACACCGGGCGAGCGGACCAGCTGGCTGACCACGACGCGCTCGGTGCCGTTGATGATGAAGGTGCCCTTCTCGGTCATCATCGGGAAGTCACCCATGAACACCGTCTGGCTCTTGATCTCGCCGGTGTTGTTGTTGATGAACTCGGCCGTGACGAACAGCGGGGCCGCGTACGTCATGTCCTTGTCTTTGCACTCGTCGACCGGCGCCTTGACCTCGTCGAAGCGCGGGTCGGAGAACGACAGCGACATCGAGCCGGAGAAGTCCTCGATCGGCGAGAGCTCCAAGAGCACCTCTTCGAGGCCGCCCACCGGGGTGACCCCCGGCTTGCCGTCGCCGCGCGCGGCGGCCGCCTCGCGCCACCGCGGCGCGCCGATCAACCACTCGAAGGAGTCGATCTGCACGTCAAGCAGGCCCGGAACCTCGAGGGGCTCGCGGAGCTTGGCGAAGGAAACTCGGTTGGGCGCTCCGGGCACGGAGCCGTTCGACGAACTTCCGTTAGAGGAATTTTGTGGGCGATCCGTCTTGCTCTGGCGGAAATCAGCCAAGATGCATCCTTCCAGCACCTCGTGCGACTCACGAAGGCCGGGACCACCGGCCAGCTCGCCGCGAATTGTGTCGGTTCGGCCGGCGAACGAACTGTCCGGATCTCACGCGCAACTAAAGAACTAAGCCACGTAGGGGGGCTCAGGCTTAGACCACGGTGTCAGGTGGCGGGTGAGGTGGGCAGGAGGTAGCCAGCGCAACGTCCAACAATAGCGCAGGACGGCGCATTCCTCAACTTCCCAGCCCTGGGGGTCCAGGGACATCGACGCTGGCTGGCGATCTCGACTTCCCTCGGACTGTTCAGGTACATGCTGCCCAACAGACTGGCTCGTTTAGGGCCCGTCGTCAAGAGGGCGGGCCGGGAGTGTTACGCGGAGTTATCACGGAATCCGCCGGCCCGGGCGCGCCTCATTCGCCGATCTCGTGTGCGCGGTACCGGTGGGTGCCTTCGAGGTCGTCGAGGATGGCGGTCTGAGCGGTCTTGGGCAGGGTGTGCAGGATCTCGCGCACCCGCGCCTGGCGGCGGGCGACGGCCTTGCGTTCCGGCATGCCGGGCGATGCGACGATCTGCGGCGGCACGCCCTCGATCTCCTCGACACCGCCCGCATGCTGTCCGGCGTCCAGCGCCGCCTGCTCCTCGGCCATGGTCGCCTCGTCCTTTTCCTCCGACATGCCGATCGGCCCGATGCGGCGGCCGTTGAGGAACTGCCGCACGACCGGCTCGTCGCTGGTCAGCAACACCTCGCGGGGGCCGAACATGACCAGCTTGCGGCGGAACAGCATGCCCATGTTGTCCGGCACCGTGCGGGCGATGTTGATGTTGTGCGTGACGATCAGCACCGTGGCGTCGATCTGGGCGTTGATGTCGAGGATCAGCTGGCTCAGGTAGGCGGTGCGGACCGGGTCCAGACCGGAGTCGGGCTCGTCGCACAGGATGATCTGCGGGTCCATCACCAGGGCGCGGGCCAGGCTGGCGCGCTTGCGCATACCGCCGGAGATCTCACCGGGGAACTTCTTCTCGTCGCCGCCGAGGCCGACCAGGGTCAGCTTCTCCATGACGATGTCACGGATCTCGCCTTCCTTCTTCTTGGTGTGCTCGCGCAGCGGGAAGGCAGCGTTGTCGAAGAGGTTCATCGACCCGAACAGCGCGCCGTCCTGGAACATCACGCCGAACAGCGTGCGGATCTCGTAGAGCTCCTTGGCCGAGCACTGCAGGATGTCGGTGCCGTCGATGACGACCGAGCCGCGCTCGGGGCGCAACAAACCGATCAGTGACTTCAGGAAAACCGATTTGCCGGTACCCGACGGCCCCAGCAGGACGCTGACCTCCCCGGCGGGGATTTCCAGCGTCACGTCTTCCCAGATTCTCGAGGAACCGAAGGACTTCGTGAGCCCATTCACCTCGATTGCGACGCCCATGGGAAATCCTTCCGTCGACACTCATGCCTGCCACCTGCCCTTTTGTGTGGCATGAGTCACTGTAGCGCACGCCTGCCACACGGCATCAGGGTTGCGGCACACAGCGGGGAAAAATTGGCCGTCCGCAGACTCAGCCGGAAGCCCCGATGGCGCAACTTATTTGACGCACGTGTTAGCCAGCGGGCGCCCAGTTGCCGTGGAATCCCATCGGCACCCGCTGCGGCAGATGCACGGTGGCGACGTGCTCGAGCGTCTGCGCGTCCAGCAAGACCAGTTGGCCCTCGTCGCGGTCGCGGTGATAGCCGAACCCCATGAGGATGCCGTCATCCTCGGCGCCCGGTGCGGGATTGGGCACAAACGACATCTCGCCGAGCAAAAGGCCCGCATCGAGATCGGCAGCGGTGGCGGATCCGGTCGCGTAGTCGTGCTTGTACACGGCGGTCGACATCTCGGATCGCCCGCCGGACAGGTAACCGCCCTCGGTGCCGATGGTGTAGCCATACCGGTGCGGCCCGCCCAGCAAGGCCTCGTTGATGCGCGGGAATTCTTGGGGGCGATCGTCACGGCGTTCGCTGGTCACCGTCCCGGTGGCCAGGTTGACGGTCCAGCGGTCCAGCGTCGGCCGGCTGTCGCCGGGACCGCGCAGGTCACGGTCGAACATCCGCGCGTAGCGCACCACGTCGAGCACCAAAACCTCTGTGCCGTCGCGCATCTCGGAGTAGGCGTTGAGCGGGTGGTAGACGTAGCAGGGCTCGATGTCGAACCAGCGCACGTCCCGATTTCCGCCCTCTCGGGGCATCACCCCGATGCGCGCCGGGTAGTTGTCGTCCCACCGGTACGGCATCCGGCTGGTCGGCCGCTGGTTGCGATTGATCGCCGTCGCCATCGGGCTGGGCAGCCGCACGCGCCCGATGAGCGACTGCATCACCAGGCGGGCCGGCAGGCTCAGCCAACGGGGCACGTTCGCCGGCATCACCTGGACGGGGTCGAACGTGACGGGCAGGTCGTAGATCACCACGTACTTGTCGGTCAGCGAGAAGTCGTGCATCATCGGCGACCCGCCCACCTCGATGTCGACGGTGCGCCGCGCCCGGCCCTGGGTGTCGATGACCGAGTACTGCACGGTGCGCCCGCGGGTGAACGAGTAGGACACCGCGTGCAATTCGCCGGTCCGCGGGTCGGCGTGCGGATGGGCGGTGTATCCCCCGAACAGGGTTCCGTCGAAGTCGCAGGGCCCCTCGGTGTCCAGCTCGTCGGTGAGGCGGTAGTTCGCCCCGCCCCCCTCGACGAGCGCGAGCGTGTGGCCGGCGTGGCTGAGGACGTTGGTGTTGGGGCCGACGGAGAGCATGCCGGCCCGCGGGTTCAGCCCGCTGGGCGCCGGCTCGCCGAGTGCGGCGCAGACGTGGGCGGTGCGCACCCATCGGTTGCGATACCAGCGGGCCTGCCCGCCTTGCAGCGCCACCTCGTGCACCATGCCGTCACCGCTGAACCAGTGGTAGACGGCGGGGTCCACCTCGGCGACGGGGTTGGGCCCGTTGCGCAGGTAGCGCCCGTCGAGGTGTTCGGGAATGCGTCCGGTGACCTTGAGGTCAGTGGCGGTGACCTCCGCGCTCACCGGCGCCAGGAAGTCCTCGAGGTAGGGGTTGCCGGGCTTGGCGGTTGTCGTGGTCGCCATGGCTGAGCTCCTATAACATCGTTATTTCAGCGTTATTGGCACCGTACGCCCCCGATGAGAAGATGGCAACGATGACTTCAGACGTTCAGCGCAGCGTTCGCGAGGAGATGCTGCGCGCCGCGGTCGGCCTGCTCGACGAGCACGGCCCCGACGCCCTGCAGACGCGCAAGGTGGCCGGCGCCGCGGGGACCTCGACGATGGCGGTCTACACCCACTTCGGCGGGATGCGGGGGCTCATCGCCGAGGTGGCCGAGGAGGGCCTGCGCCAGTTCGACGCCGCGCTGACCGTGCCGCACACCGCCGACCCGGTCGCCGACCTGTTCATGATCGGGGCCGCCTACCGCCGCTACGCGATCAAGCGCCCGCACGTGTATCGGCTGATGTTCGGCAGCACCAGCGCGCACGGCATCAACGCGCCCGCCCACAACGTCCTGACGCTGACGGTCGCCGCGATCGAGCGCGACTACCCGAGCTTCGCGCACGTGGTGCGCGGGGTGCACCGGTGCATGCTGGCCGGCCGCATCAAACCCGCGGGCGCCGTGAAAGACGGTGTCGACGACGCGTCCGTGGTGGCGACCGCGGCGCAGTTCTGGGCGTTGATCCACGGCTTCGTCATGCTGGAACTGGCCGGCTACTACGGCGACGACAGCTCGGCCGTCGTCCCGGTGCTGGGGTCGATGACGTCGAACCTGCTTGTGGCCCTTGGTGATTCACCGGAGCAGGTGGCGCAGTCGCTGCAGACCGCGATGGGCGCGCGCTGAGCGCACGAAGCCCCCGGGACCTCGATCCCGGGGGCCTGCGCGCAGTGACTTACTTGACGGTGACGGTGGCGCCGGCGGCCTCGAGCTTGGTCTTGGCCTCGTCGGCGGCCTCCTTGGCGACCTTCTCCAGCAGCGGCTTGGGCGCGCCGTCGACCAGGTCCTTGGCCTCCTTGAGGCCCAGGCCGGAGACGATCTCGCGGACCACCTTGATGACGCCGATCTTCTTGTCGCCGGCGGACTCGAGGATCACGTCGAATTCCGACTGCTCCTCGGCGGCCTCGGCGGGCGCGCCACCGGCGGCCGGGCCGGCCGCGGCGACGGCGACCGGGGCGGCCGCGGTGACCTCGAAGGTCTCCTCGAACTTCTTGACGAAGTCGGAGAGCTCCAGGAGCGTCATCTCCTTGAACGCGTCGAGCAGGTCGTCGGTAGACATCTTTGCCATGGGTGTGGGTCCTTCCTTGTTTTTCCCAGGTTCCGGGGTGGTTGTTATTCGGCTTCGGCCGGGGTTTCCGCAGGCTCGGCGGGTGCTTCCGAAACGGGTTCCGGGGCGGCTTCCGCGGCGGGCTCGGCAGCGGCCTCGGAAGCTGCTGGCCCCGCCGGTCCCTCTGCGGCCTTCTTCTCTTGCAACGCGGCCGCGAGCCGGGCGACCTGCGACGCCGGGGCGTTGAACAGCCCGGCCGCCTTGGCGAGGTTGCCCTTCATCGCGCCGGCCAGCTTGGCCAGCAGCACCTCGCGCGACTCGAGGTCGGCGATGCGCTCGACTTCGGCGACCGTCAGCGCGCGGCCGTCCATGTAGCCACCCTTGATGACCAGCGCCTTGTGCTCCTTGGCGAAGGTCTTGATGGCCTTGGCGGCGTCGACCGGCTCCCCGGTGATGAACGCGATGGCCGTCGGGCCGGCGAAGAGCTCGTCGAGGCCGTCGACCCCGGCTTCCGACGCAGCACGCTTGACCAGCGTGTTCTTGGCCACCGAGTACGTGGCCGACGCGCCCAGCGAGCGCCGCAGCTCGGCCAGGTTGGCGACCGTCAGGCCGCGGTACTCGGTGACCAGGGCAGCGGTCGATTCCTTGAACTGCTCGGCGATGTCCGCAACGGCGGTGGCCTTGTCAGCCCTGGCCATGCCTACCTCCTGAAGTGAAGTCATGCGACGTGTCGTCTCGATTCCCCCGAAAACGACGAACGCCCCGGCGCAGGAAACGGCCGGGGCGTACAAACACGCCGGCGCGAGCCGGCGTCATGCCTCGTCCTCCTGCGTGGGCCGCCGGGATACTCCCGGACCTTCGACCGATTGCTCGGTGACCGACGGTCTTCGGTGGAACGGCTAACACAATAGCGTGGCCTGCGCGGTCAGCCAAAACGGCGACCCCGGACGCCGGCTCAGATGACCGCGCGGGTGACGCCGAGGGTCAGCAGGACGAACACCGCCAGCAGCAGGGCCACCCGCAGCCGGTGCAGCCGATCCCACCGGGCCGCGAGGTCACGCGAGAGCTCACCGGCGGCCGGCCACTTGGCGATGCGGTTGTTGATCGGCACCAGCAGCGTGACCGTCAGCAGCACGACCAACACCATCAGGGCGCCGGCGGCACCGTACAGCCAGTCGCGCGCCGCGCCCCGCTCCTTGATGGCCAGCGCCACCAACAGCAACAGGCTCAGCGCGTACCAGAACGGCATCGTCGTGCCCAGCGATCGGGCGGCGCCGACGCGGGCCGCACGGAAGGCGTCGTCGGGCAGCCGCACGATGAGCGGGTGGAAGAACACCGCGACCGCCAGCTCCACGCCCACCAGCAGGCCGGTGATCACGACCGCGAGCGCGTCGATGCTGTGGTTCATGCCAGTCAGCGTAGAAAGCCGGGCGCGGCGTGCGCCGCGTCAGCCCAGGGCCGCGAGGCGGGCCGCGCCGATCAGGCCGGCCGCACCGCCGAGCTCGCCGGGCACCACCCGCAGCCCGGACAGGAAGTCCAGCCCCGCGTAGTCGGCCAGCTTCGCCCGCAGGGGGTCGAAGAGCAGCGGCCCGGATTTGGACACCCCTCCCCCGATCACGACGAGGTCCAGATCGCAGACCGCGCCGACCGAGGCGATCATCGCGGCGAGCGCGTTGGCCGATCGGTGAAAGGCCCGCCGGGCCACCGGGTCTCCGGCCGCCGCCGCGACGGCCAGGTCCCTGGCGCCCGCGCCGGGCGGCGCCGCCCACCCGTTGTAGCGCGCCCAGCGCACCATCCACGGCCCGGACGCCACCGTCTCCACGCAGCCGCGGCCGCCGCACGTGCACGGCGGCCCGTCCAGTTCGACGACGATGTGCCCGACGTGGCCGGCGTTGCCGGTGCGCCCGGCGTAGGGGACGCCGTCGAGCACCAGACCGCCGCCCACCCCGGTGGAGACCACCATGCCCAGCAGGAACCGGGCGTCCGGCCCCGCGCTGCGGCCCGCCCCGATCCAGTGCTCGCCCAACGCCATACACAGGCCGTCGCCGCCCAGCACCACCGGCACCCCGGGCACCGCGGCGGCGACCCTGTCGCGCAGCGGGAAACGGTCCCAGCCCGCGATGTTGATCGGGCTGACCGATCCGGTGTGCAGGTCGATCGGCCCGGCCGAGGCGATGCCGACGGCGGTGATCGGGGCGTCGGCCGCGCGCACCGCGTCGGCGATCATCGCCTCGACGACGGCCCACACGTCGCCGGCGGCGGTCGTGACCGGGGTGGGGCGGATCGCGCTGTGCACCAGCGCGCCGGCCGAATCGACCAGAGCGGCGGCGATTTTGGTGCCGCCGATGTCCAGGCAGAGGGTTGGCATGGTCTCAGTGCCGGTGGGTGTTGTCGGGTTGGCGGGGGTCGCCGGGATGCTCGTAGCCGGGCGCGAGCCGCACCAGCTCGGCGCGGCGGGCGTGCAGCCACAGCCGGAAGGCGCGCCGCCGGGCGGCGCCGCGCAGCTGCTCGGCGATCGCCGATCGCACCTCGGCCAGCGGTGGAGCGGCCAACGCCGTTGTGCGCCAGCCGTTTTCACCCGGTCGTGCCGCGGCGAAGCGCAGCGGGTTGCGGGCGTGATAGGCGGCCACCTCGTCGTCGGTGACGTGCACGTCGGCGGTGACGTCGGCGAACAGCGCCCGGGCGCGCGGGTCGGCCAGTACGGCCGCGGCGATGCTGCCGATCTCCAGCCGTGCGGTCACGTCGGGCAGCAGCTCCGTCTCGGTCGGGGCTTCGCGCGGGTCCAGCCCGCGCGCGTCCGCCTCGGCGGCGACCACCCGCCGGGTCACGATGAGCTGGGTCAGCCAGCGTCGCAGTTGGCGGCCCTCGCTGGTGCCCGCGGCCGGCAGTGCGCCCGCTCCCCGCCCCGCGCGCAGCCGCGTTTCGGCCGCGTCGACCTCCGCGCACGACACGGGGATGCCGGCGACGGTCGCGACAGGGTGGCCGCTCATGTCACCGTCACCCGGACCGCGGGCGAGTAGACCAGCCGCCCGGCGCAGCCGATGCGCACCAGCGCCCACCATTGCCCGGGTCCCAGCCAGGCCGGCGGGGTCACCCGGAAGCCGAGGCCGACGGTGCCGCCGGCGGGCAGGACCGCGCCGAGGGCGGCGGGTCCCATCCATTCCCACGTGCCCCAGGGGCTGATCAGATGCGCCTCGAGCGCCAAATCGGCCCGGGCGTGGGTGCCGACGGTGACGGTCACCTCACCCGCTTCGCCGGGTCGCAGCGTGACCTCGCGCGGCCCGTCGGCGAGGTAGACCAGCCCGCCCGGGTCGACCGCCGCGCCGCCCACCGCGACCACGCACACGTCCTCGACCGCTTGCCGCCAGGGGGCGGGGATGTGTTCGCCGGTGAGGCGCAGCCGTGCCCGGACGGGGTAGAGGCCCGGTTCTGCCGTCGGCGGGATCGACACCACCACGTCGGCCTCCAGGTGGCCGCCGCTGCACAGGGTGAAGGGCAGCTCGGCGGGCGTGGCCGACCAGCCGTCCGGGCACGCGAGGACGACCCCGCCGCGCAGCGTGGCGTCGCTGCAGTCGCTGGCCGCGGTCAGACGCACCGTCACGTCGCGGCCGGGCTGCGCACTGATCTGCGACGGGTGCAGGTGGGCGACCGCGGGCAGGCCCCCGAGCGGCGCGGGCCCGCGGTTGTGCAGCCAATAGCGGGCGTAGAGCGGCTGGGCGGCCTCGGCGTTCGGCGCCAGGGCGGCGGCGTCCGCGAGCGTCGCGGGCAGGTCGAACCGGGCCAGCACGGTCGCCACCTGGTAGCCGTGCAGGTCGACCGAATCCAGCCGCCCCTCGGGAGCCTCCAGGAGGTCGGCGGCCCGCAGGTCGCTGATCGCCGCGACGTCCGAGCTAAGCGTCACCCGCGCGCCCGCCCCGGTCGTCTCCACCAACCGCAGGGCGACCGAGTGCGGGTCGACCGGCGCGGCGCGGCCCGCGGTCAGCGGATCGCCGGCCGCCTTGAGGGCCGCCAGGTGGACCGAGTCGGCGAGCTCGACGCGCAGCAGCGCACCGACCGGCGGCAGCGCACCGGGCCGCCGGCCCCCGGCGACGGCGAGCAGCGGCTGCGCGAACTGCGCGCTGCGGGTGGGGATGTCCGCGCGCCGCCAGTCGCCGTCGCCGCTGACCAACGCGTAGTCGAAATCGTGGGTCCAGTGCTGCAGCTGGAAGTTGGAGCCGTCCGGCGCGGTGCGGCGGGGGTCATCGATCCAGATGCCCGACGGCCAGCCGGTGCACGAGCGCATCAGCGCGGTGTGCAGGGTGCCCTCGGTGTCGACGGCGAAGCTGGGCACCCCGCGGTTGAGCAGGGCGACGGTGCGGTCCTCGAACGCCTCCGTTCCCGACGCGGGCCGCTGCGCGACGATCTCGGCGTCACCGAGATCGTCGGCCAGCGCGGCGATCTCCGCGCGCAGGTCCTCGTCGGCGCGGCCGTCGACGACCAGCACCGGCAGCGCCCGCAGTCCACGCAGGTCGGCGCCGGGCACCCACACCGCGGCCAGCGGCGTCTCGGCCGGCACCCAGACCCGGGCCCGGCCGGTCGCCGCCAGCTGGCGGTCGAGTTCCCGGGCGTACACCGCATCGGCGTGGGCCAGCACCGCCTCGGTGAAGGCGTTGCGGTCCGGCCCGCCCAGCGCGATCCGCACGTCGGGCAGGTTGGAATCCACCTCCAGGTGGCCGTAGCGGGGCTTGTCCGCGGCGCTGCAGGTGGCCGTGACTCCGGCGCGGACCAGCGCCACCATCAGCGCGCGCGCCAGCGGCCCGGACACCGCCTCCGCCGGAGACACCACCTCGGCGACCGAGATCGCCCGCACCCCGGCCCCCGACACCCGGACCCGGGCGGCCGAGGACAGGCCGAACCAGCCGTACGCCGGGTTGTCCAGGGCCCACAGGTGCCGGGCGGTGTCCACCGCGCGCGGCCCGTCGTGCAGCAGCGCGAAACCGCGGCCGACGACGGCGTCGCCGACTTCGCTGACCGGCATGGCGCCCGGCACCGGGCACGGCCAGCGCAGCCGCACCAGCTGATCGGCGCCGGTGAAGTCGTCGATGGTGGTGCGGCAGTCCACCCGCGCGACGCCCCGCCACAGCGTCAGGGTCTGGGTGTAGCGCAGCAGCGTGCCGATCCGACCGCGGACCACCACCCGCTCACCGAGGGGTCCGCGAAAGGCCCGCACCCGCGCCGGCGATTCCGACGAGCACACCACCGGCCCCTTGGGCAGCAGGTGCCACGGTCCCTCGCCCTGCGTGGGGTGCGACGGGTATTCCTCGTAGACGGCGAGCTCGTTGCCCACCCGGCCCTCGGCGATCAGCTCGCGGCCCCCCTGGGCAGACAAGTCGATCAGCGAGGCGACGGCCCCGCCGCGGGCCTTGTCGACCTCGAGCCGGTAGTGCTCGTTGGCGATCACCGATCCCGGCACCGCCGCCCAGCCGGCCGCTTGGTCGGCGGGTGCCAGCCGGTAGGCCCGCCAGCCCAGCGACCCGACATCGCGGGCCAGCCAGGTGACCGAGCTCCCGTCGTGCTCGACCAGCGCGGGCAGTTCGGCGCCGTCGGCGTCCAGCACCCGCACGCCCGCGGGCAGCGGCGGATCGATGCGCGCGGTGACGAGATCGGTGCGTGGGTGCGCCAGGGGGTTCCACACGACGACGTCGCCCTCGATCGCCCCGGACAGCAGCGCCAGCGAGGCGTCCCGGGCCGTGCGGCCCAGCTCCCACGCGTCGCGCCAGCCGGTCAACAGGTCGAGGTAGACCTGGTCGGATTCCGACCCGGTGATCGCGTCGTGGTGCGCGCCGTAGGCCAGCTGCACCCACGCCTTGGCCAGGGCCGCATGCGGGTAGTCGGCGCCGGTCGCCAGGGCCGCGAACACCGCGAACCGCTCGGCCGCCAGCACGGCGTTCTCGGCGGCCCGGTTGGCTTGTTTGGTGTCGATGTAGGACACGTCCTTGCCGGTGTAGATCGGGTTCATGTCCCGGGTCTGCGGCGACGGCTCACACCCGCGCTGCGCCAGCTCGGCGCGCACCGCCGCGAAGAACTCGCGCGGCAGCGCGCACACGAATCGCGGCCAGGTGTAGCGGGCGGCCCAGTCGCGATGGATCGCGGTGACCCATGTGTTGGGCGGCGTGTAGTCGGTGCCGACGGGCAGCAGCACGTTGCGGGTCAGCGCCACCGTTTTGAGCTGATCGAACAGCTCGTACGTGGCGTCGGAGGCCTCGCGCAGCGTGGTCGCGGAGTCCATCCACCACCCCGCCGAGTAATGCGCGGGCATGTAGTGGGTGAGCAGGCCGCGGCCCGACGGCGAGATCCACTCGAACTCGCTGCAGAACTGCATGCCGCCCAGTCCGCCGTCGCTGTGCATCGGGCCCCACTGGTGGTGCGGTCCCCGGGCCCACGAACTCGACGTCAGGCCGGCGTCGGCGGCCAGGCCCGGGAACTGCGGGTCGTGGCCGAACACGTCCAGCTGCCACGCGGTCGCCGGGTCGGCACCCAGGACGTGGCGCTGAAAACCCATGCCGTGCACCAGGTTCCGGATGGTCGTTTCCGGGCTGGTGAGATTGGTGTTCGGTTCGTTGTAGGTGCCGCCCAGCACCTCGACACGGCCCTGCGCGATGAACCGGCGCAGGTCGGCGCGGTCCTCGGGGCGGGTGTCCCAGTACGGCTTGAGGTAGTCCACCTCGGCGAGCACGAACTTGTACTCGGGCTCGCGGCGGGCCATCTCCAGGTGGGCGTGCACGAGCTCGAAGCCGTTGGTCTGCCGGGCCCGCCCCGGCGGATCCTCGGTCCATTCGCTGGTGTAGGCGCCCTGGGTGTTCCACCACACCGGGTCGTAGTGGAAGTGACTGACCATGAACATGGTCCAGCCGGGCTCGGCGACCGTGAACTCGAACGGCAGGTCCGCGCGCCCGGCGCGCACCCGCGCGGACCGTCGCTCGCCGACCACCGGACGGTCCAGGGTGACGGGGACCTCGACGAGCTCGTCGCCGATATCGGCGACCGCCTCCCCGGTCAGGCCGTCCCCGTCGATGCGGACCCGCCTCGGCTCGCCCACCCCGGCGACGGTGACGCGCGCCAGCTGCAGCGGGGCTTCCGGCGGCCCGACGAAAAGCTCCGTCGACTCCGCCGAAACCAGCTGCATCCCCGCACTTTACGGCGGCGCGGCCAACCGAGAAACCCGTCGCCTGACCGCGAACCCGTCGCATTGGTGGAAAGCTCGGTGCCATGGCAGATCTGAGCGCCCAACTGGCCGACCAACTCGACTGGCACTGGCGCAACCAGCTGCGCCCTCGCCTGGGCGGCCTGACCGACGACGAGTACTTCTGGCAGCCGGTGCCCCACTGCTGGACGGTGCACCCGGACGGGTCGATCGACTTCGCGTTCCCGGCGCCCAGCCCGGCACCGTTCACCACGATCGCGTGGCGCATGGCACACGTGATTGTCGGGGTGTTCGCGATGCGTGCCCATCACCATTTCGGTGGACCGTCCGCCGATTACCAGAGTTGGAACTACGCCACCACCGCCGCCACCGCCCTGCGGCAACTGGACGAGACGTACGCGGTGTGGATCAACGGTGTACGGTCGCTGTCCGCCGCCGACCTGACCCGCCGCTGCGGCGCGGCCGAAGGGCCGTACGCCGACTACCCGCTGAGCGCGCTGGTCTTGCACATCAATCGGGAAGCGATCCACCATGGCGCCGAAATCGCTTGCCTGCGCGACCTTTACGTTCACAACAGGATGGATTGACAATGCCCGCCCTCGCACCACCGGTGTCCGATGAACGCAGCGCCCTGCGCGAATTCCTGGCGTTCCACCAAAGCGCGTACTTCGCCGTCAGCTACGGCCTCACCGACGAACAGGCCCGCTCCACGCCGTCGGCCAGCGCGCTGTCGATCGGCGGGCTGGTCAAGCACGCCACGGGGATGCAGCACAGCTGGATGACCCGCGTCGCCGCCGCGCCCGACGCGCCGCCGAAGGACACCCGTCCGTTCGAGCAGATCAGCAAGGAGTTCGCCGACCAGCATGTGATGGGTCCCGACGAGACGCTGGACGGGCTGCTGCGGGCGTTCGAGGCGCAGAACGCGACGTCGCTGCGGCTGGTCGAGACCGCGGACCTCGACGCCGCGGTGCCCGTGCCGCGCGACATCCCCTGGTTCCCCAAGGACCAGCGGGCGTGGTCGGTGCGCTGGGTGATCCTGCACGTGATCAACGAGCTGGCGCGGCACGCCGGTCACGCCGACATCGTCCGGGAGACGATCGACGGCGCGACCATGTACGAGCTGATCGCCGGGCACGAAGGCTGGGCGATCGAGGGGTGGGTGCAGCCGTGGCGAGGCGGGCACCGGCACCAGTAGAGATTGGGACTTGCCAGCACCGGTTTGGCAGACTGCTGGAATGAGTTCTACCAAGCATCGAGAGGTGGCCAAGCTCGACCGGGTGCCGTTGCCGGTCGAAGCGGCCCGGGTAGCGGTGACCGGTTGGCAGGTCACCCGCTCCGCCGCTCGCATCGTCACCAAGCTGCCCGGCAGGGGTCCGTGGCAGCAGAAGGTGATCAGGCAGCTCCCCCAGACCTTCGCCGACCTGGGACCGACGTACGTCAAGTTCGGGCAGATCATCGCGTCGAGCCCGGGGGCGTTCGGCGAATCGCTGTCCCGGGAGTTCCGCGGCCTGCTGGACCGGGTGCCGCCCGCCGACCCCGGCGAGGTGCACAAGCTGTTCATCGAGGAGCTCGGCGCCGACCCGTCCGAGCTGTTCGCCAGCTGGGACGAGGAACCGTTCGCGTCGGCGTCGATCGCCCAGGTGCACTACGCGACCCTGCACAGCGGCGAGCAGGTCGTCGTCAAGATCCAGCGGCCGGGCATTCGCCGCCGGGTCGCCGCCGACCTGCAGATCCTCAAGCGCTTCGCCCAGGCCGTCGAGGTGGCCAAGCTCGGCCGCCGGCTGTCCGCGCAGGACGTCGTGGCCGACTTCTCCGACAACCTGGCCGAGGAGCTCAATTTCCGGCTGGAGGCGCAGTCGATGGAGGCGTGGGTCTCGCACCTGCACGCCTCCCCGCTGGGCCGCAACATCCGGGTGCCGCAGGTGTACTGGGACTTCACCAGCGACCGGGTGCTGACCATGGAGCGGGTGTCCGGCATCCGCATCGACGACGTCGCCGCCATCCGCAAGGCCGGGTTCGACGGCGTCGAGCTGGTGAAGGCGCTGCTGTTCTCGCTGTTCGAAGGTGGGCTGCGGCACGGGCTGTTCCACGGCGACCTGCACGCGGGCAACCTTTACGTCGACGATCAGGGCCGGATCGTGTTCTTCGACTTCGGGATCATGGGCCGCATCGATCCCCGCACCCGGTGGCTGCTGCGCGAATTGGTGTACGCGCTGCTGGTCAAGAAGGACCATGCCGCGGCGGGCAAGATCGTGGTGCTGATGGGGGCCGTCGGCACCATGAAGCCCGAGGCCCAGGCCGCCAAGGATCTGGAAAAGTTCGCCACCCCGCTGACCATGCAGACGCTGGGCGACATGTCCTACGCCGACATCGGCCGGCAGCTGTCGGCGCTGGCCGACGCCTACGACGTCAAGCTGCCCCGCGAGCTGGTGCTGATCGGCAAGCAGTTCCTCTACGTCGAGCGGTACATGAAGCTGCTGGCGCCGAAGTGGCAGATGATGTCGGATCCGCAACTGACGGGGTATTTCGCGAACTTCATGGTCGAAGTCAGCCGCGAGCACTCCTCGGACGTCGAGGTATAGGCGTGCAGGTCCGCACGGGATACGCCATATCAGGCGACCTGAAGCTGTACTACGAGGACATGGGCGACGTCGACGACCCGCCCGTCCTGCTGATCATGGGGCTGGGGGCCCAGCTGCTGCTGTGGCGAACCGCGTTCTGCCAAAAGCTGATCGACCAAGGGCTGCGCGTCATCCGGTACGACAATCGAGACGTCGGCCTGTCCAGCAAGACCCAGTACGGCAGCTCGGGACAGCCGCTGGCGACGCGGTTGGTCCGGTCCTGGCTCGGTCTGCCCAGCCGGGCGGTGTACAAGCTCGAGGACATGGCTGACGACGCGGCGGCCGTGCTCGATCATCTGGGCATCGAACGCGCCCACATCGTCGGGGCGTCGATGGGCGGCATGATCGCCCAGATCTTCGCCGCGCGATTCCGCGAGCGGACCCAATCCCTGGCGATCATCTTCTCCAGCAACAACGCGGCTCTGTTGCCGCCGCCGGCACCGCGCGCGCTGCTGGCCCTGTTGAAGGGGCCGCCGCCGAACTCGCCGCGCGAGGTGATCGTCGACAACGCCGTGCGGGTCGGCAAGATCATCGGCAGCCCGCGCTACCGGGTGCCCGACGAGCAGGCCCGCGCCGAGGCCGCCGAGGGGTACGACCGCAATTACTACCCGCAGGGCGTGGCGCGGCACTTCGCCGCGGTGCTGGGCAGCGGCAGCCTGCGGCGCTACAACCACGGCACCGTCGCTCCGACCGTGGTGATCCACGGCCGGGCGGACAAGCTGATGCGGCCCTTCGGTGGCCGCGCGGTGGCCCGGGCCATCGACGGCGCCCGATTGGTGTTATTCGACGGGATGGGTCATGATCTGCCACAGCAGTTGTGGGATCAGGTGATCGGCGTGCTGACTAACAATTTCGCCAGGGCGTGTTGAGCCAAAAGGCATTCCGCAGAAACATTTCCCCGCATTTTCAGTCCATGCCGCAGGGTTGTACGGTTGTCGAAGGAGGGTGGGTGTCGCAATGGTGAAGCTGGAGCCGTATTACGAAGAGTCGCAGGCTACCTACGACATTTCGGACGACTTCTTCGCGTTGTTCCTCGACCCAAACATGGTCTACACCTGCGCGTATTTCAAAGACGACGACATGACCTTGGAACAGGCGCAGCTGGCCAAGCTGGACCTGGGGCTGGACAAGCTGAACCTCGAGCCGGGCATGACGGTGCTCGACGTCGGGTGCGGCTGGGGCGGGGCCGTGGTCCGGGCGCTGGAGAAATACGACGTCAATGTCATCGGCATCACGCTCAGCCGCAACCATTACACGCGCACCAAGGCGCGGCTGGCCGCGATCCCGACGACGCGGCGCGCCGAGGCCCGGCTGCAGGGGTGGGAAGAATTCGACGAGCACGTCGACCGGATTATCAGCTTCGAGGCCTTCGACGCGTTCAAAAAGGAACGCTGGCCCGCGTTCTGGGACTGGGCATATGAAACCCTCCCCAACGACAGCCGGATGCTGATGCACAGCATCTTCACCTACCCGCAATCGCACTGGAAGGAAGTCGGCATCAAGATCACGATGTCGGACCTGCGCTTCCTGCACTTCCTCGGCAAGGAGATCTTTCCCGGCGGGCAGATGTGCGGCGAAGCCGACATCGTCGACCTTTCGCGAGCCAGCGGTTTCGGCCTCGAGCAGACGCAATACCTGCAGTCGCACTACGCCCGGACGCTGGACACCTGGGCGGCCAACCTGGAGGCCAACCGCGACCGCGCGATCGCCATCCAGTCCGAAGAGGTCTACGACCGCTTCATGCGCTACCTGACGGGCTGCGCGAACCTTTTCCGCAAAGGCATCTCGAACGTGGCCCAGTACACGCTCACCAAGTAGCGTCGGCGGAAAGTAGAGTTTGGCTGCGCGGTCGGGCCCGCGACGCGCACTCGCACCCTTCGGAAACGACGCCTCGACGTTGGGTATCGTTGCTGCTCACACCGGACCCCTCGATGCGCGCGACTAGAGGCAGCGAACGTCATCGAGGAGAACAGGACGAAAATGGCTGAGCAACCGACTGGCCCGACGAAGACGCGGACGCGCTCGGAAGACATCCAGGCGCATTACGACGTCTCCGACGATTTCTTCGGCCTGTTCCAGGACCCGTCACGGATCTACAGTTGCGCCTACTTCGAGCGCGACGACATGACCCTGGAAGAGGCCCAGTACGCGAAGATCGACCTCAACCTCGACAAGCTGGACCTCAAGCCCGGCATGACCCTGCTCGACATCGGCTGCGGGTGGGGCACCACCATGAAGCGCGCCGTCGAGCGGTTCGACGTCAACGTCATCGGCCTGACGCTGTCCAAGAACCAGCACGCCCGCGCCGAAGCGTTGCTCGGCTCCATCGACAGCAACCGCTCGCGGGAGGTGCGCCTGCAGAACTGGGAGGACTTCTCCGAGCCCGTCGACCGCATCGTGTCGATCGAGGCCTTCGAGCACTTCGGCCACGAGAACTACGACGACTTCTTCAAGCGGACCTACGACATCATGCCCGACGACGGCCGCATGACCGTCCAGAGCAGCGTCAGCTACCACCCGTACGATCTGGCCGCGCGCGGCAAGAAGCTGAGCTTCGAGACGGCGCGGTTCATCAAGTTCATCGTGACCGAGATCTTCCCCGGCGGCCGGCTGCCCTCCACCCAGATGATGGTCGACCACGGCGAGAAGGCCGGTTTTGTTGTGCCCGAACCGCTTTCGTTGCGGCCGCACTACATCAAGACCCTGCACATCTGGGGTGACACGCTCGAGTCGAACCGGGACAAGGCCATCGAGGTCACCTCCGAAGAGGTCTACAACCGCTACATCAAGTACCTGCGCGGCTGCGAGCACTACTTCACCGAGGAGATGCTCGACGTCAGCCTGGTGACCTACCTCAAGCCGGGCGCGGCCGCCTGAATTTCTGCGGCGCCTGTCGGATTGGCGCTGCGCGGTTCGTCGAGTAGGTAGAGAGTGGAGCAGACGGCTTCGCTCACTACCGGAGGTGACGACCATGCAGTACTTCGCCTTGTTGATCAGCAAGGAACAGGACCGTGCGCCCGACGATGCCGCCGCCGCGATGGCCGCCTGGGAGAACTTTCACGCCAAGGCCGGGCCGGCGATCAAGGCCGGTGACGCCCTGGCGCCCGCCGCGTCCGCCGTGGCCATTTCCGGCGGCCCGGACGCGCCGACGGTCACCGACGGTCCCTTCGCGGAATCCGCCGAAGTGGCTTGCGGCTATTACGTGTTCGAGGCCGAAAACCTCGACGAGGCGCTGGCGCTGGCGCGCGACGTCCCGGTGGCCGAGTTCGGGGCGGTGGAGCTGTGGCCGGTGGTCCACGCCGTCGAGCCGTCCCGCGCGCTCACCGGCAACGACTGGCTCGCGCTGCTGCTCGAGCCCGCCGAATCCGCGCACACACCGGGCACGCCGGAGTGGGAGGCGGTGGCGGCCAAGCACGTCGAGCTGCACGCCGCCGCCGGCGATCACGTGATCGGCGGCGCCGCGCTGCACGACCGGTCCACGGCGACGACCGTGCGGGTGCGCGACGGCGAGGTCCTCATCACCGACGGGCCGTACGTGGAGGGCGCCGAAATCGCCACCGGCATCTACCTGTTGAGCGCCGCCGATCGTGACGAGGCGGTCAAGATCGCCTCGATGATCCCCGCCTCGTCCGTGCAGCTGCGCCAGTTGGCGGGCGTCTCCGGCCTGTAGCCAGATGGCCGACCTGGACGGCGTCTTCCGCCGGGAGTGGGGCCCGGCCGTGGCCGCGCTCGCGCGGTGGTCGGGTGACCTCACCGTCGCCGAGGACGCCGTCCAGGAGGCCTGCGCCGAGGCGCTGCGCACCTGGCCGCGCGACGGGCTGCCCGCCAACCCGGGCGGGTGGCTGGTGACCGTCGGCCGTAATCGGGCCCGTGATCGCTTGCGCCGCGAATCGGTGCGCCCCGGAAAGGAATTGGCGGCCGTGTTGGACGACATCAGGGCGCGCACCGAGCACACCGACCCGCACCCGGTTCGCGACGACGAGTTGCGGATGATGTTCACCTGCGCGCACCCGGCGCTGGACCGGCAATCGCAATTGGCGCTGACGCTGCGGCTGGTCTCGGGCCTGACCGTCGGCGAAATCGCCCGCGCGCTGCTGCAGACCGAGGCGGCGATCGGCCAGCGAATCACGCGCGCCAAGAACAAGGTTCGGCACGCCAACATCCCGCTGCGCGTCCCGCCCGCCGAGCTGCTGCCCGAGCGCACCCCGCACGTGCTGGGTTGCGTCTATTCGGTGTTCACCGAGGGCTACTGGTCGACGGCGGGCCCGTCGGCCATCCGCGACGACCTGTGCGACGAGGGGATCCGGCTGAGCGGCGAGCTGTGCGCGCTGCTGCCCGCCGAGCCGGAGGCGCACGCGCTGTCCGCCCTGATGCTGCTGCACGATTCGCGACGCGCGACCCGGGTGGACGAGTCCGGGATGCTGGTGCCGCTCGAGGACCAGGACCGCCGCCGGTGGGACCGCGCGCGCATCGCCCGCGGGCTCGAGCGGTTGCGTCACGCCCGAGGCTCGACGGGCGCCTACCTGCCCCAGGCGGTGATCGCCGCGCTGCACGCCACGGCCCCGTCCTGGGAACGCACGGACTGGGTCGCCATCTGCTCGGCCTATGACCGGCTGTGGCAGCTCACCGGGTCCCCGGTGGTGGCCGCCAATCGCGCGCTGGCGATCGGCTTTCGCGACGGGCCCGACGCCGGGCTGGCCGCCCTGGACGATGTGGCTGGCGATCCGCGGCTCGCCCGCTCGAACCTGGTCGCGACCGTGCGCGCCGACCTGCTGCGCCGCGCGGGCCGGCCGGCCGATGCGCTGACGTGGTACCGAGCGGCGTTGGAGTCCAACGGGTCTGAGCCGGGACGCGCGTTCCTGCGGCGCCGCATCGCCGAGTGCGGGGGGTAATTCCCGCCGAACGTCGACTTGTGGCGCCGATTACTTGGGTGATCGCGCCACAAGTCGACGTTCGACCAGGAGAGAGATCAGGCCTCGGAGAAGTTGCGGGTGACCGACGGGTCGACCGGAATGCCCGGCCCCGTCGTCGTCGACACGGTGATCTTCTTCAGGTAGCGGCCCTTCGACGCGGACGGCTTGAGCCGCAGCACCTCGTCGAGCGCGGCGCCGTAGTTCTCGGCCAGCGACTTCTCGTCGAAGGAGGCCTTGCCGATGACGAAGTGCAGGTTGGCCTGCTTGTCGATGCGGAAGTTGATCTTGCCGCCCTTGATGTCGGCCACGGCCTTGGCGACGTCGGGGGTGACGGTGCCGGTCTTCGGGTTCGGCATCAGGCCGCGCGGACCGAGCACCCGCGCGATGCGGCCGACCTTGGCCATCTGGTCCGGGGTCGCGATCGCGGCGTCGAACTCCAGCCAGCCGCCCTGGATCTTCTCGATCAGGTCGTCGCTGCCGACGATGTCCGCGCCGGCGGCCTGCGCCTGCTCGGCCTTGTCGCCGACCGCGAACACCGCCACCCGGGCGGTCTTGCCGGTGCCGTGCGGCAGGTTCACCGTGCCGCGGACCATCTGGTCGGCCTTGCGCGGGTCGACGCCGAGCCGGATCGCCACCTCGACGGTCGCGTCCTGCTTGCTCGACGACGTTTCCTTGGCGAGCTTGGCCGCCTCCAGCGGGGAGTACAGGCTGTTGCGGTCCACCTTCTCGGCGGCGGCGCGGTATGCCTTGCTGTTCTTGCTCATTGATTCATCCAATCTGGTGTTGGGTCGTGGTTATCGGGCCGAAGCCAGCCCTCCCACGGTGGTGGTGCGGGGTATTACTCGACGGTGTCTTTGCGTCGATTCGTCCTTCCCATACCTACGCTGGGCCTCGTTCCTCGCCCCGCTTCGTCATGCTCGGACTACTCGACGGTGATACCCATCGACCGGGCGGTGCCGGCGATGATCTTGGCGGCCGCGTCGATGTCGTTGGCGTTCAGGTCGGCCTTCTTGGTCTCGGCGATCTCCTTGACCTGATCCCAGCTGACCTTGGCGACCTTGGTCTTGTGCGGCTCGGCCGAACCCTTGCCGACGCCGGCGGCCTTGAGCAGCAGCTTGGCGGCGGGCGGGGTCTTGAGCGCGAAGGTGAAGCTGCGGTCCTCGTAGACCGTGATCTCGACCGGGATGACCTGGCCGCGCTGGTTCTCCGTGGCGGCGTTGTACGCCTTGCAGAACTCCATGATGTTGACGCCGTGCTGACCGAGCGCAGGCCCGACCGGCGGCGCCGGGTTGGCCTGCCCCGCCTGGATCTGAAGCTTGATCAGCCCGACGACTTTCTTCTTCGGGGCCATGAGATGTTGTTCGTTCCTTCCTGGTTTGTGCCCGGCGGAGGCGCCGGTTTAGAGCTTGGAGACTTGGCTGAAGGTCAATTCCACCGGGGTCTCGCGGCCGAAGATCGACACCAGCACCTTGAGTTTCTGCTGTTCGCCGTTGACCTCGCTGATCGTGGCCGGCAGCGTCGCGAACGGGCCGTCCATGACCGTGACCGATTCGCCGACCTCGTAGTCGACCTCGATGGCCGGGCGTTCCAGCCCCCCGGCCTCGGCGGCGGTGGCGGTGGTCGCCGCCCCCTTGGCGGCCTTCTTCGTCGCGCCGCGCGGCAGCAGGAACTTCACCACGTCGTCGAGCGTCAGGGCCGACGGGCGCGACGTCGCCCCGACGAACCCGGTGACGCCGGGGGTGTTGCGCACCGCGGCCCACGAGTCGTCCGTCAGGTCCATGCGCACCAGGATGTAGCCGGGCAGCACCTTGCGATTGACCTGCTTGCGCTGGCCGTTCTTGATCTCGGTGACCTCTTCGGTGGGCACCTCCACCTGGAAGATGTAGTCGCCGACGTCGAGGTTCTGCACCCGCGTTTCGAGGTTGGCTTTGACCTTGTTCTCGTATCCCGCGTAGGAGTGGATGACGTACCAGTCGCCGGGCTTGCTGCGCAGTTCCGCCTTGAGCGCGACGGCCGGGTCGACCTCTTCGGCCGGCTCGTCGGGCGCCCCGGCAGCGTCGGCGGCCTCGTCCGCGGTCGCCTCGTCCGTGGTCGCCTCGGAAACCTCGGAGGTCGCCGTGTCGTCAGAAACCTCGGCAGCTTCCGTGGTCTCTTTCAGGTCGACCGCGTCACCCGCGGACGGGTCACCGTCGAAGCTAGTCACGGTGTGAGTCCTCTCTGTCACTTTTCACAGCGGCGTCGCTCGCTCAGCCGAACACCAACAGCACCAGCTTGGTCAGGCCGAAATCCGCCAGGCCGACCAGCGCCACCATGAAGGCCAGGAAGGCCAGCACGACGGAGGTGTACGTGAGCATCTGCTTGCGGTTGGGCCAGATGACCTTCCGCATCTCCGCAACGACCTGCTTGAGGTAGTTGTAGACGAACAGGAACGGGTTGGCCCGGCTGTCCGCGGATTTCTTCGGCTTGGCGGCCTTCTTGGCTTTGGCGCCCTTCTTGGCCTTGTCCTTGCCGGAGGCTTCGATCTCGTCCGGCGACGCGGCGTCGACATCCTCGCCGGCGTCGGCCGCCTTCTGGCGGGACCGCTTGCCGGTCGGGCGTTGTGGCCGCGTCACCACCGCCGTCCGGACACCGCTCGCGCGGCCCTCCGTCGTGTCAGTGCCGTCGCTTGCGGCGTCGTTGGCAACGTCGCCTTCGTCGCTCACCGCACGCTCCTTTGTTTGCTAGTACCCACCAGAACCGTCCCATCGGTGGCGGCGCACCTTCCAGTGTCCACCATGGCACATGCTCATGCCCATGGTCCGGCTCCGTCCGTCTTCAGCAGGGGCGACAGGACTTGAACCTGCAACCTGCGGTTTTGGAGACCGCTGCTCTGCCAGTTGAGCTACGCCCCTTCGCGGTTGGCAGGCCAACCTGCGCTTACCTACCGGGGCTTACATGACACGCGCGCCTTCCGATTGCTCGACTCACGGAAAGCGCGCTGATGCTGGGAAAACCCCGAGGTCCGAGTGTACATCGACGCGGGAGTCAGATACTAATTACGCCGTTCTGACGACCTGGCCGGACTCCGAGTCCCAACGCAGGTTCGCGGAGTTGTCGCTGAACTGGCTCATCAGCGTGGTGTAGGCCTCCAGGACCACCTCACCCTTGTCGTTGGTGCAGATGTTCTTGGTGACGACGATGTCGGCGCCGAAACGCTCGTCCACCGACAGGATGTCCATGCGGGCCCACAGCTTGTCGCCGGCCTTGATCGGCTTGGAGAACACGAACCGCTGGTCGACCTGGACGATCACCAGCGTCTCCATGCCGATGTCGACGTGCCGGAAGAAATCCAGCTGGACCAGCTTGGCGAAGATGGTCCCGAAGGTCAGCGGCGCGATGATCGCGTCGTGGCCGAGTTCGGCGGCGGCGTCCTCCTCGAAGTGGGCCGGGTGCCGGTTCTTGATGGACAGCGCGAACTGGCGCAGTTGCTCCCGCCCGACGACGAAGTAGTCCGGGTAGCGCCAGATCATCCCCCTGATGTCTGTCTTGAGCGCCATGCGCTACGCCAGGGTCGCGGACGCGATGGCCCTACCGAAGATCTTCTTGCCGCCGGTGGTGGCCGTGAGCGCGATGGTCACGGACTTGGTCTCGGGATCGGTGGACTTGACCCGGCCGCTGAAGACCAGCTCGGCGCCCTTGCCGTCGTTGGGCACCGGCACCACGGCGGTGAACCGCACGTTGTACTCGGTCACCGCGCCGGGGTCACCGATCCATGCGGTGACGTAGCCGCCGCCGATCCCCATGGTCAGCATGCCGTGCGCGATCGCGGTCTCCAGGCCGACGACCTTGGCCATCTCGTCGTCCCAGTGGATCGGGTTCAAGTCGCCGGAGACGCCGGCGTAATTGACCAGATCCTGTCGGGTCAACGGGTAGGTCTTCTCCGGAAGCTGGTCACCCACCTTCACGGAGCTGAACTCACGCAGTGGCATCAGAAAATCCCTCTTCTCCATCCTCGCCGGCACGGCCCGCCAGGGTCGTATAGGTCTCTTGCACGACGTCACCCGCCTCGTTGGTGATGACGTTCTTGGTGACGATGATCTGGGTGCCGTGCGATACCCGCACCGAGTCCACGTAGACGTCGCAGTAGAGCTTGTCCCCGGCGACCAGCGGCGCGAAGAACTTCAGCACCTGGTCGACCTGCACGATCTGGGCGTCCTGGACGGCGACGTTGGCGTGCTTGAAGAAGGCCGTCTGCGCCGTGTAGCCGAACACGCAGACGAAGGTCAGGGGGGCCGGCAGCCCCGAGTAGCCGAGGTCGGCGGCCGCCTTCTCCTCGAAATACGCCGGGTCGTCGTGTTTGACGGCGACCGCGTACTCGCGGATCTTCTCCCGCTCTACCTCGTAATGATCGGGGTAGCGGTAGTGCATCCCGACGATGCTCTCGGTTAACGGCACGGTTCTTAAACTACCTAGTCAATCGGAGTAAACGCTGGCGGGGCGCCGCTAGCGTGTCTCTCGATGCGCCTGGTGCTTACCGCAGTTGGGGCAGAACTTCTTCAGCTCCAGTCGGTCCGGGTCGTTCCGGCGGTTTTTCTTGGTGATGTAGTTGCGGTGCTTGCACACCTCGCATGCCAAGGTGATCTTCGGCCGTACGTCGGTACTGGACGCCATGACGGTTCTCTCTCGATTCTTGAAAAGATCTGTGCTGTTCTGTTGTAGCGATGGCCGGACTCGAACCGGCGACCTAACGATTATGAGTCGTTCGCTCTAACCGACTGAGCTACATCGCCTCTGGCCACCCCGTTTTGGGGTCGGGCCGCCACGCCTGCTCGGCGTCCGCCGAGCCCCCTAACGGAATCGAACCGTTGACCTTTTCCTTACCATGGAAACGCTCTACCGACTGAGCTAAGGGGGCCGTTCACCCGAAGCGATCAGTCGCGCGGGCCTAAAAGAGGGTACAACCTGGCTCGCAGCGGCACCAAACCACGAGTACCGATGGACGGCGACCCGCGGTGGTCACCCGAAATGCCCGGCTCACCCGGTCTCGCTGGAGCGGCGAGGCCGCCACGCGTTGAGGTCGCTGAATTCGTCGTACTCGTCGTCCTCTTCGTAGGAAGCTCCCTCACGAAGCAGGGTGCGCAACGCGAGATTGACGGCCTCACGCGCGTCGGCGACACGGAAGCGCTGGATCGCCTCGTCGACCAAATCGAGGTCGACCTCGATTTCGACCTTCTTCCTCATGCGCCAACAATACCCACTGGCAACGGACCCAACCCGGTGCTCCGAAGGGGTGTCGCGCCGCCGCCGGGCGGCGCGAACAAAGTGGTGGCGGACTACCCGCCGGGCCGCCGCGATCCGGGTCCTAGTCTGGTCACGTGTCAGATGACCGGCTCTACTTCCGTCAACTGCTCGCCGGCCGCGACTTCGCCGCCGGCGACATGTTCGCGACGCAGATGCGCAACTTCGCGTACCTGATCGGCGACCGGCAAACCGGGGATTGTGTGGTCGTCGACCCGGCGTATGCCGCCGGTGATCTCCTCGACACCCTCGAGGCCGACGGCATGCACCTGTCCGGGGTACTGGTGACGCACCACCACCCCGACCACGTCGGCGGATCGATGATGGGCTTCTCGCTGGCCGGCCTGGCCGAACTGCTGGAACGGGCGCCGGTGCCGGTGCACGTCAATACCCATGAGGCGCTGTGGGTTTCGCGAGTCACCGGGATCGGGGTCGGCGACCTGACCGCGCACGAGAACCACGACAAGGTCAGCATCGGCGACATCGAGATCGAGTTGCTGCACACCCCCGGCCACACCCCGGGCAGCCAGTGTTTTCTGCTCGACGGCCGCCTCGTCGCCGGTGACACGTTGTTCCTGGAGGGCTGCGGGCGCACCGACTTCCCCGGCGGCGACTCCGACGAGATGTACCGCAGCCTGCAGCGGCTCGCGACCCTGCCCGGGGACCCGACGGTGTTTCCGGGGCATTGGTATTCGGCGCAGCCCAGTGCCTCGCTGTCGGACGTCAAGCGGTCCAACTATGTGTATCGGGCCGCGGACCTTGACCAATGGCGAATGCTGATGGGTGGGTGATCGCTCGATGGCGCCCCTTCGGCGTCCGGCCCTGTGATATAAGCGGAGGGTGGATTCCATGGGTTGGATCCAGGACAGCTGGCATGGGGTCACGCACGTCGGGTCCAGCACCTGGATAGCGTGGGCAGCGTGGGCGGCGATCGCCCTCGCCGTCGTCACACTGGTCTTCACCAACAGCCAGATCACCCGCAACCGCCGCACCGCCGCGGAGCAGACCCGCCCGCACGTCGGGGTGTTCATGGAGCCGCATTCCGCCGACTGGCACGTGATCGAACTCGTGGTCCGCAACTTCGGCCGGACCGCGGCCTATGACATTCAGTTCTCGTTCGACAATCCGCCGACCGTGGCCGAATACGAAAGCGCCACCGACGGCTACGCCGACGTCGTCGAACTGCGCCTGCCCCGGGAGCTGCCGGTGCTGGCGCCCGGCCAGGAATGGCGCCTGGTGTGGGACTCCGCCCTCGACCGCGCCGAGATCGGCAGCGGCATCGAGTCGCGTTTCACCGGGACCGTCAGCTATTACGACCGCCCCGACCAGCCGCGCGGATGGCGATTCTGGCAGCGCGAGCGTTCCCCCCTGCGCACCGACGTCGTCCTGGACTGGGACGCCCTGCCACCCGTGCAGCGCATCGAGTTGATGACCACCCACGACCTGGCGAAGCGGGAGAAGGAAAAGCTGGAGCTGCTGCGCGGCCTGCTGACCTATTTCCACTACGCCAGCAAGGAGACCCGGCCCGAGGTTTTCCGCAGCGAGATCGAACGGATCAACGCCGCGGTTCGGGAGACCCAAGACCGCTGGCGCACCCGCCAACTCGACGAACCCACCGATGTGAGCCTGCGCTGGAGTAACGCCGAAGACGATCTGGGCAAACACCACAACCAGTCCGCCTGACGGCAAGGAGCAGGAGCACCCATGACCGCCCCGGTCCACTACAGCACCAAGGACTCCCTCGCCGTCATCAGGATGGACGACGGCAAGGTCAACGCGCTGGGCCCGACCATGCAGCGGGCTCTGGGCGACGCGATCGACCAGGCCGAGCGGGACAACGCCGGGGCGCTGGTGATCACCGGCAACGAGCGGGTGTTCAGCGGCGGCTTCGACCTGAAGATCCTCACCTCCGGCGAGGTGCAGCCCGCGATCGACATGTTGCGCGGCGGGTTCGAGCTGGCCTACCGGCTCCTGTCGTTTCCGAAGCCGGTGGTGATGGCGTGCACCGGCCATGCGATCGCGATGGGGGCGTTCCTGTTGTCGTCGGGCGATCACCGGGTGGCGGCCCACGCCTACAACATCCAGGCCAACGAGGTCGCGATCGGCATGGTCATCCCGTATGCCGCGCTGGAGATCATGAAGCTGCGGCTGACGCCGTCGGGGTACCAGCAGGCCGCGGGGCTGGCCAAGACGTTCTTCGGCGAAACCGCCCTTGCCGCAGGCTTTATCGACGAGATCGTGCTGCCCGAAATGGTGCTGGACCGCGCGCAGGAGGCCGCCGCCGAATTCGCCGGCCTCAATCAGCGCGCGCATGCCGCCACCAAGCTGCGCGCCCGGGCCGACGCCCTGGCCGCCATCCGCGCCGGCATCGACGGGATCGAGGCCGAATTCGGGCTCTAGCCCGCTGATTTGCCCCTGGCTGAAGTGGTTTCGGGGCCCGCTGCCGGGGAAGTCCACGCCTGTGGCCACAGATCGCATCGCGGATCCCTGGGGGGCGCGCACCCCGTACGAACCCGGCACCCCATGGCCGGACCGGGTCGACACCTACCTCGCCGACGGCATCACCGCCGAGTCGGTGGACCGCTGGGTGCAATCGGCGGCGGTGCTGCACTCCAACGGCGACGGTCTGGACATCGCCGTCAAGGACGGCCGCATCGTGGGCGTGCGCGGGCGCGCCGTCGACCGCGTCAACCACGGGCGCCTCGACCCCAAGGACCTGTTCGGCTGGCAGGCCAACGCCTCCGCCGACCGGCTCACCACCCCGATGATCAGGGAGCGCGGCGAGCTGAAGCCGTGCGACTGGGACACCGCCATGCAGCGGATCGTCGACCGCAGCAAGCAGCTGCTCGACGGCTACGGCCCCAGCTCGATCGGCTTCTACACGTCCGGACAGTTGTTCCTGGAGGCCTACTACACGCAGGGCGCCATCGCGCACGGCGCGATCGGCACCAACCACGTCGACGGCAACACCCGGCTGTGCACCGCGACGGCGGCCGAGGCGCTGAAGGAGTCGTTCGGCTGCGACGGGCAGCCGGGGTCCTACACCGACGTCGACCACGCCGATGTCATCGCGTTGTTCGGGCACAACGTCGCCGAGACGCAGACGGTGCTGTGGGCGCGGATGCTGGACCGGCTGGCCGGGGCCTCGCCGCCGGCGATCGTCTGCGTCGACCCCCGGCTGACGCCGGTCGCCCGGCACGCCACCGTTCACCTGGCGCCGGTGCCGGGCACCAACGTCGCGTTGATGAACGGGCTGCTGCACGAGATCATCGGCAACGGCTGGATCGACCGGGACTACATCGACTCGCACACGGTCGGTTTCGACGAGCTGCGCGGCCGGGTCGAAGAGTTCGGACCCGAGCGGGTCGCCGACATCTGCGGCGTGCCGGCCGAGGACATCCGGCGCGCCGCGCAGCTGCTCGGCACCGCTAAGCGGCTGCTGTCCACCGTGCTGCAGGGCTTCTACCAGTCGCACCAGGCCACCGCGGCGGCCGTGCAGGTCAACAACATTCACCTGGTGCGCGGCATGCTGGGTAAGCCCGGCTGCGGGGTGCTGCAGATGAACGGGCAGCCGACGGCCGAGAACACCCGCGAATGCGGCGCCGACGGCGACCTGGCCGGTTTCCGCAACTGGTCCAACGACTCCCACGTCGCCGAGCTGGCCGCGTTGTGGAACCTCGAGCCCCTGCAGATTCCGCACTACGCCCCGCCGACGCACGCCATGCAGATGTTCCGCTTCGCCGAGGAGGGGACGCTGCGGATGTTGTGGGTCACCGCCACCAATCCCCTGGTGTCGCTGCCGGAGCTGGCCCGCATCCGCGACATCTTCTCCCAGGAGCGGCTGTTCCTCGTCGTCCAGGACATCTTCCTGACCGAAACCGCCGCGCTGGCCGACGTCGTGTTGCCCGCCGCGGCGTGGGCCGAGAAGACCGGCACCTTCACCAACGCCGACCGCACCGTGCACCTGTCCGAAAAGGCCGTGGATCCACCAGGTTCCGCGCGCCCGGACCTCGACATCTTCCTGGACTACGCGCGCCGGATGGACTTCCGCGACAAGGACGGCCAACCCTTCCCACCCTGGACCGATGCCGAGTCGGCGTTCGAGGCGTGGAAGCAATGCAGCGCGGGGCGGCCGTGCGACTACACCGGTCTGAGCTATGCGAAGCTGCGCGGCGGCAGCGGCATCCAATGGCCTTGCAACACAGAACATCCCGACGGCACCGAGCGTCTCTACGCCGACGCGAAGTTCTGGGCGGAACCCGACTACTGCGAGGCCTACGGCAAAGACATGATCACCGGCGCCCCGCTGCAGCCCGACGAGTACCGCTCGATGAACCCCTACGGCAGGGCGATCATCAAGGCGGCCCAATACGTTCCTCCCCATGAGCGGACCAGCCCGGATTTCCCGTTCGCGCTGATCACCGGACGCACCGTCTACCACTTCCACACCCGCACGAAAACCGCGCGGGCACAGCAACTTCAGCGGGCCGCCCCCGAGGTCTGGGTCGAGGTCTCGGCCGGCGACGCGCGCCGGCTGGGCATCGCCGACGGCGACCTGGTCGAGGTGAGCACGCCGCGGGGCTGCATCAGGTGCGCGGCGCGGGTCTGCGGTATCCGCGACGGCGTGTTGTTCGTGCCCTTCCACTACGGCTATTGGGATGCCGGGACCAACGGGCATCACCGGGCCGGCAACGAACTCACGCTGACCGATTGGGACCCGGTGTCCAAGCAGCCGATCTTCAAGACGGCCGCCGCCCGGCTGCGCAAAAGCCGGATGCGGCGAGCCGGCGGGAACGGCGCCGCCGCCCCGCCCGCGGCGGTTGCCGAAGCCTTGGGGGGTCAGGCGTGAAGCTCAAAATGGCGCTGCGCGAACTGCACCGCTCCGAACGCAAGCTGGCCCACGAACTCAACGTGGTCGCCGCGCGACACCACAGCGACCAGGACGTCAGCCACCTGGCGCAGGACCTGGCCGGCTGGTCACGCCATCACCTCGCCGAGCTGGCGCGGCACGGCCGCCACTACGGCCTGCACCTGTCCACCGATCCCCGCACCGGCGCGGTCACCGGTTTCCTGCAATCGCGCCTCAGCGGCCTGCTGCGGCACCGGCCGGAGCCGGGGCTGATGCTGCTCGCCGACCTACGCCGGATTCACCGCCTGTCCGCGGGGGTGTCGCTGGACTGGGAGCTGCTGGCCCAGGGGGCGCAGGCCGCCAAGGATTCCGAACTGCTGAGCCTGGCCTCGCGCTGTCATCCCGAGACGCTGCGCCAGATGCGCTGGGCCAACGCGATGCTCAAAGAGCTTTCGCCGCAAGTGTTGATGAACTGAAACGGCGAACGCGGTGACCGCCATCGGCGGCCACCGCGTTCCTCTCGCCTCCTCGCCGCCAGTCTGGCACGTGCGCGACGAGCCGTCACTTCACCCGGCGGGGCGACGGCTTACCGGAACCGGTCCAGATAAGCCGGCCAATCCCACGTCGACAGGAACGCCTGCGCCGCCGCATAGCCGCTCTCGTACAGCTCTTCGAGGCGGCCCTTGGGGATGTCGAAGTCGAGCACGCCGACATCGGTCGACTCGACCGCGATGGCGCGGGCCGCCACCCACGGCCGGCTGAGATGGGTCTGGTCGTGGCCGGCCAGCATGGTGGTGACCAGGCTTTCCAGCAACGCCGTCTGTTCGAAGAAGCGCAACGGTTTCAGGGCCGGCATCACCGCGCCGATGCCCTCGGTGAGCCTCGGCAGCACCGTGATCCCGAACGTGGGCCAGCGCGGGGCCCTGCCGTCGGGGCGGTCGAAGGTGTCGATCGGGAAATTCGACAGCACGCCGCCGTCGACCAGGGTGGACGTCGAGCCGTCGGCGCCCGTCAGCTTGACCGGGCGATAGAAGAACGGGATCGCCATCGAGGCGCGCACCGCGTCGGCCACCGGCTGCTCGTCGGGGTCCAGGCCGTAGAGCCGCCGAAAGTCCCACGGGAACCGCACCAGCTGCGCCGCGGTCAGGTCGGCGACGGTGACCACCAGCTTGTCGCGCCGCCCCTCGAGCAGGCGGTCGTCGTCGAGGTGCAGATCGCCGAAGCGGGTGACCCCGAAGTTCTTCAACTCGCTGCGGATCCAGTCGTAGGCCACGTCGCCGCGGTACATGCTGGAATCGGTGACCAGCCCCCAGGCCGCACCCAGGTAGGGCACGGGTCCGGCGTCGCGCCACTTACGCAGGGGGACCGAGAACGCGAGCTCCTTGACCTGCGCGCCGGTCAGCTGCCCATCGGTGGATCCGGCCGCCAGGATCGCCGCGACCACCGAACCGGCCGAGACCCCCGACACCCGCTTGATCGAATACCCGGCATCCATCAGCGCGACGATGGCGCCCACCAGCCCGATGAACTTGACGCCCCCGCCGGAGAGCACCAGATCGACGGGCTTCGGCTGGTGTGCGGTGGATTCCATCTACCGCTCCGACGAAACCCATTGATAGGGAAGGAATTTCCCGTCGAACGTGACCACGACGCGGTCACCGGACGGGTGCGGCTTCTTCTGGATGTCGACACTGAAGTTGATCGCGCTCATGATCCCGTCACCGAACTGTTCGGCGATCAGCTCCTTGAGCGCTCCGCCGTAGACCTGCAGGGCCTCGTAGAAGCGGTAGACGGTCGGGTCGGTCGGTACGGCGGTGGGCAGGCCGCCCCGCATGGGCGCCGCCGCCAGCACGGGCACCACCGACTCGTCGAGGCCGAGCAGCTCGGCCAGGGTCTTTGCTTGCTCGACCGGAATCGGGTGCTGCCCGAGCAACGCCGAGGTCGTCCACACCACCGGCCTGTCGATGGCGTCGGCCAGTTGTTGCCACGTCAGCCCCTTCGCCAGGCGCGCGACGACGATCTGTTCGGTGAGTTCGGTTCTCGTCATGGGTCCCAGCATGCACGCCGGCCCGATCGCGCCTCAGCCCGGTTTGGTCGCGGTGACCAGCCGCGTGGAGAACCACGGGCCGCCGTACCACATCCGCCAGCCGAGGTTGCGCCGCCGCACATTGCGCCAGCCCAGTTCGCGCAGCCGCTCGGCGTGCTGACGCGTCTCCCAGAGGTCCGCGATCGCGAGCCGGCCGCCCGGCCGCAGCACCCGCGCGGCTTCGTCGAGCGCCCGCCGCCGGCCGGCGTGGCCGTCGATGTTGTGGATGGCCAGGTTGCTCACGATCACGTCGACGCTCTCGTCGGCCAGCGGCAGCGCGGTCATGTCGGCGGTGCGCACCTCGACGCGGTCGGCGACGCCTTCGGCGACCGCATTGGCCAGCGTGGCCTGCCGCGAGTTGTCCGTCTGGTCGGCCTGCCACAGGTCGACACCGATCGCGCGGCCCCGCGGCAACCGCTTGGCCGCGGCCAGCAGCACCGCGCCGCGCCCGCACCCGAGGTCGAGCACCGTCTCGTCGCCGGCGAGCCGCAGATCGCGCAGAACCCGGTCCCACACAACGAATTTCCCGGACCGCGTCGCGTACATGTACAGGAGCGCGTTGCCGGCGATGCCGGCGCTCGACACCGCCGCCAGCCCCGCCCGGAGCCGCTTGCCGCGCGCCCAGCTGATCGCGGCCCAGACGGCCAGGGCGACAACTTGAGCGCCGACGCCCAGCGCCTGGGTTCGCGCCGAGAACTTGTGAAACGAACCGTCGACTCCGTAATCGCCCTGGTGGTCATGCATGCCCCTTAGCTTACGACTCAGCAAGTCGCCGAAGGTTTTTCACGCGTCTCACCACCGGCCGTGATGCACCACCTCGGAAAACGGCCGGCGATTCGGTGTGCGGATCGGGCGCAGCGGGCGATCGGCGGGATAGCCCACCCCGAGCAGGAAAGCCACCAGGTGATCGTCGGGAACACCCAGGATGGCGCGCGCCTTCTCCTGATCCCCGACCGACGAGTGGCCGGTCCCGATTCCCAGGTCGGTGGCCGCGATCATCATCGCCATGGTGGCCTGGCCGATGTCGTAGTTGTCGGTGACCACCCGGCGCTCGTCGGGCGGCACCGGCGCCACGATCGCGATCGCGGCCGGCGCCGCGGCGATATGGCCGGCGCCCCGCCAGACCGTGGAAAGCTCCTGCAGCTGGGCGCGGTCGGTGACGATGACGAAGTCCCAGGGCTGACGGTTTTTGGCCGACGGCGCACGCCATCCGGCTTCGGCGATCCGGTCGAGGTCCTCGTCGGAGATCGCCCGCGGCTGATACTCGCGCACATTGCGCCGCGCGCAGATCGCGTCCCAAGCATCCATCTGGTTCCCTCCCTCGCGGCTGTTCCCCAAGTATCGGCGAAGCCCGCCCAAGTTTGCGTACGACGAAATCGGGAAAGTCGTGGTGACGTGGTGAACCACCCGGGCGGGCGGCTCGTGAACAACTGAATGCCCCAAGTCAGAAAGGCGGGTGGCCGCCGTGGCAGAGCACCTGACGCCGCACTTCGAAGAGGTCCAAGCCCACTACGACCTCTCGGACGACTTCTTCCGGTTGTTCCTCGACCCCACCATGACCTACAGCTGCGCGTACTGGGACCGCGGCCGAGATATCACGCTGGAAGAGGCCCAGCTGCGCAAGATCGACCTCTCGCTGGGCAAGCTGGGCCTGCGGCCGGGGATGACGCTGCTGGACGTGGGCTGCGGCTGGGGCGCCACGGCGCGCCGCGCGATCGAGAAGTACGACGTCAACGTCATCGGATTGACCCTGTCGGCACACCAGGCCGCCCACGTGCAGAAGCTCTTCGACTCGATGGACACCGAACGCAGCCGGCGGGTGCTGCTGCACGGCTGGGAGGAGTTCGACGAGCCGGTGGACCGGATCGTCTCCATCGGCGCCTTCGAGCACTTCGGGTACGACCGCTATGACGATTTCTTCGCGATGGCACACCGCCTCCTGCCCGACGACGGGGTGATGCTGCTGCACACGATCACCATGCTGACCCCGCAGCAGATCGTCGAGCGGGGCCTGCCGATGACCGAGGAGCAGACCAGCTTCAACGAATTCATCGCCACGGAGATCTTCCCGGGCGGGCAGTTGCCGGCCATCGAGATCGTCGAGTTCCACGCGTCCAAGATGGGTTTCAACCTCAAACGCCGGCAGTCGCTGCAGCTGCACTACGCCCGGACCCTCGACCACTGGGCCGAGGCCCTGGAGGCCCACCACAGCGAGGCCGTCGCGATCCAGTCCGAAGAGGTGTATCAGCGCTACATGCGCTACCTGACCGGCTGCGCCGACGCGTTCCGGGCCGGCTACATCGACGTCAACCAGTTCACCCTGGCGAAGTAGGCACCCCGCCCCGGGCGCCGGGGTTTATCGTGACAGCGCAATGCCGCTTCATCTGCACCGCGCCGAGCGCACCGATCTGTTGGCCGACGGGCTCGGCGCTCTGCTGGCCGATCCCCCGGCCGACCCGTTCGCCCCCGAGCTCGTCGTGGTCCCGGCGCGCGGGGTGGAGCGCTGGCTGAGCCAGCGGCTGTCGCACGTGCTCGGTCGGGCCCGCGGCGGCGGGGTTTCCGGCGGGGTGTGCGCCGGGGTTTCGTTCCGCAGCCCCGGCTCGCTGATCGCCGAGATCGCCGGCACCGCCGACGACGATCCGTGGTCGCCGGAGGCCATGGCGTGGCCCCTTCTGGAGGCGATCGACCACTCGCTGGACGAACCGTGGTGCCGCCCGCTGGCGACCCATGTCGGTCACTTCCACACCGGCGCGGAGGCCGAGCTGCGCCGGGGGCGCCGGTACGAGGTGGCGCGCCGGTTGGCCGGGCTGTTCGCCTCCTACGCACGGCAGCGCCCGCAACTGCTGATCGACTGGCTGGGCGGCGACCCGGGCGATCTCGATGAGGACCTGCGCTGGCAGCCGGAGCTGTGGCGGGCGCTGGTGTCGCGGGTCGCGGCCGATCCCCCGCACATTCGCCACGCCAAGACCCTCGCGCGGCTGTCCGAGGCGCCCAGTGACCTGCCCGCGCGGCTGTCGCTGTTCGGGCACACCCGGTTGTCGCGCACCGACTCCGAGCTGCTGGCCGCCCTGGCCATCCACCACGAGCTGCACCTGTGGCTGCCGCACCCCAGCGACCGGCTGTGGCGCGCGCTGGCCGGCACGCGCGGGGCGATCCCCCGCCGCGAGGACACCAGCCACCGCGCCGTGGGCCACCCGCTGCTCGCCACCCTGGGGCGGGACCTGCGCGAGCTGCAGCGCGGCCTGCCGGCGGACGCGCAGACCGACGAGTACCTGCCCGGCGAGGCGCGCCCGGACACGCTGCTCGGCTGGGTGCAGTCCGACATCGCCGCCAACGCCGTGCGGCCGCAGGGGCGCGCGCTGGCCGACGACGACCGGTCGGTCCAGATCCACAACTGCCACGGCCCGGCCCGCCAGGTCGATGTGCTGCGCGAGGTGCTGCTCGGCCTGCTGGCCGACGACCCGACGCTCGAACCGCGCGACATCCTGGTGATGTGCCCGGACATCGAAACCTATGCGCCGCTGATCGTGGCCGACTTCGGCCTGGGCGACGTGGTGCACGGCGCGCATCCCGCCCACCAGCTACGGGTGCTCCTGGCGGATCGCTCACTGGTCCAGACCAATTCGCTGCTGGCTGTGGCCTCCCAACTGCTGGGGCTCGCCGGCGGCAGGGTGACGGCCACCGAGGTGCTCAACCTGGCACAGGCCGCCCCGGTGCGCGCCCGGTTCGGGTTCACCGACGACGATCTGGAGGCCATCACCCGCTGGGTGCGGCAGGCCAACATCCGGTGGGGATTGGACCAGGAGCACCGGCGGCCCTACCACGTCGACTTCGTGCACAACACCTGGCGTTTCGGCATCGACCGGATCTTGGCCGGCGTCGCGATGTCCGACGATTCGAACGCATGGATCGACGCGACGCTGCCGCTCGACGACGTGAGCAGCAACCGGGTCCCGTTGGCCGGCCAGTTCGCCGAATTCGTCGCCCGGCTGCACCACGTGGTCGACTCCCTCACCGGCACAAGGACATTGACCGAGTGGCTGGCCACCCTCGCCGGCGCCATCGCCTCGTTGACGCGGGTGCACGAGTCCGAGGAGTGGCAGACCGGTCAGGTGCAACGGGAGTTCGCCGCGGTCCTGGCGCAGGCCGGGTCACGGGGCGGCACGATGCTGCGACTGCCCGACATCCGCGCGCTGCTGACCCGGCACCTCGCCGGGCGCCCCACGCGGGCCAACTTCCGCACCGGCACGCTGACGGTGTGCACCATGGTCCCGATGCGCTCGGTCCCCCACCGGGTGGTGTGCCTGGTCGGCCTGGACGACGGGCTGTTCCCGCGTCTCGGTGTCGTCGACGGGGACGACGCGCTGGCCCGCCGCCCGATGGCCGGGGAACGCGACATCCGTTCGGAGGACCGGCAATTGCTGCTCGACGCGATCGGCGCCGCCACCGAGAAACTGGTGATCACGTACACCGGCGCCAACGAATATTCGGGGCAGCCGCGCCCACCCGCGGTGCCGCTGGCCGAATTGCTGGACGCCCTCGACGTGACGACGCCGACGAAGGTGCGCCACCGCATCGTGATCGAGCATCCGTTGCAGCCGTTCGACGTTCGCAACGTCATCCCCGGCGAACTGGTGCCGAAGGTGCCGTTCAGTTTCGACCCCACGGTGCTGCGCGCGGCGCGCGCGGCCACCGGCGAACACACCGAACAACCCAAATTCGTTGCGGCGCCGCTGCCGCCCCCGCCGGCCGACGACGTCAACCTCGCCGACCTCGTCGGCTTCTTCAAAGACCCGGTGAAGGGCTTCTTCCGCGCCCTGGAATTCACGCTGCCCTACGACGTCGACGGCGTCCAAGACGCCATGCCGGTCGACATCAACGGCCTCGAGGAGTGGACCGTCGGCGACCGGATGCTGGGCGACATCCTGCGCGGGATGAGCCCCGATGACGCGCGGCAGGCCGAATGGCGCCGCGGCACACTGCCCCCCGGCCAGCTGGGCTGGCGCAAGGTCACCGAGATCCGCGACCAGGCCGCCGCGCTGGCGCTCGAGGCGCTGCGGCATCGGCAAGACCACCGATCGGCCGCCGCCTATGACGTCGACGTCGACCTGGGCGCCGGTCGCCGGCTCACCGGCACGGTGTCGCCGGTCTACGACGACGCCCTGGTGTCGGTGACCTATTCGAGGCTGGACGGCAAGCACCTGCTCGAATCGTGGATTCCGTTGCTGGCGTTGGCCGCTCACGACCCCGGCCGCGACTGGTCGGCGGTGTGCATCGGCCGGATGCGCCGCGGCAGAAGCATCCGGGTCGAGGGGCTGGGGCCACCGGACGGCGATCCTGTCGAGGTGCTGCGCGAGCTGGTGACGATCTACGACGCGGGACGGCGGGAACCGATCCCGTTGCCCATCAAGACGTCCTACGCGTGGGCGGCGGCCCGGCACGGCGGCGACGACCCGGCGGCCGAGGCGCGGCGCCGGTGGAAGACCAGCGACCGCTTCCCGGGTGAGGACCAGGCGCCGGCGCACGTGCGGGCGTGGGGGCGCGGCGCGCCGTTGGACGATCTGATGCAGCCGGTGCGGCCGGGCGAGGAGTGCGACGGCGAGGACAACCGGCTCGGCGCGTATGCGGCCCGGCTGTGGCTGCCGATGCTGCGCGCCGAGCGGAAGCTCATCTGATGCAGCGCTTCGACCTGTTGGGCCCGTTGCCGGCCGAGCGCTCAACCACCGTGCTGGAGGCCAGCGCGGGCACCGGCAAGACGTTCGCGTTGGCGGGCCTGGTGACGCGGTATCTCGCCGACGGCGCGGCGAGCCTCGATCAGATGCTGCTCATCACGTTCGGCCGCGCCGCCAGCCAGGAACTGCGGGAACGTGTCCGCTGCCAAATCGTCGCCGCGGTAAGGGTTTTCGCCGACCCGTCGACGGTCGGCGACAACCAGCTGGTGGCGTACCTGCTGGACGGCACGGACGATCAGCGCGCGGCGCGCCGACAGCGTCTCCGCGACGCGCTGGCCGGCTTCGACGCGGCGACCATCGCCACCACCCACCAGTTCTGCCAGCTGGTGCTGCGCTCGCTCGGCGTGGCCGGCGACACCGCCGCCAGCGTGACCCTGCTCGACAGCCTCGACGACCTGGTGACCGAGATCGTCGACGACCTCTACCTGGCGCACTTCGGGCAGGAGCGCGACGACCCGGCGCTGCACTACTCCGAGGCGCTGCGGCTGGCCCGCGAGGTGGTCAACAACCCGTCGACCCAGCTGCGGCCGCGCGACCCGGACCCCGATTCGCGGGCCGCCGTCTGCCTCCGGTTCGCCAATGACGTTCTGGCCGAGCTTGATACGCGCAAGCGCCGGCTGGGAGTCCTCGGCTACGACGACCTGCTGACCCGGCTGGCCGACGCGCTGGCCACCGACGGCTCCCCCGCCCGGCTGCGGATGCACCAGCGTTGGCCGATCGTCATGGTCGACGAGTTCCAGGACACCGACCCGGTGCAATGGCAGGTCATCGACCGCGCGTTCAGCGGGCGCTCCACGGTGATCCTGATCGGCGACCCCAAACAGGCGATCTATGCGTTTCGCGGGGGCGACATCGTGACCTACCTGCGGGCGGCCCAGACGGCGGGTGAGCGCAAGACGCTGGACATCAACTGGCGCAGCGATTCCGCGCTCGTGGCGCGGCTGCAGGTGGTGCTGCGCGGCGCCCAGCTCGGTGACCCCGCGATCGTGGTGAACGATGTCGGCGCGCATCACCGCGGCCACCGGCTCGCCGGCGCGCCCCGCAACGACCCGTTCCGGTTGCGCGTCGTGTCGCGAAAAACACTGGGACGCCGCGGCATTCAAAACCTGCCCATCGACGAACTGCGCGAGCACATCGGCGCCGACCTCGCCGCCGACATCCGCGCCCTGCTCGCCGCCGGCGCCACGTTCGACGGCGAGCCCCTGCAGGCCCGCGACATCGCGGTCATCGTGGAACGGCACCGGGACGCGCACGCCTGCTTCAAGGCCCTGTGCGACGCCGGCGTTCCCGCGGTCTACACCGGCAACACCGACGTGTTCACCTCCGAGGCCGCCGAGGACTGGTTGTGCCTGCTGGAGGCCTTCGACCAACCGCACCGGCCCGGCATGGTCCGCGCCGCCGCGGCGACGATGTTCTTCGGCGAGACGGCCCAAACGCTGGCGGCCGGCGGCGACGCCCTGACGGACCGGATCGCGAAAACGCTGCGGGAGTGGGCCGGTCACGCCCGGGAACGCGGCGTCGCGGCCATCTTCGAGGCCGCCCAGCTGCTGGGTATGCGCGATCGCGTGCTCGGCTGGCGGGGCGGCGAGCGGCACATGACCGACCTGGCGCACGTCACCCAGCTGCTGCAGGAGGTCGCCCACCGCGAGCATTACGGACTGCCGGCGCTGCGCGACTGGCTGCGCCGGCAACGCGACGAGCGTGGCGGCGCCCCCGAACGCAACCGCCGGCTCGACAGCGACGCCGCCGCCGTGCAGATCATGACCGTCTTCGTCAGCAAGGGCCTGCAATATCCGATCGTGTACCTGCCGTTCGCGTTCAACCGCAACACCCAGGACAGCGACGTGGTGCTGTTCCACGACGAGGACGGCACGCGTTGCCTGCACGTCGGCGGCAAGGACAGCCCCGACTTCAAAACCGTTGAGCGGCTGGGCCGTAAAGAGGATGCCAGCGACGACAGCAGGCTGACCTACGTCGCGTTGACCCGGGCGCAGGCACAGGTGGTGGCGTGGTGGTCACCGGCGTACTTCGAGCCCAACGGCGGCCTGTCGCGGCTGCTACGCGGGCGCCGGCCCGGCGACCCGGTCGTTCCGGACCGATGCGAACCCGCGAAGGTCTCCGACGATGACGCACTGGCCCGGTTGCGCGAATGGGAGGCCGCGGGCGGGCCGGTCATCGAGGACTCGGTGGTGGCGCCCGCGCCGTCGCTGCCGCCCGCGCCGGTGCCCCGGCACCTGGACAGCCGCCACTTCCACCGCGCCATCGACACCACGTGGCGGCGCACCTCCTATTCGGGACTGATCCGGGTGGCCCAGGCCAGCGGGGTCGGCAGCGAGCCCGACGTCGCCGGGCTCGACGACGAGGTCGGCGATATCCCGTTGTCCTCCCCGGCCGCCGGGCCGGACGTGCCCTCGCCGATGGCGGACCTTCCGGCGGGCGCGACGTTCGGCTCCCTGGTCCACGCCGTGCTGGAGACGGCCGACCCGTTCGCCGCGGATCTGACCGCCGAGCTCGAGGAGCACATCCGGGAGCATTCGGCGTGGTGGCCGGTCGCCGCGACCCCCGAGGAGCTGGCCGCGGCGATGGTGCCGATGCACGACACCCCGCTGGGACCGCTGGCGGGTGGGTTGACGCTGCGCCGCATCGGGCTCTCGGATCGGTTGCGGGAACTGGACTTCGAGCTTCCGCTGGCTGGCGGCGATCGGCCGTCGGTGGGGCCGGAGGCCCGCCTGGCGGACCTGGCGCCGCTGCTGCGCGAGCACCTGCCGCACGACGATCCGCTGGTGTCGTATGCCGACCGGCTGACGGACCGGGCGCTCGGTGACCAGTCGTTGCGCGGGTACCTCACCGGCTCGATCGACGCCGTGCTCCGGATTCCCGACGGCGCGGGGCACCGCTTCGTGGTGGTGGACTACAAGACCAACCGGCTCGGGGATCCCGAGCGGCCGCTGACGGCCGCCGACTACGACCGGCCGCAAATGGCGGAGGCGATGCTGCACTCGGACTATCCGCTGCAGGCGTTGCTGTACTGCGCGGTGCTGCACCGGTTCCTGCGGTGGCGGATACGCGATTACGACCCGGACAGGCACCTCGGCGGTGTGCTCTACCTGTTCGTGCGCGGCATGTGCGGCGCGGACACCCCGGTGCGCGACGGGCACCCGTGCGGCGTCTTCAGTTGGCGGCCACCGCCGTCGTTGATCACGGCCCTGTCGGACCTGCTCGACGCCCGGACGGTGCCCGCATGACGGCAGACGTGATGTTCGCGACCGGATTGCTGCGCACGTTCAGCGATGCCGGCGTCTTCGAGGCGGCGGACGTGCATGTGGCGCAACGGCTTACCGCGCTCACCGGCGAGTCCGACGAACGGGTCGCCCTGGCGGTCGCGCTGGTGGTGCGCGCGCTGCGGGGCGGTTCGGTCTGCGTCGATCTCCGCGCCACGCCCGGGCTGCTCGGCGACGCCGAGCTGCCGTGGCCCGGCGCCGACGACTGGCTGGCGGCGGTGCAGGCCAGCGCGTTACTCGGGCCGCCGCCGGTGCTGCGGTTTTTCGGCGATCTGCTGTACTTCGACCGGTACTGGCTCGAGGAGGAGCAGGTGTGCACCGACCTGCTGGCCCTGTCGGCGTCGCCGGTCGGCATCGAATCGTCCAGTTACGAACGGCTTTTCGAGCCCGGGTACGAGGAGCAGCGGGCCGCCGCCGAAATCGCGGTGTCGCAGGCGGTGACCGTGCTGACCGGCGGCCCCGGCACCGGCAAGACCACCACGATCGCGCGGCTGCTCGCCCTGCTCCTCGAGCATGCCGAGCGGGCCGGGATGCCGCCGCCCCGGATCGCGCTGGCCGCACCGACCGGCAAGGCGGCGGCGCGGCTGGCCGAGGCGGTGGCCGCGGGAGCCCGCCGGCTCGGCGCGGCCGACCGGGCGCGGCTGGCCGGCCTGTCCGGGACCACGCTGCACCGGCTGCTGGGTCCCCGGCCGGATACGTCGGTGCGGTTCAAGCACAATCGCGCCAACCGGCTGCCGCACGACGTCATCGTGGTGGACGAGACGTCGATGGTGTCGTTGACGATGATGGCCCGGCTGGCCGAAGCGGTCCGCCCGGACTCCCGGTTGATTCTGGTCGGCGACCCGGACCAGTTGGCCTCGGTGGAGGCGGGCGCCGTGCTGGCCGACCTGGTGGACGGGCTGTCCGCCCGCGGCGACGTGCGGGTGGCCGCCCTGCGCACGCCGCACCGATACGGCACGTCGATCGGCGCGCTGGCCGAGGCGATCCGGGTCGGCGACGCGGACCGGGTGGTGGAGCTGCTGGCGGCCGGGGGCGAGCACGTCGAGTGGGTGGATGCACAGCGCCCGGCCGATCGGCTGCGCGAGGTGCTCGTCGCGCACGCGCTGCGGCTGCGGTCGGCCGCGCTGCTGGGCGCGGCCGACGAGGCGCTGGCCACGCTGGACGAACACCGGCTGCTGTGCGCGCACCGCGAGGGCCCGTACGGGGCGACGCACTGGAACACGTTGGTGCAGAAGTGGATTGCCGAGGCGACGGGGCAGCCGGCATGGTCGCAGTGGTACGCCGGGCGCCCGCTGCTGGTGACCGCCAACGACTACGGCCTGCGGCTCTACAACGGCGACACCGGTGTGGCGGTGGCCGGCGCGGAGGGCCTGCGGGCGGTCATCGCCGGTGCCAGCGGGCCGCTAGACTTCGCGACCAGCCGTCTCGGCGAGGTGGAGACGATGCACGCCATGACCATCCACAAGAGTCAGGGCAGCCAGGCCGACGAGGTGACCGTGCTGATACCGCCGGAGGATTCGCGACTGCTGACGCGGGAACTGTTCTACACGGCCGTCACCCGGGCGCAGACCAGGGTGCGGGTGGTCGGGCCCGAGGCCTCGGTGCGCGCGGCGATCGAGCGCCGGGCGATGCGGGCCACCGGATTGCGGCAACGGCTGCGGGCCGACGCCGCCGCGACGTGACGGATGGCGGGGGCGCGGGCGACGGTCCCGCCCCGGCGTCCCAACCCGTCTCGCGGCGGGGCCCGGTCGTGCGCCTCGCCGTGTTCGCGGCCTTCCTGGCCGTGGTGTTCTACCTGGTGGCCGTCGCGCACGTCATCGACATCGAGGAGATCCGGCGGGTGGTGTCGGCCACCGGGCCGGCGGCCCCGCTGACCTACGTCGTGGTCTCGGCGGTGGCCGGGGCGCTGTTCGTGCCGGGCTCGATTCTGGCCGCGGGCAGCGGATTGTTGTTCGGTCCGCTACTGGGCGTGTTCGTGACGCTGGGCGCGACGGTGGGCACCGCGATCGTGGCGAGTTTCGTCGGCCGCCGGGCGGGTCGCGACAGCGCCCGGGCGCTGCTGGGCGCGCAGCGCGCCGACCGCTTCGACGCCCTGATCGGGCGCCGGGGGCTGTGGGCGGTGGTCGGGCAGCGTTTCGTTCCCGGCATCTCGGACGCGCTGGCCTCGTACGCGTTCGGGGCGTTCGGAGTTCCGTTGTGGCAGATGGCCGTTGGCGCGTTCATCGGTTCGGTTCCGCGGGCCTTCGTCTACACTGCACTGGGCGCCTCGATCGGCAACCGGTCGTCGCCGCTGGCCTACGCGGCGATCGCGGTGTGGTGCGTGAGCGCCATCGTCGGCGCGTTCGCCGCCCACCGCGGGTACCGGAGATGGCGCGCTCACGCCGGCCGTGACGCGGACACCGGTTCGCCAGAGCCGGGTTCCGAAGCCCGCTAGCCAACCAGCCGGGCGAAGCGGGTCGGCGCGATCTGACCTAGCGGCGATCGGATCTAGTGGCGATCGCGAACCCCGTTATGCCGCCCCTGGATTGTCGGCTTCGTCGTCGTTGCTTTCGTGGTGGAGGAGTTTTTCGGGGTGGTGGTAGGTGTTGGTGGGGGGTTGGCCGCGCTCGAGGTGGGGTGGTGGTTTCCATTCGGTCTCGCCGCGGGTGTTCTTTCGGGTGGTCCAGCCGCCGGGGTCCAGCATGCGGTGATGCGGGCCGCAGGCGAAGGTCAGCTGGTTGATGTCGGTGCTGTGACACTTGCTGTAGTCGGTGACGTGGTGGACTTCGCAGTAATAGCCCGACACGGTGCATCCCGGGGCGGTGCAGCCGCGGTCCTTGGCGTACAACACGATTCGCTGCCCCGGGGAGGCCAGCCGCTTGGTGTGATAGAGCGCCAGGGCCTTGCCCTTATCGAAAATCGCCAAGTAGTGATGCGCGTGGCGGGCCAGGCGGATCACCTCACTCATCGGCAGGATGGTGCCCCCGCCGGTCAGGGCTCGCCCGGCGGCGGCCTCCAACTCGGCCAGGGTGGTGGTGACGATGATGGAGGCCGGTAACCCGTTGTGCTGACCCAACTCCCCAGAGGCCAACAGCCCACGCAGCCCGGCCAGCAGGGCATCGTGGCCGCGCTGAGCAGCCGAACGGGTATCACGGTCGATGGCGGCCTGGCTGGGCGTGCCCTCCACACACGGAATGTCATCGAGCGGGTTGCACATCCCCGGGGCACCGAGTTTGGCCTCCACGGCTTCGAGGGTGGCGCGTAGTTCGGGGGTGATCAGGCCCCGCAACTCCGACATGCCGTCGGCTTGTTGGTTGCCCAGGGTCACCCCGCGGCTGCGGGCCCGGTCCTCGTCGGTGAACGTGCCATCGGGGTTAAGCGCATCGGTGAGCCCGCGGGCCAATTCTTTGAGGTGTTCGGGGCCGAACTGGGTGCCGAACCCGGCCAGTTGGGCTTCGGCGAACTCACGCGCCGCAGCGCTCACCCAGCCGGGTAGTTGGTAGTAGAACTTGCGGATCACGGCCACCTGACCCGCGCCCAGGTCTCCGGCGCGCTGGGCCGCCGCGGTGGCCGCCAACACCGGCGGCAACGGTTCACCGGTCAGGCCGTGGCGCTGACCTAAATCGGCGGCCTCTTTGATACGCCGAGACGCTTCGTGACGGCTGATCAGGGTGCATTCCGTCAAAGCATGGGACAAGCCGCCGCCCAGATCCTGGGACGGGACTTGGCGGGCCAGCGAATTGAGCAGCGGATGCTCAATGACCGGGATGCGCCGGCGCAGCCTCTCACAGCGCTCCAACACCGCCAGCTGCTGCTGAACGGTCAACGCGTCGAGCACCAACGCACACGCGCGGTCCACCTCGGCATCGAGCGCGTCGAACACCGCGTCGACATCGGGCAGACCAGTGGAACTCACACCGCCAAACTATCGACACACACCGACAAAAAACCCCGGATTGTGACCACTGAAACCACAGTGACACAAGGAATTTCGATATGCGTTTTCCGTATTCGAAAACGCGTCCGCGTCAGGCGTCGCGACGGCTTGGCCAAGGAGAGAAGGCGACTCGGGACCCTAGCCGGCCGCCCGCTGCGCCGCGACGAACAGGTTCCCGGGCACGTAGTCCCGCACCTCCTTGGCCGCCGCTCGGCCATAGCCGGCCATCAACTCGTCGGACGGTGTCACCGTCACGTCCCAGCCATGACGGCCGAACCACTCGCCGACGTCCTCGCGCTCCTCGAAGTACCACAGCTCGTCGGTCCTCGGCACCTGCCGGTCGGGATCGACCTCGGCCATCAGCGCCGCGATGCGATCCATCCGCTCCCGGCGCCTCGCGCGAAGCTGGGGGTCGAGGAACTTGGGGCCCAGCGCCTCCACGGCCACCCGGCTGCCGGGGACGGTGAGTCCCTGAATGCGTTCGAACAGCAGCTCCTGCGCCGCGGCCGGCAGATAGGGCATCAACCCCTCGGCCGACCACACGCTGGGCGCGCTGACGTCAAAACCCGCCTGCCGCAACGCTTCCGGCCAATCCTGGCGCAGGTCCACCGCGACGGGGACGCGGTGACAGGCGGGCTGCGCGCCGTGCTCGGCGAGCGTCGACGCCTTGAAGTCCAGCACCCGGGGCTGGTCGAGCTCGTAGACCGTCGTCCCCGCCGGCCAGGCCAACCGCCACGACCGCGCGTCCAGACCCGCCGCCAAGATCACCGCCTGCCGGATGCCGGCGGCCGTCGCGTCGAGGAAGAACTGGTCGAAAAACGCGGTGCGCGAGGCCATGTAGCCGACCATCGATTGCATCTGCAGCGGCAGCGTCGGTTCGGCTTCGACGACAGCGTCAGGTAGTCGCCCCGCCGAATGCCAGTTCCACACGCCGTCACCGGCGGCGTCGAGGAAGAGCTGGGCGAACGGATCGCTGATCAACGGGTTCTCGCCGCGGGTCTCCGCGGCGCGGGCGGCGGCCACGCCCAGGGCGGTCGCCCCCACGCTCTCGGTGATCTCCCAGCTGTCGTTGTCGGTCCTGGCCACGCGCACGTCCTTCCCACTTCGCTAGCAGGGCTACGTACCCGACCCTACGCGCGGCGGATGAGTGGCAGCTGTCCCCGAGCCGGGTATTGAAGTTAACTTGTCGGCGAGCCCATCGGCAGGGGCGAATCCGAAGGATCGTTGATACATGCGAGTTGACGGGCGCGACATCCCCGTTTCCGGCAGCCTGCTGCAGCCACTGACCCGACGGACCAACGACATCCTGCGACTCGTCCTGGCCTCGCTCTTTTTGGCGCTGGTGATCACGGGTTCGTTGGTCACCCGCCCGCAGTGGATCGCGCTGGAGAAATCCGTCTCGCAGATCGTGGGCGTCCTGTCGCCCACCCAATCCGACGTGGTGTACCTGGCGTACGGGCTGGCGATCGTGGCCCTACCGTTCATGATCCTCATCGGCCTGATCGTCGCCGGGCAGTGGAAGCTGCTGGGCGCTTACGCGACCGCGGGGCTGAGCGCGATCGTGCTCTTGTCGATCAGCGGCACCGGCCTGGCGGCGCCCCGCTGGCACTTCGACGTCCACGACCGGCTGAGCACGCTGCCGGCGCAGCTGCTCGACGACCCGCGGTGGATCGGGATGCTGGCGGCGGTGCTGACGGTGTCGGGGCCCTGGCTGCCGGCGCGCTGGCGGCACTGGTGGTGGGCGCTGCTGTGGGCCTTCGTCCCGATCCACCTGGTGATCAGCGCCGTCGTTCCGGCGCGATCGCTGGTGGGGCTGGCGGTCGGGTGGGTGGTCGGCGCGCTGGTGGTGCTGGTGGTCGGCACCCCCGCGCTCGAGGTGCCGCTGGACGCCGCGGTGCGCGCGATGGCCAAAGCCGGCTTGGTCGTCTCGCGGCTCACTGTGGTCCGGCCGGCCGGGCGTGGCCCGCTGATTCTTTCGGCCGACGGCGACGACGATTCCGGCCGGACGGCGCTGGTCGAGCTGTACGGCCCGCACCAGCGCAGCGGCGGTGCGCTGCGCCAGCTGTGGGGGAAGCTGAAGCTGCGCGACACCGAGACCGCTCCCCTGGTGACGTCGATGCGGCGCGCGGTGGAGCATCGCGCGTTGATGGCGATCGCCATCGGTGACGCCGGCCTGGCCAACACCGCGACGGTCGCCCTCGCCCCGTTGGACCGGGGATGGATGCTGCACTCGCACAAGCCCGCTCGGGGCACGCCCATCGACCGCTGCGCGGCGACGACGCCCGTCGTCCGGCTGTGGGAAGCGCTGCGGATCCTCAACGACCGCCAGATCGCCCACGGCGATCTGCGCAGCCAGCACATCACCGTCGACGACGGCGCGGTGTTGTTCGGCAGCTTCGGCAGCGCCGAGTACGGCGCGACCGATGCCCAGCTGCAGTCGGATATCGCGCAGCTGCTGGTGACGGCGTCGGCGCTGTATGACCCGAAGTCCGCGGTGCGCGCCGCGATCGAGGTGTTCGGCGCGGACACCATTTTGTCGGCGTCCCGCCGGCTCACCAAAGTCGCTGTGCCGCGGTTCATTCGGCGGTCGGTGCCGGACGCCGGCACGGTCATCTCCGCCGCACGCGCGGAGGTGAAGCGCCAAACCGGCGCCGATCAGATCAAGCCGCAAACCATCACCCGCTTCACCCGCAGCCAGATGATCCAGCTGGTGCTCTTCGGCGCGCTGGTCTATGTCGCGTATCCTTTCATCAGCACGGCACCGACGTTCTTCTCGGAGCTGAAGACGGCGAACTGGTCGTGGGCGCTGGTGGGCCTGCTGGTGTCGGCACTCACCTACGTCGGTGCGGCCGCGGCGCTGTGGGCCTGCGCCGACGGCATGGTGAACTTCTGGACGCTGTCAATCGCCCAGGTGGCCAACACTTTTGCCGCGACCACCACGCCCGCCGGGGTCGGCGGGCTGGCGCTGTCGACGCGGTTTCTGCAGAAGAGCGGCCTGTCGGCCATGCGGGCGACCGCGGCGGTGGCGCTGCAGCAGTCGGTGCAGGTGATCGCCCATATCGCGCTGCTGGTCGTGTTCAGCGCCGCCGCCGGCGCCTCGATGAATCTCTCCCATTTCGTGCCGAGCGCGACCCTGCTGTACCTGATCGCGGGTGTGGCGCTGGGCATCATCGGGACGTTCTTGTTCGTGCCCACGCTGCGGCGGTGGCTGTCCACCGAGGTGCGCCCGAAGCTGAACGAGGTGGTCGGCGACCTGGTGAAGCTCGCCCGCGAGCCGCGGCGACTGGCGCTGATCCTGCTGGGCTGCGCGGGCACCACCCTCGGCGCGGCGCTCGCGCTGTGGGCCAGCATCGAAGCCTTCGGCGGGGGAACGACATTCGTCGCCGTCACGGTCGTCACGATGGTCGGTGGGACGCTGGCCTCGGCCGCCCCGACCCCCGGCGGCGTCGGTGCCGTCGAGGCGGCGCTGATCGGTGGCCTGGCCGCCTTCGGGGTGCCGGCGGCGATCGGTGTGCCGTCGGTGCTGCTGTACCGGATGCTGACCTGCTGGCTGCCGGTGTTCGTCGGGTGGCCGGTGATGCGCTGGCTGACCACCAACGAGATGATCTGAGGAATCCCGGTCAGGAGTTGCCGGATTCGGCCTGCGTGACCACCAGAACCGTTGACCTGCGCGCGCTTTCGCCGGCCGTGGTGGTCAAGTACACCAGGTGGTAGTCCTCGGGAACCGACTGCGCCACCGTGATCGGGACGGAAACCGCGGCCGATCCGCCGTTGCCGAAGCGGCCGGGCGTGGGCGCCACGGTGATCCCGGCGTCGGTGGACGTGCCGGAAACCGTGTAGCCGTCGGGGACGTCGCGGCCGTCGATCATCCGTTGCGCGTCGAGGGTGACCGTGCCCGTGCGCCCCGGCGCGATCGTCACGACGGGTTGAGCGACGTTGACGGTCAACGCCGAGCTGCCCGCCCCGAACGACGGCGGCGCGTCCGCTTCGGATGTGCCCCAACGCTTGTCGGGATAGGCGGCGAGCGAGAACGTCAGCGTGCCGCCGGTGGTGATGATCGTCTCCGGCAGTGACGTGTGCTCGGTGGGCCGGCCGTCGACCTTCAGGCCGCTGATGTATTTGAGGTGGTGCGGCCCCGACGCGCCCGGCGCGGAGATCCGGAGGAATTTGCCTGCGGGCAGCGCGATTTCGATTCGGTCGAACAGCGGCGCGCCCACGGTGAGGATCGGCGTGCCCGGGGTGGCCGGGTACACGCCCAGCGCCGCCCACACGTACCAGGCGGCCAGCGCGCCCAGGTCGTCGTTGCCCGGCTCCCCGTCGGCGGTCGGCGCGAACAGTCCACGCACCCGGTCGACCGTGCGCTGGGTCTTCCACGGTTGCCCGATGTAGTTGTATAGCCATGGCACACCGAAACTCGGCTCGTTGCCCGCCCACAGGTAGGGCTGGTTGGGGCCGACGTTGAGCTTCTCGGTGAACCGATCGAGCCGGTCGGCCACGGCCGCGCGGCCGCCCAGGGCGGTCACCAGGCCCGCGACGTTGTGCGGCACCGACCAGACGTACTGCTCGGCGTTGCCCTCGTCGTACCCGACCTGGCCGAAGTTCTCCGGGGACACCACGACCGCGGGGCCGGGGCGGAAGAACCCGCTCCAGCTGCGGGGCACCACGGATCGGGTGGTGGGATTGAACAGGTTCTGCCAGTACTGCGACCGATTCTGGAATTCGGCGGCGGTCGCGGCGTCCCCGAGCGAGTCGGCGAATCGGGAGATGGCGAAGTCGTCGACCGACCACTCCAACGTGATCGAGGCGTCGGAGATCCAGCCGTTACGGCCGAATACCAGGGTGAACGGCGCATAACCGAACCGCAGGTAGGTCTCGATGCCCGGCCGCTCCACGTAACCGGCCAGCCCCGCCCCGCCCTTGGTCGCCCCGTCCACCATGTAGCGCAACGCGGCACGGACGTCGAAGTCCTTGGCCCCGAACGTGTTCAGGCTGACGATGAACGGCACCACGCTGTCCCCGGTCATCTCGCCGGTCGCGGCGTTGGCGAACGCCCAGCGCGGCAGCGAACCACTCTGCTGGGCGTCGTTGACCAGCGATTGCGCCATGTCGCTGGCCCGGTCCGGAAAGAGCATCGCCTGCAACGCCGCCAGGCACCGGTAGGTGTCCCAGTCGGAGAAATTGGCGTACTGGGTGTGGCCCGCGGCCACGGTGTGGATAGCGCCGTCGAACCCGACGTAGCGCCCGTCGGCGTCGTTGAACATGTTGGGGTGCAACAGGGATCGGTACAGGGAGGTGTAGAAGGTGGTCAGATCGTCGACATTCCGGCCGGCCACCGAGATGCGGGACAGCGCGGCGTTCCATTCCCGCGAGGCGGCGGCGCGCACGTCGTCGAAGCCGGCGGCGTCCTCGGCCGCCAGGTTGGCCCGCGCGCCCTCGATGCCGACGTAGGAGATGGCGGTGCGCACCTCGAGCGTCGTGCCGGCCGGGAATTCGACGTAGCCGCCGCTGTACGGCGCGTTCGCGCTGCGGGCACCGGCGTAGACCGTGGCGCCGTCCCAGGATCCGAAGGAGGTGAAGGGCCGGCTGAATTTCATGGCGAAATACACCGTGTAGGCGTTCGGCTTGTCGCAGAACCCCCCGCTGGTGGCCCAGCCGGTGATGGTGGTGTTGTCCTCCCCGATCTGGATGGTCGCGCGGGAGTTTCCCGCCAACGACGAGCCCGAGCGGACCTGCAACAGGGCGGGGCGGCCGTTGCGCGGGTAACTGAATCGCCCGACGCCCGTGTGCGCGGTGGCGGTCAGTTCGGCCCTCACGCCGGTGTCGGGAAACCGCACGGCGTAGTAGCCGGGCACGCCCTGCTCGGTGTCGTCGTGGGCGATCGTCTCCCAGGCGTTCCAGGGTTGCGGGCCGACGCCGCCGGTGGCCGGAAGCATCGAGATGTCGCCGAACGCAGCGCATCCCACCGACGCGTGGGTCATGCTGAACCCGGTCGAGCGCGGGTTGTCGTAGTTGTATCCGGCGTAGTTGCCGACGGTGTCCGGCGAGTACTGCACCATCCCGAACGGCACGGTGGCGCCGGGAAAGTTGTTGATCTCGCCGACCGTCTCGCCGCCCGTGCCGGTGCCGATGAGCGTCGCGACGTGGTCGACCGGATTGGCCACGAAGACGGGTGGGCCGTCATACCCCTTCGGCGGGGCGGCGGCGATGAAGGTCATGAAGACGGCCGACGCCGCGATGACCGCAATCAGCGCCCTTCGTGACCGCATAGAAGTCTCTTACTCCGATACGACCGCGCAGCGGCGCATTGCGGTGGCGTTTCCCCCGGGAATTGGAAAACGATCGCCCGACAACCGGGATGACGGCAAAATAGGCGAAAGATTCTGGCAAACATTTATTGCCTTTCGGCTACTGTCGTTTCAGCGTGCCGTACGCAGGTATCGGCCCCATTCTCGGGAGATGGGATTAATGAAACATTTGACCCTAGCAACCATTTCCGTGGCGCTGAGTTTGGCGCTCGCCGGTTGCGGCCACGACCACAAATCCAGTGACAAAACGTCCACGCCGACGACGTCGTCGACGAGCCCCTCGCAAACCACCGCGGCACCGGCGGCGAAGGCCAAATACACCATCGCCGACTACGTCAAGGACAACAACATCGCCGAGACGCCCGTCCGCCACGGCGATCCCGGGCCGAACGTCGACCTGCCGGTGCCCATGGGCTGGCAGCTCAATCAGAACTCGGGCACCTCCTACGGCGGCATCGTGCAGACCCAGCCCGCCAATCCTGCCGATCCGCCGTCGGTTTCGGCGCTGTTCTCCAAGCTCACCGGCAACGTCGACCCGGCCAAGCTCATCCAGTACGCCCCGGGCGAGGTGCAGAATCTGCCCGGATATCAGGGCGGCGGGGACGGCTCCGCGTCCACCCTCGCCGGGTTCCAGGCCTGGCAGCTGGGCGGCACGTACCAGAAGAACGGCAAGACCCGCGTCATCGCCCAGAAGACCGTGGTGATCCCCAGCCAGGGCGCGGTTTACGTGCTGCAGCTCAACGCCGATGGCCTGGAGAGCGATCAGGGGCCGCTGATGGACGCGACCAGCGTCATCGACGACCAGACCACCATCACGACCGGCTGAGTAGTAGGCCGAGGAGCCGGAGGGCCCTACATAGGAGAAACGGATGACAGAGCGGTCATACGCGGTAGATGCCGGGCATCCGCCGTCGGCGTTATTGCGTGTCGTCAACCCGGTGATGGGGCTTTTGCTGCGCAGCCCCTTTGCCGGCGCCGCGCGCAAGCAATTCATGGTGTTGAGTTTCACCGGACGCAAGAGCGGGCGTCCGTACTCAGTTCCGTTGAGCGCGCATGTGATTGACGGTCAGCTCTACGCGCTGACGGGCGCGCCGTGGAAGCAGAACTTCCGCGACGGCGGCCCCGTCGACGTGGTGTACGACGGCACGACGACGGCGATGCGTGGCGAGCTCATCCGCGACCGGGCCGTCGTTTCCGATCTGTTGCTGCGCGCCGCCGAGTCTTATGGCGTGGCGCGCGCGCAGCGCATGATCGGGCTGAAGTTCCGCGATCGCCGCATCCCGACCCGCGACGAGTTCGCCGAGGCGGTCGACCGGCTCCACCTGGGGGCCGTCCGGCTGAGTGCGATCGGCTAGCCGCTCAGCCGGTGGGGTGGTCGGGCGCCCGCAGGTGCGCGGCGCGCAGGCACCGGTCGAAGCGCGAACGCGCGGTGATGACTTCCTTGCCCAGCGCCGTGAAGTCGTCGGCGATGCGTTGGGCGAGCACCCCGAGCTTCGTGTTTTTCGATTGGGACAGCGATTTGAGCATGGTGAAGGCGGCGTCCTCGTCGATGCCGTAGATCAGCATCAGCATCCCCTTGGTGCGGTCGATGACGCCGCGGCGCCCGACGATCTCGGCGACCTTGGCGCTGATGGATTCCTCCCGATTGCGCGCGGGCGGCGGCGTGACCTCGATGTAGAAGCCGTGGGTCCCGACGACCTCGTCGTTGTCGTCGCAGAACCGGTCGCCCACCACGATGACGTGGTGGATGAGGCCGCGGGTGTCCACGATGCGATGCCGCACGCTGAACGCCTGACGACGCCTGATCATGTCGTTGATGCCGTCGATCACCTGAGGCCGGTCCGCCGGGTGTTTGTGCGACAGCACCAGCTCGGTCGTGGGGGTCACGGTGCCGGGCTCGTAGCCGTGCATGCGCTGGACCTGGTCGGACCATACCCAGCGGTGGCCCTCGAAGTAGAAGCGGAACCAGCCGGCCCGCTGCGGGACGGCGCCGGCCAAACCGCGCTCGATCGCCGCGGCCTGGCGGTCTAATTCCCAAGCCACGGTGGGTTTTTCGCGTCGACGGCAAGCGGACCGGTAACAGCGTGCATCGGCGATCTCGAATGGATCGCCGACCCCCGGGCGGGAAATCCGGAACTGCGCATGCAGGAGTGAGATACCCCCATGGCCGTGAGGTTACAGTTTCTGACCGGTGGTCACCGCGGAAATCAGGAAATTGCCGGGCGAGTAAGTTTTCGGCGCGCTCATTGGCACGAACCCGCGCCGGCGGCCGCCCGGGTCCGGGTGATAACGGGCTCTTCGGCGGGTTGTTCGAAGCCGGCGTCGACCACGGCGCGCCGCACCGCCTCACCGACCGCCCCGGCGCGCGCGATCGGCACCAGCGCGATCACGCAGCCACCGAATCCGCCGCCGGTCATCCGCGCCCCCAGCGCGCCCGCGCGCACCGCGGCCGCCGCGATCAGGTCGATGCGTTCGGTGGTGATGTCGAAGTCCTCACGCATGGAGGCGTGCGAGGCGGTGAAGATCCGCCCGGCCTCGGCGTAGTTCCCATCGCCCAGTGCCGCAACGCAATCGATGACCCGCTGGTTCTCGCTCAGCACGTGGCGGGCGCGACGGGCATCGACCGGGTCCCGCACGGCGCCGAGGTCGGCGGGCCCGCGATCGCCGACCTCGCGCAGCGACGTCGCCCCGAGGTCGGCGGCGGCGCGCTCGCACGACTGACGCCGCGCCGCGTAGTCGCCGCCGGCATGGCTGTGGCGCTCCCGGGAGTCGATCAGCAGCAGGGCGACGCCGGCGGCGTCGGGGTCGAAGGCCACCGGCGTGACGGCGAGGTCGGCGAAGTCGATCAGCACCGCCGTCGCCGGCCGGCCGAACAGCGAGGCGAGCTGGTCGAGCAAACCCGTTGGGGCGCCCACGTACTCGTTTTCGGCGCGCTGGGCGAGGCGGGCCTGGTGCTTGCGGTCGATGCGCACGCCCGCGGCCGAGGCGATCGCCCCCAGCGCCGCGCATTCCAGGGCCGCCGAGGAGGACAGGCCCGAGCCCATTTCCACATCGCTGGTGATCGACATCGTGCCGCCGGGCACCGGGTAATCCGCCTGGCGCAGCGCCCAGACCACCCCGGCCACGTAGGCCGCCCAGCCGGTGACCTCCCCCGGGGCGGTGCCGAGCGCAATGCGCACCGGGGCGTCCGCGCGCTCACTGGTCACGGTGATCGCGTCGCCGGGGCCGGGCGTGAACGTCGCCACCGTGCGCTGCGGCAAGGCGATCGGCAGCGAGAAACCCAGGTTGTAGTCGGTGTGCTCGCCGATCAGGTTGATCCGTCCCGGCGCGCCGTAGCGCACCGTCACTGCAGTTCCCGTAACCGCTGCGCCACGCTTTCGGGGGTGACGTCACCGATGAAGGCGTCCATCGCCGATTCGGAGGCCGCCAGGTATTTGAGCTTGGTCGCGCTGCGGCGGATGGACATCAGTTCGACGTGGAAGTACCCGTCCGCCTGGACCCCGGCCCCGGAATACTGGTGCACCGCCGAAATGTAGGGCAGCGGCGTCGAATACATGCGGTCGAAGCGCCGCAGCACGTCGAGGTAGATGGCCACGAACCCGTCCAGCTCGTCCTCGTCGAGGCCGATCACGTTGGGCACGAACCGGTTCGGGTAGATGTGCACCTCGACCGGCCAGCGCGCGGCGAAGGGCACGAACGCGGTGAACACCTCGTTGCGCGCGACGATGCGGCCCCCATCGGTGACCTCGCGGGCCAGCAGATCACCGAACAGGTTGCCGCCGTGCTTGTTTCGATGCGCCCGCGCCTGCTCCAGCATGGCGACCGTCCGCGGCGTCAGGTAGGGATAGCCGTAGATCTGGCCGTGCGGATGGGTGAGGGTGACCCCGATCTCCTCGCCGCGGTTCTCGAAGCAGAACACCTGCTCGATGCCCGGCGCGGCCATCAGGTCGGCCGTGCGGTGGCGCCACGCATCGACCACCAGCCGCGCGTGCGCCGGCGTCAACGCCGCGAAGGAGCCGGTGTGATCGGCCGAAAAGCAGATCACCTCGCAGCGCCCGGGCGCCGGGGTCGACACGAAGCCGTCGGCGTCGCCGGGATCGGGAAGCGGCGTCGCGGCGCCCGACAGGCTGGGAAAGCGGTTCTCGAACACGACGACGTCGTAGTCGGGCGCGGGCACCTCGCTGGTCAGCCCGGTCGGGCCCGGGCACAGGGGGCACGCGTCGGGCGGCGGCTTGTAGGTGCGGTCCTGGCGCAGCGCCGCGACGATCACCCACTGCCCGGTCGTCCGGTCGAACCGCAACTGCGACTGTTCGGCCGTACGCGGCGGCAGGGGCCGGCGGTCCTCGACCGGCGCCGGACGATGCCCGGGCAGCGAGAAGAACAGCAGGTCACGGCCGTCAGCCAGCTTCGCTCGCGTCGGCTCAGTCACGATGTCGAAGACTAGCTTGGTCGCCGGCACCCGGTTCGGGTAACCATGGGGGTACGCGATAGAGAGGCGGTCACCGGAATAACTGTCCTGTACGAACGCGCCCGCAACTGGGTGATCGGCTCCGATCCGGGCTTGCTTCGGCTGCGGATGGCGACTCGGACAACGGCCGCGCTGGGCCTTTCGCTGCTGGTCCTTTTCGTCCTCACCAGGGCGACGGGACAACCCCTGACCGTCGCGCTGCTGGGCGTCGTCATCACCATGGTCGCGTCGCGGTCAGTCAACGAGCCCGACCCGCGCCAGCAACGAATCACCATGGCGCTCTTGCCCGTTCCCGCCGCGCTGGCCATCACCGCCGCCGCGCTGCTGGCCCCGCACGTGGTGGCCAGCGATGCCGTCTTCGTGCTGATCGTGTTCACCGCGGCCTACATCCGCCGCTTCGGGGCGCGCGGCAGGGCGCTGGGGATGGTCGCGTTCATGTCGTACTTCTTCACGCTGTACCTGCGGGCCCGCGTCTCGGAGCTGCCCTGGATGATCGGGGCGGTCGCGGTGGGCACGGTGTGCACGTACGTGATGACCGCCTACGTGCTGCCCGACCGCCCCGAGCGGGTGCTGCGCGCCACCATCCGGGCGCTGCGGGCGCGGATGGCGATCGTCATCGACACCACCGCCGAAGCGGTGCGGACGGGCCGCCTCGACGAACGGCGGCGCCGCCGCATGCGGGCGCGCACCACGCGGCTCAACGAGACCGCCCTGCTGGTGCAGAGCCAGATCGAGGACAAAGCCGATCCCGGCGCGCTGTGGCCCGGCGTCACCGCCGAACAGCTGGCCCCCTGGCTGCTGGACGCCGAGTTGGCCATCGAATGGGTCGCCACCGCCGGTCGGCGGGCCGCCGCCGTGGCGGGTGAGGCCCCGGAATCCATCCCGATCGGCACGCGGGTCCCGCTCGTCGACGCGCTCTCGCAGCTGGCCCGCGCGATCCGCCTGCCCGAACCCGAGGGGCTGCGGCGGGCGGCCGCCCGCGCGCAACGGCTGCTGGACGAGCTGCCCGAGGCTGGAGCCGCGGCCGAGGACGACCCGGGCGCCACCGCGGTCCGCCGCCTCGCCCTGGCGATCATCAACGCCGCGGGGGCGACGTCCGACGTGCGGGCGATCGTCGATCGGATGGCCGCCGGCGCCCCCCTTGACGAAACCGGCGGCGAGCGGCCGGCGGCCGACGAGCGCGCCGCGCCGGAGGGGGCCGCCGACGAGGCACGCCCCGGCGGGCTGCTGCCGACCACCCGGCAAGCCATCCAGGTCTGTATCGCCGCCTCGCTGGCCATCGTCACCGGGGAGCTGGTCTCGCCGGACCGGTGGTATTGGGCGGTGATCGCCGCGTTCGTGATCTTCGCCGGCACCAACTCGTGGGGCGAAACCCTGACCAAGGGCTGGCAACGCCTGCTCGGCACCCTGCTCGGCGTGCCCGCCGGCGTGCTGGTGGCCACGCTGCTGACCGGCCACGAAATTGGCGCTCTCGCCGGCATTTTCGTGTGTCTGTTCTGCGCCTTCTATTTCATGACGGTCACCTACAGCCTGATGACCTTCTGGATCACCACGATGCTGGCGCTGCTGTACGGCCTGCTCGGCCAGTTCTCCTTCGGCGTGCTCATGCTGCGGATCGAAGAGACCGCGATCGGCGCCGTCATCGGGGCGACGGTGGCCGTCGTCGTGTTGCCGACGAACACCAGAACCGCGATCCGCGCCGACACCCGCACCTTCCTGACGAGCCTGTCGGCGCTGATCGAGGTGTGCGCCGCCACCATGTGCGGAGAGGGCGGCGCCAGCCCGTCCGAGCAGGCGCGTCAGGTCGATCGGGATCTGCAGCAGTTCCGGGTCACCGCCAAGCCGCTGTTGGCGGGCGTCGCCGGACTCGCGGGGCGGCGCAGCATCCGCCGCGCCCTGGGCATCTTCACCGCGTGTGACCAATACGGCCGCAGCCTGGCACGCAGCAGCGAGCAGTATCGGGACCCCGTCGGGTCACCGCCGCCGGCCCCGAAACTGGCGCAGGCGTTTTCGGCGGCCGCCGCCCAGACGCGACGCAACATCGAGGCGTTGCAGGAGGCCATCGAGGGGGGTCACGCACCGACCCTGGTCTCGGCGGCCGACGACCTCGACGCCGCGGAAACCCTGGCGCGACAACAGGACGGCGACGGCCACGGCGCCGAGCCGCGGCCCGAGACCCGGCGGTACCTCACCGCGGTGCACGCCCTTCGCCAGATCGAGCGGGCCGTCATCACCGCCGCCACCAACCTCGGTGGACGCGAACGCGTGCGGACGGCCGAGCCCGCGTCACGCTGAGGCGCTTTGCTACCGATCGCGCGCGGCCGCGGCTACCATCGTGCTGACCGCCGCGGTCCGTAGCCACAGCCGAGGAGAAATCCCATGGCCACACCGAACCTCCCGCCGGGCTTTGATTTCACCGATCCCGACATCTACGCGCACCGGCTGCCGGTGCGGGAGTTCGCCGAACTGCGCGCCACCGAACCGGTCTGGTGGAACGAGCAGGCGCCGGATAAGGGCGGGTTCGGCGACGGCGGCTACTGGGCGGTGACCAAGCATCGCGACATCCGCGACGTCTCGCTGCGCAGCGACGTGTTCTCGTCGGCCGCCAAGTCGATCGTGCCGCGTTACCGGGAAGACTTGGCGGCCGGGCAGATTGAGGCGGGCCGGGCGTCGATGATCATGATGGACGACCCCGAGCACAGCCGGTTGCGCAAGATCGTGTCGCGGGCCTTTACACCGCGCGCGGTCGAGCGGCTGCGCGCCGAACTGTCCGAGCGGGCCCGGTGCATCGTCACCGAGGCCGCGGCGGCGGGGTCGGGCGACTTCGTCCGCCAGGTGGCCTGCGAGTTGCCGCTGCAGGCCATCTCCGCGCTGCTCGGGGTTCCGCATGAGGACTACGACAAGCTGTTCGACTGGACCAACAACATGATCGGCAGCGACGATCCGGAATTCGCCGGCAACGACGCGCTGACCTCGGCCGGCGAATTGATGTGGTACGCCATGCAATTGGCGGCGCGCAAGGCCGAAGAACCTGGCGACGATATCGTCACCACCCTGATTCAGGCCGATGCCGACGGCCAGCGCCTGTCGGAGGCCGAATTCGGCATGTTCGTGGTCACGCTGGCCGTCGCGGGAAACGAGACCACGCGCAACTCGATCACCCAGGGGATGATGGCCTTCACCGACTATCCGGACCAGTGGGAGCTCTTCAGGGCGCGGCGACCCAAGACCGCGGCCGACGAGATAATCCGTTGGGCCACACCGATCACCGCGTTCCAGCGCACCGCGCGCGAGGACACCGAGCTCGGCGGTGTGGCCATCAGAGAAGGTCAGCGGGTGGTGCTGTTCTACCGCTCGGCCAACTTCGACGAAGAGGTCTTCGACGACCCGTTCACCTTCGACATCCTGCGCAGCCCCAACCCGCACCTCGGTTTCGGCGGCACCGGGGCGCACTACTGCATCGGCGCCAACCTGGCCCGCATGACGATCGATGTGATGTTCAACGCGCTGGCCGACCGGCTGCCCGACCTGGCCCCGCTGGGAAATCCGGAGCGCCTGCGGTCGTCGTTCATCAACGGCATCAAGCACTGGCCCGTCGATTACCGAGGCGGCCACCCGGTCGCCTCATGAGGATCGCCATCAGCGGTGCCGGCGTGGCCGGGGCGGCGCTCGCCCACTGGCTGCATCGGACCGGCCACACGCCGACGCTGATCGAGCAGGCGCCGCACCTGCGCACCGGCGGCTACATGATCGACTTCTGGGGCGTGGGCTACCAGGTGGCCAAGCGGATGGGCATCGAAGGGCCGATCCGCGCCGCCGGATACGAGATGGAACGGCTCCGCTCGGTCGGCCCTCGCGGCGAGATCAAGGCGGACGTGGACGTCGACGTCTTTCGCCGCCTGCTCGGCGCCGACTTCACCAGCCTGCCGCGCGGCGATCTGGCCGCGGCGATCTACGCCACCATCGAGGACGAGGTCGAAACGGTCTTCGGCGACAGCATCTCGTTCGTCGACGAGCGCGACGACGGGGTCCGACTCGGGTTCGAGCGCGGCGGCGCGCGCGATTTCGACCTGCTGATCGGCGCCGACGGGCTGCACTCCAACGTGCGCCGCCTGGTCTTCGGGCCCGAACGAGAATTCGAGCGCTATCTGGGCTGCAAGGTGGCGGCCTGCGTGGTCGACCGTTACCGGCCGCGCGACGAGCTGGCCTACGTCACCTATGCCGAACCCGGCCGCCAATTGGCGCGTTTCGCGCTGCGCGGCGACCGCACCACGTTCCTGTTCATCTTCCGCGCCGACCACGACGGCACCGACACACCGCCGAAAGACCAGCTGCGCAACACCTTTGCCGACTGCGGCTGGGAAGCCCACGACATGCTGGCCGCGCTCGACGACGTTGACGACCTCTACTTCGACGTCGTCAGCCAGATCCACATGAACCGCTGGTCGCGGGGGCGCGTGCTGCTCATCGGGGATGCGGCCGGCTGCATTTCGCTGCTCGGCGGTGAGGGCACCGGCCTGGCGATCGCCGAGGCCTACGTGCTGGCCGGCGAACTCGGGCGCGCCGGGGGCGACCATCGCCGCGCGTTCGACGCCTACGAGATGCGGCTGCGTCCCTTCATCGAGGGCAAGCAGGCCGGCGCGGCGCGGTTCATCGGGTTCTTCGCCACCCGGACCCGATTCGGGCTGTGGTTCCGCGACCTGGCGCTGCGCACCATGAATTTCGCCCCGATGACACGGCTTCTCGCGCGCGACGTGCGCGACGACTTCGAGCTGCCCGACTACGGCATCTAGCCACCGATCACAAGCTCGGCTGCGGACTTTGTGTGTCGCGGCGCTCGCCCGTGGCGATGAAGTCCTCGATCAGCTCCACCACCTGGTTCGGCGCCTCCACCTGCGCGAAATGACCGACGTCGGGCAGGATTTCGAGCCTGGCGTCGGTGCGAGCCTTGTGCGCGGCGTACGCGTGATCGACGGGGATGATGCCGTCGCGTTCCCCCCAGATCGCCATGACCGGCAAGTCCTCACGCAGCGAGAGTCTGTTGAGCGCGCTGACCGCCTGGCCCCGGTAGTCGACCACCGACCTCAGCGTCCGCAGGAACGACTGGCGCGTCTCACCGTCGGACAACGACGAGTAGGCGCTCCACAGCTCGGCCCCGCGCGGCGACTGGATGCCCGCGCTTGTCAACCAGGACCTGAGCTTGTTGCCGACGGACAGGACGGGCGTGGGCGCGATGATCGGCAACACCAGCTCCGCCCCGGGGGCCGAGAGCAGCCGCAGGACCCATCCCACGTCGGGACCCAGGCCGCCGCTGCTGATCAAGATCAACCGCTTGGCGTAGTCGGGGTGCTGATAGACGAACTGCATGGCGACACCGCCGCCGAGCGAATGACCGACCACGGTGGCCTGGCTGACACCCAGTTCGTCGAGGAAATCACGAAGCCAGACCGCAAACGCGCCCAGCGAGTAGTCGGTGCGGGGCTTCGCGGACTGGCCGTGGCCCAGCAGGTCGGGCGCGACGATCCGGAACTTCTTCGACAGCTGCGGTATCACGGATCGCCAGGTCTCCGAACTCCCCGCCATACCGTGGATCAGCAGCAACGCTTCGCCGTCACCCTCGTCGCGATAGGCGATGCGATCCCCATGTAACTCGAGAAACTTCATGTCACTCATTCGGGCTGTGTACCCGCTTTGGCCCTGCTGACGACGCGGGCAGGGCAAATGCCCGCCCGTTGAGCAATGATCAAGGGCATGACCGAACCGGTTGCGGCCCGCGTGGCCGTCTACCTCGACTTCGACAACATCGTGATCTCGCGGTACGACCAGATACACGGGCGAAACTCGTTTCAGAAGGACAAGGCCAAGGGGCTCGAGCAGCATTCCGAACGGTTGGGCCAGGCGACGGTCGACGTCGGCGCCATCCTCGACTACGCGTCGTCGTTCGGGACCCTGGTGCTCACCCGCGCCTATGCGGACTGGTCGGCGGATATCAACGCCGGATACCGCGGGCAGCTGGTGGCCCGCGCGGTCGACCTGGTGCAGCTGTTCCCCGCGGCGGCCTACGGCAAGAACGGCGCCGACATCCGGCTGGCCGTCGACGCGGTCGAGGACATGTTCCGGCTGCCCGACCTGACCCACGTGGTGATCGTGGCCGGCGACTCCGACTACATCCCGCTGGCCCAGCGCTGTAAGAGGCTGGGCCGGTACGTGGTGGGCATCGGGGTGGCCGGGGCGTCGAGCCGGGCGCTGGCGGCCGCGTGCGAGGAGTTCGTCGTGTACGACGCGCTGCCGGGGGTTCCCGCGCTCGACCGCGAGCCCGGGCCGGCCGACACCGCCCCGCCGAAGCGGCGCGGCGGGCGCACCAAGGCGGCACAGGCCGAGGAGCCCGAGCCGCCCGACGCGCAGGCCGCCGCCACCGCGCTGCTGACGCGCGCGCTACAGATCGGCCTGGAGAAAGACGACGTCGACTGGCTGCACAACTCCGCGGTGAAGGCGCAGATGCGGCGCATGGATCCGTCGTTCAGCGAAAGGTCTTTGGGTTTCCGGTCATTCAGCGATTTTTTGCGGTCGCGTTCCGACATCGTCGAGCTGGACGAGACGTCGACGACGCGGATGGTGCGGCTGCGCGCGCAGGATTGAGCGGCGTCGCCCCCGCGTCGCGGCAATGCATTTTCTCGCTGGTGTATGGCGTTTCGCCGATGCGCGGATCGATATCGTTGACAGCGCCCCGGGGTGGCCATACATTGTCTGGGAGTCGTCCGCAGCTGGTGGGGGATCGATGAGGAGACCGTCATGACCGTCGGTGCCGCTCCCCCAAGCGTTTTCGACGCCGACCTGCCCACTCTGTCCTACCGTGACGACGAAACACCCGCGGAGGTCTACCCGCGCCTGCGGGAGGCGCAACGACACGCGCCCGTCGCACTGGGGCCGCACGGCCCCGAGGTGCTCGGGTACCACATGGTCCGGTCCGTCCTGCGGGACACGCGGTTCCAGATCCCGCCCGGCCTGAATCTCCTTGTCCAGGGCATCACTTCGGGCCCGCTGTGGGACAAGGTGGTCAACAGCCTGCTGTGCCTCGAGGGCGACGCGCACCACCGGCTGCGCAGCCTGACCTCCAAGGCGTTCACGCCGAAGGCCACCCTGCGCCTGCACGACACCATGGTCGGCGTGCTCAACGAACTGGTCGATCGGGTCGCCGGCGCCGGGCGCTGCGACGTCGTCACCGACATCGCGCGCCCGTATCCCGTGCCGATCATCTGCGCGCTGCTCGGGGCGCCCCGCGAGGACTGGCAACGGTTCTCGCTGTGGGCGGACGACGTGTTCAAGGCGTTCAGCTTCACCGCCGACCTGACCGAAGTGGAGCCCGTCGTGATGCGCGCGTGGCGCCAACTCGACGCCTATGTCGACGAGATGGTCGCCGGGCGCCGCCGCAGCCTGACCGACGACCTGCTGTCCGACCTGATCCGCGCCGAGGACGAGGGCGACCGCCTCGACGCGGCCGAACTGCGCATGCTGGCCGGGGGGCTGCTGCTGGCGGGGACGGACACCACCCGCAACCAGGTCGCCGCGTCGGTGCACCTGCTGTGCGAGCACCCGGAACAGTGGGAGCTGCTGCGCCGGCGACCCGAGTTGGCGATGCGCGCGGTCGAGGAGACCATGCGGCACTCGCCGATCGTGTGCGGGACGCTGCGGCTGGTGGCCGAGGACGCCGAGGTCGACGGCTACGTGTTTCCCGCCGGCACGATGGTCCTGCTCAACACCGGGGCGGCGAACCGCGACCCCACCGTCTACGACGACCCGGACCGCGTCGACATCACCCGCGAGGGCGCCCCGCCGATCCTGACGTTCGGCGGCGGCGCGCATTACTGCCTGGGCGCCAACCTGGCCAGGCGCGAGATCGCCGAGGCGCTGACCGTCTTGACCGCCCGCCTGCGCAATCCGCGCATCGCCGGCCCGGCTCCGTGGAAGCCGATGGGAACGCTGAGCGGCCCGCTGAGCCTGCCGCTGGAGTTCGACCGCTAGGCATCCGGCGCCGCTCAGGGATTCGGGTGTGAGCTCGCGGATTCGGGTGTGAATCCACGGCTTTGACTGTGCGCTGAGGGCGACGACACGCCGAGCGCGGCCGCCGTGGCTTCACAGTCAAAGCCAAGGCTTCACACCCAACGCGACGCCGTTGGCAATCCGCCGAGTCGCGGTGGCGCCGGGGCGGCCTTACGCTGCGGGGGTTACACGAACTTCACGGGGGTTTTCGATGCGCGCAACCTGGGGACCGGCGGCCGCCGCGGTCGCCTGCCTGGCGCTGTCGTCCTGCTCGGAAACCGTGTCGGCGCCCCCGCTGACCCCCACCGCGCCGACGTCGGCGTCGAAAACGACCACCCGTGCGGGACCCGCCCCGATCACGGGCCCGCTGGAAAAGGACTGGAAGAGCTACGGCGGCACGGCGTATTTCGGCTGCCCGCAGACCTTTTCGGCCGGCAAATCCGCACTCGACGACATCCGGCCGAAGATCTTCGACCCGAAGACGGGACAGTACGTCGCGCCGGCCATCCCCACGATCGCCGCCGGCGAGAACCTCACCGGCGCCATGTGCGCGCTGACCGGCGCCGCCGCCGACCTCAAGGTCGTCTACGTGGTCACCACCGTCAAGCCCGCCCAGGCCCCGGCGCCCGAAATCTCAAGGACCACCGCGTATTCCTACGACTGGTCCTCGGGCCACCAGGTCGCCACCAAAGAACTGCAGCCGCCGACCCCCGGCCTGAGGTTGGCGGCGCCGAAGGAATGGGGACTGGCCCCGACCGCCTCGGGCGTGGCGTGGGTGAACGCCTTCACCGACGGGCACGCCCCCGCGTCGCCGCCCCGAACCGTGGTGCTGTCCGGCGCCGACCTGTCGATCATGTGGGACGATCCCCAGCCCGCCCGAGTTTGGCAGGACGTCATTGCGTTCCCCCGCAACGCCGATCCCGGCAAGGCCTCGGGGGCCGAGCTGCGCCGCCCGAACGGGGAGGCGATCTACCGGGACGACGACGCGCAATCCGTGGACGCCGAATTGGCCGAGGGCCCAGACAAACTTGTGAAGATCACCCACCGGGAGTCGCGCAACCCACCGGCCGTCTCCACGATGTTCTATGACCTCAACGCCAAATCCCTCATCAAGATCGGCGATTCGGACCGGATCTCCGGCGGCGGGCTGAGCGCGGCCCTGTCCGACGGGAAACTGTTTGTCGACGGGCACAATTCGGAGAACTCCTCGTTCGGGTTCGGGGTGTGGAACCTGCGCAGCCAACAGTGGGACTTGCTCAAGAGCCGCGACGACGCCAAGAAGATGTCGATTTCGAAGCTGGCGTTCTTCGAAGACCACCTCTACCTCACCGCCGGCGGCGGCACGTTCTCGGTAATCGCCCTTCCTGCAACGGATCCCGTCGCGTCCGGCTGGTCGACACGCCCGTTCGAGCGGATATCCGGATGGACGCTGGTGTGCCGCGGCGAGACCGCGCCGTCGTCCAACGGCGAGTGCAAGGAGATCGTCATGGTGCAAGACCAGGACGGCCACTACCCCGGGCCCTGGTTTTGACGGTCGCCCGCGGTCAGATCCAGCCGAGGGCCTGCGGAACCATGTACAGGCCGAACCCGATGGTCACGAAGCACAGCGCGCGGGTGACGTATTTGTGCAGCCCGCGCATGCGCCACTGCTCGGGCAGGGCCCTGGCTTCCAGCGCCAGCAGCAGGCCCAGCACGATGGGCAGCAGCAACGCGTTCATGACTTCGACGTCGACGGCCAGATTGACCAGGTCGACGCTGGCCAGCACCAGCACCGCGCCCACGATGTGCGCCAGCGAATACGTGATGTAGAACCGGGCGGTGGCGCGGTTGGGCCGCTCGTTCAGCGTGTGCTTCCAGCCGAACACCTCCGCGAGCCCCCACGCGCCCGCGAGCGAGGCGACGATCGCGGCCACCAGCGCCGCGCCCAGCATGCCGAGCCCGAACAGCACCGTCCCGCCGACTCGGCCGAGGTAGGGCGTGAGCGACTGGGCGATCTGGCCGACGGTCTCCAGTTCCGCGCCGCCGCCGTGCGCGCCGCTCGTCCCAATGGTGGACGCCATGGTGACCACCACCGCGATCATGATCAGCTGGGTCAGCACCGCGCCGAAGGCGGTGTCGTAACGGGCCTGGCGAATCGTGTTCTCCGACAGGCGCTTATCGACCACCGCTCCCTGCTGGTAGAAGATCATCCACGGCATGATGACCGCGCCGACGTTGGCCGCGACCAGTAGCAGGTATGACGAGTTGCCGAGCGGCATCGACGACAACCCGTCCACGAGGGCTCTGGGGTCGGGCCGGGCCATGACCATCGCCACCAGGAAGGCCAGTTCGGCGGCGCCGACGACCAGGCCGATGCGCTCGACGCGCCGGTAGCTACCGGTCAGGGCCAGCGCCAGCAGCGCGACGGTCGCGACCGGAATGCTCACCCAGCGCGAGACGCCGAAGAGTTCACCCACGCCGGCCACCCCGGCGAACTCCGTGAGCAACGCCCCGATCGCCGAGGCGAACAGGGTGAACGCCGACAGCCACGCCCAGCCGCGGCCGAACCGCTCCCGGATCAGCGAGCCGTGGCCGCGCCCGGTGACGATGCCCAGCCGCACGGTCATTTCCTGCACGACGTAGAGCACCGGCATCAGGATCAGCTGCGGCAGCACCATCCGGTAGCCCCACTGGGCGCCGGACTGCGACGCGGTGATCAGCGACCCGGCATCGGTGTCGGCCAGCATCACCACCAGGCCGGGGCCCCACACCGACAGCAGCCCCCATCGCAGCCAGCGGCCACGGGTGCGCAGCGGTATTTGCGGCCGGTCCTCGGATTCGTCCGCCACCGGCGGGGTGGTCGTATCGGTCACCGGTGGATCCTAACTAGGGGCCGCCTAACCACGGGCGTTTGCCGGAGAGCGCCATTGGCCGAAAATGTGCCGCCATTCTCGAAAATGCGATAGGCGTTCTCGAATTGCGAGAGTACGTTGCCCAAGTATGCAAACGGTGCGTAGCTTCTGCCGCGTCTGCACCTCCGTCTGCGGCATCCTCGTCGACGTCGAGGGTGACGAGGTGCTCCGCGTTCGCGGCGATCAGGAGCATCCCTTCTCCCGCGGTTACACCTGCCCGAAGGGCCGCGCCCTGCCGCAACTGCACCACCACCCCGACCGGCTCGAACGCCCGAGGATGCGGGCGGACGGCCGCCTGCGCGACACCACATGGGACGCCTGCCTCGACGACCTGGGCACGCGGCTGAAGGACATCATCGACCGGCACGGGCCGCAATCGGTCGCGTTCTACTTCTCCACCATGGAAAGCGCCGGCTTCCGCATGGCCGAGGCGCTGCACGCCGCGATTGGCACACCGGCCAAGTTCAGCCCCCTGACCATCGACGGCACCGCCAAGCCTTTGGTCTCGGATCTGGTCGGCGGATTCATGGGGCTATCGGGCCGGACCGACCTGGACAACGCCGACTTCCTGATGCTCGTCGGCGTCAATCCCGTTGTCTCGCATGGACATGCGATCTCGATGCCCAATCCGACCGGCACGGTGCGCGAGATCGCGCGGCGCGGGCAGGTGTGGGTGATCGATCCCCGTCGCACCGAGACCGCCCGGCTGGCCACCGCCCATCTGGCGCCGCGGCCCAGCACCGACCACGCCGTCCTCGCCTACCTGGTGCGCGAGATCCTGCGCGACGGAATGAAATCCGACGTTCCCGTGCAGGGCATCGACGAGCTGGCGCGTGCGGTCGAGCCGTTCACGCTCGAGCACACCGCGAAGCTGGCCGATGTCGCCGAGGCCGACCTGGCCCGGTTGTTTGCGGGCGTGCGGGCCGCCAAGTGCGTCGCGGTCGAAACCGGCACCGGCGTCACGATGACCGCCGAGCGCGCCAACGTCACGCAGTGGCTCGCCTGGGTGCTGAAGATCCTCACCGGCGCGATGAACCGGCCCGGCGGGACGTGGTTTCACCCCGGATTCGCCTACCAGCTCGAGACTTTCGGCGAGTTTTTGCCCGTCACGCCGATCGAGGGATCCTTCGGTCCGGGACCGCGCAGCCGCCCCGAGGCGCAGGCGTTCATCAACGAGTGGCCCTGCGCGGCGCTGCCCGACGAGATCGCCGCGGGCAACATCCGCGCCCTGATCAACGTCGGCGGCAGCCTGGTCACCTCGTTCCCCGAGACCGGCAAGCTGATTCCGGCCCTACAGAGCCTCGAGGTGTTCGCGACCACCGAGATCATCAACAACGAGACCACCGAGCTGGCCACCCACGTCCTGCCCACCAAGGACCCGCTGGAACGCCCCGACATCACCATCCACGACATCCTGAGTTCGCATGTGTCCGTGCAATACAGCCCGGCCGTCGTCGAGCCGGTCGGCGAACGCCGCTCGATGTGGTGGGTGTTCGCCGAACTCGGCCGCCGGCTCGGCTACGAGCTCGGCAATCTCGGCGATCCCGACACCAGCACCGACGACGACGTGCTCGCCGTCCTGTTGGCCGGCGCCCGAACGGGATTCGACGAGGTGGCGGCGGTGGGTTGGGCCGAGGCCCCGCGCGAGCTGCCCGCGGCCTGGGTCGACGAGCACGTCGCGCGGATGGGCGGCTGGCGGCTGGCGCCGCCGCTGCTGGTGGACCAACTCGCGGGCCTGAAACCGCCCGCGCCGCTGGTGCTGGTGCCGCGCCGGCAGCGCCGAAAGCTCAACGGGCAGCTGGATTTTCTCGGTGAAGCCCCCGAGGTTCTCATCCACCCCGAGGACGGCGCCGCCGCGGGTGTCGCCGACGGGCAGAAGGTGACGGTGCGCAGCGCGAACGGCGAACTGACCGGCATCGCCAAGGTCGACGACTCCATTCGGCGCGGGGCGGTGTCGATCCCGCACGGCCACCACGCGGCCAACGTCAACCGCCTGACCAACAAGGACGACATCGACGTGGTGACCGGCATGGTGCGCTACTCGGGGGTGCCCGTCAGCCTGCATCCGGCCTGAAACACGCTGTCCTGGTTGGGCAGAAGACACCCTCCCGGTCGATGGGTTGGAGGAGTCGAACCGGGAGGGTGCCTGGCTTGGCGTTGGCGCTCGAAGGTCACTGCCCGGCGCGCAGGTCGCATTGGACGACGAAGCAGAGCCGGTCGGCGAAGGCGATGGTATCGGCGATCTTCTCGGCCAGCTCGGCGGCGCGGGCCTTGCGGACGCCGGCCAGCCCGGCCTGCGCGGCGAGGGCCGATTCGCGCGCCGTCGCCAGTGCCGTGCGGCAGTCGCGGAGTATTGAGAGTGTGGCGGGACTGATAGACATGTCGCCCCCTACAAATCGCGCTCTCACAGCGATACCCGCCCCGGGGCCCGCCACACCGACGTGGCGCAAATTTTTACAACCAATTTGTAGAAATTGCGCACGTGTCGCACAACGTCGCCGCCGGCCCCTGGTCGGCCGGCCGGAACGCGGGCGCAGAGCAAACCGAAATTCACGGTGTGCGACGGCGCGCGGGCCTACCAAAAATTGTGGTGGCAGGTACAGGATTCGAACCTGTGAAGCTTTCGCGACGGATTTACAGTCCGCTCCCATTGGCCGCTCGGGCAACCTGCCGCCAGACAGGTTACAACGAGCGAGTAGACAAAGCACAAACGCCTATCACCGGATGAAGGGACGGAATGCATGGCGGACTCATCGTTCGACATCGTCAGCAAAGTGGATCGCCAGGAGGTCGACAACGCGCTCAACCAGGCCGCAAAGGAGCTGGCCACGCGGTTCGACTTCCGCGGCACCGACACCACGATCGCCTGGAAGGGCGACGAGGCTATCGAGCTGACGTCGTCCACCGAGGAACGCGTCAAGGCGGCCGTCGACGTCTTCAAGGAGAAGCTGATCCGCCGGGACATCTCCATGAAGGCCTTCGACGCCGGCGAGCCCCAGGCCTCCGGCAAGACCTACAAGGTCAGCGGCTCGCTCAAGCAGGGCATCAGCAGCGAGAACGCCAAGAAGATCACCAAGCTGATCCGCGACGACGGCCCCAAGTCCGTCAAGACCCAGATCCAGGGCGACGAGATCCGGGTCACCAGCAAAAAGCGCGACGACCTGCAGGCCGTCCAAGCGCTGCTGAAGCAGGCCGACCTGGACGTGGCGCTGCAGTTCGTCAACTACCGGTGATCGCCGCTCGCGAGCGTGACGGTGCGGCCCGCGCGGTTTCGCGACTTCCTAGCCCGACCAACCGGTGGGTCTCTAGGCTAGTGACGAGTCCCACAATTTGAGCGAGGTTCACGATGACCGTGACGCCCCAGGAGGCCGCCGGCGACGGCGGGACCGAGGCCGACTGCTTCGATGTCATCATCGTCGGAGCCGGCATCTCCGGCATTGACGCCGCCTACCGGATCACCGAACGCAATCCCCAGCTGACCTACACCGTCCTGGAGCGGCGCGCGCAGATCGGCGGGACGTGGGACCTGTTCCGCTACCCCGGGGTGCGCTCCGACAGCAGCATCTTCACGCTGTCCTTCCCGTTCGAGCCGTGGACCCGCGAAGAGGGCGTGGCCGACGGCGTGCACATCCGCGAGTACCTGGCCGCCACCGCGCGCAAGTACGGCATCGACCGCCACATCCGGTTCGACAGCTACGTGCGCTCGGCGGACTGGGACTCCGCGACCGACACCTGGACGGTCACCGTCGAACAAAACGGGGAGCGCAGGCTCTACCGCGGTCGCTTTCTGTTCTTCGGCAGCGGCTACTACAACTACGACGAGGGCTACACCCCCGACTTCCCGGGCATCGAGGAGTTCCAGGGCACGGTGGTGCACCCCCAGCACTGGCCCGAGGACCTGGATTACGCCGGCAAGAAGGTCGTGGTGATCGGCAGCGGCGCGACCGCGGTGACGCTGCTGCCGTCGCTGTCGGACCGCGCCGCCAAAGTGACCATGCTGCAGCGCTCGCCCACCTATCTCATCTCGGCGTCCAAGTACGGCACGGTCGCCGCCGTCGCGCGAAAGCTGCTGCCCCGCAAGCCCGCTCATCTGGTCGTCCGCATGTACAGCGCCCTGACCGAGGCGGTGTTCTTCGCGTTGTCGCGCAAGGCGCCGGGGTTCGTGCGGTGGCTGCTGCGGCGCAAGGCGATCAACAGCCTGCCGGCCGGATACGACGTCGACACCCACTTCAAGCCGCGGTACAACCCCTGGGACCAGCGGATGTGCCTGATCCCCGACGCCGACCTGTACGAGGCCATCAGCGCCGGGCGCGCCGACGTGGTCACCGACCACATCGACCATTTCGACGCGACCGGCATCGCACTCAAGTCCGGCGGGCACCTCGACGCCGACGTCATCGTCACCGCCACCGGCCTGCAGCTGCAGGCGCTGGGCGGGGCCACGATCAGCCTGGACGGCAACGAGATCAAGACCAGCGACCGGTTCGTCTACAAGGCGCACATGCTCGAAGACGTGCCGAACCTGTTCTGGTGTGTGGGCTACACCAACGCGTCGTGGACGCTGCGGGCCGACATCACCGCCCGGGCGACGGCAAAACTCATGGAGCACATGGCCTCTCACGGCTACACGCGCGCCGCCCCGCACCGCGGCAACGAGCCGATGACCGAGAAGCCGTCGTGGGACATCAACGCCGGCTACGTGTTGCGCTCGGTGCACGCGCTGCCTAAGTCCGGCACCAAGCGGCCGTGGAACGTGCGGCAGAACTATCTCGCCGACGCCATCGACTACCGCTTCGACCGCATCGAGGAGGCAATGGTGTTCGGCCGGACCGCCGACCGCACCGCGCTGGCCGGATAGCCACGCACGGGAGTTCGTGAACTACTCCCAAATCTCAGATGTCGGCAATACGCTGATCGCCATGGCATCTGAGAAGCGCGAACCCAAAGTCGTTGTCCTCGGTGGCGGCAGCTGGGGCACCACCGTGGCCTCAATCTGCGCGCGCCGCGGGCCGACGCTGCAATGGGTGCGCTCCGAGGAGACCGCCCGCGACATCAACGACAACCACCGCAACAGTCGCTACCTCGGCAACGACGTCGAGCTGAGCGACACCCTGCGCGCCACCACCGACTTCGCCGAGGCGGCGAACTCCGCCGACGTCGTGGTCATGGGCGTGCCCTCGCACGGCTTCCGCGGGGTGCTCACCGAGCTGGCCCGGGAGCTGCGGCCGTGGGTGCCGGTGGTGTCCCTGGTCAAGGGCCTCGAGCAGGGCACCAACATGCGCATGTCCCAAATCGTCGAGGAGGTGCTGCCCGGGCACCCCGCGGGCATCCTGGCCGGTCCGAACATCGCGCGCGAGGTCGCCGAGGGTTACGCCGCCGCCGCGGTGCTGGCCATGCCCGACCAGCATCTGGCGACGCGGCTGTCCGGGCTGTTCCGCACCAGGCGCTTCCGCGTGTACACCACCGACGACGTCATCGGGGCCGAAATGGCCGGGGCTTTGAAGAACGTGTTCGCCATCGCCGTCGGCATGGGGTACTCGCTGGGCATCGGCGAAAACACCCGAGCGCTGGTCATCGCCCGCGCGCTGCGGGAAATGACGAAGCTGGGCGTCGCGGTGGGTGGGGACCCGGACACCTTCCCGGGGCTGGCCGGGCTGGGCGACCTGATCGTCACGTGTACCAGCCAGCGCAGCCGCAACCGTCACGTCGGTGAACAACTGGGGGCGGGCAAACCGATCGACGAGATCATCGCCTCGATGAACCAGGTCGCCGAGGGGGTCAAGGCCGCCAGCGTGATCATGGAGTTTGCCAACGAATTCGGCCTCACCATGCCCATCGCCCGTGAGGTCGACGCCGTGATCAACCACGGCTCGTCCGTCGAGGAGGCCTACCGCGGCCTGATCGCCGAGGTGCCCGGCCACGAGGTGCACGGCGCGGGCTTCTGACCTGGGCGTCGCGGGCTGGCCAAATTCAAATCTTTGCGTTCTCTATGGGCCGCTCACGTCCGCTTGACCCCGGTTTGCCAGCAAAATACCGTCAGACCAGGTAGTCAGTGATTTTCCGGTTGCGATCCTGCTCGTCGTCCGGATGTAATCCGCTGCACGCCAACCCGTTACGAAGATGTAACTGGCCGCAAGAAGGGCGGATATCGGAACATCCCCCGCAAACTCCCAACGAGGGACGTGACCGATGCAAGACATTGAACGGGCGGGCGATCGGCTCCCCACCGCGTCACGCGCCGACCGGCTGCGCGGCATCATCCGGCACGACCTGCCCTCCTCGCTGGTGGTCTTTTTGGTCGCGCTCCCCCTGTCGCTGGGAATCGCGATCGCCTCGGGCGCCCCGGTGCTCGCCGGCCTGATCGCCGCGATCGTCGGGGGCATCGTCGTCGGCAGCGTGGGGGGCTCCCCGCTGCAAGTCAGCGGCCCCGCGGCCGGGCTGACCGTCATCGTCGCCGGGCTGGTTTCCGAGTTCGGTTGGGGCATCACGTGTTTGATCACCGTCGCCGCCGGGACCCTGCAGGTGCTGTTGGGGCTGAGCCGCGTGGCGCGCGCCGCCCTGGCGATTTCACCGGTCGTCGTGCACGCCATGCTGGCCGGCATCGGCATCACGATCGCCCTGCAGCAGGCGCACGTGTTGCTGGGCGGAAAATCCAAGAGCACCGCCTGGCACAACCTGATCGGCCTGCCCGGGCAGGTCGTCGGTGCGCACCGGCCGGGGGTCATCCTGGGCGTCCTGGTGATCGTCATCATGGTCGCCTGGCGGTGGGTGCCCGCCAAGGCTCGCCGGGTACCGGGTCCCCTGGTCGCGATCGTGGCGGTCACCGCGCTCTCGGTCGTCTTCGGATTTCACGTGCGCCGGATCGACCTCGAGGGGTCACCGCTGGACGCGCTGAGGCTGCCCGACCTTCCCCACGGCAACTGGGGCGCGTTCACCGTCGGGGTGATCACCGTCGCGCTCATTGCCAGCGTCGAGAGCCTGCTGTCGGCGGTGTCGGTCGACCGGATGCACAACGGGCCACGCACCGACTTCAACCGGGAGCTGGTGGGACAGGGCGCCGCCAACATCATCTCGGGGACCGTCGGCGGGCTGCCGATCACCGGGGTCATCGTCCGCAGCTCCACAAATGTCAACGCGGGCGCCAAATCCCGGGCGTCGGCGATCATGCACGGCGTCTGGATCCTGCTGTTCACCATTCCGTTCGCCGGACTGGTCGAGCAGATCCCCACCGCCGCGCTGGCCGGTCTGCTGATCGTCATCGGCGTCCAGCTGCTCAAGCCGGCGCACATCGAAACCGCAATGAAGCACGGCGATCTCGCCGTGTACGTGGTGACCGCCGTCAGCGTCATCTTCCTCAATCTGCTGCACGGCGTGCTGATCGGCCTCGCACTGGCCATCGCGCTGACCGGATGGCGAGTGATCCGGGCCAAGATCGAGGCGGAGCCGGTTGGCGACGAATGGCGGGTGACGATCGAGGGCGCGGCCTGCACCTTCCTGGCGCTCCCGAGGCTGACGCGGATGCTGACGTCGGTTCCGCGGGGCGCGACGGTGACGGTGGCGATCTCGGTCCATTACCTCGATCACGCTGCGCACCAAACGATTACCGACTGGCAGCGGCAGCACGAGGCGACAGGCGGGACCGTCGAAATCCGGGGTGTGATGGAGACGGGTCACCGCGCCGCGGACGAACCGCTGGTCGAGGCCCAGGCGCCCGGGGCCGCAGCGTAATTGCGCGCCCCGCGCTTATAGCGCGCCGCGCGCTCAGTCGACGTCGATCCTGATGTGCAGCCGCTTGCCGCACACCTGCGCCAGGCGCTGCAGCACGTCGACGCGCGGCACCTCGTCCCCGCTCTCCCACGCGGCCACGGCCTCGCGGGTGGTGCCCAGTGCGTGCGCCAGTTGTTCCTGGTTCATCCCGGCACCGGCACGGGTCTCGAAGACCAAATCGGGCAGATTCAGCGCCAGCCCGGCTTCGTGAATATCGATCGAGTCAGAGTGCGACATCGCCATCACCGCTTCCATCAATGGAAAGCCTAGGATTACAGCTAACTCCGATGTTACGTGCGGTTCGGCCGGTGTGCACGCGGCGTTTTACCGCCGTTTCCTACCGCCCGGCCATCTGCTCGAGGCGGCGGATGCGGTCCTCGATCGGCGGGTGCGTCGAGAAGAGCGACCCGATCCGCTCGCCGGCTCGAAATGGGCTGGCGATCATCAGGTGTGCCTGGCTGGCCAGCTGGGGCTCGGGCGGGAGCGGGGCCGCCTGGACCCCACCGGAGATCTTGCGCAGGGCCGACGCCAGGGCCAGCGGGTCCCCGGTCAACACCGCGCCCGATTCGTCCGCCTGGTATTCCCGCGACCGGGACACCGCGAGGCGCACGACCGTCGCCGCGATCGGGCCGAGCAACGAAACCAGCAGCAGCGCAAAGGGATTCTCGCCGTCGCGGCTGTTGCCGCCGAACATGCCGGCGAACATCGCCATGTTGGCCAACGCGGTGATCACCGACGCCATCGCACCGGCGATGCAGGAGATCAGGATGTCGCGGTTGTAGACATGCGACAGCTCGTGTCCCAGCACGGCGCGCAGCTCGCGTTCGGTGAGGATGCCCAAAATGCCGGTGGTGCAACACACCGCGGCGTTGCGCGGATTGCGGCCGGTCGCGAACGCGTTGGGCGCGTTGGTGTCGCTGATGTACAGCCGGGGCATCGGCTGGTGCGCGGCGGTGGCCAGCTCCCGGACGATCCGGTACATCGCCGGCGCCTGGAGCTCGGAAACCGGCTGCGCATGCATCGCCCGCAGCGCCAGCTTGTCGCTGTTGTAGTAGGTGTAGACGTTCATGCCGATGGCGAACAGCACCGCGAGAAACATCGCGGTCTTGCCGAACAACGAGCCCACAAACACGATCAACGCGGACATGCCGACCAAGAGGGCAAACGTCTTGAACCTGTTGGCATGCGGATGCCAGGTCATCGGTGTCCTCCTAGGACATTCCGGAGCACACTCCGGAACACTCGTTCATTGTCGACTATTGAACGCCCGAGACGGCCGAAGGAGTTCCGTGACGCGCTAGCCGTGCCGGCTGATGGTGTAGTCGACCAGCGTCTGCAGCGCGTGCCGGCCGGGCACGTCGGGCAGCAGCGCCAGCTCCTGGTGTGCCTGCGCCGCATAATCCTGCAGCGACCGCTTGGCCTTGGCCATGCCCTCCGACGCCCGCAGCAGCGCCAGCGCCTCGGCCACCGTCTCGTCGTCGTCGATGGGCCCGACCAGCAGCTCGCGCAGCCGCGCCGCGTCGGGGCCGGGTTCGCGCAGCGCGTAGACCATCGGCAAGGTGTGCACGCCCTCGCGCACGTCGGTGCCGGGCAGCTTGCCGGACTCGCGGGAGTCGCTGTCGATGTCGATGATGTCGTCGGAGATCTGGAAGGCGGTGCCCACGATGCCGCCGAGGCGGCTCAGCCGCTCCACCTGGTCGGCGTCGGCGCCCGAGAACATCGCGCCGAAGCGGCCCGCCGCGGCGATCAGGCACGCGGTCTTCTCGTAGACCACCTTCAGGTAGTGCTCGATCGGGTCCGCCCCCTCGGCCGCCCCCGTCAGGCCGCGGGTCTCGCGCATCTGCCCGGTCACCAGCTGGGCGAATGTCTCGGCGATCAGCCGCACCGCCTCGGGCCCCAGCCGGGACACCAGCCGCGAGGCGGTGGCGAACAGATAGTCCCCAGCCAGGATCGCGACGTTGTTGCCCCAGCGCACGTTGGCGGTGGGCGTGCCGCGGCGCACCTCGGCCTCGTCCATCACGTCGTCGTGATACAGCGTGGCCAGGTGCACCAGCTCGATCACGGCGCCGGCGATCGTCACGTCCGCGGCGTCGGGATTGGGCCCCAGCTGCGCCGACAGCACGGTGAACAGCGGCCGGAACCGCTTGCCGCCGGCCTTGAACAGGTGGGTCAGCGACTCGGTCATGATCTCGTCGGCGCTGCGCAGTTCGGTGTCCATGAGCTGCTCGATCCGCCCGACACCGTCGCGCACCGTCGCCGCGAAGGCCGCGTCGCCGAGATCAACGCCCGCCACCACCGTCGCCGGAGTATTCACGGGACCAAACATACTGGTGTGCATGAACACGGGAGCGACCCGAGCCCACGTGGTGGTGGTGGGCGCCGGACCCGCCGGTTCGGCGGCGGCGGCGTGGGCCGCGCGCGCAGGCCGCGAGGTCCTGGTTATCGATTCGGCGAGCTTCCCCCGCGACAAGGCCTGCGGTGACGGGCTGACCCCGCGCGCGGTCGCCGAGTGCGAACGCCTGGGGCTCGGGGACTGGCTGGACGCCCGCATCCGGCACCGCGGGCTGCGGATGAGCGGGTTCGGCGGCGAGGTGGAGGTGGACTGGCCCGGCCCGTCCTTCCCGTCGACCGGCAGCGCGGTGGCCCGCGTCGAGCTGGACGACCGGATCCGCAAAGTCGCCGAGGATTCCGGAGCGCGGATGCTGCTGGGCACCAAAGCCGTTGGCGTGCAACATGACTCATCGGGACGGGTGACATCGTTGACCTTGGCCGACGGCACCGAAGTCGGGTGCCGGCAGTTGATCGTGGCCGACGGCGCCCGTTCGTCGCTGGGGCGCAAGCTGGGCCGGCGCTGGCACCAGGAGACGGTGTACGGCGTGGCGGCCCGCGGGTACCTGAGCACGCCGCGCGCCGACGACCCCTGGCTGACCTCGCATCTCGAGCTACGCGGACCCGACGGCTCCAAGGACACGGTGCTGCCCGGCTACGGCTGGATTTTTCCGCTCGGCAACGGCGAGGTGAACATCGGCGTCGGGGCGTTGTCGACGTCGAAACGGCCCGCGGATCTGGCGCTGCGGCCGCTGATCGACCACTACACCGACCTGCGCCGCGACGAGTGGGGCTTTGTCGGCCCGCCCCGGGCGGTGTCGTCGGCGCTGCTGCCGATGGGCGGCGCGGTGTCCGGGGTGGCCGGGCCCAACTGGATGCTGATCGGCGACGCCGCGGCGTGCGTGAACCCGCTCAACGGCGAAGGCATCGACTACGGGCTGGAGACGGGCCGGCTGGCCGCAGAGTTGCTGGATGGCTGTGGCCTGTCTCAAGACCTGTCGCAGGCGTGGCCGTCGCTGCTGCGGGGGCACTACGGTCGCGGCTTCTCGGTGGCGCGCCGGCTGGCGCTGCTGCTGACCTTTCAGCGGTTCCTGCCCGCGACCGGGCCGATCGCGATGCGCTCGACGACGCTGATGACCATCGCCGTGCGGGTGATGGCCAACCTGGTCACCGACGAGGACGCGGACTGGGTCGCGCGCGCCTGGCGGGGCGGCGGCCGGCTGTCCCGGCTGATCGACCGCCGCACCCCGTTCAGCTGAGCCGCGGCCGCATCGCCGCTGGTCGGAGGGCGCCGCCGCCCTGCCGGGGCGCGCTATCGGCGCCCGCCGTTTGTCGGCGCGGCCGGAACCGGGCGTGTATAGTCCAGCTAATGAAGGGAACGATGCTGGCTACTATCGGTGCCGCTGCCGCTGCTGTTGCTGCTTTCGCGCTGGCCGCGCCGGCGCCGCTCTCCGCGCCCGCCCAGGCGGACCCGCCGCCGACGGCGCCGTACCCGACCCCGCGGACGCCGTCGCCCCCCAGCGACTACGACGCGCCGTTCAAGAACACGGTCAACGGGTTCGGCATCTACCAGCCGCAGGACCAACTGGCCTGGCTGGGCAAGATCACCTGCGACCGGATCGACCACGGCGTCGACCACGACGCCCACCAGTCCGCGACGTTCATCCAGCGCAACCTGCCGCGCGGCACCACCGAGGGCCAGTCGCTACAGTTCCTCGGCGCGGCGGTCGACCACTACTGCCCGGAGCACATCGACGTCGTCCAAGCGGCCGGCAACCACTAAGTCCGTCTCAGCGCGGGGGTAGGTGCCCGGCGTGTAGGGCGACGATGCCGCCCGTCAGGTTGCGCCACCGCACTCCCACCCAGCCCGCCCGGGTGAGCTGCTGCGCCAACCCCTCCTGATCGGGCCACGCCCGGATCGACTCCGCCAGGTACACGTAGGCCTCGGGGTTGCTGGACACCGCGCGCGCCACCCGCGGCAGCGCGCGCATCAGGTACTCCTTGTAGACGGTGGCGAACAGGCCGTTGGTGGGGGTGGAGAACTCGCACACCACCAATCGGCCGCCCGGGCGGGTGACGCGCGCCATCTCGCGCAGCGCGGCCTGGGTGTCGACGACGTTGCGTAGCCCGAAACTGATTGTGACGGCATCGAATACGTCGTCGGCGAACGGCAGCCTGGTGGCGTCGCCGGCGACCTTCGGCACGTGGCGCGCCGCCCCCGCCGCCAGCATGCCCACCGAGAAATCGGCGGCCACACACCACGCCCCGGATTTCTTCAGCTCGACGGTCGATACCGCGGTGCCCGCGGCGAGGTCCAGCACCCGCTGGCCCGGCCCGATCTCGAGCGCCGCCCGGGTGGCCTTGCGCCAGTGGCGGTCCTGGCCCATCGAGAGCACGGTGTTGGTCAGGTCATAGCGCCGGGCGACACCGTCGAACATCGACGCGACGTCGCGGGGGTCCTTGTCCAACTCGGCGCGGCTCACCACACGGACGGTACCCCCAGGGAATTCCGCGGCGACAGCAGCGTTGCAACTCTGCGTGACTGACAAAGTGTGGTTCATCACCGGTACATCGCGCGGCTTCGGACGGGCGTGGGCGATCGCGGCGCTGGAGCGGGGAGACAGGGTCGCCGCCACCGCGCGCGATACGGCGTCGCTGGACGATCTGGCGCGCGAGCACGGCGACGCGCTGTTGCCGATCCAATTGGACGTTACCGACCGCGCCGCGGACTTCGCGGCCGTCAAGCGGGCGCACGACCACTTCGGCCGCCTCGACATCGTGGTGAACAACGCCGGCTACGGGCAGTTCGGGTTCGTCGAGGAACTCTCCGAGAAAGACGCCCGCGACCAGATCGAGACCAATGTCTTTGGCGCACTGTGGATCACCCAGGCCGCGCTGCCGTACCTGCGCGAGCAGGGCAGCGGCCACATCATCCAGGTTTCCTCGATCGGGGGCATCACCGCGTTCCCGTTGGTCGGCATCTACCACGCGTCGAAGTGGGCGCTGGAAGGCTTTTCCCAGGCGCTGGCCCAGGAGGTCGCCCCGTTCGGTGTGCACGTCACGCTGATCGAGCCGGGCGGCTTCGACACCGACTGGGCCGGCGCCTCGGCCAGGCACGCCGCGCGGCTGCCGGCCTACGCCGACCTCCGTGCGGCCGTCGAGGCCGAACGCAGCCGGCGGTGGGCCAGCCCGGGCGACCCGTCCGCCTCGGCGGCCGCGCTACTGAAGGTGGTCGACGCCGAAAAGCCGCCGCTGCGAGTCTTTTTCGGCTCGTCCCCGCTGGAGACGGCCAAGGCCGACTACGAGAGCCGGCTCCGCAACTGGGAGGAATGGCAGCCCGTCGCCGAGCTGGCGCAGGGCTGATCGCGCCGTCACTCCCCCTGCGCGTACCGCCTGGCCGACAGCCGGCGCCGCTCGAACGGCGACAGCACCGCCTCGTAGTGGCCGAGCAGCTCGTCGCAGATCACCGACCAGCTGCGGCCGACGACGCTGCGCCGCGCGGCCGGCGCATAGCGCGCCCGTTCGGCGAGCAGGTGCGCGACCGCCTCGGGCAGCCGGGCCTCGAACTCGTTGACCCCCAACAGCAGACCGGTACGCCACGGGGTGACGAGGTCGCGTGGGCCGCCGGCGTCGGGGGCGATGACCGGCAACCCCGACGCCAGCGCTTCCTGCACGACCTGACAAAACGTCTCGTGCTCACCGGGGTGCACGAACACGTCCATGCTGGCGTACGCCGCGGCGAGCTCGTCGCCGTAGAGCGCACCCGTGAAAACCGCTGTCGGCATTGCCGATTGCAGTTTGTCGCGGTCGACGCCGTCGCCCACGATGACGAGCTGCACCCCGCCGCCGGCGGCCAGCCCGGCGAGCCGCTCGACGTGTTTCTCGGGCGCGAGCCGGCCCACGAACCCGACGATGGGCTTGCCGTGCGGTGACCACCGCCGCCGCAGCGCCTCGTCGCGCGCCGACGGCGCGAACCGCAGCACGTCAACGCCGCGCGCCCACTGGTGCACCCGTGGAAAACGGTGGGCGACAAGGGCTTCCATCGTCACCGTGGACGGCGCCAGCGTGCGGTCGGCGAGGCCGTGCAGGTGCCGGAACCAGGCCCACGCGGCCCGTGCCGTCATCGGGATGCCGTAGCTGGCCGCGAAACCCGGGACGTCGGTCTGATACACCGCGACCGTCGGCACCCCCAGCCACCGCGCCGCGCGCACGCCGCCATACCCCAGCAGCGCCGGCGAGGCCAGATGCACGACGTGCGGGTCGAATCCGCGCAGGACGCTCACCAGCCGGGGCGTCGGCACGCCGAGCGGCAGCGTGGTCACCTTCGGGAACATCCGGGCGGGCACCCGGTGCACGCGGATGCCGTCGTGAATGCGCTCCGCCGGCGGTTCACCGGGTGGCGTGCCGGGGGCGATGACGAGGGCCTCGTGGCCGGTGCGGCGCAGGTGCTCGAGCACCCGGATCACCGAGTTGCTGACACCGTTGACTTCCGGCAGGAAAGATTCCGCGACGATGGCAACGCGCACCCCATCACCGTCTCAGCGCCGCCTGTCGACAAGGTTGCCTCCGGGCGTCCGTCACGCGAAATTTGCAGGTTCGGCGGTTTCGGTGCCTTCGGCGCGGCGGTCCAGCCATTTGTCTCCCAGTGCCAGCGCCGCCAGCAGCGCCGCCGCCCCCAGCCAGGCCACCACCGCGATGGATCCCGCCGGGATGATCGCGAGCCCCGCGTTGCGGTGTTGCACGCGGACCAGGTTCGGGTCGTTCTTGTTGTACTCGACGTAGATTCGCATCCCGGTGGCCAGGTGGGACGGGTAGAGCACCCCGAGTTCGGGGCGGTAGGTGACCCGCTCGGGGGTGACGAATTCGATGGTGGAGCGGCGCGGCCCGGCGCTGAGCACCTCCGCCTGCGCGACGCCCATGTTGTGGGTGATCGCAAGGTCGTTGCGCCACGCGCCGGCCACCAGCAGCACCGACTGCAGCGTGACCAGGCCGGCGACGATCAGCACCGCGATCCGGGCCCATCGCAACGCGATCCTGGCAGGTGTTTTCGGAGGTTCGTCGCTGCGTCCGTGAATCAGTAAGTGCAGCAACATTTTTGGCGTTGGCGCCATCTACAGCGCCGCCTTGATGGCGGCGTGCAGCTGCCGCAACGAGGAGCGGTCCGCCTTGACTTCCAGCACCCGCATCCCGGGGCCGGGATCGTCGAGGGCGGCGTGCAATTCGCCGACCTCGATCTGGCGGCTCTCCACGTGATACGCGCGGCACAGCGCCCCCACGTCGACGTCGTGCGGGGTTCCGAAGATCCGCGACGACACGTCGGAGAACCGCGGGTCGCCCTGCTCGAGCAGTTCGAAGATGCCGCCGCCGTTGTCGTTGGAGACCACGATGGTCAGGCGGCGCGGGGTGGGTTCGGTGGGGCCGATCAGCAGCCCGGAGCTGTCGTGCACGAAGGTCAGATCGCCGATCAGCGCGACGGTCCGCGCCGGGTTGTCCGGGTTGCCCTCGCGTTCGTGGGCGAGTGCCGCCCCGATCGCGGTGGACACGGTGCCGTCGATCCCGGCGACCCCGCGGTTGGATCGCACCCGGATGCCGTGGGTGTCCAGGCCGACCAGCGCCGCGTCGCGGACCGGGTTGGACGCCCCGAGCACCAGCTGGTCGCCGGGCCGCAGCGCGTCGGCCACCGCCGCCGCGACGTGCAAACCGGTGGTCAGCGGGTGCGCCGCGAGCTGGCCCCGCACCGCGTCGTTCGCGTGCCGGTTCGTCTCGGCGCACCGGTGCAGCCACGCCGGGTTCGGCGCCCCGGTGGTGACCGCCCGCGTGCCGGTGGCCTGCGAGTTTCCCGAGACGTCGGGCCAGCGGGGGCCGGTGGTCAGCGCGAACACCGGCACCTTGGGGTCGGCCAGCAGCGCCGACACCGGGCGGTGCAGGGTCGGGCGGCCGAGCATGATCACCTGCTTGGGCCGCAGCAACGGCAGCGCCAGGGGGTGCAGCGGGTTAGGAGGGGGCTGGCCAGAAAATGAAGTCGGTTCGGCCACGGTGGGCAGCTGGGCGAGGGCGGGATGGGTGCCGGCGCCGTGGCCGGCGATGACGACCGTGTCGGGCGTCAGGTCGATCTCCAGCGGCTGGTCGAAGGTGACCGGCGGGGTGTAGGTCCATGGCCGGCCGCCCGGGCGGCCCGGCGGGAGCACCGCGCCGCGGGGTTCGGGATCCGGCACCAGCGGTTCGCGCAGCGGGATGTCGAACTGGACGGGTCCGGCGTTGGCGGTGCGCGATCCGGTGGCGGCCGCCAGCACCCGGCAGGTGGCCGAGCGCCAGGTGGCGTTGTGCGCGTCCAGCCGCTCGGGGGCGTCCTCGGCGAGGCCCAGGCTGATGGTGGCCCGAACCTGGGTGCCGAAATAGCCCAGCTGCTCCATGGTCTGGTTGGCCCCGGTGCCCAGCAGTTCGTAGGGCCGGTTGGCCGACAGCACGATCAGCGGCACCCGCGCGTAGTTGGCCTCCACCACGGCCGGGCCCAGGTTGGCCACGGCCGTGCCGGACGTCATGGCGACGCACACCGGCGCGCCGGCGGCGATCGCCAGGCCGATGGCCAGGTAGCCGGCGGTGCGTTCGTCGATGCGGACGTGCAGCCGGATCCGGCCCGACCGGTCGGCGTCCTGCAGCGCGAAGGCGAGCGGCGCGTTCCGCGAACCCGGGCACAACACCACGTCGCGGACGCCGCCGCGAATCAGCTCGTCAACGACCACGCGAGCCTGGGTCGTCGAGGGGTTCACTCCTACAGGGTGTCACAGCCCGCTTAGCACACGTCGAGCGTGGAGTTGTTGGGGCAAATCGCCGCGATTTCGCCCCACAAGTCGACGCTCGGCGCCTGCCTCGGCTCGGCGAGGGCGCCTACCTCGGCTCGGCCGGGCGCCTATCGCGGCTCGGCGAAGAACTTGAGCATGGCGGCGTTGACGGCGTCGGGCCGCTCGAAGAACCCGAGGTGCCCGGTGTCGGGGATCTGCATGTAGCGGCCGTTGGGCAGCGCGTCGGCGACCTCCCGGCCCAGATACGGCGGCGTCAGGACGTCGTCGGAGAAGCCGATCACCAGCACCGGCGTCGCGATGCTGCGGTACGCCGACAACCGGCTGGTGTAGGGCGCGACGTCCAGCTGGGCCCGCATGCCCGGCGTGGGCTTGACCGGCCAGGTGGAAAACATCGCGATCCAGTCGGCGACCGCGGTGTCGTCGTTGAGCGTCTTGCGGGAAAAGTTTTCCAGCAGGCGGATTTTCGCCTCGTAGGCGGCCGGCAGCGTGACGCCGGCGTCGGCCAGCTCGGCCTCGGCGTCGCGGAAGAACTGCCGCGCACGGTCCATGCGGCCGCGGGTGCCCATCAGGACCGCCGCGCTGACCAGATCGGGCCGGGCGAGCATGAGTTCCTGGGTGATGAAGGCGCCCATCGACATTCCGACGATGCGGGCGGGGGCGGCGTTCAGCCCCTCGATCAGCGCCACGGTGTCGGCGACCATCGTTTGCGTCGAGAAGCCCTCGGCGTTCTCCGTGGCGCCGATCCCGCGATTGTCGAAGGTGATGACGCGGTATCCGGCCGCCAGGAACGCGGGGACTTGATAGGGGTGCCAGGTCCGTCCGGCGCCGCCGTGGCCGGCGATAAAGACCACGGGCTCACCGGAGCCGCGGTCGTCGTAAGCCAGGTTGATCACCCGGACGACGGTACAAGCAACCGATGGCACGCCTTGACCCGGTCGATCCACCACTGCCGACGCTCGGGTGGTGCCGCCAGCGCGGCCAGCCGCGCCGGATCCGGCGTCACCGGCCCGACGGCCAGGTGCCCGTCGACGGGCGGGGCGGTCTCGGCCACGTCGTCCACGAACAGCCCGCCGGTGCCCAGCCCGCAGGCGTGCCGAAGCCGCGGCAGGGCCGCCGCGGCGGTCAGCCCGGTGCCGATCCCGACCGCCGAGTCCAGCGCGCTGGAGACCACGACGGGGATGTCGATCTGGTCGGCGATGGCGAGCAGGGCCGAAATCCCGCCCAGCGGGGCGACTTTGAGCACCGCGATGTCGGCCGCCCCGGCGCGGACCACGGCCAGCGGGTCCTCGGCCTTGCGGATGCTTTCGTCGGCGGCGATCGGCACGTGTGGCATGTCCGGGCGGCGCCGCAGCTCGGCGAGTTCGCCGACCGTCGCGCAGGGTTGTTCGAGGTACTCCAGCGGGCCGTCGGCCGTCAACGCCGCGGCCGCCTCGACCGCCTGCTCGACGCTCCAGCCGCCGTTGGCGTCCACCCGCACGGTCGGCACCAGGTCGCGCACCGCGTTGACCCGCGCGACGTCGTCGGCCAGTGTCTGGCCGGGCTCGGCGACCTTCACCTTGGCCGTCCCGGCGCCGGGAAAGCGGGCCAGCACCTCTGGAACGTCGGCGGCGGGCACGGCCGGCACCGTGGCGTTGATCGGGATGCGGTCCCGGCGGACCGGCAGCGGCTGGCGGTAGGCGGCCTCGATGCCCGACGCCAGCCAGTGCGCGGCCTCGGGCGGCTGGTATTCGACGAAAGCCCCGAACTCCCCCCAGCCGGCCGGGCCCTCGATCAGCGCGACCTCGCGGGTGGTGATGCCGCGGAACCGCACCCGCATGGGCAGGGCCACCACGTGCAGGCGGTCCAGCAGGTCCTCGAGGGGCGGCGTCACGCGCTGTAGACCTGGCGGCCCGCCAGATAGGTCGCCCGCACGTCGAGGTCGGCGATCCGCTCGGGCGCCACGGTGCGCGGGTCGGCCGAGAGCACCACGAGATCGGCGTACTTGCCGACCTCGAGCGAGCCGATCACGTCGTCGGAGAACAGCTGCCAGGCGGCGTCGATGGTCTGGGCGCGGATCGCCTGCTCGACCGTCAGCCGCTCCTCGGGTCCGAGCACCCGGCCGCTGGGCGCCGTGCGGGTCACCGCCACGCTGATGTTGCGCAGCGGCTCCTCGGGCGTGACCGGCGGATCGTTGTGCAGCGAGATCCGCATCCCGGTGGCCACCGCGGATCCCGCTGGCATCCAACGGGTTCCGCGCTCCTCGCCGAACAGCCCGTCGACGATGACGTCGCCCCAGTAGTGGATCTGGTCGACGAAGATGCTGCAGGTGACGCCGAGGTCGTGGGCGCGCCGCAGCTGCTCGGGCCGGATGGCGCCGACGTGTTCGAGCCGCAACCGGTGGTCGTCGCGCGGATGGCGCCTGACGACATCTTCGTAGACGTCGAGGATGGTGTCGACGCCGGCGTCGCCCTGCACGTGGCAGGCCATCGGCCAGCCGAGCGGGAAGTAGGCGCCGACGATCTCGTGCAGCTGCTCTTTCGTGTAGTTGGCGCAGCCGCAGGACCCGGGCGCGACGCCGATGATTCGGGTGGCCTCGGTGTCCAGGTACGGGAACGAGAGGTCGATGTTGCCGATCCAGGGCGAGCCGTCGACCCAGATCTTGATGCCGACCTGGCGCACGATGTCGTCGCCCTGCCCGGGTGTGGCGTCGGTGGACATTTGCGGGTTGGAGATCTCGTAGGTCCGCAGCCGGACCGTCAGCTGGGAGCGCAGCCCTTCCACCAGCGGCCGAAAGCCGGGGTCGAAGGCCATCTCCGAGCAGGTGGTCAGCCCGGCGCGGTTGAGCCGGGCACATTCGGCGAGCAGCATCCGCGGATAGTCGGCGAAGTCGATGACCCCGCCCAGCAGCGGGAACACCGCGCCGGTCTCCTCGGCGGTGCCGTCGAGTTCGCCGTCGGCGTCGCGGCCGTATTTGGCGCCCTTGGGGTCGGGGGTGTCGCGGTTGAGGCCGTGCAGCTGGGCGGCGCGCGAGTTGAAGTACGCCTTGTGCCCGGAGTTGTGCATGATCACCAGCGGGGTGTCGGGCGCGATGCCGTCGAGCCAGCCCAGCGTGGGTTCGGGAAGTCCGTTCTGCAGCAGCGGATCCCAGCCGTTGAGGTAGGCGCCGTCGGATCCGCGCCGCGCGACCTCGGAACGCACCGCGGCGACGACGTCGTCGGCGCTGCGCATGGTGACCGGGCGGATGTCGACGAGGCGGTCCGACAGGGCGACGGCCTCCATCAGCGGATGGCCATGGGCCTCAACGAATCCCGGCATGACGCAGCCGTCACCCACGTCGACGGTCTGGGTGTCCGGGCCGGTGAACTCCGCGATTTCGGCGCGGGATCCGACGGCGATGATCTTGCCGTCTTTCACCGCGAGGGCCTCGGCGGTGGGCCGCGCCTCGTCGACGGTCAGGATGGTTCCGGTCACGACGAGATCTGCCTGCCCCATGGGGAAGGATCCTAGTAACCAGGCGGCAAGCACAGATGCGTATCTCCGGGGCAGCTTGTCCCGCTTAGTAGGCGGCGACCTGAGCTGCAGCCGATCACTCTTCTGTAGAAACCGAGATAGATGCCGGGTTTCGCCTAAGGTCCAGTCCATGGTGCTGCGCGCGCGAGGGATTTTGTTCGACATCGACGGCACCCTGGTCGACTCCACCGCCGCTGTCGAACGATCCTGGCGCACCTGGGCTGAGGAATATCACGTTGATCCCGACGAGGTAGTCCGGGTTTGTCACGGCCGACGGAGCGAAGACATTGTCCCGCTGTTTGTATCGCCGCAGTACCGGGATGCCGCGATCGCCCGGGAACTCGCTCTTGAGTTGGCTGATCTCGATGGTGTCGTGGCGTTGCCTGGGTCCCGTCAGGTGCTTGATGGGCTACCGCAGGGTCGATGGGCTGCGGTCACATCAGGGGAGCGTTCGTTAATGAATGGTCGGCTGAAGGCAGCGGGGCTTCCCGTTCCACAGAGTTTGATCGGCGCAGAGGACGTGTCGGCCGGCAAGCCAAGTCCGGAAGGTTATCTGAAGGGCGCGGCCGCCCTGGGCTTTCCGACCGGAGACTGCTTGGTGGTAGAGGATTCACCCGCCGGGATCAGTGCCGGCCACGCGGCCGGGGCGCGAGTACTGGCCGTCACCACCAGCCATGATCCGGCGGAACTGACGGGCGCCGATGTGATTGTGAGGGATTTGACCTGCCTGAGCGTCGAGCTCACCGATGATGGCGTCACCGTTTTGATCCATTAGCGCGGTCGTGCGAGAAGGCTTCGACCGACCATAACGGAGATGCTGGACGGATGCAGGACCGCCGCGGTGACTGGCTGGCGAAGAAGGTGCCTGCCTAAACTTTCACCTATGCAGCAGACGTTGCGTGTTGATACCGCGGGTGTGCAGGCGATGGCCGCCCGCTGGGGTGCTTCAGTGGAAGGACTAAACGCGACACTAGCTCCCGCTGGGCGTGGGTTGTCGTGTCAGACCAGCGCGGCCGCAGTCAACGCTGCCCACATTGATGTCACCGCGTTCACCGCGGGACTGGCCACACAGATGGGCGCACACGTGACCGGCGTCGCCCAAGCCAACACCTTTTACCTCGCCGAAGAAGCTGATTCGGCCACCAAACTCGGAGCGGTGGCTCACCCGGTTACCAGCGTGTAGCGATGGCAGCGGTCGCAGGGGTTCCCGGCCTGTCAACGCTGTTGGCTTGGCCCACTGAGCATCTCACCGATGCGGCCGCTCACTGGGAGAACGTGGGCGAGCGTAGCTATGGTGTGGTACACCAGATCTGGCGAGATGCGCTCGCGGTGGATTGGCACGGTGAAGCCGCCGAGAAGCTGCGCTCCGCGACGCATGCGGACCTGCAAACTACCGACGCAGCAGTCGACCAGCTACAGGCGGCAGCGCGCGTCGCGCGCAATGGGGCCTCGGATCTGCATGCGGCCCGCTCCCGAGTGCACTACGCCGTCGAGGATGCTCGCACAGCCGGATTCGAAGTCGGCGAAGATCTTTCGGTCACGGACCGCATGACCGGCGGATCAGTCGCCCAACGGGCCGCCCGGCAAGCGGCAGCCCAATCCTTCGCCGGCGACCTTCGTCAGCGCGCCGCACAACTGGTGAGCCTGGATCAACAAGTCGCCGGCAAAATCACTGCCGCCGTAGCCGGAATACGCGACACGTTCCCCCAAAACTCTGCCCCTGTCGCCTCTCCGCCGGCGCCCAACGGCCGCATCCAAGCTGTCGACCACACCTGGAAACAAGATGGTGGCAACGGCCAAACTGATCCGCCGCCCCCTGATCCTCCCGCCCGAGGGTTGCCGCCCGAGGGTCTTCATCCACCGGTCGATGGTTCCCTGACGCCAGGCCCGGCCAGCCGCCCCAGCGAACGAAGTGTCGGCGGCCAAAGTCTGTGGGATGAGCACGGTGGAGAATGGCGCTACTTCCCAGGCGACAAATGGCACAATCCGCATTGGGACTACAACCCTCACTCGAACCCAAATTCTCCTTGGGACAATATTCCGATCAACGGTCTTCCCCCTCGCATCGGTGGTGCTCCGCCGATCATCTCTGGGCTGCCGCCATGGCTTCAAAACCCTGCGGCGGCCGGGGTGCCCGGACCGCCACAGAACCCACTGCTGGCGCCGTTCCCTGGTGCGACCATGCCCACACCCCCACCCGCATCTTCCCCGCCGCCGGGCCCTGGCCTGATGCCGCACATCAACCTGCCCGCACCGAGTCCCGGTGACCTGCAGACGGCGGGCGGCGAGACCGCGGTGGTTGCCGGTGGGGGTCTGCTGTTGCTGATATTGGGGGCGCTGGCTCTTGCGTGAGAACCGAACTGACACCGCCGGGCAGCCCTTCGACCCCGCCGGGGTGTCGTCACTTGCGGAAGTGCTTGCCGAGCACACTGGCGGGCTGACATTCGTTCCCGCAGCACACCTGCCGCTGTGGCTACCCGACCTCACCGTGCCACGGGGATGGGATCTTGGGGCGGTCCACGGTCCCACCGTGACGAGGATGCTGCTGCGGCGACTCGGCAGTGGCGACAACTGGGACGCTTGCGAGGTCTTAAATCTCTACCGTGTTTCAGGCACAGTGCCCGAGAAACTGGTGTTCGACAACGCCGAGCGCACCTTGCGCGACAGCGGCGCCGAGTCCATCCACACACACCACATCGATACGCCGCCGCGGTATGGCCTCATCGCTATGCGTTCATCAGGCCTGCTCCATATCGGCGCGCGCATGGTGCACAGCCAATACACCTACTACGTGATCAATACCGCTGCTGGCGGCGCGCTCATCGAGCAGGCGGTGATGGTCGGCCGCGACGCGCAACCCGCGCTAAGTGGCGAGGTGGCGAAGCTCACCGACGATTTGTACCGCGCTCTGCTAGCCAGCATCGACCGCGCCCCGGAGCCGCCCAGCCCCCGAAACATGCGCAAAGACGCTGCTGGTCGCCGGCCAGAACCTACCTCGTTGCCAACGCCACCAATCCCCGCAGGACCAGCGGAGACCGGCCGTAAGTGGAGACCCATGAGCATCATTCGCGTCAACTTTCTTCCTGAATTTTATTTCGGTGACGACGCAGTTTTATTGACTTTGGACGGCGGCGGCGTCGACGAGCTCAAAGCCGCGCTCAGTGACGCCAAGCAGCACAGGGCGTCGCGACTCGAGCATGACGGAGTTGCGCACGAGTTCCATATTGAGTCCGACGCTGCCGATATAGAACTCGACCCCATGCACGTGGTGTGGCGGCTTGACGAAGCGAAGGCGGCCGAAATCATTGAAGACCTTGCTGTTCTCAGCGACGAGGGCAGCGTGGGTCGTCCAACCAAGGGCCACTTCTACGTAGACATGTCCACGCCCACCAAAACGCTCGTCGTGTCCCGCGACGAATACGTCGACGTGGTCTATCCCTGGCAGTCACCGGCATAACTAACGGGGACTGAACACGGCGATGGACTGATCTTGTGCTGATGTGAGACAGGGGGTGGCAATCTCATTACTTGTAGAACTGAGACTCCAGTTTCTTCGTCCGAGAATGGTTAACCGCTCAAGTTGGCGGGAGCGATCTTACGGTGTTGGAAGCAGCGCGTCCGCGAGGTCTTCGAGGGTGCGGCTGACCCAAATTGCAACACGTTCTAGTCTTGCCACATGAGTGACGAGCTGCTGCGCAACCCGACCCACAACGGCCACCTGCTCGTGGGCGCCCTCAAGCGCCACAAGACCAAGCCGGTGCTGTTCCTTGGCGACACCACGCTGACCGGTGGTCAGATGGCCGAGCGGATCAGTCAGTACATCCAGGCGTTCGAGGCGCTCGGCGCGGGCACCGGCGTGGCGGTCGGCCTGCTGTCGCTCAACCGCCCCGAGGTGCTGCTGATCATCGGCGCCGGCCAGACCCGCGGCTACCGGCGCACCGCCCTGCACCCGCTGGGCTCGCTGGACGACCACGCGTACGTGCTCAACGACGCCGGCATCAGCTCGCTGATCATCGACCCCAACCCGATGTTCGTCGAGCGCGCGCTGGCCCTGCTGGAGAAGGTGCCGGGGCTCAAGCAGATCCTGACCATCGGACCGGTGCCCGAGGCGTTGAACGGTGTCGCGGTCGACCTGGCGGCCGAGGCGGCCAAGTACGACCCGCAGCCGCTGGTCGCCGCGGACCTGCCGCCGGATCAGGTCATCGGCCTGACCTACACCGGCGGCACCACCGGCAAGCCCAAGGGCGTGATGGGCACCGCGGCTTCGATCTCGTCGATGACCCAGATCCAGCTCTCGGAGTGGGAGTGGCCGGAGGACCCGCGGTTCTTGATGATCACCCCGCTCTCGCACGCGGGGGCGGCGTATTTCCTGCCCACCCTGATCAAGGGCGGCGAGATGCACGTGCTGCCCAAGTTCGACCCGGCGGATGTGCTGAAAACCATTGAGGAGAAACGCATTACGGCCACCTTCCTGGTGCCGTCGATGCTCTACGCGCTGATGGACCACCCGGACTCACACACCCGCGACCTGTCGTCGCTGCAGACCGTCTATTACGGCGCGTCGGCGATCAACCCGGTGCGGCTGGCCGAGGCGATCCGCCGCTTCGGCAAGATCTTCGCCCAGAACTACGGGCAGTCCGAGGCGCCGATGGCCATCACCTACCTGGCCAAGAACGAGCACGACGAGAAGCGGCTCACCTCGTGCGGGCGCCCGACCCTGTTCGCGCGGGTGGCGCTGCTGGGCGAGGACGGCAAGCCGGTCCCCCAGGGCGAGCCCGGCGAAATCTGTGTCAGCGGACCGCTTTTGGCCGGCGGGTACTGGAATTTGCCCGACGAGACGGCGAAGACCTTCAAAGACGGCTGGCTGCACACCGGCGACATGGCCCGCGAGGACGAGGACGGCTTCTACTTCATCGTCGACCGGGTCAAGGACATGATCGTCACCGGCGGCTTCAACGTCTTCCCCCGCGAGGTCGAGGACGTCGTCGCCGAGCACCCGGCGATCGCCCAGGTATGCGTGGTCGGCGCGCCGGACGAGAAGTGGGGCGAGGCCGTCACCGCGGTGGTGGTGCTGCGCCCCGACGCGCCCCGCGACGACGCCGCGATCGAGAAGATGACCGCCGAGATCCAGGCCGCGGTCAAGGACCGCAAGGGCTCGGTGCAGTCACCCAAGCGGGTGGTGATCGCCGACTCGCTGCCGTTGACCGGGCTGGGCAAGCCGGACAAGAAGGCCGTGCGCGCGCAGTTCTGGGAGGGCGCCGAGCGCTCCGTGGGCTGAGGCTGCCGCGCGTCGCGCCGAGCGCCCGGGTGGCCGGGCGTTCGCGACGCGGCGCCCGGCTGGCCGGGCGCTCGGTCAGGTCGCCGAGACGCCCGCGACGAGCAGGTCGAGCATGCGGCCGGTCTGCTCCGGTGAACCGCTGACCAAAAAGATGCCGATGAGGCTGGACACAACGTCGTCGGCGCGCACGTCGGCGCGCAGGCTGCCGTCGTCGGCGCCCGCCCGCAACAGCAGCTCGACGGCGCCGACGATGCTGTCGCGGGTCTGGCTGGGTTCCATTGCGCCAGAATCGAAGATCGCCTGCAGGGACTCGGCCATGCCGCGCTTAGCGGCCACGAAGCTTGCGTAGCGGTCCATCCAGCGTCGCAGCGCCGTCGTGGGCGGATGCCGCCCGAGCAGCTGCCCGGCGGCCTCGGCCACCTCGGCGAGCTCGGCGCGGTAGATGGCCTCGACGAGGGCCTCCCTGTTGGGGAAATGGCGGTACAGCGTGCCGATCCCGACGCCCGCGTCGCGGGCGATCGACTCGAGCGAGGCCGCCGCGCCGTGCTCGGTGAACGCCGCGGTGGCCGCCTCCAGCAGCCGCTCGCGATTGCGGCGCGCATCCGACCTTCCCACCAAAGCGGAGGCACCTCCGTTTTCTGCTACGCTGACGAAAGCGGAGGACCCTCCGCATTTCTCCAGTGTCTCACGATCAAGGGAGCACCATGACCGATCTCAACCCCGGCGGCATCGGCACCATCGGATCGCATCCCGTCGCCCGCATGGGCTACGGCGCCATGCAACTGTTCGAGACCTCCCCGCAGGACGCGGCGGCGGTGCTGCGGCGCGCGATCGACCTCGGCGTCAACCACATCGACACCGCGTCGTTCTACGGTCCCGGCGAGGTCAACCGCCGGATCCGCGCGGCGCTGGCCCCCTACCCGGACGACCTCGTCATCGTCAGCAAGGTCGGCGCCCGCTACACCGGCGAGCAACCCATCCCGCTGGCTCCAGCGCAACGGCCCTCCGAGCTGCGCGCCGCCGTCGAGGACGACCTGCGCCAGCTCGGCCTCGACCGCGTCCCGGTGGTGAACCTGCGGCGGCTCGACTCGGGCATCGGCATGGCCGCCGAGGGCGATCAGATCGTCGACCTCGACGACCAGCTGGCCGAGATGATCGCCCTGCGCGACGAGGGCAAGATCGGCGCGATCGGGCTCAGCAGCGTGTCGCTCGACGTGCTGCGGCGGGCGCTGCCCGCCGGCATCGCCTGTGTGCAGAACGCCTACAGCCTGCTGGACCGCTCCCAGGAAGCCGCGCTCGAGCTGTGCGTCGACGAGGGCATCGCGTGGGTGCCGTACTTCCCGCTCGGCTCCGCCTTGCCCGGATTCCCGAAGGTCGCCGACGATCCGGTGGTGGCCGGCATCGCCGGCGAGCTGGGCGTCTCCGGCGCCCGGGTCGGGTTGGCCTGGATCCTGGCGCATGCGCCGAACACGTTGCTGATTCCGGGCACCCGGTCGATCGCCCACCTCGAGGAGAACATGGCCGCGGCCGACGTCACGCTGAGCGCCGAGGCGATCGCCCGGCTCGACGCGGTCGCCACACCCGGCGTCGACCCCTGGGCGCAGGGCGCCGAGCCCTTCCGGGAGGCGTCCCGGAGCTGACTAGTGTGTCAGGCATGGCACGCGCTGACGGGCTCAAGCCGCCCTGGTGGCTGAAGCCGGCGAACAAGGTGTTCATTCAGCTCTCCCGGCTGGGCCTCAGCTTCGGCGGTGAAAGCCCGGTGGTGTTGACCGTGCCGGGCCGCAAGTCCGGCACGCCACGGTCGACGCCGGTGACACCGATGACGGTGGACGGCAAACGCTATGTGGTGGGCGGGTTTCCGGGCGCGGATTGGATCCGCAACGTCCGCGCCGCCGAGCACGCGACGCTGGCCCGCGGCCGGCACCGCGAGCGGGTGAGGATGGTGGAGCTGCCCGCCGACGTGGCGCGCCCGTTCCTGCGGGCGTTTCCCACCGAGGTGCCCACCGGGGTCGGCTTCATGAAGCGCTCGGGGTTGGTCACCGACGGCCGCCCCGAAGAGTTCGAGGCGCTGGCCGGCGTGTGTCCGGTATTCCGGCTGGACCCGGCATAGGAGTTCAAAGACGTTGAGTGACAACCCGTTTGATGCCGACCAGTGGCGTCCCGTTGAGGGCTTCGGCGACCTGACCGACATCACCTATCACCGGCACGTCGACGACGCCACGGTGCGGGTGGCGTTCGACCGGCCCGAGGTGCGCAACGCGTTCCGGCCGCACACCGTCGACGAGCTCTACCGGGTGCTCGACCACGCCCGGATGTCCGCGGGAGTCGGCGTGGTGTTGCTGACCGGCAACGGCCCCTCGCCCAAGGACGGCGGCTGGGCGTTCTGCTCCGGCGGCGATCAGCGCATCCGCGGGCGCAGCGGCTACCAGTACGCCAGCGGCGAGACCGCCGACACCGTCGACCCCGCCCGGGCCGGACGGCTGCACATCCTCGAGGTGCAGCGGCTGATCCGGTTCATGCCCAAGGTGGTCATCTGCCTGGTCAACGGGTGGGCGGCCGGCGGCGGGCACAGCCTGCACGTGGTCTGCGACCTCACCCTGGCCAGCCGCGAGCACGCCCGCTTCAAGCAGACCGACGCCGACGTCGGCAGCTTCGACGGCGGCTACGGCAGCGCCTACCTGGCCCGCCAGGTGGGCCAGAAGTTCGCCCGCGAGATCTTCTTTCTGGGCCGGGCCTACACCGCCGAGCAGATGCACCACATGGGCGCGGTCAACGCCGTCGTCGACCATGCCGAGCTGGAATCCGAAGCCATCGCATGGGCGCGCGAGATCAACGCCAAATCCCCTCAGGCGCAACGCATGCTGAAGTTCGCGTTCAACCTGCTCGACGACGGCCTGGTGGGCCAGCAGCTGTTCGCGGGCGAGGCCACCCGGCTGGCCTACATGACCGACGAGGCCGTCGAGGGCCGCGACGCCTTCCTGGAAAAGCGCGACCCCGACTGGAGCCGGTTTCCCCGGTACTTCTGAGCCCGCCCGCCCGCCTAGACTCGCGTCCCGTGAGCAAGAGTCCGCTTCGCCGGTTCACCGACCAGCTGGTGCTGGCCACCATGCGACCGCCGATGGCCCCGCAGGTGCTGGTCAACCGGCCGCTGATCAAGCCGATCGAGCTGGCGGGCAAGCGCATCCTGCTCACCGGGGCGTCGTCGGGCATCGGCGAGGCCGCCGCCGAGCAGTTCGCCCGCGAGGGGGCCACGGTGGTCGTCGTGGCCCGTCGCCAGGAGCTGCTGGACGCACTGGCCGAGCGGATCACCACGGCGGGCGGTGACGCCACGGCGATCGCCTGCGACGTCTCGGACATGGACGCCGTCGACGCGCTGGTCGCCGACGTCGAGAAGCGGCTCGGCGGCGTCGACATCCTGATCAACAACGCCGGCCGGTCCATCCGCCGGCCGCTGGCCGAGTCGCTGGAGCGCTGGCACGACGTCGAACGGACCATGGTGCTCAACTACTACGCGCCGTTGCGGCTGATCCGCGGCCTGGCGCCGGGAATGATCGAACGCGGCGACGGCCACATCATCAACGTCTCGACGTGGGGGGTGCTCTCGGAGGCGTCGCCGCTGTTCTCGGTGTACAACGCGTCGAAGGCCGCGCTGTCGACCGTGAGCCGGGTCATCGAAACGGAGTGGGGCGAGCGGGGTGTGCACTCCACGGCGCTGTACTACCCCCTGGTGGCCACCCCGATGATCGCGCCCACGAAGGCCTACGAGGGCGTGCCGGCGCTGACGCCGGAAGAGGCCGGCGAGTGGATGATCACCGCCGCCCGCACCCGCCCGGTGCGCATCGCGCCGCGCATGGCGATCGCGGCCAAGGCGCTGGACACCTTTGGCCCCCGCTGGGTCAACGCCGTCATGCAGCGCCAGAGCATCCAGCCCAATCGCAAGGGCGACCGCTGACCGGACCGGCGCGATCGGGCCCGTGTGATAGACACGAGTTATGGAGATCCTGGCCAGCCGGATGCTGCTCCGGCCCGCGGACTACCAGCGGTCCCTGGCCTTCTACCGCGACGAGATCGGCCTGGCGATAGCGCGTGAATACGGCGGCGGCACAGTGTTTTTCGCCGGGCAGTCGCTGCTGGAGCTGGCCGGGTACGGCTCCCCGGACCATTCCCGCGGCCCGTTCCCGGGCGCGCTGTGGCTGCAGGTCCGCGACCTCGAGGCGACCCAGGCCGAGCTACGCGGCCGCGGCGTGTCGATCGCCCGCGAGGCGCGTCAGGAACCCTGGGGCCTGCACGAGATGCACGTGCTCGACCCCGACGGCATCACGCTCATTTTCATCCAGATCCCCCCGGACCACCCGTTGCGCCGCGACACCCGAGGTGAACGGCAGGGAAATTCCGGTTAACTGAGAGGTAACATCTGGCGACGACTCAAGGTACACCCGCGTTTCATGTCATGCCGCATTCGACAATGGATTGCCCCTACCACCAGAATCAGGCCCTGTGAACATCCAATTGTTCCTCTTGATCATTGTCGTAATCACGGCACTGGCTTTCGATTTCACCAACGGCTTTCATGACACGGGCAACGCGATGGCGACCTCGATCGCCAGTGGCGCGCTCAAGCCCAAAACGGCGGTTCTGCTCTCGGCGGTACTGAATCTGGTGGGCGCGTTCATGTCCACCGCCGTCGCCGCCACGATCGCCAAGGGCCTCATCGACTCCAACATCGTGACGCTGGAGCTGGTGTTCGCCGGCCTGGTCGGCGGCGTCGTCTGGAACCTGCTGACCTGGCTGCTCGGCATCCCCTCGAGTTCGTCGCACGCCCTGATCGGCGGCATCGTCGGCGCCACGATCGCTGCCGTCGGCGCGCACGGCGTGATCTGGAAGGGCGTGATCTCCAAGGCCATCATCCCGGCCGTCGTGTCGGCGATCCTGGCCATCGCGATCGGCGCGGTCGCCACCTGGCTGGTCTACCGGATCACCCGCGGCGTGCCGAAGGCCCGCACGGAGGCCGGTTTCCGGCGCGGCCAGATCGGTTCGGCGTCGCTGGTCTCGCTCGCCCACGGCACCAACGACGCACAGAAGACGATGGGCATCATCTTCCTGGCGCTCATCTCCTACGGCTCGGTCAGCAAGACCGCCACCATGCCGCCGCTGTGGGTCATCGTGAGCTGCGCGCTGGCCATGGCGACCGGCACCTACCTCGGCGGGTGGCGCATCATCCGCACGCTGGGCAAGGGCCTGGTCGAGATCCAGTCGCCGCAGGGCATGGCCGCCGAATCCTCCTCGGCCGCGGTGATCCTGCTGTCGGCCCACTTCGGCTACGCGCTGTCGACCACCCAGGTGTGCACGGGTTCGGTGCTGGGCAGCGGGCTGGGCAAGCCCGGCGGCGAGGTCCGCTGGGGCGTCGCCGGCCGCATGGGGGTCGCCTGGCTGGTCACCCTCCCGCTGGCGGGGCTGGTCGGCGCCTTCACCTACGGCATCGTGCACCTGATCGGCGGCTACCCGGGGGCGATCACCGGTTTCGCGCTGCTGGTCGCGGTCTCGGCCACCATCTACCTCCGGTCGCGCAGGGTCAAGGTCGACCACCACAACGTCAACGCCGAATGGAAGGGCGATCTGACCAGCGGGCTGCAGGCCGCCGACCAGCCGCCGCCCGGCGATGACGGACCCACGCTCGGCGGCGTGTCCGCCCGGTACGACTCCGACGACCCGTCGCTGAAAGCCAACGCCTCATGAGCCACATCGGCGACTGGTTCAACTACCAGGCGAGCCTGAAGATTCTGGTCTTCGCGATGCTGGCCGGCGCCGCCCTGCCGGGGCTGTTCGCCCTCGGGATCCGGCTGCAGTCCGCGGGGGCGGGCGACATCAGTCTGGACGGCGCCAGCAACGGCTCCGCCCCGCGGCGCAACCCGATGCTGACTGCGTTGGCGTGGAGCATCTACGCGCTGGTCATCGCGGTGATCGCGCTGGCGTTGCTCTACATTGCCCGCGATTTCATCGCCCATCACACCGGCTATCCGCTGCTTGGAGCGAAACCCAAGTAGCATCGTTTGATGCCCATCGAGTCGGCGAACCGGACGCCGGGGAGAGCTGTATCCGCGTGAACGGATTTCTCAATTCCATCGTCTCGTGGCTCCGCGCGGGCTACCCCGAGGGCGTGCCACCCACCGACACGTTCCCGGTGCTCGCGCTGCTGGCCCGCCGGCTGTCCAACGACGAAGCCAAGGCCGTGGCGTGCGAGCTGGTTCGGCGCGGCGAGTTCGACGACGTCGACATCGGCGTGCTGATCACCCAGATCACCGACGAGCTGCCGTCGCCGCAGGACGTCGAGCGGGTACGGGTGCGGCTGGCGGCCCAGGGCTGGCCCTTCGACGACGCCGATCAGGCCGGGGATCCGGCATAGCCGTACTGCGCGCGCTGCACGTCCCGCCGGGCGCGGCGGCCGAGACGCTGCTGCCCGCCCTGGCGGGCGTGCTGGAGGGACGCGACCCGGCGCTGGTAGCCGTCGGCGACGATCGCGAGTCGGCGGCGCTGCGGGCGGGGCTGCGCGTCGGGGAAACCATCGACGACGACGTGGCCCTGGTGGCGGCGACGTCGGGCACCACCGGCAACCCGAAGGGCGCCCTGCTGACAGCGGCCGCCCTGCGGGCCAGCGCCGCGGCCACCCATGACCGCCTGGGCGGCCCGGGCAGCTGGCTGCTCGCCCTGCCGCCACACCACATCGCCGGGGTGCAGGTGCTGGTCCGCAGCCTGCTCGCCGGCACGTCGCCGGTCGAGATGGATGTCACCGGCGGCTTCGATGAAACCGAATTGCCCAGGGCCATCGGCGCTTTGGGCCCCGGCAGGCGGTACACCTCGCTGGTCGCCGCGCAGTTGGCCAAGGCGCTCGCCGACCCGGCGGCCGCGGCCGCCCTCGCCGAACTCGACGCCGTGCTGCTCGGCGGCGGGCCCGCGCCGCGTCCGGTCCTGGACGCCGCGGCCACGGCCGGAATCACCGTCGTGCGCACCTACGGCATGAGTGAGACCGCCGGCGGGTGCGTCTACGACGGCGTCCCGCTGGCCGGGGTGCGGCTGAGGGTGGCCGACGGGCGCATCGTCATCGGGGGCGCGACGGTGGCCAAGGGCTACCGCGACCCCATCGACCCCGACCCGTTCGCCGAGCCCGGCTGGTTCGTGACCGACGACCTCGGCGCCATCGACGGCGCGGGCGTGCTGACGGTCCTGGGCCGCGCTGACGACGCGATCAGCACCGGCGGGCTGACGGTGTTGCCGCAGCCGGTCGAGGCGGCGCTGTGCAGCCACCCGGCCGTCCGCGATTGCGCGGTGTTCGGGGTGGCCGACGAACGCCTCGGGCAGCGGGTGGTCGCCGCGATCGTGGTGCACGACGGCCGCGTGGCGCCGACTGTGGAGGCGCTGCGCGCGCACGTGACGCGCGCCCTGGACGCCACCGCGGCGCCGCGCGAGGTGCACGTCGTCGACGCGCTGCCGCGCCGCGGCATCGGCAAGGTCGACCGCGCGGCGCTGGTGCGCCGCTTCGCCGGCGCGAGCGATCAATAGGCTGTGCGTCCGTGAGGCGGGGTCGACGGCAGGCGGTGCGCGACGCCGTCGCGGTGTCGATCGGCGCGGCGCTGGTGGCGGCGGCGTTCGTGCTGCCGCGGATGAACCTGGGGGTCCGGCCGCGCCTGGATGTCGGGGCGGAAAAGTTCGCCACCCACGCCGGCTCGGCGCCGATCTTCGGCGAGTGGCTGATCCACGCCGGCTGGGGCACCGGCCCGGCCATTGCCCTCGCCGTCGTCGTCGTCGCGTGGGGACCGACTCTGGCGCAACGACTTTCGTGGCGGGCGCTGACGCTGGGCAGCTGGGCCGTCGCCGGCGGGTGGGCGTTCGCGCTGGCGATGATCGACGGCTGGCAGCGCGGCTTCGCCGGCCGGCTGACCACCCGGGACGAATACCTGTCGCAGGTGCCGGGCGTCACCGACATTCCAGCCACGCTGCGCACGTTCGCCGGCCGGATCGTGGACTACCAACCGCATTCGTGGACCACCCACGTGTCGGGGCATCCGCCCGGGGCGCTGCTGACGTTCGTCTGGCTGGACCGGATCGGTCTGCACGGCGGCGCCTGGGCCGGGCTGCTGTGCCTGCTGGCCGGCTCGAGCGCCGCCGCCGCGGTGGTGGTCGGCGTGCGCGCGCTGGCCGACGAGTCCACCGCGCGGCGGGTAGCCCCGTTCGTGGCGCTGGCGCCGACGGCGATCTGGGTGGCCGTCTCCGCCGACGGATACTTCGCCGGCGTGGCCGCGTGGGGCATCGCGCTGCTGGCCGTGGCGGTGCACCGCCCGGTCCGGTTCCCCGCCCTGACCGCCGCCGCGGCCGGGCTGCTGCTGGGCTGGGGAGTGTTCTGCAACTACGGCCTGATGCTGATGGGGCTGCCGGCGGCGGCGGTGCTGGCGTCCGCGGCGGACTGGAGGGCGATCCTGCGGGCGCTCGGTCCGGCGGCGCTGGCCGCGATCGGGGTGGCGGTGGCCTTCGCCGTCGCCGGGTTCTATTGGTTCGACGGCTATCACCTTGTGCAGCAACGCTATTGGCAGGGCATCGCCAAGGACCGGCCGTTTCAGTACTGGAGCTGGGCCAACCTGGCGTGCGTGGTGTGCGCGATCGGGCTGGGCGGCGTCGCCGGGCTCGGGCGGGTGTTCGACGGGGCCGCCGTCCGTCGCCGCTCCGGTTTTCACCTGCTGTTGTTGGGCGTGCTGGCCGCCGTCGTGTGCGCGGACCTGAGCATGCTCAGCAAGGCCGAGGTGGAACGCATCTGGTTGCCGTTCACCATCTGGCTCACCGCGGCGACCGCGCTGCTGCCGGTGCGCTCGCACCGGATCTGGTTGGCGCTCAACGCCGCCGGCGCGATTGCGCTCAACACGATCATCCTGACGAACTGGTAGGTCCGGTACGAGTGTGAGCTGAGGGCAACGAGTGTGAATCCTGGGCTTTGAGTGTGAACGAGCGGCGGGATTTCAGCGATTTCTCCGCCCTGGCTGCACTCCCAAATCCAACGATTCACACTCAAAGCGCCAGACGCACCGCCGATTCCGCGCTCACAGGCCGGCCGCGCGGGTGATCCGCGCGAAGCGGCTGTCGGGCCCGCAGGCCTCGCGCACCGCGGCGACGTCGTCGACGACGTCGACGTCGGCCAGCGTCTGCACCGTCGCGACGTCGATGCCCGTGTCGCGCAACGCCTTCAACGTCAGTTCCCCGGTGTCGGGCGCCGACATCGGTACGGTGCGCAGGCACTGGGCCATCGCCGGTGCGCCCACGCCCAGCACCCACCAGCCGCCGTCGCGGGCCGGCCCGAGCACGGCCGGCGCCTCGAGCAGCCGGCGCGCGCAGCCGGTCAACAGCTCGGCGGTGACCTGGGGGGTGTCCATCCCGATCTGCAGCACCGGCAGCCCGTCCGACGAGGCGTCGGCGTGCGCGTTGGCGAGGCGTGCGGCGAAATCGTCGCCGCGCTGGGCGATCACGGTGAAGGACGCCAGTCGCCGCCGGATATCGGCGGCGCTCGCGGCGCGGCCGAGGTCCCCGGTGAGGGCGACGACCCGCGCCGCCACCGGCGCGTCGGCCACGGCGTCCAGCGTGTCGAGCAGTGCGGCGGCGGCGATCTCGGCGGCGACGCGGTCGCCGACGCTCGCCGCGAGCCGCGTCTTGGCCCGGCCCGGCTCGGGCGCTTTGGCGACCACCAGCAGCGTCACCGGCAGGGCGGTCACGAGATCACCTTCCAGAAGTCGAGGATCGCGGTGATGCTGCCGCGCAGCGATCCGCTGACCTTCGACTTGCCGCCCGTGCGCGGGCCGTAGCTGACGTCGAGTTCGACGACGCGCCAGCCGGCGGCCGCGGCGCGCACCAAAAGCTCGAGCGGATAACCGGATCGGCGGTCGGCGACGCCCAGCGCCAACAGCGCCTCGCGCCGGGCCACTCGCATGGGCGCGATGTCGTGCACCGGCAGGCCGTGGCGGGTGCGCAGCCGCCAGCTCATGACGACGGTCCCGATGCGGGCCACCCACGGCCAGTGCAGGCCGGGCACCGGCCGGCGCCGGCCGGTCACCAGGTCGGCGCCCTGCTCGAGCGCGGCGACCAGCCGCGGCAGGTCGGCGCCGTCCATCGAGCCGTCGGCGTCGATGACCGCCACGATCGGGGTCGTCGCGGCCATCACGCCCGCGTGCACGGCGGCGCCGTACCCGGCCCGTGGTTCGGCGACGACCCGGGCGCCGTGGCGCGCCGCGACGCCGGCGGTGTCGTCGGTGCTGTTGTTGTCGACCACCAGCGCCCGGTAGCCGGCCGGGATGGCGGCCAGCACGGCCGGCAGCGACTCCTCCTCGTTGAGGCACGGCAGGACCACCGTGACCAGGCCGTCGGCGCCGGGCACGCGTCAGAACCCGCGGTGCGTGCGGGGCTCCTGCGGGAACAGCGGCTGCTGCGAGTGCGTCGGCGGCGCGGTCTGCTGGGTGTGCGTCTGCACCGGCGGTTGGGTGGTCGCCTTGGTGCTCGGCGGCGCATACGTCGTCGTCGGGGGTGCGTGCGTGGTCGTCGGGGGTGAATACGTCGTCGTCGGGGGCGAATACGTGGTCGTCGGGGGCGAATACGTCGTCGTCGGCGGCGAGTACGTCGTCGTCGGCGGCGAATACGTCGTCGTCGGGGGCGAATACGTCGTCGTCGGCGGCTGGGACGTCGTGATGGTCGGCGGCGTGTAGGGCGTCGTCGGGTTGTACGGCGGGTTGTAGGGCGGTTGCCACCCCGGGATCGGAATGGGAATCGGAATAGGAACCGGCACAATAGGATTCGGCCGCGGCGCCCAACCCGGATCGGGGTTGGGCACGACACCGGGGTTGCTCGGCGCCTCGGGAACGGGAGCGACCTGCGGGCCGCCTCCGGACGGGGGCGCGACGTGTTCGGGAGCCGGGACGGTGCCGCCCTGGAACCCGGCGTTGGGCGCCTCGGGCGGGGGTGGGGGCAGCGGCGCCTGCTGCTGGCTCGGCAAGATCGGCATGAATTTGCCCGGGGTGCCGTTCTGCACGCCCACCACCGGCTGCTGGGCGGCGGTCGGGCGGACGGCCACCGCGATCGCGGTGGCCAGCGACGCTAATCCGATGACCGCGAAGGCGATGACGGCGTTGCCGATCACCAGCGACCGCCGCGACAGCTTCGTCGGCGCGTCCTCGCCGGCCTCGGCGTCGTCGCCGAACTCCGGGCCGTAGTCGTAGTCGTCGAATTCGGGGTCGTACTCGTCCATCTCGCCCGGATAGACCCCGCCCTCGTCGGCCATCGAGTACGCCAGCTGCGGCTCCTCGGCGTCCGGCGCGGGCACGACCGTCGTCTCGTCCCCGGTGAGGCCGGCGGCGGGGGCCATCGCGGTCGCGTCCCCGGCGGCGGGGGCCATCGCGGTCGCGTCACCGGTCAGGCCGACGGCCGGCGCCATGGCCGTCGCATCCGGCGCGGACGCCGCCGCCGCGGCGATCGCGGCGCCGCGCGCGAGCGCAAACGTGGGGTCCTCGGCGACCTGCACCCGCATGGTGGACGCGTCGCGCAATTCGTCGGCGACCCGGTTGAGGTCGGGCGAGGCGCCGAGCAGATACACCTCCCCCGGCGCGTCGGGATGCGTGCCGAGGTTCGCCATCATCGTCTGGAACGCGGCGGTAGCGTCCGGGCCCGTGGCGCCGGTCAGCGGCTGGCTGGCCAACACGGTCGGCGGCGCGTCGGGGTCCCCGGCGTCCGGGCCCACCACCGACAGGGTGGCCGTCGCGTCGTCCATCACGAGCGCGGCGCCGGGCCGCCCGGCCGCCCGCATGAGGGCGGCGACGGCCTGCGACTCCGAGAGCACCGCGACGTTGTGAACGCCGGAGTCCTCCAGCGCCCGCCGCAGCTCGTCAGCCCGTGGCTCGTCGGACCAGCACAGGCGCGTGCCGACCAACCGGTGGTTCTCGTCGGCCAACAAGCGATTGGTTCCGACCACGGTCTCGGTGAGCGTGCCGAGCGGGTTGTCGGCGAGATCGATGACGGATTGGTCGATCACGTCGGTGCCCTGGGCGCCCGACCCCAGGAGCGCCAGGCGGGCGACGGGACCGGTGACCGCGACCCCCAAAACGACGTCCATCCCGCTTCTCCTTCACCCTGGCCACCCCGCACCAGCAATGTCCCGGCATCATTACACTTGCGATACCGTCGGCAGTATCAGTCATTCGGCGACAAGGTTCGCCACTAGCGCAGCGTAACCAGCTTTTCGAAGGACAGGACGGTCGCCGCGGAATCGCCTCCGCCCAGCGGCCCGTCCCAGCCACTGCCACGGCAGCCGAACGGAGAATATGTTCGCAAGCGAGCGGTGCATGTGGCTCGGCAGGGCATTCCCCCGCCGGACACCGGCAGCTGCGCCGAAAGTAGTCGTCCTTGAATCCCGGGGGGCATGGTGAGCCAGAGCAGCGACGACACGCCAACCGGCCCCATCGGGGCCCGGGCCCAGCAGGCGCCCGCGCCCCGCATCATCCGCCCGCACGCCACCGGCGGCACGACACCCGTTGCCGCGGGCACGGGACGGCGCCGGGCCATCGTCAGCGACGCGACCGCGGTGGTGCTGTTGGTGCTCGCCGTGTTCTTGCCGTGGAATCTGTACTTCGGTGTCGGGATTCCCGACAGCAGTCCGGCCCTGTTCGCGGTGCTGCTCGCTGTGACGGTGCTCGCCGTCGCCGCCGTCGCGGTGGCCGGTTCCTGGCGGTCGGGCGGCGAGCGGTTCAACCCGGCGTCCGCGGCGCGGCTTCGGTTGGCGCTCAACGCCCCCTATCTGCTGCTGGTGCTCGCCGTCATCGCGTTCGACGCGTACGAGACCGTCCGGTTCGGGGGCACGGTCACCGTGCCCGGCGGGGTGGGGCCCGGGGCGTGGGTCGGCGTCGCCGGCTCGCTGCTCAGCGCCCAGGCGGTGCCGGCCGGGCCGATCCCGGCCGACGACGAGTACACGGGCTGGCATCGCTCCGCCCGGATGATCGGCGCGCTGTCGATGCTCGCGGCGGTGCTCAGCTTCGGGTTCAACCTGTACTGGCGGGTGCGCTACGCGCTGCAAAGCACTAACGGCGCGGCGGAATTCGGCAAGCAGAACATCGCGGTGATCGCCACGGCGGTGGTGTACGGGGTGGTGGCGCTGGTCGCGGTCCTGGTCGCGTCCAGGTGGCTGCTGCAGCGCACCCGGGCGAGCCGGCTGACCACCGTCGCACTGGGTGCGTCGGCATTGGCCGCGGGGATCCTGGTGTGGATCCTGCCCGTCGGCCGCGACCTCGATGCGTTCCACGGCATCGCCCAGAACACCTCGACCGCCGGGGTCGGGTTCGAGGGTTACCTCGCCTGGGCGGCCGGGGCGGCCATCTTCGCGCCGCGGGCCCTGTTCGGTCACCGCAACCCGTCGCCGGCGGAGGAATCCGCGTGGCGGTCCACGACCCGAAATGGCTTGCTGCTCATCGCCGTCTGGGCCGTGGGGTCGATCGCGATGCGGCTCACCGACCTTGTCGTCGGCATCGCCTTGAACTATCCGTTCTCCGGGTACGACAGCGTGGTGCTGGCCGCGTTCGACCTGGTGACCGCGGCCCTGGCGATCTGGCTGCGCCGCCGCCTGGCCGGAATCTCGGCGCGACTGGTCACGTCGCTGTGCGGGCTCGTCGCCGCCCTCAGCGTCGCCCGCGTGATCGTCGGCGTCGCGCTGGCGCCGCGGTTCGCCGACTCGCCCAATTCGCCCGCGCAGCAACCTGTCTACGGCAACGACCTCGCCCAGCAGATCACCAGCACCTTCGACGTGACGCTGTGCGGGCTGGCGCTGGGCATCCTGGCGGCCGCCGTCGTGGCCGGGCAACTGCACGGGCGGCGCCTGGCTCGCCGCGCCGCCCGCAAGCGCGCGGCCGACGCGAATGCGGCGGCGCCGACCACCCGGGTCCGCGTGGGCCAGGCCGCCGGGCCGTCGGCCGCGGCCACCACCCGCATGCCCACCGGGGGGCCCGGCGCGGAGAGCGACCCGCCCACCGCGGAGATCCCGCCGCTGGCCGGCTCGCCCCGGATCTTTCGCGGCGACGACTCCGGCACGCGGCAGATACCGGTGCGGGGGCCCCAGATCTTCCGCCCGCCGCAAACGTAGGGGTTTACCGAAGGGGCGCGAACGCGAACTCGCGCAACCCGTCACCCGGTAAGACCGAAGCGCTAAACCCCAGCACCTCGGCCGCCCGGGACGGGTCGGCGACGATGTGGCGCACGTCGCCGCTGCGATATTCACCGGTGACCACCGGCGACAGTGAACCGCCCCGCGCGTCGCACAGCGCCGCGGCCACCTCGAAGATCGAAATCGGCTGCCCCGAGCAGACATTGGCCGCGAGAAAACCGTCGTCGTGCGCTAGCGCCGCGACGTTGGCGGCGGCCACGTCATCGACGTGCACGAAGTCACGCATCTGGCCGCCGTCCTCGAAAATCCTTGGCGGCTCGCCCTTTTCCAGCGAAGACCGGAAGATCGCCGCCACGCCCGAATACGGGGTGTCGCGCGGCATGCCGGGGCCGTAGACGTTGTGGTAGCGCAGCGCCACCACCGAGCCGCCGGTGGCCTCCGACCAGGCCAGCGCGTAATGCTCCTGCGCGGTCTTGCCGGCCGCGTACAGGCTGCGGGGGCGCAGGCAGGCGTCCTCGTCGACGAGGCGCCACGCCAACTCCTCCCCGCCGACCGGGCACCGGTGCTCGAAGGCCCCGGCGTCGAGGTCCGCGCGCCGGCGCGGCAGCGGGTCCACGCGCCCGTGCCGTCGGCAGTGATAGTTCCCCTGCCCGTAGACGACCATCGAGGACGCCAGCACGAGGCGCCGCACCCCGGCGGCGAACATCTGCGCCAGCAGCACCGTGGTGGCCAGGTCGTTGTGGCCCCCGTAGGCGGGCGCGTCGGCGGCGTCCACGCCGGCGCCCACCATCGCCGCCTGATGGCACACCGCGTCCACGCCGTCCAGGAGCGGGGCCAGCGCGTCGGCGTCGCGCACGTCGACGCGGTGACATCCCTTCGGCAACACCGGGTTCGGGCCGTGCGCGGCGGGCAGCAGGACATCGACGGCGACGACGTCGTGGCCGGCGGCGCGCAGCGCGGCGCCCACCCGCGAGCCGATGAACCCGGCCGCGCCGGTCAACAACACCCTCATGGCAGCTCGATGGGCAGCGTCACCCCGGTGTGCGGCAGGCAGGTGGTGCAGGTGCGGTCGGCGGCGACCCGGCCGATGGCCGCGCGCACCAACGCCTTGAACGGCCCGATGTTGCGTTCGAATTCGGCGAACACGTCGACGGTCCGCACGCCCTCCCCGGCGCTCACGCCGGCGTCCAGGTCGGTCACCAAAGCGATTGCCGCGTAACAGATTTCGAGCTCCCTAGCGAGCACGGCCTCCGGGTATCCGGTCATGTTCACCAGCGAGAACCCGGCGGAGGCGAACCACCGGCTTTCGGCGCGGGTGGAAAAGCGCGGCCCCTGGATCACCACCATGGTGCCGCCGTCGACCACGCCGGGGAGGTCGGTGACCGCCGCGCGCAGCGTCGGGCAGTACGGATCGGCGAAGTCGACGTGGATCCCGCCGGAGTCGAAATAGGTGTCGGCGCGGCCCCGGGTGCGGTCGACCAGCTGATCGGGCACCACGATGGAGCCCGGGCCGAGTTCGGGTTTGAGGCTGCCGACCGCGCACGGCGCGAGCACCCGCCGCACGCCGAGTTTGCGCAGGGCCCACATGTTGGCCCGGTAGGGAACGGTGTGCGCGGAGAATTCGTGCTTGGCGCCGTGGCGGGGCAGGAAGGCGACGTCGTGTCCCTCGATGGCGCCCACGGTGACCGGGGCGCTGGGCGCTCCGTAGGGGGTGTCGACCGTGACGTCGTCGGCGTCGGATCCGAAGAAGGTGTAGAAGCCGCTGCCGCCGATGACTCCGAGCATCCGACCATTGTGGTGCATGACCACGCGGTGATCGCGGGGCCTGGGGAGCGGCGGCCCGCATCCTGGCAGGATGACGTTGTGGCCAATCTCGGGCAGTGGGTTTCGGGTGCGCGGCCGCGGACGTTGCCCAACGCGGTGGCGCCGGTCGTCGCCGGCACCGGCGCCGCGGCCTGGCTGGGATCCGCGGTGTGGTGGAAGGCGCTGCTGGCGCTGGCCGTAGCGCTCGCGCTGACCGTGGGCGTCAACTACGCCAACGACTACTCCGACGGCATCCGCGGCACCGACGACGACCGGGCCGGTCCGGTGCGCCTGGTCGGCTCGCGGCTGGCGGCCCCGCGGGCGGTGCTGGGCGCCGCGCTCGCGAGCCTGACGATCGGGGCGCTCGCCGGGGTGGTGCTGGCGCTGTTCAGCGCGCCGTGGCTGATCGCGGTGGGCGCGGCCTGCATCGCCGGGGCGTGGCTGTACACCGGCGGCTCGAAACCCTACGGCTACGCCGGTTTTGGCGAGGTCGCGGTGTTCCTGTTCTTCGGGCTGGTCGCCGTGCTCGGCACCCAGTACACGCAGGCGTTGCGGGTGGACTGGGTGGGGCTGCTGCTGGCGGTGTCGGTCGGGGCGCTGTCGTCGTCGGTGCTGGTGGCCAACAACCTGCGCGACATCCCCACCGACGCGCGGTCGGGGAAGATCACCCTCGCGGTGCGGTTGGGCGACGCCCGCACCCGCGTCCTGTATCAGGCGCTGCTGGGCACCGCCGGTGTGCTGACGCTGGCGCTCATGGTGGCCACCCCGTGGTGCGCCGCCGGACTGGTGGCCACGCCGCTGGCCCTGCGCGCCATGGCCCCGGTGCGATCGGGCCGCGGCGGCCCGGAGCTGATCCCGGTGCTGCGCGACACCGGGCTGGCGATGGTGGTGTGGGCGATCGCGGTGGCGGCCGCGCTGGCGATAGGTACCTAGAGTGCGAGCAGAGGCAAAGGCCCCCGAAAACGGCGCTGGTGGGGTACTTTTGCGTCTGCCCCGGGGATAGCGAAGGACCGCAATGAAGCAGATTTCCGCGACCAGCGGGCCCACCAACATCGGCTTGCTCAGCGTCGGGTCATACCGCCCCGAACGCGTGGTGACCAACGACGAGCTCTGCGAAAACATCGACTCCTCCGACGAGTGGATCTATTCGCGCACCGGGATCAAGACGCGCCGGTTCGCCGCACGCGACGAATCCGCCGCCTCGATGGCGACCGAGGCCGGGCGGGAGGCGATCGCCAAGGCCTCCCTCGAGGCCTCCGACATCGACTGCGTCATCGTGGCCACCAGCACCCACCTCCTGCAGACCCCCGCGTGCGCCCCCGCGGTCGCGGCGGCGCTGGGCGCCACCGGCGTGCCCGCCTTCGACATCTCGGCGGGCTGCGCCGGGTTCGGGTACGCGCTGGGCGTCGCGGCCGACATGATCCGCGGCGGGACCGCCGCCAGGGTGCTGGTCCTGGGCTCGGAGAAGCTGTCCCCCACGATCGACATGCAAGACCGCAGCAACTGCTTCATCTTCGCCGACGGCGCGGCCGGCGTGGTGGTGGGCGAGACGCCCACGCAGGGCATCGGGCCGACCGTCTGGGGTAGTGACGGCAACCAGGCCAGCGCCATCCGCCAGGACATCGACTGGCTCGACTACCTGGAGAATCCCACCGGCCCGCGCCCCTTCCTGCGGCTCGAGGGCAGCGCGGTCTTCCGCTGGGCGGCTTTCGAGATGGGCAAGGTCGGCCAGCAGGCCATGGACGCGGCGGGGATCCGGCCCGACGAGATCGACGTCTTCGTGCCGCACCAGGCCAACAGCCGAATCAACGAGATTCTGGCCAAGAGCCTCGAGTTGCGGCCGGACGCGGTGATCGCCAACGACATCGAGCACACCGGCAACACCTCGGCGGCGTCCATCCCGTTGGCCATGGCCGAGGTGCTGGCGACCGGGGCGGCCAAGGCCGGCGACCTGGCCCTGCTGATCGGTTACGGCGCCGGCCTGAGCTATGCCGCCCAGGTCGTCCGGCTGCCCAACGGCTGAGCCCTCACCCGTCCTCGCGCGTCTCGTCGGGCGGGGCGTCCCCGTGCAGCCGGGCCTGCAGCAGCTCGCGCTCCCGTCGGCGCCGTTCGCCGGCGATCGCCAGCGCCGCGGTGGCGCGCCGGCGCAGCGGCCCGAACACCCAGATGCCCAGCGGCATCGCGATGATCAGCGCGAACAGCGCGGCCACCACGAGGGGGAACTGCGTGATGCCCGCCAACCGCGCGACGCCATAGATCACGGCGGTGAGCACGACCGCCAGCAGCAACCGCGCCGCCATATATGCCAAAACGGGGACGACGACGTGGTTTTCGGCGCTCTCGCCGCCAGCGCCGTTTCCCGGGCCCCCGATGGTGTTGTCGCTACCTTCGTGTGACACAGCCAAAGCCTACGGCGCGGGTATATTCGCCCGAAGGAGGTGTTGTGTGGTCTACCTGCTGCTCGTCGTGATTTTGGGAACGCTGATCTACGTCGGCTGGCGTGCCGCGCGATCCCAGGTCCACCGACCGAAGACGCGCGTCATCGGACCCGACGACGATCCGGATTTCCTGCGGCGGCTGGGCCACGGCGATAACAACCCGCGCTAGCCAGCTGGATAGCGACCGCCGCTAGCCCAGGACTCCCGGGTTGCGCTGGTCGCCGGGGAATCCGTCGGCGACGATGGCGGCCAGCTCGGTGAGCGCTTCGCGGGTGGGCCGCCGCAGCCGCTCCAGGTCGATCTCGGCGCCCTCCTCCAGGTGCGGGTCGAACGGCACCAGCTGGACCGCGCGGCAGCGCCGGGAGAAGTGCTCGATCACCTTGTTCATGTCGACCTTGCCGGGGCGCGGGCGCACCCCGTTGATGACCGCGATCGAATTGCGGACCAGGTCTTCGTGGCCGTGGGCGTCCAGCCAGTCCAGCGTGGCCGACGCGCTGCGCGCGCCGTCGATGGAGGCCGAGCTGACCACGACCAGGGCGTCGGCCCTGTCCAGCACCGACTTCATCACCGAGTGCAGCAGGCCGGGTCCGCAGTCGGTGAGCACCAGGCCGTAGAACCGCTCCAGGATGTCCAGGATCCGCCCGTAGTCCTCGGCGCTGAAGGCCTCCGAGATCGCGGGGTCGGTCTCCGAGGCGAGCACCTCCAGGCCGCTGGGACCCTTCGAGGTGTAGCGGCGCACGTCGCTGTAGCGCTCGATGGTTCCGGCGTCGTGCAGCAGCTGACGCACGGTCGCGGCGGTCTCCAGCGGGATCTTCTGGCTCAGCGTGCCGCGGTCGGGGTTGGCGTCCACGGCCACCACGCGGTCGCCGCGAATGGAGGCGAAGGTGGCGCCCAGCGTCGCCGCGATCGTCGTCTTGCCGACACCGCCCTTCAGCGACAGGAACGCCACCCGGTACGAGCCGCGCAACGGCCGGTTCACCTGGGCGACCAGGTTGTTGTAGCGGCTGGCCCGGGGGCTTTCGCCCAGGTTGATCAGCCCGCCGGACATCTTGTACAGCAGCAGCCGCCACCCGTCGGACGGCGGCGGCTGGACCGGCCGCAGCAACATGCCGGTGGACAGCTCCGGATACGGCGTGTGCGGGAGGTGCTCGGGGCGCTGCGGCGCCCCCTGCATCTGGGTGGGCGGGGCGTCCGGCCCGGCGTAATAGGCGCCGTAGGCGGTCGGGTCGACGCGCGGGATGCCGGTGACCGGGGTGGAGTCCCACGGCGGCATGGCGCCGGGCCGCGGCGCGGTGGGCGGGGCCGCCTGCTGGTGTTCGGGGGTGGGGACGCGGCGCTCGGTGCGGAATCCGGCGAAGGCGCGAGTCGGGGCGTCCCCGCCCGACTCCGGTTGCGGTTCGCCCGCGTCCTGCTGGGCGGGCGCCGATGACGTCTGTGGGGGAATTTGCGTGGTCGGTTGTTCGGGCGCCCCCACGCCCGCCGTTGGATGCTCGGACACTGCATTCCCCCTTGTTGTGCGCTTGTCGTGCGCTATTCCGTTGTGTGCGTTATTCGGGGCGGTTGTTCGCTCTCACCCGACGCCCGCATACGAATGCAGGCCGACAGTCACCAGATTAACGAAGAACAAATTGAAGACCATCGCCACAAAGCCCGCGACGTTGATCCACGCGGCTTTGCGGTCCCGCCATCCGGCGGTCGACCTGGCGTGCAGGTAGGCGGCGTATATCACCCACGCGACGAAGGACACGGTCTCTTTGGGGTCCCAGCCCCAATACCTGCCCCAGGCCTCTTCGGCCCAGATGGCCCCGAAGATGACCCCGAACCCGAAGACCGGAAACGCGAAGATCGTCGTGCGGTAGGCGATGCGGTCCAGGGTTTCCGCGTCCGGGAAGCGCCGCACCAGCCGGGCCGCGGCGCTGTCGGTATCGGGATCCCCCAGCCGCGAGGTGCGCAGCAGGAACAGGATGCTGGCGATCCCGGCGACCAGGAACACCCCGGATCCCAGGCTGACGACGGACACGTGGATGGGCAGCCAGTAGGACTGCAACGCGGGCATCACGGGCGCGGCGTTGGTGTAGAGCCAGCGTCCCGACACCGTGAGCAGGATCAGCACCGGCAGCAGCAGAAAGACCCACAGGGGACGGTATTGGGGGCGGCGCAGCACGACGGCCCCGGCGATCAACCCGCACAGGCAGGTCAGGTTGATGAATTCGTACATGTTGCCCCACGGCACCCGCACCGTGGCCAGGCCGCGCAGCACCAGGCAGGCAAACAGCAGGCCGATGCCCAGGTACACCACGGACAACCCGGCCCGCCCGACGCGCTCGTCGAGCGGGCGCTGGTCCGGCTGTTCGACCACCCCGGGGGTGGCGGAGTCGGCGCTCACCGCGCCGGCCAGCACCCGGGCGCGCTGGTCCGCGCGGCGCCCGCCGGCGTACGCCAGCTCGAAGGCCAGCAGCAGCAGCGCGATGACCAGCGCGACGACGGCCGACGTAAACGCCCAGTCGGAGTAGCGCGCCAGCTCGACGTTGACGTGCAGCGTGTTCATGTGACGTCCACCTGAGAACTCCTTTGGGACGCGGGGGGCGTCTCGGCGCGGCCGGCCCCGCCCAATCCGTCCAGCAACCGCTCGGTCAATCGCTCGAACTCGTCGCCCCACCCGGAGTTGTCGGTGCGCGCCAGCCCGCCCAGCTCGACGTTCACCGTACCGGGTGCCCCGCCGGCGTCGGGCGTCAGACGGACCCACACGCGGCGGCGGCGCACCAGCAGCGACACCACCAGACCGCCCATCATCGTGATCGCGAAGACGAGCACCCAGGTCTGGCCGGGGTCGTGGGAGACCTGGAGGTTGACGAACGGCACGGCGCCGACGAAGCGGATCACGGTGCCGGCGGCCGGCCCCTGGTCGATCCGGACCGCCTGGCCCGCGCGCAGGTTGACCCGCTTCTCCTTGGTCAGCCGGCCCTGCTCGATCAGCCGGGGATCGAGGGTGAACAGCGACTGGGGCCGCCCGGTGTCCAGGCCGGTGTCGCCGCGGTAGATGTCGACGGCCACCGCGGGGGCGTTCAGGGCCGGGAACCGCGACGACAGCAGCGTGCCGTCCAGCTGCTCGGTCGGCGCGAGCAGGCCCTGGATCGCGATCTGGTGCGCGCGGCGCTCCGCCGGGGTGGGATAGGTGCCGGCCGGCGGGTCGATGCGGGCCACGCCCGAGGAGAGCAGGGTCTGCGGATTGTCGGGTCGCCACTGCACGGTCGACGTGCGGACCTGCCCGTCCGGGAACGTGACGCTGAAGGTGGGCGCGTAGCCGTGCCCCTGCAGGTACACCCGGTCACCGCCGAGCCGCAGCGGGTGGTTGACCTCGAGCCGGTAATGGCGCCAGGTGTTGGCGGTCAGGTCCTCGCCGGACTGGTAGGCGATGTTCGCCGCGAACGAGGTGGCCTGCCCGGACGGCAGGTAGTGCGCCGCGAAGTCGTCGACCCGGATGCACAGCGGGTGCAACGAGGTGCCGTCAACGGTGTTGCCGGCTCGGAACGAGTCGAACGCGGCCGGCGACGCGGAACAGAAGCCGGGGCCGCCGTCGGCGATGACGATCACGTTGCCCTCGTAGCCGAACAGCTTGCCGACGGCCACCGCGACCAGCAGGCCCAGCAGCGAGAAGTGGAAGACGATGTTGCCGAATTCGCGGAGGTAGCCCTTTTCCGCGGACACCTCCACGACGTCGGAAGCCGCGCCGTCTTCGTGGCGGATGGCGGTGCGCCAGCCGCGCAGCCGGTCGGTGATCGCGTTGGCCAGGGTGTTGAGCTCTTCGGCGCCGGCCCGGATCTGGTGGCTGGCGTGCTTGGGCAGCCGGGCCAGGTTGCGCGGGGCGGCGACCGGGGTGGACCGCAGGCTGCGGACGTGCTCGATCATCCGTGGGGTGAGGCAGCCGACCAGGGACACGAACAGCAGCACGTAGATGGCGGTGAACCAGAAGCTGGAGAACACGTTGAACGCCTGCAGCCGGTCCAGCCAGGGCCCGATCACGGGGTGGGCCTTGAGGTAGTCGTCGACCTTGCCGGCGTTGAGGTTGCGCTGCGGCAGCAGGGCGCCGGGGATGGCGCCGAGCGCGAGCAGGAACAGCAGCACCAGCGCGGTGCCCATCGAGGTCAGCGCGCGCCACGTGTTGCGCCCCCACGCGAGGAGTTGCCTCAAATCGGGAGCCTCACGTCGGACACGAACGCGTCGCGCAGCCAGGAGACGAAGTCGTTCCACACCCCGGTGACCAGCAGGGCGCCGACGGTGATGAGCAGCACGCCGCCGAACACCTGGATGGCCCGGGTGTGCCGGCGCAGCCAGCCCAGGCCCGCCACCGCGCCCGCCGAGCCGAATGCCAACAGCACGAACGGGATCCCCAGCCCCAGGCAGTACGCGATCACCAGCACGATGCCGCGCGCCACGCTGGCGCCGTCGGTGGCCGAGGCGACGGTGATCACGCCGGCCAGCGTCGGCCCCAGGCACGGCGTCCAGCCCAGCGCGAACACCGCGCCCAGCACCGGCGCCCCGGCGACCGTCGTCAGCTGCCGCGGGCTGAACCGCGCCTGGCGCTGCAGGGCCGGGATGAGCCCGACGAACACCAGGCCCATCACGATGGTCAGCACGCCGCCGGCCCGCTGCAGCAACAGCTGGTTGGTGATCAGCGTGGTCGTCATGCCCAGGACGGCGACGGTGCCCAGGATGAACACCGCGGTGAACCCGGCGACGAACAGCGCCGCCGATCCCGCGACCCGCCAGCGCGCGCCCGGCGGGGCTTTCACGGCGCCGGGGGGCGGTTGTTCGTCCACGCCGACGACGGCGGCCAGGTACGACAGGTAGCCGGGCACCAGTGGCACCACGCAGGGCGAGGCGAACGACACCAGCCCGGCCAACAGGCACGCGCCGAGCGCCACCAAAAGCGGTCCGGCGGCGGCGATCTGGGTGAAACCGGTCACTCGTGGGCCAATCGTTGCACCATCGGCTGCAGGTCGCCCGCCAGCATCTCGCGCAGGAAGACCGCCGCGACGCGGTGCTGACGGTCCAGGACCAGCGTGGAGGGGATCACGGTGGTGGGGTACTTGCCGCCGAACGCGATCACCGTGCGCATGGCCGGGTCGTAGATCGACGGGAACGTGACGTGGCGGTCGTTGACGAAGTCCAGTGCCGCCTGCCGGTTGTTGTCGCGGACGTCGATGCCGAGAAACGACACCCCGGCGCCGCGGGTGGCGTCATACACCTGCTGCAGCTGGGTGACCTCGGCGCGGCACGGCCCGCACCACTGCCCCCAGATGTTGATGACCACCACCCGGCCGGCGAAGATCGGATCGTCCAGCGACAGCGTGTGCGCGGGGTCGGCCAGGTCGGGGCCCGCCAGGGGGCCGGGGCGGCCACGGCTGGACGGCGGGTCGTAGGAGATGTCGGTCTTGCCGCCGGGCGAGACGAACTCGAAGGTGCCGCCCTGGGCGACCGCATCGTGGCCCGAGGAACAGCCGGCGAGCAGGCCGGAAACCAGGGTCGCCAGCGCGGCCCCGGTCATCGCCAGCCCTCGTATGTTCAAGGGGCCGCCGGCTCGGAGTACTCGACGCCGGCCAGCCGGTCGCCGTCGTAGACCAGGGTGGTCACCGACGCGAGGCCGCATTGCCGCCGCCGCGGGTCGTGCCACAGCCGCTGACCGGTCAGGTGCAGGCGCAGCGTCCACACCGGCAGTTGGTGGCTGACGCACACCACCTCGTGGCCGGCGCCGCGGGCGCGGGCCTTGTCCACCGCCGTCTCCATCCGGGCCGCGATCTCGGTGTAGGGCTCCCCCCACGACGGCCGGAACGGGTTGCGCAGCTGCCACCACACCCTGGGGTCGCGCCAGGCGCCGTCGCCGGGGCTGACGCGCCGGCCCTGGAAGAAGTTGGCGGATTCGATGAGGTCCGGGTCGGTGTCGACGGGGAGGCCGTGCTTGGCGGCGATGGGCGCGGCGGTTTCCTGGGCGCGTTGCAGGGGCGAGGCGATCACCGCGACGATGTCGCGGTGATCGAGGGCGTCGGCCACCGCGGCCGCCTGCGCCCGGCCCGCCTCGGACAGGTGAAACCCGGGCAGCCGCCCGTAGAGGACGCCGCTCGGGTTGTACACCTCGCCGTGCCGCACGACGTGCACCCGGGTCTGCTCGGCCATCAGGACTTCCCCTCCTCGGCTTCGGCGGCGGCCCGCGCGGCGCCCGGCAGCGCCTCGGCGATGCGGTCGAAGGCGCCGTCGTCGAGCGCGGTCGAGACGAACCACGCCTCGAAGGCGCTGCACGGCGGGTAGACGCCCGCGTCCAGCAGCGCGTGAAAGAACGGTGGATAACGCCAGGTCTGGCTGGCGCGCGCGGAGCCGAAGTCCGTGATCGGAGTGTCGGAGAAGAACACGCTGAGCATGTTGCCGGCCCGCGGAATCTGGTGCGCCACACCGGCATTCGTCAACGCGTCGGAAAAGAGCCCGGCCAGGCGGTCGGCGTTGGCGTCCAGGGTCGTGTAGGCGGCGGCATCGGCGTTGCGCAGTGTCGCCAGCCCGGCGGCCATCGCGACCGGGTTTCCCGACAGCGTGCCGGCCTGATACACCGGGCCCAGCGGCGCCAGCCGCTCCATCACCTCGGCCCGCCCCCCGAAGGCGGCGGCCGGCAACCCGCCGCTCATCACCTTGCCGAAGGTGAACAGGTCGGCGTCGACGGGATCGATTCCGTACCAACCGCTTCGGCTGACACGGAAGCCCGTCATCACCTCGTCGATGATCAGCAGCGCGCCGTGTTCGGCGGTGATGGTCCGCAGTGCCGCGTTGTAGCCGGGCGCGGGGGGAACCACCCCCATGTTGCCGGGACTGGCTTCGGTGATCACCGCGGCGATCTGGTCGCCGAACCGGGCGAAGGTCTCGCGCACGGCCTCGATGTCGTTGTAGGGCAACACGATGGTGTCGGCCGCCGTCGCCCCGGTGACGCCCGGTGAGGACGGCAGACCCAGCGTCGCCACCCCGGAGCCCGCGTCGGCGAGCAGCGCGTCGACATGGCCGTGGTAGCAGCCGGAGAACTTGATGACCTTGGCCCGGCCGGTGAAGCCGCGGGCCAGCCGCACCGCGCTCATGGTGGCCTCGGTGCCGGAGTTGACCAGGCGGACCCGGTCGACCGGTGCCACCCGCCCGATCATCTCGGCGGCCAGCTCGCTCTCCGCAGGCGTGGGCGCCCCGAACGACAGGCCCGAGGCGGCGGCCTTCGCGACGGCGTCGACCACGGCGGGGTGGGCGTGGCCCAGGATCATCGGGCCCCACGAGCAGACCAGGTCCACGTAGCGGTTGCCGTCGGCGTCGGTCAGCCAGCAGCCGCGCGCCTGCGTGATGAACGGCGGCGTCCCGCCGACCGCGGTGAATGCTCGAACGGGAGAGTTCACGCCGCCCGGAATGACGGCGCAGGCGTCCTCGAACAGCCGCGCCGAGGCCGCCGTGGCCCGAGGGGCTCCGGTGGCGTGCGCGGTCGCCCGATCACTGCTTCCCATGACGACTAGTGTCCCAGCCTTCGCGGCCCGTCCAACTACAGGGTGTAGCAGGGCAGGCCGGTCGGCCGGTCAGGCCCCTTGCCGTTCGGCTTCCTGCGCCTTTTGATAGTCGTGGCGCGCGGCGTCGCGTTCCTTTTCCGCCGCGCGCTGGTGCGCGGCGACATCGCCGAGGCGCTGGGCGACCGCGCGCTCATGGACTTCGGCGGCCCGCTCGTGCGCGACGGCGGCGTCGTAGTGGCGCTGCACTCCGCGGCGGTGAGCCTCCTCGTCGCGCTCGTGCGACGCCTCGGCGCGCTCGGCGGCGCGGCGCGCGTCGTCCACGGTGACGGCCTTGCCCGCGGCGAGTTCCTCCCCCCGGCGCACCAGCTCCTCCGCGCGCCGGGCGGCCTCGTTACCTGCCGCCTGCCCCATGAGACGACATTAGACCCGTGGCCCCACAAAGATCGGGTTGTCCTGGCCCGGGGCCTGCGAGTTGGATGGGAGGATGCAACTCCCCCAAGGACTTGCCCGGTTCAACCGTCACGTCACCAACCCGATCCAGCGGATGTGGGCCGGTTGGCTCCCGTCCTTCGGGATCCTGGAGCACGTGGGGCGGCGCTCGGGCAAGCCGTACCGCACACCAGTGAACGTGTTTCGCACCGAGGTCGACGGCAAACCCGGGGTGGCGATCCTGCTGACGTATGGCCCCGACCGGGATTGGCTGAAGAACCTGACCGCGGCGGGCGGCGGGCGCCTACGCACCCGGGGCAAAACCGTGGGTGTCGCCGATCCGCGCGTGGTCTCCAAGGCCGAGGCGGCGGCGCACGTGTCCCGCGGCGTGCGACGGGTTTTCGCCAGGCTGCCGTTCGAGCAGGCGGTATTGCTCACCCTGACGTCCTGAACGCGCGGGTGATGCGGATCGCGGCGATCGTCGAGCGGGCGGTCGGCCTCGAGGGCGGTCGACGCGGCGGGCCCGCCAACGCGGTGGTCAACTTCTCCGGTCACACCGTCTCATTGGTCGCGGTGATCGCCGACGTGATCCGGGGCGGGCGGCCCGTGGCGGGCGTGGCGTTCAACTCGATCGGGCGGTTTGCGCAGAGCGGGATCCTGCGCGACCGGATGATCCCGCGGGTAATGGCCGCCTCCCCCGACACGCTGCTGGATGCGTCCGGGTTCCTCGATCCGGCCGCGGTCGTGGCGCGCGCGCTGGCCGACGAGAAACCCGGCGGTCATGGGGACCGGGCGGCCGCAGCGGGAGCGCTGGAACTGGCGTGCTGGGACCTCAACGCCAAGCTGCGCGACGAGCCCGCGTGCGTGACGATCGCCCGCCACGCCGGGCGGGATCCCGCGCCGGCGGTGCCGGTGTATGCCGCCGGCGGCTACTACTACGCCGAGGGCGGCGTCGAGAGGCTGCGCCGCGAAATGCGCGGGTACCTCGACCTCGGCTATGACGCGGTCAAGATGAAGATCGGCGGCGCCGCGCTGGGCGAGGACCTGACGCGGATCGAGGCCGTCGTCGACGCCGTCGGCGACGCGGGACGGGTCGCGGTCGACGCGAACGGCCGCTTCGTCCGCGCACAGGCCACCCGCTGGGCGGACGCGCTGGCCCCCTACGGCCTGCGCTGGTACGAGGAGCCGGGTGATCCCCTCGATTACGCGCTGCACCGCGCGGTGACGGACCGCTACGACGGCGCGGTGGCCACCGGCGAAAACCTGTTCTCGGTGCCGGACGTCACAAACCTGGTTCGCTACGGGGGCATGCGGCCGAATCGTGATGTCTTCCAAATGGATCCGGGGCTGAGCTACGGGCTGGGCGAGTACATGCGGATGCTCGACGTCCTGGAGGCTCATGGTTTCGATCGCCGGTTCGCGTTTCCGCACGGCGGGCACCTGATCAACCTGCACGTCGCCGCCGGGCTCGGCTTGGGCGGGTGTGAGGCTTACCCGGGAGTGTTCGCGCCGTTCGGCGGCTATTCCGATGCCTGCGTGGTCTCGGGCGGCCGGATCGCGCCAACGGACGCAGCCGGGTTCGGCCTCGAGGAGAAGGCCGGCCTGGCCGAACTGATCGCGGAGCTGACCGGAGGGTGCGGATGAAGATCGCGGTAATCGGTTGCGGGGCAATGGGTTCCATTTACGCCGCCCGGCTGGCGACCGCGGGTAACGACGTGCTGGCCATCGACCGCCACGAGCCCAGCGTCGAACGGATCAGCCGCGACGGCCTGCGGGTCACCGGCCCGGGCTACGACCGGGTGGTGCCGCTGCGGGCCAGCACCACCGCGCCGGACGAGCCGATGGATCTGATCGTGCTGGCGATCAAGGCGGCCGACGTGACAGTCGGTGCGCGCCAAGCCCTTCCGATGCTGGGGCCGGCCACACCGGTGCTGACCATCCAGAACGGTTTGGGATCGGCGGAGACGGTCGCCGGCATCGTCGGCGCCGAGCGCGTCGCCGTCGGCATCGCCAGCGGGTTCGGGGCGTCGCGGGTGGCCCCCGGCCATGTGCATCACAACGCCATGCGGGCGATGCGCTTCGGCGCCCACTCGTCGCTGCCGCATGCGACGGTCGAAACGATCGCGCGGGCCTGGACCGACGCCGGATTCGACGCCGCCGCGGTCACCGACATCGCCGCCATGCAGTGGGAGAAGCTCATCTGCAACGCCGCCTACAGCGCGCCGTGCGCGCTGACCGGCATGACCGTCGGCCAGGTGATGGACGATCCGGAGATGGCTCCGGTCAGCCGGGCCGCCGCCACCGAGGCGTGGACCGTCGCCCGCGCGTCCGGCATCGCGGTGGCCGTCACCGACCCTGTCGCCCACGCGCGCGACTTCGGCGCGCAGATGCCCGACGCCAAACCGTCGGCGCTGCTGGACCACGAGGCCCGCCGCGTCAGCGAGATCGACGTCATCAACGGCGCGGTGCCGCGCCAGGGCGCACGGGTCGGCGTCGCGGCGCCGGTGAACGCGACGCTGACCGCCTTGATCAAAGCGATCGAACGGCAGTGGGGCTGACCGGGCTCCGCTAGAACGGGCCAGGACGGGTATACGGCACCGGCACGCGCCGCGATGAGAGGAAGCCGCCGATGACCGACACCGTCACCGACTCGGGCCGCGAGCAGCGCCTGACCGAGCGCGTCGAACAGCTGTACGCCAACGACCCGCAGTTTCGGGCCGCCGCGCCGTCGCAGGAGGTGACCGAGGCCGCGCACCGCGCGGGACTGCGGCTGGCCGAGGTCGTCGACATCTACCTGAGCGGTTATGCCGATCGGCCCGCCCTCGGCCAGCGCGCCTGCGAGGTGGCGCGCGATCCGGCGACCGGGCGCGCGGCGACGTCCCTGCTGTCGGGGTTCGAGACCATCACCTACCGCGAGCTGGGTGACCGGGTCGCGGCGCTGGCCGCCGCGTGGCGCTCCGGCCTGCCCGGCGGGTTGCGCCCCGGCGACTTCGTCGGCGTCCTGGGCTTCACCAGCATCGACTACGTCGTGCACTACCTGGCGTGCATCCGGCTGGGCGCGGTGTTCGTGCCGCTGCAGACCAGTTCGACGGCGGCCCAACTCGCCCCGATCGTCGCCGAGACGTCGCCGCGCATCCTGGCCGTGAGCGTCGAGTCCCTCGGCACCGCGGTCGATGTCGTCCTCGAGGCACCGTCGGTCCAGCGCCTGGTGGTGTTCGATTACACCAGCGACGACGACGAACAGCGCGGCCGCTACGACGACGCCCGCGCGCGCCTGCGCGACGCCGGGCACGGCGCCGAGATGGTGGCGCTCGCCGCCGAGCTCGCGTCCGGTCGCGGGCGCCCGGCGCCGGAGGCCCACGTTCCGGGCCAGGGCGAAAACCCGCTGGCCACACTGGTTTACACCTCCGGCAGCACCGGCACCCCCAAGGGCGCGATGTACACCGCCGACATGATGACCCGGATCTGGCAGCGCCCGCACAGCCCCTCGGTGGACATCGGCCGGGTGATCCCGGCCATCCACCTGCAGTATATGCCGCTGTCGCACGTGTACGGGCTGGAGTGGCTGATCGCCACCCTGTCCTCCGGCGGCATCGGCTACTTCGCCGCCAAGAGCGACATGTCCACCCTGTTCGACGACATCGGCTTGGTCCGGCCCACCGCGTTGAACCTCGTCCCCCGGGTGTGCGACATGTTCTTTCGCCGCTACCGCAAGGAGCTCGACCAACGAGCCGGCGACGGCCTCACCGCCGAACAGCGCGACGAGGCGGTGAAAGCCGAACTGCGGCAAGACTTCATCGGCGGGCGGGTCATCTCGGCGATGTGCGGCAGCGCGCCGCTGTCCAAGCAGATGCACGCCTTCATGGAGTCGCTGCTCGACGTCACCGTGGCCGACGGCTACGGCGCGACCGAGACCGGCGGCGGCATCATGCGCAGCGGCCGGATCAGGCGCCCGCCCGTCACCGACTACAAACTCGTCGACGTCCCCGAGCTGGGCTACCTCACCACCGACAAGCCCTACCCGCGCGGCGAGCTACACCTGAAGGCCAGCAACGTGATTCCCGGATACTTCAAGCACCCGGAGCTGTCGGCGCAGATCTTCGACGACGAGGGGTTCTACAAGACCGGCGACATCATGGCCGAGCTGGGGCCCGACCACCTGATGTATCTGGACCGCAGCAACAACGTCATCAAACTCTCGCAGGGTGAATTCGTCGCCGTCTCCCAGCTGGAGGCCACCTTCTCCACCAGCCCCTACATCCGCCAGATCTTCCTGTACGGCAGCAGCGAGCAACCGTTCCTGCTCGCGGTGATCGTGCCGAACGTCGACGCCGTCGGCGGCGGCGACGCGCGCGCCCTGATCGCGGAGTCGCTGCAGCAGATCGCCGCCGACTCCCACCTGCACCCGTACGAGGTCCCGCGCGACTTCCTGCTGGAGCCGCAGCGTTTCACCCGGGACAACGGCCTGCTGTCCGGGGTGGGCAAGCTGCTGCGTCCGGCCCTCAAGGCGCGCTACGGCGAGCGCCTCGACGCCATGTACGACGAGATCGAGGCCAGCCACGGCAACCAGCTCGACGAGCTGCGCTCCGCGAGCCGCGAGCTGCCCACCATCGACACGGTGCGGCGGGCGGCCGCGGCAACCCTGGGCCTGCCGGCGGACACCGCGCTGCGCGGCGACGCGAAGTTCATTGAGCTGGGCGGTGATTCGCTGTCGGCGTTCTCCTTCGCCACGCTCCTGTCGGAGATCTTCCACGTCGACGTGCCCGTGCAGACCATCGTCAGCCCCACCGCGACCCTGGCCACCGTCGCGAACTACGTTGACGGCGAACGGACTTCGGAATCGACGCGGCCGACGTTCGCCTCGGTGCACGGCCGGGGCGCCACCGTCGCCCGCGCCGCGGATCTGACGCTGGCCAAGTTCATCGACGACGACACGTTGGCCGCCGCGCCCCACCTGCCGGCGCCGACCGGCGCCGTCAACACCGTGCTGCTGACCGGGGCCAACGGCTACCTCGGGCGCTTTCTGTGCCTGGATTGGCTGGAGCGCCTGGCCCCCACGGGCGGCACGGTGATCTGCCTCGCCCGCGGGGCGGACCCGACCGCCGGGCGTCAGCGCATCGAGGCGGCCATCGACAGCGGCGACGCCGAATTGTCGCGGCGTTTCCGCCAATTGGCCGACAAACATCTTCAGGTGCTCGTCGGTGACGTGGGCGCCGCCAACCTCGGGCTGGACACGCCCACCTACCAGCGCCTGGCGCGATCGGTGGACCTCGTCGTGCATTCGGCCGCCCTGGTCAACCACGTGCTGCCGTACAGCCAGCTGTTCGGCCCGAACGTGGTGGGCACGGCCGAGATCGTCAAGCTCGCGATCAGCCAGCGCCTCAAGCCGATCAACTACATCTCCACCGTGGCCGTGACGACGCTGCCGGATGGCAGCTTCATCGGCGAGGACGCCGACGTGCGTTCGGCCAGCCCCTCGCGCTCCCTCGACGAGTCGTATGCCAGCGGGTACGCGACCAGCAAGTGGGCCGGCGAGGTGCTGCTGCGCGAGGCCCACGACCTGTGCGGCGTGCCGGTCGCGGTCTTCCGGTCCGACATGATCCTGGCGCACAGCGATTTCGCCGGTCAGCTCAACGTGCCGGACATGTTCACTCGGCTGATCTTGAGCCTGGTGGCGACCGGGATCGCGCCGCGATCCTTCTATCAACTCGACGCGTCCGGCAACCGGCAGCGCGCCCATTACGACGGGCTGCCAGCCGATTTCACCGCCGAGGCCATCACCACGCTGGGCGCGCGCACCCGGCAGGGTTACCACACCTACAACGTGCTCAACACCCATGACGACGGCGTCTCGTTGGACACCTTCGTGGACTGGCTCATCGCCGACGGGCACAAGATCGAACGAGTCGACGACTACGACGAGTGGCTGGCCAGATTCACCGCGGCGATGAAGTCGCTGCCAGACAACCAACGGAAGAGTTCCCTGCTGCCGCTGATGAGCGCCTACGCCAAGCCTGGCCGGCCGACGCACGGCACCGGCATGCCCGCCGAAAGGTTCCGCGCGGCAGTGCAATCCGCGGGCATCGGCAGGGACCGGGATGTGCCGCACGTGACGGAGGCGTTGATCGACAAGTACGTCGCCGATCTGCAGCGGCTGGGATTGTTGCGCACCCGTGCCGGAGCGCACGCGGGCTGAGGGACCGCGCGCCGGTGTGTGCTCAGTCGCCGGGAGCCACGCCGACGCGTCCGCGCCGCCGGGCGACGACGTAGAGCCCGATCACCACCGCCCAGGACAGCAGGCCGAGCCACAGCTGACTGCGCGCCCGCTGATCGAACGCCATCTGCACCAGCACCGCGGTGATCCCGGTCAGGGTGAGGATGGACAACACCGGGAAGAACCACATCTTCACCGTCAGCTTGTCCGCGGGCGTGCGGCGGCGCAGGACGATCTGCGACAGCGCGATCAGCCAGTAGACGAACAGGATGACCGCGCCAGATGAGTTGAGCAGGAACAGGAATACCGTGTGGGGCGCGACCCGCGCCATGATGACGCACCCGAATCCGACGGCCGACGAACACAGGATCGCGAGATGGGGGACGCCGCGGCCGCTCAGCCGGACCAACCGCATCGGCGCCTCCCCCCGATCGGCGAGGACGAACAGCATGCGCGACGCCGTGTACAGCCCGGAGTTCAAACACGACAGCACCGCGGTGAGCACGACCGCGTTCATCACCTGATCCGCTCCGGGCAACCCCATGTGCTTGAGCGCGGCCACATACGGCGAGCCGCCGAGTTGTCCCGAGTCCCACGGCAGGATCGCGACGAGCAGGAAGACCGAACCGACGAAGAAGATGCCGATGCGCACCACGATCGACCTGGTCGCCCTTTGGACCGCGAGCTCGGGGTCGCGGCTTTCCGCCGCCGCGACGGTGACGATCTCGGCGCCCACCATCGAGAAGATCACCACCACGATCGCGGCGAACACCGCGCCCACACCGTGAGGAAAGAACCCGCCGTGTGCGTGCAGGTTGGCCAGGCCCCCACGATGGCCCGGCACCAGGCCCAGGACGTACGCCGAGCCGACGGCGAGGAAGATCGCGATGCTCGCGACTTTGATTCCGGCGAACCAGAATTCGAACTCCCCGAACGACGTCACGGAGAAGAGGTTGGTCGCGGTCATCAACACCATCAAACCCAGCGACAACACCCAAAGCGGCGCGTGCAACCAGTAGGTGAGGACTTTACCGCCGGCGACCGCCTCGAAGCCCACCACGATCACCCAGAAGTACCAATACAGCCAGGCGACCGAAAACCCCGCCCATCGGCCCAGGGCGCGGGCCGCGTAGTCGGCGAACGATCCCGTCGACGGGTTCGCGGCCGCCATCTCGCCCAGCATCCGCATGACCAGGACGACGAGCAGGCCGCACAGGGCGTAGGTGAGGAATGCGGCCGGCCCGGTGTCCTTGATCACCACGCCCGATCCGACGAACAGGCCGGCACCGATCACGCCGCCGAGGGCGATCATGCTGAGTTGGCGCTGCGACAGCCCTTGGCGCAGTTGCGAAGTGCCAGCCACGACCAGCCACCCCCTGCGCGCATCCCGGTGTTGGTTATCAACCACAGCACATCGGGCGTCGCGACACCAGGTCCGCGCCCCTAAAGATACAAGTCGCGCTCGCGAATCAGCGCCGTGGCCACCACGCTAATGACCGCTGTCACAACCAAATACCCGCAGGCCAGCCACGGCGCGCCGCCGTGGGCCGCGATCAGCGCGGTCAGGATCATCGGGGTGACCCCGGAGGCATAGATCCCCGACACCTGGTAGACGAACGACAGCCCGGTGTAGCGGGTGCTCGTGGGATACAGGGCGGAATACAGCGTGCCCTGCGCCCCGTAGAACAGCGCGTGCACGACGCCGAAGACGATGATCATCGCCAGGCCGAACCACAGCAGCTTCTTGGTGCCGAACAGGGCGAAGGCGGGGAAGGCCGTCAGGCCGTAGCAGGCGATACCCACCAGGTACACCCGTCGCGCACCGAAGCACTCGGTCAATCGTCCCGAAATCGGCAGCAGCACAGCCATCAACAACGCGGCGACGGTCACGGCCACCAGGACCGACACCCGGTTCAGCCCCAACGCTCCCGTCGCGTAACTGATCGCGAACACGCCCCAGGTGTTGAAGGCCGAGCCTTCCGCCCAGCGCGACAGCAACCCGAGCAGCGTGTTGCGCCGCGCGCGGGGCTCGCGAACGATGTCCCGCAGCGGCACGGTGGACGCGGCCTGAAGGTCTTGCAGCTCCCGGAACGCGGGAGTCTCGTCGACCCGCAATCGCACCACGATGCCGATCACCACCAACAGCAGGCTCAGCAGGAATCCGATGCGCCAGCCGTATGCGAGGAATCGGTTCGGCCCCAACACAATCTGCAGATAAGCGAAGATGCCCGTACCCATGGCCAGTCCGAGCGCCAGCCCGACTTGTGGGACGGCACCATAGCGGCCGCGCCGGTCGTCGGGGCTGTGTTCGACGGCCAACAGCACCGCGCCGCCCCATTCGCCGCCGAGCGCGAAACCCTGCAGCACGCGCAGCACCAGCAGCAGTACTGGTGCCCACGCTCCGATCTGCGCGGCGGTCGGCAACAGCCCGATCAATGCCGTCGCGCCGCCCATGATGAGCATCGTCAAGGCCAGGCTGCGCTTGCGGCCGATCCGGTCACCGATGTGCCCGAACACCACGCCCCCGATGGGCCGCATGACGAACCCGACGGCGAAGGTGGCGAACGCCAATAGTGTTCCCACCAAGGAACTTTCATTCGGAAAGAACACCTTGTTGAAGACCAGCCCGGCCGCCGTGGCGTACAGGAAGAAGTCGTACCACTCAACCGTGGTCCCCAACAGGCTCGCCGCGACGACGATGCGCAACCGCCGACGCCGCTGATCGGATCGTTCGGCGACCGGACACGCGTCGGCCAGCCCGGCGGCGGGTGCCGATGCGGGCGACGTGGCGGCCATCGCCCTTAGTGCGCCGACGCGACCGCGAAGGGCGTCGCCCCGGCCGGATGCGACTGGCGGTTGGGGTGACGCCACAGGCCCATCCGCTCCAGAATCGGCAGCACGCCCTCACCGAACCAGTAGGCCTCCTCCAGATGCGGATATCCCGACAAGATGAAGTGGGTGATCCCCAAATTGGCGTATTCGGCCAGCCGTTCGGCGACCTCGGCGTGCGACCCGACCAGGGCGGTGCCCGCTCCCCCACGCACCAGGCCCACGCCGGCCCACAGGTTCGGCGCGATCAGCAACTTGCTGCTGTCGCCGCCGTGCAGCTCCCGCATCCGGCGCTGGCCCTCGGATTCGCTGCGCGCCAGGCTGTCCTGAACCCGTGCGATGTCCGCGGGGTCGATGGCGGCCAGCAACCGGTCGGCCTCCGCCCATGCCTGCGCGGACGTGTCACGGCTGATCACGTGAATCCGCAAGCCGTACCGCAGGATTCGTCCGGCGTCAACGGCCAGCCCACGGACCCAGTCCAACTTCTTGGCGACCGCGGTCAGCGGCTCGCCCCAGGTGAGATACACGTCGGATTGCTTGGCCGCCACCGGACCCGCGGCCGCCGACGACCCGCCGAAGAACACCGCCGGTATCGGATCGGGCGGGTTGTTCAGTTGCGCGCCTTCGACCCGGATGTGCTCCCCGGAAAAGGTCACCGGCTCCCTCGAGGTCCACAGCTGCCGCACCACGTGCAAGAACTCGGCGGTGCGGGCGTAGCGCGCCTCCTTGTCCAGGAAATCCCCGTAGGCGCGCTGCTCGTGCGGTTCGCCACCGGTGACGACGTTGAGCAGCAGGCGTCCCTCCGAGTGCCGCTGGAAGGTCCCGGCCATCTGGGCCGCCAGGGTGGGACTGAGCAGCCCGGGCCGAAACGCCACCAGAAATTTCAGGGTTTCGGTCGATTCGACCAGCATCGCCGTCGTCAACCACGCGTCCTCACACCACAATCCGGTGGGGGTGAGAACCGCTTCGAACCCGTTGTCTTCGGCGGCCGTACAGATCTGGTGCAGATACCGCAGCGTGGCGGGCCGGTCGCCGGACATCGGCGTTCCGTGCCCGCCCGCGACCAGATTCCGCGAATCGCCGTAGGTCGGTAGAAACCAATGAAACGCGAGACTCACGTCACAATCCTCTTTCGCCCCTGTGCACACCAAAGCTCCATCCTTCGCAATTCGCGGCCGTAGGGCGAGGGTTGAAACCTTCGAGATTGCATTCCCGGCGCGGGGGTCTGCCGCTGCGCCAGAAGGCAATACGATCGCAATGTTTCCGGTGGTGGCAAGCCTCGTCGCCACCGCTACGATGTGAGCCGGCGCCGCAACCCGTTGCGGAGGCGCAAACCCTCCGGGCCGTCCTTGTCGCCCGTAAAGATCACCGCATCGTGACCGAAAGGTCACGCCAGATCACACAATGCTTCCAATACGGCGTGGCTCGGCGGGTAATCCCCGCTGCGGGCGGCATCATTGCGATCATGCCTGACCTCACACGCCGGGCGGTGCTCCGGATGGGCGCCGGTGCCAGCCTCGGAGCCGCCGGCGTGTTCGCGTTCAGCTCGCTGCTGGCCGCGGAGACGTCGCAGGCCGCGACGCTGCCGCAAGCTCCCGCCCCGTTCGAGCCGCCGACGGCGGGCAGCGCCCTGCCGAACAGGCTGACCGGGTCGTTCGTGTCGGCCGCCCGTGGGGGCATCAAGACCAACTACGTGATCGCCATGCCGCCCGGCCAGAGCAAGATGCTGCGTCCGGTGATCGCGCTGCACGGTGTGGACGGCGACGCCAACCAGATGATCGACATGGGCGTGCCCGACGGGCTGGCCCGGCTGGCCAAGGAGGGCAAGCCGCCGTTCGCGGTCGTCGGCGTCGACGGCGGCAACACCTACTGGCACAAAAGGACTTCCGGCGAGGACTCCGGCGCGATGGTGCTCGACGAGCTGCTGCCCATGCTGTCCACGATGGGTTTCGACACGTCCCGCGTCGGCTTCATGGGGTGGTCGATGGGCGGGTACGGGGCGCTTCGTTTGGGTGCCAAGCTGGGCCCGTCCCGGACCGCCGGAATCTGCGCCATCAGCCCGGCCCTGTACACGTCGTACGCGACAAGCGCCCCGGGCGCATTCGACAGCAACGAGGACTTCGTGCAGAACAGCGTGATGGGTGTGCTGGCGCTGAATTCCATTCCGCTGCGCGTGGATTGCGGCAACTTCGACCGCTTCTATTTCGCCACAAAGCAATTCGTCTACCAGTTGAAGACGCCACCGGCGGGCAGCTTCTCGCTCGGCGGACACGACGTCGCCTACTGGCGCAGCCAACTACCCGGCGAACTGGCCTGGATGGCGACCTGAGCCAACGATGACACTTCGGGAGGAATCAGTCGCCGGCAGCCCACACCGCGTGGAGCGGCGGACTTCCCGAAGGGGATTCCGGCCCGACATCGAGGGGCTGCGCGCCGTCGCGGTGATCGCCGTCGTGCTCTACCACGCCGGCATCCCCGGGGTCAGCGGCGGCTACATCGGGGTGGACGTCTTCTTCGTCATCTCCGGCTTCCTCATCACCGGGCTGCTCTTCCGGGAGGCGGACGCCACGAATACCGTTGCGCTGGGCCGGTTTTACGGCGTGCGCGCCCGACGACTGCTGCCGGCCGCGGCCATCGTCGGCACCGTCACGGCCATCGCCGCCGCCGCGGTGCTGCCGCCGCTGCAGGCCCGCAGCGTGTTCCTCGACGGCATCGCCAGCGCCCTGTACGTCGGCAACTATCGGTTCGCCCTGCACGGCACCGACTACCTGACCACCGACGCGCCGTCGCCGTTCCAGCACTACTGGTCGCTGGGCGTCGAGGAGCAGTTCTACCTCGTGTGGCCGGTGCTGATCATCGCCACCGCGTGGTTGGTCCAGCGCGTCCCGTTCCTGCGCGGCGCGGTAAAGCGGGCGGCGCCGTACGCGGCGGTCCTCGCGGTGGTCGCCGCCGCGTCGTTGACGGCCGGCGCGCTGTGGACCCGGACGTCGCCGTCGTGGGCGTTCTTCTCGCTGCCGACCCGGGCCTGGGAACTGGCGGCCGGCGGCCTGGTGGCCCTGTCGCTCCAGCAGTGGCGGCGCCTGTCGCTGCTGACCGCGTCGATCGCCGGGTGGGGCGGCCTGGTGTTGATCGTGGCGACCTGCACCCAGCTGGGCGCCCACACCCCCTACCCCGGCGTCGAGGCGCTGCTGCCCGTGCTGGGCACCGCGCTGATCGTCGGCGGCGGAGCCGTCACCGGCGGGCTCGGGCCCGGCCGGCTGCTGTGCCGCCCAGCGATGCGCGCCATCGGCCGCATCTCCTACTCCTGGTACCTGTGGCACTGGCCGGTGCTGCTGCTGATGCCGGCGCTGCTCGGCGAGCCCGCCGGGCTGCCGGCCCGCCTGAGCGCGACGGCCGTCTCCGCCGGGCTGGCCGTCATCACCCTGCATCTGGTGGAAAACCCGGGCCGCTTCGCCGCGGCCCTGCGCCGCTCGGCGAAGGTCAGCCTGGCCGTGGCGGGCGGGGCCAGCGCCGCCACGGCGTGTGCATGCATGCTGCTGCTCAACGTGATCCCCGCGCCGGTGGGCCACGGCGTCGCGGCGCCCCGGGCCAACATCGTCGCGGCGCCCCCGGCGGGCGTCGCCGCCGTCAGCCCGCAGGAAGCGGCGGTCCGTCAGGCCTTCGACCAGGCGCGCGTCGTGCTCGCGGGGGCGGCCGGCCTGCGCGCCGTCCCATCGAACCTCGACCCCCCGCTGGACAAGGCGCCGGCCGACAAGGCCGCCGTGTTCGTCAACGGCTGCGTGCGGTCCTGGCGCGACGTCGGCCAAAGCGAATGCGCCACCGGCGATACCGCCTCGCCGACCACCGTGGCCCTGATCGGCGACTCGCACGCCGCCATGTGGAACCCGGCGTTCGAGCAGCTCGCCGAGCAGCGGCACTGGCGGCTGGAGACGCTGGCCAAGGTGACCTGCCCGCTGCAGGACCTGCACATCGTGAGCCCGTATCTGGGCCGCGAGTACACCGAATGCGAGCAGTGGCGCGCCGACATCATGGGCCGGATGAACGCCGAACACCCGCGCCTGGTCGTGCTGGACATGAGCCGACGCTACGGCGGGGACTTCGGCTTCACCTCCTACGATCCGGCGTGGATCGACACCCTGGGACGCACCGTGGCGCAATTGCGCGCCACCGGCGCCACCGTCCTGGTGCTGGGGCCCGGCGCCGATCCGCACTCGCCCGCCCCGAGCTGCCTGTCCGCCCACCTCGATGACGCAACCGCTTGTGCGCCAACACGATCCGTGGCCGTCAACGACGACGGGATCGCCGCCGAGCGCGCCGCGACCGTCGGAAGCGGCGGGCACTACGCCGACCTGACCGACCTGTTCTGCGCCCCGGACCGCTGCCCGCTGATCGTCGGCAACACCCTGGTGTTCCGCGACGACAACCATGTGACGACGCAGTACGCGCGGCTGCTGGCGCCGGTGATGGGTGTGCTGGTGGACCGCGCCGTGGCGGACGGGTGAACGGCGATGAACTTCTCGCGGCGGACGAACGTCAGATCAGTGAAGGGTTTTTGGAGGGTTTAGCTCATGTCTCCACTGCTGCTGGTCTGCATCGCGGTCGCCGCGCCCTTCGCCGGAGTCGGCCTGCTCCACCTGCAAGATCGCCTGGAGCGGTGGGACTACGAGCGCCACGCGGAGGACTAGGCGGCCCGTCACGTCGAGAGCTGAGTACGGATCAGCGGCGCGATCTTGTCGGCCATGTACTGGTGCCCCGCGTCGTTCGGGTGCACGCCGTCGGGGCCGATCAGGTCGGGCCTGCCGACGAACCAGTGTTCGGCGATCGGGTCGATGAACGTCGCCCCGGCGGCCCCCGCCGCGCCGCCCAGGACGTCGCGAATCAGGAACATCGATGGCGGAACGTCGGCGGTCGGCCACGGCGGGCCGATCACCAGCAAGCGCGCGGCCGGCGCAAACCGGCGCGCCAGATCCAAAGCGGCGTGGGTCTTTTCGGTCAGCAGCAGGGGATCGATACCCTGGTCGTTGCGGGAGCCGAAGAACACCACCAGCGCGTCATCGGGGTGGACGGCCCTGGCGGTCAGGTCCTCGAAGGTGCTGCCGTGGTCACCGGGCGCGGCGTAACCGGCGCGGCCCTCGGCCGCCACATCGGCCGAAACCCGCGAGCCCCGCGCACCGAGCGCCTGCCACGCGCGCGACGGCCATGACCGCGCGCCGAGGCCGCCCTCATCGGTACCGGTGGTGTACGAATCCCCGATGACCGCCAGGTGATTGAGCCGGAAGTCCAGCGTCAGCGTCGCGTAAGTGCGCACCTGCGGTGGGTATGCGATGCCCACGCCCCCCAGAAAACTAAACCCAATGAGAAAGGTGGCCAGACGACTCACTCATACCTCCACTGTCAACGGCATGGTCGGGTGCCGCCGTGTTCTCATCGAATATTGCCCGTGACTCGCGGCCGGGCGCAAAAGCAGCCATCACACCGCGCGGACCGAAATCGCTTCCAGCGGACGGTCGATCGGATGCGGCTTGCCGTTCGTGGACTCGCCGGGATCACTCCTCGCGTTCACGGCCCGGACGTCGACCATCTTGCGCATCCAGCGGCGGGCGGGCTCTTCGACGGCGTGATACAACGCGATCGAAAGGACCACGGCAATCGCGAGCAGGCCGATGACGTTCCATTTCCACGGATTGTCCTGCGTTGCGAGCTCGAATTGTTCCACGGCCCAACCCCAGGACGTGTGCACCAGCTCGTGAACCATGTACAGGCAGAACGAGATCTGACCGCCGTACACCATCACCCGCGTCGACAACACCCTCGGCAGGCTCCCCAGGCCGACGGCCAGCGAGATCACCAGCGGAACGAACAACACGTCGACGACGCCGCCGCTGTCGTTTTCCACCACCCCGGATATCGGGTGTGCGCCAAACCAATACAGGACGCCCACCATCGCGGCCAACAGAAGCAGCGAGATGTACCCCGCGACGCGGCGGCCGCGGTCGGTCAGCCGCAGTCTGCGCACGGCGGCACAGGCCAGCGCCCCGGCGGTGAACTGTGTGACGATCCGCGGCAGCCAGCTCCACGGCGTGTAGAAGTGGCCGCTGGCCAGCAGCATCACCACCGGCGGCAACGACGCCGCGAACGCCAGCACCATGAGGCTGCGCGCCCGCGTCGCCTGCTTCATCCGCAACAACACCAACACCAGTAGGGCGAAAAGCACGTACGCCAGCCATTCGGCGCTGATCGACCAGGCCGGCCCGTCCCAGCTCGAGTCGTCGAAGAACGGCACAAACCACAACTGCACCAACAGGATCTGCCGCACGTAGCTGACCGCGGTGAGTGAGGCGGCGTCCGGCGACGGCACGTGGCCCACGTGCAGGGTGAAGATCACCCACAGGGCGGCGAGGTGCAATGTCACCAGGTACACCGGCCATACCCGGGCCAGCCGCAGCCACAGGAAGTGCAGGGTGGCGCGGGTCGACCAGGACCGGCCCATCCGGTCGAGGTAGTTGTACGTCAGCACGAAGCCGCTGAGGATGAAGAAGAGGTCGACGCCCTGGGCGCCACAGTTGAGGACGGGGGCCAGCGCGTCGCGGAAATCGGGCGACGCATCCCCGAGCATCGGCCGGAAGTGAAACAGCACCACCCAGAGCGCGGCGACGATACGGAGTCCCGTCAGGGCCTTGATTTCGCCCCGGATCTCTCCGCCCCGCACGCTGCTCTTCCCGTCTGGATCCTGCCGTTCCGTTCTCCTGCTATCGGCTGAGCGGGCGATCTCGCCATTTCGCAAGCCCCCCGACTAGCAACCGGCAGCCATGGCAGCCTAGCAGCGCAATCGCCGACATGCGGGGACGGTTGTGGTGTGGCACACGGCCTTCAGGGCCGCCCGGAATGCGCGACGCCGATTACGGAGGTTTGCTCGCCGCGAAATCGCATTTTGCTTCTTAGCAAAGCGTTAGGCGCGGCTACCGGTGTCCTTAGGCTTGCGGCCTAGCGTTTAAGGCAGCTTTGGTGAGCGGGGAGGCGCGCCCCAAGGCCGCGCGCGAGCGACACGGAGAGTGAGGGGTCCTCATGACGATCGCAGGCACCGGGAGTCGCCACGACAACTGCGTCTTTGAGTGCGATGGCGCTCAGGTGCGGGCGCACTACCGCCACTTGGCGACAGTGGTGCATATCCGCGGCGAAATCGACGGCGCCAATGTCGACCGCGTCAGTCGCCACATTCGGCGTTTCACGCTCGGCGAAAACCCTGTGGTGCTCGATGTCGCCGATGTCGGTCAATTTGCTGAGGCCGGTATTTCGCTCTTGTATGCGTTCGATGCCGATTGTCGGGCCGCCGGTGTGGATTGGACGCTGGTGGCCAGCTCGGCGGTCATCGCGGTGCTCGAGGACACCGGTCATGACACCAATTTCCCGCTGATGCGCTCGGTTCAGGAGGCACTGCGCGACCGGGCCGACGCCATCAGGGTCCGCCGCACGATGGCGTTGCCGCTGGTCAGGAAGACGTCGTAGCGCCGGAGCGGGCACGCCGCAGCCTGGCCGCGCCGACGACCACCAGCACGCCGGCGCTCGTCAACAGCACGAGTGTCAGAAGCAACAGCTGCGGGTCATAGACCACCGACGTCGTAAAGGGCTGACCCTCCGCGATGGGCGCGACGGCCACCGTGTGATGCGAGCGCGTCCAGCTATATCCCGAGCCCGCCAGGGCGGCGACCGCCACGGCGAGCTCGACCAGCGCCCGGTAGCTGGCGATCATTGCGCGGGCCCGGCCTGATCGCCGGCGGGGTCGTCCGGATCGCCGTCGATGACGTCGGTGCCGGTGGGCTCCACCCGCTCTTGGACCAGCGGAGTCAGGGCCGCCCGCAGCTGGCGATGACGGCGCGCCCACGCCTGGGCGGTGCGGCCGTTGGTGAGCTTGAGGCCGATGCCGATCCGTCCGCGCGGCACCCCGACCAACTCGCCGAGCGCCCGCGCCGACTGCCAGCGCGCCAGCTCCTTGCCGGAGGCTTCGTGGTTCTCGGGCTCGGGATAAACCCTGACGATCTCGCGGACCAAGATGGTCTCGGTGCCTTGGCGCAGGGCGTCTTCGGTCAGCTCGACCGAGACGTGGATCCGCGCCGCCTTCACCTGCAACCCCACGAACGCCGACACCAGGACGAAGAAGATCGCGGGGACCACGAGCGACACCTTGGCACCGCTCCAGATTTCGATCAAGACCATGGCCGCCGCCGAGGCCGGGCCGCACGCCACCCACCACCAGGTGGCGCCGGGTTCGTAGAACAACGGCTTCGGTTGGGTATCGCTTCTGGTCGTCTCTGATGTCAAAGCAAGCCCCGTCTCACGAAAGCCACCCTGCCGCATCCGCGGCCCAATAGGTGAGAACGATATCGGCTCCGGCCCGCCGGATGCTCGTCAATGATTCCAGGGCCGCCGCGCGCTCGTCGATCCAATTGTTCGCGGCCGCAGCGCAAATCATCGCGTACTCCCCCGACACCTGATAGGCGGCCACCGGCACCGGCGAAATCGAGGCCGCCGCCGACACCACGTCCAGATAACCCATCGCCGGCTTCACCATCACGATGTCGGCGCCCTCGTCCAGATCGAGCTGGATCTCGCGGAGCGCCTCGCGGGAATTGCCCGCCTCCTGCTGATAGGTGCGCCGGTCGCCGGAGAGGCTGGAACTGACCGCTTCGCGGAACGGACCGTAGAACGCCGATGCGAACTTGGCGGCGTAGGCGAGGATCGCCACGTCGGTATGGCCGGCCGCGTCCAGCCCGTCGCGAATCGCGCCCACCTGACCGTCCATCATCCCGCTCGGACCTACCACGTGCGCGCCCGATTCCGCTTGCGCCACAGCCAGTTTCACATATCGGGCCACGGTCGCGTCGTTGTCGACCCGACCGCGGTCGTCGAGGACGCCGCAGTGGCCGTGGTCGGTGAACTCGTCCAGGCAGGTGTCGGCCATCAGCACGGTGGCCTCGCCGAGGTCCTTGGCCAGGTCGCGGAGGGCGACGTTGAGGATGCCGTCGGGGTCGGTGCCGGCCGACCCCACCGCGTCCTTGTCCTCATCACGCGGCACACCGAACAGCATCAGCCCACCCACCCCGGCGGCGACGGCGCTGGCGGCGGCGCCGCGCAACGAATCGCGGGTGTGTTGCACCACCCCCGGCATCGAGGCGATCGGCCGGGGCTCGTCGATGCCGTCGGCGACGAACATCGGCAGCACCAAATGCCTTGGCTCCAGCGACGTTTGCGCGACCAATCGGCGCAACGCCGGGGTTGAGCGGAGCCGACGCGGACGCTGCCGCGGGTAGGCGCTACCGCTCATCGTGGCGACCCGCTGCGCCCGGCTCCGCCGCGCTGGCGATCGCCACTAGCGCCTGCGGCTCTTTTTGCGCGGCGGTGGCAGCGCGCCCTCGGCGCGCAACCGCGCGGCGTGTTCGGCCAAAGCGTCGACCAGCGGACCAACCGCGGCGGTCTCGGGCTGGACATCGACCCGCAGACCGAACTCGGCGGCGGTCTCGGCGGTCTTGGGGCCGATGCAGGCGATGATCGTCCGCGCGTGCGGCTTGCCGGCGATACCGACCAGGTTGCGCACTGTCGAGCTGGACGTGAAGCACACCGCGTCGAACCCGCCGGTCTTGATCATCTCCCGCGTCTCCGCCGGCGGCGGCGCGGCCCGCACCGTCCGGTAGGCGGTGACATCCTCGATCTCCCAACCACGTTCGCGCAGGCCCTCGGCCAGCGTCTCGGTGGCGATGTCGGCCCGCGGCAGCAAGACCCGGTTCACCGGATCGAAAACGCTGTCGTAGGGCGGGAAGTCGTCGAGCAGACCCAGCGAGGACTGCTCACCGGCCGGCACCAGCTCGGGGCTGATCCCGAACGCCCGGACCCGGTCGGCGGTCGACTCGCCCACGCAGGCGATCTTCACCCCGGAGAACGCGCGCGCGTCCAGCCCGAACTCGCCGAACTTCTCCCACACCGCGCGCACCGCGTTGGTGGAGGTGAACACCACCCACTGGAAGCGGCCGTCGACCAATCCCTTGACGGCCCGTTCCATCTGCGCGGGGCTGCGTGGCGGCTCGACGGCGATGGTCGGCACCTCGATCGGCAGCGCGCCGTAGGACGTCAGCCGCTCGCTCATCTCGCCGGCCTGGTCCTTGGTGCGGGGCACCAGCACGGTCCAGCCGTACAGGGCGCGGCTCTCCCACCAGTTCAGCTTCGCCCGGCTCGACACCGTCTTGCCGATGGTCACCACCAGCGGACCCGTCAGGGGGCCCGCCGGGTCGGTGCCGCCCAGCACGGCCGAGTCGGTCAGGCCGTGCAGCGTCGTCTCGATGGAACGCTGCTGGCAGGTGGTGCCCTGCGCGGTCACCACGCACGGCGTGTTCTCGGCGAGCTCGTGTTCGATCAGGGTGCGCGCCGCGTCGGCCAGATGCGACGACGTGGCCTGCAGGATCAGCGGTCCCGGCGCCGCGGCCAGCGCCTCCCAGTCCACGTCGCCGCGCACGTCGGCCACCGTGTGCGAGGAGCCCAGCGGCAGCCCCGCGTACGTCGGGACGGCGTTGGTGGGCGCCAGCCCCGGCACGATCTCGATGTGCAGGTGGCTCCGCGCGATGGCGTTGACCTCGGTGATGACGGCGTCGACCGTCAGCGGGTCACCGGCCACCAGGCGGACCACGTCGACGCCCGTCCGCGCCTCGTGGGTCAGGGTCTTGGCCACCTCGGCGGGGTCACCCAGCGCCGGGCGGATGTCCGGGCCACCGGAGATCACCGCGGGCTGCGTCTGGCCCTGGTCGGCGCCGTCGCCGCTGGAGGCGGCCGGGTCGGCCGGGGCCGGGCCGGAAACCGGCGGCAGGTCTTTGCCGATCAGCGCCAGCACCGGCTCGGGCACGTCAGGGTCGGTGAACACCAGAGCGGCGTTCGTCAGCACCGTCGCGGCCCGGGTCGTCAACAGTCCCGGGTCACCGGGGCCGGAGCCCACGTACGTGATGCGGCCGGGTGTCGGCTTACGCCCTCGCGTCGTCATTGTCGCTCCCACGTAACTCGCACTTAATTTCCTCGCGTCGGGTCTTGCCGCGCTCCGCGCATCAGCTCCCGGGCGCCAAGTTCGAACAGCTCCGCGGCAACCGAAAGCCCAAGCTCTCGTGCTCGACCGGGAGTGCCGATGCCCGACGCGCGGATCACGTCGGACCCGTCCAGCGCCGCCACGCAGCCACGCAGCGACAGCTCTTCAAAGATCCGGCCTTCCTCATCGATGGACTCGACCACTTCAGCGATCGCGCCCACCGGTGCGGAGCAGCCGGCCTCCAGTTCGGCCAACAGAGTTCGCTCCGCGGTGACCGACGCGCGCGTGTCCGCGTCGTCCAGCTCCGCCAGCACCGCCGCCAACCGGGTGTCACCGGCACGGCATTCGACGGCGAGCGCGCCCTGAGCCGGTGCTGGCAACATCTGCACCGGCTCTAGCGTCTCGGTGACGTCATCGAGGCGACCGAGTCGGGCCAGGCCGGCCCGGGCCACCACGATCGCGTCAAGATCACCACTGCTTACCCTGTTCAACCTGGTATCTAGGTTGCCTCGTAGGGGGCGGATTTCCAAACCGAGACCCAATGCTCTAAGCTGCGCGGCCCGCCGCGGCGAGGAGGTACCCACCAGCGAACCCGGTGGCAACTCCCCCAGCACCAGTCCGTCCCGGGCTACCACCGCGTCACGCGGGTCGTTGCGCACGGGTATGGCGGCCACAGCAAACCTCGGGTCGTCGGCCGTCGGCAGGTCCTTGTGGGAGTGCACCGCGGCGTCCACGCGGCCCTCTTCCATGGCCTCGCGCAGCGCGGTGGTGAAGACACCCACCCCCAAGGATTCGATGGGTCCCGACGACCGGTCCCCGGCCGTGGTGATGGTCACCAGCTCTGCCGGGTGACCCAGCGCGATGAGGGCGTCTCTGACGACGCCGGCCTGGGTGGTGGCCAGCAGGCTGCCCCGCGTGCCTATCCGGATCACGTTCGCCAATCGGCTACTCGGCAGGTTGCTGCGGGGTGCCCGCGTCGAAACCGTTTGCTATGACTGGCAATTCGCCCGCGGCCACGGCGTCGACGGCGGTCTGGTCGAGTTCGAAAAGCTCGCGCAACGCCTCGGCGTAGCTGTCGCCGCCGGGGGCGCTGGCGAGCTGCTTGATGCGCACAGTAGGGGCGTGCAGCAGCTTGTCCACTACACGCCGCACGGTGCGGGCGACCTCTTCGCGCTGCGCGCTGGCGAGCCCGGGGAGCCGGTTGTCCAGGCGCAGCAGCTCGGCTTCGACCACATCGGCGGCGCGCTGGCGCAGCGCCGTCACCGTCGGGGTGACCTCGGCCATCCGCTGGCCGGCCAGGTAGGCGGCAACTTCGGTGGCCACGATGGTGCGGGCCGCGTCGACGTCGGCGGCCGCGGCGTGGGCCGAGGGCTCGTGCTGCACGCGGTCCACGTCGACGACCCACACGCCGGGCAGGCCGGCCACCGCCGGGTCCACGTCGCGCGGCATGCCCAGGTCGCAGATCACCAAGGGGTCGGTGGTCTCATCGACGATCGAGCGGTTCGCGGCCGCGAGCGCGTGGTGCACGTCGGCCAGCGAGACCACCGGGCTCACCGCCCCGGTGCAGCTCACCACCACGTCGGCACCCGCCAGGACGTCGGTCAGCTGCTCCAATGGCAGCGCGTCGGCCCGCACACCGGTTTCGCGGATCTTGCGGACCAGGCGCTGCGCCCGGGACAGCGACCGGTTGAGCACGTGAACCTGGGCGATGCCGGCGCGAGACAGATGCGCCGCGGCCAGGGCGCCCATCGCCCCGGCGCCGACCAGCACGGCGGTCCGGCCCGACAGCCCGCCCAGCCGGCGTTCGGCCATGTTCAGGGCAACCGACACCACGGAGGCGCCGGCGGCGTCGATGGCGGTCTCGGAATGCACCCGCTTGCCGACCGAGAGCGCGCGTTGGGCCAGCTCGTGCAGGACGCGGCCGACGGTGCGATTGGTCTCGGCGGTGGCGTACGCGCGGCGCACCTGACCGAGCACCTGCTGCTCTCCGATCACCGCCGAATCCAGGCCGCTGGCTACCGCGAACAGATGCTCGACGGCGGCCTCGCTGTACCGGACGTAGGCGTATTTGGTGAGGTCGGTCATCGACATCCCGGAATGCTCCGAGAGCACCTGTCCGATCACCGCGAGCCCGCCGTGGAACGCGTCCACCACCGCGTAGACCTCGACCCGGTTGCATGTCGACAGCACCATCGCCTCGGTCACCAGCGGCGACTGCAGCACCCGGTCGACGATCTTGCCTTGATCGGACTCGTCGATGCTGAGTTGTTCCAGGACGGAGACCGGCGCACTGCGGTGCGAAACCCCGAAGAGCAAGACGCTCACGGCAGCATCACCTGGCCAGCTCCCTTGCATCCTCCAGTAACTGAACTGCTGTCCACGGTAAACGTTTATCAGCTGGGCTACCAAATAATTGCCCCACGGCCACCCGGCCGCCTCGTCAGCGGGCGAGATCCGCGCGCAGCCGGGGCTCGTCGAGCTCCCAGTAGCTGTGTTCGCGCCCGTCGAGCAGGACCACCGGCAGCCGGTCGCCGAACTCGGCGCGCAGCGCGGGGTTGCCGTCCGCGGCCGCGGCGTCGACGTCGGTCGTCGACAAATCGAAGCCCAGCTCACCGGCCAAAACGACCAGCCGGGCGTGGATGCGCTCGCAGATGGTGCACCCGTCGCGGGTCAACAACTCCACATGCGGGCGGCCGGTCGCTCGGGTCATGGGAATCAGTGTGTCATCAGCGACTTGTGGGGGCGTCTACCAGGAGTTATGTTCCGGCTATGGCCGACAACACGGTGCGGGTCGATCCGGTGGTGATGCAGGGCGCCGCCGTCTCGCTGAGCGGTGCGGCCGAGCATCTTTCGGCTCAGCTGTCCCAGCTCGACGATCAGGTGGGTCAGATGCTGGGTGGTTGGCAGGGGGGCGGCCGGGGGTGCCTATGCCTCGGCATGGGAGCTGTGGCACAAGGGCGCCCGGGAGGTCGAGCTCGGGTTGTCGATCCTGGCGCATCTGGTCGGCGAGGCCGGCGGCGCGTATCACAGCAACGAGGCAGCGTCCGCCCAGGCCGAGCGGGCAGTGCGCGATGCCTGAGGCGTTTCGGGTTGATCCGCAGGCGTTGGCCGACGCGGTGCAGCGGATGGCGGCGTTTCAGCGCTACGCCGAAGACATGATTGCCGAAATCGATTCTCGCGTAACGCGTTTGCATGGGACGTGGACGGGTGAGGCCGCGGCGGCCCACGCCGAGGCGCATCAGCACTGGGTGCGCGGCGAGGCGATGATGCGCGAGGCGCTGGGGCAACTGGAGAAGGTGGCCACGACAGCGCACGGCAACTACACCGGCGCGATGTCGACGAATCTCGGTATGCGGTCGTGAATACATGGCGCCGCTGGCGTGTGACCCGACTGCCCTAGATCGCGCCGGCGCCACGGTACTGTCCACCGGCGAGTCGCTGGGATCGGTGATCTCGGCCCTGACCACGTCGCTCGCGGGCAGCGCGGGCATGGCCGGTGACGATCCCGTCGGTGCGGCGCTGGGCCGCACGTACAACGGCGCAGCGGCAAAGGTCATCGAGGCGATGACCAGTACCCGCAACGGACTCTGCAGCATCGGCGACGGCGTGCGGATGTCGGCACACAACTATGCGCACGCCGAGGCGATGTCGGATGTGACGGGCCGCGCCGAAGGCTTGCCGACACCGCCAGTGACCGCGCCATTGACCGCGCCGTCGCATCCGCCGTCGGCGGTGGGCGCCGGCAGCGGTGCCCCGGCGGGGTGGAGCTGGGTTGCGCCGTATATCGGAATGATCTGGCCCACTGGCGATTCGGCGAAGTTGCGTGCCGCCGCGGCGGCGTGGACGACGGCGGGCGTCAACTTCATGACGACCGAGATCGCGGCCGGCGGCGGGAGCATGGCCGCCATTGCCGCGCAGCAGATTCCCGAGGCCGCGGCCATCAACAAAGCGTTGGCCGATGCGTCTGGAGCCACGGCCAGCGTTGCGCAGCAATGCCAAACGATTGCCGCGCAACTCAACAGTTACGCGGCCCAGATCGACAAGGTCCACGCGGCGATCCTCGATTTGTTGTCCCGCATCTGCGACCCGATGACCGGGATCAAAGAAGTGTGGGACCTCCTGACCGACGAAGACGAAGACGAGATCAAAAGGATCGCCGACGACATCAAAACGGTGGTCGACAGCTTTTCCCGGGAAGCCGAAACGCTGGGCGGCCAGATCGAGGCCACCATGTCGGCGGCGGCCACCGCGGCAGAAGATATGGCCCACTGGGCGGGTAAGGAGTGGGACCACTTTTTACACGGAACGCCAGTCGGCAGGGCACTGAATCAGGTGGGCCAGACCGTCAAAGGTTTCGGCGTCGAAGGCTACGACTTTCTTGAGCAGCTCGCGAAGTTCAGCCCGAATCGGCTCCAGACCGATCCGATCGGCTACGCCAAAGACGTGTACGGCATGGTCTCCGGGGCCGCGCCGCTCGTCGGCTTGGGCCCCGACGGAGGGCCCGGCGTCGCCGACTCGTGGAAGTCGCTCGGCAAGGACGTCACCCACTGGGACGAGTGGGGGTCCAACCCCGCCGAAGCGCTCGGCAAGACCCTTTTTGATGGATTGACCTTGGCCTTGCCTGGCGGACCACTCTCCAAGGTGGGCAAAGCGGGAAGCCGAGCGGCCGATGTGCTGAAGGGTTTGAAGAAGCCGCCTGAGATTCCTCAGCCTCCGTCGATCAAGCCGCCGGAGGTCAAGGCGCCGGAGGTCAAGCCGCCGGAGGTCAAGGCTCCGGAGGCCAAGCCGCCGGAGCCGGGTCGTCCCGCGCCGGCTCCTTCGGGCAAACCGGCACCGGGCCCCGCCGACGGTCCCCTGCCGCACAGCCCCACCGAATCCAAGCCGCCGGTTGGCGGGACACCGCACAGCGGCGAGCCGAAACCAATTGCGGTCCCACCAGAATCGGGCGGCAAGCCACCGGTATCGGCCCCCGCAGAAGGCACACCACCACCCCACCCGCCGCCGCACGAGCCTGCGCCTACGCGGGTCCCACCTGCGGAGCCGGCAGCGGTCACGCCCGCCGCTTCGGCGCCCGCTGCTTCGATGCCGGCGGCCTCGGCTCCTTCGATGCCATCGATGCCGGAGCCGCCGTCGCTTCCCTCTGTCCCGGCGGGCGGCCTCCCCGAAGCGCCTCCCGGCCTCGGCGAGGTGCCTTATGGCGGAGAACCTCCTGCCCATCCGCCCGAGCCGCATGGCGGCGGTTCACACCCGCACGGCGATGGGAACGGGGCTGACCTTCCCAGTAACGGGGCGCGTCCGTCGGACTCCGGCCCGAACGAAACCCCAAAGGAGCCTCCTTTTAACGGGGACCAGCCACCTGACCAAGGACAGCATCAACCGGAGGAAGTCCCCGGTCACGGGATTCCGCAAGACGAGATGCCGCAAGGCGAGAGGCACACGATAAGCGGGCATGGAAGTTACGATCCCGACAGCGGCTTCTTTACTGTGCCGAAAGGCTCAAGTATTACGACTTTTGCCGAACACGGCTCGACCATCACTGACTCACTGGGCAATCTCATCGAGACCGGCGGAGACACCTCCGGCGTTTATTCCAAGACGTTTAAAACAGGCGAGCTTATACCAAACTATACAATACATCCGCCGGATGGGTTAAGCATTCTGGGATCACCACAGACCGTGACGAGTCCTACCCTCATCAGTCAGCTTATCCACGAAAACATGGGCCCCGTCGATTTGGCTGTATGCACATTTGACCCAACTTCGCCGACTGGCAAGGTGTATCACGTACATGGCATATATGATAAATTCAATGACAAGTTCACGCCGTACGAAAGGTATAAACATTGACGGCACCACACAACGCTGGAATCGATGAACTGATTGATTTCGCTGCCCAACAAAAGTCGCCGGAGGCAGATCGACGTCTTTTTTTGGCACTTCTTGGTGTCGAATTATTTTTCCCTCGAACGACAGTTGAACATGAGGGGAAGCGGCTGAACGCCACCCCATTGCTCCGATTGCCCGACGGCACAAATGCCATGATGCTGTATACATCGGAAGACCACCCAGATCTGCCCAACACCTTCGCCGGAGGTGCATTCGAAGACGCGCTTGCCGCAGCGCTCGACATGCCGGACCTAGACTGGGTGATCGTCTGCAATCGTACGTCGCAATGGGTGGGGATTAACAAACAACAAATAACCGAAGTCCTCGATGTTCTGCGATCTAGAGAAACTCACGTGAATAAACTCTCTGACCTTCCGCCGGATAACGAGAATGTGGTCGAAAACCTGATAACACGCGCTCTTCACACGCCGCCGGAAAAACTCTCGCCATCGATCGGATCTGTGCTTCGAGGACGCGAGATATTCATTGAGCTAGCGAAAGAGCAAAGCGAAGACGGCCAACCGATTATGAAAACGTTTGCCGTTCAGCACATGCCACGGGTAATACGCGCGTATACGACGCGAACACGCCCAGGGATCAGATACGGGGGCATGAAGTGGGAGGCGCTCAAGGATATGCTGAGAACCACCACCGAGCTCGACGGGGTCCAGATCGTCAACAACGCCGATGACTGGGTGATCTTCGATCGTGAATCACTGACCGCCAGCGGAACAGACGATTCATAAACGTCTTTGCAGCAGACACATCCACATAACATTCGGTCGCCCGCGGTGCCCTCGGCTTCCTCTACTCTCAACCCTGGTGCCAGCTGTTCGGGCAACTAGGACGATTATCGAAATGATGGAGCGCTGACTACTGTTGGCTCACACCTTCTTGTCATGATGGGAGTCCTCAATGAGCAAAAAGATTGCCGGTAAGACTTTTTCGACGCCAGAAGAAGCCGGTGTCAGCGCGCCAACAGAAGAAGAATTAGCGCGCGCAAGAAAGGCCTTCGACGAATTTCAGGCCAGAGTCGACACTGTTGCGCCAGAAGACCGCAAAACAGACGTCTCGCCGAAATTTTGGGATGACACATCCGGTACCGAGTGGGATCCCAACAAGGAAGCTTAGGGCCGTTTCCTGCACTGACGCCCACGGACAAGTCTTGTCGCGCCCCGACCAACCCGGCCTGCCCAGCCACGAGTGTGACGCTGCAGTCACACTCGGCGTCGAACGTGACGCCAGCGTCACACTCGGCGGCCCGAGGCATCAGCCCGGCAGCCCGGCAGCTCGGCAGCCGGGGCATCAGCTCGGCAGCCCGGCAGCCCGGCAGCTCGGCAGCCCGGGGCATCAGCCCGGCAGCCATACCCGCCCCCACGCCAACTGCCCGATAGGGTTGGATATCGGGCACCCGCCGGGTCACCAGGCACCACAGCGATCTAGGAGGTTGGGCGATGACTTCCTCTGACCCGGTCAACGCAGACCACACCGGTTACGTTGACTTGGAGTCGCTGGGCGCGGACGCCAGCGCGGCCCGCGCGATCGAGGGCATGCAGGAGGAAGCCGCCGCCGCCCCGGACCGTCCGCAACCCCCGGTCGACCTCACCGCCGCCGCCTTCTTCGACGTCGACAACACCTTGGTGCAGGGCTCCTCGGCGGTGCATTTCGGCCGCGGGCTGGCCACGCGCAACTACTTCACCTATCGCGATGTGATCGGATTCATCTACGCCCAGGCCAAGTTTCAGGTCCTTGGCAAGGAGAACAGCAACGACGTCGCCGCGGGCCGGCGCAAGGCGCTCGCCTTCATCGAAGGCCGGTCGGTCGAGCAGCTGGTGGCCCTGGGCGAGGAGATCTACGACGAGATCATCGCCGACAAGATCTGGCCCGGCACTCGCGAGCTGACCCAAATGCATCTCGACGCCGGCCAGCAGGTGTGGCTGATCACCGCCACGCCCTACGAGCTCGCCGCGACCATTGCGCGACGGCTCGGCCTGACCGGCGCGCTGGGCACCGTCGCGGAATCGGTCGACGGCGTCTTCACCGGCAGGCTGGTCGGCGACATCCTGCACGGCACCGGCAAGGCGCACGCGGTGCGGTCGCTGGCCATCCGCGAGGGGCTCAACCTGAAACGCTGCACCGCCTACTCCGACAGCTACAACGACGTGCCCATGCTGTCGCTGGTGGGGACCGCGGTCGCCATCAATCCCGACGCCCGCCTGCGCGCCCTGGCCCGGGAGCGCGGATGGGAGATTCGCGACTTCCGCACCGCTCGCAAAGCGGCCCGGATCGGGGTGCCGTCGGCGTTGGCGCTGGGCGCGGCCGGCGGTGCGCTGGCCGCGGTGGCCTCTCGACGGCAATCACGCTGATAGGCTGCGCCGCGCAGACATCTTCGAGCGGAGAGCACAGCGGCATGACAACCCCCAAAGAAGCCGAAGGACTCATCGGCAGCCATTACCGCGCACCTGACTACTTCGAGGTCGGGCGCGAAAAGATCCGGGAGTTCGCCCTGGCGATCAAGGACGACCACCCGGCGCATTTCGACGAGAATGAATCCCGGAAGGCCGGGTATACCGACATGGTGGCGCCGTTGACGTTCCTCGCGATCGCCGGGCGCCGCGTTCAGCTGGAGATCTTTACCAAGTTCAGCATCCCCATCAACATCGCCAGGGTCATTCACCGCGACCAGAAGTTCAAGTTCTACCGCCCGATCCTGGCTCACGATAGGCTTTTCTTCGACACCTACCTAGACTCGGTGATCGAGTCCCACGGCACCGTGCTGGCGGAAATCCGCAGCGAAGTGACCGATGCCGATGGAAAGCCGATCGTCACCAGCGTTGTCACAATGCTGGGGGAAGCCGCAAACCAAGCCGAGACCGAGGCAACCGCCGCGGCGGTCGCATCAATATCCGCAGGAAAGTTAGGGGCGTTGTAAATGTCACTACAGGGGGAAACCGGAACGCAGCTGCACCCGCCGGTCGAGGCGGTGCGATCGCACTACGACAAGTCGAACGAGTTCTTCAAGCTGTGGCTTGACCCGTCGATGACCTACAGCTGCGGTTACTTCGACGAAAACCCGGACCCACAGAATCTGACCAAGACGCTGGAAGAGGCGCAGTACGCCAAGCGCAAGCTCGCGCTGGACAAGCTGAACCTCGAGCCCGGCATGACGCTGCTCGACATCGGCAGCGGCTGGGGCTCGACGATGCGGCACGCGGTGGCGGAGTACGACGTCAACGTAATCGGGTTGACGCTGAGCGAGAACCAGTACGCCCACTGCGTGGCCGAGTTCGACAAGATGGACAGCCCCCGCCGTAAAGAGGTGCGGATCCAGGGCTGGGAGGAATTCCCCGGCGACGTGCCGATCGACCGGATCGTGTCGCTGGGCGCGTTCGAGCACTTCGCCGACGGCGCCGGTGACGCCGGGTACGAGCGCTACGCCACCTTCTTCAAGAAGTACTACGACCTGCTGCCCGACGACGGCCGCATGCTGCTGCACTCGATCGTGGTCCCCACCCGCGAAGAGGGCAACGCGATGGGCTTGAAGGTCAACATGACCCTGCTGCGGTTCATCAGCTTCATCTTGAAGGAGATCTACCCGGGCGGAAAGCTGCCCCAGGTCGACCTGGTCGACAAGTACGCGACGGACGCGGGTTTCAAGATCGAGCGACACCACTTCATCGGCAAGAACTACGTGCCGACCCTAACCGCCTGGGGCGATGCGCTCGAGGCGCACAAGGAAGAGGCGATCGCCCTCAAGGGGCAGGAGACCTACGACATTTACCTGAAGTACCTGAGGGGCTGCTCGGATCTGTTCCGCGACGGCTACACCAACGTCTGCCAGTTCACCATGGTGAAGTAGTCGACTACTTCAAAGGTCAACGCCGCCACGGGTTTCCGTGGTGGCGTTTCCTTTTGGGCGCGCCGCGGCTCAGCCGAAGAAGATGTTGCGGCGGCCGGCCAGCAACCGGTACAGCGTCTGCTGGATGGTCTCGCGCACCTGATCGGTCAGCTCGAAAGTGACCATCGGGTCGTCGGCGTCGGAGGCCGCGTAGTCGTCGGTGTAGATCGGCTCACCGAAGGCGATGTGCCATTTCGACGGCAGCGGCACCAGGCCCATGGGCCCGGCCAGCGGGAACAGCGGCGTGATCGGGAAGTACGGCAGTCCGAACAGCCGTGCCAGCAACTTGACGTCGGTCAGCATCGGGTAGATCTCTTCGGAACCGATGATCGAGCAGGGGATGATCGGCGCCTTGGTCCGCAGCGCGGCGGTGACGAATCCACCGCGGCCGAACCGCTGCAGCCGGTAGCGGTCCTCGAAGCGCTTCCCCAGCCCCTTGTAGCCCTCGGGGAACACGGCGGTGAGCTCGCCGGCGGCGAGCAGCCGGTGCGCGTCCGTCGTGCAGGCCATGGTGTGGCCGGCTTTGCGAGCCGCTTCGCCCACCACGGGCAGGTCGAACACCATGTCGGCGGCGAGCAGCCGCAGCTCGCGGTGCGCGGGGTGCTCGTCGTGCACGGCCACCGACAGCATCAGCCCGTCGAACGGCAGCACCCCGGCGTGATTGGCGACCACCAGCGCGGCGCCGTCGGCGGGCAGGTTCTCGATCCCGCTCACCTCGACCCGGAACCAGGACCGGAAGAACACCCGCAACAACGGCCGGACGATCGCGCTGTTGAAGTGCGGATCGAAACCGAACTCGTCGACGCTGTAGTCACCCGTCAGCCGCTGGCGGAGGAATGCGGCCACCGACGCGACGCGCTGCGCCAGCTCATTCAGCGGTGCCTCGCCGGGCGATGCCCCCGCGGCACGGCGGTGCTCGTCGATTTCGCGAACCACCGCGGCGATCTGCTCCGCCGAGGCGCGGCCGCGCGGATCGGTCAGTAACGAGGGGTGCTGGCGGGCTGACTCTGCCCTCTGGTCGGCTCTCCGACGCGCTGCGACACGGCCCCGATTCGTATGCAGTGGAATGACATTCGCTCTGGTTTCACCCGCCACGATACCTACCTGACCCCACCCCACGGAATTGGATTTCGGCTACCCCAGCGCTGGGCTAGAGATATGGCGCGACTCTCCAAGGAGCGTACCCGATGTGGGTCGATTATGGGAGTCAGGCCTCGGCCGCGAACATAGTCGTCAAAGGCCTCCGCCGTCGTCCATTTCGGCTGGTAGTTGAGTTCCGAGCGCATCCGGCTGGTGTCCATGACGCGGCCGTAACTCAAATAATCGAACTGATCGCGACTGATCTCGTTGTAGCGGTTGGCGCGGCGCAACGAGTCCAGGGCCCAGACACCGAAACCCGGTACGGGCAAAGGGATTCGGCCCGCCCGACGGATCGCCTGCGACAGCATGATGATGCCGTCGGCGCCGATGTTGAACGTTCCCGCCTTGCCGGCCATGGCCGCGCGCTCCAGCGCGCCGAGGGCGTCCTGCTCGTGCAGCAACTGCAGCCGGGCGTCGCGGCCGAACATCGTCGGCACCAACGGCCCGGCAAGATAACGCGACAGCGTGGTGTCCATCGCCGGGCCGATCATGTTGGCCAGCCGCAAGATCGTCACGGCGATGTCGGGCCGGCGCCGCCCCAATCCGCGCGCATAGGCCTCGATGTCGAGGCTGTCCTTGGCGAAACCGTCGCGGAACGGACGACGGCTGGTGCTGTCCTCGGTGAACATCACCGGATCGTGGGCGCTCGAGCCGTACACCTCCGACGTCGACTTGAGCACCACGCGGCGCACCGAGGGCGCCTTTTGACAGGCCGCGAACAGCTGCATCGCGCCCATCACGTTGATTTCTTTCAACGCCGCGGTGCCGCCGGACCGCGGAGCGTACGACGTGGCCGCCGCGTGCACCACGGTGTCGACGTCGCCGTTGCGAATCACCTTGGCAATGAAGGGATTACGGATGTCGGCGCGGACGAACTCGGCGCGCCCCATCCGGCGCAGCATGTCCTTGCTGGGGGCGATCGCGTCCACCGCGATGACCCCTTTGATCATCGGGTTCTGCGCGAGCCGAGCCGTCAGGTAGCCGCCCAGAAACCGGCAGGCACCGGTGACCAGCACGATTTTGGGGTAATGCGCCGCGTTGCCGGCGCTATCGTCCGGCCCGGTGTTCTCCCCATTCGACCCATCCACCCGGTCAGCCTAGCGGTCGGCGAGACGGCGGCACTATGGCGCGAAGCGACCAGTTAGGGCCTTTTTACGGTGGCCTTATGGCGGCCTTAGGAAGGCCGCCGCGGGAGTTACTTGCCGAGTTTTCTGCGCTGCACCCGGGTGCGACGCAGCAGCTTGCGGTGCTTCTTCTTCGACATACGCTTGCGCCGCTTCTTGATTACTGAACCCATGAACTCCGCTATCTAGACCGAGACCTGCTTCAAAGAATGGACCCGGACACTTTACCCAGCCGGACGCACCCAACGCCAAACCGCGTCGCGTGATCGCCGCCGAGCCGCGAAGCCAGGTGCCGCCCGCGAGCGGCCACCGGTTCGGGTCAGCCCGCGTCGAAGTAGGACGTCTCCAGCATGTCGTGGACGGCCTTGGCGTGCACCCGGAAGGACCGACCCACCCGGACCGCGGGTAGTTCGCCGTTGTGCACCAACCGGTAGACCGTCATCTTGGAGACCCGCATCAACGCGGCCACCTCGGCGACGGTGAGAAATTGCGTCCTGCCCTGCTGGCCATCGACGGAACCGGTGTCCCGCGGCTTACCTGCAGAATCTCGCGTTGATGGCCCATTCGTAGACGTCATCGCTACCCAATCGTGTCAGGCACGCGCATGCCAGCGGCTTCCCCTCCGCTGGCACCGACACGTGCTTACAAAGAGGAGAATAGCGGGACTGATGGGGTTACTGGTACTGGTGGGGGACAATCAGTTGAAAAATCTTGGATTACTCTGATGTAATTCTTAGCTGCTCAGAGCGCATTTTGGCGGCCTGAACCGCCGCATCCACGGCCGCTCGCAGGCCTCCCCGTTCCAGCTCACGCAGGGCCGCCGCGGTGGTGCCGCCGGGGGACGTCACGGTCGCCCGCAGCTGCGTCGCGGTGGCGTCCACCCGCATCCCGGGCGCCTCGGCCTCGGAAAGCCGGCGATCGGCGTCCATCCGTTCCAGCAGCATCGCCGCCGCGCCGGCCATGGTCTGCGCGGTCAGATCGCCCGCCACCTCGCGGCTCAGCCCCGCCGCAACGCCGGCGTCGATGAGCGCCTCGACCATCAGGAAGAAATACGCGGGACCCGAGCCCGACAACGCGGTGACGGCGTCCATTTGGCCCTCGGGGACGCTCAGCACCCCGCCGACGGAGTCGAACAGGGCCGAGACGCCCTCCAGCTGCGGCGGGGTGACGAACCTGCCCTTGGCCAGGGCCGTGACGCCCGCGCCGACCAGCGCCGCGGTGTTCGGCATGGCCCGCACCACCGGCGTTCCGGCCGGGAGTTTGGCTTCGAAGTAGGCGATGGTGACACCGGCCGCGACCGTGACGAAGACCTGCTCGGCGGTATCGCTCTCCGCCGCCGCGGCCGCCCGCGCGACCTCCGACATCACCGACTCCACGTCGGCGGGCTTCACCGCGACCACGACGAACGACGCGTTTTCCACCGCCTCGGCCACCGACGTGATCAGCACCGAATAGGTGTCGGCCAGATACTTGGCGCGCTCGGGCACCCGCTCGACCACCACCAGGTCCTTGACCTGCCGGCCCGCGCGCAGCAGACCCGACAGCAGTGCCTCCCCGATGCTGCCGCCACCGATGATCGCGATTCTTGCCATGCCGGACAGCATCGCAGACACCGCCGGCTAGCGAGCGGCAGGGACCAACGCCAGCTGGCGGGCCTGCACCACCAGGCGCCCGAGGCTGTCGACGACCGTGTGGTCCTCGTCGAACCAGTCGTGCCCGATCTCGGTGCAGGTCGCGATGATGCGCAGCCAGCCGTCGGCGGGTAACCCCCGCAGGAAGGCGGTGAGCTGGATGGTGGGCGCCCAACCGGTGCGATCCACGGCGAAGGTCACCGGCGCCGACAGGTCGCCGCACATGAGCGCGAACAGCGCGTCCGGGGCCACGCCGCGGGGGCGTGCCCACATCTGGATCACCGGCGGGCGCCCGTCGTCGCGGACCTGCATCGTCGACAACACCGGCCGCACGTCGCAACCCTCGCCCAGGTGCACCAGGCCGGCCAGCGGATGCCCGGGGCCGATCGGCTCGATGTCGTCGGGTGGTTCGGGCGTCATCAGGTCGGCCACCGGGTTGGCCGACAGCAACGGCTTCACCGCGCCGTCGACCGGCCTGCTCGATGACCCGGCTCCTCCTCGGGCCGCTTCACGGCCCGCATCGTCGACCGGGTAATGCTCGGGCTCGCCGAGGTTGACCACGGCGTGCACCGCGGTGCGGTCACCCTGGGTGAGCTCGACGTCCACGACACTGATCCGGCGGCCGCGCTTACGGATCGACGTGACCAACTGCACCGGCCCCGGATCGGGCGCCCACAGGAAGCTCGCGGACACGGCGACCGGTTGCAGGTCCGGTCCGGCCGGCTGTCCGCCGCAGGCGGTGCGCGCGGCGTTGGCGCACAGGGCCAGCATCGCGCCGCCGTGCACCTTGGGACCGATGGTCCAGCGCTTGTCGAGCTCTCCTTCGTAAACGCCGGAACCGGCCTCCCGCAACGACATTGCGGTGGTGAATAACGCGTTCATGGACTTTTGCGGGTCTCCTGAATCATCAGCGCAGCAGATGCGTGCGGGCGAACTGCAGCGACTCGGCGAGCATGGCTTCGCGCTCATTGGCTGAGCGCGCGCTGGACGTCGACACCTCCAGGATGACGTGCCCGGCGAACTGGCCGCCGGCCAGCATCTGGCACACCTCGGCGGTGGGTTGGGTGCCGCGTCCGGGCACCAGGTGCTCGTCGGCGGGCAGACCATTGCCGTCGCACAGGTGCAGGTGGACCAGGCCGGCACCCATCCGCTGCGCCATGTCCAGCGAGTCGGTTCCCGCCGTCGCGGTGTGGGACAGGTCCAGCGTGTAGTGCGCGTGGTTGCCGTCGAGCGGGTCGTAGGAGGGCGCGAACGCCGAAATCGCCGGGCCGGGGCCGCCGCCCCGCCGGCGCATCCGTTCCAGCGACTGGCCGGCCCCGAAGAGCCGGTCCGCCCGGAACGGGAACATGTTCTCCACCGCGACCATCACGTCGCTCGACGATTCCAGCTTCGCCACCTGCTCGCTGAACCCCTCGGCGTAACGCCGCTGCCAGCGAAACGGCGGATGCACGACGACGGTCTGCGCGCCCAGCTGTTCGGCGACGCGCACGCTGCGGTCCAGCTTGGGGATCGGGTTGGGGCCCCACACCCGTTGCGAGATCAGCAGGCACGGCGCGTGCACCGACAGCACCGGCACGCGATAGCGCCTGGACAGCTTCTTGACCGCCGCGACGTCCTGACTCGCCGATTCGGCCCAGACCATCAGCTCGACGCCGTCGTAGCCGAGCCGGGCCGCGTACTCGAAGGCGGCCTCGGCCCGCAACGGGTACACCGAAGCCGTGGAGAGGCCGACTTTGATGGCTGGGCGCACTGGATGTGGGCGCCGCTAGCCCGACTGCAACGACAGCGCCAGGGGCCCCAGGGTGATCAACGCACCCACCGCGACCGCGATCAACGTGCTGGCGATGTCCTCGGTTTTGCGGACCACCCGAACCCCGACCACCAGGCCGAGGATGACCAGCACCGAGAGCACCAGCGCCACGATGCTGTTCCAGCGCCACAGTTGGTCGAAGGCCACGAACAGCCCGCCGCCGAACGCGACCGCCAGGATCGACTGCAGCACAACCACGGCGCCGCGCCACAGCGCGTCGAGCCTGCCCTCCGCCGGGTGAGCGTCGGCGCCCTCCGCATGAGCGTCCTCGTCCTCGAGGCCGAGCAGTCCGGTGTCGAGCGACCCCGCGCGCGCGGCGTCCCCGTCCTCGTCCAGATCCTCGTCCAGCGAGCCCGAGGACCGCAGGTAGGAGCGCACGTAGGCGGAGTCCTCCAGCGCGGGTTCGGCTTCACGCACGTCGGAATCCATCACGTCGACGGGGATGTCGGCGTAATGGTCCATCGGATCAGGGCTCATGTCCTCGGCGCCGGAGGGCTCCTCGGGCCGGGCGGTCCCGTTGGCCAAGGGCCGCGGGTAGGCGCTGCGCTCGGGGCCCGGCACCCGCTTGGGCTGCGGCGGCGACTTGGGCCAGCGCGGCTCGGGCTCGGACCAGTAGGCGGTCTTGGGCTTGTCTTCGGTCACCGGCTCGGCGGCGACGTCCTCGGCGGGCGAATCGGCGGGTTTGACGGCCTCGATGGTGTCGGTAGCGCCGTGTTCGGCGTCGTCGTCGTCGCGGACCACCGGGATTTCGCCGGTGAGCTCGGCGACGGTCACCGCGTCGCTGTCACCGCGGCGACGGCGGCGCCGCCGGGTGACCGCCGGGGCACCGATGGTTCCGTTTCTGGCCAGCAATTCGGCCACCGAGATCGGCCGAGTGCCCGGGCTCTCGGTCTCGGAGTGCGGTCCGGTCATGGTTTGTCGCCTCTCGATCGGTGCTGATTCCGATCAACTACCTGACCTCCAGCATTACGCACCGACGGGCCCATGAGGGCGGTTCCGTCGGCTTCACTGTCGAGTTTGCGCAGAATGAGACCTTCCCGTAATGCCCACGGGCAAATATCCACCACTTCGATCGACAGCGCTCGCATGCTCGCCTCCGCCACCAGCGCACCCGCCACGATCTGCGGGGCGCGCTCGGCGCTCACTCCTTCCAGTTCCGCCCGGTCAGCGGTCGTCATCCTAGAGATGAAAGATATGAGTTGCCTGAGGCCGTTTGCTGTCAGCGTCCTCTTGACCCGCGGTCCGGCGCCCGACGGGGCCGCGCCGGTGAGCCGCGCCAGCGAGCGGAACGTCTTCGACGACGCCACCGCCAGGTCGGGACTGCCGGCGTCGAGGATCTTCGCGCTGGCCTCGGCGAGTTCGGCGTCCAGCCAATCCCGCAGCATCGCCACCCGGCGCCGCCCGGGCGGATCGTCGGGCAACCACTCGCGGGTCAGCCGGCCGGCGCCCAGCGGCAGCGACATCGCGACTTCGGGCTCCTCGTCCAGGCCGCTGGACATCTCCAGCGAGCCGCCACCGATGTCGAGGTTGATGATCCGCCCCGCGCTCCACCCGTACCAGCGGCGCACCGCCAGAAAGGTCAGCCGCGACTCGTCGACTCCGGTCAGCACCCGCAACTCGACGCCGGTCTCCTTGCGCACCCGGCTTAGCACGTCGTCGGAGTTGCCGGCATCACGGACCGCCGAGGTGGCGAAGGCCATCAGCTCCTCGCAGCCCGAACTGTCGGCGATCTTAGCGAATTCGTCGATTGTGGAGATCAGCTTCTCGGCACCACGTTTGGTGATCTTGCCGGCGCTGTCGGTGGCCTCGGCCAGCCGCAGGGTGGCCTTCGTCGAACTCATCGGCGTCGGATGACCGCCCCGGTGGGCATCGACCACCAGGAGATGCACCGTGTTGCTGCCCACGTCGAGAACGCCCAATCGCACGTAGACAACCTAACGGGGCGTCGCCGGCAGGCTTTTGCGCGACCCGGTTAACCCACCGTGATCACGGCCATACGGGCCACGAGTGTCAGCGGCGCGGCCGCGCCGAAATGTGGTCTAACGTGGACTCCGTGGCGAATTCGCACCCAGAACCCGGACAGCCGGGCCACGAGGTCGAACTGGATTTCGCCCGCGAATGGGTGGAGTTCTACGACCCCGACAACCCCGAGCACCTGATCGCCGCCGACCTGACCTGGCTGCTCTCGCGGTGGACGTGTGTGTTCGGCACGCCCGCCTGCCAGGGCACGGTGGAGGGCCGCCCCGACGACGGATGTTGCTCACACGGCGCGTTCTTGTCCGACGACGACGACCGCGCCCGCCTCGACGACGCGGTGAAAAAGCTGACCGCCGCCGACTGGCAGTATCGCGAAAAAGGCTTGGGCCGCAAGGGATATCTGGAGCTCGACGAGCATGAGGGCCAGCCCCAGTACCGCACCCGCAAGCACAAGGACGCGTGCATTTTCCTCAACCGGCCCGGCTTCGCGGGCGGCGTCGGCTGCGCGCTGCACAGCAAGGCCCTCAAGCTCGGTGTGCCGCCGCTGACCATGAAGCCGGATGTCTGCTGGCAGTTGCCGATCCGTCGCAGCCAGGAGTGGGTGACCCGGCCCGACGGCACCGAGATCCTCAAGACCTGGGTCACCGAATACGACCGCCGCGGCTGGGGTTCCGGGGGCGCCGACCTGCACTGGTACTGCACCGGCGACCCGGCCGCCCACGTCGGCGCCAAGCAGGTGTGGGAAAGCCTGGCCGACGAACTCACCGAACTGCTGGGCGGCAAGGCCTACGCGGAGCTGGCCGCAATGTGCAAGCGCCGCAGCAAGTTAGGACTCATCGCGGTGCACCCGGCGACTCGCATCGCCGAGTAGCCGCTAGCCCTCCAGCTTGTAGCCCAGGCCCCGCACCGTCACCAGGTGCACCGGGTTGGCCGGGTCGGCTTCGATCTTGGACCGCAGGCGCTTGACGTGGACGTCGAGCGTCTTGGTGTCGCCGACGTAGTCCGCGCCCCATACCCGGTCGATCAGCTGCCCGCGGGTCAGCACCCGGCCACTGTTGCGCATCAGGTACTCGAGCAGGTCGAATTCCTTGAGCGGCAAGGTGATCGTGTCGCCGTTGACCGACACGACGTGGCGTTCGACGTCCATCCGCACCGGGCCCGACTCGAGCACGCCATCGCTGATCTCGGAGTCGTCCTCGCCGCCGCGGCGCAACACCGCCCGGATCCGCGCGATCAGCTCGCGCGCCGAATAGGGCTTGGTCACATAGTCATCCGCGCCCAGCTCGAGACCCACGACCTTGTCGATCTCGCTATCGCGGGCGGTCACCATGATCACCGGCACGCTGGAACGCGCCCGCAGTTGCTTGCAGACGTCGGTGCCAGACATTCCGGGCAGCATCAGGTCAAGTAGGACGATGTCGGCGCCGGCGCGGTCAAACTCGGCGAGCGCCGCCGACCCGTCGGTCACCACGGTGGCCTCAAAGCCTTCCTTGCGGAGCAGGAACGCCAGCGGATCGGCCAGCGACTCCTCGTCCTCCACGATCAGCACACTGGTCATCAGCGCGATTCCTCCTCATCGCTACGCTCTGCATCGTCATACGCGCGGGTCATGAGCGCGATTCCTCCTCGGCATCGTCGTACGCGCGGGTCATCGACTTAGTTCTTCCTCTCGTTGGGACCGGTCGGGCCGCACGTCGCGACCCTGCGCTTGCTCGGATTCGCCCTCGTCTCGAGGAGACGGCTTGGCCGCGGGAATGGACAGCGTGAATGTCGATCCGGTTCCCGGCTTGCTCCACACGCCGATGGTGCCGTTGTGGTTAGCCGCGACGTGTTTGACGATGGCCAGGCCCAGCCCGCTGCCGCCGGTGGCCCGCGAACGCGCCTTGTCGCCCCGGAAGAAACGCTCGAAGACCCGCTCCTGGTCTTCCAGGGCGATCCCGATCCCGCGATCCGTGACGGCGATCTCGACGTTCTCGCCGCGGCGGCGACGGCTGATCGACACCGGCGAACCCGGCGGCGAATAGGCGATCGCGTTGGAGACCAGGTTGGCCAGCGCGGTGGTCAACAGCGTTTCGTCGCCGAGCACCCGCAACCCGCTGGGGGCGTCGGTGCGGACCGCAATCTTGGTGTTCTCGGCGGCCACCTTGTGACGCGAAATCGCTTCGCTCACAACCTTATCGACGTCGACGTCGACGACGTTGGGCAGCGGTTCGGCGCCCTGCAGCCGGGACAGCTCGATCAGCTCGGCGACCATGTCCCCCAAACGGTTGGCTTCGACGAGCACCTTCTCGGCGAACCGCCGCACGGTTTCGGAGTCGTCGGCCGACGCCAGCAGGGCCTCGGCGAGCAGGGCCATCGCACCCACCGGGGTCTTGAGCTCGTGGCTGACGTTGGCGACGAAGTCGCGCCGGGTCGCTTCCATCCGCGCGTAGTCGGACTGGTCGTGGGCGAAGACCACGGCGAACCGGCGGTCCTCTTCGCTGAGCAACCGGGCCTGCCCGTGCACCGATAGCCCGGACCGGGCGCCCGTCCGTTTCGAGGGCTGCAGGTCGAACTCGACATCGACACCGGTCAGCGCCTGCTGCGCCGCCTCCCAGGCCTGGTCATCGAGCTGACGATCGCGCACCAGGCCGAGCTCCTTGGCCCGGTCGTTGAGGTAGACGACGTCGCGGTGGACGTCCACCACCGCCGCGCCCACCGGCATCAGCGCCACGATGCATTCCAGCATCTGCCCGACGGTGATCCCGGTCCATTCGGTGCTCACCCGCTGCCGGCGCTGCATCGCGCGCGGCGACAGTCGGACCCCGACCGCCACTCCTGCGGCCAGCGCCAGCACGGACAACACCCCGGCCAGCAACAGCGCCGAGAACACAGTCACATAGCAAATCCTACAAATCTTCCTGAACGCTGCCCTAGCAGAACGAGGCCAAAATCGGACAAGTCACACCTTGCGTCACAGGTGTTCCGCTCCCGTTCACGTGATGTTTGGCTAACGGGGCGTTCGCGCGACGGATTGCGCCGGGCGCAAACGTCAGCGGCGGCCCTGGCCGGCGACCGCGGCGGCACCGGCGGCGGCCGCCTCGGGGTCCAGATAGGTGCCGCCGGGCACCACCGGGCGCAGGTCGGCGTCCAGGTCGTAGCGCAGCGGGATGCCGGTCGGGATGTTCAGGCCCACGATGTCGTCGTCGGACATCCGATCGAGGTGCTTGACCAGGGCCCGCAGCGAGTTGCCGTGCGCGACGATCAGCACCGTCTTGCCGCTGCGCAGGTCCGGGACGATGACGTCGGTGAAATACGGCAGGAAACGGACGACCACGTCGGCGAGGCACTCGGTCAGCGGCCCGCCGCCGATGTCGGCGTAGCGGGGATCGGTGTCCTGGCTGTAGGTGCTGCCCTTCTCGATCGGCGGGGGCGGCGTGTCGTAGCTGCGTCGCCAGGCCATGAACTGGTCGTCGCCGTAGCGCGCCTTGGTCTCGGCCTTGTCCAGGCCCTGCAGCGCCCCGTAATGGCGTTCGTTGAGCCGCCAGGTGCGCCGCACCGGGATCCACAGCCGGTCGGCGGCGTCCAGCGCCAGGTGCGCGGTGGAGATGGCCCGGCGCAGCAGCGACGTGTAGAGGACGTCGGGCAACAGATTGTGTTCGGCCAGCAGCTCGCCGCTGCGCACCGCCTCGGTGCGGCCCTTGTCGGTCAGCCCGACGTCCACCCAACCGGTGAACAGGTTCAGCGAATTCCATTCGCTTTCACCGTGGCGGAGCAGGATCAGCGTGGCGGAGTCACCCATGCCGGTTAGTCTCTCACGCGCTCATTCAGCGGTCGTCGTCGTCCGCATCGTCGTCTTCGCGGCTCAAAGCTCGACTCCTCCTCATCGCGCTTCGCGCTCTGCATCGTCGTCTTCGCGGCTCAAAGCTCGACTCCTCCTCATCGCGCTTCGCGCTCTGCATCGTCGTCTTCGTGCCCGATGCTCGACTCCTCCTCATCGCGCTTCGCGCTCTGCATCGTCGTCTTCGTCGATCAGGTGGGCGAACGCCTGCAGGTTCTTCAGCGACTCGCCGCGCGATACGCGCCACTCCCACTCTTTCTGGATCGACGAGCGAAAACCCAACTCCAGCAACGTATTAAAGTCCGAGTCCACCGCTTCGAGCACCTGGCCGAGCACCCGGTCGATCTCGTCGGCGTCCACCGACGGCAGCGACATGCGGCCCACCAGGTAGATGTCGCCGACGTTGTCCAGCGTGTAGGCCACGCCGTAGAGCCGGCGATTGCGCTTGAGCAGGAACCGGTACACGCCCTCGTGGTTCTCGTCCGGCTTGCGGCACACGAACGCCTCGACCCGCACCGAATGCTCGCCCACGCTCAGGATGGTGTTGGTCTTGAGCTTGCGCTCACCGGGCAGTTCCACCACCAACCCCGACGGACCGCCATGCGCGCCAGCGTGTTTCGAGTAGTTCAGCCCGCTTGCCCGCAGGGCATCCTCGATCACCCGTGACACATCGGTAGAGGAACTCATGCGCCCACCTCGCGGCGCTCGGCGGTGTACTCGCGGATCGCGCGGCTATAGCTGGCCAGCAGCGCATCGGTGGTGTGATCCCAGGAGAAGGTCGCCGCGTGGGCGGCGGCCGCGCGGCCCATCTCCCCGGCCGCCGGCGCCGGCCTGCGCAGCAGCCCGTCCAGGGCGGCCGCCCATCGATCGACGTCGTGCCCGGCGACCAGCGTGCCGGTGACCCCGTCGCGCACGGCCACCGGCAGCCCGCCGACCGCGGCCGCCGCCACAGGGGTGCCGCAGGCCTGCGCCTCGAGGGCGACCAGGCCGAAGGACTCCGAATAACTCGGCACCGCAACGACATTGGCGGCCTGGAACAAGGTGGCCAGGTTCGACCGCGACTGCGGGGGCAAAAAAGTCACCCGCGCGGTGATGCCCAGCTCGTCGGCCAGGCGGGCCAATCCGTCCGGGGAAGCCAGGCCGCTGCCCGACGGTCCGCCCGCCACGACGATCCGCACCCCGGGCAGTTTCGCCGCGGCACGCAACACGATGTCGGGGGCCTTCAGCGGCTGGATCCGGCCGACGAACGCCACGATGGGTTCGTCGGGTGGCAGGCCCAGCGCGGCCCGGGCGGCCCGACGATCGCCGGGCCGGAACACGTCGAGGTCCACGCCGGGATGGACGACGTCGATCCGCGCCGGGTCGGCGTGGTGAATCGTGATCAGCTGCCTGGCCTCGTCGTCGGTGTTGACGATCAGCCGGTCGGCCTCGTCGACCACCTGCTGCTCCCCCACCGTGCGCAGCGGCGGCTCGGGCGAGTCCCCCTCGGCCAGCGCCGCGTTCTTGACCGCGGCGAGGGTGTGTGCGGTGTGCACCAACGGCACCGCCCAGCGGTCACGCGCCAGCCACCCCACCTGCCCGGACAGCCAATAATGCGAGTGCACGATGTCGTAGTAACCGGGCTCGTGGGATGCCTCGGCGCGCAATACGCCGGCCGCGAACGCGCACAGCTGGGTGGGCAGATCGTATTTGTCCAGCCCTTCGAACGGCCCCGCCACCACGTTGCGGACCAGCACTCCCGGCGCCACCCGCGCGACCGGCGGGTCGGCGGACGCGGTCGCCCGGGTGAAGATCTCCACCTCGATGCCCCGGCGCGCCAGATGCAACGCGGTCTGCAGCACGTAGACGTTCATGCCGCCTGCGTCGCCGGTGCCGGGCTGGGCCAGCGGGGAGGTGTGGACCGCCAACACTGCGACCCGGCGCGGTTCGTTCAGCCGGAAAACGTCATCGTGGCGCACCCTGTCATCTTTACAGGACGGCTCAGGCGGACGACTCGTCCCGGGTGACCTCGTGCAGCCGGGCGTCGAGCGCCCCCGCCCGCCGCATCGCGCCCAGCGGGTCGGCGTACAGCCCGGACAGCGACACGGTCCCCGCGCCGGCCTCCTGCACCCGGTTGCCGAACGCGGTGAGGCGGATGTCGCGCGGCCCCAGCACCGAGCGTGCGGCGAACGCCGCCTCCACCTGCTCCATCGCCTCGGGGTATTCGGTGAACGCCTGGCCGCCGACGACCAGTTCGTCGGGGTTGAGCATGTCGCGCAGCAACGCCACCGCCTCCCCGAGCACCCGGCCCCGCTCGGCGAGCAGATCCTTGGCCTGCTGGTTGCCGGCGCGCGCCACCCGCAACAGGTCGGCGATGCCGGTGGCGGGCCCGTTGGCGCGGTTCGCCGGGGCGAACGGCAGGATGCGCTGCTGGCGGGCGACGGCCACCACGGCCTCGTCACTGACGGTGGATTCCAGCTGACCGGTGCCGCCGAGCAGCTCGGACTGGGCCGGCAGGCTCGCGATGGTGCCCGGCCCGCTGGACGGGCAGTGCACCCGCCCGCCGATCACCAGCGCGTAGCCCACGGTCTCGCGGGCGTAGACGTACAGGCTGGTCGGCGAGCTGGGCAGGAACCGGCGCATGCCCAGCAGCAGCTCGGCTCCGGCCATGGCGTCGACGTGCGAGGCCACCGAAACCGGCAGGCCCAGCGCGTCGGCCAGCACCTGGCCGACCGGCGCCTGCCGCCAGCCCAGTCGCGGGTGGTCCACCTGGCCGGTGGCGCCGTCGACGGTGCCACCGATGGCGACGCCGACCCACAGCGGCCGCCGCCGATGCCAACGCCGCAGGTATCGCCGGGCGCTGTCGGCCAGCGACGCCAGCGCGGGCCCGGCCGGGTTGCGCGGCGTCGGGGTCTCGACGGTGTCGAGGGTGCGGCCGAACAGGTCGGTGGCCACGATGCTGGTGGTGCGCGCACCGATGTGGATGCCCAGCGTCACGAACGGCTCGTGGTTGACCTCGACCGGCACGCGCGGGCGGCCGATCGCGCCCGAGACGGCCAGGTCGGCGCGCTCGCGCAGCAGGCCCGCCTCCAGCAGGGCGATGACCTGACGGTTGACCGTCGCGATGCTCAGCGAGGTGACGCCGGCGATGACGTCACGGCCGACGGGACCGCGCAGCCGGACGGCCCGGAAGACGGAGGCCGCCGCGGAGTCGGGGATGTGCAAGGCCGGCGGCACGATCTGCCGGCGCACCGAGCGGTGGCCCTTCTGGCCGGAATAGCCGACGACGCGGCCGGCCGAAAGATGGGTATGGGTGAGGGTATTGGTGGGCACGAGCGTCCTTTTGTCCGAATTTTGCTGGCCATCTTGGCCACACCTGGCATGGGTCAGGAGCGGCAAAGTGCGCAGCAACAACACGCACCCGCCGCGCACAGACACGCGGCGGTGGTGATGTCGGACAGGGCGCTGTGAAGCACACGGAAAATTTAGCACGTTCACTAAGGTTGTTTCGATGGTTGAAACTGGCAGGAATGAACGCGTCGCGGTGATCACGGGAGCCAGCTCCGGAATCGGCGCGGCGACCGCTCGAACCCTGGCTGCGCAGGGCTTTCACATCGTCGCGGTGGCGCGCCGCGCCGACCGGATCCGCGACCTGGCCGAGGAGATCGGCGGCACCGCGATTGTGGCCGATGTCACAGACGATGCGTCCGTCGACGCGCTGGCGAGCAAACTGAGCCGCGTCGACGTGCTGGTCAACAACGCCGGCGGCGCCCGCGGACTGGAACCCGTCGCCGATGCCGAACTCGACCACTGGCGGTGGATGTGGGAGACCAACGTGATCGGCACGCTGCGGGTCACCCGCGCGTTGCTGCCCAAGCTGATCGAGTCCGGTGACGGGCTGATCGTCACCGTCACTTCCGTTGCGGCACTTGAGGTTTACGACGGCGGCGCCGGCTATACGGCGGCCAAACACGGCCAGGGCGCGCTGCACCGCACGCTGCGGGGCGAGCTACTGGGCAAACCGGTGCGGCTGACCGAGATCGCCCCGGGGGCCGTCGAAACGGAATTCTCGCTGGTGCGCTTCGACGGCGACCAACAGCGCGCGGATGCCGTCTACACCGGCATCACCCCGTTGGTGGCGGCCGACGTGGCCGAGGTGATCGGATTCGTCGCCTCGCGCCCCGCCCACGTCGATCTGGACCTGATCGTGATGAAGCCGCGCGACCAGGCGTCGGCCAGTCGCTTTAACCGCCGGGGGTAGCCGGACCGGTGGTGGCGGGCGTCGTCGTGGTCGGGGTGCCCGACAGGGTCGGCGCGTTGGACGGCGTGACGGGCGCGGTGACCGGGATCTGCGTCGACGGCGGGTGCGCGGTGGGCGGCGGCAGCGCCGACATCGCCACCCAGGTGTCCCAGTCCACGGCCCAGTCCCAGATGTCGCCATCCGAGTAGGACAGCTGGATCGAGCTCCCGGTCACTTCGACCGGGTCGCCGTACATCGCCGACTGGTAGTACTGCTCGGCGTCACCCGTGGACAGGTTGATGCAGCCGTTGGTGACGTTGGTGTTGCCCTGCGCGCCGGCGCTCGCCGGGTTGGCGTGGATGAACTCGCCGTTGTTGGAGATCCGCACCGCCCAGCGTTCGTGGATGTGGTTGTAGCCGGCCGCCGGGTTGGACATGTAGAAGTCGGCGTACTTCTCGCTGACCACGTGGATGCCGTTGCGGGTGACGTTGCGCGCTTTGTCGGCCTCGCCGTAGCTGCACGGGAAGTCCATGACGACGCCCTCGTCGCGGACCACCTGGATGCGGTGCGACGAGACTTCGGCCTTGACCACCTGCCGGCGGCCGATCTGGATGTTCAGCGAGATGTCCTCGGCGCCGTACGCGCTGTCGCCGAAGGGCAGGCCGTACAGCTTGGCCTCGACGCTGACGGTGGTGCCCGCCGGGTAGTACTCGCGGGTGCGCCAGTGCGCGCGGGCGCCCTGCGCCTCGTCGGGCAGCCAGGCCCAGCTGCCCTCGACGGGCGGGTTCGTCGTGACGGTCAGCGCCTTTTCGACGGCGGCCTTGTCGGTGATCGGGGCGTCGAACTGCAGGATGATCGGCGCCGCGACGCCGACGGTCTGGCCGTCGGCCAGCTGGAACGCCCCGCCAATCTTCTTGCTGGGCGAGACCGTGGTGAACTTCCCCGCAACCGGGACCGCCTTGCCGTCGTGCCCGACGGCCGAGCCGCTCCACGTGTAGGTCATGTCGTAGCCCAGGGGTTCGGAGGTCGTGTAGACGGTCCGGTCCTGGTTGAACGTTCCGGCGACGGCCTTGCCCGACGAATTCGACAGCGTGACGTGCTGGAACCACCCGTCGCTCACCTGGACGCTGACCGGGGCGATCGGCACCACGTTCTGGGTGGCGTCGGCGGGCTGGTACTTCAGCTGCAGCGCCGGCTGCTCCTTCTTCTCGGCTTGTTTCGCGGACGTGCCACCGCATGCGGCCAGCGCATTGGGGGCGAGCACGCCGAGCCCGAGGGTCGCCAAAGCAACGCGCCGGTTGAACGGCCGCGGGGCGCGGGACGGGGTCACGAAAATCAAAGATACCGGGGAAAATCCGCCGACCCGCCCGCGACAAATCGGGGTCTGGCCCGCGTCGGCAAATTTTGCGGCTACAGCCTGCACCCCAGCAGGACGGGCTCGGGGATCAGTGTGACACCAAACACGTCCGCGACGCCGTCGCGGACGGCGCGGGCCAGTGCGATCACGTCGTCGGCGCGGGCGCCCCCGCGGTTGGTCAGCGCCAACGCGTGCTTGGTGGACAGCCGGCAGGGCGCTTCGCGTCCGCCCGGTCCCGGCTCCGGATAGCCCTTGGCGAAGCCGGCCCGTTCCACCAGCCAGCCGGCGGCCAGCTTCACGCCGTCGGGCGCCGGGTAGTTCGGGACGGGCCCGTCGACGGTCGCCGCCAGCCGCTCGTAGACGTCGGGGGCGACGACCGGGTTGGTGAAGAACGAGCCCACGCTCCAGGTGTCGTGGTCGGCCGGGTCGAGCACCATGCCCTTGCGGGCCCGCAGGGCCAGCACGGCTTCGCGGACCGCCCGCGGCTCGGCACGCTCCCCGACGCCGACGTTCAGCGCCGCCGCCAACTCCGCGTAGCGCAGCGGCGCGCTGCGCCCCGATGCGTCCAGCGCGAACTCCACTTCCAGTACGACGGAAGGGATTTCGAAGCCGCCGGCGCCACCGCGTTTGAACACGCTGGTGCGGTAGCCGAAGCCCAGCTCGCCGCCCGGCACCCAGCGCACTTCGCCGGTGCCGCGGTCGAGCACCTTTACCCGCGTGATGGTGTCGGACACCTCCGCGCCGTAGGCACCCACGTTCTGCACCGGGGTGGCCCCGGCCGAGCCGGGGATGCCGGACAGGCATTCCAGCCCGCCGAGGCCGTGCTCGATGGCGGCGAGCACGACGTCGTCCCACACCGCGCCCGCCTGGGCGCGGATCAGGTTGCCGTCGACCGTGATGCCGTCGTTGGCCAGCTTCACGGCGGTCAGGTCGGCGCACGTGTCGGAGATCACCAGGTTGGAGCCGCCGGCGAACACCAGCACCGGGCCGCCTTGTCCCGCACGCGATTCCGCGTCCAGGCGCCCCAGCGCGGCGACGACCTGGTCGCTGTTGGTGCACGTGACGAGGCGCCGTGCGATCGGCCCGATCCGCAGGGTCGTCAGCGGCGCCAGGGGCGCCGACTCGGCCACCGACGCACCGGCGAACACCGAACCGGCACCGCTGGATTTCATGGCCCGTAACGGTAGCCTGACCTGCTATGCCGCGTTCATTCGACTTGTCGGCCGACTACGACGGCAGTGTTGACGAGGTGCACCGGGCCTTCACCGATGCGAACTACTGGCGAGCCAGGCTGGCCGAATCCGGGGCCGACGTCGCCACGCTGGAGTCGATGCGGGTCGGCGGGCAGTCCGGCGACGACGACACCGTCGAGGTCGTCACCCTGCAGGTGATCAGCAGCGACAAGCTGCCCGGGATGGTCACGCAGTTGCACAGCGGCGACCTGCGCATCCGGCGCGAGGAGACGTGGGGGCCGGTGACCGATGGGGCCGCGGCGGGGTCGGTCATGGGCTCGATCGTGGGTGCGCCCGTGAGCCTGGAGGGCACCGCGGTGCTGGAACCCATCGGACGGACCGGGGGCTCTCGGCTGACGTTCCGGGCCACCGTCCACGTGCGCGTCCCGATCATCGGCGGCAAGTTGGAGAACATCATCGGCGCGCGCCTGGCCGAGCTGATCGCCGCCGAACAGCGCTTCACCACGGAGTGGATCGCCAAAACGGCCTGAGCCCTCACCGCGACTTCGCTCTAAGCTGGCCTTCATGCGAATCGCCCTGGCGCAGATCCTCAGCGGCACCGATCCCGCAGCAAATTTGCAGCTGGTGCGCGAATACAGCCGCCGGGCCGCCGATGCGGGCGCGAAGCTGGTGGTGTTCCCGGAGGCCACCATGTGCCGGTTCGGCGTCCCGCTCGGCCCGGTCGCGCAGCCGCTCGACGGCCCCTGGGCCGACGGGGTGCGCAGCGTCGCGGCCGAATCGAAGATCACCGTCGTCGCGGGCATGTTCACCCCGGCCGGCGACGGGCGGGTGAAAAACACGCTGCTCGCGGCGGCACCCGATCAGTCGGGCGCCCACTACGACAAGATCCACCTCTACGACGCGTTCGGCTTCACCGAATCGCGGACGGTCGCGCCGGGACACGAACCCGTGGTGATCACGGTCGACGGCGTCGGCGTCGGGTTGACCGTTTGCTACGACATCCGTTTCCCGGAGCTCTACACCGAGCTGGCCCGCCGCGGCGCCCAGGTGATCGCCGTGTGCGCGTCCTGGGGAGCGGGCCCGGGCAAACTCGACCAGTGGACGCTGCTGGCCCGCGCCCGCGCGCTCGACTCGATGAGCTACGTCGCCGCCGCCGGTCAGGCGGACCCCGGTGCCGCGCAGGCGGAATCCGGATCGGGCGCACCCACCGGGGTCGGCGGCAGTCTGGTCGTTTCGCCGCTGGGCGAGGTCGTCGCGTCGGCCGGTGCGGAGCCGCAGCTCGTGGTCGCCGACGTCGACGTCGACAGGGTCGCCGAGGCGCGCAAAGCCATCGCAGTCCTCAGCAACCGCTCGGCCTTTGCTCAGGTGGATAGGGCAGAATCGGTACGGTGACGAACCCACAAGGACCCCCGAACCAGGACCCGTCGAAGTGGGCCCGTCCCTCCAACCAGGGACCGTTCGGGCAGCCTCCCACGGAACGGCCAACCGAGCGGATCAGCACAGGCGGCCCAGGTCACGTGCCCCCGCCGGCACCGCCACCGCCGCCCGCTCAGGGTCCCCCGCCGGGCCAGACGGAGCGGTTCGGGACGCCCCAGCCCAACATGCAGCAGCGCGGCTACCCGCCGCCGACCACCCCGCCCGCCGGCCCGACCGAGCGGCTGGCCACTGCGCCCGGCGATGACGCAACGCCGGGGAAGAAGAAGCGCCGCTTCGGTCGTGATCCGGTCTCGGTCCTGCTGATCTTCATCATCGTTTTCGCGCTGATCATCGCCGGGCTCATCGGGGCCGAGCTGTACGTGCGCCACGTCGCGGACACCAAGGTCGCCGAGGCAGTGGCCTGCGAGGTCAAGGACCAGGCCACCGCGTCCTTCGGGGTGACGCCCCTGATGCTGTGGCAGCAGGCGACCAAGCACTACACCAACATCTCGGTGCAGACTGCCGGCAACAACATCCGCGACGCCAAGGGCATGAAGCTCTCGCTCAACATCAACGACGTCCGGATCAAGGACACGGCCAACTCGAAGGGCACCATCGGCTCGCTGGACGCGACCATCAGCTGGACGAGTGACGGCATCAAGGAATCGGTGCAGAACGCGATCCCGGTGCTGGGGCCCTTCGTCACCAACACCGTGACCACGCATCCCGCCGACGGCACGATCGAGCTCAAGGGCATGTTGGACAACATCACCGCCAAGCCGGTGGTGGAGGGCACCGGGCTGAAGCTGCAGATCGTCAGCTTCAACGCGCTCGGCTTCACGATGCCCAAGGAATCCGTGCAGTCGACCCTGGACGACTTCACCTCGAACCTGACCAAGAACTACCCGCTGGGCATTCACGCCGACAGCGTGCAGGTCACCGACAAGGGTGTGACCAGCCACTTCTCGACACGCAACGCCAGCATTCCCGCCGGCGACAACAACAACCCCTGCTTCGCCAACCTCTGATGGCCGGGCTCGGGCGGTTTCAGCCGAGCCCGTCGAGCACTCCCCGGGTTCCCGAGAGGCCCAGCCGGGTCGCGCCGGCATCCAGCATCGCGAGCGCGTCCGCGGCGGTGCGGATGCCGCCGCTGGCCTTCACGCCCAGCCGGCCACCGACCGTCTCGGCCATCAGCGCGACGGCCCGCGCGGACGCGCCGCCGGTCGGATGAAACCCGGTCGAGGTCTTGACGAAGTCGGCGCCGGCGTCTTCGGCCGCGCGGCACACCCGCGCCAGCGTGCGCTCGTCGGCCAGCGCCAGCAGCGCTGAGGATTCCACGATCACCTTGAGCACCGCGCCGCCGACGGCGTCGCGCACGGCCTGAATGTCGGAGCGCACCGCATCGACGTCGCCCGCCAGCGCCGCGCCGACGTCGATGACCATGTCGACCTCGCAGGCGCCGGACGCCACGGCCAGCGCGGCCTCGTGCGCCTTGACCGCCGAAACATGCTTGCCCGACGGGAATCCCGCGACGCTGGCCACCCGCACCCCGGCGCCGGCGTGCACGGCGACGGGAACCATCGAGGGCGAGACGCAGACCGCGTACACGCCCAGTTCGGCCGCTTCGGCGACCAGGGCGGTCACGTCGGCGGCGCTGGCTTCGGGTTTGAGCAGGGTGTGGTCGACGAACGCCGCCAACTCCGCCCGGGTGGGGTGGCCGGTCATCCGAACGATTCTTCCCCACCGCCCGGATTGCAGTCGGAGGCAACCATTTCGGCGTCGTCGACGACCGGCCGCCAAGGCTCGAGGTTCCAGCTGGTCTTGCCGGGCCGCGCCAGTTCGGCGAACTGCCAGTGGCACAGGAACTGCGCACGCATCCCGGGGGTGTCGGCGTCGGGCGCCAGGGCGAGCACCTCGGACCAGGCCTCGTCGCCCCAGGCCATGCTCGTGGGCGTGCGGGAGGCGGTCCGGCCGGCCGGCGTCGGGAAGACCCGCAGGCTGCTACGGCCCTGCCACTGCGCCCATTCGGTGTGGTCGACCAAGGGTTCGGGGGCGGCGATCGCATGCGGGGGCGGGCAGCACAGCGCGACGAGCGCGGCGGCCGGCGCCGTCAGCAGCAGCCTCATCCCGCTAGCGCGACTTGCCCTGAATTTCCAGGAGTTTGGGCCGCACGTCGACCAGGTACACGCCGGCCGCGCAGGCCGCGATCGCCATGCCCAGCACCCCGAAGACGAAGCCCAGGATGGATGTCAGGGCCACGGCCCCGGCCAGAATCAGCAACCACACGGGCTTGGTCAGCTTGTCGGCGGCGGTGTAGGCGTCGGGTCGCTGCAGCGCGGCGTGCACGAATGCGTAGATCGCCGTGACCAAGACGGCGATCTGCAAAACCAGCATGACGGTACCCACGAGGTGGTTCACGCCTCAAGCGTAGGCGGGCACCCTCCAAAACGTCGACTCCGAGTCACCCGGGGGCGACTCGGAGCCGAACGTCGTGTGAGCGTCGTACTACTTCTGGGTGACCTTCTTGGCCGCCGCCTTCTTGGCGGGAGCCTTCTTGGCCGGAGCCTTCTTGGCAGGCGCCTTCTTCGCGGGCGCCTTGCCGACGGCCTTCTGGGCCTTCTTGGCGGTCGCTTCGGTCTTGCCGGGCAGCTCGATGCCGACCAGCTTCGCGGCGCGCTCGCCGACCGCGCGGGTCTGCGACGCGACGGTGCCCAGCGCCTCCTGGGTCAGCTCGACGGCCTGGTCGACGTAGCCCTCCGCACGCGCGGAGGCGTCCTCGAACGCCGTCTGGCTGCGCAGCCGCTGCAGGGCCGCCTCGCCGCGCTCGACGAGCTCGTTGTACCGGCTGGTCGCCGCCTCCAGGTAGCCCTCGGCGGCCTTGCGCAGCTCGTCGGCGGTGAACCGGTCGCGCAGCTCGGTGAACTGCTCGGGCAGGTCCTCCTGCAGCTTGGTCAGGCGCGCGCGGCGCTCTTCCACCCGGGTGCGGGTTTCGACGCGGGTCTCTTCGGCGCGCTCGCGCAGGCTGGCGATCAGGTCGTTAACCGTGGCCAGGGCCAGGTCGGCCGCGCCCAGGGCCGCGAGCAAAGGAGCCCGCAAGTCTTCGATGTTCGAGTTTTCCGCCATGGTTTTTCCTTTCATGGTGTGGTTTGGCATTTGGTGTTTTCCGTTGTCAGGTGTCTGGTCGGGAAGTTAGGTGCAAACGTCTCCTTCGCAACTGGGGCCGCCAGAACCCGGGGTAGTTCGCCCAGCACGTGAGCTGGAATCGGTAAATCCCTCTTTGTGGGGTAACCCCGGCGGCCGGTCGTCTATACATCACCGACCCGAGAGCGACTGTTCACTCGGTGTCGGATTGGGTCGAACACTCCTCATCGGTGGATTCGTTTTGTTGGGTGAACGATGCGTAGATGTCGAGCAGGATCTGCTTTTGGCGCTCGGTGATCGCAGTGTCGGTGACGATCGCGTCTCGCACCTGACTCTTGTCGGTGGGCTCGAGAATCCCGGCGCGCACATAGAGAACCTCGGCGGAAACCCGGAGGGCCTTCGCGATCTGGTTCAAGACGTCGGCGGAGGGTTTGCGCAATCCACGCTCCACCTGGCTCAAATATGGATTGCTGACCCCGGACTTCTCGGCGAGTTGCCGCACCGAAACCTGCGCGAGTTCACGCTGGCTGCGGATGAAGCTGCCGATGTCGGAGGCCATGTCGGAGGCAGCGTTGGACACCTTGGCGGAGAGCTTCTCCTCGGGTGCCATGCGTGCTCCTGGGTCGGGCGGTTGATCTTGACGCCACCAGGGTACAACAAGTGCTTGCTATTGCAAGCACTTGTTAGCACTACTAGAAAAGCAGCTGCGCGACGGCGTAGATCACCAGGCCGGCCAACGAGCCGACCACCGTTCCGTTGATCCTGATGAATTGCAGGTCACGGCCCACGTGGAGTTCGATGCGCCGGCTGGCCTCCTCGGCATCCCAGCGTTCGATGGTGTCGGTGATGATCGCTGTGATCTCCACCCCATATTGCGAGACCAGGTGCTGGGCCGCCCGCACGAGCCAGTTGTCGACCTTGTCCCGCAGGTCGACGTCGTCGCGCAGCGACTCCCCGATGCGCACGACCGTGTCGGCGATCCGCGTGCGCAGCGTGCTGGACGGGTCGTCCACGCCCTCGAGCACCAGGCGTTTGAGCGTCGTCCACGCCGTCGCGGCGGCGTTGGCGATCTCGTCGCGCGCCATGAGCTGCTCTTTGATGGCGTCGGCCCGCGCGATGGTGTCCGGGTCGTGCTGCAGGTCGTCGGCGAATTCGAACAGGAAGCGGGTCGCCGACCGGCGCAGCTCGTGGTCGGGGTTGCGGCGCACCTTGTCGGTGAAGTCCATCAGCTCGCGGTGGATGCGATCGCCGACCAGATGGTCGACGAACCGCGGCGACCAGGTCGGCGAGTCGCGCTCGACCACCCGCTGGATGACCTCGCCGGCGTTCAGCGACCACTGGAAGGCCCGGTCGGCCAGCAACTGGATCAGCGCCTCCTGTCGGTTCTCGGCCAGCAGCGTCGCCAGCACCCGGCCGACGGGCGGTCCCCATTGCGGCTCGGCGATGCGGCGCACGATCATCCGGTCGATCACCTGCTGGACGTCCTCGTCGCGCAGCAGCTCGACGAGCACCCGCAGCACCGTGGCCGTCTCGCTCGCCACCCGCTCGGCGTGCGCGGCCTCCGACAGCCATTTCCCGAGCCGGCCGGACACCTCGGCGTCGCGCAGCTTGGTTTCCACGACCTCCGGCGACAGGAAGTTCTCCCGCACGAACGCGCCCAGGCCCTCGCCCAGCTGGTCTTTCTTGCGTTTGATGATCGCGGTGTGCGGGATCGGTATGCCCAGCGGGTGCCTGAACAGCGCGGTCACGGCGAACCAGTCCGCCAGGGCGCCCACCATCCCGGCCTCCGCGGCGGCACCGACATAACCCACCCAGACGCCCGCGCCGGCATGCGCCTGGGCCCACCGGCAGGCGAGGAACACGCCGGTGGCACCGATCAAAAAGCTCAGCGCGACCATCTTCATCCGGCGCAGCGCCACCCGTCGCTGCGCGTCAGCCTCACGATCGGCGCCCCCGAAGGACTCGGCCAACGAGGTGCGTCCCCGGCCCGCGGCCGTCAACGGCGTCGCCGAACTCGGCCTCGCCGTCGGCGGGCCGGATGCGTCGCCTCGCACCGAGGCTCTGTGTGCCACCACTTCATCATCTATGTTCCCGGCGATTGGTGTGACGACACTGGTTGCCGAGCCCCTCAAACGCCGCTACATGCCCGGCCAGCGCCACAAACCGACCTGTCCACGCCGTAGTATCGAGGGCGTCTAGGGAATGGGAACTCGGCGACAGTGACAGAACAAATCACGGTTGTGCGCGTCAAAATGGATGGGCGCAAGCGGCGCTGGCATCAGCACAAGGTGGAGCGTCGTAACGAACTCGTTGACGGCACGATCGACGCGATTCGCCGCCTCGGCGGCGCCCTGAGCATGGATGAGATCGCCGCCGAGATCGGCGTCTCGAAGACGGTGCTCTACCGCTATTTCGTCGACAAGAACGACCTCACCACCGCCGTGATGATGCGGTTCACCCAGACCACGCTGATCCCGAATATGGCTGCGGCGCTGACGTCTAACCTCGACGGCTTCGACCTGACCCGCGAGGTCATCCGGGTATACGTCGAAACGGTCGCGAACGAACCCGAGCCCTATCGCTTCGTGATGGCCAACAGTTCCGCCAGCAAGAGCAAGGTCATCGCCGACTCCGAGCGGATCATCGCCCGCATGCTCGCGGTGCTGATGCGCCGGCGCATGCAACAGGCGGGCATGGACACCGGGGGCGCGGAGCCGTGGGCGTACCTGATCGTCGGCGGCGTGCAGCTGGCCACCCACTCCTGGATGTCCTATCCGCGGATGACTCGCGACGAGTTGATCGACTACCTGACGATGCTGAGCTGGAACGCGCTGAAGGGGATCGTCGAGGTCGGCGGGTCGCTGGAGAAATTCCGCGAGGAGCCGCACCCGTCGCCGATCGTCCCGCCCCGGGACGACGACGACGCGGCCGCCGGCTGAGACGGCCCGGCCGGCGCTTTTGGAATCCTGTCGGTCTCATGTGAGGCTGGGACGCAACCCCTGGGTAGGACGACTTCACCTGCCTCAGGGATTAGCATGCAGGAAGCGTCGGGGGACATAGCGGGGTTCTTGTTCGGCTGTGCGCCCCTGCCCCTCCGCGAAAAGAAAGGCTCGTGTCGACATGTCTGTGCAGCTCACGCCGCATTTCGGAAACGTGCAAGCCCATTACGACTTGTCTGACGACTTCTTCCGGCTGTTCCTGGACCCCACCCAGACCTACAGCTGCGCCTACTTCGAGCGCGACGACATGACCCTGGAACAGGCGCAGCTCGCCAAGATCGATTTGGCGCTGGGGAAACTCAAGCTCGAGCCGGGAATGACGCTGCTGGACATCGGTTGCGGCTGGGGTGCCACCATGCGGCGAGCCATCGAGCGCTACGACGTCAACGTCGTGGGCCTGACGCTGTCGGAGAATCAGGCCGAGCACGTGCAGAAATCCTTCGACCAGATGGACACCACCCGCACCCGCCGGGTGCTGCTGGAGGGCTGGGAGAAGTTCCACGAACCGGTGGACCGCATCGTCTCGATCGGCGCGTTCGAGCACTTCGGCCGCCAGCGCTACGGGCGCTTCTTCAAGATGGCCTACAACGCGCTTCCGCCCGGCGGAATCATGTTGCTGCACACCATCGTTCGGCCGTCGTTCAAGGACGCCCGGGCCAAGGGCCTGAGCCTGACCCACGAGATCGTCGAGTTCTCGAAATTCATCCTGGCCGAGATCTTCCCGGGTGGCTGGCTTCCGACGCCCCAGACCGTCGGCGAGTACGGGGTCACGGTGGGCTTCGAGCTCACCCGCGTCCAGTCGCTGCGGCTGCACTACGCGAGGACGCTGGACCTGTGGGCGGAGGCGCTCGAAGCCAACCGCGAGGAGGCCCTCGCCATCCAGTCCCAAGAGGTCTACGACCGGTACATGAAGTACCTGACCGGCTGCGCCGAGCTGTTCCGGGATGGGTACACCGACGTCAACCAGTTCACGATGGAGAAGAAGTAACCCCCTCCACGGAAACAATCAGCCCCGAACGGATCACCGTTCGGGGCTGACTCGACTGGGCTATTTGACCAACGTGAATTGCCCCACGTTGCTGATGCCCTTGCGGAAGAAATTCTCGCACCCGGTCAGATAGTGCATGTACTTGTCGTAGACCTCTTGGGATTGGACGGCGATCGCCTTTTCCTTATTGGCTTCCAGATTCGCCGCCCAGATGTTGAGGGTCCGCGCGTAATGCTCCTGCAGCAACTGCACCCGCTCGACCGAGAATCCGGCGGCCTCGCCGAACTTGAAAATGTCCTCCTGCGCCGGCAGTTGGCCACCCGGGAAAATCTCCTGGCCGATGAATCGCGCGAACCGGATATCGCTCATCGTCAATGTGACGCCGAGAGCGGGATATTCCTGCCACTGATACATCAAAATGGTGTGCAAAAGCATCCGGCCGTCGTCGGGAAGGATGTCATAGGCGAGATCGAAAAATGCGGGATAGCGCTCCATCTTGAAGGCCTCGAAGGCGCCGATCGTCACGATCCGGTCGACCTTGTCCTCGAACTCTTCCCAGCCCTGCAGGCGCACTTCGATGTTGCGGTCCGTCGGCAATCCGGCCAGCATCTTCTTGCTGTACTCGAATTGGTTGCGGCTCAGCGTGATTCCGATGACGTTGACGTCGTAGCGCTCGACGGCCCGTTTGAGCGCGCCGCCCCAGCCGCAGCCGATGTCCAGCAGGGTCATCCCCGGCTCGAGGTTCAGCTTTCCCAGCGCCAGGTCGAATTTCGCATACTGGGCCTCTTCGAGGGTCATGTCGTCGCGCTCGAAATAGGCGCACGTGTAGGCCATCGTCGGGTCGAGAAACAATGCGAAGAATTCGTCCGAGACGTCGTAGATGGACTGCGACTCCTCGTAATACGGCTCAAGCCTCGTCATCCGCGGTACATACCTTTCGTCGTATTAAACGCACGCATACTAGCCGACGGCATAGCGGCCAGCGTGTCATGCGCCCCGCGGTATGTCACCCGCGAGTGGTCAGTACTTGTAGAAGCCCTGGCCGGTCTTCTTGCCGAGCCGGCCGGCCTCCACCATGCGCAGCAGCAACGGCGGCGGCCCGTACTGCGGCTCCTTGAACTCCTCGAACATCTTGTCCGCGATCAACTTCAAGGTGTCCAGGCCGACCAGGTCGGACAGGCGCAGCGGGCCCATCGGGTGCGACAGCCCGGCCACCACAGCCTTGTCCACATCCTCGACCGTGGCAAATCCGGCCTCCACCATGCGGATCGCCGAGAGCAGGTAGGGCACCAGCAACGCGTTCACCACGAAGCCGGACCGGTCCGAGCAGCGCACTACCTGCTTGCCCAGGACCGCGCTCGCGAACTCCTCGGTGCGCGCGGCGGCGGCCTCGTCGGTGACCAGCGTGCTGACCAACTCGACCAGCGGCAACACCGGCACCGGGTTGAAGAAGTGCAGACCCAGCACGCGTTGCGGGTTCTTGGTGGCCGCGGCGATCTTCATGATCGGGATGCTGGAGGTGTTGGACGCCAGCACCGCGTCGGGATCGGTGATCACCCGGTCGAGTTCGGCGAAGACCTGCGCCTTGACGGCGTCGTCCTCGATGATCGCCTCGATGACCAGTTGGCGGTCGGCGAGGTCGTTCAGGTCCGTGGTGAAGGTGAGCTTGCTCAGCGCGCGGTCGCGTTCGCGCTCGGTGACCTTGCCCGCGCTGACGCCGCGCTCCAGCGACTTGACGATGCGGTTGCGTCCCGCCGCGATGAGGGCCTCGGTGGTCTCGAACACCGTCACGTCGACGTCGGCGCGGACCGAGACCTCGGCGATGCCGGATCCCATCTGGCCGGCCCCGACCACGCCTACTCGCTGAATCGCTGCGTCACTCACTTCAATTCTCTCCGGTTCTCTGCGGTGACCGTATCGTCTTGCACCGCAATAGGCCCCGCCCAGGGTTGGCCTGGGCGGGGCCTACGCTACTTCATCTCATTTTCGGTGCGACGAGCGTGTACTCAGGGCGAAAGTTCGGCCGAATTCTCGCCACCGATGCACGCTCGGCGCGGCTTACGGGCCTAAGCCGGCTCGGGCTCAGCTCGGGCTCAGTGAAACTGCCCCTCTTCGGTGGAGCCGGTCAGCGCGGTGGTCGACGAGCTCGGGTCGACCGTGGTGGCGATGCGGTCGAAGTAACCGGCACCCACCTCACGCTGGTGCTTGGTGGCGGTGTAGCCACGCTCCTCGGCGGCGAACTCGCGCTCCTGCAGCTCGACGTAGGCGCTCATCTGGTTGCGGGCGTAGCCGTAGGCCAGGTCGAACATCGAGTAGTTCAGGGCGTGGAAGCCGGCCAGCGTGATGAACTGGAACTTGAATCCCATTGCGCCAAGCTCCTTTTGGAACTTCGCGATGGTGGAGTCGTCAAGGTGCTTCTTCCAGTTGAACGACGGCGAGCAGTTGTAGGCCAGCATCTGGTCGGGGAACTCGGACTTGACGCCCTCGGCGAACTTCGCGGCGAGCTCGAGGTCCGGAGTGCCGGTCTCCATCCAGATCAGGTCGGAGTACGGCGCGTACGCCTTGGCCCGGGCGATGCAGGGCTCCAGGCCGTTGCGGACCCGGTAGAAGCCCTCCTTGGTGCGCTCACCGGTGATGAACGGCTGGTCACGCTCGTCGACGTCCGAGGTGATCAGGGTGGCCGCCTCGGCGTCGGTCCGGGCGATGACGACGGTCGGCACGTCGCAAACGTCGGCCGCCAGCCGGGCCGAGGTCAGGGTGCGGATGTGCTGCTGGGTCGGGATCAGCACCTTGCCGCCCAGGTGACCACACTTCTTCTCCGAAGCCAGCTGGTCCTCCCAGTGCGAGCCCGCCACACCGGCCGCGATCATGGCCTTCTGCAGCTCGTAGACGTTGAGCGCGCCACCGAAACCGGCCTCACCGTCGGCGACGATGGGGGCCAGCCAGTTCTTCACCGAGGTGTCGCCCTCGACCTTGGCGATCTCGTCGGCGCGCAGCAGCGCGTTGTTGATCCGGCGGACCACCTGGGGCACCGAGTTGGCCGGGTAGAGGCTCTGGTCGGGGTAGGTGTGCCCGGACAGGTTCGCGTCCCCGGCGACCTGCCACCCGGACAGGTAGATGGCCTTGAGGCCGGCGCGCACCTGCTGGACGGCCATGTTCCCGGTCAGCGCGCCGAGCGCGTTGATGTACTCGAGGTCGTGGAGCTGCTCCCACAGCACCTCGGCGCCGCGGCGGGCCAGGGTGGCCTCCTCGACGACGGTGCCCTGCAGGGCGACGACGTCCTTGGCGCTGTAGGTGCGGGTGACGTCCTTCCACCGCGGGTTGGTGTCCCAGTCCTTCTGAATCTGTTCGGCGCTCTTGGGGGTGCCAACAACAGACATGGGCATGCTCCTTCACGATCTTCACTACTGGGTTGCTGAACGCCTCACCGGCGGTAGCTAGCGGCTCAACTTCACTGGTGTGCTAACTCGAAGATGGCACAGCTCAGGGGGGCCGGTCCACCCGTTTCAATTGCCAATTTCAGCAACGGGAACGGGCAAATTTGCGAATCTTGTTAAGTTGCTAACTTGCTTGACCGTTTCAGAAGCTACCCGTCAGTAACCCCAAAGCAGCAGGTCAGAGGGCAATTTAACCGGGACGCTTGTCCTGTTACCTAGCAAAGATCGACGCGACGGCTTTCGTCTCGTCGCCGACGGCGTATGTGAGCGTTGTAACAGTGCGATCGGCCAGGTCGGGACCGAATTGCTCGGTCGATCCGGCGGGGTGGATGTGCGAGATGATCTCCAGCTTGTCCCCCAGCGCCACCGGCGCCTCGTGCTCGATCGTGATGCGCAACGGCGCCTGCATCAGCTCGGTGTGCGAGGCCAGGTAGTCCTCGACCACGCTCCAGTACACGGAGTTGTTCATGTGGTCGAACAGGTCGATGTCGGTGACCCGGACGGGAAACTCGTGGATCTCGACCGCGTCGTCCCGGCTGCCCGGCTTCAGATAAGACTTCCATCGCAGCCGGTCGACCGACGTGGTCTTGTGCAGGCCCGCCAGGAAGTCGTCGGCGATGCGCGAGGGCATCTGGGTCTCCCGGTTGATGTTGATCCAGAAGGCCTCGGACTCGATGAGCCCGCCCTTGCGCTTGCCGTCGATGCGGACCCGCATCTCGCACCAGCGATTGGAGGTGCCCGAGCACCATCTGCGCATCCGCAGCATGTCGCTGAATTCGACCGGTCGGATCAGGTCGATCATCGTGCGCCGGACGATCCACAGCGGATGGGTCTCCTCGAAACCCATCTCGCGTAGCTGGTCCTGGCCGATGTCCTGGATGTGCCGGCACGCGGCGTCCAGTCGCAGCCGGCCCGTGCGGTCGATATCCCCGACCCGCAACGGCCACTGGCGGTCGAAAACGTCCGGGTGACCGTCGGGCACCGGCATCAGTTGTTTATCCAGGCTCACGGTGCGCTCCCCGTTTCCTCCTCGCGGTTACCCCAGGTTAAGGCCCGAGGCCCCGGTCGAATAATGCCAACGAGGGCCATCGAACACCAATCGCGACGCGCGAGACCCGCTGCCAACTCTGCGAACCAAAGCTTCGCAAGGCCGGTAACCTCGGTGAGGTGTCCAAGACGTTCGTCGGCTCGCGGGTCCGCCAGCTGCGCAACGAGCGCGGGTTTTCCCAGGCCGCGCTGGCTCAGATGCTGGAAATCTCCCCGAGCTACCTCAACCAGATCGAGCACGACGTTCGCCCCCTGACGGTGGCCGTGCTGCTGCGCATCACCGAGGTGTTCGGGGTGGACGCCACGTTCTTCTCCTCACAGGACGACACCCGGCTGGTCGCCGAGCTGCGCGAGGTCACCCTGGACCGCGACCTCGACATCGACGTCGACCCGACCGAGGTCGCCGAAATGGTCAGCGCTCATCCCGGGTTGGCGCGGGCGGTGGTCAACCTGCACCGCCGTTACCGGATCACCACCGCGCAGCTGGCGGCCGCCACCGAGGAGCGGTTCTCCGACGGCAGCGGCAGCGGATCGATCACCATGCCGCACGAGGAGGTGCGCGACTACTTCTACCAACGGCAGAACTACCTGCACGAGCTGGACACCGCCGCCGAGGAGCTCACCATCAAGATGCGGTTGCACCACGGCGATCTGGCCCGGGAGTTGACGCGCCGGCTCACCGAGGTGCACGGGGTGCACATCAACCGCCGCATCGATCTCGGCGACACCGTGCTGCACCGCTACGACCCCGCCACCAAGACGCTGGAGATCAGCAATCACCTCTCGCTGGGGCAGCAGGTGTTCAAGATGGCCGCCGAACTGGCCTACCTCGAGTTCGGGGATCTGATCGATGACCTGGTCGCGCAGGGCAAGTTCACCAGCGACGAGTCGCATACGCTGGCCCGGCTCGGTCTGGCCAACTACTTCGCCGCGGCCGCCGTGCTCCCCTACCGCCAATTCCACGACGTCGCAGAGAATTTCCGCTACGACGTCGAACGGTTGTCTTCCTTCTACTCGATCAGCTACGAGACCATCGCGCACCGGCTCTCGACGATGCAGCGCCCGTCGATGCGCGGGGTGCCGTTCTCCTTCGTCCGGGTCGACCGCGCCGGCAACATGTCAAAACGCCAGTCCGCCACCGGTTTTCATTTCTCCTCCAGCGGAGGCACCTGCCCGCTGTGGAACGTCTACGAAACCTTCGCCAACCCGGGCAAGATCCTGGTCCAGATCGCGCAGATGCCCGACGGCCGCAACTACATGTGGGTGGCCCGCACCGTGGAACGACGCGCGGCCCGGTATGGTCAGCCCGGTAAGACCTTCGCGATCGGCCTGGGGTGCGAGCTTCGCCACGCGCACCGGCTCGTCTACTCGGAAGGACTCGACTTGTCGGGGGAAATCTCCACACCGATCGGCGCGGGATGCCGGGTCTGTGAGCGCGACAACTGTCCGCAGCGCGCCTTCCCGGCGCTCGGGCGCGCGCTCGATCTCGACGAGCATCGCAGCACGGTGTCCCCGTACCTGGTGACGCAACCGTGAGTCCCGACGGCCGCATCCCGCCGGGGCGATTCCGCCAACTGGGACCGATCAATTGGGTGATCGCGAAGCTGGGCGCGCGCACCGTGCGCGCACCGGAGATGCACCTGTTCACCATCCTGGGCCAGCGCCAGTTGCTGTTTTGGACGTGGCTGGCCTACGGGGGCCGGCTGCTGCGCGGGAAGCTGCCGACCATCGACACCGAGCTGGTGATCCTGCGGGTCGGACACCTACGGGCATGCGAATACGAACTGCAGCACCATCGCCGGATGGCGCGCAAGGCCGGGCTCGACGCCGACGCGCAGGCCGCGATCTTCGCGTGGCCGGAACGGCTGGACCCGGTCGAGGGGCGCCTGACTGTGCGTCAGCAGGCGCTGCTGGCGGCGACCGACGAGTTCGTCAACGACCGCACCGTCACCGACGCCACCTGGCGCGAGCTGGCGACTCACCTGGACCGGCGGCAGCTGATCGAATTCTGCTTGCTGGCAAGCCAATACGATGGGCTGGCCGCGACGATGGCGACGCTCGAGATTCCGCTGGACAACCCGCAGCAGCTATAGGTAGACGTCGGCCAAAATGGCCAGCGTCAGGACCACGGGAAGTACCGGCAGGCCGAAGGCGAACGCCGCCCAGCCCAGCTTCCCGCGTCGTCGCTGCCAGGCACCCCAGATCGCGGCGCCGATTCCCAGCACCACCGAGGCCAGCAAGACCAGCGGACCCCACTGGCCCGCCGTCGCGTTGTCCCCGGTCGAAATGCCGAGCAGCCACACGACATAACCGGTCGCCAGGCCGGCGACGGCGCCCGCGATCGTCTGGGGCGTGACGGTGCGAATCATGCGCGGCTCAGAAATTGATCATGTGTCCGGTCAGCCCGTGGAAGCATTCCTGCAGCGCCTCGGACATGGTCGGGTGGGTGTGCACGTTGCGGGCCAGCTCGGTGGCGGTCAGATCCCACTCCTGCGCCAGCGTCAGCTCCGGAAGCAGCTCCGAGACATCGTGCCCCACCAGGTGACCGCCCAGCAGCTCACCGTATTTCGAGTCGGCGATCAGCTTGACGAACCCGCTCGGGTCGCCGACACCGTGGGCCTTGCCGTTCGCGGTGAACGGGAACTTCGCCACCACCACGTCGTGGCCTTCCTCGCGGGCCTGCTCCTCGGTGAGGCCGAAGCTGGCCACCTGAGGCTGGCAGAAGGTCGCGCGCGGCATCATCCGGTAGTCACCGAGCGCCAAAGTCTCTGCGCCGGCGATGGTTTCGGCCGCCACGACGCCCTGGGCCTCGGCGACGTGGGCGAGCTGCAGCTTCCCGGTGACATCGCCGATGGCGTAGATGTGCTCGATGTTGGTGCGCATGTAGTCGGTGATGCCGATGGCCTTGCGGTCGGTCAGCGCGACCCCGGCGGCCTCGAGGCCGTAGCCCTCGACGTTGGGCGCAAAACCGATGGCCTGCAACACTTTCGCGGCCTTGAGCTCCTGGGTGTTGCCGTCCTTGCTGACGGCCACAGTCACCTCGGCACCGTTGTCGGAGATCGACTCGACCTTGGTACCGGTGAGGATTTTGACGCCCAGCTTCTTGAACTGCCTCTCAACCTCCTTGGACACCTCGGCGTCCTCGTTGGGCAGCGCGCGCGCCAAGAACTCCACGACGGTCACGTCGACCCCGTAGTTGCGCAGCACGTAGCCGAACTCCATGCCGATCGCTCCGCAACCGGCGATGATGATCGACTCAGGCAGCTCGCGGGACAGGATCAGTTCCTCGTAGGTGACCACGTTGGCCGACAGCGAGGTGCCCGGAACCAGCCGGGTGCTGCTGCCGGTGGCGATGATGGCGTTGTCGAACGTGACCGTCTCGGTCCCGCCGTCGTTGAGTTCGACCGAGATGGTGTTCGCGTCGGTGAACCGGCCGTAGCCGTGGATCTCGGTGATCTTGTTCTTCTTCATCAGGAAGTGCACGCCCGCGACGCGGCCCTCTGCCACCTTGCGGCTGCGGTCGAAGGCGACGCCGTAGTCGAAGGTCGCCTCTCCGCTGATGCCAAAGGTCTTAGCCTCTTTGGTGAAGATGTGCGCGAGTTCGGCGTTGCGCAGCAGCGCCTTGGACGGAATGCAGCCGACGTTGAGGCAAACCCCGCCCCAGTACTTCGGCTCGACGACCGCGGTGGAAAGGCCGAGTTGTGCGGCGCGAATGGCCGCGACATATCCGCCGGGGCCGGCCCCGAGGACGACGACGTCATAGTGAGAAGTCACGTGCCCACCCTAGTGGGCGCCGGCTCGCAGCGGACAACGCCGTGAGTCGCGCCGCTTCCAACGCGCCGAGGGTGGGCGCTACGTACCGGAAACGCCGGAAATTCGTCCCTCACCCCCACACTCGCGGGGCGCCTCGGAATCAGGTCAATACGGAATGACGCCGACCAGGCAGTGGCCCACTCGCTCGCAGTAGTAATAGCCGTACAGGGGTGCCGCGCCGGCCACGGCGGCGAACGGCCCCGACATCAGCGCCACCGACAGCGCGGAAACCAGCGGCCTGCCGTGCACCATCGCGAGCATCACGCCGCCGACCACGCACACCGCCACGTAGACCAGCACCGCGAACAGCGCCGGAGTCTTGTCGATCGAGCCGTACCACCACGAGAACAAACCCAGCCCGACCACGGCCGCGGCGGCCCACACGCCCAGCAGCATCAGGGCCAACTTCCACCACTTGACGTAGAAGTAGCGACCGGGGACGGTGACCGACTGCACCGGGACGGCGGATCCGGTGGCGGCCTCCGGTTCTGGCTCGCCGGGTTCGGGCTCGGTGGCCGCCGGCCGCTCGCCGGTGTCCGCGATCTCGGAGTCGGAGTCGTCGTCGAAATCGGGGACCCAGGACTGGGTCCCGGTGTCCTCGGTCTCGCGTTCATCGTCGGAGAAGTCCGGCACGAAGGCCTCGGTCCCTGGGCTCGCGGCGTCCTTGTCGTCAGGCACCGGCGGTCACCCGCAACGCGACGAGCACACCGAACCAGCCCGGCGCCGCCGCCAGGATGAACGCGCCCAGCGCGGTGACCCAGCGGCGCCCGGAGAACAGGATCATCGTCAGCCCGACGACGCTGGGGATGCCAACCACCGACGCGATCGCGATGTCCGGGCGGACGCTGGCGTGGACCACGACGGTGTACGCCACGCACGCCAGGGCCCCGACCGCGCTTCCGATCAGCATGGCGCCGGCCAGTAACCAGGGACGGGGCAGGGGAATCACTTTCTCGACTGTACTGCGGTCACCGAGGCGCAGGGCATGTCTGCGCGCCCGCGCCGGCCACCACCGGACCGCGTGTCGCGGGCCGTTCACCCCGCTCGTAACCGGCGCCCGTGATGACCGGCGCGCCGGCCAAAGACGCCTGTTCTTCGGCGGTGAAGACGCGGCCGCGGGACAGGAACCGGACGCCGTCGGGTGCCTCCAGGCTGAACCCGCCGCCGCGGCCGGGCACCACGTCGATCACCAACTGGGTGTGCTTGTCGCGATAGTGGGCCGCGTACTGCGGGCCCGAAATCCACACCGGCACGCCGTCGGGTCCGACGTCGAGCACGCCGAGCAGGACGTCGCGATCGCCGACCAGGAAGTCGCCGAGCGGGTAGCACATCGGCGACGAGCCGTCGCAGCAGCCGCCGGACTGGTGGAACATCACCGGGCCGTGCGCCGCCTGCAGCCGCGTCAGTACCTCGGCGGCCGGGGCGGTGATGGCCACTCCGGCGGGCGCGAGACCCCTCGCGCCGCTTCCACTCATCGCTTCGCTCTGCATCGTCGCCGGCGCGTCAGAAGAACCCTTGCGCCTTCTCGGAGTAGGACACCAGCATGTTCTTGGTCTGCTGATAGTGGTCCAGCATCATCTTGTGGTTCTCCCGGCCGATGCCGGACTGCTTGTAGCCGCCGAACGCCGCGTGGGCGGGATAGACGTGGTAGCAGTTCACCCACACCCGGCCGGCCTGGATGTCGCGCCCGGCCCGGTAGGCGGTGTTGCCGTCGCGGCTCCACACCCCCGCCCCCAGGCCGTAGAGGGTGTCGTTGGCGATCGACATGGCGTCGTCGTAATCGGAGAACGACGTCACCGCCACCACCGGCCCGAAGATCTCCTCCTGGAAGACCCGCATCGAGTTGTCGCCGCCCAGGATGGTGGGCTGCATGTAGAAGCCGCCGGACAGGTCGCCGCCGAGCTCGGCGCGTTCGCCTCCGGTGATCACCTTGGCGCCCTCGTCCTTGCCGATTTCGATGTAGGACAACACCTTTTCCAGCTGGTCGTTGGACGCCTGCGACCCCAGCATGGTCTCGGAGTCCAGCGGGTCGCCCTGCCGGACCGCCTTGGTGCGGATCGCGGCCAGCTCCAGGAACTCGTCGTAGATGTCGGCCTGGACCAGGCTGCGCGACGGGCAGGTGCACACCTCGCCCTGGTTGAGGGCGAACATCGTGAAGCCCTCCAGAGCCTTGTCCTGATAGTCGTCGGCCTTGGCCATCACATCGGAGAAGAAGATGTTGGGGCTCTTGCCCCCGAGTTCGAGGGTGACCGGGATCAGGTTCTGCGACGCGTACTGCATGATCAGTCGCCCCGTGGTGGTCTCGCCGGTGAACGCGATCTTGGCGATCCGGTTGCTCGATGCCAGCGGCTTACCGGCCTCGGCGCCGAACCCACTGACGACGTTGATCACCCCGGGCGGCAGCAGATCGCCGATCAGCGACATCAGGTAGAGCACCGAAACCGGCGTCTGCTCAGCGGGTTTGAGCACCACCGCGTTGCCGGCGGCCAACGCGGGCGCCAGCTTCCAGGCGCCCATCAGGATGGGGAAGTTCCACGGGATGATCTGCCCGACCACGCCGAGCGGCTCGTGGAAGTGGTAGGCGACGGTGTCGTCGTCGATCTGGCTCAGCGAGCCCTCCTGGGCGCGCAGCGCCGCGGCGAAGTACCGGAAGTGGTCGGCCGCCAAGGGGATGTCGGCGGCCAGCGCCTCGCGGATCGGCTTGCCGTTGTCCCAGACCTCGGCCACCGCCAGCGCGGCGGTGTGTTCGTCGATGCGGTCGGCGATCTTGTTCAGGATCGCGGCGCGCTCGGCCGGCGCCGTCTTACCCCACGCCGGCGCGGCCGCGTGGGCGGCGTCGAGCGCCTTGTCGACGTCGGCTTCATCCGAACGGGCCACCTCGCAGAACGTCTGGCCGGTGACCGGTGTCGGGTTCTCGAAGTAGCGCCCCCGCGCCGGCGGAACCCACTGCCCCCCGATGAAGTTCTCGTAGCGAGACTCATACGACATCAACGCCCCGGCGGCACCTGGACGTGCGAAAACGGTCACTGCTCTCACTCCTCGTTCGGCTGTGTAATACACCTCACAGTACCGCCGTGGCCACAATGGCTTCCATGGCTTCCAACGCTTCCACGACGCCGCACGCGCGCACCGACCCTCAGGACAGCGAAGACCCCTACCTCTGGCTCGAGGACGTCACCGGCGACGAGGCGCTGGATTGGGTGCGGGCGCGCAACGAGCCGACGCTGGCGCGCTTCCGCGACACCGATTTCGAGCGGATGCGCACCGAGGCGCTCGAGGTGCTCGACACCGACGCCCGCATCCCCTACGTGGTACGCCGCGGCGAATACCTCTACAACTTCTGGCGTGACGCGGCCAACCCCCGCGGGCTGTGGCGGCGCACCACGCTGGACAGCTACCGCACCGATACCCCCGAGTGGGACGTGCTGATCGACGTCGACGAACTGGGCCGGGCCGACGGCGAGAAATGGGTGTGGGCCGGCGCCGCCGTCATCTACCCCGAGTACACCCGCGCGCTGGTCAGCCTCTCCCGCGGCGGCTCGGACGCCTCGATCGTGCGCGAATTCGACATGCTGACAAGGGAATTCGTCACCGACGGATTCGAACTTCCGGAAGCCAAGTCGCAGGTCAGCTGGGAAGACCCCGACACCGTCCTGGTCGGCACCGACTTCGGGCCCGACACGCTCACCGATTCGGGCTACCCGCGGGTGGTCAAGCGGTGGCGCCGGGGCACACCCCTGGCCGAGGCCGAGACCGTCTTCGAGGGCGCCCGTTCCGACGTGAACGTGGCGGCCAGCGCCAGCCGGATCCCCGGGTACGAGCGCACCCTGATCGGGCGGGCGCTGGACTTCTGGAACGAAGAACTCTACGAGCTGCGCGGGCCGGAACTCATCCGCATCGACACCCCCACCGACGCCAGCGTGAGCCTGCACCGCGAATGGCTGCTGGTCGAGCTGCGCAGCGATTGGTTCTTCGGCGGCACTACCTATGGCGCCGGGTCGCTGCTGGCCGCCGACTACGAGGAATTCCTCGGCGGCACAGCGCAATTGCAGGTGGTCTTCGAACCCGACGAACACACGGCGCTCAACCACTACGCGTGGACCCGCGACCGGCTGGTGATCGTCTCGCTGGTGGACGTGGCCAGTCGCGTCGAGATCGTCACGCCGTCACGGCCATCGGGTGACGACCCGCTGCGCCCGGCTCCGCCGCGCTTGCGATCGTCACGGGCATCGGGTGACGACCCGCTGCGCCCGGCTCCGCCGCGCTTGCGATCGTCACGGGCATCCTGGCGCCGCGAACCCGTGGCCGGGATCCCGGCCGCCACCAACACCGTCGTCGTCTCCGCCGACGACACCGGCGACGAGTTCTTCCTGGATTCCAGTGGATTCGACACACCGTCCCGGCTGATGCGGGGCACCGACGACGGGGCCCTCGAACAGCTCAAGTCCGCCCCGGCGTTCTTCGATGCCGAAAACATCTCCGTGACACAGAACTTCGTGAAGTCGAAGGACGGCACGCCGATCCCCTACTTCGTGGTGCGGCCCGCCGGCCCGGCGTCCGACGGACCGGCGCCCACCCTGCTCTACGGCTACGGCGGATTCGAATCGTCGAACACGCCCGGTTACAGCGGCGTGCTGGGGCGGCTGTGGCTGGCCCGCGGCGGCACGTACGTGTTGGCCAACATCCGCGGCGGCGGCGAATACGGCCCCGAGTGGCACACCCAGGCGATACGCGAGGGCCGGCACAAGGTCGCCGAGGACTTCGCCGCCGTGGCAACCGATTTGGTGGACCGCGGCATCACACGCGTCGAGCAGCTCGGCGCGCAGGGCGGCAGCAACGGCGGCCTGCTGATGGGCATCATGCTGACCCAGTACCCGGAGAAATTCGGCGCGCTGGTGTGCAGCGTCCCGCTGCTGGACATGAAGCGCTACCACCTGCTGCTGGCCGGCGCGTCGTGGGTGGCCGAGTACGGTGACCCGGACAACCCCGACGATTGGAAATTCATCGCCGAATACTCGCCCTACCAAAACATTTCGGCGACGCGCCGGTACCCGCCGGTGCTGATGACCACGTCCACCCGCGACGACCGGGTGCATCCGGGGCACGCCCGCAAGATGACCGCGGCCCTCGAGGCCGCCGGCCACCCGGTGTTCTACTACGAGAACATCGAGGGCGGCCACGCCGGCGCGGCCGACAACGAGCAGGTCGCCTTCAAGTCGGCGCTGACCTACTCGTTCCTATGGCAGATGCTGGGCGGGCGCACGCAGTCATAGGATCAACGACGTGTCAGCGGCGCAGCGCATCGAACTCACCCTGTTGGCGACCGGGCTGATCTTCATCCTGGCGTCGGCGGCCCAGGCACGGTACCGCTTCATCAACGACCGTCGCGCGGGCCGGCGGTTCTACTGGGCGACTGCGATCATCGGCATCGCCTGCTTCGCGGTGGGGACCGGCCAGCTGTGGCCCAACGGGGTCGTCGTGGCGGCGATCTTTTCGGCCATCGTCGCCTTCTCGGCCTACCTCACCACGCCGTATCTGAAGATCGCCGGGCGGATCTACGCCTCGTCACCGGAAAACCGGCAGCCCGACCCTTAAGGACGCCATGCCAAGCAGCGACTTCCAGACCCTGCTCTACCGCACGGCCGGCCCGGTGGCCACCATCACGCTGAACCGGCCCGAGCAGCTGAACACGATCGTGCCGCCCATGCCCGACGAGATCGAGGCCGCGGTCGGCCTGGCCGAGCGCGACCCGGCCGTCAAGGTCATCGTGCTGCGCGGGGCGGGCCGGGCGTTCTCCGGCGGCTACGACTTCGGCGGCGGTTTCCAGCACTGGGGCGAATCCATGATGAGCGACGGAAAGTGGGATCCCGGCAAGGACTTCGCGATGGTCAGCGCCCGCGAGACCGGGCCGACGCAAAAGTTCATGGCCATCTGGCGGGCGTCCAAACCGGTGATCGCCCAGGTGCACGGCTGGTGCGTGGGCGGTGCCAGCGACTACGCGCTGTGCGCCGATCTCGTCATCGCCAGCGAGGACGCCGTGATCGGCACCCCCTACAGCAGGATGTGGGGCGCGTACCTGACCGGGATGTGGCTCTACCGGCTGAGCCTGGCCAAGGTGAAGTGGCACTCGCTGACCGGGCGTCCCCTGACCGGCGTGCAGGCCGCGGAGATCGAGCTGATCAACGAGGCGGTGCCCTTCGAGCGCCTCGAAGCGCGGGTGGCCGAGATCGCGGCCGAACTGGCGCAGATCCCCTTGTCGCAGTTGCAGGCGCAAAAGCTGATCGTTAACCAGGCCTACGAGAACATGGGCCTGGCCTCCACCCAGACGCTGGGCGGCATCCTCGACGGCCTGATGCGCAATACGCCCGACGCCCTGGGCTTCATCAAGATCGCGGAGGACGAGGGCGTGCGCGCCGCCGTCGAGCGCCGCGACGGCCCGTTCGGGGACTACAGCCAGGCCCCGCCGGAGCTGCGGCCGGACCCGTCACACGTCATCGTCCCTGATCGGGACTGATACTGAGACAGGCTAGAGATCCCCTGGCAGTCAGCTGGGAAATATCCGCGTCCGGCCAAAAAGTGCTACCGTAACTGCTATGTCTCGGCTGAGTACCGGCCTGCGTGCAGGCGCTGTGTTCCTTGCTCTGGGTGTTACCGCTGCGATCTTCCCGTCGACCGCGGTAGCCGACTCCACGGAGGACTTCCCGATCCCCCGCCGGATGATCAACACCACATGTGATGCTGAGCAGATCCTGGCGGCAACCCGGGACACCAGCCCGGTGTACTACCAGCGCTACATGATCGACTTCAACAACCACCCCAACGTGAACCAGGCCGCCATCGACAAGGCCCACTGGTTCTATGCGTTGTCGCCGGCCGACCGCCGGAACTACTCCGAGAACTTCTATGCGCCACAGGCCGATCCGCTGTGGTTGGCCTGGCCCAACCACATGAAGATCTTCTGGAACAACAAGGGCGTGGTCGCCAAGGCCACCGACATCTGCAACACCTACCCGCCCGGCGACATGTCGGTGTGGAACTGGTCGTAATCCTCACGGCATAAGCGGTATTCACCCACCCAGCGCCCAGGAATCTCCTCCTGGGCGCTGAGTCTTTTGGTGTGCCCTGCTGCCGTTTCACCACTGAAAGGTACGGCCCGCACCGGAGAACCGGTGCGGGCCGCGTGGCTGTCGGTACACCCACCGACACGAATTACGGTACCTCGGAACAAATTATTTGGCTACCCGAAATCTCGCGGTATGTTCGGACGACAGCCCACACCGACGAGGGAGAGCCATGCCCCACTACGTCCTGCCCGACCTGACCTATGACTACGGTGCGCTCGAGCCCGCGATCAGCGGCGAGATCATGCAGCTGCACCACGACGCGCATCACGCCGCCTACGTCAAGGGCGCCAACTCGACCGTCGACCAGCTCGCCGAGGCGCGTGCCGAGCGCAACCTCGCCCACTTGCCGGGCCTGGAGCGGACGCTGGCGTTTCACCTCGCCGGCCATGCCTTGCACTCGATCTTTTGGACGAATCTCTCGCCGGAGGCCGCCGAAAGGCCCGAGGGGGAACTGGCCGCCGCCATCGACGAGTTCTTCGGCGGATTCGAGGCGTTCCGCGCCGAGATGACCGGGGCCACCTCCAGCGTGCAGGGTTCGGGGTGGGGTGCGCTGGCGTGGGACCCGATCGGGCGTCGTCTGGTCGTGCACCAGATTCACGATCACCACGTCAGCGTGGCGATCACCAGCACTCCGCTGCTGGTGTTCGACGCCTGGGAGCACGCGTTCTACCTGCAGTACCGCAACGTCAAGGCCGACTACGTCGACAGGCTGTGGTCCATCGTGAATTGGGCCGACGTCGCCGTCCGCTTCGAGGCCGCTCGCCGCGGCGACCTGTCCGGGCTACACAGCAGCGACGAGATCGGCGGCGCGCGATGAGCATCCGATCGGTGGATCGAATGCGGGCGGTCAACTGGAATCGCCTGCCCGACCCCAAGGACGCGCAGGTATGGGATCGGCTGACGGGCAACTTCTGGCTGCCGGAGAAGGTGCCGCTGTCCAACGACTCGGCGTCATGGCAGACGCTGACCGCGCAGGAGCAGCAGACGACCGTGCGAGTGTTCACCGGGCTCACGTTGCTCGATACGACGCAGGCCACCGTCGGCGCGGTGTCGATGATCGCCGATGCGGTCACGCCCCACGAGGAGGCGGTGCTGACCAACATCGCGTTCATGGAATCGGTCCACGCCAAGAGCTACAGTTCGATCTTTTCGACGCTGTGCTCCACCCGCCAGATCGACGACGCCTTCGACTGGTCCGAGCGCAATCCGCACCTGCAGCGCAAGGCTCAGATCGTCGTCGACTATTACCGCGGGGACGACGCCCTCAAACGCAAGGCGGCGTCGGTCATGCTGGAATCGTTTCTGTTCTACTCCGGTTTCTACCTGCCGATGTACTGGTCCTCGCGCGGCAAGCTCACCAACACCGCCGACATCATCCGGCTAATCATCCGCGACGAAGCCGTGCACGGCTTCTACATCGGCTACAAGTGTCAGTGCGGACTCGCCGAGCTTTCGGAATCAGAGCGGTCCGGCCACCGCGAGTACACCTACGAGCTGCTGAATGCGTTGTACACCAACGAGATTGATTATGCCCACGATCTGTACGACGGCCTGGGCTGGACCGACGACGTACTGCCCTACATGCGGTTCAACGCGAACCGGGCCCTGGCCAACCTCGGGTACGAGCCGATGTTCGGGCCCTCGGACTGCCGGGTGAACCCAGCGGTGCTCTCGGCGCTCGATCCCGGCGCCGGCGAGAACCATGACTTCTTCTCCGGGTCGGGCAGCTCCTATGTCATCGGCTCCCACCAGGCCACCGAGGACGCGGACTGGGACTTCTGACCACCCGCAGCGGGCTGCTCACGCTTCGTAGGATCAGCGCGGCTGTACCAATCCGCCCGGCGGGTGCTCCTCGACGTCGTTGAGGATCAGCTCGCGCACCGCGGGACGCGGTCCGTACGGTCGCAGCATGGTGCTGGCCGGCCGTGGACGCACGTGCTGCGGCCACCAGAACCAGCGCCCGAGCAAGGTGGCCAGCGACGGTGTCATGAACGACCGCACGATCAATGTGTCGAAGAGCAGACCCAGCGCGATCGTCGTACCCACCTGGGCCATCACCAGCAGCGGGCTGAACATGAACGTGGCCATTGTCGCGGCGAACACCAGACCGGCGGAGGTGACCACCGAGCCCGAACCGGCCATCGCGCGGATCGTCCCAGTCTTGAGCCCGGCGTGGATCTCCTCTTTGAACCGCGATATCAGCAGCAGGTTGTAGTCCGAGCCGACCGCCAGCAGCAGGATGACCGCCATCGCCAGCACCATCCAGTGCAACTTCAAACCCAGGATGTACTGCCATAAGAGCACGGAGAGTCCGAACGAGGCGCCCAGCGACAGCAACACCGTGCCGACGATCACGAAGGCCGCCACGACGCTGCGGGTGATCACCAGCATGATGATGAAAATCAGTGTGGCCGCGGCGATTCCGGCGATCAACAGGTCGATGTTGGAGCCGTCGTGCATGTCCTTGTACGTCGCGGCGGTGCCGCCAAGGTAGACCTTGGCGCCCTCCCAGGGTGTGCCCTTGATCGCCTCGTGGACGGCCTGTTTGATCGGTTCGATGTGCCTGATGCCTTCGGGACTCGCCGGGTCGCCTTCGTGGGAGATGATCAACCGGACCGCGCGCCCGTCGGGCGAGATGAAATTTTTGAGACCTCGCGCGAAGTCCGGGCTCTTGAACGCCTCCGGCGGGAGGTAGAACGTGTCGTCGTTCTTCGCCTTGTCGAAGGCATCGCCCTGCGCGGTGGCGTTGTCGGCCTGCGCCTTCGCCTGTTCGTTAAGTCCTTGTGTGATCGCGTAATTCGACATGATGGTGTCGAGGTTGCGCTGCTGGCTCTCGATCTGCGGCGGGATCAGCGCCACCAGCTTGGGCTGGATCCGATCCAGCTTGTCGAGGTTCGCGCTCAGGTTCACGATGTTCTCGGCCACCTGGTCGATGCCGTCGAGCGCGTTGAAGACCGACCGGAGTGCCCAGCAGGCCGGGATGTCGTAACAGTGCTTCTCCCAGTAGAAGTAGCTGCGGATCGGCCGGAGGAAGTCGTCGAAGTTGGCGATGTCGTCGCGCAACCTCTCGGTGATCTGCACGGTTTCCTTGGTGAGCCTGGTGGTTTCGTGCGTGGTGTTGCTCAGATCCTGGGTCACCTGCATCTGCTCGTGCAGCGTCGCCATCGTCTTGTGCAGCTCGTCGGCCTGCTTGAGCAGATTGTTCGCCTGCTCCTCTTGGTAGTGCTGGGTCTGGATCCGCCCCGCGGCTTGCGCGCCCATCTGAAACCCGAGGGTGCTGTGGTCGAGCGGCGTGCCCAACGGCCGGGTGATGGTCTGCACCCGGCCGATACCCGGGATGTGGAACACCGCCTTGGCGACCTTGTCCAAGACCAGGAAGTCGGCCGGGTTACGCAGGTCGTGATCGGTCTCGATCATCAACAGCTCGGGATTGAGCCGAGCCTGGTCGAAGTGCCGATCCGCGGCGGCATAACCGACATTGGCCGGGGTGTCCGCCGGCAGGAAGTGGCGGTTGTCGTAGTCCGTCTTGTAACCGGGCAGGGCGAGCAGACCGACCAACGCGACCGCGATGGTCACCGCGAGAACGGGTGCGGGCCAGCGGACCACCGCGGTGCCCATGCGACGCCAGCCCCGGGTCTGCAGCTTGCGCTTCGGGTCCATGAGCTTGAAGAACGACGCCACCGTCAACACCGCCGGGCCCAGCGTCAACGCCGCTAGAACCGCCACCAGCATGCCGACCGCGCACGGCACGCCCAGCGTCTGGAAGTACGGCAGCCGGCAGAAGCTCAGGCAGTACATCGCGCCGGCGATGGTCAATCCCGACCCGAGCACGACATGCGCGGTGCTGTGGAACATGGTGTAGAACGCTTTTTCGCGCGATTCGCCCAGACCACGGGCCTCGTGGTAGCGGCCGACCACGAAGATCGCGTAGTCGGTCCCGGCGGCGATCGCCATCAGCACCAGCATGTTGTTGGCGAAGGTGGAAAGCCCGATGATCCCGTAGTTTCCCAGGACCGCGACGACGCCACGGGCCGCCGCCAGTTCGATGAACACCATGACGAGCATGATCAGCATGGTGATCGCCGACCGATAGACGAACAGCAGCATCAAGATGATCACCAAGAACGTGACGAGCGTGACCTTCGCTACGCCCTTCTCACCCGCGTGGGATTGATCGGCGAACAGCGGACCCGCGCCGGTGACGTATGCCTTGATTCCCGGCGGCGCGGGTACCGAGTCCACGATCTTGCGGACGGCCGCGGCGGACTCGTTCGCCAGGCCGCCGCCCATGTTGCCGGCGAGGTAAACCTGGACGTACGCGGCCTTTTGGTCGTGGCTCTGGGAACCCGCCGCCGTGAGCGGATCGCTCCAGAAATCCTGGACGTGCTGGACGTGTTTCTTGTCTTGCTCGACGCGCCTGACGATCTCGTCGTAGTAGCGGTGCGCTTCGGCCCCGAGTGGCTTGTCGCCCTCCAGCAGGATCATGGCCGAGTTGTCGGAGTTGAACTCTTTGAACGTCGACCCGACCTTCATCATCGACTGGAAGGACGCCGCGTCGGTCGGACTCATCGACACCGAGTGGGTTTTGGCGACGACCTCCAGCTGCGGGGCCACGGTGTTGGTGACGAACACGATGCCCAACCACACCAGGACGATCGGCAGGGCCAGCTTGTGGATCATCCGCGGCAGGAACGGCGGGATCAGCGGCTGATCGACGCGCGGCGGAACCTCGCCCGGCTCGCTCATGCGGACTTGTCCAGGCAATAGACGAAGGCGTTCACGGTTTGGTTGGGATCCGAGCGATTCGGCGTCTTGATGACGTCACCGCTTCCGTCGTGCTTGTTCACCACGAACTGGCAGGCGATCCAACTGCCGTCGCCTTGCGCCACCAGGTTTGCCGGGATGCCGGGCTTCGTTGAACTCAATACTTTGCTCCAGGGCAAGGGCACGTTGAGGGCCTGCTGCGGATGGGAGTTTTCGTCGAGGTAGTTGATGGTCGCCGTGCTGCCCGGCGGGCCCCAGACCTGGAGCGTGATCGTCTTGGCGTTGAACTCGTCGAGGACCTCTCCCGAGGTGCCACCACCGAACGAACCGCGGTGAACGCCGAAGACGCCGTGCAACCGGTACACGACGAAACCCGACAGCGCGACGACAGCCGCGATCGTGAGCACCAGCCAGAAACGCCCCAAAACCCCCTTTTTCTTGGCGCGCTGCGGAGCGGCCTTTTCGCCCTCCCCGCCGGCGGAGCCCTGCTGCTGCAGCGGCTCGGTCCTTGGCTCAGTCGTCGTCATGGGCGCTCCAAGTCCCTTCCCGTGTTCACCGGTTGAAGATCGCCAAGCCACAGCGTTACCGGCCTCCCTCCCTGAGTTCATGCGGCTTCCGCGATGAGCCCGATGCACGTGGCAGTCAGCAGGCGCGTCAGCGCGGTCGCGAAGTCCAGATTCCACTCCGGCGGAGCCACTTCCGGCTCCTCGGCGTAGACGTCAGTGAGATCCGCCGGCGGGTTCGCGACCTGCCACAGGGTGGCCGCCAGCGAGTACGCGGCCAGCAGGATGTCGAGCGACCCCGACCGCCCGAGCTCGGGCAGCGCCCTCTCGATGGCATCGGCGAGCGAGCGCGTGGCGGCGGTGCTGATGCGCCTGACCTCGATGACCCGCTCCGCGTCCACCTCGTGCTCCAGGTGCAGGTGCAGGTTGGCCAGCAGGTCGCAGAACAGCGGATCGTCGGCCAGCGCCTCGGCCAGCGTCCCGGCGATGCGCGACGGCGATTTGGCGCCGGGCTCGGCCAGCTTGTCCGACACGGTGTTCGACCACCGCACCCACCCCTCGGCGGACAGGCGCAGCAGCACTTCCTTGTGCGAGGTGAAGTAGCGGCGCACCGCCGAATAGTGAATTCCGGCGCGGCTCGCCACCGCGGTCAGGGTGACCGACGCGACGCCCGTCTCCATCGCCAGCGAGCGTGCGGCTTCCACGAGGGCCTCCGCACGTTGGCGCTTCTTTTCCTCGGTGCGGGCACGCTGGAATGTCAGTTGCGCCACCGGAAGAGCGTAACGCACGTCGTGTGATTTGTATAACGCACGTTGCGTGATTTGTGCGAGGTCACTCTCGTCGGCGGCGCGAACGGGTAAAGGTGGAACCATGCTCCCGTCGCGTCCTTGGAAATAGCGCGTGCAGACCATCGCCCTGATCGGGTTTCTCGGCGGGCTGATCACCGGCATCTCGCCGTGCATCCTGCCGGTGCTCCCGGTGATCCTGCTGTCCGGTGCGGGCGGTACCCGAGCCGACTCCCGCCGCGTGAGTTCGGTGTCCCGCCCGTATCTGGTGATCGCGGGGCTGGTGTGCAGCTTCAGCCTGGCCACCCTGCTCGGCTCCGCGCTGCTGACGGCGCTGCACCTGCCGCAGGACGCGATCCGGTGGGCCGCCCTGGTGGTGTTGACCCTCATCGGCCTGGGGCTGATCTTCCCGCCGGTGCAGCACCTGATCGAACGGCCGTTCGCCTACCTCCCGCAGCGCCAAATCGGCGCCAACGCAGACGGTTTCGGTCTCGGTCTGACGTTGGGCGCGCTCTACGTGCCGTGCGCCGGTCCGGTGCTCGCGGCGATCGTGGTCGCCGGCGGAACCTCGTCGATCGGTCCGGGCGCGCTGGTGTTGACCGCGACCTTCGCCCTCGGAAATGCCGTGCCGCTGTTGGCCTTCGCGCTGGCCGGGCGCCGCGTCGCCGAGCGCGTCGCCGCGTTCCGCCGACGGCAGCGTGCGATTCAGATCGCCGGCGGGATCGCGATGATCGTGCTGGCCGTGGCGCTGGTGTTCAACCTGCCGGCGATGCTGCAGCGGGCCGTCCCCGACTACACGACGGCGATGCAGAACAAGCTGGGCGCCAACGACATCGGGCACAGCCTAAACCCCACCCCCGCGCAGCAGCCGAACCGCGGCACCGGGCTGGCGCTGAGCCCGCCCAGCGTCACCGTCGAGGGGGCGCTCAGCGACTGCTCCAGCGGTTCGGACGAGCTGCAACAGTGCGGGCCCGCGCCCGCCCTGACCGGCGTCACCGGGTGGCTCAACACCCCGGACGGCAAGCCGCTGGACCCCGCCGAGGTGCGCGGCAAGGTCGTGTTGATCGACTTCTGGGCCTACTCGTGCATCAACTGCCAACGCGCGATCCCGCACGTAATCGATTGGTACAACAGGTATCACGACGCCGGATTCGTCGTCATCGGGGTGCATACGCCGGAGTACGCGTTCGAGCGGGTCCCCGAGAACGTGGCCAGCGGCGCCGCCGACCTGCACATCCCCTACCCCATCGCCCTGGACAACGACTACGCGACGTGGAACAACTTCCACAACCTGTACTGGCCGGCCGAATACCTGATCGACGCGAACGGGCAAGTGCGGCACACGAAGTTCGGGGAAGGCGACTACGACGGCACCGAAAAACTGATCCGCCAACTGCTCGCGGACGCCCACCCCGGCGCGCCGCTGCCCGCGCCGACGAGTTCGGCCGACACCACCCCGCAGACCCGGCTCACGCCCGAAACCTACCTCGGTGTCGAAAGGTCCGGAAACTACGGCGGCACCGGCGATTACACGTCGGGCACCGTCACGCTGAGCTTTCCGCCGACCCTGGCCGACGACAAGTTCGCCCTGCGCGGGCGCTGGACCCTGGACGATCAGGGCGCCACCGCCGAGGGCGACGACGCCACCGTCCGGCTGAACTACACCGCGAAGGACGTCTACGCCGTCATCGGCGGCACCGGCACGCTCACCGTGACCCGGGACGGCACGACCACCACCACACCGATCGGCGGGGCGCCCACGTTGCACCGGATCGTCGCCGACGACTCCGCGCACCGCGACCAGCTGGACATGCGGGTCAGCAAGGGCCTGCAGGTCTTCTCGTTCACGTTCGGGTAGCGGGGCGGCTCACGACTTCTTCCACAGACTGCCGACCATCGCGACGACCACGCCGAGTCCCACCAGGGCGGCGCCGGCCAGCAGCGTGACGTTGAGCCATTGGTGCAGACCGGCTTCGGCGTGTCCGACCATCGCCTCGGCGACGCGCCGGATGTCGCCGGTGGTGCGGTTGAGCGCCTTGTCGACGTAGCGGCCGGCGACCTCGAGGCCGGCCCACCCGGCCGCGCCGACGAGCAGGGCGGACACCCCCAGGCTGCTGAGCGCCTTGCCGCGCCGGCGCGCGGCGGCCAGCGTGAGCAGCGCGCAGACCCCGCACAACGCCGCCGCCCCCACGCTCACCCACGGCCCCCAGGTGGATAGCCGGCTCAGCCGCCCCTGACGCATCGCTTGTGGCATCGAAACCGTCAGCGGGACAGCCAGTTTCGCGGGAACCGTCACGTTGTAACGGCTGAGCAGCGGCCGGATCGAGTCGTCGCCCAGCATCGGGGCGACGTCGACCGCCCACTGATCGCCGTTCTCGCCGCCCCTCGGGTCACCGAACAGCCAGCCGTGCGCCGCGCGGTTGGCCTGGGCGAACAGCGGCGGGAAGGTTGGCCCGGCGGTGAAAGCGCTGGCGGCATCGTGCACGTCGGAGCTGTCGACGGGATAACGGCCCCCGCCGTGTTCGGCGATGAGAGCCATTGCCCGCGTGGTCAGTTCGGCCGCCATGGCGGACTGCAGGTCCGGGTCGGCCGCCGCCCCGCGCGCCAGCGCCGCGTAGCCGTCGGCGTCGACGACGTGCAGCTGCGTCCACGCCGCGGGGATGGCCACCGCCAGCGCCAGCGTGGTGATGAGCCACAACAGCACGCTCGCCGCGAATCGCACGCCTGCGAATCTACGCAATCCCCCGCACGTACGCGGCCTGCCCGAGGTGCTGGGCGCAGTCGTCGATGATGCTGACCAACCGGGCGCTGGCCGTCACCGGCGGATCCCAGTTGGTGTCCACGACGCGGGCTAGCTCCTCGGCGGTGATCCCGCTGAGGTATTCGAGGGTGAGCTCGTGCACCGCGTGGTAGTAGCCGGACAGCAGGTCCGCGGGCGCCTTCACCTTGGCGACGTCGTCGGGCGAATGCCCGTAGCCCATGTCGCCCTGTGGCAGGTCCAGTCCGAACCGGTCCACCCACCCGTCGCGCAGCCAGACCTGCTCGACCCCGGCCACGTCGGCCAGCTGGAGGTCCTGCACCCGCGCGCTGTGCCAGAGCAGCCACGCGATGCTGTTGGCGTCCGGGGTCGGCCGATAGGACGACACCTCCTCGGTCAATCCCTCGGTGATCTCGTCGACGTGTTCGATCAACCGGGTGAAGGCGTCGCGCAGGAGGTCTTGGATTACGGCGGCATCGTCGGTGCGGGCCATACTCGCGACACTACGGGAGCGCGCCGTGGAAGACAGCCTCGACGTTGTTGCCGTCGGGGTCGCGCACGAACGCGCCGAAGTAGCCGGGGTGGTATTCCGGCCAGAGCCTCGGCTCGTGCAGCGGTTCGGCGCCCAACTCCACGGCCACCCGATAGAAGGCGCGCACGGCGTCCTCGTCGGGCGCCTCGAACGCCAGGTGAACCTCGCGATTGGGTCCGGCCAGCGCGCCTGAGATCCAGAAGGTCGGCTTGCCCCCACGGCCATACCCGATGGCGGGGCCCACATCCAGCTGCCGGGAGAAGCCCAGCGTCTCCAGCACCGCGTCGTAGAACCGCTGGGACTTTGCGTAGTCGGCGCAGTTGATGCCCACGTGGTCGATCACGGAGAAGATCCTGGCACGAGCCGCCGCCACGGTCGTAGATTGTTTGGATGACTTACGACCTCATCATCCGCAACGGCACCATCGTCGACGGGCTGGGGGGTGAGCCGTACGTCGGTGACGTGGCGGTGGCCGACAACGTCATCAAGGCGGTCGGCGACGTGAACGGCGCCGCGGCGAACCGCGAGATCGACGCCACCGGGCTGTTGGTCACGCCCGGCTTCGTCGACCTGCACACCCACTACGACGGCCAGTCCATCTGGTCGGAGCGCCTGACGCCGTCGTCGGCGCACGGGGTGACGACGGTGGTGATGGGCAACTGCGGGGTCGGCTTCGCGCCGTGCCGCCAGTCCGACCACGACGTCCTGGTCGACGTGATGGCCGGCGTCGAAGACATCCCGGGCGTCGTGATGACCGACGGCCTGCCGTGGACGTGGGAAACCTTCCCCGAATACATGGACGCCCTCGATGCCGGCAAGCGTGACATCGATGTGGCCGCGTACCTGCCGCACTCGCCGCTGCGCGTGTACGTGATGGGGCAGCGCGGCGCCGACCGCGAGCCGGCCACCGAGGACGACCTGGCGAAGATGCGGGCGTTGGCCAAGGAGGCGATCGAGGCCGGCGCGCTGGGCTTCGCCTCGTCGCGGTTGACCATCCACAAGACCGAAAGTGGTTCGCCCATACCGAGTTACGACGCCGCCCGCGAGGAGATCGAGCAGATCGCCCGCGGCGTCGTGGACGGCGGCGGCGGCCTGCTGCAGTTCGTCCCCGACATCCCGGCCGGCGGCTACCAGCCCGTGCTGCAGACGGTGTTCGACGTTGCCGAGGACGTCGGGCTGCCGCTGACCTTCACCCTCGTCGTCGCCAATTCGGGTGACCCGTCGTGGCCGGACGCCATCACCATGATCGAGAAGGCCAACGCCGCGGGCGGGGACATCACCGCGCAGCTGTTGCCGCGGCCCATCGGGTTGATCATCGGGCTGCAGCTGTCGGCGAACCCCTTCGTGCTCTACCCCAGCTACCGCGAAATCGCGCACCTGCCGCTGGCCGAGCGGGTCGCCGAGATGCGCAAGCCCGAGGTCCGCGCCCGCATCCTGGCCGACAAGCCGGGGCAGGGCCACCCGATCCTGTACGTGGCCCAGATGTGGGACTGGATCTACCCGCTGGGCGAGGACCCCGACTACGAGCCCGACCCGTCGACCAGCATCGGTGCCCGCGCCCGCGCCAAGGGCGTGGAGCCGATGGAGGAGGCCTACGACAGGCTGCTCGACGACGACGGCAAAGCCATGCTGCTGGTCGCGACCAGCAACCTGCAGGGCAACTCGCTGGACACCGTCGGGGAGCTGTTGCACCGCGACGACGTGGTGCTCGGCCTCGGCGACGGCGGCGCGCACTACGGCATGATCTGCGACGCCAGCTACTCGACGTACTTCCTGACGCACTGGGCGCGGGACCGCAAGGCCGGACGGTTCACGGTGCCCGAGGCGGTTCGCGAGCTCACCTCGGTGCCGGCGCGCATCGCCGGGCTGAGCGATCGCGGCCGTATCGCCGTGGGCTACAAGGCCGATCTCAACGTCATCGACCACGCCGCCCTGCGCCTGCACAAGCCGGTCATCACCTACGACCTGCCCGCCGGCGGGCGACGCCTGGACCAGACGGCGGACGGGTATGTCGCCACGATCGTGTCCGGGGAAATCATCGCTGAATATGGCGTCCCCACCGCCGCCCGTCCGGGCAAGTTGGTGCGGGGCCGTCAGCCCGCTCCGGCGCCCTTGCAATAACGCCACCAAAAGTGGCATATACCAGCTAAGTTGGGTCCCGTGACGAACCCGCATTTTGCGTGGTTGCCGCCGGAAGTCAACTCGGCACTAATTTTCTCCGGTCCTGGTCCCGGGCCGCTGCTTGCTGCCGCGGCGGCGTGGGACGGGCTCGCCGGGGAGTTGGCGTCGTCGGCGTCGTCCTTTTCTTCGGTGACGTCGGATCTGGCCAGCGGGTCGTGGCAGGGCGCGTCGTCGGCGGCCATGATGACGGTCGCCAGCCAATACGTGAGTTGGCTTTCCGCGGCGGCCGCGCAGGCGGAAGAGGTGTCCCACCAGGCCTCGGCCATCGCGACCGCGTTCGAGGTGGCGCTGGCGGCCACGGTGCAGCCCGCGGTGGTGGCGGCCAACCGGGCCCTGGTGCGGGCGTTGGCGGCCAACAATCATCTGGGCCAGAACACCCCGGCGATCGCCGACATCGAGGCGGCCTACGACCAGATGTGGGCCTCGGACGTGGCGGCGATGTTCGGGTATCACGCCGACGCGTCGGCGGCCGTGGCGAAGTTGCCGCCCTGGAACGAGGTACTGCAAAACCTCGGGTTCTCCAACACCACCACCGCGGTCACGCGGCCCGCCAGTTCCGGCGCCGTCGCCCGCGGCTACACGTCGCGCATCGCCGGGTTCCTCACGCCCCCGGCGCCGCAGTAGCGCGGGGCCGCATCGGTTCGCGCCTATCCTGGAAAATCATGCGCAGCAAGAAGAAGGTCGATTTCGCGGCGCTCGCCGACGCGCTCGTCGATTACCCGTACGCGTACCTGATCACCGTCGACGACGAATACCGCTCACACACCGTGACGGTCGAACCCGAGTTGCGCGGACAGACCCTCGAGGTCGGTCTCATCGGCGGCCGCACGCAGCAGAACCTGGCCCGGCGCCGCGACGTCACCCTGCTGTGGCCCCCGGCCGAACCGGGCGGCTACTCGCTGATCGTCGACGGCGCGGCCGAGGTGTCGCCCGAAGGCGGCGCCGGTGACGCGGTGCGGCTCACGGTGACGCCCACCCGCGCGCTGCTGCACCGCGACGCCGACTCCCCCGATGCGGCGAGGGGCTGCCTGCACGACTGTGTGGTGTTCTCGCTGCCGGCCTAGCGGCGATCGCAAGCGCGGCCGCGGCGCAGCGGGTCGCCATGGCCTATCAGCCGGGCGCAGCGGGTCGCCGCCATCGGCCTAGGGCCGTACAGTCTCATCCGTGAGCCGCATCGCGCCCCTCGCCCCGCCGTGGAGCGAAGAGGATGCCGCCGGCATCAACAGCTGGGGCCACCCGGACCGCACCTACGAGCCGCTGCTGTTGGTGCGTTGCCTGCAGCGCCATCCGGCGCTGGCCTCCCGGCTGCGCAAGCTCGGCGAATCCCTTTACACCGCAGCGCTTTTGCCGCCCCGGACGCGGACCATCGCCATCCTTCGCATCTGCGCGCTGCTGCGCTGCGCTTACGAGTGGGGCGGGCAGGCCGCCTTCTGGGGTCCGATCGCCCGGGTCAGCGACGACGAGTGCGACGCGCTGGTCTTGGCCGGCGCCGATGACCCGCGGTGGGGCCCGGCCGAGCGGACGCTGATCGCGGCGGTCGACGAGTGCGAGCGCACGGGTTCGTGGTCGGAGGCGACATGGGAAGCGCTCGGCGACTTTCTTGACGACGAGCAGCGCATCGAATTGCTCACGGCCGTCGGTTGGTACCGCACGATCTGCACGCTGTGCAACGCGCTCGCGCTTCCGGTGGAGGGCTGGATGCGGCCCTGGCCGGGCTCAGCCGGCTGACCGGTCCCTGCGCAGGCTCGGATGCTGATTCTTCAACAGCGGCAGCAGCACTCGTCGCGGCATGAACTGGAACAGGCGGGTGCTGATCTGGCTGGGCAGGCCGGGGATCACGGTTGGGCGGTCGCGGTCGAGCGCGTCGACCCCGGCGCGCGCCACCTCACGCGAGGGCTTCCACATGAACTTCGGGAACGCGTCGGCGAAGTCGCGCTCGTCCATGCCGGCGCTCTTCACGAACTCGGTGCGCACCGGGCCGGGACACAGCAGCGCGACGGTGACGCCGGTGCCGGCGAGTTCACCGCGCAGCCCTTGGGTGTAGTTGTTGACGAACGCCTTGGTGGCCGCGTACCCGGCCTGCCCGGGGAAGGGTTGGTAGCCGGCGGTTGAGCCGACGTTGAGGATCGCGCCGCGGCCGCGCGGCACCATCCGCTGGACCGCGCGGGTGCTCAGATCGATGACGGCCTCGACGTTGACCCGCACCTGCGCGATCTCGTCGGCCACGGGAATTTTCGTCACCGAGCCCATGGTGCCGATGCCGGCGTTGTTGACCAGGATGTCGACCGTCAGGCCGCGGCGCTCGACCTCGTCGAACAGGCCGGCGCGGGCGGCGGAATCCGCGACGTCGCAGGCGATCACCTCGACGCGTACCCGGCCGGCGAGTTCGTCGGCCAGATCCCGCAGCCGGTCTTCGCGGCGGGCGACGAGCATCACGCCGTGGCCACGGTCGGCCAACTCGCGGGCGATGTCGGCGCCGATGCCCGACGACGCGCCCGTCACGACGGCGGTGCTGGTGGGTGAGGGAGCGGGAAGCGCCACGCGCTTAAACGTACAAGGCCGGCCAGGCGCCTCGAGTGTGAAGTCAGGGCGCCGGGTGTGAAGCCTGGGCTTCGCGGGTGAAGCCAGGGCGGAAAAATCACGAAAATCCCGCCCTACGCTCACACTCAAAGCCGCGAACTCACACTCGATGCCGCGGCGCGCCGGCCTACCCGCCGAACGTGCAGCGGGCCGCACGCTCGGCGTAGAAGTCGGCACGAAAAAACCCGGCCCCCAAGGGGAACCGGGTTTTCTCGTGCTCAGACTCTTAGAAGTCCATGCCGCCCATGCCACCGGTCGGGTCGCCGACGGGAGCGGCGGCCTTCTCCGGCTTGTCAGCGACGACGGCCTCGGTGGTCAGGAACAGGCCCGCGATCGACGCGGCGTTCTGCAGCGCCGAACGGGTCACCTTCACCGGGTCGGCGACGCCGGCCTTGAGCAGGTCCTCGTACTCACCGGTGGCGGCGTTCAGGCCGGTACCGGCGGGCGAGTTGCGGACCTTCTCGGCCACCACGCCGGGCTCCAGACCACCGTTGAAGGCGATCTGCTTCAGCGGAGCCTCGAGCGCGACGCGGACGATGTTGGCGCCGGTCGCCTCGTCACCGGTGAGCTTCAGCTCGTCCAGCGACGGGGTGGCGTGCAGCAGGGCCACGCCACCACCGGCGACGATGCCCTCCTCCACGGCCGCCTTGGCGTTGCGCACGGCGTCCTCGATGCGGTGCTTGCGCTCCTTGAGCTCGACCTCGGTCGCGGCCCCGGCCTTGATCACCGCAACACCGCCGGCCAGCTTGGCCAGGCGCTCCTGCAGCTTCTCGCGGTCGTAGTCGGAGTCGCTGTTCTCGATCTCGCTGCGGATCTGGGCCACCCGGCCGGCGATGGCGTCGGAGTCACCGGCGCCCTCGACGATGGTGGTCTCGTCCTTGGTGACGACGACCTTGCGGGCCTTACCCAGCAGGGCGACGTCGGCGCTCTCCAGCGACAGGCCGACCTCTTCGCTGATGACCTGACCACCGGTGAGGATGGCCATGTCCTGCAGCATCGCCTTGCGGCGGTCACCGAAGCCGGGGGCCTTGACGGCCACCGACTTGAAGGTGCCGCGGATCTTGTTGACGACCAGGGTGCTCAGAGCCTCACCCTCGACGTCCTCGGCGATGATCAGCAGCGGCTTACCGGCCTGGATGACCTTCTCCAGCAGCGGCAGCAGGTCCTTGACCGTCGACACCTTGGAGCTGACCAGCAGGATGAAGGGGTCCTCGAGGACGGCTTCCTGACGCTCGGCGTCGGTGACGAAGTAGCCCGAGATGTAGCCCTTGTCGAACCGCATGCCCTCGGTGAGCTCCAGCTGCAGGCCGAAGGTGTTGGACTCCTCGACGGTGATGACGCCCTCGTTGCCGACCTTGTCCATCGCCTCGGCGATCAGGTCACCGATCGACTGGTCGCCCGCCGAAATCGCCGCGGTGGCAGCGATCTGGTCCTTGGTCTCGACCTCCTTGGCCGACTTGAGCAGGGTCTCGGTGACCTTCTCGACGGCCTTCTCGATGCCGCGCTTGAGACCCAGCGGGTTGGCGCCGGCGGCGACGTTACGCAGGCCCTCGCGGACCAACGCCTGAGCCAGCACCGTGGCCGTCGTCGTGCCGTCACCGGCGACGTCGTCGGTCTTCTTGGCGACTTCCTTGACCAGCTCGGCGCCGATCTTTTCGTACGGGTCCTCCAGCTCGATCTCCTTGGCGATGGACACACCATCGTTGGTGATCGTGGGGGCACCCCACTTCTTCTCCAGGACGACGTTGCGACCCTTGGGGCCCAACGTCACCTTTACCGCGTCGGCGAGGGCGTTGAGCCCCCGCTCGAGGCCACGGCGGGCCTCTTCGTCATACGCAATTGTCTTGGCCATTGCGAAGTGATTCCTCCGGATTGGGGATGACACGTTCTGGCCGGGTGCAGTGCCCGCGACGGACGACCGGGCTGTCGTTGGACCTGGTCTCACCGTCCCGACCTAGCACTCACTGGTCGCGAGTGCCAAGTCATTCTTAGCACTCGCCTATGCCGAGTGCAAGAAGTAGTGGGGCTCAGGGCAGGTCGAGCAGCTGCTCGTAGAACCCGCCGAAGCCGCGCGGCCGGTCGACCAGATGGATCTCGAGGATCCAGTGGCAGATGCGCCCGCGCGGGTCGGTGCGGCGCATCGGCTTGTCCGAGCCGGGCATGATGTACCACTCGATGCCGGGGCCGGCGATCTTCTTGTGCGGGAACTCCCCCACCAGGTGCCCGGCGATCCGGCTGGCCCACTCGAAGCCCTCCGCGTGCGCCACCCCGACGACGAAGTCGAACAGCTCGGCGCCGGTGACGTCGGGATGGCCGGCGAAGTAGTCGCGGCCGGCCTGCCACGCCCGGGGCAGCGCGTCGCGGACGGCCTTCTTGTGTGGGTCGTCGCCCAACAGGAAGGTCCGGCCGAAGTCGGCCTCCCACTCCTCGAAGATCGGCCCCAGATCCAGGAAGACGATGTCGTCGTCGACGATCAGCCGGTCCGGCGGGCGCTCGTGGAACGGTTGCAGCGTGTTCTCCCCGGCGCGCACGATCCGCCGATGCCAGTGCCGGGTCACGCCGAACATCTCGCCGGCCAGGTCGTGAATCTCATCGGAGAGCTCCTTCTCCCCGACCCCGGGCCGAATCATGGCCCGCCGCTCGATCTCGTCGAACAGTTGCGCCGCTTTGCGTTCGGCGTCCAGCAGCCGTTCCACGCGCAGTTCCTCCGCGGCCTCCATCCACGCGATGTTATGCGCACACTGGAGCCATGTCCCTCGTCGTGCCGCCCTACCCGCCGGCCCGCTACACCGCCGAAGAGCCGGAGATCAGCGCTTGGCTCAAGCGGGCCGACCAGCCCCCGGACTACGAGACCTCCGGCGTCAAATACCACTATTTGGCCAACCAACAGGACACCGCCGGCGACTACGGCCTCTATCGGGTCGACATCGCCCCGGCCGGCGGCGGTCCCCCGGCCCACTTCCACCGGGCCATGTCGGAGGCCTTCTTCGTGCTCTCCGGGACGATGAAGCTCTACGACGGCACCGAGTGGGCCGACGGGCACCAGGGCGATTTCCTCTATGTCCCGCCGGGCGGCGTCCACGGCTTCCGCAACGAGGCCGACGAGCCGGCGTCGATCCTGATGCTGTTCGCGCCGGGCGCCCCCCGCGAGGCCTACTTCGAAGGCTTCGCGGCGCTGGCCGACATGACCGACGAGGAACGCCGGGAGTGGTTCGTCCGCCACGACAACTACTGGGTCTGACCGCCCAGGTCGCCGTCGACGTAGCGCTGCAGGTTTGGGGCGATCGCGGCGATGGCCTCGTCGTCGGTCATCGAGGCGACGGGCTCGATCTTCCACACGTAGCGCATCAGCGCGAACCCCATCATCTGTGAGGAGATGAGGCCGCTGCGGATCAAGCGGTCCCGGTCGTCGCTGCCGAGCCCCGAGACCCCCATCAGGCTGCCCTCGACCACGCGACGGAGTTTGTCGCGGGTGGCGGGGTCGTGCGCCGCGGTCTGCAGGATGGCCCGCAGCGTCGGCCCGATCTCATCGTCGGCCCAGCTGGCCAGCAGCAGCTGCAGCAGTGCGGCGCCGAGCCGCTCGACCGGGGTGGCCCACACCTCGGCGACGCGGTCCAGCCACTGCTGGGGCGGGTTGGTCGCGGCGTCGAGCAGCCCTTCCTTCGACCCGAAGTAGTGGTAGACCAGCGCCGGGTCGACGTCGGCCCGCCGCGCGACCGCCCGGATCGTGGTGCCGGCCCAGCCGTGCACGGCGAATTCGTCGCGCGCCGCCGCGGCGATGCGCGCGGCGAGCACCCCCCGTTCGTCCCGGGGTCCAGGGGTCCCGGGCGTCGTCGCAGTCTTCGCCACGAGTTTCATCGTAGCGTGAATTTCTCCTTGCGTTGAAACTAATTTCACCGTAGCGTGAGACTAGTCTCAACGGTCCGTGAAAATCTCGAGGGAGCGGCCCCATGTACACCTACGACATCGACGCCGCGGCCATGTTCGACGACCGCACCGACCAGTTCGCGAAGTTCGGCGTTCCACTCGAGGACATTGAGCGGGTCCGCTCGGCCGTCGACGACATGTGGGCCGACGCGCCGGGCGGCTGGGTCTACGAATGGTCGCGGGTGGCAAGGGATTACGCCGAGCGCGGGGACCATCGGATGGCGTCCCTGGTGTACGGGTGCGCCAAGTTCCCCTGCCTGACGGACGCCGCCCGGGTCAAGGCGCTGCAGCACCAGCTCGAGCAATTTCAGTTGGCGGCCAACGGCTTTCCGGTGCACTTCGAGCGCCGCATCGTCGCCGTCGGGTACCGCGGCGGATCGGTCGAGGTGCCGGTGCACCTGTATTCGGCCGACGGCCGATACTCGGACCGGGCGGTGCTGATCGCCAGCGGCGGTGTGGACACCTGGAAGATGGACATCCACCCGTGGTGGGTCGCATTCACCCAGGGCGCGGGCGTGACCACGCTGGCCTTCGACCATCCCGGCACCGGCGAGACGGACATCCCGCTCGATGAACACGCCGACGAGGTGATCCGCGGCCTGGTGGGCTACGCCCGGACGCTGGGCGACGGCCGGGTCGCACACTTCGGCGCGTCATTCGGCGGGAACTTCGCCGCGATGTCCGGGCTGACCGGAATCGTCGACGCCGCAATCGAACTCGGTGGCCCGGTGGTCGACGCGTTCGCCGCCGAGAACATCGCAAAGCTGCCCTACGGCATGCGCGACATCGTGGGCAACGCCATGCACTGGGATCATTCCCCCACCCTCGAGGAGCTCAGCGCCGGCCTCGGCCGGCTCAACCGACGGGATCTGCTTGCCCGGCAAGGCAATTCGGAAATGTTGGTGATCAATGGCGCCGACGACTACTTCGTCCCGCAGTCCGACACGCTCGTCTTCCAGGGCCGGCCCGACACCGAGGTGCACCTCATCGAGGGCACCGGCCATGTCGCCATGAGCAAGGCGCCCGAGGTGGTGCCGCGGGTCATCGCCTGGCTGCGCGCGCAGATGACAACCGAGCGATGACGCGCCCGGCAACATCCGGCCGGGGTGAGTATGTTTTGGGCCATGGCTTCCAACGACAAAGAAACCCGCGCCTGGTCGGAGAGTGACGTCCCGGATCAGAGCGGGCGCGTCGTCGTCATCACCGGCGCGAACACCGGCATCGGGTATGAGGCGGCCGCCGTGCTGGCCCACCGCGGCGCCCACGTCGTGCTCGCGGTGCGCAACCTCGAGAAGGGCAACGCGGCGCTGTCGCGCATCGTCGCCGCCGGGGGGCAAGGGTCCCGAGAAGTAGACGTCACCCTGCAGCAGCTGGATCTGACCTCGCTGGACGCGGTCCGGTCGGCCGCCGACGCGCTGCGCGCGGCCTACCCGCGCATCGACCTGCTGATCAACAACGCCGGGGTGATGTGGACGCCCAAGCAGGTCACCGCGGACGGATTCGAATTGCAGTTCGGCACCAACCATCTGGGCCACTTCGCGCTGACCGGGTTGCTGCTCGACCACCTGCTCCCCGTGCGGGATTCGCGGGTGGTGACCATCAGCAGCCTCGGCCACCGGCTGCGCGCCGCGATCCACTTCGACGACCTGCAATGGGAACACCGGTACGACCGGATCGCCGCCTACGGGCAATCCAAGCTGGCCAACCTCCTGTTCACCTACGAGCTGCAGCGCCGGCTGGCGGCCACGCCCGACGCGAAGACCATCGCCGTGGCCGCGCACCCCGGCGGCTCCAACACCGAGCTGACCCGCAACCTGCCGGCGATCTTCCGGCCCGCCGCCGCGGCGCTGGGCCCGGTGCTGTTCCAGAGTGCGGCCATGGGTGCGCTGCCGACGTTGCGGGCCGCCACCGATCCGGACGTCCAGGGCGGGCAGTACTTCGGCCCGGACGGATTCCTCGAGCAGCGTGGCCACCCGAAGCTCGTCAAGTCCAGCGCCCAGTCCCACGACGCGGAACTGCAACGCCGGCTGTGGGCCGTCTCCGAAGAGCTTACCGGCGTCCGCTTCCCGGTCTGACGCGCGGATAATGGCCCCGATGCGATCAGTCGCGGAACATCAGCGCGTCGTCACCGATTTGATTCGTCCGCGGCCGCCGGTTTCGGTCGCGCTGACCGACGCCCAGGGCATGGTGCTGGCCGAGGACGTCATCGCCCAGCTGGCGCTGCCGGTCTTCGACAACTCCGCGATGGACGGCTACGCGGTGCGCGCCGAGGACACGGCGTCCGCGACGCCGGAAAACCCGGTGGTGTTGCCGGTCGCCGAGGACATTCCGGCCGGGCGCACCGACGAGCTGACGCTGCAACCCGGTACGGCGCACCGGATCATGACGGGCGCCCCGCTGCCGGCGGGGGCGACGGCGATCGTTCCGGTCGAGGCCACCGACGGCGGGGTGGACGTCGTGTCGATCCGCGAGCCCCGCGAGGCCGGCAAGCACATCCGGCGCGCGGGTGAGGACGTCGCTCCCGGCACCACCGTGTTGCGCCGGGGCCAGGTGGTGACGCCGGCGGTGCTCGGCTTGGCCGCCGCGCTGGGGATCGCCGAGTTGCCGGTGATCCCGCGCCAGCGGGTGCTGGTGATCTCGACCGGATCGGAGCTAGTGACCCCGGGCGTCCCGCTGCGGCCGGGGCAGATCTACGAGTCCAACTCGATCATGCTGGCCGGGGCGGTCCGGGATGCGGGCGCCGATCTGGTCGCCGTCGCGACCGCGGAAGACGATGTGGCCCAATTCAGTTCGATCATCGACCGGTACGCGGCGGACTCCGATTTGATCATCACCAGCGGCGGTGTCAGCGCCGGCGCCTACGAGGTGGTCAAGGATGCCTTCGGGCGCGAGGGCGATCAGGGCGTGGAATTCGTCAAGGTGGCGATGCAGCCCGGGATGCCGCAGGGCGTGGGCCGGGTGGCGGGCGCGACGATCGTCACGCTGCCCGGCAACCCGGTCAGCGCGCTGGTGTCCTTCGAGGTGTTCATCCGGCCGGCGTTGCGCACGGCGATGGGCCTGCCCGACCCGGAACGCCCGCACCGGTCCGCCGTCCTCGCCGAGTCGCTGACCTCGCCGCGGGGCAAGCGGCAGTTCCGGCGCGCGGTGCTCAGCGAGGACGCGAGCTCGGTCACCAGCTACGGGCCGCCGGCCTCGCACCACCTGCGCTGGCTGGCGTCGGCGAACGGGCTGCTCGACATCCCCGAAGACGTTGTCGAGGTGCCCGAGGGAACGCGGCTGCAGGTCTGGGATCTGCGCTAGCCCGGCGACGATGCAGCCCGCGTAGCGGGGTGAGGAGGAGTCGGGCAATCAGGCCTAGCCCGCCGACGATGCAGCCCGCGTAGCGGGGTGAGGAGGAGTCGGGCAATCAGGCCTAGCCCGCCGACGATGCAGCCCGCGTAGCGGGGTGAGGAGGAGTCGGGCAATCAGACCCAGCTGTACTGACCAGGGACGTTGGTGACTTAGCCCGCGGGCGTGGCCACGTCCCGGTGGAATTCGTCGGCCTTGTCGAAGGCCGGGTTGTAGCGGATCGCGATGCCGACGATCGCCATCATCACCGGGATGGTGGCCAGCGCCGCCGACAGCCCCACCCAGCCGGACAGGTGACCGATCAGCGGCGGGCCGAGCAGGTAGCCCAGCCAGCCCGTCGCCGCCACGATGGCGATCGCCGATCCCGCTTCGCTCGCGCCGTAGGCCGCGCTGAACGCGGTGGGCACCAGCAGCGCCACGCCGATTCCCAGTGCGGCGAAACCTAGCACGCCGACGGCCGCGTTGGCGGTCGCCAGCGTCACGCTCATGCCCACCACGGCCACCACCGCCAGGGCCGGCAGCAGCCTGCGACTGGGCACCCGCGCGTGCAGCCGGGGCGCTCCGAACCGGGTGATCACCATCGTCAGCGTGTAGGCCGCGTAACTCAACGCCGAGACGCTCGGGCCGGCGCCCACGACGTTGCGCAGGTAGTTGGCCGACCAGTCGGTCGCCGCGCCCTCGCACAGGAACGACGCGAACGAGACCGCGGCCAGGATCGCCACCGTCGGCGTCATCCAGGCCCGCCGGCCTTGGGGGGTGGGTCCCGACGGCGCGTCGGAGTCATCTGCCGCATCGGGGATCAGGCGACGGGTGAGCGTTCCCACCACGATCAGCACGACCGCCCCGAGGACCGTCAGCTGGGCGGTCAGCCCGATGCCCGCGCCGACGCACGCCGCGCCGATGACGGCCCCCACCAGCGTCCCGACGCTCCACATGCCGTGGAACCGCGCCATGATCGGCGCCCGGGCGGCCCGCTCGACGGTCGCGGCCTGGGTGTTCATCGCGACGTCCAGCGCGCCCTGGAACGTCCCCCACAACGCCAGCGCGCCGAACAGGGCGGCCCCGGATTTGGCCAGCCCCACCGTCGTCCCCGCGACCGCATAGCCGGCGACCATGACCGGGATCAGGCGGTGGCTGCCCCAGCGCCGCAGCGCCCAGTGGCTTGCCAGCGTGGCCACCACCGATCCCAGCGGGGCGCCGAACAGCGCCGTTCCCAACGCCGCGTCGGAGAGGCCCAGCTCGTCCTTGACCCGCGGAATGTGGGCGGCCCACGACGAAAACACCAGACCGTGGGCGATGAATGCGGCGGTGACACCGCGTTTCGCCCGACGCACCGGTGTCGCCCGCCGATCAGCACTGTGCGGTTGCATGTCGAAGGTCAACGTTCCCTCTGCGGGCATCCACGAATCAACCGCGGGCTCCGTAAGATGGCCGCGTGGCACGACGCCCCCGCACTATCGGCCCCACGGCTTCGGACCCGGGCTTCAGCCCCCAACACGCGCTGGAGCTGGTGCGCTCCGCCGTCCCGCCGGTGCACCCGGCCGGGCGCCCGTTCATCGGCGCCGGGCTGGTGCTGGCCCTGGCCGGCCGCCGTCACCGCTGGGTGCGACGGGCGGGCCTGCTGGCCGCGGGGGCCTGCGCGGGGTTCTTCCGGCATCCCCCACGGGTGCCGCCCACCCGACCCGGGGCCGTCGTCGCCCCCGCCGACGGCGAGATCTGCGTGATCGACTTCGCCACCCCGCCCGCCGAATTGAGCATGGGCGACGCGGCGCTGCCGCGGGTCAGCATCTTCCTGTCACTGCTGGACGCCCATGTGCAGCGCGCACCGGTCAGCGGCGAGGTGATCGCCGTGCAGCACCGGCCGGGCCGCTTCGGGTCGGCCGACCTGGCCGCCGCCAGCACCGAGAACGAGCGGACCAGCCTGGTCATCCGCACCCCGGGCGGTGCCGACGTGGTCGCGGTTCAGGTCGCGGGGCTGCTGGCGCGGCGGATCATCTGCGACGCGCACGTCGGGGACAAGCTGTCGATCGGCGACACCTACGGGCTGATCCGGTTCGGCTCCCGGCTCGATACCTACCTGCCGGCCGGCTGCGAACCGCTGGTGAAAGTCGGCCAGCGCGCGATCGCCGGCGAGACCGTGCTGGCCGAGCTGCCATGATCAGCAAGCCGCGCGGCCGGGCGGTCAACCTGCAGATCCTGCCCAGCGCGATGACGGTGCTCTCGGTGTGCGCGGGATTGACCTCGATCCGGTTCGCCCTCGAACACCAGCCCAAGGCCGCGATGGCGTTGATCGCGGCGGCGGCCATCCTCGACGGTCTGGACGGGCGGGTGGCGCGCATCCTGGACGCCCAGTCGCGGATGGGCGAGGAGATCGACTCACTGGCCGACGCGGTGAACTTCGGCGTGACCCCGGCGATCGTGCTCTATGTGACGCTGCTGACCAACTCTCCGGCGGGCTGGGTCGTGATCCTGCTCTACGCCGTCTGCGTCGTGTTGCGGCTGGCGCGGTTCAACGCGTTGCAGGACGACGGCAGCCAACCCGCCTACACGCACGAATTCTTCGTCGGCATGCCCGCGCCGGCAGGGGCGATCTCGATGATCGGCCTGATCGGGCTCAAGCTGCAGTTCGGTGACGGCTGGTGGACCTCGCCGCTGTTCCTGTGCATCTGGATCACGGGGACCTCGATCCTGATGGTCAGCAAGATCCCGATGCGCAAGATGCACGCGGTCGCGGTGCCGCCGAGTTGGGCCGCCCCGCTGCTGGCGATCCTGGCGATCTGCGCGGCCGCGGCGGTGCTGGCGCCCTACGTTTTGATCTGGGTGATCATCATCGCCTACCTGTGCCACGTGCCGTTCGCCATCCGCAACCAGCGCTGGCTGGCCGCCCACCCCGAGGCGTGGGACGACGAACCCAAGCAGCGTCGCGCCACCCGCCGCGCGATCCGCCGGGCGCAGCCCAACCGTCGATCGGTCGCGCGGCTGGGCCTGCGAAAGCCGGGCAGGCGGGTGCCGTGACGGCCGGCGGCTCCGGCGACGATGCGGGCCGCTCCGGGCCGCTGAGGAGCGGAGCCATCAATCCCGCGTCCCGTCAGCTCACTTTGACGGCTCGGCTGAACACCTCGGCCGTCGACTCCCGCCGCGGCGTCGTCCGGTTGCATCCGAGCGCGGTTGCCGCACTGGGGATTCGTGAGTGGGACGCGGTGTCGCTGATCGGGTCGCGGACCACGGCGGCGGTCGCGGGCCTGGCCGGCCCGGGCACGCCGGTCGGCACCGTGTTGCTCGACGACGTGACGCTGTCCAACGCGGGACTGCGGGAGGGGTCCGCGGTGGTCGTCGGCGCGGTCACGGTCTACGGCGCGCGGTCGGTGACGTTGTCCGGCTCGACGCTGGCCAGCCAGTCGATCACGCCGGACACGCTGCGCCAGGCCCTGCTCGGCAAGGTGGTCATGGTGGGCGACGCCGTGTCGCTGCTGCCCCGCGACCTGGGACCCGGCACGTCCACCTCGGCCGCCACCCGGGCGCTGGCCACGGCCGTGGGCATCAGCTGGACCTCGGAGCTGTTGACCGTCACGGGTGTCGACCCCGTGGGGCCGGTCAGCGTGCAGCCCAACTCGCTCGTCACCTGGGGCACCGGCGATGTCGCGTCCGGCGCGATGACGTCGTCGCGGGTATCGGTCGAAGTCGCCCGGCCGGAGATGGTCGTCGAGGAGCTCAAGGGCACCCAGCCGCAGGCCGCCAAGCTCGTCGAATGGCTCAAGCTTGCGCTCGACGAACCGCACCTGCTCAAGACCCTGGGCGCCGGCACCAACCTCGGGGTGCTGGTGTCCGGCCCGGCCGGGGTGGGCAAGGTGACGCTGGTCCGCGCGGTCTGCGGCGATCGCCGGCTGGTCACGCTGGACGGCCCGGAGGTCGGCGCGCTGGCCGCCGAAGACCGGCTCAAGGCGGTGGCCTCGGCGGTGCAGACGGTGCGCGACGGCGGTGGCGTGCTGCTGATCACTGACGTCGACGCCCTGCTGCCGGCCGCCGCCGACCCGGTGGCCTCGCTGATCCTGGGCGAGCTGCGCACCGCGGTGGCCAGCGACGGCGTCGCCCTGATCGCCACCTCCGCGCGACCCGACCAACTCGACGCCCGCCTGCGGGCCCCCGACCTGTGTGACCGCGAGCTGGGCCTGCCGCTGCCCGACGCCGCCACCCGCAAAGCGCTGCTGGAATCGCTGCTCAAAAACGTCCCCGCCGGCGGCCTGGATCTCGACGAGATCGCCTCACGCACACCGGGTTTCGTCGTCGCCGACCTGGCCGCGCTGGTGCGCGAGGCGGCGCTGCGCGCGGCGTCGCGGGCCAGTGCCGACGGCCGGCCCCCCGAGCTCAGCCAGGAGGACCTGATCGGCGCGCTGAGCGTCATCAGGCCGCTGTCCCGCTCGGCCAGTGAAGAAGTCAGCGTCGGCGACATCACCCTCGACGACGTCGGCGACATGGCCGAGGCCCGCCAAGCGCTGACCGAGGCCGTGTTGTGGCCGCTGCAGCATCCCGACACCTTCGCCCGGCTCGGCGTCGACCCGCCGCGCGGCGTGCTGCTGTACGGCCCGCCCGGCTGCGGCAAGACCTTCGTCGTGCGCGCGCTGGCCAGCACCGGGCAGCTGTCCGTGCACGCGGTCAAGGGCTCCGAGCTGATGGACAAGTGGGTGGGCAGTTCGGAAAAGGCTGTGCGCGAACTGTTTCGGCGCGCCCGGGACTCGGCGCCCTCGCTGGTCTTCCTCGACGAGGTCGACGCGCTGGCGCCGCGGCGCGGGCAGAGCTTCGACTCGGGCGTCACCGACCGGGTGGTGGCCGCGCTGCTGACCGAGCTCGACGGCGTCGATCCGCTGCGCGACGTCGTCGTCCTGGGCGCCACCAACCGCCCGGATCTCATCGACCCCGCGCTGCTGCGTCCCGGCCGGCTGGAGCGGCTGGTCTTCGTCGAACCCCCCGATGCCGCCGCCCGCCGCGACATCCTGCGCACCGCGGGCAAATCGGTTCCGCTGAGCGCCGATGTCGACCTCGACGAGGTGGCCGCCGGGCTCGACGGCTACAGCGCCGCCGACTGCGTGGCGCTGCTGCGGGAGGCCGCCCTCACGGCCATGCGCCGATCCCTCGATGCCACCGACGTGACGGCCGCCGATCTCGCGGCGGCGCGCGAAACCGTCCGCCCCTCACTGGATCCCGCGCAGGTCGAGTCCCTACGGGCGTTCGCCAAAGCTGTTTAGCACGGCCAACGCCGAGGCGGCGACGTCCTTTTCGAGCCAGGACGGCATCGGATCGTCGTGGGCGTGGCGGCGCACCACCGCGTAGGGCAGGTCGGCGACCGCCCGCGCGACGGCGTCGACGGAGCGCGGCCTGGCGTTCCCGTACAGCTGCCGCGCCAACACCGCGATCCGCTCGGTCAGCGGGGCGTTCATCGCGGTGAGCGTCTGCCGGAATGCCGCGTCGGGCTCCTCGTCGAGCAGGTCGCCCGGGCGGATCGTCAACAACAGCCGGGCGTCCTCGGGCAGGGCGCGCGCGAAGCCGACGGCCGCCACCGCCATCGCCACGGCCGTGTCCGCCGGCGTGTCCCCCTCGGCGGCCAGCGCCCGCGCCTGAAAGCGTTCCAGCGCCCGCAGCCACGCCGCCGTCAGGACGCCGTCGCGGTTGCCGAACCGGTGATACAGCGTGCCCGCCGGCGCTCCACTGGTTTTCGCGATGGCGGCGACGCTGGCCGCGCGCGGTCCGCCGTCGAGCACCAGCGCCCGGGCGGCGTCGAGGATCACATCGGTTTCATGCTTCCGCGGAGGCGCCATGATCTAGTACAGTCCTTCTATATGGAACGATTACCCTATATCGACGAGCATGCCATAACCCTCGACGCGAACCGCGCAGACACGTGGTCGGCGCTGCTGCGGGTGATGTGCCGCGACCCGCATGACGCGACGACCGTGCCGGTCGGCTTCGTCCTGGACGAAGCGCGCGCGCCGGCGCGGTTCGCGCTGAAGGGCCGCCATTGGTTCGCGGTCTACCGGTGGGTCTTCGAGCTCGACGAACTCGACGGCGCCGCCCGCACCCGGCTGCGCGCGGCGACCTGGGCCGCGTTCCCGGGCATCCACGGGAAGGCGTATCGGGCGCTCGTCATCGGCACCGGCGCGCACCGCGTCGCCGTAAGGTGGACGCTGAAACGCGTTGCGGCAAGGGTTCATTCACGCAGGACTCCGGTCCCGTGACGCCGGGCCTGACGTGGGGGGTCAGGCCCTGGGAGCGAACGACACCGCTGCCCGGCGACGGCGTCCTGCCCTCGGCCGGCGTCCGGGCCGACCGCGCGATCAGCGTCGCCGCGCCCCCCTCGATCGTGTTCGGTTGGCTGTGCCAGTTGCGCGTGGCGCCTTACAGCTACGACAGCCTCGATAACCTCGGGCGCCGCAGCCCCCGCCGGCGCGACCCCGAGCTGACGCGCCTTGCGGTCGGGCAGCGATTCATGACCATCTTCGTCTTGCGGTCGTTTCTCGACGGTCGGCAGATCACGTTGCAATCCAAGGGTGTGGCCGTCACGTATGCGATCCGCCCCGAAGGGGAGGGCTCGCGGCTGCATGCGCGCGTGTTGTTCGCCGGGCCTCGGCTCCTCGCTCAGGCCCTGGCGCTGGGTGACCTGCTGATGATGCGCAAGCAGTTGCTCACGCTGAAGTCATTGGCCGAGACCGAAGCCGACCACCGTCGGATTCCAGCTCTCACACCAGCGCGCTCCCATCCCAGAACGGGCTCAACCCACCCCAGACGCGGTTGGTGATGTGGTGGTCGAGGGTCCGCGTCGCATCGATGAGTGGGTGATCTTCACCGAGCACACGTCCACCGTCATCGATGAGCTTTCGGGTGCGCGCCGCGGCCGGGTCGAATTCGTGGCCGTTCCATAGCCACCAGGCGAGGTAGTACCTCCATTGCAACGTTTCGATGTGATCGTTGCCCAGCCTGCGGGCGCTGCGGGCGAGCGCCCTTTTCACCTCCACCGCGTGTTCCATGAGATCCACGCGATCGGAGCGTTGTTCGTCGGCGTCTTCGGCGACTTTGGCCACGGCGTCGTCGTCGAGATTGCCCGGGGCCATCCAATCCCGCCCGGGCATGACATCGATTTCGCGGTCTTCGGATTCGGCGTCGACGAAGAGATCGAAAGCAATGTTGCGGGTCTCGTTGACGCTGTCCTCCCATTCGGCGCGGGCGGCGCCGAGTCTCTGGGCAGCCTCGACCGTCACGGAATGCTGCTCGCCGAGAACGCGCGCGAGATCCTCGGCCAGGACCTCCCATTCGGAAACTCGCTCGACCTCGTCGGCAGTCTCCGGTGTCCAGACAGCGCGGTTGTAGCGCGCGATCAGCGTGTGCTCGTGGTCGTGGCCGAGCGTGTTCTGCAGGGCCACGATCAGCTCGTCGAACTCGTTGAGGGTGTGATCGTTGATACCCTCGGCCTCCCCCAGCCACGTCAGCCGCGACAGTTGCGCGGCCAGCGTGTGGGGATGATGTTCGCCAAGCAGACGCCGGCGGTAGCCGACGACGATCAACGCGTCGGTGCTGGCGCCGAAGGGGTCCCCGAGGTCGTGGCGCGCTTGGGCCACCCCGAAGGCGGCCGCCAAGGTCAATTCGTTACGGGGGCCGAATACCCGAGTCTCGGCGCCGCACAACTGCACCCAGCGCAGCAGCCGGGCGGCGGGATCAGCGCCGACATCCTCGGCGGTCGCCAAAGCGTGGGTAACCCACAACGTGTCCGCTTGCTCGGCGCCGAGTACCCGGGTCATCACCGGGACGAGCTCGCGCAGCTCATCGACGCTGCCCTCTTCGCCGCGGTGGTAGCGCCAAATCGCGACCAGCCCCGCCACGCCAAGGGTGGAGGGATGTTCGTCTCCGAGTGTTTCGCGCCTGACGGCCAGCACCTGGCCCGGCATCGTGGACGGCACCGAGGCTGTCCCCGGCGGTCCAGCGCGCGGACGCCAGCGCGAGCAGCGCGGTCAAGGTTGACTCGTGATGGGGCCCGAATGTGGCAAGCGCCGAGCGCCATTCCGTGTCGGCGCCCGCAACCGGATCGGCCGCGTCGGCGGGTTGATCTGGGCCGTCAGACATGTGCACTCCTTTTCGTCATGCCAGTCTCCGGCTCCCGTGCCCGCGCCGCCAGTCACCGGCGGTAAGGACTTTGCAGCCGCGAACCGGCCGCGGCGATAGGTTGGTCCGCATGACCGAGCATCCAACGGCCCTGCAGATCGTCGAGGGAATCGATTTGTCCGGCAAGACATGTGTGATCACCGGCGCGTCGTCGGGACTGGGCCGCGAGTCGGCCCGGGCGCTGGCCGCCGGGGGCGCGCACGTCATCCTGGCCGCCCGCAACCCCGATGCGCTGGCGGAGACGGCCCGGTGGATCGCGTCCGAGGTTCCGGCTGCCCGGACGTCGACGGTATCGCTCGACCTCACCGACCTGTCCAGCGTGCGGGCGGCGGCGAGCGCGGTCGCCGGCATCACGCCGGTCGTCGACGTGTTGATGAACAACGCCGGCGTGATGTTCACACCCTTTGGCCGGACCCGGGACGGCTTCGAACTGCAAATCGGGACAAACCATTTCGGGCATTTCGAGCTCACCCGGCTGCTGATCCCCCAGCTCACCGCCGCCGGCGCCGCCCGGGTGGTGATCCTGTCGTCCGGTGGCCACGTGATGGGTGACGTCGACGTCGACGACCCCAACTGGGAGCGTCGCGAATACGACAAGTTCGCCGCCTACGGCGCCTCCAAGACGGCGAACGTCCTGCATGCGATCGAAGCCGACCGGCGCCTGCGCGACGCGGGAATCCGCGCCTACGCCGTGCATCCGGGCACCGTGGCGACCGCGCTCGCGCGGTACATGTCGCGCTCGGACTTCTCCGCGCTGCGCAGCCTCGTCGCCGAAAACAGCCGCGAGCCCTCCGACGGCTTCCTCGATTTCGTCATGCCCGAACACGGTGCGGCGACGCAGGTATGGGCCGCGGTAAGCCCCGACCTCGCCGGCCGCGGCGGGGACTACCTGGAGGACTGCGGGATCGGTGAGGCAGCGCCGCACGCTCGCGACGAGCGGCGCGCGGCGCAACTGTGGGAGCTCTCCGAAAGGCTTTGCACCGCACGATGACTCGGTCACGGTTCGGGAAGCGGTACCCAATCCCGGGAAACCCGGGCGGTGAAATTCGGTGCGCGGTGGTCCAGGAAGGCGGCGACGCCCTCAGCGGCGTCGGCGCCGCCCATCACCCGCTCGTGCAACCGGGTCTCCAGCGCGGCGACCTGCCGTGGCGTGTAGTGATGGATCGCGCTGTCCCACAGCAGGCGTTTACACAGCGCGGCCGACATCGGCGCCACGTTGAGCGCGATGTCGCGGGCCACCGTCAGCGCGTCGTCGAGGACCCGCTCGCCGGGCAGGGCCCGGTTGGCGATCCCGAGCGTCACGGCCTCGGCCCCGCCGAACGTCCGGCCGGTGAGCAGGATGTCGGCGGCCACCCCCAGGGTGGTCAACTGGGCCAGCGTCCAATGCGCCATGCAGTCGGGGATCACGCCCCGCCGTACCTGCACCACACCGTATTTGGCGTCCTCGGCCAGGATCCGGATGTCTGCCTGTAACGCGATCGTGAGGCCGATTCCGATGGCGTGGCCGTTGACCGCGGCAATCACCGGTTTGCGCAATTCGAAGGCCGCCGGGGTGATCGGCGACGCCGAGAACGTGCCGTCAGCGGCGGGCGCATCGAAAGGGCTTGCGTCACCGGAGAAGTCGGCGCCGGCGCAAAAGGCGCGCCCCGCCCCGGTCACCACGATGGCCCGCACGTCGTCGTCCTCGTCGCACTCCCGGTACGCGCGGCTCAGCAGGGCGCCCATCTCGGCGGTGTAGGCGTTGAGCTGTTCGGGGCGGTTGAGCGTGAGTACCGCGACGCCCGAGTCGATTTCGACCGTCAGGTCATCGCTCATGGCAGGGCCGGCGCCCGGTGCAGGGCCCCGATCAGGTCGGCGATGTCGGCGTCGCGCGGCGTGTAGCCGGGGAAGTAACAGCACACCTCCCCCGCGTGCTCGCCGAACCGGCCGGCGATCTGCCGCGCGCATTCCTCGGGCGTTCCGACGATCCCGATCCGGGCCACCATCTCGTCGCTGACCAGCCGGCGCATCTCGGCGAAGCGGCCCTGCTTGGACAGGGCGTTGAGCTCGGGCTGGACATCGTCCCAGCCCTCGACCTGCAGCACCGGCAGGTAGGCCGGCGTCGAGCCGTAAAACGCGATGAGGGACGCCACCCCGTTGACCGCGGCCGCCAGATCCGCCTCGTCGCGGCCGACGGCAACCATGGCCTGGGCGATGACGGTGAACTCACCGAACGCCCGGCCCGAACGGCGCAGCCCCTCGGCAATCGCGGGCACGGTGCGTTCGGCGAAATGGCGGGCGCTGTTGAACGGCATCACCAACAATCCGTCGGCGACCTCGGCGGCGGTGCGGGTCATCACCGGGCCCAGCGCGCCCAGCAGCACCGGCGGCGGGCCGAACGGGTTGGGCCCGGGGTTGAAGTTGGGCGCCATCACGGTGTGCGTGTAGAACTCGCCGCGAAAGTCCAAGCGGCCCTGGTTTTCCCACGCGGCGAAGATCGCCTTGATCGCGGCGATGGCCTCGGCCATACGGGCCGCGGGCTTGTCCCATTTACTGCCATAACGCTTTTCGATGTGCACCTTGATCTGGGAGCCGAGGCCGAGGCGGAACCGCCCGCCGCTATAGCACTGCAGGTCGTAGGCCGAGTGCGCCAGGTGCAACGGGCTGCGCGGCGGCGCGATCGCCACGTTGGTCATGAGGTCCAGGCCGGTCGTGCCGGCGGCGAGGAGCAGCGGGAAGAAGACGTCGTGCTGGCCTTCGAACGTGAACAGGCCATCCGCGCCCGTCGCGGCTATGTCGGCGGCGCTGGCCGCCGCACCCGCCGGTGAACCGTCCACCTGCAGGTGAACCTTCATCGTAAGCTCCTGTCGCGCAGTTCTATTCGGAGAGCTGAAACTCGACCACCTCGGCGACCGCGTCCACGGCTTCGCTCAGCGCGGCGAGGCGCTCGGCGGCCGTTGGGGCCGCCAGCACCGTGTAGCGGTCGGCCGTGCCGATCGGGATGCGCGAGGCCAACGCGAACAGGCGCTCCCCCGCCGGGGCCTGGGGGTCGTGGCCCAACAGCACCTCGCGGCCGGGCAGGGTGATCCCGCGCGCCTGCGCGATCCGCTCGAACAGGGCCACCGCGCGGTCTTCGACGTCGAGCAACTGGGCCGGCGAGACCTCGGGTCCCGGCTCGTCGGGCCATAGCGTGATCCGCGCCCGCGGATAGGGATCGTCGGGCAGCCATTCGCGCACCCGGATCCGTTCGCCGGTCCGGCAGCGCAGCGCGTACAGGCCGGCGCCCTGGTCGACGCATTCGGTGATCCGCGACAGCACGCCGACGTCGCAACGCTCATCACCGCCGCCCACCTCGCGCCCCCGCGCGATCAGCACCACCCCGAACGGGTCGCCCGCGTCCACGCAATGCCGCACCAGCGCCCCGTAACGGGGCTCGAAGATCCGCAGCGGCAGGTCCTGGTCGGGCAGCAGCGCCGACTCGAGCGGAAACATCGCCAGCTCAAGGGATTCCATCATCAGATTTCCAGCTCGGACACCAGGGCGTCGACGACCGCGCGCAGGTCGCCGTCATGTTCCTCGGCCACCCGGCGCTGGCGCTGGTAGGAGGCGCCCTGCCGGGGTATCTCGGCCACCGCGGCGAGCTCGTCGACGCAGTTCAACTTCTTCGCGACCGGCTCCAGCCGGTTCAGCACGTCGTCGAGATCCTCGGTGACCAATCGCTCGTTGCTGTCGGCGTCCAGGATGATCACCGCGTCCAGGCCGTAGCGCGCCGCGCGCCATTTGTTCTCCTGGTTGTGCCACGGCGGCATGCTGGGCAACGACTCGTCGGCTTCGAGCCTGCGGTCCAAATCGACCACCAGGCAATGCGTGAGAGCGACCAGCGCGCCCAGCTCCCGCAGGTTGGACACGCCGTCGCAGATCCGCATCTCGAGCGTGCCCAGGTGCGGGGAAGGCCTGATGTCCCAACGGACTTCGTCGACGTGGTCGATGATGCCGGTCTTCTTCTGGTCGTAGACGAATCCCTCGAACTCCGACCAGGTCTGGAACTGAAACGGCAGCCCGGCGGTGGGCAGCTGCTGAAACATCATCGCCCGGTTGCTGGCGTACCCGGTGTCCACGCCGGTCCACCACGGTGAGGACGCCGACAGCGCCAACAGGTGCGGGTAGTAGTTCAGCAGCGACGTCATGATCGGCATCACCTTGTTCGGCGAGGAGATCCCGACGTGCACGTGCACACCCCAGATCAGCATCTGCCGTCCCCACCACTGGGTGCGCTTGATCAGCTCGGCGTAGCGCGCGCCGGCGGTGAGCTTCTGGGTGGTCCACTGCGCGAACGGATGTGCGCCGGCGCAGAAGAGCTCCATGCCCCGATCCCGCACGATGCGTCGCGCCGGGCCCAGGGTCTGCCGCAGGTCCTCCATCGCTTCGCCCGCGGTTTGGCAGATGCCGGTGACGACCTCGACGGTGTTGCGCAGCAATTCCTTGTGCACACGCGGGTTTTCGCCGATCTCGGCGATCACCGCGGTGGCTTCGTTGCTCAGGTCGCGGGTCTGCGCGTCGACGAGCGCGAACTCCCACTCCACCCCGATGGTCGGCCGTGACGAACGGGCGAAATCGATGCGCGCGTCACGCCTTTTAGCCGGCACCGATGACACCGCATGCCACCCGCTTGCCGGCGTCACCGGTGCTCTTCGTCGTCTCGTCGGGGCCCGGCGTGCCGTTGGTCTGGTTGTAGCGCTCGGCGGGGATGTTGGCGAAGTTGTCCGCGTCGGCGTGAATGATGATCGCGGTCTTCTGCCCGGTGAGCAGGTCCTCCATGGCGAAGGCATCGGTGGTGGTCACCAACGTCCCGGAACCGTCTTTGCGCACCTGCAGGGAGGTCAGGTCCCCGCTGGCGGGTTCGGTGGCGTGTCCGGGCACCTGGAAGTGCCCACCGGCGGACAGGAAGTCGCCGGGCGCACCGCCGTTCGGGGCGACCGAGTTGGGCTCGCACTTGCCCACCTTGTGGATGTGGACGCCGTGAAAGCCGGGCGCGAGTACGCCGTTGGCGGTCGTCTCGATGGTGACCGTCGCGTAGCCGTTGTTGAATTCGAACTTGGCGATCGCGACCTGGGTGCCGTCCGGTGCCTTCAGGTGCGTGGTGACGGTGGGCACCTCCGCCGGCCCCGCCTCTGCGGCCTTGGCGCCCGACGGCGACGGCGATCCCGTCCAGATCGCGGGCGTGGTGCCCGGGACGGACGACGCGTACTGCGGCGTCGAGCAGGCGCCCAGCAGCGCGGCGCAACCGGCCAGAACCAGGGAGGGGGGCAGCTTAGGCATAGCCAGCAGCCTATCGCTTATCTAGCCCGCGACGAGGACGATGACACCCGGCGGCTCCCCGCTCAGCGCGGGAATGCGCGGTTCGACGGGGGCGCCCAGCTTCTTGCCGATCGCGTCGGCGGTGGCGTGTTCGTCGTCGGCGTCGGTGTAGTAGACCGTGGTGGCCGAGACGTCGGGCACGGTCATGTTGTCGACCTTGGTGACCTTGAAGCCGGCGGACGTCAGCTGGTCTCCGGTGCGCGCGGCGACGCCCTCTTTGGTGGAGATGTTGTACACCTGCACCTCGGCCTGGGTGGCGGCCGGCTTGTTGCTCGTCGACGTGGCCGACGCGGTGGCGGTCGCGCTCGGTACCGGCGACGCCGAATCGTCGTCAGAGCTCCCGGAGGTGCCCAGCGCCTGCCAGCCGAGCAGCAGGAAGATGACGCCGAGGAACAACAGCACCATCACCATGGCCCGCAAGGGCAGCCCAGTGGAGTCGGGAACTCGTTCTTTCATCGAGCCCTACTGTAACGAGTCAGGTCACCTCGAAGCCGAGACGCCGCGCCGCCCGTGCCTTCTGCCTGCTGGCGCGCAGCCGGCGCAGCCGTTTCACCAGCATCGGATCGGCCGCCAGCGCCTCAGGCCGGTCAACGAGCGCGTTGAGCACCTGGTAGTACCGCGTCGCCGACATCGAGAACAACTCCTTGATGGCGTCTTCCTTCACACCGGCGAACTTCCACCACTGGCGTTCGAAGGCCAGGATGTCGTGTTCGCGGCGGGTAAGGCCATCGGCGACCTCAGAATCGTCCCCCGATCGATTTGCCCGCGCCATGGCGCTGTCCATATTGCTTCCCCTGGACCCTTTCGGCGAATTCCGAACTGCTCGAATGACTTGACTTAGCTAAGGGCGTGTTTCGGCGAATATTGAAACACGCCCCAAACCCTCAAGCCGTCATCCAGACCCGCGAGTCGGCCGATTGGCCTAATTGCCCACCCCGAAGATCGGCGGCTGAGCAGCCCACGGGCGTGCGGTAGCTTAGCCGACCATGGCAGTCGTTCCGATCCGCATTGTGGGAGATCCCGTCCTGCATACCCCGACGAAACCGGTGCCCGTCGCTGCCGACGGTTCGCTGCCCGCCGAGCTGCCGGCGTTGATCGCCGACCTGTACGACACCATGGACGCCGCGCACGGGGTCGGCCTGGCGGCCAACCAGATCGGGGTCGGCTTGCGGGTCTTCGTCTACGACTGCGCCGACGAACGCGGGCGCACCGAGCGCCGGCGCGGCGTCGTCGTCAATCCGGTCCTGGAAACCTCCGAGGTACCCGAGACCATGCCCGACCCGGACAACGACGACGAGGGCTGCCTGTCCGTCCCCGGCGAGTCGTTCCCCACCGGCCGGGCGAAGTGGGCGCGGGTCACCGGGCTGGACGCCGACGGCAACCCGGTCACCCTCGAGGGCAACGACCTGTTCGCCCGCATGCTGCAGCACGAGACCGGACACCTCGACGGCTTCCTGTATCTGGATCGCCTCGTCGGCCGGCATGCCCGCAGCGCGAAACGCGCCGTCAAATCCCACAACTGGGGCGTCCCCGGCCTCTCCTGGATGCCCGGCGAGGGACCGGACCCGTTCGGTCACTGATGATCTCGTGGCCGGCCCTGGGAACGCGGGTGATGGTTCGTTACCGGCTCGCCGAAGGATCGGTACCGCCGTTGACCGACGCGGTGGGACACCTGCTGGCGGTCGACCCGGTAGTGCGGCTGCAGACCAAAACGGGCGCGGTCGTCGAATGTTCGCCCGCCGATGTGGTGATGCTGCGGGTGCTGACCTTCGCCCCGGTGCGCACCTCCGACATCCGCGCGCTCGAGCACGCGGCGGCGATGGCCTGGCCCGGCGTCGAACACGCCTGGCTTGAGGGCTGGCTGCTGCGGGCCGGCTCCCCAACCGGCAAGGGCACCGAGCTGCCCGCGAATTCGGCGGTGCCGCTGGATCTTTCGGCTCGCCTGGGTACCGTACCGGCGATCGTGGACTGGTACGAGCGCCGCGGCCTGACACCGCGGCTGGCGATACCCGATCGGTTGTTGTCGGTGCCGACCGGTTCGACGGGCGAACAGCCCGAAAGCGTGCTGGTGCGCGACGTGTCGGAAACGGCCGCGCGCGAACCCGACCCGTCCGCCGGCCTCTCGGCGCGCCCCGACGATGCCTGGCTGTCGATTTTCGGGCCCGAGGTCGACGTCGACGTGCTCACCGCGGTGGGCAACGGCGAGCTCATGTTCGGGACACTGGGCGGCGCGGCGGTCGCGCGTGCCGCGGTGACCGACGCCCCCGACGGCGCGCGCTGGGTCGGGCTGTCGGCGATCCGCGGCGACGACCGGGCCGCGACGGCCTTGTGCGAAGCGTTGTTGGCGTGGGGCGCCGGTCGCGGCGCGGCGCGCGGCTACGTCGCCGTCCCCGACGCCGAGGCCGACACCGGGTGGCTGGGCTTCCGGCTGCACCACCACCGCCGCTACTTCCCGGTCCGGCAGGGCGCCTGAAATGCGGCTCGCCACCTGGAACGTCAATTCGATCCGCTCCCGGCTGCCGCGCGTCCTCGACTGGCTGGCCCGCACGGACGTCGACGTGCTGGCCATGCAGGAGACCAAGTGTTCCGACAGCCAGTTCCCGACCCTGCCGTTCTTCGAACTCGGCTACGAGGTCGCCCACGTCGGTTTCAACCAGTGGAACGGCGTGGCGATCGCGTCCCGCGTCGGCCTCGAGGACGTGCAGATCGGATTCGACGGCCAGCCGACCTGGAGCGGCAAGCCGGAGGTCGCCGCCGTCGCGGAGGCCCGCGCACTGGCCGCCACCTGCGGCGGCGTGCGGTTGTGGAGCCTCTACGTTCCCAACGGCCGCGCGCTGGGCGACCCGCACTACGCGTACAAGCTCGATTGGCTTGCCGCGCTGCGTGATTCGGCGGAAGGATGGTTGCGCGACGACCCCGGCGCCGCGATCGCGCTGGCCGGCGACTGGAATATCGCTCCGCAGGACGACGACGTGTGGAGCATGGAGTTCTATGCCGGCGCCACGCACGTCTCCGCACCGGAGCGCCGCGCGTTCAACGCGATCGTCGAGGCGCAATTCACCGACCTGGTACGGCCTTTCGCGCCGGGGCCCGGCGTCTACACGTACTGGGACTACACCCGGCTGCGGTTCCCGAAGCGGCAGGGCATGCGCATCGACTTCATCCTGGGCTCACCGGCATTGGCGAGTCGCGTGACCGACGCGCGGATCGACCGCGAGGAACGCAAAGGCAAGGCCGCCAGCGATCACGCGCCCGTGCTCGTCGATCTGCGCGTCGACTGACGCCGCGACCCGGCGTAGGCTAACTGGCAGCGCAATTCCGTAGATCCCCTCAACTGTGCGATCCACGGTATACATGAAAACAGCGAACGCGAATTGCATGAATACGAAATTGGGCCAGGGAGTCAACATGGGTGTCGTCGACGGAGCGGTTCGCAGCGTGGGGCGAACACTGAATCGTGCGGCATCGGTCACCACCTCCACTGCCGGCGCGGTCGGCGGAGCGGCGGTGAACGGTGTCGTCGGCGGCATCAAGGGCGCCGCGGACGGCATTCAGCAGGGCATCAGCAAGGGCAGCAAATCGACGACGGCCGCCGCGGTGGGCCTGGGAGCGCTCGGCGCCATCGGCCTGATCGAGTGGCCGGTGCTGCTCGCGGTCGGCGGCGGGGCGCTGGTGTTGCAGCGGATCGCCCGCCAGCAGAAGGAGTCGGCCCCGCCGTCCAGGGCAAAGCTGACGACGGTGCCGACCAAGCCCGAACCCGAGCCCCAGACGCGCAAATCGCCGCCGCAAAAGGCCCCCACCAAGCGGGCGGCCGCCAGTAAACCGGCCAAGAAGGCCACCGGCCGCCGCGCCGGCAGCGCCGCGCTGCGCAGCACCAACTGACACGGAATCCTTACTGAACCCTTGAGTATCACAACGTCTCTGCGACGGTCGCTGCCGTCGCGACTGATTTCTGCGGGCCTACAGGCGACAACCGAGCTGGCGCGAGCCGGGATCGAAACCGGTATCGACGTCGCGACGATCCCCCTGCGCGAGGGGGCCAAGGCGCTGTCCGGCGAACTCTCCCGCGCCACGTTGCGCCGGCATTGCTGGCGTGGCAACGGCCGCGCGTGGATCGAGGTACGCGGGCTGGCGGACGCGGCCGACGGCCCACTCGGTCCGACCGTGCTCGAGGCGATCCTGGCCCATCCCGGCGTGGCGTCAGCAAAGCTGAATCGTCCCCTGTCCCGGGTGGTCGTGGACCTCGACGACCCGGACACCTCGCTGAGCGACCTCTGCCGCGTCGTCGAGGAAGCCGAAAACCGTTGCCCGACAACGCAAGATGCCGGCCAGGCGTCGGCGAGCCTGCCGGGCGACGGCCTGGTGCTGGCGACCAGGGCGGTCACCGTGGCCGCCAATGCGGCCGGGCTGGGTGTCGCGCTCTTCGGCCGGGCCACGCGGCTACCCCGGCTGCCGGTCACCATCGCCGCGGGCATCACGTTCTTCGACTACCAGCCCTGGCTGCGCCGTCGGCTCGAAGACCGCATCGGCGGCCCCGCCACCGACACCGTGATGACGCTGGTGCAGGCGACCAGCCAGACGCTCTCCCAGTCGCCGACGTCGCTGTCGCTGGGGCTGACGATGCAGTCGCTGAAGGTCGCCGAGTGCCGCGCCGAGGCACGAGCCTGGGAACAGCATGAGCCCGAGCTGGCGCGCCACGCCGACCAACCGCTGTCCCCCCGCTCGCCGCGGCCGCAGCCGTCGAGGGGCATGGAGCGCGCGCCCGGTCGCTTCGCCCTCCTTCAGGCGCTCAGCGCCGGCGCGATCGGCGCCGGCACCCGCAACCTGAACATGGCCGCCACCGCGGTGCAGGTGACCACCCCCAAGGCCAACCGGACCACCCCCGAGGCGTTCGCCGCGACGCTGGGCCGCGGCCTGGCCGAGCGACATTCGGTGTTGCCGTTGCGGCCCGAAAGCCTGCGCCGGCTGAACAAGGTCGACACCATCGTCATCGACCCCCGCGTGTTGTGTACCGACACGTTGCGGGTGTCCCGCATCCGCGGCGCGGACGACAGCGAGCTACCCGCGGCCTGGAATCGCGCCCAGCTCATGCTGGAGAACAGCGGCCTGCGCGCCGGCTGGCGCAAGGTGCCCGGCATATCGAGCGGCCGGTCCGGTGCACAGGTCAAGGCGCTGTTCCTGCCGGCCCACGATCCGCTGGCCTCCGCCGTCGTCGGCGAGGCCAACCGCGCCGGGGCGCAACTGGTGACGGTCGACCACGAGTCGCTCGACGAGTTGCGGCCGGCGTTCGACGAGGTCCGGCCGCTGAAGAGCGGGACCGACAAGTCCATCGACGACGCGCTGGCCGCCGCGGTGGACGACCTGCAGGAGGCCGGCCGCACCGTGGCCGTGCTGTCGTCGACTGCCGCACAAGCCATTTCGTCGGCGCATCTGGCGCTCGGCGTGTTGCCGCAGGACGGCGTGGGTGCCCCGCTGTGGAACGCTGACCTGCTGTTGCCGGACCTTCAGGCCGCCTGGCGGGTGCTGCACGCGCTGCCCGCGGCCGCCGCGGCGACCCAGCGCGGCATCGGGATTTCGGCCGGTGCCACCGCGATGGGGTCGCTGTTCATGATCCCGGGCGTGCGGGGCAACCTCGGATCCGAAACGGTGAACGTCGGCGCGGCGGCCGGTCTGCTCTCGGGATACCTGCTCGCCCGCGGGGTCCTGGGCGCGGACACCCCACGCCCGGCGGCCACGCACGAATGGCACGCGATGTCGGTCGAGCAGGTCCGTAAGGCGTTGCCCGAGCAGGATTCCGCGGCGCCCGTCCCGACGGAGCGAGGCACCCCCGCGGCCCTGCGGCTGGCGGAGACGCCCGCGCAGGCGGTGTGGCAGCTCGCCAAGGCGGTGCGCGCCGAATTGTCCGACCCGCTGACCCCGGTGATGGCGCTCGGCTCGGCCGCCAGCGCCGTGCTCGGTTCGCCCGTCGACGCGATGTTGGTCGGCACCGTGCTCACCGGCAACTCGATCCTGGCCGCCGCGCAGCGGCTGCGCGCCGAGAAGCGGTTGAGTTATCTACTGGCCCAACAGACTCCGCCCGCCCGGAAGGTCATCGGCGGCCCGGACGGCGCGCGCACGTACACGCTCGTCGACGCCGCGCAACTGCGGCCGGGCGACGTCATCGAGGTGCGCACGCACGAGGTGGTGCCCGCCGACGCCCGCGTCATCGAAGAGGTCGACGTCGAGGTCGACGAATCGGCGCTCACGGGCGAATCGCTGTCGGTCGAGAAGCAGGTCGAGGCGACGCCCGGCGCGCCGCTCGCCGAGCGTCGCTGCATGGTGTTCGCCGGGACCACCGTGGTGGCCGGTACCGCCCTGGCCCTGGTGACCGCGGTCGGGCCCGACACCCAGCAGCGCCGCGCCGCCGACCTCATCTCCGGCGAGCTGTCCTCCGACATCGGTCTGCAGCACCAGCTCGGCCAGCTGACCACCAAGGCGCTTCCGGTGAGCATCACCGGCGGCGCGCTGGTCGGCGCGCTCGGGCTGTTGCGCCGCCTCCCCCTGCAGCACGCGGTCGGCAGCGCCATCGCCATCGCGGTCGCCGCCGTCCCCGAGGGAATGCCGCTGGTGGCCACGCTGGCCCAGGCGTCGTCGGCGCGACGGCTCACGAAGTTCGGTGCGCTGGTGCGGGTTCCGCGCTCGGTGGAGGCGCTCGGCCGCATCGAGGTGGTGTGCTTCGACAAGACCGGGACGCTCAGCGAAAACCGCCTGCGCGTCTCGCAGGTCCATCCCGCGCCCGGGTACTCGCGCGAGGAGGTGCTGCGCTGCGCCGTGCACGCCGCGCCGGTGACCAACGGCGGCACCCAGGTGCACGCCACCGATGTCGCCATCGTCGAGGCCGGTTCGGCCGTTGACGGCTCGGCGTCCGCACCGCCGACCGCGCACCTGCCGTTCCGCTCCGGCAGGTCCTTCTCCGCCTCGGTGACCGGCACCGAGCTGACCGTCAAGGGCGCGCCCGAAGTGGTCCTGGCCGCCAGCGGGGACACCGGCGCGATGGAAGGCACGGTCGCCGAACTCGCCGCCGGCGGCCTGCGCGTCATCGCGGTGGCGCGCCGCGAGCTGACCGCCCAACAGGCCCGGGCGATAGCGGAAAACCCCGATGACATCGCCGAGTACTGCACCAGCGGGTTGACGTTGACCGGCTTCCTCGGCCTGTCCGACACCCCGCGCGCCGAGGCCGCGAAATTGCTCGCCGACCTCGGCGGCCTCGGGGTGGGCGTGAAGCTGATCACCGGTGACCATCCGATCACCGCCAAGGCCATCGCCGCCGAGCTGGGGCTCAACGTGACCGCCGATCAGGTGATCAGCGGCGCCGAATGGGAGGCCTTGTCGCGCAAGGACCAGGAGCGCGTCGCGGCGGAGCGGGTGATCTTCGCCCGCATGACACCGGAGAACAAGGTCCAGGTTGTCCAGGCGCTGGAGAACGCGGACGTGCGGACGGCGATGGTGGGCGACGGCGCCAACGACGCCGCCGCCATCCGGTCCGCCACGGTCGGCATCGGCGTGGTCGCCCATGGCAGCGACCCGGCGCACCTGGTGGCCGACGTGGTGCTGGTCGACGGCAGGATCGACGCGCTCATGGAGGCCATCCGGGAAGGACACCAGCTGTGGCGGCGGGTGCAGTCGGCGGTGTCGGTGCTGCTCGGCGGCAACGCCGGCGAGGTGATCTTCGCGATCATCGGCAGCGCGATCACCGGCACGTCGCCCCTGAACACGCGCCAGCTGCTGCTGGTCAACACGATGACCGACGCCCTGCCGGCCGCCGCGCTCGCGGTCAGCAAGCCCAGCGGCCCGATCGACCCGCGGCTGCGCGGCGCGGATCAGGCCGCGCTGTGGCAGGCGGTCACCATCCGCGGCGTCACCACGGCGGCGGCGACGACGGCGGCGTGGGCGATGGCGGGCCTGTCCGGCCCGCTGAGTAGTCCGCAACGCGCCTCGACCGTCGCGCTGGTCGCGCTGGTGGGGACCGAACTGGGCCAGACGCTGGTGGAGTCTCAGGCCCCGCTGGTGGTGCTCACCGCGCTGGGTTCACTCGGCCTGGTGGGGGTCCTGATCAGCACGCCAGGCGTCAGCCAGCTGCTCGGCTGTACGCCACTCGGACCGTTCGGCTGGGCCCAGGGCCTGGGCGCCGCCGCGGCGGCGACGGTCGCGACCGGCGTGCTGTCACGTGCGCTGACGGGTCGGGACAAATCAAACCCGGAGCCGCCGCCGGATCCCGCCGAGCCTCCCGCTCCGAGTTCCGAATCTCGACCACCCCGGCGCGCCACAACAGCGCATAGAGTTCCAGTAACGGCACCCTGAGCACCGAAGCAATCGACGAAACTAGCGGATCGCCCCCGGTGCCTGTCATCGTCGACATAGGTCCGACGTTGTACGCGTGACCCAGCGAGGCGGGAAACCCTTCGTTACCGAAAGGCAAATGATGGCGGAAAAGAAGTCGCGGCGCCAGACGTCCCAGCGCGATGCGGTGGAGAAGATCCGCGAGGGCGAAACGTTTGTGGTGAACCTGCCGGCGATCGGCCAGGTGCAGATTCCCCGGCCCGAGCAGTTGGCCTACTTCGGGGGGTTGGCCGCCCTGGCGGCGTTCGAACTCATCGACTGGCCGGTGGCCGTCGTGATCGCCGCCGGACACCTGCTGGCGAGCAACCACCACAACAAGCTTCTCGAGGAACTCGGCGAGGCGATGGAGGAGGTCTGACCTCGTAACGCGCCGGCAGCGTCGGACCTGTCGCCACAGCCGACGTCGAGATCCTAGTCGGCGGGCCTGGGCGAAATCCGTTCGTGCACGGTCAGCAGCAAATGGTCGAACTGGCTTTGCACGGCGGTCGACGGCGCCGGCAGGCCGGCCATTTCGTCGAGCAGCTGCTTGGCCAGCGCACGCAGTTTCACGTTGGTCTCCTGCGAGCGCCACTGCAGCACGCGGAAGGCCTGTTGTGCGCTGACCCGGTAGACGGACATCAGCACGCCCTTGGCCTGTTCGATGGCCGCGCGGCTCTCGACGAGATCCGGCAGCGCCTCGTCGAGCACCTCCTGGCGGGTCTCGTCCAGGGTGTCGGTGAGGTCGATGTAATAGCCCTCGGTGCCCAGCACGGCGCCCGACTCGTCCAGCATGCGGTCAGCGACGACGATCGCGTCGTGCACCGTGCCCGCGGTGTCGAGGAATCGGTGCCGGCTCGAGAACGAGCCCTCCGACTGCAGCGCGTAGTCCAGCAACTCCTGGACGTGCGCGCGGTCGTCGGGATGCTTGTGCGACAACAGCAGTTGGGTCGTCGGCTCCACGTCGTTGGGTTCGTAGCCGTGCATCCTGGCGACCTCGTCGGACCATTCCCAGCGTTGTCCCCCGAACCAGAAGCGGAAGGTGCCGATGTTCAGGTATTCGGACGGCCCACGGGATCGCGCGTCATCGCCGTTCGTGGATGGGTCGCCAGCTTGCACGTTTGCATCTTTCCACTCGGGGGACGTCCTCGGCTACCGCCCCGGAAGATGGGCCGTCGCCCTGCCATGTGTTCCGGGGTGGGGGTAACGTCGCGTGCGGACCCATCCATCAACGCGGGAGCGCATGCCGAGTGCGCTGAGAGGACGGCTCGGGGCCGTCGACCGTACGAACCTGACCGGGTAATGCCGGCGTAGGGAGATGAAAAATGACCGAGACCCTATCGGGAACCGCTGCACCCTCCGTGACCACCGGCCCGATTGCGGGCAGCCACAAGATCTATCGCGATGTCGCCGGCGGGCGGGTTCCGTTCCGCCGGGTGGACCTGTCCAATGGCGATCACTTCGATCTCTATGACACTTCGGGCCCCTACACCGATCCGGACGCGACGATCGACCTGGCGGCCGGGCTGCCGGCGCGGCCGGGTGTGGTTCGCGACCGCGGCACTCAGTTGCAGCGCGCCCGCGCGGGCGAGATCACCGCGGAGATGGCGTTCATCGCCGCGCGCGAGGGCATGCCCGCCGAGCTGGTGCGCGACGAGGTCGCCCGGGGGCGCGCGGTGATCCCGGCCAATCACAACCACCCCGAGATCGAGCCGATGATCATCGGCAAGGCGTTTGCGACCAAGGTCAACGCGAACATCGGCAACTCGGCGGTGACGTCCTCGATCGCCGAGGAGGTCGACAAGATGGTGTGGGCCACCCGGTGGGGCGCGGACACCATCATGGACTTGTCCACCGGCAAGAACATCCACGAAACCCGCGAGTGGATCATGCGCAACTCGCCGGTGCCGGTGGGGACCGTGCCGATCTACCAGGCGCTGGAAAAGGTCAAGGGGGATCCGACCGAGCTGACGTGGGAGATCTACCGCGACACCGTGATCGAGCAGTGCGAGCAGGGCGTGGACTACATGACGGTGCACGCCGGTGTGCTGCTGCGCTACGTGCCGCTGACCGCCAAGCGCGTCACCGGCATCGTGTCGCGCGGTGGCTCGATCATGGCCGCCTGGTGCCTGGCGCATCACCGGGAGTCGTTCCTGTACACCAACTTCGAGGAATTGTGCGAGATCTTCGCCCGCTACGACGTCACCTTCTCCCTCGGTGACGGGCTGCGGCCGGGCTCGATCGCCGACGCCAACGACGCCGCGCAGTTCGCCGAGCTGCGCACCCTCGGTGAGCTGACCAAGATCGCGAAATCCCATGGCGTGCAGGTGATGATCGAGGGCCCGGGCCACGTCCCGATGCACAAGATCGTCGAGAACGTGCGGCTGGAAGAGGAGTGGTGCGAGGAGGCCCCGTTCTACACGCTGGGCCCGCTGGCCACCGATATCGCCCCGGCGTATGACCACATCACCTCGGCGATCGGCGCGGCGATCATCGCCCAGGCCGGCACCGCGATGCTGTGCTATGTGACGCCCAAGGAGCACCTGGGGCTGCCGGACCGCAAGGACGTCAAGGATGGGGTGATTGCCTACAAGATCGCCGCCCACGCCGGCGACCTGGCCAAGGGGCATCCGCACGCCCAGGAGCGCGACAACGCATTGAGCCAGGCGCGCTTCGAGTTTCGCTGGAACGACCAGTTCGCCCTGTCGCTGGATCCCGACACCGCGCGGGAGTACCACGACGAGACGCTGCCCGCCGAACCCGCCAAGACCGCGCACTTCTGCTCGATGTGCGGGCCGAAGTTCTGCTCGATGCGCATCACCGCAGATGTGCGGGCGTACGCGGCGGAACACGGCCTGGACAGCGAGGAAGCGATCGAGGCGGTCATGTCCGAGGGCATGGCGGAGAAGTCTCGCGAGTTCGCCGAGCACGGCAACCGGGTGTATCTGCCGCTGGCACAGCAGTGACCGCAAGGGCGGCCGCGGCGCGCCACCATCTGGCGCAGTGACGTTCCTTCCGGTTCCGCCGCCGGGCACGACGCCCCTGCGGGTGTTGTCGATCGCCGGGTCGGACTCCGGGGGCGGCGCGGGCATCCAAGCCGATATGCGCACCATGGCGCTGTTGGGTGTGCATGCTTGCGTCGCCGTGACCGCGGTGACCGTGCAGAACACCGTGGGAGTCAAGAGCTTTCACGAGATTCCCGACGACGTCGTCGCCGGCCAGATCGAGGCCGTGGTCGGCGACATCGGCATCCAGGCCGCCAAGACCGGGATGCTCGCGTCGCCACGCATCATCGACACCGTCGCCACCACGTGGCGCCGGCTCGGACTGACCGTCCCGCTCGTCGTCGACCCGGTGGCGGCCTCCATGCACGGCGACGCGCTCATGGCGCCGGCGGCCCTGGATTCGCTTCGGAATCAATTGTTTCCGTTGGCCACGCTGGTGACGCCGAACCTTGACGAAGTAAGGCTACTGGTGGACATCGACGTCGTGGACCCGGCGTCGCAGCGGGCGGCGGCCAAGGCCCTGCATGCGCTCGGCCCGCAGTGGGTGTTGGTCAAGGGCGGCCACCTGCGCTCGTCGGACCACAGCTGTGACCTGCTCTATGACGGCACCTCCTACCACGAGTTCGACGCGGAGCGGATCGCGACCGGCAACGACCACGGCGGCGGGGACACCCTCGCCAGCGCGGCGGCTTGCGCACTCGCGCACGGCCTCACCGTGCCGGAAGCGGTCGGTTTCGGGAAGCGGTGGGTCACTGAATCTCTGCGTGCCTCCTATCCCCTGGGCCACGGCCACGGCCCCGTCTCGCCGCTGTTTAGGCTGTCATGATGGCTCGCCCCCTCGATCAGATCGCGGGCATCGTGCACGAACCGGACGATGCAAGTCGCCCAGAAGGGGTCGTGGTTCTGACCCACGGCGCCGGTGGCAATCGGGATTCTCCACTGCTGCAACAGGTTTGCGACGAATGGGCCCAACGGGGCTGGCTGGCGGTGCGCTATAACCTGCCCTACCGCCGCCGGCGCCCCACCGGGCCGCCATCCGGGTCGGCCGCCACCGATCGCGCCGGCATCGTCGAGGCGATCACGGTGTGCCGCGACCTCGCCCCCGGGCCGCTGATCGCCGGCGGGCATTCCTACGGCGGCCGGCAGACATCCATGGTGGTTGCCGCCGGCGAGGCCCCGGTGGACGTGCTGACGCTGTTCTCCTACCCGCTGCACCCGCCGGGCAAGCCGGAGCGCCTGCGCACCGAGCATCTGCCCGACATCACGGTGCCGACGGTGTTCACCCACGGAACCTCGGATCCCTTCGGCACGCCCGACGAGCTGCGCACCGCGGCCGCGCTGATCGGCGGAACGACCGCCGTCGTCGAGATCGCCAGCGCCCGACACGATCTGCGGTCCAAGACGCTGAACGTCCCGGCCCTGGCCGTGGATGCCGCGCTACAGCTGCTCGGACGGGAATAGACAGTCCGAACTGGACAGTTTTGGCTGTCTAATTTAGAGTGGTGCCGTGGATGGCATCAGCGACTCCGCGGCAGCGGCGGCACGCGATATCCGGGTGGTGTTCAGCAGGCTGCGGCGCCGGTTGAAGGACATCGCGGTCGACGGTTTGACACCGTCGCAGACGGCGGTGCTCACGCGGCTTTGGAAGGAGGGGCCGTCGTCGGCCAGCGCATTGGCCGGCGCGGAACAGGTGCGTCCCCAGTCGATGGCCACCATCCTGGCCGGATTGGGGCAGCGGGGGCTCATCGAACGCTCCCCGGACCCGAATGATGGTCGGCGACAGGTGGTCTCGCTGACCCCGGCGGGGAGAAAGCGCGCCGAGAGCGACCGTCGGGCCCGGGAGGAATGGCTGGCCCGGACCATCCAGGAGCGCTACACCGAGGCGGAGCGGCGCGTCATCGTCGACGCGCTGTCGCTACTCGAGCGCTTGACCGAACACTGAGAAAGGGGCGTCATCGCAATGGAATTGGGATTGCATTTCATCGACTTTCTACCCGGAGACCCGGCGCGACTGGGCCCGACGCTGGCCGACGCGGCCAAGGCCGCCGAGCAGGGCGGCGCCACGTTGTTCACCCTGGCCGATCACTTCTTCCAGATGGAAGAGCTTGGCCCAGCGCAGGACCCGTTCCTCGAGGGCTACACGTCGCTGGGGTTCTTGGCCGCCCAGACCGCCACGATCGACCTGACCCTGCTGGTCACCGGGGTCACCTACCGCCACCCGGGCGTGTTGGCCAAAACGGTCACCACCCTGGACGTGTTGTCGCAGGGCCGATCGATGCTGGGGCTGGGTGCGGCCTGGTACGAGCGCGAGCACACCGCGCTGGGCATTCCGTATCCGCCGCTGAGCGCGCGCTTCGAAATGCTCGAGGAGACGTTGCAGATCTGCCGGCAGATGTGGAGTGACGACGACGGCCCGTATGAAGGCGCGCACTATCGGCTGGCCGAGACGATCTGTGTGCCGCAACCGATTCGGCGTCCCCCGATCCTGATCGGCGGGGATGGCGAGAAGAAGACGCTGCGCCTGGTCGCGCAGTATGCCAACATCTGGAACAGCATGTCGAATGACGTCGAGGAGCTCGAGCACAAAATCGACGTGTTGCACCGGCACTGCGACGCGGTGGGCAGGAACCCCGCCGACATTCGTAAGACGTCCGGCGGTCTCGCGACGACGGACCCGTTCGAGAACATCGACGAGTACCTGAAGACCGTGGAACGCTACGCCAGGCTCGGTGTGGACATGATCAATGTCGGCCCGCTGCCGGGCAACCCGGACCCGGTCGGGTTCGTCCGCCGCCTGGGTGACGAGGTGATTCCCCGGCTGGCCGAAATAGGCTGATCCGCGGGGTCTTTCGTTATCCCGGATAACGAGAATAACACGCGTCCGCGTTGCCGGTCACGCCGCCACGGAACGCGGCGATGCGGGTGAAGCCGGCGGGGACGCTGGTGCCGTCCGCGTCGCTGGCCACCAGGTGATTGGTGAGCAGCCCGGCGACCGCTTCGTCGAGATCGCCGGCGGTGAGCTGCAATTGGTTGTGCGAGGGCAGCTCGATGGGTTCGGCCATCTTGCGGTGCACCACGCCGGTCAGGCATGCGGTGCGCAGCGCGGTCCACGGGCTCTGCATCGGCAGGCCGCGTTCATGCTGCACCGCCAGTGCGTATCTCGACATCACGAGGGACAGGGCCGTGTCGTCGCCTTGCGGCAGGGACTGTTCGCTCTCGTCGGCGACCCTGCCCATGACGGCAAGCTTGGGCAGGTCGACCGCGATGGTGTTGGTGCCCGGACAGTAGGACGCCGGTGGGGTGGGTTTGGCGTCCGGGCAATTGGCGGGCTGGTAGGACAGCACCGGCGGATTGGCCGGGGCGAAGATCTTGCCCAGCAGTTCCATCAGGGTCGACAGGGTGTCCTGGTTGATCGGGACCTCGCCGGTCTCCGGCGTTCCGGTGCTGAAGTCGACCCGCAGGGCGTTCGGCAGATCGCCGCGGCGCTGCTCGATCTCCCTGCGGTCGATCGCCGCGCACGCCGAGGCGCCGGTGAGGAAACCCATTTGGAAGGCGCTGATCCGGTCCAGGGCCGAGCCGTGTGCGTCGTCGTTTTCGGCCTCGCTGTCCATCACCGGGTCACGCGTGGTGATGATTCCGGCCAGCACGTGGTCGAGGCCGTCGGCGGTGCTCAGCGTGAAGCGCGGCGATTTGCCGTCGGCGACCCAGAACAGATAGACGCCGGCGAAGCAGTCGGCCTGCTGTTCGTGGACGATGGTCGGGTCCCGTCTGGTCACCAGCTTCGCCATCTGCTGCAACGCGTGCCCGAATTCGTGGGCGAGCACGCCGGTAACGGACATGTCGCCGAAGTACTTTTGCGCGACGGGCATGAACACGCCGCGGTCCCAGGCGATCAGGTTGCAGCGCGACGTGTAGAAGGCGTTGACGAGCTTGTAGGTGTCGTTGTGGCACACGATCGGGCTGCTCGGGTCGTTGGAGTCGTAGGACACCATCTTGCTGACGGGAGCGAAGGTGCCCTTGAGCGATCGGCTGTACGCCGACTGCCAGTAGTCCTCGATGTCGTTGACCGAGAGCAACGCCAACCTGTCGATGGGGCCGTTGTCGGTGTTGAGCACCTTGCCGGTGGGGCTAGGCGCGTTCGAGCGGATCCCGCTGGGCCCGTTGGTCGCGGGCAGCCCGCCCACCAGGAAGGGGTCGTTGAGCATCGACAGCGCGCGCCCGTCGACGAATGTCGTGCAGCCGGCCACCACCAGCACCGCCGCCGCCCAGACCAGTGCCGACCTGAGCGCATGGCTATTCATGACCAACCTCATCCCGACCGGCGACACGGCAGCACCAAGGGGACTCATTCTAGAGGTGCCGACCGTCCGCGGCGGGCGAAATCGAGAGACCCAGCAAACCCCGGCCGGACGCGGCCGCGCTAGAAAGGCGGCGGCTCGCCGTCGCCTTGGCTGACGGCTCGGCGTGTGAAGGCCTCGCGATGGTTACGTAAGCCCGGCTATATTGACGGTCATGTGGACGGTGCCACTGAAGGCCAAAGACACCACAAAGCCATTCGGATCGACTGCCACGCGAAATCGCCGCTGCAGTGGTTGAAACCGCTCAGCGCGCGGATCTTGGCGTGGCGTTCGACGAACTCGATGCCAAGATCAACGCCGGCATGGACGCCTACGCGATTCCGGGCGTCGCGGTTGCTATCTGGGTCGACGGCCAAGAATTCGTCAAGGGCTACGGGGTTACCAATGTCGACCATCCGTTGCCTGTCGACGGTGACACGGTCTTCCGAATCGGTTCCACCACAAAGACTTTCACAGGAACCGCGATGATGCGCCTGGTCGAGCAGGGCAAGGTAGACCTGGATTCACCCGTGCGCAGCTACATCCACGACTTCGCGGTGGCCGACGAGTCGGTCGGCGCCACGGTGACCGTCCGTCAGCTTCTCAATCACACCGCGGGCTGGGATGGCCGCAACGGCCAGGACTTTGGGCGTGGCGATGACGCGGTGGCGCGCTACGTCGACGCGATGACACACTTACCGCAGCTGACGGCTCCGGGAACCGCGTTCGCGTACAACAATTCGGGTCTCGTGGTGGCGGGGCGCATCATCGAGCTTGTCACGGGAACAACCTACGAGTCCGCCGTGCAGAAGCTGGTACTTGATCCGCTGCAGCTTGCCCACACCCACTACTTCTCCGACCAGATCATCGGTCTGAATGTGGCGGCGCCGCACGCCGTGGTCGGCGGAAGACCCATTGTCGAAAGCGAGTTTTGGGCGTTTCCACGCAGCTGTAATCCCACCGGTGGGTTGATGTCCACGGCGCGAGATCAGCTGCGCTACGCGCGGTTCCACCTCGGCGACGGCAGCGCGCCGACCGGCGAGCAGATTCTGAGCCGACGGTCGCTGGAGGCGATGCGCTCGAACCCGGGCGCGGGCGGCACGCTTTGGGTCGAGCTGACCGGGATGGGGGTGACCTGGATGCTGCGGCCGTCCGCGGAGAATGTGACCATCGTCGAGCACGGCGGTACCTGGAAGGGGCAACGTTCCGGTTTTTTCATGGTGCCCGATCGCGACTTCGCCATGACCGTACTCACCAACTCTGACGGCGGATTTCATCTGATCAACGACCTTTTCGCCCGCGACTGGGCGTTGCGAAGATTCGCCGGAATCAGCAACCTGCCCGCCGCACCGCAACGCCTCGGCCCCGCCGACCTGGCGCCCTACGAGGGCCGGTACGTCGCCGGGCAAGTCTCGCAAAATGGCAATTTCGAGCAAACGGTCATCGAATTCCGGGCGAGGGACGGCCAGCTCGCTGGAACCCTGACTGATGCCAACCCGGACGGCCCGGATGCCGCCGAATTGGGGCTCGCCTTTTACCGGCCCGATTACGGGATCGACATCGGACCCGACGGCAAACCCACCGGCAGTCGGTCCAACTTCGTCCGCGGGCCGGACGGCAACATCGCCTGGTTCTGCACCCTCCATGGGCGCCTGTTCCGACGCCAATAGCACAACGAGGACACGGCTAAGGTGGCCTGATGCCGCGCACCGACGACGACAGCTGGGATCTGGCGTCGAGCGTCGGCGTCACCGCGACGATTGTCGCGGCCGGGCGCGCGATGGCCACCAAGGATCCGCGCGGTTTGATCAACGATCCGTTCGCCGAACCTCTGGTCCGTGCGGTGGGATTGGATCTGTTCACCAAGATGATGGACGGCGAGCTCGACATGTCGGCGATCGCCGACGTCTCACCGGCCGTGGCCCGGGCGATGGTCGACGGAAACGCGGTCCGCACGAAGTACTTTGACGACTACGCCCTCAACGCCACCGGCCGCGGGATTCGACAGGTGGTGATCCTCGCGTCCGGGTTGGACACCCGGGCCTACCGTCTGCCGTGGCCGACCGGGACGGTGGTGTACGAGATCGACCAACCACAAGTGATGGAGTTCAAGGCGACGACCTTGGCCCGCCTCGGCGCCCGATCGTTGACGACGCTGCGCGCCGTGTCCGTCGACTTGCGCGCGGATTGGCCGACGGCGGTGCGCGCCGCCGGCCTTGACTCGGCGGCACCGACGGCGTGGCTGGCCGAGGGGTTACTGATGTATCTGAGGCCAGAAGACCAGGACCGGCTGTTCGACAACATCACGGCACTCAGCGCGTCAGGAAGCAGGGTAGCCACCGAATTCGTCACCAGCATCGTGGATTTCGACGCCGAGCGAGCGCGGACGATCTCCAACCCGTTCCGCGACCATGGCGTCGACATCGACCTGGCTTCCTTGGTCTACACCGGCCAGCGCAACCACGCCCTCGACTACCTCGGCGCCAAGGGCTGGCAGCTCGAAGGTGTGCCGCTGGCAGAACTGTTCCGGCGCAGCGGCCTCGATGCGCCCGCTCCAGACGACGACGACACCCTCTTCATCAGCGGCGCTCTGGCCTGACTTGGCTCACGTATCGGGATTGGCGGCCCGGTTTTGTCGGTGGTGGCTGTGATGATGTGGTCATGTCGTCGATCGCGTCCGCTGAGGCCGTGGTGGTCACTGCGAGTGACCGCCTTGAGGTGTTGTTCGAGGAGTTGGCGGAGTTGAGTGGTCAGCGCAATGCGATCGACGGGCGCATTGTGGAGATCGTGGCCGAGATCGACCGCGACCAATTGTGCGGTGTGACCGGGGCGCGCTCGGTGCCGGCGTTGGTGGCCTGGAAGCTGGGGTGTTCGTCGGCAAACGCGCACACGCTGGCCGCGATTGCTGGCCGGCTGACGGAGTTTCCCCGCTGCGCCGCCGGCCTGCGAGAGGGTCGCCTGTCGGCCGATCAGGTTGGGGTGATCGCCGCACACGCAGGCGAGGGATCTGATGAGCATTACGCGCAGCTGGCCGCGGTCGCCACGGTGAACCAGTTGCGTACCGCGGTCAAGCTGGAACCGCGACCGCAACCCGAACCTCGCCCCGATCCTGGGCCCGAGCGTTCGATCACCACGACCACCGACGACGCGGGCAGCTGTTACCGGATCAAACTTCCGCACCACGACGCGGCGAAGTTCGACGCGGCGTTGGCGTCTCATCGTGATGCGCTGATCGCCGAGTGGAAGCGCGATCACGCAAACGGCGCGGGCGTTTCCGATCAGCGGCCCCCGTTGCCGACACCGTCGATGCGTTCATGCGCCTGGTCGAGGCGGGCTGGGACGCCGAGGCCACCCGCCGCCCGCATGGGCAGCACACCACCGTGGTGGCCCACCTCGACATCGAACGGCGCGTGGCGGCGCTGCATCTGGGTCCGCTGCTCTCGGATGCCGAGCGCCGCTTGTTGACCTGTGATGCCACCTGTGAGGTGTGGTTCGAACGCGACGGGCAGCCCATGGGGGCGGGCCGGACCACCCGGGTGATCAACCGGCGGCTGCGCCGCGCCCTGGAGTACCGCGACCGCGCGTGTGTGGTGCCCGGTTGTGGGGCCACCCGTGGTCTGCATGCCCATCACCTGTGGCATTGGGAAGACGGTGGCCCCACCGAGTTGGCCAACCTGGTGCTGGTCTGCCCCTATCACCACCGGGCACACCACCGCGGCGACATCACCCTCACCGGACCCGCCCACGACCTCACCGTCACCGACGACACCGGCCGACCACTGAGCCCGGGATCACTGGCACGCCCACCCAGCCTTCCCCCGCCCGCGGTGCCGCCGTGTCCCGGACCTACCGGGGAGCGCGCCGACTGGTGGTGGTATGACCCCTTCCAACCCCAACCACCACCGACAACCAACTGAACCGCCAAATACCCTGGTTCACCGGGGAATTCGTCGACAACACCCGCGAAGCCCAGCGCGTCGTCGACCTCGCACTGATGCTGACGTGCGCACCAATTCGAGCCAAGCCGGGATTGCGCGGCGATCGCATCGAGTGGTACAGCCATCCGGGATCGACTTAGATGGCCGACAATTCGGGCGAATAGCTTCACTTGACACCTCGTTTGTGTGCAATTCTTTGACCGTAGTTGTGCGCCTGTCAGCAGTGCGAAAAGGGAGGATTGGCGGTGCGGAGAGACGACGATAGCTGGGATCTGACCAGCCATGTCGGCGCAACCGCAACGCTGGTGGCCGCGGGCCGTGCCAGAGCCACCAATTCGGCCGAGCCGTTGATCGAGGACCCGTTCGCCGAACCGTTGGTCCGCGCGGTGGGTATCGAATTCCTCATCAGATGGGCCACCGGAGAGCTCCGCGCGTCCGACGTCGACGATCCCGAAGCGGCCTGGGGCCTACAGCGAATGACCACCGAGTTGGTGGCACGCACCCGCTACTTCGATCAGTTCCTTAAGGACGCCACAGCCACCGGAATCCGCCAGGCGGTGATCCTGGCGTCCGGCCTCGACGCGCGCGGCTACCGACTGTCGTGGCCGCCCGGGATGACGGTGTATGAGATCGATCAACCGGATGTGCTGCAATTCAAGGCCGAAACGTTGGCGCAGCTGGGTGCCGAGCCGACGGCGCGTCTGCGAATGGTGCCAGCCGACCTGCGCCACGACTGGCCGGCCGCGCTGCTGCGGAGCGGATTCGAGCCGGCGCGACCGACCGCCTGGATCGCCGAAGGACTGTTCGGCTATCTGCCCCCGGACGCCCAGGATCGCTTGCTGGACAACGTCACCGATCTCAGCGCACCGGGAAGCCAGATGGCCATGGAGACGTTCGTGGGGTCGTCGGATCTGGACTCCGAGCGGGTCGAAGAGATCATCCGCGGTGCGACTCGCACCTGGCGCGACCATGGATTCCATCTCGACATCTGGTCGCTGAACTATTCCGGGGCCCGCAGCGACGTTTCCGACTACCTCGACAACCACGGGTGGCGCTCGGTGGGGACCACGGCCGCGCAGCTGCTGGCCGATCACGGCCTGCCCGCGATGCCCGGCAATCACAGCCCGCCTTCCGACAAGCCCAGCTACTACATTTCGGTTCTCGCGTGATAGCCGCGACCTAGAGGACAGCACGATGCGGATTCTGGCGGTAACGCGCGCCCACAATGCCGGGGAAACCTTGGCCGATACCTTGGACTCGCTGGCCGCCTTCAGCGACGAGATCTACGCGATCGACGACCGCAGCACCGACGACACCGCCGCGATTCTCGCGAACCATCCCGCGGTCACCAATGTTGTTCGCGCCCGGGCGGATCTACCGTCCACGCCATGGTTGATCCCCGAGTCCACCGGCCTGGACCTGCTCTACCGGATGGCCGATTTCTGTCGCCCGGACTGGATGGTGATGGTCGACGCCGACTGGGTTTTCCAGATCGACGTCGACATCCGTGAAGTGCTTGCCCGGACACCGGAGGACGTGGCGGCGCTGATGTGTCCGATGGTTTCCCGCTGGGATGACCCCGACTACCCGGACATGGTGCCCGTGATGGGCACCGCCGAGGCGCTGCGCGGGCCGTTTTGGCGTTGGTACCCGGGCCTGTATGCGGGCTCCAAGTTGATGCACAATTCGCACTGGCCGGCCAACATCACCGACCACGGCCGGATAGGGCGGCTGGACGGAATCCGCTTGACGCACAACGGCTGGTCGACGCTGGAGGAACGGATCGCACGCGTCAGGCACTACATGCGGCTGGATCCCGATTTTCGGCACAACTTCGGTGTCGCCTATGACCGATCCCTGCTGTTCGGCTACGCACTCGACGAGGTCGACGTCCTCAAAGCGGACTACCGGCGGCGGGTGCGTGGCGACTTCGACCGGACCGAACCGGGGGCGCGCCTGCCGATCGAGGCGGAGCCACGCGCGATCGGGCGCGGATACGGACCCCGCGCGGACGGTTTCCATCCCGGGGTCGACTTCGCCGCTGACCCCGGCAGCCCGATCTACGCCGTCATATCCGGAACTGTTTGCCGCACAGGCGAAGTCGATCACCTTTGCTCGGTGATCATCTCGGACGGCGACTCCGAAATCCGCTACGTGTTTCGGCCAGGTGGCGCCACGCACATCGCGGTCGGTGATCGAATCAATGCGGGAACCCAAATCGGCAGCATCGGCGCGGAAGGTCAATCAGCGGACGGCTACCTGCATTTCGAGACGCGGGTTCGGGGCGCACACGTCAATCCGCTGCGCTTTCTGGGCAACATGGGCCTGCGGCCCTGGCCGCCGCCGGGGCGGCTGCGCGCGGTATCGGGCAACTACCCGCCCGCCACACCGTGCACAATCACCGCCGACGGGTAGCGGTGAGTTGGGCGGCCTCGACGCGTTCCAGCAGGCTGCGGCCGGCCCGGATCGTCGAGCGGACCTCCTGCAGCAGTTTGGCGGGATGCTGCAGGTCCATGTCGTGCAGTCCTTCGTAGCGGTCGATGCCGAAGCCCACCGTCTCGATGCCAATTCCGAACGGCAGGGTCAGAGTCCGCAGCGCGTCAAAGTTCTGATAGGGGACGAACGGCTGACCGGTCACCAGTAGGCAACTCGATCGCTGCATATCCAGGCTCCGCGCGGTAAAGGTGAAGGTATCCGCGGAGGTGGCGCGGCGGTTGTTGGGGTCCGGCGACGGCGCCTCGAGCAGTGTGATGGGCAGCCCGACGTCGTTGCTGTCTTCGCTGAAGCGCCAGACCATCTGGCCCCGATGCGGGTCGCCGACTCGCTGCCGCCCATGCCGTACCGCTTCGCGGGTATCCACCCCGAACGCGTCGGTCGCGGCGGCCGCCAACAACTCGAACTCGGTACGCGCGCCCGGCGCGCAGGACGCGGCCGCGTCGTGTTCGGACGGCAATAGCTGCCGAGAAGCGGCGGCCAGCACGATATGACCGACGCGATTCTCGGCGGCCAGATCCCGCGCCCACCGGGCCCGAAGCATGTTCGAGTAGCGTCCGGTGCCGATCACCAGCATGTAGTCGAACGTTGCGTCAGTGCGCCGTGATTCGTCGGTAAGGCCAAGCTGTCGCGCCAGCGTCGTGATCGTGTCGAGTTGCCGGTCCGGCAGGTCCAGGCGCGGGATCATCCACCGCGCCCCGCCGTCGGCGTCTTGGCACCGCACCTGCTGTCCGCCCCGACGCGCCCTCGCCCGGCCCCGGTAATCCCATACCTCACTGAACTCGTCCAGGGCGGCCAACCGGGCTGCCAGGTTGGCGTGCCGCGGGAAAACTCCGCCGAACATCGCAACCAGCTGCGCCAGCGCGTCATGCGCACTCCACGCGTCGACCTCCTGGCGCAGCGACGTCAAAAACTCACCATCAAACTCGCCGCCACGCATCGACACTTCAGCCGGACTGTTCACTTCAAGGTCCTTGCTCCGCGAACACGTAACACCGAGCCATTTGTGGGATGGAAGCTTTCACCAGCCTAACGGCGATGTGCTGGGCAAGATGCACTTTTTGAAAGATCGGTAATCGCCGGACTCATAGGGGCGACAAGACGCCGCTGACCCCGTCTTGTTGGTAGGAGTATTGTGGCTGATCCTTGGCCCATTGGATGTAGCGGTCGATGCCTTCCCAGATACCGACTTCGGGCTTGAATCCGAGGCTTTTCGCGAAGTCGATGTTGGCGGGGAAACGAGCGACTTCGCCGGCGCGTGCTTCGCGACGTTCGATTTTGGCGTCGAACTTTCCGGCGACATATTCGACGATGTCTTTCACCCGCGTGTTTATGCCGCTCGCGAAATTGATCGCCCGTCCACGAAGCGCGCTGTTTTCCAATACCAGGTTGTATGCGCGCACGATATCGCTGACGTACAGGTAGTCGCGCGTTGCCGAACCGTCGCCGAAGATCGTCAGGTTTTCGCCGTTGATGGCCTGCCGGACGAGTCGTGGAATCAGCGCACCGAAGCGCCCGGTTTTCTGGCGCACCCCGAAGATGTTGAATGGCCGAACGATCGTGACGTCAAGCCCATAGGAGCGGTAGTAGGAGTAGCACAACCGATCCGCCGCCGCCTTGGAGGCGCCGTAGGGGCTGTTCGGTTTGAGCTCAGCTGTCTCGTCGAGAAGCTCGCCGTCCCGCAGATTGTGTCCGTCGCCGTACACTTCGCAGGTTGACACGTAGATCAACCGGTTCTTGTAGCGCCTTACCGCCTCGAGCACGCGGTAGGTACCCATGACGTTGGTTTCGAGAAAGCTCTCTGGATCACCCAAAGACTGGTCCACGTTGATATTGGCGGCCAGATGAAAAACGACGTGGTGCTCCCGGACCGCGCGATGGACAGTTTCGCCGTCGGTCACCGAGCCCGAGATAAAGGCCGCTCGCGGGTGCGAACGAAAGTCATTGGTGTTTCGGTTCGCGCTCTTCGACGACGTATTCAGGACGGTGACCCAATGCCCGTCGGCCAGTAGCGACTCGCATAGATGGCTTCCCTGAAAGCCTGCGCCCCCCGTGACAAGTATTTCCATCTGGTTCGTCCCTCGCCTGCTACTGGTAGGGCGAGAGCTTAATCGATACGCGCGGGCCCGGTGGGCAATCCGGCTTGATAGTGGAAGCTCTTATGTTCTCAGGAAAGGAGTTCGATGATTCTGCTGCTGGGATCGCGGACGCCTGCTAAACTCCCGCGAGCGATATAGCGCTTGGCGCAGCGCATTATTTTGCAGTGTCCGACAAAACGCCCCTACGGCATTCGGGTGCGATGCCTCTTGTCGTGTGCCGGCACGCCGTTGACCCCGCCGATGGACTCGGCGTAGCTGCCGACCGCGAAACCGACGCCAGAACCCATGATCCCCAAGGCTTCCCGGTTGATGTTGTCGACGGTGTCGCGCGGGCTCTGGAAGTTCGGATCGAACGGCACGCCGGCCTGGCCGCCCCACAAGCGCGCCTGCACGGTGGTCTTCGTCTGGGAGGAACCGGTCGTCAGCCCGCCGATCGGCACGCCCGCGACCATGAAGGGGTGGTAGTCGGCCCGGGAATTCAGCGGCATGTCCGCGGGACGCTTGCCGGCCAGGTTCAGATAGCCGGCCAGCGTGCGCTCGATGCCCGCCGAGCCTTCGGGGACGTCCGCGGCGAAGACTCCGGGTCCGGGCGGGCCGGATTGATCGCCGTCGTCGGTGAAGAAGCCCGCGTTGGGCGAGCCCAGCATGGTGAAGTTCAGATAGAGCGCGATGTCGTTGAGCTGATCACGGTCCATGCCGAACACGTAATCCATGACCCCGTTCGGCCCCTCGGCTTCGGCGCCCCAGAACACGAACCGCACCGCGTTGTTCACCGGGGCCAGCGGTCCCAGCTGACGCGCCGTCTCGAGCACCGCGGCGACCCCGGAGCCGTCGTCGTTGATGCCGGGTCCGGCGCGTGAACCGTCGAGCTGCGCACCCACCACGACGACGTCGTGCGGAGAACCGGTCTTGGTCTGTGCCACGACATTTCGGGAGGTGATCTTGGTGTTGACGGCGTCGAGCACCAGGCGGATCGGTGCGGTCACACCGGTCAGCGCGGAGGCGCCGTACGGGTTGACGACGGCAACCGGCACGGTCAGCTGCTTGAAATAACCGGGACTGAACAACGTGGGCGGCGCCCCTCGCCCGGTGGGGGCGCTCAGCACGATCAGCCCGCTCGCCCCGTTGGCCAGCGCGGCGTTCTGCTTGTCGACGACCGAGCAGCGGGTGTCGTCGACGACGGCGATCGCGCCCTTGGGCATCGCGGCCGGGTAGTCGTGGGCGGCGCAACCCGATGGCTGTGCCGGCCGGATCGGTTGCCCCGTCAGGCCGCCCGGGGGCGTTTGGACCAGCAGCGACGCCTGGTCGACGGGATAGGTGCGGCCCGCGACGGTCAGCGACGGCTTACCCATCGACACGGTGTACAACCGGTCGAACTGCGGCGTCTGCACGTCAAACCCCTTGTCGCGCAGCGCTTTGGCGACGTAGTCCACGCTAGCGTTGAAGCCCGGCGTGCCGTCCGCGCGGTTGCCGCCGTTGGCGTTGGCGATGTCCTGCAGGGCGCGCAGATGGGTGAGGATGCCCTCGACGGTGATCTTTTTGGCGAGGCCGTGCCCGAGGTCGGGTGTCGCGGCGTGCGGGGCGGGCCGCGTCGACGAACACCCGGCCACGAGCGCCGCGATCAGCAACAGCGTTGCACCCCAGCGGGGATTCATGACTTGGCGAGGACGTGCCGGACGCGGTCTTCCATCGCCGGGACCCCGTTGTGTCCGCTGAGGTCCTGTGCGTAGAACCCGAGCGCGTAGGCCACCCCGCCGCCGTTGATTCCCAGCGCGGTGCGGTCGATGTGGTCGAGGGTGTCGCCTTTTTGGTGGTAGTTGGGGTCGAACGGTTGGTCGGCCGTCCCGCCCCACAGCTTGGCCTGGTCCGCGGACATCTTCCCCTCGGCGCCGGAGAACAGGCCGCCGGCGGGGATGCCCGCCAGGGTGAATCCGTCGTAGTCGGACCGGCCGTCGAAGGAGGTGTCCTGCGCGGTCTTGCCGGCCGACTTCAGGTAAGCGACCAGCGTGCGCTCGATGCCGGCCGAGCCTTCGGGGACCACCGGCTTGCCGCGGGCGTCCATGGGCAGCGATTGGTCCCCGTCGTAGGTGAAATAGCCGGGGTTCGGCGATGCCAGCATGTCGAAGTTGAGGTAGAGCGCAATGTTTTTGAGCGCGGCCAGGTCCAGCGACTCGACGTAGTTCCGCGACCCGATGAGCCCGAGTTCCTCCGCACCCCAGAAGCCGAATCGCAGCTTGTTGTGCACCGGCGGCGAACTGCCCAGCCGCACAGCGGTTTCGAGCACCGCCGCCACTCCCGATCCGTTGTCGTTGATCCCGGGCCCCTCGGGCACGCTGTCCAGGTGCGCCCCCGCCATCACCACGTTGGCGTCCGAACCGGTCTTGGTCTGTGCGATCACGTTGCGGGCCTTGAAGCTTTGCGCGCTGGCATCGAGCTTGATCGTGGTGGGCCCCGGCTGGCCGCGCAGCTGCACCCCGGTGGATTTCGTCACGCTGAGCACCGGGATCTTCACCTCGGTGGTCGGCCCGAGCGTGCCGCCCATCTGTTCTTCGTCGACGTTGTCGGCGATGATCATCGCCACGGCTCCGCGCTGCGCCGCGGCGTCTTCCTTCTGAGCGAACGGGCAGGTGCCGCGATCGACGAGCACCACCGCGCCCCGCACCGGGAGATCGCCGTAGTCGGCGGCCGCGCAGCCCAAGCTGTTCGCCGGCGCGGCAACCAGCGGCCCGCTCACCCCGCCCGGTGGGGTTCCCAGGCTGAAGTCCAGCGCGCGCGCCTCCACCGGCCTGCCGTCGACGGTCAGCTCCGGCTTCTCGGCATGGAACACTCGCGCCGAGAACTCGGGCGTCTGCACATCAAAACCGCTGTCGCGCAAGGTATTAACCACATAGTCGACACTGGCTTCGTAGCCGGGGGTCCCCACCGCCCTGGTGCCGTTGTTGGCGTTGGCGATGTCTTGCAGCTTGGACAGGTGGGCCATCATGGCGTCGATCGTCACCTTGCCCTTCAGCGCGGACGCGAACTCGGCCGCACCCGTCGTTTGCTCCGAGCCGGACCGGTGGGAGCAACCGGTCGAGAATGCGGTCAGGGCGATCACGGCGAGCGCCGCCGGCAACGTCGCGAGTTTGTTCACCATCGCGCCCAGGTTAGACCGCGGTCCGAGCGGGCGGGATCAGGACACGTCGGGATCAGACATACAGCGCAGTGAAGGGGGCGAAGGGAATGTTGCGCACCACGAACCACGCCAGCACCAATGACAGTGTCACCGCGGCGGCCCAGCGGCGGTGTTGCCAACTGCGGACCCGCCGGCCCACCAGGTGTCCGTAGGTCCAGGCCAGGTACGCCCACACCAGCAGCACGACCGCCGCCAGGCCCAGAGCGTTGAACCTGGCGGCCGCCAACACATTGCCGTGCATGAGGGAATACAGCATGCGCAGGCTGCCGCAACCGGGACAGTCGATCCCCAACAACGCCTTGGTGGGGCATACCGGCAGCGGGCCGTTCGGGGTGGTCGGGTCACCCGCCCAGATGGCGGCGCACATCAACGTCGTGGATGCGGCCACCACCAGTGGTGCACCCAGGCCCGCGTGCGCCGCCCCCCGGCGGGTCACCAGCATCGAGATCCGGGCTTAGAACATCGCGGCGAGCGCCGCGTTCGTGTTCGTGTTCAGCGCGCCGACCGACATCAAGATGACGTAGATGATGCCGACGACGACGCCGATGGCCGCCGACCAGATCGCCCATTTCTTGGCGCTCTCGGCCGATGCCTGCGCCTCGGCGTAGCGGCCCTGCGCCCACAACCCGTTGACCTGGCTGGATTTGACGATCGCCACGATCCCGAACGGAAGGCAGCAGAATAGGGTCACCAGAATCGACCACACCAGATAGTTGTTCGGCGCTTGGGCGGCCGGCTGCTGCGGCGGGTAACCGGGAGGCGGCGGCGGGGGCGGCGGTTGTGTCATGGATTCTCCACTCAGAGAAGTTAGCTGGCGTAAAGCGGTGCTAACCATACCCGCTCGGCGTCGCGTCGGCACTAGCAATGAAAAAATCTGATCCGCGCAACGACGGCCGCGGTGCGTCGGCGGCGTCGGCGCATCGGCCCGAAGTCCCGATTGTCGCCCGGCCTCAACGTCATTCGATATTCGACGCATCGAAATGCCCGTGCGGTCCGTTGCCCTGGGGCTTTGCGGGCGACGCCCCGAACTAATGCCCACACAGACAATTGCCGCCGGAACGTGTTGCATTACCACGACATAGCCCTACTATCCGTGTTAGCAACGGCCGTTAAGGAGCCATTCATGTCTGATTTCAGCAACGCGCTGAAGACGGCGATGGCAATGGCGCTCACGGCCGGTTTCGCGTTAGCGGGCGGCGTCACGGCGGCCGCCGACCCCGCCGGCACCGGCAACTCGTCGGACATCAACACGCTCGCGGCCACGCTCTCGAAGGGCTACGGCTTGAACAACTGCACCGCCCAGAACATCGACCGCGGCAGGCAACTGGCCGTACTCACGTGCGGACAAAGCCCCGATCCGAAAGGACCGGCACAGGCCAAGTACGTCCTGTTCACCAGCGCCGAGAACCTGGCCACCGCGTTTCGGGCCACCATCAAGGAGGACGTCCTGACGCCGTGCGGGGACGCCAACCAGTCGCCGTCCAGTTGGCACAAGGACGGTTCGGCCGCCAACGCCGGGCAGGCGGCGTGCGGCACGTACCAAAACGCCGCCGAGATCATCTGGACGACGGACGCGAAAAACACGCTGAGCTACCTGCGTGCGTCCAACACCGACGTCAACGCGCTCTACCAATGGTGGCGCGCCAACGGTTGACAATCTTCTTGGGGGGCAAGGGGTTTCTGCATTAACCACCCACAACCGCAGGGAGTCAAAATGTCACATCTGATCACCGCGCTGCGCGTCGTATCGGCCGCAGCTGTCACGGGCGGTTTGGTTCTCGCGGGCAGCGCCACCGCGGTCGCCGAACCCAACACCGGTAGCGCCACGGACATGAACACGCTGGCGGCTTCGCTGTCGAAGGGCTACGGCCTGAACAACTGCAAGCCGCAGGAGCTGACCGAAACCGGCGAACTGGCCGAACTGCTGTGCGGGCAGAGCCCCGACTCCGGCGGACCCGGCTCCGGCGTCTACGCGCTCTTCTCCAACAGCACGAACCTGGGCTCCGCCTTCAGTTCCACCATCAAGGATGTGTCGCTGGCCGCGTGCGGGGACGCCGGGCAGTCACCGGGAACGTGGAAGCAGAACGGCCAGACCGGCGGCCAGATCGCCTGCGGCACCTACAAGAACTACGCGACGTTGACCTGGACCACCGACGCCAAGAACGTGCTGGGTCACCTGACCGCGGCCAACGCCGACGTCAACGCGCTCTACCAGTGGTGGCGCACGAACGGCTGACGTTTACAGCTGAGCCGCAATCAAATCCGCTACCGCGCGCATCCCGGCGGGGTTCGGGTGCAACGGTGCGGGGCGACCCGGTAGCGGAACACCGTAGCGCGCCGGCAGCGTCGTCCACGGCTCCGCCGACCAGGCGTGGTGCTCGCGGCTGGCCGCGGCGGCGTGGACGATTCCGCAGCCGGTCGCCGCGGCAGCGTCGGCCGTCATCCTTTCCAGCGTGGCGGCCACGTGCCGGCCCAGGTCGGCGTCAGCGGGCGACAGCGGTGGGGCCGGCGTGCCCGCGGGCGGCAGCATCGTCAGGTAGTCGACGAAGAAAATCCGCGCCCCTGCGGATCGTTGACGCACCGCGCGGCCCACCGCGCACAGCGATTCGAACACCGCGTCGAGGGCCCGATCTCGCGCGTCGGGATCGAGCAGTTCGCGGATGCGGTCGCCCAACAGTGGCACGCGCCGCAGCGGGCGCGGCAGTGCGGCCGCCATCAACAGCGGTACGTAGCCGACGTCGTTGCCGCCGATGGTGATGGTGACCAGACCCTCCGAACCGTCCAGGGCGTCGACTTGCGCCCGCGCGCCGCGTTGACGCTCGGCGAGCACGTTCGCGGTGGTCGCACCGGAAAAGGTGACGTCGACAAGGTCGTAGCCGTATCGCCGGGCGATCAGGTGGGCATAGTTGCGGGCGGACCGGCCCGACCAGCGCGGGGCACCCGCGGCGCGCGGCCGGATACCGGGACCGGCGGCCATCGAACTGCCCAGCGCGACATAGCGTTTCATCGGCTCAGGCTCGATTGCCCGGCTCCTCGGTGGCCCGCTGCGCGGCCCGCATCGTCGCCGCGCCAGGGCTCGAGGCCTGCGCCCAGAACCGCTTCGGGATCCGCCCGGCGCGCCGGGCCAGATAGCCGGCGGTGACGGCGGCCGACATCGCGGCGGCCATCGCGGCGGGATCGGCGGCCCGGGTCACCGCGGAGGCCAACAGCACGGCGTCGCAACCCAATTCCATGGCCAGCGCGGCGTCGCTGGCGGTGCCGATGCCGGCGTCGAGCACCACCGGGACATGGGCCCCGGCGACGATCATCTCGATGTTGTGCGGATTGGTGATGCCCAGCCCGGTCCCGATCGGCGATCCCAGCGGCATGACGGCCGCGCATCCGGCGTCCTCCAGCCGGCGCGCAAGCACGGGATCATCGTTGGTGTAGGGCAGCACGACGAACCCGTCGTCGACCAATTGCTCTGCCGCGCGCACCAATTCGACCGCGTCGGGCAGCAGCGTGCGCTCGTCGGCGATCACCTCGAGCTTGATCCAGTTGGTGTTCAACGCCTCGCGCGCCAGCTGAGCGGTGAGCACCGCCTCGGCGGCGCCGCGGCATCCCGCGGTGTTGGGCAGCGGCGTGATTCCGAGCCGGCCCAGCAGATCGAGCAACCCGGTGCCGCCCTCGGCGTCGACCCGGCGGATCGCGACGGTGGTCAGTTCCGTGCCCGACGCGACGAGCGCCTCTTCCAGCACCGCCAGGTTGCTCGCTCCCCCGGTCCCCATGATGAGCCGCGAGGCGAAGCTGCGGTCCGCGATGGTCAGTTTCGAGTCAGCCACCTTGCACCGCCGTCACCACCTCGAGACGCACGGGAGCGCCGGGAAGCTCCGAAAGCTCCGTCGCCCATCGTGATCGCGGCAGCACCGCGTCGTCCATCGCCACGGCGACGCCGCGGTCCGGGAAGCCCAGGGAATCGAGCAGCGCCGACACCGTGGTGTGCGCGTCGACGTCGACCTCTTTCTCGTTGACCAGGATGATCATTGCGCGGCTCCCACCGGTGCGAGTTCGGAAACGATCTGTTCTGCCGTCCAGGGCGCCAGCAGGAACCCCGACCGGCCGTGACCGGCGGCGACCAGCGTGCGCGCGTCCAGGCGATGCACCAACGGCAGATTGTCGGGTGTCATCGGGCGCAGCCCGGCGCCGCACTCGGCCAGCTCGTATTCACCGAGCGCCGGCAGCACCGCGCAGGCGTCGTCGAGGAGGTCACGCACCCCCGAGACGACCGGGGCGGTGTCGCGCCCGTGCTCGTATTGGGTCGCGCCGACCACCACGCCGTCCGCGCGCGGCACCAGGTAGACCTGCCGGCCGTGCACCCGGGCGCGAATCACCCGCCGCGGCAACGGCATACAGCCTTTGCGCCACCGCAGTCGCAGCACCTCGCCCTTGACCGGGCGCACCGGCAGCCCGGGCCACAACGCCGGCGCGTCGATGCCGTTGGCGATCACCACCGCGTCGGCCTCGACCGCCGACAGGTCGTGCACCGGCGGCGCCCACCGCACCAAAAGACGTTCGCACTCCGCCTCGAGCGCGTCGAGCACCGCCCGGTTGTCCACGGCCAGCTCGGTGGGCGCCCGAAAGCCGTGCCGGATGCCCTGCGCGAGTAGGGGTTCCACGTCGCGGGCGGCCGACTCCCAGACCACGGGGTGTCCCTGTGCGGACAGCCAGTCCGCCACGGTGCGTAGGTCGGCGGCGTCGGCGCGGTCGACGGCCACCACCAGCGACTCGCAGGCGGTGACCACCCCCGCCGGCAGGCCGTCGAGGAAACCGCCGTCGCGCCACAGCCGCAGGGATTCCAGGCCCAGCCGCAGCAATCGCTCTTCGCCCGGCCAGCCCTCGCTGTGCGGGGCGAGCATGCCGCCGGCGACCCAGGATGCGCCCCGCTCCCCGCTGCGGTGCACCCGCACCGACCAGCCGGCCTGCGCGGCGCGGCGCGCCACCGCCAGCCCGATGACGCCGCCGCCGATGACGGCCAGCGACCCCAGCGGTGGGCCCGAGGGCATCCCGGTCATTGTCGAGCCTCCCTTCGCCGGCATGATCCGGATCAGGTGTGACGGTAAGGGCAGGTCCTCGCGGCTGTGCCCACTCTCAGCCCCGCTCCCGGGACTCCCGTGTCTGGTAATTCTCTGCGCTCCACGCTAGCGCGCTAGCGTCTCGGTGTGCAGCGTCCCTGGGATAGACGACCCTCCGTCCTGGCCACCGCGCGGCTGTACCTGTGCACCGACGCGCGCCGCGAGCGCGGCGACCTGGCCGAGTTCGCCGACGCCGCCCTGGCCGGCGGCGTGGACATCATCCAGCTGCGCGACAAGGGGTCGGCCGGCGAGCAGCGGTTCGGGCCGCTGGAGGCGCGCGAGGAGCTGGCCGCCTGCGAGATCCTGGCCGACGCCGCCCGCCGGCACGGCGCCCTGTTCGCGGTCAACGACCGCGCCGACATCGCCCGCGCGGCGGGCGCCGACGTGCTGCACCTCGGGCAGGGGGACCTGCCGCTGGACGTCGCGCGCGACATCGTCGGTCCGGACGTGCTGCTCGGGCTCTCCAGCCACAGCGCCGACCAGGCCGGCGCCGCGGCCGTCAGCGAAGCGGACTACTTCTGCGTCGGCCCCTGCTGGCCGACGCCCACCAAGCCGGACCGCGCGGCGCCGGGCCTGGGGCTCGTCCGCGCCGCCGCCGGGCTGGGGACCGACAAACCGTGGTTCGCGATCGGCGGCATCGACGCCCAGCGGCTGCCCGAGGTGCTCGATTCCGGCGCCCGCCGTGTGGTGGTGGTGCGCGCGATCACCGCGGCGTCCGACCCGCGGGCGGCCGCCCGGCGGCTCAGTTCGGCGCTGGCAGCAGCGAGCTGATCCGTCGGCTCAGCTGCGACGGGACCTCGTCGGCGTCACCCGGCATGCACCACACGAAGACGCCGGCCTCGACCTCGATCGTGCGGGGCAGATACTGCCGGCGTTCGTCGCCGTCGCCCAGCGGCACCAGCGCCGTCGCGGTGCGCAGCCGTTGCCAGCTGGCCGCGAAACCCGGATGCAGCGGCAGGTCGGCCACCTCGTCCTCGGCCACCCACCGCATTTCCGCGCTTTCCCGGTTCGGGACGGTGTGCAGCAACTCGTCGGCGTCGGCGACGACGGTCGTGTAGCTCCACCGCGTGCCGCCGATCCCGGCGACCTCGGCGGTGACCAGCGTCGCGCGCACGGCGAGCCGGTCGACGAGCAGCCCGGCCTCCTCGTTCGCCTCGCGGACCGCCGTCTGCTCGGGCGTCTCGTGGCTGTCCCGGGCCCCACCCGGCAGCCCCCAGGTCCCGCCCTGATGGCTCCACACCGCCCGATGCTGCAGCAGCACCGCGGGCGTGCCGTCGTCCCGCGGGGCGCGCAGCAAAAGACCGGCGGCGCCGTACCGACCCCAGTAATGGGCGCCGCGCTCCGAGATCACCCAACCGTCGCCGTCGCCCTGCACGGATCAAGGATAGGCAGACTTGGTTCTTGGCGGTCTTCGGCGCGTCGGCAATTGCGTCGGCCTCCACCCATCCACCCGAACATGCTCTTAGACTTCGCTTATAGAGGTCCGTGCAGCGAAATCCAGTGGCCAAGAGATGAGGGCTGATCAGACGTGACGGTTGAGCTGGCGCACCCGTCGACCGAGCCGCAGGGATCGCGGTCACCGGCCGAACCAGCCCATCCCCGCTGGTGGTTCATCTCCACGACGCCGGGCCGCATCCTGACCATCGGCATCGTGCTGGCGGCCCTCGGCGGGATCAGCGCCTTCGCCACCTCGACCACCATCAACCACCGGCAACAGGTGCTCACCACGGTGCTCAACCACACCGAGCCGCTGTCGTTCGCGGCCGGGCGGCTCTACACCACGCTGTCGGTGGCCGACGCCGCCGCGGCCACGGCGTTCATCGCCGAAGCCGAACCGCCGCCCGTGCGGCAGCGCTACGAGCAGGCCATCACCGACGCGGCCGTGGCCGTGACCAGGGCCTCCAGCGGGCTCACCGACGAACCGCAGGTGCAGCTACTGGGCCGGATCAACGCCCAGCTGGCCGTCTATACCGGCCTGATCGAGATCGCCCGGACCAACAACCGGGCGGGCAACCCGGTCGGTTCGTCGTACCTGTCGGAGGCATCGGGGCTGATGCAGTCGACGATCCTGCCCGACGCGGCGCGGCTGTACCGGGCCACCTCGGAGCGGGTGGACGTGGAAACCACGGCGTCGACCCAGATTCCGGCGCCGGTCATCATGGTCGTCGGCACCACCGTCGTCTTCGGCGCCTTCTCGCATCGCTGGCTGGCCCGGCGCACCCGGCGCCGCATCAACCCGGGCCTGGTCGTGGGCGCTCTCGCTATCCTCGTCATGGTGGTGTGGGTCGGGACTGCGCTAACCATCTCTACGACGGCAAGTCGTAGCGCGAAGGACACCGCCGCGGAGTCCCTCAAGACCGTCACCAACGTCGCGATCACCGCCCAGCAGGCGCGCGCCGACGAGACGCTGTCGCTGATCCGCCGCGGGGACGAGGAGAAGCGCAAGCAGTCGTTCTATCAGCGGATCGACTCGATGCACCGCCAGCTCGACCAGTACATGTCCCGCAGCGACGCCGTGGACAAACCGGACCTCGAGGGCGCCGACCAGCTGCTGCTGCGCTGGCGTCAGGCCAATGACCGGATCAGCTCGTACATCTCGGTGGGGAACTACCGCGCCGCCACCCAGGTCGCGCTGGGCAGCAGCGAGGAGGATTCCACCCCGGCGTTCGACAAGCTGGAAGACGAGCTGGTCAAGGCCATGGACCAGGGCCGCATCCACCTGCGCAACGACGTCATCAACGCGCGCAGCGGGCTCTCCGGCGCCCAGGTGGGCGGCGTGGTGCTCAGCCTCGGGGCGGCCATCGCGGTGGCGCTGGGCCTGTGGCCGCGGCTGAAAGAGTATCGATAATGATCCGCCTGCCCCTGCTGCGCCGGGCGTGCACCGTGGCCGCCACGGTTTGCGTGCTGGCGGGTTGCGGGCACACGGAATCGCTGCACGTCGCCAGCGTCCCGACGTTGCCGCCGCCCACCCCGGTCGGCATGGAACAGCTGCCGCCGCAGCCGCCGCTACCGCCCGACGGCCCCAATCAGGACTGCGACCTGACGGCCAGCCTGCGGCCCTTCCCCACCAAGGCCGAGGCCGACGCCGCGGTCGCCGACATCCGCGCGCGCGGCAGGCTGATCGTCGGGCTCGACATCGGCAGCAACCTGTTCAGCTTCCGCGACCCGATCACCGGCGAGATCACCGGGTTCGACGTCGACCTCGCCGGCGAGATCGCCCGCGACATCTTCGGCGCGCCGTCCCACGTCGAGTACCGGATCCTGTCGTCGGACGAGCGGGTCACCGCGCTGCAACGCGGCGAGGTCGACATCGTGGTCAAGACCATGACCATCACCTGCGACCGGCGCAAGCTGGTGAACTTCTCCACCGTCTACCTCGACGCCAACCAGCGCATCCTCGCCCCGCGCGACTCGTCGATCGTCAAGGTGAGCGACCTGTCGGGCAAACGCGTGTGCGTGGCCAAGGGCACCACCTCGCTGCACCGCATCCGGCAGATCGACCCGCCGCCGGTCATCGTGTCGGTGGTCAACTGGGCCGACTGCCTGGTCGCGATGCAGCAGCGCGAGATCGACGCCGTGAGCACCGACGACTCGATCCTGGCCGGGCTGGTCGAAGAGGACCCCTACCTGCACATCGTCGGCCCCAACATGGCCACCCAGCCCTACGGCATCGGCATCAACCTGAACAACACTGCACTGGTGCGGTTCGTCAACGGGACCCTGGAAAGGATCCGCCGCGACGGCACGTGGAACACGTTGTACCGCAAGTGGTTGACCGTGCTGGGCCCCGCGCCGGCCCCGCCCACACCGAGGTATCTGGACTGATGGCCGAGCCGGACAAGCACTCCGAGAAGCCGGAATCGGGCCCGGAAACGGTGGAGGACGCGAACCCCGGCACCCAGCCGGCGGAGGTCCAGACCGGCGCCTCGACGGGGCGGCTGCAGGCCACGCAGGCGCTGTTTCGGCCCGACTTCGACGATGACGACGACGACTTTCCGCACATCGCGCTGGGCGCCCTGGACACCGACACCGGCGACCGCATGACGGTGGCGACGCGGGCGCTGCCCGCGGTCCGACAGCTCGGCGGTGGACTCGTCGAGATCCCGCGGGGACGCGACATCGACCCCCGCGAAGCGCTGATGACCAACCCGGTGGTCCCCGAGTCCAAGCGCTTCTGCTGGAACTGCGGGAAGCCGGTGGGCCGGTCCAGCAAGAAGAGCAAGGGCACGTCGGAGGGCTGGTGCCCGGCCTGCGGCAGCCCGTATTCGTTTCTGCCGCAACTCAATCCCGGCGACATCGTTGCCGGCCAGTACGAGGTCAAGGGGTGCATCGCGCACGGCGGGCTGGGCTGGGTGTATCTGGCCGTCGACAAAAACGTCAACGACCGGCCGGTCGTGCTCAAAGGCCTGGTCCACTCCGGCGACGCGGAGGCGCAGGCGATCGCGATGGCCGAACGGCAGTTCCTGGCCGAGGTGGTCCACCCGCAGATCGTGCAGATCTTCAACTTCGTCGAACACAAGGACCAGCACGGCAATCCGGTTGGCTACATCGTCATGGAGTACGTCGGCGGGCAGTCGCTCAAGCACGGGAAGGGCGAGAAACTTCCGGTCGCCGAGGCCATCGCCTACCTGCTGGAAATCCTGCCCGCGCTGAGCTATCTGCACTCCATCGGCCTGGTCTACAACGACCTGAAGCCGGAGAACATCATGCTCACCGAGGAGCAGCTCAAGCTCATCGACCTGGGCGCGGTGTCGCGGATCAATTCGTTCGGATACCTTTACGGCACACCGGGTTTCCAGGCGCCGGAGATTGTGCGCACCGGCCCGACGGTCGCCACCGACATCTATACGGTGGGCCGCACGCTGGCGGCGCTCACGCTCAACCTGCGCACCCGCAACGGCCGTTACGTCGACGGCCTGCCCGAGCACGACCCGGTGCTGAGCACCTACGACTCGTTCCACCGGTTGCTGCGCCGCGCCACCGATCCCGACCCGCGTCGCCGGTTCGCCAGCACCGAGGAGATGTCGGCGCAGTTGATCGGCGTGCTGCGTGAGGTGGTCGCCCACGACACCGGGGTGCCGCGGCCCGGCCTGTCGACGATCTTCTCCCCCAGCCGCTCCACGTTCGGGGTGGATCTGCTGGTCGCGCACACCGACGTGTACCTGGACGGGCAGGTCCATTCGGAGAAGCTGACCGCCCGCGAAATCGTCACCGCACTGCAAGTGCCGCTGGTCAATCCGGCCGACGTCGCCGCGTCGGTGCTGCAGGCGACGGTGTTGTCGCAGCCGGTGCAGACGCTGGACTCGTTGCGCGCGGCCCGGCACGGGACGCTGGACGCCGACGGCGCCGAGCTGTCCGAGTCGGTCGAGCTACCGCTGATGGAGGTGCGCGCGCTGCTGGATCTCGGCGACGTCGCCAAGGCCACCCGCAAGCTCGAGGACCTGGCCGAGCGGGTGGGTTGGCAGTGGCGGCTGGTCTGGTACAAGGCGGTGGCCGACCTGCTCACCGGTGATTACGATTCGGCCACAACACATTTCACCGAGGTGCTGGACACGTTCCCGGGTGAGCTCGCACCGAAGCTGGCGCTGGCCGCCACCGCCGAGCTGGCCGGCGACGTCGACGAGCACAAGCATTACGAGACGGTGTGGAAGACCAACGACGGCGTGATCTCGGCGGCCTTCGGGTTGGCCAGATCGCTGTCCGCGGAAGGTGATCGGGCCGCCGCGGTGCGCACGCTGGACGAGGTGCCGGCCACCTCCCGGCACTTCACCACCGCGCGCCTGACGAGCGCGGTGACGCTGCTGTCCGGCCGGTCCAAGAGCGAGATCACCGAGGAGGACATCCGGGACGCGGCGCGACGGGTGGAGGCGCTGCCGCCCACCGAACCACGCGTGTTGCAGATCCGGGCGCTGGTGCTGGGCTGTGCGATGGACTGGTTGGAGGACAACAAGGCCAGCACGAATCACATCCTGGGCTTTCCGTTCACCGAGCACGGGCTGCGGCTGGGCGTCGAGGCGGCGCTGCGCAATCTGGCCCGCGTCGCCCCCACGCAGCGGCATCGCTACGAGCTGGTGGACATGGCCAACCGGGTGCGGCCCACGAGCACGTTCTGAGGTATTTGCGGGTTTGCCGGTTTGCGCCGCCTGGCGGTTTTCCCGTGTCGGCCCTTCGCGCGTCGGCCTTTCGCGCGTCGGTCTTTCCCGCGTCGGCCTTTCCCGCGTCGGCCCTTCGCCGTCGAGTGTGAATCCTGGGCGTTCAGTGTGAACCCTGGGCGGCGACACGCCGACAAACCCCGACGTGGGTTCACACTGAAAGCCGTGAGTTCACACTCAAAGTCGGTGATTCACAGTCGATTTAGCCGGGGCCTCGCGGACCCGGCGTCAGCCCGTCCGGCGGCTTGCCGTCGCGTGGCCCGCCCTGTGCACAGACGCACTCGCCGACCGTGGTTGACGTGCAATCGTTCGCGGCATGAGACGAGTGCCGTTCATCGGCAGCGAGGAGTTGGCGTCGGGAAGTCTCAGCCGCCACCAGCTGCGGATGTCCTACCGAGCGGTGTTTCCGAACGTCTACGTGCCGACGCATGCCGAGGTGCCGCTCGAATTGCGCATTCGGGCGGCCTGGCTGTGGTCGGGGCGGAGGGCGGTCATCGGCGGAGCCGCCGCGGCCGCGCTGCATGGCGCCCAGTGGATCCCCGACAACGTCCCGGTCGAGCTGATACACACCAACACTCATCCTCCCCGCGGCGTGCTGACACGCCGGGAAACGCTGTGCGCCGGCGAGACCCAGATCCGCGACGGGCTCGCCGTCACCACTCCGGAGCGGACCGCTTTCGACATCGGACGGCGCGGCGCGGTGCGCTCGGCCGTGGTGAGGCTGGACGCGCTCGCCCGGGCAACGGGTTTCAAGGTCGACGACGTGCTGGATGTTGCGGCGGCGCATCCTCGCGCACCCGGCGTGCGGCGATTGGAGGTCGCGCTCGACCTGGTCGACCCCGGCGCTCAGTCCCCCAGGGAGAGCTATCTGCGACTGCTCCTCATCGACGCCGGCCTGGCCCGGCCGCAGACGCAGATCCCGGTGCTGGGCGCCGACGGCCTACCGTTCGCCTACCTGGATCTGGGCTGGGAGGAATCGCTGGTGGCTGTCGAGTACGACGGCGATCACCACCGCACCGACCGGCGCCAATTCGTCAAAGACCTCCGGCGCATGGAGATGCTCGAGGAGATGGGCTGGACCATAGTCCGGGTGGTCGCCGAGGATCGCCCGGCCAGCATCCTGCGCCGGGTGCGCGAGGCGCTCGCGAAATCGAGTGTGAACCTGGGGCTTTCGGTGTGAACCTACGGCGTCGATTATCGGCGTGTCGCCGCCGACGGTTCACGATCAAAGCCCAGGATGCACACTCGACGCCCGCTAGGAGCCCGCCAGCACGTTTACGCAGTCGCGGGCGATGGCGAGCTCTTCGTTGGTCGGGATCACCAGGACGGCGATCGGCGAATCGTCGGCGGAGATCTGCCGCGCACCCTTGCCGCCACCGAGGTTGCGGCGCTCGTCGAGCACGATGCCCAGCTCCTCCATGCCCGCGACCGCGTCGCGGCGCACCGCCGCGTCGTTCTCGCCGATCCCCGCGGTAAAGCTGATGACGTCGGTGTGCCCCAGCACCGCCAGGTAGGCGCCGACGTACTTGCGCAGCCGATGCGTGAACACGCTATAGGCCAATTGCGCTGACTCGTCACCGGATTCGATCATCCTTCGCAGCCGGCGGAAGTCGCGCTCACCGGACAGGCCCAGCACCCCGGATCGCTTGTTGAGCATGGTCTCGACGTCGTCGACGCCCATCCCGGCGGTGTGGGACAGGTAGCTGACGACGCTGGGATCGATGTCCCCGCTGCGGGTGCCCATCACCAGCCCCTCCAGCGGTGTGAGGCCCATCGAGGTGTCGATCGGCCGGGTGCCGGCGATCGCCGAGGCCGAGCAGCCGTTACCCAGGTGCAGCACAATCTGTTTCAGGTCGCCGGGCGGCCTGTCCAGGAAGGCGGCGGCCTGCTCGCTGACGTAGCGGTGCGAGGTGCCGTGAAACCCGTACCGGCGGATCTGATGCCGCTGCGCCAGGTCGCGGTCGATGGCGTAGGTCGCGGCGGCGGGCGGCAGGTCGTGGAAGAACCCGGTGTCGAAGACCGCGATGTGCGGAATGTCGGGCAGCAGCCGCCGGGCGACCTCGATTCCCTTGAGCGAGGGAGGGTTGTGCAGCGGCGCCAGGTCCGACAGTTCGCCGAGCCGGGCGATCACCGCGTCGTCCAGCGGGGTGGGCTCGTAGAAGGCGTTGCCGCCGTGCACCACTCGATGGCCGACCGCGACGACGCCGCATGTCTTGAGGTCGATGCCGTCGTCGGCCAGCGTGTCGAACGCGCGGCGCAGCGCGGCGTCATGGTCGGGGACGGGAGACCCCTCTTCGCCGATGCGTTCCACGAGGCCGGTCGAGAGCGCCGTGCCCGAATCGGGATCGACCAGCTGAAACTTCACCGACGACGAGCCGGAGTTGATCACCAGCACCAGGCGCGCGCTGCTACTTCCCATCGGGGCCGCCCTGCGCCTGAATCGCGGTGATGGCAACGGTGTTCACGATGTCCTCGACCAGCGCGCCCCGCGACAGGTCGTTCACCGGCTTGCGCAGACCCTGCAGCACGGGTCCGATGGCGAGGGCTCCGGCGCTGCGCTGGACCGCCTTGTAGGTGTTGTTGCCGGTGTTGAGGTCGGGGAAGATCAGCACCGTGGCGCGCCCGGCCACCGGCGAGTCGCGCAGCTTGGTGGCCGCGACCGACGGTTCGATCGCCGCGTCGTACTGGATGGGGCCCTCCACCGGCAGGTCGGGGTTGCGCTCTCGCACCAATTGCGTTGCCGTTCTGACCTTGTCGACGTCGGCACCGGCGCCGGAGTCGCCGGTCGAGTAGGACAGCATCGCGACCCGCGGTTCGATGCCGAATTGTGCGGCGGTGCGCGCCGAGGAGATTGCGATGTCGGCCAGCTGCTCCGGTGTCGGATTGGGGATGATCGCGCAATCGCCGTAGGCCAGGACACGATCGGGCAGGCACATCAGGAAGATGCTGGACACGGTGGACACGTCCGGGACGGTCTTGATGATCTCGAACGCGGGCCGCACGGTGTGCGCGGTGGTGTGGGCAGCGCCGGACACCATGCCGTCGACCATCCCGTTGTGCACCATCATGGTGCCGAAGTACGTTGTGTCGCGCATGATCTCGCGAGCCTGCTCGACGGTGACCCCCTTCGCCTTGCGCAACTGCGCATACTGGTCGGCGAACTCGTCGCGCAACCGGCTGGCGCGCGGATCGATCACCGTCACATCAGCCAGGTCCACCCCGAGTTCGCCCGCGCGCTGGCGGATTTGGGCCTCGTCGCCCAGGATGGTCAGGTCGGCGACGCGGCGTTGCAGCACCCGCCCGGCCGAGCGCAGGATGCGGTCGTCGTCGCCCTCGGGCAGCACGATGTGCCTGCGATCCGAACGCGCCTGCAGCGTCAGCTGATGGATGAACATCTGCGGCGTGGTCACGGTGGGGATCGGAATGGCAAGCTGCGCCAGCAGATCGGTGATGTCGACGTGGCCGTCCATCAGCTCGACCGCGGTGTCGATCTTGCGTTGCGACGCCGCCGTGACGCTGCCCCGGGCGGAGGCCGCCGCGCTGGCGGTGTCGTAGGTGCCCAGCGCGGTGGCGACGATCGGCAGCCGCAGCCGCAGCCCGGCGACCAGGGCCGCGATGGACGGGTGCAGCTCGAAGCCGCCGTTGAGGACGATGCACGACAGGGACGGAAACCCTTCCGCGGCATGGGCGCTCGCGACGGCGAGCACCACGTCCGAGCGGTCGCCGGGGGTGATGACCGCCATTCCGTCGCGCAGCCGTTCCAGGACGTGGTCGGCGGTCATCCCGGCCACCATCACACCGGTGACCTCGCGTTCGCGCAGCGACTCTTCGCCGCTGACCGGCGTCCCGCGCACCGCGCTCTGAAGCTCGGCCACCGTCGGCGCCGACAACAGCGGTTCGTCGGGCAGGACGTAGCTGCGCAGGGACGATGGCCGCAGCGCCTCGTCCAACTTCTTCCGGATGGCGTCCAGCTCGGCCGGTTCGCAGCGGTTGGCCACCACCGCCGCGGTGTGGGCGTGCTGAGCGTCCAGCTCGGCCAGGCACACCTTGACGACGTCGGCCACCTCACCGGCGGTGCGGCCCTTGCCGCTGACCGTCAGCAGCAGCGGCGCGCCGAGGTTGACCGCGATGCGCGCGTTGGTGGAAAGCTCCGCGGGTCGAATCGCCTGTCCGAGTTCGGAATAATCGCTGCCGACGATCACCACGACGTCGCACTTCTCGGCGACGGCGTGGTAGGCGTCGACGATGGCGGCGATCGCCGCGTCGCCGTCCGCGTGCAGCTGCTGGTAGGTGACGCCGACGCATTGCTCGTACGACAGGCCCGCCGTGGTGCGCGACAGCAGCAGTTCCAGGATGTAGTCGCGATTTTCCAGGTCCTGCGGCGACCCGCTGCGCCCGGCTTCGCCGCGTTGGCGATCGCCGCCATCTGAACGCGTAATGGGCCGGAACACACCGACTTTCGCGACCGTCGCGGTCAGCCGGTGCAGCAGGCCCAGCGCGATCGTCGACTTTCCGGTCTCCGGCTCGGGCGCGGCGATGTAGATTGCCGTTGCGGCGCCCGAGACCACTCGTCCGCCCCTCAGGCCAGCCGCCGCAGCCGCGGCGCCAGGTCCTTCTCGAAGAGGTCCAGGAACCGGCGCTGGTCGTGACCGGGCGCGTGGAACACCAGGTGGTTGAGGCCCCACTTCACGTACTGGCCGACCTTTTCGACCGCCTCGTCGGGATCGGATGCCACGATCCAGCGCTTGGCGACCTGCTCGATCGGCAGCGCGTCGGCGGCCTTCTCCATCTCGATCGGGTCGTCGATGCTGTGCTTCTGTTCGGCGGTCAGCGACAGGGGCGCCCAGAACCGGGTGTTCTCCAGCGCCAGTTTGGGATCGGGGTCATAGGAGATCTTGATCTCGATCATCTTGTCGATGTCGTCGACGTTGCGGTCGTTGATCGCGGCGCCCTCCTTGACGGCGGGGATCAGCTTGTCCTTGTAGAGCTCCTCGCCCTTGCCGGAGGTGCAGATGAAGCCGTCGCCGGCGCGCCCCGCGTACTTGGCGACCGCGGGGCCCCCGGCCGCGACGTAGATCGGGACCCCGCCCTCGGGCACGTCGTAGATCGAGGCGCCCTTGAGCCGGTAGTACTCGCCGTCGAAGTCGACGCGGTCGCCGCGCCACAGCTCGCGCATCAACCGCACCGACTCGCGCAGCCTGGCGAACCGCTCCTTGAACTCTGGCCAGTCGCCCTCGTATCCCGTGGCGATCTCGTTCAGCGCCTCGCCGGTACCGACCCCGAGGAAGATGCGGTCCGGGTACAGGCAGGCCATGGTGGCGAAGGCCTGCGCGATGACGGCGGGGTTGTAGCGGAAGGTCGGGGTGAGCACGGAGGTGCCCAGCGTGATCCGCTTCGTGCGTTCGCCGACCGCGGTCATCCAGGCCAGCGAGAACGGCGCGTGCCCGCCCTCGTGCCGCCACGGCTGGAAATGGTCACTGACCGTTGCGCTGTCCATGCCGTGACCTTCGGCGGCGACGGCAAGCTCGACGAGCTCGCGCGGTGCAAATTGTTCGGCGGACGCTTTGTATCCGAGTTTCAGTTCAGCCACGAGTTCTTTCTACTCCTGTGCCGATGGTCGCGACCCGCCGCGCCCGGCTACGCCGCGCTTGCGATCGCTCCGTGCCGATGGTCGCGACCCGCCGCGCCCGGCTACGCCGCGCGTCAGACCTACACTCGCGGGCATGGGACCGGCGCCAACTCTTGTTCAAGCCACCGACACGGTGCACCTCGCCCGGGGCGACGCCGTCAACTGGACGATCGTCGCCGACGACACCGGCGTGATGCTGATCGACGCCGGCTATCCCGGGGACCGCCCCGACGTGCTGGCATCGCTGCGCGAGCTGGGCTTCGACGCCGGCGACGTGCGTGCCATCCTGCTTACCCACGCCCACATCGACCACCTGGGCTCGGCGATCTGGTTCGCCAACGAGCACGGCACCGACGTGTATTGCCACGCCGACGAGGTGGGGCACGCCAAGCGCGAATACCTGGAGCAGGCCTCGGTTTTCGATGTCGCCCTTCGCATTTGGCGGCCGCGGTGGGCGGCGTGGGGGTTGCACGTGGTGCGCAGCGGCGGCCTGATCCGCGACGGCATCCCGTCGACGCGGCCGCTGACCGCCGACGTGGCCGCCGGCCTGCCCGGGCATCCGATGGCCGTTTTCACCCCGGGGCACACCAGCGGGCACTGCTCGTATGTGGTCGACGGGGTCCTGGTCAGCGGCGACGCCCTGATCACCGGCCACCCCCTGCTCAAGCACGACGGGCCACAGCTGCTGCCGGAGGTGTTCAGCCACAGCCAGCAGAATTCGCTGCGCAGCCTGGACGCGTTGGCCCTGCTCGACACCGAGGTGTTGCTGCCGGGGCACGGCGACGTGTGGCGCGGCCCGATCCGCGAGGCGACGGCTCGGGCCATCTCGGTGGCCCAGTGAGCGCATAACCGCCGGAGCGGTCGCGGTGTGGGCGAAGTCGGCCGTGCAACCACGGAGTCGAGCGTGAAACCCCGGCGTTCTGCGTGACTCTACGGCGCAAGATCCCGGCGTGTCGCCGCCCACGATTCACACTCAACGCCCAGGATTCACACGTCGCCGCCCCAAACCCGTTGCGGCGCCGGCTATGCCAGCCACTTCTCGAAGGCGATCGGGATGAACGGCCCCCAGGACGGCAGCGGGTCCGGCGCCACCCGGGTATAGCCCGTCGCGTCGTAGAGCGCCTCGGCCTCGGGCTGCCGGTTGCCGGTGATCAAGTAGAGCCGCCGGTACCCGCGCGCCAGGGTCTCGGCCTCCAGCGCGGCCAGCAACGCCCGAGCATAGCCGCGGCGCCGATGGGCGGCGTCGGTCCAGATCCGCTTGAGTTCGGCGGTGTGGGCGTCGTAGCGGCGAAACGCGCCGCCGGTCACCGGCACGCCGCCCACCACGCCGATCAACAACCCGCCATCCGGCGGCGCCAGCTCGGCCTCCGGCACGGGCAGCCAGGACAGATGCGTGCTCGGCGTGCCGCCGTAGCGCTCCGCGTACTCGACGGCCAACTCGGCCAACAGCGGTTGGGCCAGCGGATCGTCGTGGGTCGCCGAGACGAACCGCAACCGGCCGTCTGGCGGAATGGATTCCGGCATCATCGAAAACTCAAACGCGTGTCGCGGTGACGTATTCCGGGATGAACTCCGCGTCGCCGCGCCCGGTGCGCCGCCGCTTGCCCAGCCCCATGGTGCGCAGCAAGTCGGCGATGTCACGCCCACGCGTTTCCCAGCCGTGGGCCGCCAAATACTCAGGGACATAGTGGTATTCGCCCGGATAGGTCAGGCTGGCCAGATCGACGTCGAGGCCGCGCCGCCGCCAGCCGTCGACGAAGGCGCGTTCGGCGCCCAGCTGCAAGGGATTCCAGGTGGGCATGTGATCGGCGGCCAACCGGCTGCCGAGGGCGCTGGCCGCGGTGACCCCGCGCAGCAACCGGCTCTGCTCCTGGGGCGGCAGATACCCGACGAGCAACTGCTCGGCGACCCACACCGTGGGCTGGGCGGCGTCAAAACCCACCCGCCGCAACGCCGCCGGCCAATCGTCGCGCAGGTCGATGCCGACCGCGCATCGGTTGGTGGCCAGGGTGGCGTCCAGCCCCCGAAGCACGTCGGACTTGAAGTCGAGCACCTGCGGCCGATCGATCTCGTAGACCGTCGTCCCCCGCGGCCACCACAGCCGGTAGGCGCGGCTGTCCAGGCCCGACGCCAGGATCACCACCTGGCGAATGCCCGCCCGGCCCGCGTCGGCCAGGAATTCGTCCACGAAGCGGGTGTGCGCCGCCAGCGCGTCCATCAGCGCCGTCATCGCCGCGTCGTCGCCGACCGGCGATCCCTCCGCCGCGAACGCGTGGTCCTTGATCGCCCGGGTGAGGTAGTCGATCCCGACCGCGCACAACAACGGTTCGGCGAACGGGTCGTTCAGCAGGCCCTTGTGGGTGGCCACAGCCCGCGCGGCGGCCCCGAACGTCGCGGTCACCTCCACATCGGCCGTCGGTGCCATCGCGCGCTCAGACGTCGGAGCGGCGCCGCAGGGTAAGCCCCACGGCCACTCGCCAGCCCAGCAACAACAACGCCGTGACCGCCGTCGCCACCACGACGAAACTGGCGGCCACGCCCGCAGACGTCGCCTTGCGCAGCACCATGCCGACGACCACGGTGGACAACCAGACGACGACCCCGGTGGGCGCCACGGCGGTGGGCCGCCGCCAGCCGCGTGCGGCCAGCCAACCGACGGCGGTGCCGGTGAGAAACGGCCACGCCGTCGTGGCGATGCCGGTGAGGTTGAGCCCTTCGTCATGGCTGCGGCGCCCCAGGGCGCAGAACACCAGCACGCCGACGACGTCCACGGCCAGCCAGCCCAGCCACCGGAGCCTAAGCATGCAGCGAGACTACCGGGGCAGGGCCTCAATCCTTGACCCGGCGGCCGCGGTGAACCTAGATTCGTCAGCGATGAATACCCATTCACCTGATGGCCTCGCGGTGGTGACCGGCGCCGGTTCCGGCATCGGCAGGGCGATCGCGCTCGGACTCGCCGCCCGCGGCGACCGCGTGGTGGCCGCGGACCTCGACGAGGCGGCGGCCTCGGCCACCGCCGGGGAACACCCCGACAAGATCACCGCGCTGCCGGTGGACGTGGCCGACCCGGATCAAGTCAACGCGCTGCGGGATCGCATCAACGCCGACCTCGGGGTGCCCAACGTCGTCGTCAACGCCGCCGGATGGGACCGCACTGACCAATTCCTCAATGCCACGGCGGAATTCGCGCAGAAGGTGGTCGCGATCAACTACCTGGGGCCCGTGCATGTCTGCTCGGCGTTCCTGCCGGGGATGATCGAGACGCACGGCGGCGGGCGCGTGGTCAACCTGGCCAGTGACGCCGGCCGGGTGGGTAGCGCGGGCGAGAGCATCTACGCCGGCGCCAAGGGCGGGGTGATCGCCCTGACCAAGTCGCTGGCCCGCGAGATGGCGCGGCACCAGATCACGGTGAACTGCGTGTGCCCCGGACCGACCGACACGCCGCTGTTTCACGCGCAGCCCGAGAAGCTGAAGGAGGCACTGGTCAAGGCGATCCCGTTCCGCCGCCTTGCCCGGCCCGACGAGGTCGCCGCGCCGGTGTTGTTCTTCGCGTCGGAGGCCGCCTCGTTCATCACCGGACAGGTGATCAGCGTCAGCGGCGGCCTGACGATGGCCGGTTAGTGGCCGGCTAGTGGCAGGCTGACTCCTATGAGCACCAAGACGCCGCCCGCCTTCGACCGCTACGACCCGCTCGGCCTGGACGCCTCCCTGTCCGACGACGAACGCGCCGTGCGCGAGACCGTCCGGGAATTCTGCGCCGAGCACGTCCTGCCCCACGTCGCGGAGTGGTTCGAGATCGGCGACCTCCCGGTCCGCGAACTCGCCAAGGGGTTCGGCCAGCTGGGTCTGCTGGGCATGCACCTGGACGGGTACGGCTGCGGCGGGGCCTCCGCCGTGCACTACGGCCTGGCCTGCGTCGAGCTCGAGGCCGCCGACTCCGGCATTCGATCGATGGTCTCGGTGCAGGGCTCGCTGGCGATGTTTGCGATCTGGAATTTCGGATCCGAGGAGCAGAAGCAGGAATGGCTCCCGGGCATGGCCACCGGCGAGCTGCTCGGCTGCTTCGGGCTGACCGAGCCCGACGTCGGATCCGACCCCGCCGCGATGAAAACCCGTGCGCGACGGGATGGTTCGGACTGGGTGCTCACCGGCCGCAAGTTGTGGATCACCAACGGCTCGGTGGCCGACGTCGCGGTCGTGTGGGCCAACACCGATGACGGGGTCCGCGGTTTCATCGTGCCCACCAAGACGGCGGGCTTCAGCGCCAACACCATTCACCACAAGCTGTCGTTGCGGGCCTCGATCACCAGCGAGCTGGTGCTCGACGACGTGCGGCTGCCCGCCGAGGCGATGCTGCCCGAGGCCAAGGGGTTGCGCGGGCCGCTGTCGTGCCTGTCCGAGGCCCGGTACGGAATCATCTGGGGCTCCATGGGAGCCGCGCGCTCGGCCTGGCAGGCGGCCCTCGACTACGCCACGCAGCGCACCCAGTTCGGCCGCCCGATCGCCGGATTCCAGTTGACCCAGGCCAAACTCGTCGACATGGCCGTCGAACTGCACAAGGGCCAGCTGCTGTCGCTGCACCTCGGCCGCCTCAAGGACAGCGTGGGCCTGCGTCCCGAGCAGGTGAGCTTCGGCAAGCTGAACAACACCCGGGAGGCGATCGAGATCTGCCGGACCGCCCGAACGATACTGGGCGGCAACGGGATATCGCTGGAATATCCCGTGATCCGGCACATGGTCAACCTGGAATCGGTGCTGACCTACGAGGGCACACCCGAGATGCATCAGCTGGTCCTCGGCCAGGCGTTCACCGGCAGCGACGCCTTCCGCTGATGAGCCGACTGACCTACACGCACGAGCATCGCCAGTTCCGGGAACTGGTACGGGATTTCGTGCGGCAGACGGTCGCGCCCAACCACGAGAGCTGGGAACGCGACGGCCAGTGGGACCGCTCGCTGTTCATCGAGGCGGGCAAGCTTGGGCTGCTGGGCTTTTCGGTGCCCGAGCATCTCGGCGGCCCGGGGGTGGACGACTTCCGCTACAACGCGATCGTGATCGACGAGTTGCAGCGGGCCGGGGCGGCGGCGGAGGCCATCGCCTTCACGCTGCAAAACGACGTGGTGCTGCCCTATCTCACCGACTTGACGACCCCGGAGCAGCAACAGCGCTGGCTGCCCGGCGTGGTCACCGGCGAGACCGTGCTCGGCATCGGGATGACCGAGCCTGGCACCGGCAGCGATCTGGCCGGGATCCGCACGACCGCGGTGCGAGACGGCGACGACTACGTCGTCAACGGCGCCAAGACGTTCATCTCCAACGGTCAGGTCGGGGACCTGTTCGTCATCGCCGCGCGCACCTCGCCGGATCGCCATCAGGGACTGTCACTTCTGGTGGTCGACGCCGACACCCCGGGCTTTTCTCGCGGCCGCAACCTGGAGAAGATCGGCTTGCACGCCCAGGACACCAGCGAGCTCACCTTCACCGATATGCGGGTGCCGAAGGACAACCTGCTCGAATCAGAGGGCCGCGGCTTCTATCAGTTGATGAAGAACCTGCCCCAGGAGCGGCTCGCGCTCGGTGTCGGGGCGGTGGCCGCCGCGGAAGCGATCCTGGCCGCAACCCTCGACTACGTCCGCGATCGCACGGCCTTCGGATCACCGATCGCCAGCTTCCAGCACAGCCAATTCGTGCTCGCCGAGTTGGCCACCGAAATCGACGTCGCGCGAACGTATCTCGACGACTGCCTCGCCGAGCACCTCGAGGGCGAACTGACGGCCGCCCGGGCCGCCCGGCTGAAATGGTGGACCACCGACCTGCAGGTGCGCACCGCCGACCGCTGCCTGCAGTTGCACGGCGGGTACGGCTACATGCGCGAGTACAGCGTGGCGCGCGCGTTCGTCGACGCCCGCATCCAAACCATCTACGGCGGCACCAACGAGATCATGAAGACGATCATCGCCAAGGACCTGGGCCTGTAGGGACAGCCGATGGCCACCGACGTCGCCGACTACAGCGCCCTTCCCGCCGAGGAGGCGGTGCGCGCCGCCCGCGTCAGCTCGCGGCGCCGCCAGGTGCTCGATGCCGCGGTCAAAGTCATGGGCAGGACCGGGTTTCACCAGATGTCCATGCAGGACCTGGCCACCGAGGCCGAGGTCAGCGTCGGCCTGCTCTACAAATACTTCGGCGGCAAGGAAGACCTGCTGCTCGCCACGATCGTGCGCATCCTCGACGCGTTCCGCGATCAGCTGGCGCCGGTCATCGCCGCCGCCGGCGACGACGTCGTGGACCAGCTGACCGCGGGGGTCCGACGCTACATCCAGATCGTCGACGAGAACCTCGACGGCGTGGTCCTGACCTACCGGGAGAGCCGAACCCTCGGGTCGCCCGGCCGCACCCAGATCAAGGACCTCGAAATCGCCACGGCCGCACCGCTGCGCGCGGTGATCGAGGCCGGCGTCGCCCAGGGCGTCTTCCGCGGGGTCGACGTCGACCTCACCGTGTTCGACATCATGCTGCTGGCCCACGGTTGGGCGCTCAAGCACTGGCACTTCGGGCCGACCTACACCCTCGACGAATACATCGCGTTGCAGATCCGCCACGTGCTGGGCGGATTGATCGCCGACGACCGCCGCGTCGACTACGCGCACGTGCTGGAATGAAGGGCATGGGAGTCACCGCACGCCGCGTCCGCGGCACGATCGCCTTGTTGGCCCTGGGAGCCGCCGCCGGCCTGCCCGCGGCGGGCGCCGATCCGGCAGCGGCGCTGCCCCCGATGGCGTCCAGCGGCAGCGGGCCGATCATCGGCGGGGGTTCCGCGGCGGCGCAGGGAATCGCCCAGCAGCTCTTCAGCTTTGGCAATCCTAACGTCGTGCAGGAGGTCGACGGCTCGGACGCGGCGCAGTTCATCACGTCCGCGGCGGGAGCCGCCAACCCGCAACTCGCGGGGCCCTTCTCGCTGCTGCGCCGGGCGTTGGCGTGTCAGACCGACAATTCGGGATTCGGGGCGCGCGCCTATCGGCGCAACGACGGGCAGTGGGGCGGCGCGATGCTGGTCGCGGCCAAGAGCGCGACGCCGAGCCTCGACGGCCTGGTGGGCTGCGTGAAGACCAATTGGCGAAGGACCGCCGCGGGCGGCGAAACCGCCATGTGCAACAACGGCTGGACCACGCCGACGTCCTACGACAGCCGCCGCGGCGAGACCTATTACATCCTGCTCGCCGGCACCGCCGCCGACTTCTGCAGCGGCCTCAACGCCAAGTACAAGAGCGACGCCAGCGGGTGGCCGTTCTGAGCGGCCGCGATGCCCTCCCACCCGTCGCTGAAACAAATTGCCATCCCGACGGTTTCGCCGTGCGTCGGGCGGCGCGAGCTCGGGGCCTATTTGAATTCATATCCAATTTGCGCAGCGGCGCCGGCGAGCGGCGGGTAAATAGCGATCCAATATAGCCGCGACATGGGCCCCGCGCAGGATAATTCCCATTCACCGGGCCACCGGATTTTGCTGAATTCCGTTCGCGGCCAGGCGGTCGCATCCGAGCTGGGTTCGTCGGTCATCCGTTTGACGAATTGGTCGGAAATATTCGCGAAATCGCTTATCTGCGAGCGATTGACAACGTAAGCTCGCCGACATCGGGCCTTAGAATGTCGTCTCCCAGACGTAGGGGGTTCTAATGTCACGTCGTACTAGCAAAATCGTCGTCGCCGTGGTGCTGGCTTTCGCAGCGCCAATGACCTCGGCGTGCACGATTCCGCTCGTTATCGACTGTGGTCCCGGTTTGACCTGCACCGGATAGCGGTAACCGAACGGGCCCCGAGCTCAATTGGGGCCCGTTCACTCACATCACGCTTCGCGTAGCGAAGGGCACAAGGTGATCGGCCGGGGCCACAGCATGCCCTGATGCGCGCCGCGGCCCCGGCCGCCGGGATCCGTTACCACACACGCCATTTCGGGTTATGGCGTCCGTAGAGACGTCGAGATCGGCTTGGCCGCACGCATTTTCGACTTCTGCGGCTCCTTCTGCTGGCCCGGTGGCTCCGACGCGCCGCGCATCCGCGCGCACGTCGGCCTCGCCTTTCGTGGGTGCGGCGTCGTACGGTGGAGGCATGTCGCGCCATCGTGTGGTCATCATCGGAAGCGGTTTCGGCGGGTTGACCGCGGCGAAGGCGCTCAAACGCGCCCCCAAGGGCACCGAAGTCGAGGTGACCGTGATCTCGAAGACGACCACGCACCTCTTCCAGCCGCTGCTGTATCAGGTGGCCACGGGCATCCTGTCCGAAGGCGACATCGCGCCGACCACCAGACTGATCCTGCGCCGGCAGCGCAACGTCCGGGTGCTGTGGGGCGAAGTCTCCGCCATCGACCTCACCGCCAAGACGGTGACATCGCACCTGATGGGCATGGAGACGGTGACGCCCTACGACAGCCTGATCGTGGCCGCCGGCGCACAGCAGTCCTACTTCGGCCACGACGAGTACGCCGCCTTCGCGCCCGGGATGAAGAGCATCGACGACGCCCTGGAGCTGCGCGGCCGCATCCTCGGCGCCTTCGAGGCCGCCGAGGTCGCCACCGATCCGGCCGAGCGCAAACGCCGCCTGACCTTCGTGGTGGTCGGCGCCGGGCCCACCGGCGTCGAGCTGGCCGGCGAGATCGTCCAGCTGGCCGAGCGCACCCTGGCCGGCGCGTTCCGGACGATCACCCCCAGCGAATGCCGCGTCATCCTGCTCGACGCGGCGCCCGCGGTGTTGCCGCCGATGGGCACCAAGCTGGGCCTCAAGGCCCAGCGGCGGCTGGAGAAGATGGACGTCGAGGTCCAGCTCAATGCGATGGTGACCGCGGTCGACTACATGGGCATCACGATCAAGGAGAAGGACGGCGGCGAGCGCCGCATCGAATGCGCGTGCAAGGTGTGGGCGGCCGGCGTGCAGGCCAGCTCGCTGGGCGCGATGCTCGCCGAACAGTCCGACGGAACCGAAACCGACCGCGCCGGAAGGGTGATCGTCGAACCCGACCTCACCGTCAAGGGGCACCCGTACGTGTTCGTCGTCGGCGACCTGATGTCGGTGCCCGGCGTGCCCGGGATGGCGCAGGGCGCGATCCAGGGCGCGAAATACGCCGCCACCGTCATCAAGCACGCGCTCAAGGGTGAGGACAATCCCGACGACCGCAAGCCCTTCCGGTACGTGAACAAGGGCAGCATGGCGCTCATCTCCCGCTACAGTGCCGTCGCGCAGGTCGGCAAGGTGGAATTCGCCGGGTTCTTCGCCTGGCTGGCGTGGCTGGTGCTGCACCTGTACTACCTCATCGGCCACCGGAACCGGCTGGCCGCCATGTTCGCCTGGGGGATCTCGTTCCTGGGCCGCACCCGCGGCCAGATGGCCATCACCAGCCAGATGATCTACGCCCGGCCGCTGGTGAACTGGGTGGAGCAGCAGGCCGCCGAAGGCACGCTCGCGGCCGCCGAGCGCGCCGAGACGGCCGAGCAGAAGGCGGCCGGCTAGCTCAGGGCCCGATCGATGTCGGCGATCAGGTCGTCGGTGCCTTCCAGGCCGACGGAGATGCGGACCACGCCGTCGCCGAGCCCGATCGCCGCGCGGCCCTCCGGGCCCATCGCCCGGTGAGTGGTGGTCGCGGGATGTGTGACAAGGGATTTGGCGTCGCCGAGGTTGTTGGAGATGTCGATCAGCGTCAACTTGTCCAGCACCTCGAAAGCCCGCTGTTTGGCAGAGTTTTTTGAGCTGTCCGGCACTTCGAGCGCGAAGGTGATCACCGTTCCGCCGCCCGACATCTGGCGCTTGGCCAGGTCGTATTGCGGGTGTGAGGACAGATAGGGGTAGCGCACCCAGCTCACCGCCGGATGGGTCTCGAGGAATTCGGCGATCCGGTACGCCGATGAATTGCTGTGCTCGACCCGGATGGCCATCGTCTCAAGGCCTTTCAACAACACCCAGGCGTTGAACGCGCTCATCGCCGGGCCGGTGTGCCGCATCAGTTTCTGTACCGGGCCGTCGATGTACTCCTTGTCGCCGAGGATGGCCCCGCCCAGCACCCGGCCCTGGCCGTCGATGTGCTTGGTGCCCGAGTACACCACCACGTCGACGCCGAGCGGGACGCCCTGCTGCAGCAGCGGTGTGGCGAAAACGTTGTCCAGCACCACCTTTGCGCCCGCGGCGTGGGCCAGCTCGGTCACCGCGGCGATGTCCACCAGCGACTGCATCGGATTCGACGGGGTTTCGAAGAACACCGCCGTGGTGGGCACCGACAACGCCTGTTCCCACTGGGACAGGTCGTCGCCGTCGACGAAGACGGTCTCGACACCCCAGCGCGGCAGGATCTCGTTGCACACCACGAAACACGAGCCGAACAGGCTGCGCGACGCGACCAACCGGTCCCCCGCGCCCAGCAGCGCGCCCAGTGACGTGAACACCGCCGCCATGCCGCTCGCGGTGGCAAACGCCGCCGGTGCCCCTTCGAGCAGGCGCAGCCGCTCCTCGAACATCGTCACGGTCGGGTTGCCGTACCGCGAGTAGACGAAGCGGTCGACCTCGCCGGTGAACGACTGCTCGGCGACCGCCGCGGTTTCGTAGACGTAGCCCGACGTCAGGTACAGCGCCTCGGCGGTCTCGTCGAACCCCGAGCGCAGCAGCCCACCGCGCACGCCGATGGTCGCCTGGCTGACGCCTTCGGGCAACGGTGCGGGAGTGCGAACCGAGTCGTGATCGGCGGGCGTCATGCCCGGATCAACCTTGCTTCCAAGGCAATCCGATCGCCCGCCAGCCCGACTCGCCGCGATGACCGTTGGCGTCCAGCTGGCCCTCGAAGCCGTCCAGGATGTTGTAGGCCGGCGTGATCCCCAGCTGGGTCGCCACCTCGGCGGCGCCGATGGAGCGGTTTCCGGAGCGACACAAAAACAGCACCGGGCGATCCGCGTCGGTTTCGGCCGGCGCCACCTGCTCGCGCAGCTGGTCGGCGAAGTTCGCGTTGGGCCTGCCGTCGGAGGAATTCCATTCGAGGAACAGCACCTCGCGGCCGAGGCTGGACAGATCGGGCACCCCGACGAATCGCCATTCGGCGTCGGTGCGCACGTCGACCAGCACGGCGTTCGGATTGTCGCTGAGCAGTTTCCATGCCTCCAGGGGCGAGATGTCGCCCGCGTAGGAGTGTCCGCGCTCTGTGCTCATGCTCGTATTCCCTCGTCCTTCGTACGCATCGTCAGCCACCCCGGCGAGATTGCCCCCCGCGCGGCGCTACCTGACCTGCGATCGTATCGAGACCGGCGCCGCGCGCATCTCGGGGCTCAGCCGCGGGGCGCCGGGGCGGCCAGCCGTTCGGCGGCCTGGCCGGCGCGTTCGCGGGCCGCCGTCACCTCCGGCGCGGTCGCCAACGCCCGGAACCCGCTCCCGGAGACGCGCAGGTCGCTCTCCGGCACGCTCAGCGCGCCGATCAACGCGGCGGGGTCATGGGGATCGGCCGGGCCCGCCACCCGGGCGGCGGCCGGCGACACCATCATGGTGTCCACCGGCAGGCCCAGGATGGTGCGGGCCTGCAGCTCGAACGCCGAAAGTCGCTGGCTGCGCAGGGTCACCCAGGCGCTGTCGGCCGGGCGCGACGTGACGCCGGCGAAGTACACCTCGTCGCCGTTGACCATCAATTCGACCCCGAACACGCCGCGCCCGCCCAGCGCCTTGACGATCCGCGCGGCGATCGACCTCGCGGCGTCCGTCGCGGCCGCGCTCATCTTCTGGGGCTGCCAGGATTCCAGCACCTGCCCGTCGGACCCGCGGTGCCCGATGGGTGAGCAGAATTCGATGGCCGGCCCCGACGGGCCCTCGCTGCGCACCGCCAGCAGGGTCACGTAGAACTCGACCTCGACCACGGTTTCGGCCAGCACCCGGGCGGAGGACTGGTCGCCCACCGCGCGGCGCCAGGCGGGTTCGATGTCCTCGCGGCGCGCCACCACCGACTGCCGCTGCCCGGCCGGCCCGGCCACCGGCTTGACCAGCAGCGGGTACCCGGCGTGCGCGCCGACCGCCTCGAGTTCGCCCAGCGATCCGACGAACCAGAACGGCGCGGTGGGCAGCCCCAGCTCGTCGGCGGCCAGCCGGCGCAGCCCTTCGCGGTCGGCGGTGAGCCGCACGGCGCGGGCGCTGGGCACCAGCTCGCCGTCGAGGGCGTCGAGGGCCCCGGTGGCGACCGCGTCGGTGGTGGTGACGACGAGGGTGGGTTGCAGCCGCCCGATCGCCTGCGCCAGCTCGTCGGCGTCGGTCATGTCGAGCACCAGCGCCTGATCGGCGACCCCGTGCGCGGGCGCGTGGGGGTGCCGGTCGGCGGCGATCACCCGCGCCCCGAGGCGTCCCAGGGCGATCGCCAGCTCCCGGCTGATCTCGCCGGAACCCAGCAGCAGCACCGTCGGGCGTGCGTCGGCGGGGGCCGGTGGGGGGACGACGAGCGCCGTCGTCTCGTCGTCGCGTCCGTCCGTCACGCCGTCAGTCACGGCTCAAGGATAGGTCGGTTCGGCGAGTGCTAGGGCTGACTGCCCGGCTCCTCAGCGGCGCGGTGGCACCGCGCCGCATCGTCGCCGCGCTAGGGCTGACCGGGAAGCAACCGCACCATCAGGCCGTTGCCCTCGGCCAGCACGGTCTGGTCCTCGTCGACCAATTCGGCGGAGACGAACGCCTTGCGGCCCTCGGTGCCGGTGACGCGGCCACGCACCAGCAGCGGCACGTCGATCGGGGTGACCTTGCGGTAGTCGACGTGCAGGAACGCCGTGCGGCTGATGGGCCGGTTGGCGGCGTGGGAGATCATGCCGAACATGTGGTCGAACAGCAGCGGCAGCACGCCGCCGTGCACCGCGTGGTTGCCGCCGACGTGGAACCGGCTGAAGTGGCCGGTCATTTCGACGCCCTCGGGGTCGTACCGCGTCAGGACCCACGGCGGCAGCAGCAGGCTGCCCATGCCCGGCAGGTCGGGGGTGCGGCCCGCGGGCGCCTGGCCCTCGGCCTCGGCCTGAAACGGCCCCAGCAGCTCGGTCAGCGCCGCGACCCGGTCGGCGGCGTCGTCCCAGACGTCGTCACCCGGGTCGGCCGACACGGCGAGGTCCTGCAGCCGGCGCATCGAGGCGACGAACCGGGCGAAGCCGGGACCGGGGCTGGCGGGCCCGTACTCCGGGAAGCCGCCGTGGTGTTCGTATTCGGGATCGAGGTCGATCGGGTTCGGTTCCGGGTCCGTCACGCGCGGGCCGCCAGGACGTCGCGGCGCACGATGGTCTGTTCGCGCCCGGGTCCCACACCGATGCACGAAACATGGGCTCCCGCAAGCTCTTCGAGCCGAAGCACGTAGTCGCGGGCCTTGGCGGGCAGGTCGTCGAACTCGCGGGCGTGCGAAATGTCCTCCCACCAGCCGGGCAGCTCCTCGTAGATCGGCTCGGCGCGGTGCAAATCGCTTTGGGTCATCGGCATCTCGTGGATGCGTGCCCCGTCGATCTGGTAGCCGACGCACACGGGAACGGTTTCCAGGCTGGACAGCACGTCGAGCTTGGTCAGGAAGTAGTCGGTGATGCCGTTGACCCGGGTGGCGTAGCGGGCGATGACGGCGTCGAACCAGCCGCACCGCCGGCGCCGCCCGGTGGTGACGCCGAATTCGCCCCCGGTCTTGGACAGGTATTCGCCGTTCTCATCGAACAACTCGGTGGGGAACGGGCCGGAGCCCACGCGGGTGGTGTAGGCCTTGAGGATGCCCAGCACCGCGGTGATCCGCGTCGGCCCGATTCCCGAACCCACCGCCGCCCCGCCCGCCGTCGGATTCGACGACGTCACATAGGGATACGTGCCGTGGTCGACGTCGAGCAGGGTGCCCTGCGAACCCTCCAGCAACACGGTTTCGCCGGACTCCAGCGCGGTGTTGAGCAACAGCCGGGTGTCGGCGATGCGGTGCGCGAAACCCTCCGCCTGCTCGAGCAGGGCCTCGACCACCTGGTGCGGGTCGAGCGCCTTGCGGTTGTAGATCTTGACCAAGATCTGGTTCTTCAGCTCCAGCGCGGCCTCGACCTTGTGGGTCAACACGTCCCGGTCGAGCACGTCCGCGACGCGGATTCCGATCCGGGCGATCTTGTCCTGGTAGCAGGGCCCGATGCCGCGGCCGGTGGTGCCGATCTTCTTGTTGCCCATGTAGCGCTCGGTGACCTTGTCGATGGCCACGTGGTAGGGCAACAGCAGGTGCGCGTCGGCGGAGATCAGCAGCCTCGAGGTGTCGACGCCGCGGTCTTCGAGGCCTTTGAGCTCGTCGAGCAGCACGCCGGGGTCGATCACCACACCGTTGCCGATGACGTTGGTGACGCCGGGCGTAAGCACGCCCGACGGGATCAGGTGCAGGGCGAAGTTCTCCCCCGTCGGCAAGACGACCGTGTGCCCGGCGTTGTTGCCACCCTGGTAGCGCACCACCCACTGCACCCGCCCACCCAGCAGGTCGGTGGCCTTACCTTTGCCCTCGTCGCCCCACTGGGCGCCGATCAGGACGATTGCCGGCATGAGTTTGCTCCCGCCTGCCTACTGTGGTTCTGCTGGCAGAACGCCAGATCTTGCACCGCTGCAACGGTTTTCGACATCGCCCGATGGCTCGCACTGCCGTCGGGTGACGGCGCCTCGGTTGGCCGCGTCGTGACCGTGCGCGTAGCTGCACGCGTCTTTGCTTGCCGCGCTCACGTGGCGATCCTAGACGTCGGGCCTCGCATGGTGCTCAGGGGCTTGCCGCCAGCGGCGGCTTCGCCGCGCACACGCCGTTGCGCGACGGCGCGTCCAGCATCAGGCACAGGCCGTTGGCGTCACGGTCGTATCGCTTGGCCGCCCAACCGGGCCACGCCGGTTTCCCGTTCCAGCTGACCAGCGTCCAGCCATCGTGGGGATTGCCCTGGATCTCGACGATGCCGGTGTTGGGCAGCGGGTCGAAAAGCAGGAGCAACTGTTCGGGGTTTCTGACGGTCGTCATCGTCCCGATGCCTATGTCGAATTCGCTGGAGAACGCGACCTCTCTGATCCTGCCGTCGGACGCGCGGACCGGGTTGGCCAACGCGCTGCCGTACATCCTTGCGAGCATGTCGTTGAAGCCGCTCGCGGTCGTCGCCGCGTTGCCGGACATCGTCTGGAGCGCGCCGCTGAAACGCCTGTGGAACTCGTACCCGTTGGGGTCGGCCGAGCCCGGCGCGAGCATCGGCACGACGCGCAGCCCGAGCAACCACGCGACCGGTGCCAGCAGGTACGCCAGCCCCGCCAGGCTGAACTGCGGCATCCCGTTGAAGATGCCCGCGTCGATCTCGTTGAGCCCGGGCAGCACCTGGACATTCATCCCCAGCGCCGCCGCCAACGGCGCCGCGGTCTGCTGCGTCCTGATCAACTGCGACGCGAAGATCGCGGCGACCGGGCCCTTCGCCGCGAGCACATTGGCGACGTCCTGCGCCTGTTGTTGGCCAAGCGCGGTGAGCGCGGCCCCGGGCACCGCCGTATCGATCACCCTCGCGGCGTTGGCCACCGACTGCCCGTGGCGCACCAAATCGATCACGATCGACTCGTCGGCCGACGCCCGCGCCGATGCGAGGCACAGCAGCACGGCCGAAAGCAGCACGGCGCCAACGCGACCGAGGTGCGTCGTCAGCAACGGAGGCGGGCGGGGCCGGCGCCGTACCCGAGCGGCGCGGGCCGCACGGCGGAGACAATGGCGGTGAGGCGGCGAATGGTCGTTCTCCGTTCTCTCAGCCACTCGTTGGCGGGATTCCGCACAACGTAGGCCCGGTGGCAGGAGTAAAGTATCCGGGTGTTTCCAGGCGGCGCCGCAACAACTTTCGCAGTCCGACACCATGTTGTGACTGTGTCGTTATGGCCCATTGATCGAGCCAGAGTCGTTGGAAGTCAAACAGATTGGACCAGCTTGATTGGATAGCTTGTGACACAAGACGATCCGGCCGCCGCGGTCCTGCTGTTCACGCACGGGCGGACCTACGGCCCGTTGCGGGGGTTGCGCGCCCACCGCATCGCCGGCGAACCCGACCTCGACGCCGCGATAGGCACCTTCCCGCGCCTGGTCGTGGTGGGCGCCGACGCCGACCTGGCGGCCGTGCTGACCCGGCTGCTGCGCGCGGAGCGGCTCGACGTCGAGGTGGCCTACGTGCCGCGGCGGCGCACCCGGGCGACCCGGATCTATCGCCTGCCCACCGGGCGCCGGGCGGCGCGCCGGGCCGTCCGCGGTTCCGCGCAACGGGTGACGCTGATCCGCGACGAGACCGGCTCGGTGGTCGTCGGGCGCGCCGCCTGGGTACCGCCGGACGGCGAGCGGGTGATCCACGGCGAGGCGGTCGTCGACGACACCACGTTGTTCGACGGCGACGCCGCCGGCGTGCTCGTCGAGCCGACGCTGGCCGCGCCCGGCCTGCGGGCCTCGCTCCAGGGGCGCTGGCGCCGGTGGGTCACCGGCCGCGCGGCCCAGCTGGGCAGCACGGGCGTCGTCGTGCTGCGCGACGGCGTCCCCGCCCCCGGCCCGGCCGCCGCTCGGCGTTCTACCGCAACATCGAGGGCTGGCTGCTGGTCCGATAGTTTCGTGCGGTGAGCTTCCCCTCGCCCCAACGCGAATCGGTCCGGCCGAGCCCGATCTTTTTGGCCCTGCTCGGGTTGACGGCGGTCGGTGGTGGACTGGCCTGGCAGGCCGGCTACAGCGCGCGGCCGCTGGCCTATGTCGGGGTGTTCATCTTCGTGATCGCCGGCTGGCTGGTGTCGCTGTGCCTGCACGAGTTCGGGCACGCGGTCACCGCCTGGCGGTTCGGCGACCACGACGCGGCCGTGCGCGGGTACCTGACGCTGGATCCCCGCCGCTACGCCCATCCGGCGCTGTCGCTCGTGCTGCCGTTGGTGATCGTCGCGCTGGGCGGGATCGGCCTGCCCGGGGCGGCGGTCTACGTGCGGACGTGGTTCATGACGCCGGCCCGTCGCACGCTGGTCAGCCTGGCCGGGCCGGCGGCCAACCTGGCGCTGGCGGCGCTGTTGCTGGCGCTGATCCGGTTGTTCTTCGACCCGACGCACGTGGTGCTGTGGGCCGCGGTGGCGTTCCTGGGATTCCTTCAGCTCACCGCCGTCGTGCTGAACCTGCTGCCCATCCCCGGGCTGGACGGCTACGACGCCCTGGAACCGCACCTGAGCCCCGAGACGCAGCGCGCGCTGGCCCCGGCCAAGCAGTGGGGCTTCGTCATCCTGCTGTTCCTGCTCCTGGCGCCGGTGCTCAACCACTGGTTCTTCGGGATCGTGTTGTCGCTGTTCGACCTGTCCGGCGTGCCGGACGTGCTGGTGAGCTGGGGCAACGGGCTGACCCGCTTCTGGAGCCGCTGGTTCTGACCCTTGCCATATATGCGTCGTCACGCATATATTTCCCGGCATGGGCGCCGGCCACAACCACACCCCGGCCGAGACGGACGACGCTCGGCTGATCCCGCGCATGGTCACCGCCGCGGCGATCCTGGCGGCGTTCTTCGTCGTGGAACTGGCCACCTCGCTGCTGATCAACTCGATCGCGCTGCTGGCCGACGCCGGCCACATGCTGACCGACGTCGTCGCCGTGTTCATGGGGCTGGCCGCCGTCACGCTGGCCCGCCGCGGCAGCTCGTCGCCGGCCCGCACGTATGGCTGGCATCGCGCCGAGGTGTTCACCGCCGTCGCCAACGCGGGCCTGCTGATCGGGGTGGCGGCGTTCATCCTCTACGAGGCCGTCCGGCGGCTCAGCGAGGCGCCCGCCGTCCCAGGCGTGCCGATGATCGTCGTCGCGCTGGCCGGGCTGGCCGCCAACTTCGCCGTCGCGCTGCTGCTGCGGTCCCACTCGTCGGGGAGCCTGGCCGTCAAGGGCGCCTACATGGAGGTCGTCGCCGACACCGTCGGCAGCCTGGGCGTGCTGATCGCCGGCGTGGTCACCGTGACGACGCACTGGCCCTACGCCGACGTGGTGGTTGCCGTGCTCGTCGCGCTCTGGGTGCTGCCCCGGGCGATCGCGCTCGCGCGCGACGCGCTGCGGATCCTTTCCGAGTCGTCGCCGACCCACATCGACGTCGAGGAGCTGCGCCGCGCCCTCGCCGCCGTCGACGGCGTGACGGGGGTGCACGACCTGCACGTGTGGACGCTGTCGCCGGGCAAAGACATGTGCACGGCGCACCTGACCAGCACCGGGGACCCCGCCCGGGTCCTGCATGACGCGCGGGCGGTGCTATCGGCCCGCGGGCTGGAACACGCCACCGTTCAGATCGACTGCCCCGACGACACCGATTGCTCGGAGAGCTTTTAAGGCGTTACAGCCCAAGCGCTTTGCGCGCCTCGGGGTCGCAGTCGTCGAGCAGGTCCAGGCACCGTGCGTACTCGTCGGTTTCGCCGATCGCGTCGGCGGCGCGCGCCAGCGCGGCCACACAGCGCAGGAAGCCGCGGTTGGGCTCGTGCGAATACGGGACGGGGCCAAAACCCTTCCAGCCGTTGCGGCGCAGCTGGTCCAGGCCGCGGTGATAGCCGGTGCGGGCGTACGCGTACGCGGTGATGGCCTGGTCGTCGGCCAGCGCCTGCTCGGCCAGCGCCGCCCAGGCCAGCGACGCCGTCGGATGCGCGGCGGCGACGATGCCCGGCTTCTCGCCGGCCAGCAGCTCCGCCTCGGTGTCGGGGTCCCCGGGCAGCAGGATCGGGTCGGGCCCTAGCAGATCCTTCATCGGCGTCATGGCTCTATTCTGCAGCTCGCCCGTTTTGCCCGCGGGACGCACCTCGGCCATCGCCCCGGGCCGGGGTCTCGGTCGCTAAGCTCTGCAACTACCCCACTCGACAGCGGGAGGACAGTAGTACTCATGCCCAACCCATCCGAGCCCGACCGCGGCGGCCCGCCGAACCGGCCCGGGTTCGACCCACGCGAGTCTCGCAACGATCCGAGCGACGAGTGGGGGGCCGAATCCGGCCCCGACGGCGGCTTCGAGACCGGTGACGACGCCACCGAGAGCGTGCCCATGGTCCCCAACGACGCCGAGACCGAGACCGTGGTGATCAACAAACCCGACCCGCACAGCGGTCCCCAGGAAGTGCCGGAGGCACCGCAGCGCGAGCGTCGCTTCACCGCCCCGGGGTTTGACGCGAAAGAAACCACGATCATCTCCACCACCCCGGAGCCCGCCACCGAGGTCTTCGCCACGCCGGGACAGGACGGGACCGCGCAGTTCGGGGCCCCGCCCAAAGCCGCTGTCCCGCAATCGATCCCACCCCGGCTCGGCGGGAAGCTGCGCACCTCCAGGCAATTCAACTGGGGGTGGATACTGGCGATCGTCGTGATCGTGCTGGCGCTGGCGGCGATCGCGATCCTGGGCACAGTGCTGCTCACCCGGGGTAAACACACCGGCGTCTCGCAGGAAGACCAGGTCCGGCACACGATCGGCAACTTCGACGTCGCGATTCAGCGGGGCGACCTGACCACGCTGCGCACCATCACCTGCGGCACCACCCGCGACGGCTACGCCGATTACGACGAACGTTCCTGGGACGAAACGTACCGGCGGGTCTCGGCGGCCAAGCAGTATCCGGTGATCGCCAGCATCGACCAGGTCGTCGTCAACGGCCAGCACGCCGAGGCCAACGTCACCACGTTCATGGCCTACGACCCGCAGGTGCGCTCCACCCGCAGCCTGGACCTGCAGTACCGCGACGACCAGTGGAAGATCTGCCAGTCCGCCAGCGGGTGACCCGCTAGCCCGCCCCCTGCCCGCCGACCGTGGAGTTGTTGCGCGAAACGGGCCGGATTCAGCCCCAGAAGTCGACGCTCGACGGGGTCAGGCGATCGACTTTCCGGCGCAGTGCAGGTCCGTGCACGCCTGGACCACCCGCTCCGACATCGACGCCTCGGCCTTCTTGAGGTAGCTGCGGGGGTCGTAGGCCTTCTTGGCCCCGACGTCGCCGTCGACCTTCAGCACGCCGTCGTAGTTGGTGAACATGTGGCCGGCGATCGGGCGGGTGAACGCGTACTGCGTGTCGGTGTCGACGTTCATCTTCACCACGCCGTAGCGCAGGGCCTCCTCGATCTCCGACTTCTCGGATCCGGAGCCGCCGTGGAAGACGAAGTCGAACGGTTTCGTGTCGTCGGGCAACCCGAGCTTGGCCGCCGCCACCTTCTGGCCCTGGGCCAGGATGTCGGGGCGCAGCTTGACGTTGCCGGGCTTGTACACGCCGTGCACGTTGCCGAACGTGGCGGCCAGCAGATACTTGCCGTGCTCGCCGTGGCCCAGCGCGTCGATGGTCTTCTCGAAGTCCTCCGGCGTGGTGTAGAGCTTGTCGTTGATCTCGTTGGCGACGCCGTCCTCTTCCCCGCCCACCACGCCGATCTCGATCTCGAGGATGATCTTGGCGGCCGACGCCTCGGTGAGTAGTTGCCGGGCGATCGCCAGGTTCTCGTCGATCGGCACCGCCGACCCGTCCCACATGTGTGATCCGAACAACGGCGCGCCGCCCGCGCTGACCCGGTCGGCCGAGATCGACAGCAGCGGGCGGACGTAGGTGTCCAGCTTGTCTTTGGGGCAATGGTCGGTGTGGAGCGCGACGTTGATCGGGTACCTGGCCGCGATGGATCGGGTGAACTCGGCCAGCGCCACCGCCCCGGCGACCATGTCCTTGACTCCGAGGCCGGACGCGAATTCGGCTCCGCCGGTGGAGAATTGGATGATTCCGTCGCTGCCGGCATCGGCGAAGCCCTTGAGGGCGGCGTTCACCGTCTCCGACGAGGTGCAGTTGATCGCGGGGAAGGCGTACGAGTGCTCCTTGGCGCGGCGCAGCATCTCGGCGTAGACCTCGGGCGTGGCGATGGGCATGGCAACTCCCTTCTGCCCCTTCTGCGGCCGGGTCCACCCAGTATCGTCCAGGTCGGCGGGCGGCTCACCGCGGGCCGGTATGTTGATGGATCATGAGTACCGCCGTGACGGCCCTGCCCGCCATCCTCGACCCGATGTATTGGCTGGGCGCCGACGGCGTCTTCGGGTCGGCGGTGCTGCCCGGGATCCTGGTCATCGTCTTCATCGAGACCGGGCTGCTGTTCCCGTTGCTGCCCGGCGAGTCGCTGCTGTTCACCGGCGGCCTGCTGGCCGCGCATCCGCACCCACCGGTCAGCATCTGGGTGCTGGCGCCGTGCGTCACCACGGTCGCGGTCCTGGGCGATCAGACCGGATATTTCATCGGGCGGCGGATCGGGCCCGCGCTGTTCAAGAAGGAAGACTCGCGGTTCTTCAAGAAGCACTACGTGACCGAGTCACACGCGTTCTTCGAGAAGTACGGGCCCTGGGCGATCATCCTGGCCCGGTTCGCGCCGTTCGTGCGGACGTTCGTCCCGGTGATCGCCGGGGTGTCCTACATGCGCTATCCGCTGTTCTTGGGGTTCGACATCGTCGGCGGCATCGCCTGGGGCGGCGGCGCGACCCTCGCGGGCTACTTCTTGGGCAACGTGCCGTTCGTGCACCACAACCTGGAAAAGATCATCCTCGCCATCCTGTTCGTGTCGATGATCCCGGCGTTCGTCGCTGCCTGGCGCGGCTATCGGGGCCGCCGCCGCGCGACGGAGACCGCCGCCCGGGAACCCGAGAAGCTGCCGGCCTCCGAGTAGCGGGCCGCGCGCGGCTCAGACCGCGACGGTGAAATCGCAGCCGGTCTTGGCGCGGACGTCCTCGACCGTCACCCCGGGATGCAGTTCCGTGAGCACCAGCCCCTGCCCCGGCTCGACGTCGAAGACGCACAGGTTGGTGATGATCATGTCGACCACGCCCTTGCCGGTCAGCGGCAACGTGCATTGCTTGAGGATTTTCGGGCTGCCGTCTTTCGCGGTGTGGTCCATGACGACGATCACCCGCTTGACACCCGACACGAGATCCATTGCGCCGCCAGGCCCTTTGACCATCTTGCCGGGCACCATCCAGTTGGCCAGGTCGCCGTTCTCGGCCACCTCGAGCGCGCCCAGGATCGACAGGTCGATGTGGCCGCCGCGGATCATCGCGAAGGAGTCGGCGCTGCTGAAAAAGCTGGAGCCGGGCAGGCTCGTGATGGTCTGCTTGCCGGCGTTGATGAGATCGGGGTCCACGCTGTCCTCGCTCGGGTAGGCCCCGATGCCGAGCAAGCCGTTCTCCGACTGCAGCGTGACGTTGATGTCGTCGGGAATGAAGTTGGCCACCAACGTCGGGATGCCGATGCCCAGGTTCACGTAGTAGCCGTCGCGCAATTCGCGGGCCGCGCGCTGGGCCATGAGCTCGCGAATGGGGCTGTCGTTCTTCAGCGCTGCGCCGCCGCTGGTGGTGCGGAACTCGATGCGCTTCTCGTAGCCGATGCCCTCGATGATGCGGTCCACGTAGATGCCGGGGGTGTGGATCAGGTCCGGATCCAGCTCGCCGACCTCGACCAGCTCCTCGACTTCGGCCACCGTGACCGCGGCGCAGGTGGCGATCATGGGGTTGAAATTGCGCGCCGTCTTGCGGTAGACGAGGTTGCCGGTCGTGTCACCCTTCCACGCCTTGACGAGCGCCACGTCCGCCCGGATGCCTTCTTCCAGAACGTATTCCGTACCGTCGAAGACCCGGGTGTCCTTGCCCTCGGCGAGATTGGTGCCGTAGGCCGTGCGCGTGTAGAAGCCGGGAATCCCGGCGCCGCCGGCCCGCAGCTTCTCCGCCAGCGTGCCCTGGGGCGTGAGCGCGAGGTCGAGCTCGCCGGCCAGCACCTGCCGCTCGAACTCCTTGTTCTCCCCCACATAGGAGGCGATCACCTTCTTCACCTGCCTGCCCTTGAGCAGCAGGCCCATGCCGAAATCGTCTACGCCGGCGTTGTTTCCGACGATGGTGAGGTCCTTGATGCCGCTGTCCACCAGGGCCCGGATCAGCTTCTCCGGGATGCCGCACAGGCCGAAGCCGCCGGCGGCGATGGTGATGCCGTCCTTCAGCAGGCCGTGCAGCGCCGACTCCGCGTCGGGGTGGACTTTCTTCACAGGGCGCTCCTGTCCTCGTGCGACGATTCGGCGGAGACGTTACAGGCGGCCTCCATGAGCATCCACCCCGACAGCTGCACCGACAGGTCCCGCTCGGCGACCTCGGACGCCATCACCGCGCCCTCGACGAACTCAGCCTCTTTGCCGCCCGCGGTGGGCACCTGGGCGTCGCGGTCCCAGAACGGGCCGAACACCGGCAGCCCGTCCACCGTCTGGCGGTAGTCCCACGCCGACTTCGCGCTGGCCAGCACGATCTGGCGGGCGGTATCGCGGGCCATCGCGTCCTCCGGCGAATCCCCCGGCAGCGTGGTCGCCACCAGCGCCAGGTAGCGGGCGGTCACGCCGGCGAACAGGCCGCCGTCGCCGCCGCCGGCGCCGACCAGCACGCCCGCCGGGGCCATGTGCTCGCGCACGGCCGCGACCAGCCGATGCACCCGCGCGGCGTGCCGGGCCCTCACCTCGGCCCCGGCGCGGGCGGCCAGCTCGGTCTCGAGCCCCAGCACCACGCCCTGGCAGTAGGTGTACTGCGCGCGCACCAGCGACCCCGCCTTGATGCCGTCGAACACCAGGTGCGTCTCGGGGTCGATGAGCGTCGCCTCGATCCAATTCGCCATCTGCTCGGCACGTTTCAGGTGATCGCCGTACCGGGCGAGGAAGATCCCCGCGGGGCCGTTGGCCGGGGCGTTGAAGAACTTGTCCTGCTTGCGCCACGGGATGCCGCCGCCGTCCTCCGGCGACCACGCCGTCAGGAATTGGTTCGCCAGCTTGGGCAACGCTTTTCGGCGCTCGACGCTGGCGATGCGCGCGGCACGTTCGAGCGCCAGCGCCAGCCAGGCCATGTCGTCGTAGTAGTTGTTGATCCACGAGAAGTTGTTGCGCAGCCGGTGCGAACGGACCTGCCGGTTGATCTCGGTGTGCCGGTGGGGCTGCGGATCGCGCTGCTGGGCGTCGATGAGGCAGTCCAGCAGATGCGCCTGCCACCAGTAGTGCCAGGTCCCGAACAGCCGGTCTTTGCGCTGCGCCGGCCAGGCCACCACCCCGAGCTGTGTGGCGGGTAGACCCCACAGCCGCTTCAGGTGCCGTTGTGTGACAGCGGCTTCGCAGCTGGCCGCCCGGTTGGCCCATAGCTGATCCATACCTGCCGATCCTGCCGCATGCGTGTGAGCGCGCGGCGTCGAGTGTGAACGCAGGGCTTTCGGTGTGCATGTGTGGCGGCGACACGCCGAGCTGGCCCGCCGTCAGCGCACAGTCAACGCCGCCGGTTCACACTCAACGCGCCCGGCGGGTGTCACCAGGCGCGGGACAGGTCGGCGTGCTGCTCCACCCAGGTGTGCATGGCGATCCCCGCGGCGACGCCGGCGTTGATGCTGCGCGTCGAGCCGAACTGGGCGATCGACACCGTCAGGGTCGCGCCGCCGCGGGTGTCGTCGGTGATGCCGGGCCCCTCCTGACCGAACACCAGCAGGCACTCGCGCGGCAGCGCGGTCTCCTCGAGCCGCGCCGCGCCCGGGACGTTGTCGACGGCGACGACGGTCAGGCCGGCGTCCGCCGCGAAGTCGAGCAGCTCGGCGGTGCTGTCGTGGTGGCACAGCCGCTGATAGCGGTCGGTCACCATGGCGCCACGGCGATTCCACCGCCGCCGCCCTACGATGTGCACGGTGTGCACGGCGAAGGCGTTGGCGGTGCGCACCACCGAACCGATGTTGGCGTCGTGACCGAAGTTCTCGATCGCCACGTGCAGGGGATGCCGTCGCCGGTCGATGTCGGCGACGATGGCTTCCCGGGTCCAGTACCGGTAGGCGTCGACGACGTTGCGAGTGTCGCCCTCGCGCAACAGGATTGGGTCATACCGCGGGTCGTCGGGTGGTTCGCCCGGCCACGGCCCGACGCCGGCGGGCGGGGTCGCGGACCATTCGGTGGGCCCGGGTCCGCTCATCGCTGGGTCCACACCCCGGCGTGCGTGCCGTCGATGGCCAGTGTCGCGTAGAGCAGCGCGTCGTTGATCTCGCCCTGGGTGCACAGCGAGGCGTTGACGTGCACCGCGTCCAGCGACGCGTCGGGCAGGATCAGCACCGACGAGCCGTAGGTCGCGCAGGCGGGGTTGAGTCCCGGGGCGGGCAGCGTCGGCGAGGCCAGCAACATCATCGGGCCGCCGCGCTTGGCGGACTCGTCGCGGTAGCGGGCCGCGATGGCGGTGGCCTCCAACCCGAGCAGCATGTAGCCGTTGCCGGTGAACGCCCCCGGATCACCCAGTTGCGCCTTGGTCACCGGTTTGCCGTCGGCCCGCCATGCCGTCAGGCTGGCGGTCTTGACCGCCAGCCCGCCGCTGTCGTTGGGGTTGGTCGGCAGGAGGCCGACCGGGAAGGCGACCGGATAGGCCGACGAGCTGTTCGGGATGCGGTCGCGCGGCGAGTAGCCGTAGATGCCGCGGACCTGACTCCGATCCTTCAGCGGCCCAAGGCAAACCGTGCCGGTGAGCCGGTCGGGCGGCGCGGACAGCGGCGCGCGAATGTCGTGCACGCCGGTCTTCGCGTTCTCGCAGCTGCCCAGGCCGTCGGCCTCCATGGGGTGGGCCAGCGCGCCGTACAGGCCGAAGCGGATGTCGGTGGGTTTGGCGTGCGGGTCCTTGGTCGAGGCAGGACTCGCGTCGACGTCCACCAGCACATAGTCGCCGTCCCAGCGCAGGTTCGACACGGACATGTTCCAGCCCAGCAGCGCCAGCGATTCGCCGAGCCGCGCGCCCTGGGCCCCGTAGGGCGCGGCGGCGGGGTTGGTCGATGAGCAGCCGGCCAGGCAGAGCGCCAGGCACGCGGCGATCGCAAGGACGGCGCGCATCGAATCAGCGCCTCGGGGACGGACCCGAACGCATGGGCCACGCGAGGCACATGCGGCACAGCAGTCCCCGCCGGAAAGGAGTGGCGAATTGCCCACCTCCGAGCGACAAATCGGGCGCCTGCGCGCCTCGACGCCGTTGTCGCTGCGAGGCGGGCACCACGCACATCGCCCCGGCCAGGGACCGCTGCGGCGGGTGTGGCAATCGGTGCATCGAAAAAGTCGCCGGCACCTAGCCCAGCCCCAGCTCGGCCAGTCCCAGCACGCTGCGGTACGGCAGCCCCTCGGCCTCGATGGCCTCGGCGGCGCCGGTGGCGCGGTCCACCACGGTGGCCACCCCCAGCACCTCGCCGCCCGCGTCCTGCACGGCGCGCACCGCGGTGAGCGCCGAGTTGCCGGTGGTGCTGGTGTCCTCGACCACCAGCACCCGCTGCCCGGAGACCTCGGAGCCTTCGATAAGTCGTTGCAGCCCATGGGCTTTGGCGGACTTGCGCACAACGAAAGCGTCGATGGGCCGGCCCGGCGCGTGCATGATGGCGGTGGCCACCGGGTCGGCGCCCAGGGTCAGCCCGCCCACCACCGCGTAGTCCCAGTCGCTGGTCAGCTCGCGCATCAGCTTGCCGATCAGCGCCGACGCGCGATGGTGCAGGGTCGCCCGGCGCAGGTCGACGTAGTAGTCGGCCTCCTTGCCGGACGACAGCGTGACCCGGCCGTGCACCACCGCCAGGCGGCGCACCAGTTCGGCCAGCTCCTCGCGCTCAGGTTCGGCCACGGCCACCACCGACTCGTTTGGTGACCGCCCGCATCAGGGTCCGCGGGATCATCCGCTCGGCGGCGATGATCGCCTTGTACTGCAGACCGGGAATGCTGATCACCTTGCCGCGGGCGATGTCGGCGAGGCTCTGGCCGACCACGTCGTCGACCTCGAGCCACATGAACGACGGCGACTTGGACATGTCGATCCCGGCGCGGGCGTGAAATTCGGTGCGCACGTAGCCCGGACACACGGCGTGCACCGAAACCCCGGTGCCCTGCAGCCCGACGGACAAGCCCTCGCTGAACGAGATCACCCACGCCTTGGACGCCGAATACGTCGAGCCCCGCCCGGGCACCAGCCCGGCGACGCTGGCGATGTTGATGACCGTGCCGGCGCCCGCGTCGAGCATGCCCGGCAGCGCCGCCCGGGTCAGGTGCATGACCGCGGTGACGTTGACGTCGAGCTGGGATTGCAGCACGGCGGGGTCGGTGGACCAGAAGTCGCCGGACGTCGCGAAGCCGGCGTTGTTCACCAGGACGCGCACTCCGGCGGCGAGGCGACCGCACACCCGTTGCCGGTCGGCCGCATCGCCCAAGTCGGCGGGGAGAACCTCGACGTCGCCTGCGGTGCTCTTCAATTCGTCCGCCAGCCGGTTCAACCGTTCGGCGTCGCGGGCGACCAGCACCAAGTCGTAGCCGTCGCGGGCGAAGCGTCGCGCGTACCCGGCGCCGATCCCGGAGGTGGGCCCGGTGATCAGGGCGACGGGGCGGGGCATGAGCGCCATCCTAGTGACGGCGGCCCCACCGGCCTCCCGGCTACCCGCCGTCAGCGCTGATAGTTGGTGGCCTGGTGGCCGTTGCGCCCGGTCGGGGGCGGGCGGCGCAGCGTATCGGGGCGCGGCTCCGGTCGCGGCTGGTCGCGGCGCACCGGCTCGGCCGCGCGGCGGCCCCGCCGCGGCGTCGGGCCCGATCAGGCCGGCCACATCCTGCTGCGCGCGCCGGGGCGGCAGCTCGGCGCGGCCCGCCGGCGCCAACGGGCGGCTCGGCGACGCGTTGCGCGGTCCCGCCGGTGCCCCGGACTCCTGCGGGGTCTCCTCCGGCAGCGGCGGCAGCACGCGCAACAGGTCGTTGAACTGCCGCACGGTGCGCAGACCCTCGTCCCACTGGGTGCGGGTGCTGGTGATCGGCATGGCGACCAGCGTCCAGTTCTGCTCGTTCCACATGATCTCGGCGGAATCCGGCGCGGTGTGGGCGAAGGTGACCATGCGGCGGTCGCAGGCCCGGCGGGCGGCGTCCAGGTTGGTGGAGTACACCATCCGCGGCCCGATCGCGCCCAGCAGCCAAATGTCGCTCTCCCGTGGCTCTTTGAGCCCCTTGAGCCGCAGGTCCACCACGACGTTGGTACCAACCTTGCGGTGCAGCGCGATCACCGTGGCGACCTCTTCGAGGTCGAAGATGTAGACCGCCTCGCCGCGGATCTGGCCCAGCACCACGTTCTGCGCGGTCACGTCACCCACCGTCGACATCACGCCGCGCTTCCAGCGCTTGAGGATGTCGGCCGATTCCCGCTCGTAGTCGAATCCGTGCGACCGCGCCCACGACTTACGGCGCCTGCTGCGTCCGCGCCGACGGTCGACATCGACGTACAGCAGCACCCCCGCGCCGACAAAGCACAGCGCGGAGAGCGTGAACCAGAGGGGGACCATCCAAAACAGCGTATCTGCTATTGGCCCGGAACACAGAAGGCGACCAGGTCACAACCCAATCACAGGATGCATTGCGGCGCGGGCGGGCGTCAGCGCCGACGGGCGAAGTACTTCTTGGAGTCCTCGGCCGCGGCCCGCAGTTCGGGTTCTGCCTGGAACTTCGGCTCGAATTTCGCCCACGCCGCCTCCCGCTTGGCGGGGAAGTACTCCGTCGGCCAGTACGGATGCTGTTGCGGGCTGTAGTCGCGCAGCAGGCGCCGGGCGACGGTGGCCTTGTGGACCTCGTCGGCGCCGTCGGCCAGCCCCATCGTCGGCGCGCTCGCATACATCGCCTGCAGCGGCGTCAGGTCGGTGGTTCCGAGCGACCCGAGGATGTGCAGGGCGTTGTACGACACGTCGCGCAGCACCTTGGCCATCGTGAACTTGACCGTCGCGATGTCGGTGCGGGCCTCCTTGGTGCTGGAATTGTCGATCTTCCACGCCGTTTCGAGCACCAGCAGCCGCAGCATGCGGATCGCGGCGTAGGAGTCGGCGATCTTCTCCTGCACCATCTGATGCTCCGCGATGACCTTGCCGTGCGACTCCCGCGACAGCGCCCGCTCGCACATCATGTCGAACGCGAGCCGGCACTGGGCGATGGTGCGCATCGCGTGGTGGATGCGGCCACCGCCGAGCCGACGCTGGGCCAGCGTCTTGGCGCCGTCCTCGGGGCCGAGCAAATGGTCGAGCGGAACCCGGACGTCGTTGTAGATGATGTGGTTGTGGTTGCGCGGCTCGGGCTGGATCTCGACGCCCGGGGTGCGGCGCGGCACGACGAACATGCCGTTGGTGCACATCACGAAGAGGATGTCGGCCACCCGTCCCGCCGAGGTGAACCACTTCTCGCCGTTGATGACCCACTCGTCGCCGTCGCGCACGGCGTGGGTCTTGAACAGGCTGGGGTCGGATCCGCCCTGTGGCTCGGTCATCGAATACGCCGAGAACATGTCCTGGTTGAGCAGCGGCTCGAGCCACCGCTTCTTCTGCTCCTCGGTGCCGAACGCGGCGAGCATCTCCATGTTGCCGGTGTCGGGTGCCGCGGCGCCGAACATCTGCGGGGCCTGCGGGTAGCGGCCGATGACCTCGTTCAGTAGCGCCAGCTTGAGCTGACCGAAACCGGGGCCGCCCAACTCCTCGTCGAGGAAGATCGCCCACAGCCCCTGGTCCTTGATCTGCTGCTGCAGACCGCGCACGTAGGCCTTCACCCGGGGATCGGGCGAGCGCACCGCGTAGGGGAACACGAAGTCCAGCGGCTCGATCTCCTCGCGGCAAAAATCCTCGACCCAGTCGAGCTTCGCCTGGAAATCCGGCTCGGTGCTGAAGTCCCACGCCATGTTGGCCTCCGATCTGCCGTCGGTGGGACGCTACCAATGCGCGTCCAAACGCCGAACGTCGACTTGTTGGGCGGTTTCCGGGGAAAGAACCACAACAAGTCGACGTTCGAGCGCGGCTCAGCCCAGGATCAGGGAGTCGCCGTCGGGGCTGACGTTCACCGGCACGGTGTCGCCGTCGTGCACGTCGCCGGCCAGCAACAGCTTGGCCAGCTGGTCGCCGATGGCCTGTTGCACCAGCCGGCGCAGCGGCCGCGCGCCGTAGACCGGGTCGAATCCCCGATGCGCCAGCCACTGCTTGGCCGGCAGCGACACCTCGAGGGTGAGGCGGCGCTGCGCCAGCCGCTTCTGCAGCTGCGCCAGCTGGATGTCGACGATGGCCACCAGCTCACCGGGCTCCAGGCCGGCGAAGACGATGACGTCGTCGAGCCGGTTGATGAACTCCGGCTTGAACGCCGAGCGCACCGCGGCCATCACCTGCTCCTCGGTGCCACCCGAGCCCAGGTTGGACGTCAGGATCAGGATGGTGTTGCGGAAGTCGACCGTGCGGCCCTGCCCGTCGGTGAGCCGGCCCTCGTCGAGCACCTGCAACAGCACGTCGAACACGTCCGGGTGCGCCTTCTCGATCTCGTCGAACAGGATCACCGTGTACGGACGCCGCCGCACCGCCTCGGTCAGCTGACCGCCCTGGTCGTAGCCGATGTAGCCGGGAGGGGCGCCGACCAGCCGGGCCACCGAGTGCTTCTCGCCGTACTCGCTCATGTCGATGCGGACCATCGCGCGCTCGTCGTCGAACAGGAATTCCGCCAGCGCCTTGGCCAGCTCGGTCTTACCGACACCGGTCGGGCCCAGGAACATGAACGAACCGGTGGGCCGGTTGGGGTCGGCGACGCCCGCGCGGGCGCGCCGCACGGCGTCGGACACCGCCGTCACCGCCTTGCGCTGCCCGATGACGCGCTTGCCCAGCTCGTCTTCCATGCGCAGCAGTTTGGCGGTCTCGCCCTCGAGCATCCGTCCGGCCGGGATGCCGGTCCACGCCGACACCACGTCGGCGATGTCGTCGGGGCCGACCTCCTCCTTGAGCATCACGTTCTCGCGGGCCTCGGCCTGCGGAAGCGCGGCGTCGAGTTTCTTCTCGACCTCGGGGATGCGGCCGTAGCGCAGCTCGGCGGCCTTGGCCAGGTCGCCGTCGCGCTCGGCGCGCTCGGACTCCCCGCGCAGCGCCTCGAGCTGTTCCTTGAGCTCGCGCACCACGTCGATCGCGTTCTTCTCGTTCTGCCAGCGCGTGGTGAGCTCGGCGAGCTTCTCCTTCTGGTCGGCCAGCTCGGAGCGCAGCTTCTCCAGCCGCTCCTTGGACGCCTCGTCCTCTTCTTTGGCCAGCGCCATCTCCTCGATCTCGAGGCGGCGAACCAGGCGCTCGACCTCGTCGATCTCGACGGGCCGCGAGTCGATCTCCATCTTCAGCCGGCTGGCGGCCTCGTCGACCAGGTCGATGGCCTTGTCCGGCAGGAACCGCGCGGTGATGTAGCGGTCGGACAGCGTCGCCGCGGCCACCAGGGCCGAGTCGGTGATGCGGACACCGTGGTGCACCTCGTAGCGGTCCTTGAGCCCGCGCAGGATGCCGACGGTGTCCTCCACCGACGGCTCGCCGACCAGCACCTGCTGGAAGCGGCGCTCCAGCGCGGCGTCCTTCTCGATGTACTTGCGGTACTCGTCGAGCGTGGTGGCGCCGACCAGGCGCAGCTCGCCGCGGGCCAGCATCGGCTTGATCATGTTGCCGGCGTCCATCGCACCCTCGCCGGTCGCGCCGGCGCCGACGATGGTATGCAGCTCGTCGATGAAGGTGATGATCTGCCCGGCGGAGTTCTTGATGTCGTCCAGGACGGCCTTGAGGCGTTCCTCGAATTCGCCGCGGTACTTGGCGCCGGCGACCATCGAGCCGAGGTCCAGGCTGATGACGGTCTTGTCGCGCAGGCTCTCCGGCACGTCGCCGGCGACGATGCGCTGGGCCAGGCCCTCCACGATCGCGGTCTTGCCGACGCCGGGCTCGCCGATCAGCACCGGGTTGTTCTTGGTGCGCCGGCTCAACACCTGCACGACGCGGCGAATCTCGTTGTCACGCCCGATAACCGGGTCGAGCTTGCCCTCGCGGGCGCGCGCGGTCAGGTCGGTCGAGTACTTCTCCAGCGCCTGATAGGTGGCCTCGGGGTCGGCGCTGGTGACCCGGGCGCTGCCGCGGACCTTGACGAACGCCTCCCGCAACGCCTGCGGCGACGCGCCGTGCCCGGTGAGCAGCTTGGCGACGTCGGAGTCGCCGGTGGCAAGGCCGACCATCAGGTGTTCGGTGGAGACGTATTCGTCGTCCATCTCGGTGGCCAGTTGCTGGGCGGTGGTGATGGCGGCCAGCGACTCGCGCGAGAGCTGCGGCTGCGAGCTGGCGCCGCTGGCCTGCGGCAGCCGCTCGAGCAGGCGCTCGGCTTCGGCGCGGATGGTGGCGGGCGCGACCCCCACGGCCTCCAGCAGCGGCGCGGCGATGCCGTCCGCCTGGGTCAGCAACGCCATCAGCAGGTGGGCGGGCCGGATCTCCGGGTTACCGGCGGCCGAGGCCGCCTGCAGCGCCGAGGTCAGCGCCGCCTGGGTCTTGGTGGTCGGGTTGAAAGAGTCCACGACGCCTCCATTCGGGTCGAAAGGGAGCTGGCAAAAATGCTTGTCTGCTTGTTCAACGTCGTCAATGTTGAGTCTGTTCCGCTCAACTCTACCGAGTTTTGGGCACTACGCCGTACGGGGTACCCCCGTAGCGATGACGCAGACGATGCAACACCCCGACCAGGCCGCCGACCCCACCCGAACCCCGCGCCGGGGCAGGAGCTTATGGCTGGCCGCCCTCGCCGGAGTGGCGGTCGCGGGCCTTGTCTCGGTCGGCCTGCATACCGACCTCGCCCACGGCAGCCAGTCCAGTGAGGTGCCCGACGCCGGGACGCTGCAGGTGAGCGGCGCCGGTACGACGAAGACGCTGCCCTGCCACGCCGGCTACCTGTCGGTGAGCGGAAAGAACAACACGATTACCCTCACGGGCCACTGCACCAGCGTCACCGTCTCCGGCAACGACAATCGCGTCGCGGTCGACAGCACGGACGCGCTGAGCGCATCCGGAGCCGGCAACGTCGTTGTCTACCACTGGGGTTCACCCAAGATCGTCAGCGCCGGGACAGCCAACGTCGTCCGGCAGGGCTGAATCCACGGAATCCGAGCCTAGAATCGGGGCCCGTGAGCCTCGAGGACGTCCAAGCGCTGGCCGTGCTGCGCGACGCCTTCGAACCGGACGGCGCGGGCCGCTCGGGCTCCCAGGGTGATTCCGGCGAGCTGGTGCACCGCTTCTACACCCATTGGTTCGCCCTCGACGCCTCGGTGCGCGATCTCTTCCCACCCGAAATGAGCGCCCAGCGCGCCGCTTTCGGCCACGCGATGCACTGGGTGTACGGCGAACTGGTCGCGCGGCGCGCGCGGGAGCCGGTGGCGTTTTTGGCCCAGCTCGGGCGGGACCATCGCAAATACGGTGTGCTGCCGCACCATTACGACACCCTGGGCCGCGCATTGCTGGCGACGCTGCGCTCGCATCTGGGTGCGGCCTGGACCGGCGCGGTCGACGACGCGGCCAGGCAGTCGCTGAACCTGATCACCGGGGTGATGAGCGGCGCCGCGGATGCCGAGGAGGGACCCGCCTGGTGGGACGGCACCGTCATCGAACACCTGCGGGTGTCGCGGGATCTGGCGGTCGTGCGGCTGCAGCTCGACCAGCCGATGCACTACCACCCCGGGCAATACGTCAACGCCCATGTGCCGCAATGCCCGCGCCGCTGGCGGTATCTGAGCCCCGCCATTCCTGCCGATCCCGGCGGCGGGATCGAGTTCCACGTGCGCCTGGTGCCGGGCGGCCTGGTCAGCACCGCGATCGTCAACGAAACCCGCATCGGCGACCGGTGGCGGCTGTCCAGCCCACACGGCGGCCTGGGTGTCGACCGAGACGGCGGCGACGTGCTGATGGTCGCCGGCAGCACGGGCCTGGCGCCGCTGCGGGCGCTCATCATGGACCTGTCCCGCTACGCCGTCAACCCGCGGATACATCTGTTCTTCGGCGCGCGCTACCGCTGCGAACTCTACGACCTGCCCACCCTGTGGCAGGTCGCGTCGCACAACCCGTGGCTGTCGGTGTCGCCGGTCTCGGAGTACAGCGCCGACCCGGCGTGGGCCGCCGACTATCCCGACGTCACGCCGCCGCGGGGCCTGCACGTGCACCAGATCGGCCGGCTGCCCGACGTGGTGACCAAGTACGGCGGCTGGGGCGACCGTCAGATCCTGATCTGCGGCGGGCCAGCGATGGTCAGCGCCACCAAGTCCGCGCTGCTCGCCAAAGGCGCTCCGCCCGAACGCATTCAGCACGATCCGCTCTGGAGGTAGCCATGCACGTCGTCACCCTGCGCGATCCTTCATCGCCACTGGTTGCCCAGTTCGTTCCGGACGCGGGGATGATCGGCACGTCGCTGCGCGACGCCGACGCGGAGTTGCTCGGCCAACGTCGCGGTCTGGACGCCTATGTCAGCGACGGCAAGACGATGGGCATCCCGATCCTGTATCCGTGGGCAAACCGGTTGGGCGCGAACACCTATACCGCGCGGGGCGCGACGGTGGACCTAATGCCGGGTGAGAACGGGGTGCGCGCCGACCCCAACGGGTTGCCGATCCACGGCGTCCTGGCCGCCTATCCCGGCTGGCGGGTGACGGACGAGTCCCCGAACGAGCTGACCGCTCTGGTGGATTTCGGTGCCGATCCACGACTGCTGGCCAGCTTTCCGTACCCGCATGTGCTGACGGTGACCGCGCGACTGGCCGATCGCACCCTGACGGTGCGGACCACCGTCGCCGCCACCGGCGACTCGGCGGTGCCGCTGTGCTTCGGGTTTCATCCCTACCTGCAGCTGCCGGACGTGCCCCGCGGTGACTGGGTCGTCGAGACGCCGGCGCTGCGGCACCTGAATCTTGACGACAGGGGGCTGCCCACCGGAGAGACCGAGCCGCAGCCGGCGCGCGAAGAGGCGTTGCGCGACAAGGCCTTTGACGATGCCTACGACGACGTCACCGAGGGCGCGGTGTTCGCGGTCTCCGGGGGCAGACGCCGCATCGAGGTTCATTTCGAGCGGGGCTATCCGGCGGCACAGATCTTCGCGCCGCCGGTCGACGATCCGTCCAAGGCCATCATCTGTTTCGAGCCGATGGCCGCACCGACCGACGCGCTGCGCCGCGGCGGCTATCGCTGCGCTGCGCCGGATGAGCCGGTGGTGACGCAGTTTTCGATCCGGGTGCGATCACAGTGACCACCTGGGTCACCGCAATCGCTGTCTGCTGATCACCAGGAGCATGCGAAAAGCGCTAGCACATGCGCTAGCGCTTTTGCGAATGTTGTGTGCCCCGGAGACAGGAACCCTTGGGGCGCAAGCGAAACTTCCCGAGGATTAACGCCCCCGGCGCGGCTGCCACACCACCAGCGCGGTGCTCTTGGGCACCACCGCCACGTCGCGGCGCTGGCTGGCGCGCAGCTGCGCCAATTCCTCGTTCAACTCTTTGATCCGCGCCTGCAGCGCCTCGACCTGGTTGGTCAGCTCGATGATCCGCTTGATGCCGGCGAGGTTGACCCCCTCGTCCTGCGAGAGCCGCTGCACCTCACGCAGCAGGTCGACGTCGTGCTCCGAATAGCGGCGTCCCCCACCGGAAGTGCGGCGTGGGCTGACCAGGCCGAGGCGGTCGTAGGTGCGCAGGGTTTGGGCGTGCATGCCGGCCAGCTCGGCGGCGACCGAGATCAGGAACGTTCGGGCATCCTCATTTCTTGAATTACTCGAGCCCTTGGCCATCAGCGATTACCCGCCCATCCTGCCCGGGGGTCAAACCCGCTGGAGCGCTCGGCGGCGGCGTACGCCTCCAGCGCCTCCTGGGCCGCGCCCTCCAGATTCGGTGGCACGGCGACCTTTACGGTGACCAGCAGGTCGCCGTTGCCGCCGCTGCGCTTGGGCACACCGCGTCCGCGCACTCGCAGGATCCGGCCGTCGGAAGTTCCCTTGGGCACCCGGACACCGACTTTGCCGTCCAGCGTGGGCACCGAAATGGTTGAACCCAAAGCCAATTCGGTGAAGCTGACGGGAACGGTGACGGTCAGGTCGTCGCCGTCGCGGCCGAACACCTTGTCCGGGCGCACGTGCACCGTCACGTACAGGTCGCCCGACGGCGCGCCGCGCAGACCGGCCTCACCCTGGCCGGGCAGCCGGATGCGCTGTCCGTCCTCGACGCCGGGCGGGATGCGCACGTTGATGGTGCGGGTCCGGGTGGTGACCCCGGTGCCCTTGCACTCCTCGCAGGGGTGCTCGATGATCGAGCCGCTGCCCCGGCAATCGGTGCAGGGCTCGGAGAAACCGAACGCGCCCTGGTTGCGGTTGATCACGCCGGAGCCGTTGCAGGTGGGACACACCTTCGGGCTGGTGCCCGGCCGCGCCCCGCTGCCATGGCAGTTGGTGCACGGCGCGGGGCTGGTCAGCCGCAGCGGCATCGCCACACCCTTGGCGGCCTCGACGAATTCCAGCTGGGTTTCGGTCTCGAGGTCGTTGCCGCGGCGCGGCCGGCTGGGCCGGCCGCCGGCGCCGCGCCCGAACAATCCGCCGAACAGGTCGCCGATGTTGGTGCCACCGCTGCGGCCGGCGGCATCGAACAGATCGTTGAGGTTGAACTCCGCCCCATCGCCGCCGACGTTGAAGCCACCGAAGCCGCCGGTATCGAACCGGCGCCCGCCAAAACCGCCGCCGGCGAACAGCCTTCGGGTTTCGTCGTATTCCTTGCGCTTGGCCGGATCGGACAACACGTTGTGCGCCTCCGACACGGCTTTGAATCGTTCACCGGCGGCGGGATTGTCCGGGTTGGCGTCCGGGTGCAGATCGCGCGCCAGTTTGCGGTAGGCGCGTTTGATCTCTTCGGGACTGGCGTCAGAGGAGACGCCCAGCTCCTTGTAGAAGTCTTTTTCGACCCATTCACGCTGGGCCATGTCGCGTCACCCCCTCACCTGTGGCGTTGCGTTGTGCTGATTGTGTGGTCTAGTCACCGGACGTGCCGGCGTTATCGTCCGATTCGACCGGCGCGGTTTCCTCAGCCTCACCGGCCGAGGCCGATTCGTCGCCGTCGTCGTCGACCGTGTCGACGACGCCGACCATGGCGTGGCGCAGGATTTGATCGCCGAGCTTGTAGCCCTGCCGCATGACGGTGCCGATCACCGGGCGAGATCCGTCGCCCTCGTGCTGGACGGCTTCGTGCAGCACCGGGTCGAAGTCCTCGCCCTCCTCGCCGAACGCCGTCAGGCCGAGCCCGGTCAGCGCGCCCTCCAGCTTGTCGGCCACCGCCTTCAGCGGGCCCGACTCGAGGTCGCCGTGCTTGCGCGCCCGGTCGAGATCGTCGAGCACGCCCAGCAATTGGTTGACGACGGCGGCCTTGGCCCGGTCCGCCGCGGCCTGCTGGTCACGCAGCGCCCGCTTGCGGTAGTTCGCGAAGTCGGCCTGCACGCGTTGCAGATCGGCGGTCAGCTCGGCGAGCTTGCCCTCGCCCTGAACCGCCGGCTCATCGGCCGGGGCCGGCCCTCCCGGCGTATCGCCGGGAGGGACCTGCCGTACTTCACCGGTCTCAGGATCGATTCGCCGCTTGTCGGTGACGGTCACCTGTTCCTGTGGGTTTCCTTCTGTCACTTGGACTCCCGGTCATCGTCGACCACCTCCGCGTCCACGACGTCGTCAGCGGAGCCAGCCTGCCCACCACCACCGGTCGCGTCGGTCTGCTCGCCCGCGGCCTGGGTGGCCTCGTAGATGGCCTGCCCGAGCGCCTGCGACTCCTGGCCCAGCTTCTCCATCGCCGACTTGATCGCGGTGATGTCGGTGCCGCCCAGGGCCGTCTTGGCCTCGGCGATCGCGGCGTCGACCTTGGACAGCGTGTCCTCGGGAACCTTCGACCCGCCCTCGGCTTCGCGCTGGTCCTTGACGAACTTCTCCGTCTGGTAGACCAGCGATTCGGCCTGGTTGCGGACGTCGGCCTCCTCGCGGCGCTGGCGGTCCTCCTCGGCGTGCGCCTCGGCATCCTTGATCATCCGGTCGATCTCCTCCTTGGACAGGCCGGAGCCCTCCTGGATTTTGATCGTGTTCTCCTTGCCGGTGCCCTTGTCCTTGGCCGTGACGTGCACGATGCCGTTGGCGTCGATGTCGAAGGTGACCTCGATCTGCGGGACGCCGCGGGGCGCCGGCGGGATGCCGGTCAGCTCGAATGAGCCGAGCAGCTTGTTGTGCGAAGCGATTTCGCGCTCACCCTGGTACACCTGGATCTGCACGGACGGCTGGTTGTCATCGGCCGTGGTGAAGGTCTCCGACCGCTTGGTCGGGATCGTGGTGTTGCGCTCGATGAGCTTGGTCATCACGCCACCCTTGGTCTCGATACCCAAGCTCAGCGGCGTAACGTCAAGCAGCAGAACGTCTTTCACCTCGCCCTTCAACACGCCAGCCTGAAGAGCGGCACCCACGGCCACCACCTCGTCGGGGTTGACGCCCTTGTTGGGCTCCTTGCCGCCGGTGAGCTCCTTGACCAGTTCGGTCACCGCGGGCATCCGGGTGGAACCACCCACCAGGACCACGTGGTCGATCTCGGAGACCGAGATGCCGGCGTCCTTGATCACGGACTGGAAGGGCTGACGGGTGCGGTCCAGCAGATCCTGTGTGATGCGCTGGAATTCGGCGCGCGTGAGCTGCTCGTCGAGGAACAGCGGGTTCTTGTCCGCGTCGACGGTGATGTAAGGCAGGTTGATCGAGGTGCTCTGCGAACTCGAGAGTTCGATCTTGGCCTTCTCCGCGGCCTCACGCAGCCGCTGCATCGCCATCTTGTCCTTGGTCAGGTCAATTCCGCTGGTGCCCTTGAACTTGTCGACGAGCCAGTCGACGACACGGTCGTCCCAGTCGTCCCCACCGAGGTGGTTGTCACCGCTGGTGGCGCGGACCTCGACCACGCCCTCGCCGATCTCGAGCAACGACACGTCGAACGTGCCGCCACCGAGGTCGAAGACCAGGATGGTCTGCTCCTTCTCGCCCTTGTCCAGGCCGTAGGCCAGTGCGGCGGCGGTCGGCTCGTTGACGATGCGCAGGACGTTCAGGCCGGCGATCTGGCCGGCTTCCTTCGTCGCCTGACGCTGGGCGTCGTTGAAGTACGCCGGCACGGTGACCACCGCGTCGGTGACGTCCTCGCCCAGGTATGCCTCGGCGTCGCGCTTCAGCTTCATCAGCACGCGGGCGCTGATCTCCTGGGCGGTGTATTTCTTGTCATCGATCTCGATGGACCAGTCGGTGCCCATGTGCCGCTTGACCGAACGGATGGTCCGGTCGACGTTGGTGACCGCCTGGTTCTTGGCGGGCTGGCCGACGAGCACCTCGCCGTTGCGCGCGAACGCGACGATGGACGGGGTGGTCCGCGAGCCCTCGGAGTTGGCGACGACGACGGGGTCACCGCCCTCGAGGACTGCGACGACGGAGTTGGTGGTCCCGAGGTCGATACCGACCGCACGAGCCATAGTGATTCCTCCTGATTGTGTAGAGCTTGTCTGGTGCCACTATGCTGAGTGAACCCCGCTCAAGCCTGCCCCTGAGGGCGATAGGCTGTCAACCCAGTCTTGAGCCTGGTTCACTCAACTTGTCGATCATGTTAACGGCCCGCGGTCCCGTGTTGTTCCCGGGGCCAGCGGTGGCGGCGCACAGTCGCCCCGCGAGTCGGTCACGCGGCGGTAAAGCTTCACCATCGGCGCCGCATCGATAGGCACTCGAGTGCAGCGACTGTCGTCGGAGGGTGGGTAACCTGAGTGCCGCCATTCGAATCGTCTGGGGAGCGGCGGGTGCGGTTTTCGGATAATGCGCGGCGGAGCCTGGCCGGTGGTTCGCTGCTGCTCGTAGCCCTGTTCGCCGGCTCCGGGCTGGTGTCCGGCTGCAGCTCCGTCATCGGCGGCCGGCCGGTGGCTTCGCCCGGGGCGGGCGCGAGCGAACCGTCCTTCCCCACGCCGCGATCCACGCCGTCGCCGCCGTCGGCCACCGCCGCTCCGGCCCCGACGGCTCCGGCCGCGCCGACGGGCCCCACGAATCCGGCCGGCGCCATCCCCCTGCCGCCCGACCAGAACGGCTACGTCTTCATCGAGACCAAATCCGGCGTGACGCGCTGCCAGATCAACAAGGACACCGTCGGCTGCGAGGCGCCCTTCACCAACTCCCCGCTGCAGGACGGCGAGCACGCCAACGGCGTCAGCGTCACCACCGGCGGCAAGGTGCAGTGGGTGCTGGGCAACCTTGGAGCCATCCCGACCGTCAAGATCGATTACCAGACCTACGCCGCCCAGGGGTGGACGATCATCGCCAACGTCGACGGCACCCGCTTCACCAACGACCAGACCAAGCACGGCATGTTCGTCAGCATCGACAAGGTCAACACGTTCTAGGGCGGTAACCTTGTCGACGGCGTGGCGGGGGGATCGGTCTGCCGCGTGATGTCGCCGACCAGCTACCGGTGCTCGCTCAGGCCCGGCCTAACCAAGAAGACCTCACGACTCCATGCAACTGCGCTACATCAGCGTCGCGGCGCTGATCGCCGAAGCGGGTGGCGACCCGTGGGCGATCAATCAGAGCCTGCAGGCCGGTAGCCCGTTTCAGATTGCTCAGCTGGCGGAGGCGTTTCTCAAGGCGGGCCGATGCACCGCCGAGGCCACCAATGCGTTCGACCAGGCCCGTAGCCGCTTCGACGCCGCGTGGAACCATCAGAATGGAGATCATCCGATCAACGGCTCCGCCGAAGTGCAGCGCGTGACGAAATCCCTTGGGGCGCAGTCCTTGCAGCTGCCCAAGATCGCTGCAGACCTGGAAAACATCGCCGCCAACCTGGCCGAGGCGCAAAAGGCCGCGGCCGGACAGATTGCGGCGCTGGAAGGTCAGTTGCAGCAGCTGGACGGCTTCATCGGCCAAGTGGTGGAGTTGGAGAAGGACCCCACCCTTACCGCGGAAGATCGACACGCGCTGGATGCGTTTATCAGCGGTCGCGAAGACGACGCGATCCGCGACACCAAAGCCGCGCTGGGCCAGCTGCAATCGACCCGGGACGGCTACGCCAACTCGTTTCAGAACGCGATGGGGACCCTGCACGCGGACGGTTACGACCTCACACCTGCCCCTGCAGGACCCGGCCCGGCACCGGCCGACCAACCCGGCGGGGGACCCGCTCTGGCCCCGACGAAGGGCGAGGTGCTGACCGGGACTGCGGGCGCGATCGCCGGCGGTACGGCCGACGGTGTGCGCGGGGCGACGACCAAGTTGATCGCCGAGTCCCCCGGTACCGGCCCCGGCAAGGCTGATCCGGGATTGTTGCGGTGGTTCGAGGATCCGAAGATCGGCGGCTTCGAGCTGAAAGGATTCTCCCGTGTCGGCCGGGTGGTTGGTGCGGCCAGCGCGGTACCGGCCGTCATGTCCGATATCCACGACGGGAACTCGGTGCCAGAGGCCGTCACGCGGGAGGGTGTCGGAACTGCATTCGGGCTCTACGCGGGCGCGGCGGCTGGAGGATTTGCCGCGGATATGGCAGCTGGTGCAGCGATCGGGTCGGTCGTCCCAGGAGCAGGGACGGCGATTGGTCTGGTGGTGGGCGCAGTCGTGGGAGCGGGCGCTGCCTTCGGCGCATCCAAAGCGGTTGAAGTGGCCTGGCAGCCGGTCGCGAATGCCGTCGGTAGCGCGGTGCACGGCGTGGAATCGATCTTCGGTTTCGGGTAGGGGCATGTTCGATGCGCTTCGATGAGTTCGTGCAGACCAGCGGCATTGTGGTATCTCCGGTCGAGCGGTTTGTCGGTTTTGTCGTGGAAGTGGGGGTGCCCTCGGGCTGGGAACCCTTCGACTCGGCTTTCGGTGCTCGTGTGTGGGCCTGTCGCAACGACCCGTGCATCAACGTGTTCGGTGCTAACGCGGTGTTGACGATGCATAAAGTGGCGGCCCCACTGGATGCGAGGGAGGCGTTCGCGATGCTGGCCGAGCAGCAGTTGCAGTCGGCGCCGGGATCTCACGAGGTGCGCCGCGAACTTGGCCCCGCCGGTGAATGTGTCGGAGTTCAAGGATTGCTCGCGATGCAGATTGCCCACGAGCTCGGCACCATCGACAGCGTCTCACGATCGCGGATCATCACGGAAGGACAGGAGACGCTGATCGCGCAACTCACGATGACCGCACTACATGAATCACCTGTAAAACAGGCGAATATCTGGCTGTCTGTCCGAATGGGTGCCGCGCCGGCAGGTCCGGCTTCGGACAATCACCCCCGTAAAGCTCCCGCAACAACGACACGAGACGGTCACTGATGGCGAACGGTGAGACCAGCGCCCGGTGGGGACGGATACTGCGCTACACCTTCGGCGGCACGTTGTGCCTCTTGACTGTGGTGGCAGCGCGGGCGGGACTGCAGTGGTACTTGTCTGTGGTGGTGCTCTGCGGAGCGATCTTGATCGTCCTCGGCAGGCGCCGAATCTTCCGGGCGGGTGTCACCCGGACGTATGACGAGATTATGTGTCACTACGTCCCCTGGTATGAGGGAAACGCGTACTTCCTGAATGTGTTGCTCCCGCTGATGGGAGTCGCCATGATTGCCGCATCCAACGATTCGGGCAACCCTGCGTGGCTTCGGTTCGGCGGGATCATCCTGCTGGTTCTGACGCCACTCTTCGTGTTTAGCGCCGTGCGCATGTGGCGTCGGTGCCTTTTGCGTATTTCCCCGTCGGTTTTGACCGTGCGTTTGGCTGGACCCAAGGACGAGTTGACCGAAATCCAGCGTGAGTGTGTTGTGTCGATCGAGCCCAAGATCGTCCCAAATGGCGTGAGCGGACAATCGCTGCAAGTCGCAATCACCTACCGTGCAACGGATTTGAGCAGCGATGCCAAGACTCTGCTCCTGGGCCTGCAGTTGAGTGTCCAGCCGATTAACCTGCTTAACGCACTTGTGGCCTGGAAAGACGGCGCTCACGAAAACCCGAGCGAGCTACTCAATCGGGTCGAAGCGATTCTCCGGGGCCACTCCACCGTCGGTGTGTAACCGTGTCACGCGCGACGCATCGGCGCAGAATGCTCGCCACGATCGACGGCGCGTCACAGTCACGGATTATCACAGCTGAACAGGAGACCCGTAATCGCAACTCAAGACGGTCACTGATGGCCGACCGCGCGGCGAAACGCCGACGCGTGCCGAAACTGCGCTACGCCGTCGGTGGTGCCCTATGCCTGTTGGCGGGCATAAATGTGCTGGTTGGGTCGGCTTGGTATCTGCCTGTCGGCGCCGCTGCGGTCGGCGTCGGCATCATTTATGGGAGCGGCCGCCGAATTTTCGGCGCCGGGGTCAGGCGGACCGGGCAGGAGATTGTCTGCCGCTATCTTCCGTGGTACGAGAGCAACCCATACATGGCGACCTTGCTGTTCCCCCTAATCGCGGTCGCCATGATTGGCGCAGGATGTGCACCCGGTAATCCGGCCTGGCTGTGGTACGGCGGGGTCATTCTGCTGGCCATCTCTGCCTTATTGGTGGGAGTCTCCCTCTGGATCTGGCGCCGATCCCTTCTCCGTATCACCCCCGCGGCGTTGACCGTGCGGATCGCAGAGCGCGGCAGTGAGTTGACCGACATCCGGCGTGACCATGTCCGTTCGATCGAGCCAAAGCTCGTCCCGAGCGTGGCGGCCGGTACCGAGCGGTTGCAAGTCGAAGTCGCCTACCAGCCAGCCGATGTCAGCGGCGAGGCGACCGCGACGGTGATGCTCGGAATGTATCTGAGCGTTCAACCGATCAACCTGCTCAACGCCCTCGTGGCCTGGAAAGACGGCGCCCACGACAACCCGAGCGAGCTGTTGGACCGGATCGAACGGATCCTTCGAGGCCAGTCAATGGCTGGCGTGTGACCGCGCCGCACAGCAGCACGAAAAGACGTGCCGCGCAAGCGCATTCGTCAGCGTGCGAAGTCAGACGGTCGGAATTTCCCCTCCGCCAGGTTCTTTTCGATTTCTTCCAGGCTTTTACCGGTGAGGTCGGGCATGCGGAAGAATACGAAGATCCACGCCGCCACGTTGAACAACGCGTAGAGCCACATCGAGGGTCCGACCCCGATCGCATTGATGAGCGACAGCAGCGTCAACGTAATGAGCAGGTTGGTCCCCCACAGCGTCGCCGAATGCACGGCGGTGCCCTCCGGTCGCACCGCCAGCGGATAGGTCTCCGAGCCGGTCAACCATCCCATCAGCTGCAGACCGCCGGCATTGAACACCATGAAGGCGATCAGGGAAATCATGATGTAGGCGATCACATCGTGACCGCTGTCGGCGGTGACGAAGATCAGCCCGAGCGCGAACAGGCTGATCGCCGCGCCCGGCACCATGATGAGGGTGAGCCGGCGCCGGCCGACCCGGTCGATAATGGCCAACCCCACTAGTTGGGCGATCACGTACGTCGCACCCAACATCACCGACACCAGCAGAGCCACGGACCGGTACACGCCGTCGTCAGTCAGGATGGTCGGCGCATAGTAGATGATCATCTCGATCCCGCTGAGCTGGGTGAACACCGCGATGCCACAACCCAGGACCAGGGCCGGGCGCACCCAGGCGTCGCGCAGCCCGCTCCACCCGCGGGTGCTGGCCTTGCGTTCCATGCGCGCGAGTTCGGTCGCCTCGTCCAGCTCGGCACCCACGTCGTAGCCGTCGGGCCGGACCCGCTCCAACACGGCGCGCGCGGCGTGTCGCTCATCGTGCTTGACCAGCCAGCGCGGACTTTCCGGCAAGCGCAGCAACAGCCACAGCATGATCGCGGCGGGTACGCACGCGATTCCGGTCGGCCCCCGCCAGGAGACCGAGTCAAAGACCCCGATGAGGTTAGCGGCGAGGATGCCCACCCCGATGGCAATTTGGAAGCACAGCACCAACCGCCCCCGGTAGGCCGACGGCGAGAGCTCCGCGACATACATCGGGGCCGTCTGGGTCGCCCCGCCGACCGCGAAGCCCAGGACCAGCCTTCCCAGCGACAGCACCACGACATCCGGCGCGTCGGCGCACCACAGCGCGCCGACGATGAACAGCACCGACAGCATCAACAGCGTGCCGCGCCGGCCGAACCGGTCGGATAGCCAGCTGCACGCCAAGGCCCCGACGATGGCGCCGAGCAGGATGCTGGCGGCGACCACCTGCTTCCAGGCCGCGGTGAGGTTGAACTCCTCGGTGAGCTGCAATAGGGCCCAGGAGATGACACCGGTGTTGTAGCCGTAGAGCAAGCCCGAGATCGCCGAGACGAGCGCGATGACGACCACGGCGCTCGTCAGTTGGTTTCCCGCCTCCGCGCCGGCGCCGGCTGCACCGTGCGACGCTTCCTCGTGAGCCGCATCTGCGCACTTTGCCGGGTCGGTCCCATCGCGCAATTCCGCCTCGCGATGCCGCCCGTTCGCCGCGGTCGGGGCGTCATCGCCGGCTTCTGACCACCATTCGCGGTCTGTGGGATCGGCGGCCATTAGCAGCGCCGATCGTTGTAGCTGAGACGACGAACCCGGGGCGCATGGGCGGGCCGGCCGGGCATCGTGATCGCCTCCCTACCCTGCGCTCGGATTGCATGGCCGCTCGCCGCGGCGCCAGGACCCGATGTGATACCGGGCGTCGCTGCTGTGACGGCGGGTACGTGTCGGTCGCTGGCGGCTTACTCGCCGGCCTGCCCAGGCCCGGGAGGCGCCGCGCTCGATGCGGGCTTGCCGTTCGACTTCCACATCGATTCGGGAAAAGAGACTGTCACGAATATGCTGGTAAGTCAAAAATGAGGTGACGGTCGAATTGTGCTGAACTGCAATATCATTCGGCCGGAAATGGTGTTGCGGGTGTGTTGAGCGCCACAGTCTGGCGGTAGGCTGTGGACCCTGAGTGCACGCTCTGTGTGGGCACCCGCACCCCTCCTCTGAGCGACGCGACCGCCCCCTTAGGGGTTGGCATCAGCAGGCTGGCAGGTGCGGTCAGTACCATCGGTGCCGTGGCATCCAACGGTCCACGCGATGACTTCCACAATCGGCCGACCCAGCATGCCGATTTCGGCATGAGCGAGCCGCCGACCGGTGAAGTCCCGCCACCGAACTTCCCGCCCCAGCCGCCCCACGGGTTCGAGCAACCCCAGGGCTTCGACCCGTTCGACCAGGAACCCGAGCCCACGCCCTGGTACCGCAGGCCCGCGATGCTCATCGCCTGGTTGATTTCCGTCGTCATCCTGATCGGCCTGATCGTCTTCGGGATCATCGAGCTCATTCACGACGACCAATCCGTCAACCACGTCCCCAAGTCGACGACGAGCACCACCACGACAACGACAACAACGACGCCGACGACCACCACGACCACGACGACCACCACCGAGTCCAGCAGCAGCGCCGAAGAGCAGCCGCCGGCCCAGCAGCCGACGCAGCAGCAGCCCACCGGGCAACAAACGCAGCAGCCCACGCATCGCCACCATCTACCGCAGCTGCCGCCGGTGATCACCATTCCGCAGGTGCCGACGGTCATCACGGTTCCGCCGGGCCTGCGTTAGCGAGTCGGCGGCAGGCCGATCACGCTCGGCGACGCGGCGCCGGCGGCGCCCTACACTCGCTGCAATCCACGGGACTACTGACACAGGGGTGCGGACATGAGCCAGTCGCTCGGGCTATCGATCGGGGTGGCCAACCTGGTGGCGGCCCGCGCCGGGAGCGCTCCGGTCACCCGCAGCTCGGTGGTCACCCTGTTCGAGCACCGTCCCACCGAAGTCGGCCTGCCGGAAGAGAATCCGAACCTGACCGCACCCGGCCTGGTGCTGCGCGGGTTCGTCGAGCGGGTCGGCGACCGGGCACCGCTGGTGGCCGCCGACGGCACCAAGTACCTGGGCGCGGCGCTGACGGTCGAGGCGATCGAGGCGATGGCCCGCACGGTCGGCTACGGGACACCGATCAGCATCGCGGTCCCCGCCTACTGGTCCGACGAACAGTTCGCGGCGCTGCGCGACGAGTTCTTCGCCCAGTCGGATCTCGCACGCGGTGGGGTCGCGCCGATGCTGGTTTCCGACGCCACGGCCGCGGTGGCGGCCCTGCGCGGCACGCCGGGGTTTCCCGCCGACGGCGTCGTCGCGCTGTGCGACTTCGGTGCCGGCGGCACCACCGTCACGGTGCTGGACGCCAATGCCGGCTTTGCGCCCGTCGCCCCGGCCATGCGGCACACCGACTTCTCCGGCGACGCGATCGATCAGCTCATCGTCGATCACCTGCTGGCCTCCGATGTCAGCACCGCCGTCCTGGGCGGCGGCGCGCGGATGGGATCGCAGACCCGCCTGCTGGCCGCCTGCCGGCGCGCCAAGGAACAACTGTCGACCGCCGCGGTGAGCACCGTCGCGGGGGCGTCCGGGGAGTCCACCCAACTGACCCGCACCGAGTTCGAGCAACTGATCTCCCCACCGCTGGACCGGTTTGTCACCTCGCTGCAAGATACGTTGCGGCGCAACGGAATTCCGAACACCAACCTGCGCGCCGTGGCGATCGTCGGCGGGGGCGCAAGCATCCCGCTGATCACCGCGCGGTTGTCGCAGCGCTTCGGGGTTCCGTTCCGCAGCGCGGCGCAGCCGGCGTCACTCGCCGCACTCGGCGCCGCGGCGCTCGGTGCGCAGTACGCAGCGGGGGGCGCCGAAACCACCGCGGCCGCCGCCGTGGAGACGCCGACCGAAATGGTCGGCACCGCGGGAATCGGGGCCACCCAGGCCGCGTGGGCCGCCCAGGCCACCGATGTGGATGACGCCCTGGCGTGGTCGCAAGACGCCGACTCCGACGAGCCGGTGCCCTATACCGGCCGCGACGCAACCGGCGAATATGCCAGCGAGGCACGGGAATTCGAGTACGCCGAGCAGGGCGGGCTGCCCTGGTACAAGCGCACGGCGCTGGTGTTGACCGTCGTTGGGGCGGGGGTGGCGGTGCTGGTGGCCGCGGCGCTGGCGATCGGCCTGTTGATGACGAAGTCCACCCCGGCCCCCCCGACGTCCTCGCCCAACCCACCGCCACCGCCACAAACGGTGACCATCACCGGGCCGAACGACAGCACCACCGTCACCGTCGTTCCGGCTCCGCCGCCACCGTCCAGCGAGGCGCCGGCCACCACGACCACCACGACACCGCCGCCGGAGCCGTCGACCACGACGACGACACCCCCGCCGAGCACCACGACGACCACCACCGCGCCGCCCACCACGACATCGCAGGCGACCACCACGTCCGCGGCGCCGACGACGACCACCCGGGTGCGACCCCTGCCGCCGATCTTCCAACCCCCATTCGGGCGCTGACGCGAACGATTGCGTCTGGCCGGAAAAGGGCTCCGAAAAGGGTCATTTAACGAAATTTGGTGGCGCTGGTCACTCCGACAAACGTCACACCAGGCGAGCGGGTATCAACTAGCAGGCCAGAGGCACCGACGAACCCGAAGTTAGGGCAGCCTTTCTCGCGCCGAAAGCCGCGAAGATGTAACTATGAGCGGGGCTTAAGCAGGCAAATAAAGCACAGGCCGAATTATCTATGCATTGGGGAGACCTTCTGTGACAACGCAGATGCTCATCAGGCTGGTCGTGGGCATGGGCATGACGCTGGTCGTGGCCGCGCTCGCCGCACGACGGGTCCTGTGGCTGTTCAAGCTGATCACGTCCGGCAAGCCGGCCCCGGGGCACACCGACGAACCCGGCAAACGAATCTGGGCCGAGCTCTCCGAGGTCTTCGGGCAGCGCAAGCTGTTGAAGTGGTCGATCCCCGGCCTGGCCCACTTCTTCACCATGTGGGGCTTCTTCATCCTCCTCACGGTCTACATCGAGGCCTACGGGCTGTTGTTCCAGGACAACTTCCACATCCCGTTCATCGGGCGGTGGGACGCGCTGGGCTTCCTGCAGGACTTCTTCGCCACGGCCGTCTTCCTCGGCATCGCCACCTTCGCCGTCATCCGGTTGATGCGCAGCCCGAAGGAGATCGGCCGCTCATCCCGGTTCTACGGCTCGCACACCGGCGGCGCCTGGCTGGTGCTGTTCATGATCTTCAACGTCGTGTGGACCTACGTGCTGGTGCGCGGATCCGCGGTCAACAACGGCACGCTGCCCTACGGCAACGGGGCCTTCCTGTCGCAACTGTTCGGCGCGATCCTGCGGCCGCTGGGGCAGCCCGCCAACGAGATCATCGAAACGGTGGCCCTGCTGCTGCACATCGCGGTCATGCTGGCGTTCCTGATCATCGTGCTGCACTCCAAGCACATGCACATCTTCACTGCGCCGATCAATGTCATCTTCAAGCGGCTGCCCGACGGTCTCGGCCCGCTGCTGCCGCTCGAGCACGACGGCAAGCCGATCGACTTCGAAAACCCGCCGGACGACGCGACATTCGGGCGCGGCAAGGTCGAGGACTTCAGCTGGAAGGCCATGCTGGACTTCGCCACCTGTACCGAGTGCGGGCGCTGCCAGTCGCAGTGCCCGGCGTGGAACACCGGCAAGCCGCTGTCCCCCAAGCTCGTCATCATGGACCTGCGCGACCACTGGATGGCCAAGGCGCCCTACATCCTGGGTGACAAGGAGAGCCCGCTGGAGAGCACGCCGGCGGGCGGGCTCGGCGAGGAGTTGTCCGGCGAAGAGCACGCCGAGGCACACCACGTTCCCGAGTCGGGCTTCGGCCGCGTCATGGGTTCCGGTCCGGAGCAGGCCACCCGCCCGCTGGTCGGCACCGAGGAGCAGGGCGGCGTCATCGACCCCGACGTGCTGTGGTCCTGCGTGTCCTGCGGCGCCTGCGTCGAGCAGTGCCCGGTGGACATCGAGCACGTCGATCACATCATCGACATGCGCCGCTACCAGGTGATGATGGAGTCCGAGTTCCCCTCGGAACTGTCGGTGCTGTTCAAGAACCTGGAAACCAAGGGCAACCCGTGGGGCCAGAACGCGTCGGACCGCACCAACTGGATCGACGAGGTCGACTTCGACGTGCCGGTCTACGGCGAGGACGTCGACAGCTTCAACGGCTACGAGTACCTGTTCTGGGTCGGGTGCGCCGGCGCCTACGACGACAAGGCCAAGAAGACCACCAAGGCCGTCGCCGAGCTGCTGGCCATCGCCGGGGTGAAGTACCTGGTGCTCGGCACCGGCGAGTCCTGCAACGGCGACTCCGCGCGCCGCTCGGGCAACGAGTTCCTGTTCCAGCAGCTGGCCGCGCAAGCCGTCGAAACCCTGGACGGGCTGTTCGAGGGCACCGAGACCGTCGACCGCAAGATCGTGGTGACCTGCCCGCACTGCTTCAACACCCTGGGCCGCGAGTACCGCCAGCTCGGCGCGAACTACTCGGTGCTGCACCACACCCAGCTGCTCAACCGGCTGGTCCGGGACAACAGGCTGGTGCCGGTGACGCCGGTATCCCAGGACATCACCTACCACGACCCCTGCTACCTGGGCCGGCACAACAAGGTCTACGAGGCGCCGCGTGAGCTGATCGGGACCTCCGGGGCGAACCTGACCGAGATGCCGCGGCACGCCGAGCGCAGCTTCTGCTGCGGCGCCGGCGGCGCGCGGATGTGGATGGAAGAGCACATCGGCAAGCGGATCAACCACGAGCGTGTCGACGAGGCGCTGGCCACCGGGGCCACCACCATCGCCACCGCGTGCCCGTTCTGCCGGGTGATGGTCACCGACGGCGTCAACGACCGGCAGGAGGAGGCCGGGCGCAGCGGTGTCGAGGTGCTCGACGTCGCCCAGATCCTGCTCGCGTCCCTCGAATACGACAAGGCGACGCTGCCCGAAAAGGGCACGGCCGCCAAGGAAGCCGAAAAGCGGGCGGCCGCGGCGCCCAAGGCCGCGACGGCCACGGCGACCGCACCCGCCGAAGAGGCCGAGGAGGCTCCCGCCGAGGCGGCCCCGAAGGCCGCGGCCGCACCCGCCGCTCCCGTCAAGGGGCTCGGGATCGCCGGCGCCGCCAAGAAACCCGGGGCCAAGAAAGCCGCGCCCGCCGCGGAAGGCAAGGCCGAAGCGGCCGCCCCGGTCAAGGGGCTGGGCATCGCCGGCGGCGCCAAGAAACCCGGGGCCAAGAAGGCGGCACCGGCCAAGGCCGAGGCACCTGCCGAAGCGGCCGCGCCCGAGGCCGAGACCGAGGCCAAGGCGCCCGCCGCGCCCGTGAAGGGCCTGGGCCTGGCCGCGGGCGCCAAGCGACCCGGCGCCAAGAAGGCGGCCCCGAAGGCCGAGGCCCCCAAGGCCGAAGCACCCGAGGCGGAAGTGGCACCGGAAGCCGAACCCGAGGCCAAGGCACCCGCCGCCACGCCCGTGAAGGGCCTGGGCCTGGCCGCGGGCGCCAAGCGACCCGGCGCCAAGAAGGCGGCCCCGAAAGCCGAGGCGCCGAAAGCAGAAGCCGAGCCCGCCGAACAGGCGCCGGCCGAGCCGGCACCGAAAGCGGAGCCGGCAAAGCAGGCCGACGGCGACGACGCACCGTCGCAGCCGCCGGTCAAAGGCCTGGGCATCGCCCGCGGGGCGCGACCCCCGGGCAAGCGCTGACCTGCGATTTTTGCGCTTGACAGCAAATTTCAGTGGACAGTGATGGCACCATTGGTGATGTGACCACCCACCAGCTGCCTCATCAGCTGCCACCGCACCCGTCGGCCCATCACCGGCAGCAGCGCACTTTCGCGCAGTCGTCGAAGCTCCAGGACGTCCTGTACGAGATCCGCGGCCCGGTACATCAGCAGGCCGCGCGGCTGGAGGCCGAGGGTCATCGCATCCTCAAGCTCAACATCGGCAACCCGGCGCCGTTCGGCTTCGAGGCGCCCGACGTGATCATGCGCGACATGATCCAGGCCCTCCCGTACGCGCAGGGTTACTCCGACTCGCAGGGCATCCTGCCGGCCCGCCGCGCGGTGGTCACCCGCTACGAGTTGGTCGACGGATTCCCCCGCTTCGACGTCGACGACGTCTACCTGGGCAACGGGGTCTCCGAGCTGATCACGATGACGCTGCAGGCCCTGCTCGACAACGGTGACGAGGTGCTGATCCCGTCACCCGACTACCCGCTGTGGACGGCGTCGACGTCGCTGGCGGGCGGCACCCCGGTGCACTACCTGTGCGACGAGACGCAGGGCTGGCAGCCCGACATCGCCGACATGGAGTCCAAGATCACCGACCGCACCAAGGCGCTGGTGGTGATCAACCCGAACAACCCGACCGGCGCGGTGTACACCAGCGAAGTGCTCACGCAGATCGTCGAATTGGCGCGCAAGCACGAGCTGCTGCTGCTCGCCGACGAGATCTACGACAAGATCCTCTACGGCGACGCCAAGCACATCAACCTGGCCTCGCTGGCGCCGGACATGTTGTGCCTGACGTTCAACGGGCTGTCCAAGGCCTACCGGGTGGCCGGGTATCGGGCCGGCTGGCTGGCGATTACCGGGCCCAAGGACCACGCCGGCAGCTTCATCGAGGGGATCAACCTGCTGGCCAACATGCGCCTGTGCCCCAATGTCCCGGCGCAGCACGCGATCCAGGTCGCCCTGGGCGGCTACCAGAGCATCGACGACCTCGTCCTGCCCGGCGGCCGGCTGCTCGAGCAGCGCGACGTCGCCTGGACCAAGCTCAACGAGATTCCGGGGGTGTCCTGCGTCAAGCCGGACGGCGCTCTCTACGCCTTCCCGCGGCTGGACCCCGAGGTCTACGACATCGACGACGACGAGCAGCTCGTCCTCGATTTGCTGCTGCAGGAGAAGATTCTGGTCACCCAGGGCACCGGCTTCAATTGGCCCGCACCGGATCACCTGCGCATCGTGACCCTGCCGTGGGCCCGCGATCTGGCGGCGGCCATCGAGCGGCTGGGCAACTTCCTCGTCGCCTATCGCCAGTAAGCACCCAGGAAAACGCCTCTACGCTCGACCGGGTGACGCACTCCCACTCGCACAGCCTGCCGCCGGGCCCGTCCGGCATCGATCCGTTGCCCGCCAGGATCGTCGTCGGGCTGCTGGTCGCGATCGGAGTGGCGGTGGCCGTCGGCGCGATCCTGTTGTGGCCTAGTCGGCAGCGCGTCGACATCCCGATGCCGCTGCAGAACGCGTCCGGCGGCGCGGTGAGCACGCAGGCCGGGCACGTGCTGTCCAGTGGGTTGGGCGACTGCGGCAGCCCGTCGGTCAGTCAGGTCCTCACCGGCCCGCCCCAGCCCGCAGCGCCCGGCGCCGGGCGCTGCGTGTTGACCCAGGTCGCCGTCGATTCCGGGCCGAACGCGGGCGCCACCACCCTGCTCGAGTCCTCCCCTGGGCCGGGTCAACCGAAATTTGCGGTGGGCGACCGCATTCGGGTCGTGCGCCAGGTCGACGACCAGGGCGCCACCAGCTACGCGTTCTACGACTTCGAACGGGGTTGGGCGCTGGTCGGTTTGGCGATCGCGTTCGCGGTGGTGATCGTGGCCGTGGCGCGCTGGCGCGGGCTGCTCGCGCTGGTGGGCATCCTGGTCGCGTTCGTGGTGCTGGTCATGTTTCTGCTGCCGGCCCTGCGGGACGGCGCCCCCGCGGTGCCGGTGGCGCTGGTGGCGTCGGCGGCGATCCTCTACGCGGTCATCTATCTGGCCCACGGGGTCAGCCTGCGGACCAGTGCCGCGCTGCTGGGCACCCTGTCGGCCCTGCTGCTCGCAGCCGGATTATCTTGGGCGGCAATACAATTGGCGCATCTCACCGGTCTGTCGGACGAGCAGAACACCACCGTCAGCGCGTACCTGGGCAACGTGTCGATCGGTGGCCTGCTGCTGGCCGGTTTCATCATCGGGTCGCTGGGTGTGCTCAACGATGTGACGGTGACCCAGTCCTCGACGGTGTTCGAGCTCGCCCGCCTCGGGGGCTCGCGGCGAGCGATCTTCGTGGGCGCCATCCGGGTGGGGCGCGATCACATCGCCAGCACGGTCTACACGCTGGTGCTGGCCTACGCGGGCAGTTCGCTGCCGCTGCTGTTGCTGTTCAGCGTCGCCAACCGCTCGCTGACGGACGTGCTGACCGGGGAGAGCGTGGCCATCGAGATCGCCCGCTCGGCGGTGGGCGGGATGGCGTTGGCGCTGTCGGTGCCGCTGACCACGGGGATCGCGGCGGTGCTGGCGAAGCCTAGCGGCGGTCGCGAGCGGGGCCGTGGCGATCGCAAGCGCGGCGAAGCCGGGCGCAGCGGGTCGCCACCATAGGTTGAAGCCGCGCGCCGGGGGCACCTCCCGCTTGCGGGGGACGGGCCGCCGCTACCGGCCTAGTGAAACCGGCTCCGCTCCAACAGGTTCAGCAGATAGGAGCCATACCCGGACTTGAGCAGGCTGTGCGCGCGCTGCGCCAATTGTTCATCGGTGATCCAGCCCTGCTGCCACGCCACCTCCTCGGGCACGCTGACCTTGAGGCCCTGGCGTCGTTCCAGCGTGCGGACGAAGTCGCTGGCGTCCAGCAGCGAGTCGAACGTGCCCGTGTCCAGCCAGGCCGTGCCGCGGGCCATCACCTCGACCGAGAGCCGGCCCCGGTTGAGATAGATCTGGTTGACCTCGGTGATCTCGTACTCGCCGCGCGCCGATTTCTTGAGCCCCTTGGCGATTTCGATCACGTCGTTGTCGTAGAAGTACAAACCCGGCACCGCGTAGTTGGATTTCGGTGTCTTGGGTTTCTCTTCCAAGGACAGCGCCAGGCCGTCGTCGCTGAATTCGACCACACCGTAGGCCGACGGGTTGGCCACCCAGTACGCGAAAACCGCTCCCCCGCTTATGGTTTGGAATCGGCGCAAGCTGGTGCCCAGTCCCGGTCCGTAGAAGATGTTGTCTCCCAACACCAAAGCCACCGACTCGTTGCCGATGTGGTCGGCGCCCAAAACGAACGCCTGAGCCAGACCGTCGGGCCGGTCCTGTGTCACGTAGGTGATGTTGACGCCGAATTGCGAGCCGTCGCCCAGGAGCCGCTGAAATCCCGGCGCGTCATGCGGGGTGGTGATCACCAGGATGTCACGGATTCCGGCCATCATCAGGGTGGACAGCGGGTAGTAGACCATCGGTTTGTCGTAGACCGGCAGCAACTGCTTGCTGATGCCCGTGGTGATCGGATGCAGGCGGGTGCCCGACCCGCCGGCCAAGATGATTCCGCGCATGGATAGCTCCTGTGCCTGTGGTCCTAGTCGACGGCGTCGGATTCGGTGAGCTCGGTGGCCGCCAGCGCCGACGCGAGGCTGTCGTGCCGGAACACGGAGGTGACGTGGTCGCGCACCACCCGGAACGTCAGCGCGGCGTCGCTGGCGGCCCCCGGATCGCCGGTGCTGCCGGGTTTGAGTTCGACGGCGACGACACCGTCGTGCACATACATGCGGCCGAGCTCGGTCGCCGGCCGGTGCGAGGCGGCCCAGCTGCGCAGCGCCTCGTGACCCTGTGCGGCCCCGTGCGCGTCGCCCATCTCGATGTCGTCGCTGGACAGGGAGGCCAAGGTCTCGATGTCCGCGGCGTTGAGGGCATCGTGCCATGCCAGAACGGTGGCGATCTCCGATGTGGTCATGGTGTGCAAATTACCGTGCGGCGCCGCGGCTAGAGCGGCGTACGGTCCAACCAGCGCTCCCACACGGCTTCGTCCCCGAACAGTTGGACGCCCGTGTCGGCCAGCGGGCGCCGGCGCAAAATCGCCAGCAGCAGCTCGGTGGCGCCGCCGCGCAGCGCCACGCTGCCCTTGCCGTGCTCGTGCGACCACGTGACCCGGCCCTGATCGACGGCGGCCGTCCACTCCCCGGCCTCGCCGAGGCCGGGGTCGGTGGCATGCAGGTGCAGGGTGGTCCCGTCCTCGAGGGGAAGCGGCGCCCCCTGGCCGCCCGCCTGGATCGCGACCCGCTCCAGCCATTCGGTGATTCCGTCGGCCGCGATGTCGGGCTCGAGGGCGAAATCGGTGCCCAGCGCGATCGCGGCGTCGGCCCGGTGCACGGCCACCTCGTGCAGCCGGCGCCGGATCCACCAGTTCGCCGGGCGCGGCCCGAGGAACGTCCAGACCGGCGTCTCCACCCCGGTCAGCTCGACGGCGTCCACCAGCCGCTGGGCGCCGCCGTGGAGCCAGGAGATCGCGTCGGCGGGGTCGGGCGGCGGCTTGCCGCCCTCCACGGTGCGGGGGTCGAGGTAGCTCTCGAGCCGGTCGCGCACGATCTGGGCCGCCCAGCGGTCGCCGCGCCCGACGTGGCGGAACAGCTGCCGCAGGGTCCACTCCGGGCAGGTGGGCACCGGCGTGGACTCGTCGGCACCGTCGAACAGCTCCGCGAAAGCCCGGTTCTCGTCGAGGAATGCGCCGGCATAGTCCACGCCGGTCAGGCTACTCGCGTGGGCCGCGCCCGCTCGCCTTGCCGTGGGGATCCCGCGCCCTGCAGACTGTCGTCGATGACGAGGCGATGGACCAGGTGCCGTGCTTGCTGACAGCGCGGGCCTCCCGGACGCGCACGCGGCGATCCGCGCGTTTTGGGAGCGCGAGGGTTCGGAATATGACCAGCGGGCCGCGCACGGTATCTCCTCGGAGCCGGAACGTCGACTGTGGACGGCGGCGCTGAGCGCAATCCCGGAGCGTTCGCGGGTGCTCGATATCGCCACGGGCACGGGCTTTGTCGCGTTGTTGCTGAGCGAGCTCGGCCACCGGGTGACCGGCGTGGATGCCTCCGAGGCGATGTTGGCCCGGGCCCGCGCCAAGGCCGCCGCCACCGCCGCGACTGTCGAGTTCGTGGAGGGTGTCACCGAAAAGCTGCCGTTCCCCGACGCCAGCTTCGACGCGCTGACGGCGCGGCACTTCATCTGGACCTTGCTCGAACCGGAGAAGGCCTTCGCGGAGTGGCGGCGGGTGTTGGCCCCGGACGCGACGCTGATCGCCGACGTCTCGCTGAACCCGCATGTGGCGAGCCACCATTACGCCGACGACGTCGCCGCCGCGTTGCCGTTTCGCGCACTCTCCGACGCTGCGCCGGTGGCCGACGCGCTCCGGTCGGCCGGGTTCGAGCACGTTCGGATCGACCTTTCTCGAGATGGCGGGGAATACCCCCGAGCCATGCTGCACGCCCGGCCCGGCCAATAGCGCAGAGCCGCAACATATTTCATGGCTGTGGCGCTGGATGGCGGGCGCCGGGTTCCTCCGAAATCGGGTTGTGCCGCGTAATCAGTTGCTTTCAAGCTGATTTCAACCGTCGTCAATCGCGCCCGATGGCGCTGAACTTGGCAGGGGCTCCGGACGGTCGTACTCGCCGCGATGCCCCACTCGCGCCGGTCATTTCGATCGCCGGCGCGGGTGCGCGGAGCTTGACCGGCCGACCATTCGGAGACCTCGATGACGATCGCAGAACAGGAAAGCAGCCGGGCGGCGACCCCGCTCGAAGAGGCGGCGCCAGTCCCGGGCATGCGCCGGGTGGCGCTGGCCAGTCTCGCGGGCAGCGTGCTGGAGTGGTACGACTTCTTCCTCTACGGCTTCGCGGCCACCTTGGTCTTCGGTCCGCTGTTCTTCCCGCGCGCTTCGGCCACGGCCGGAGTGCTTGCCGCACTTGGCACTTTCGCGGTGGGGTTCGTCGCCCGCCCGCTGGGCGGGGTCGTCTTCGGGCACTTGGGTGATCGCCTCGGACGCAAGAAGATGCTGGTGGCAACGCTTTTGATCATGGGCATACCGTCGTTTCTGATCGGGTTGCTGCCCAGCTATAGCGCGATAGGATGGTCGGCGCCCGCGCTGCTGGTGTTGTTGCGGTTTCTTCAGGGGGTGGGGCTCGGCGGCGAATGGGCCGGCGCGGTCCTGGTGGTCACCGAGACCAGCACGCCACACCGCAGCGGTTTCTGGGGATCGCTGGTGCAGACCGGGGCGACCCTGGGCCAGGGGTTGGCCACCGGCTCGCTGTTCATCCTGGCCTCGTTGCTGAGCGAGCACAGTTTCGTGACTTGGGGTTGGCGGGTGCCGTTCCTGTTCGGGATCGCGCTGAGCGTGGTCGGCCTGTTCATCCGGCTGCGGGTGATGGAATCGCCGGAGTTCACCGCGCTGCACCGCAGCGGCGAACTGTCGCGTTTCCCGTTGCGCGAGGCGGTGCGTCAGCACGGCCGCACCATGCTGGTCTGCTTCGGGGTCTATTTGGGCGGCGTGACCGTCCCGTTCTTCGTCGAGACCGTCTTCCTCACCGGCTACGGCACCAAAAGCCTTGCCCTGCCGGCCTCTTCGGTGCTGCTGGGCATCTCCGCCGTGCACGTCACCGTGTTCTGGGTGCTGACGCTGCTGGGCGGCTGGCTCGCCGATCGGGTCGGCGCGCCGCGGGTGGTCCGCGCGGGCCTACTCGGATTGCTCGTGTTGCCGACGGCGGGGCTGCTGGCGGTTCTCTCCGCCTCGTCGACGGTGGCGGCGCTGCTGATCACCGAGACCTTGATCGGCGCGCCGATGTGGGTCGTGTGGGGCGCATTGCCCAAATACCTCGCCGAGTCCTTCCCGGCCCGGGTCCGCTACACCGGAATGTCGTTGTCCGGCCAGAGTTCCACCATCATCGGCGGGCTCATCCCGTTGCTGCTCACCTCGGTGGTCGCCCAGGTGGGCGGGGCGTTGTGGCCGGTAGCGCTGACCACCACCGCGGTGGCGGCGTTCGGGCTGCTCGGCCTGCTGTGGTCGCACCGGAGCCCGTGAGGTCGGGTCCACGCCCTGTCAGGCGGCCCCGAAGAACTGGCCCTCCAACGGCTCCGATGGGCGCCCGTCCGGGCCGACCGGGATGTCGCCGACCAGCGTGATCCGATGCAGCACGCGCTCGTGATCGAGATGCTCGAAGTCGCGCGGCGCGAGATGCAACGTGGCCCGATTGTCCCAGAACGCAACGCTTCCCGGCTCCCACTTGAATCGAACCGAATACTCCGGGCGAGAGATCTGCTCGAACAACAGGTCCAGGACGTGACGACTCTCCCGCGGGGACAGGTCGACGATCTCCTTGGTGAAGAACTGGTTGACATACACCACGCGCTCGTTGGTCTCGGGGTGCACCCGAACCACCGGATGGATTGCCGCCAACGGCTTACCGCGAACCAGCTCGCCGATCTTTCGGCGCTGCGTTCGAAGGCCAGCGTGGCGCCGAACCGGTGCTCGGCGCGAAGCCCGTCGATGAACCCACGCACCAGTGGTGAAAGACCTTGGTAGACAGCGGCGACATTGGTGAACAGCGTGTCGCCGCCATAGGGCGGGACCACTTCGGCGCGCAGTATCGAATGCGACGGCGGATTGATCAGCGGCGTCACGTCGGCATGCCAGTTCGGCCCGTTCCGATTCTCCTTGTGCCGGTACTCGGATCCGTACCGGCGGTCGTAGGCGGCCGGCGACACCGTGTGGATCTGCGGGAAACCCGCAGGGGCGGAATCGCCTTCGTACGGGTGGGCGGCGGTGACCTTGCCGAATTGCGCGCCGAAGGCGATCTGCGCCGCATGGTCGAGCTGTTGATCGCGGAAGAACACGACCTTCCACTTGTGCAGCGCCGTGCGGATGACATCCTTGTCCGAGTCGCTCAACGGGGCGGAGATGTCCACGCCGTCGATCAGGGCGCCGGTCCACCCGGACAGGGGGATGACCTCGATGCCGGTTTCGGTGGAAGCGGTCACGGTCAGATCGGTCGTCGTCAAGGCGCGTGATTCCCATCAGTAGTGAAAACACCTACGGTGTCGGACTTTTGAGGGTAACGACGATCCGATCCCGCGAGAGCGGTTGAAATCGGACTGAAGGAAAGCCCGCTCTTATGTCCCTACGGTCGCGGCGCGCCGAGCCGATACACCCGCCAGCCCGCCCGCTGCCACCGGGCGGTGTCCAGGCAGTTGCGGCCGTCGACGATGACGCGGGCGCGCACCCCGTCGGCCAGGTCGTCGGGATCGAGCTCGACGAATTGCCGCCACTCGGTGAGCACCAGCACGGCATCCGCGCGCTCGCAGGCCTCTTCGACCGAGACCGCATAGTTCAGGGTCGGGAACAGGCGCTGCGCGTTGTCCAGCGCCTTGGGGTCATAGACGTTGACCGCGGCGCCGTTGAGCTGCAGTTGCCCCGCCACGTTGAGGGCGGGCGAGTCGCGCACGTCGTCGGATTCGGGCTTGAACGCCGCGCCGAGCACCGCGACGTTGGCGCCCAGCAGCGACCCGCCGCACGCCGCGCTGGCCAGTTCCACCATCCGGGTGCGGCGACGCATGTTGATGCTGTCCACCTCACGCAGAAACGTCAGCGCCTGGTCGGCCCCGAGTTCCCCGGCGCGCGCCATGAATGCCCGGATGTCCTTTGGCAGGCAGCCACCGCCGAAACCCAAACCGGCGTTGAGGAATTGGCGTCCGATGCGGGGATCGTATCCGAGCGCATCCGCCAGCAGGCTGACGTCTGCGCCGGCCGCCTCGCACACCTCGGAAATGGCGTTGATGAACGAGATCTTCGTCGCCAGAAAGGCATTGGCGGAGACCTTGACCAACTCCGCGGTTTGCAGATCCGTCACCAGGAACGGCACCCCCGCGTCCAGCAGCGGACCGTACAGCTCACGAACCGCGGCCTCGGCGCGCACCGAATCCTGGTGGACCCCAAGCACAATGCGGTCCGGGCGCAGGGTGTCCTGCACCGCGTAGCCCTCGCGCAGAAACTCCGGATTCCAGGCGATTTCGACGTCCACCCCGCGCGGCGCCAGCGCGGCGGCGCGTTGGTTCAACTCGGCCGCGGTGCCCACCGGGACCGTCGATTTGCCCACCAACACCGCCGAACTGGTCAACCGGGGCACCAACTCGTCGATCACGGCATAGACGTGGCGCAGATCGGCGCCGTATTCGCCCTTCTTCTGCGGTGTGCCCACGCCCAGGAAGTGCAGGTCGGCGAAGTCGGCGGCCGCGTCGTAGTCGGTGGTGAACCGCAGCCGACCCGCAGCCAGGTTCTCGTTCAACAACTTTCGCAAGCCTGGCTCGTAAAAGGGGATGTCACCCCCGGCGAGCTTGGCCACCTTGCCCGGGTCGATGTCGATCCCGAGGACGTCGTGTCCGAGCGCCGCCATCCCGACCGCGTGGGTGGCACCGAGGTATCCCGTGCCGAACACGGTGCATCGCATACCACTGGTGTAAGCGACCCCGATGAGCTAACCGCGTCGCCGGGCTAAGCGGGAGGCAAACGGAAGATGACGGGTGGCCGCCGCTCCGCCGGCCTATTAAATCCCCGGGATGCCCGGGATGTTGATGCGTGGGCCACCCCCGCCGAATCCGCCGTGACCGTGGCCACCGCCGAAACCGCCGCGCGGCCCGCCGCCGAAGCCGCCGCGCGGGCCACCGGGGAAGCCGTCGTCGTGGTCCCCGTGGCCTCCGCCGTGACCGGGGCCCCACCCGCCACCGGGCGGACCGCCGATGCCTGGGATCGGCAGCGGGATCGGCACCGGAACGGGCGCGACCGGCGGCGGAGCGGGCGGCGGGGCCGCCGGAACCGGAATCGGCGCGGGCGCCACCGGGGCCGGAGCCGGAGCGGCCGGAGCCGGCGCGGGAGCCTCTGGAACGGGCGCCGGCGCCTCCGGGGCGGGCGCGGGAGCCGCCGGCGCCTGGGCAGGCGCCGGAGCCGGGGCCGCGGGCGCCGGGGCGGGCCGAGTGGGCGCGACCACGACGTTCTCATTCGGGCTGGGCCGCACATTCGCCGTCGGGCGGATGGCGATGGCCAGTGAGACGACCAGCGCCACCACGCCGATGACGAAGACCGCCGCCACGGCGCTGCCCACCAACCTGAAGTTGCGCCCGCGATAGTCCGCGCCGACGAGCTCGGTCGCGGCGGTCTGCGAGCCGGTGAAGAAGTCGTCGGGGTCGTCGGGCACGGCGCTGTACGCCAGGGCATCCACCCCGGCGTCGCCGGGTGCGTCGAAGTAGCCGGGCGCCACGGCCAGCGGATTGATCGCGCCGGTGCCGGGATCCTGCGCGTACGCCAGGGCCGCGGTGGACGACGCGAACAGCGGGGCATGCGCCGACGCCAGCGCGGCGCCGCGGGCCAGCGCCGTTTCCGGTTCCTCGGCCGCCGTCAACGGCAGGGTGGTCGCCGCCTCCAGCGCGGGCTTGATCAGCGGGATGTCGATGCCGGAGCCGACGACGAACACGGCGTCCGGGCGGCTTTCCATGTTCTCCGCGCCGGAGACCAGCCGCGTCAGCTCGGCGACGGCCGCCTCGTCGTCTTCGGGAAGGACTTGGCGCCGGACGTCGGCGATGGATCCGTCGGCGCTGTCGACGATCGCCAGCGTTGCGGTGTCGGGCTCGATGTAGAGCAGCGCGGTCTGCGCGTAGTTGGTTCGGTGGCCGACCGCTTGGGCCAGCGCGGCCGCGGCCAGGAAGGCCGAGACCAGCATCACATTTTCGACCTTGTGGGCGGCGAGCTTGTCGCGCAGCGCGGCCGCCTCGACGGGGTCGGTGAAGGTGACCCCGGTCGACGCCAGTTGGTAGCCACCCTCCGCCGCGCCCTGACGCGTCCCCAAGATGGCGGAGACTACCTGGTCCGAGGCGGTGACAGTTGCTGCGTCAGTGGACGTCGTCACGTCGAAATTGTCTTCATCGACGGTCGCACCGTCGCCGTTTTCCCCCTCGACCAGCACCATCCGGACTGCGGTCGGCGCCATCGACACACCAAGTACGGTGTCCAAAGCTCCTCCAATAGTCGGTTGCTAGTCATTCGCGGTGAGGGCGTCGCCGTCGCACGAAATGATGGCGCGTGACATCGCTGAGTCCCCACCGTTATTCCCCTAGTGCCCCGATTTTACGCGTGTTCGGCGGCCGGGGGGTGGGCCGGGACCCGTCCGCGGCGGGGCTAGGGGACCGGAAAATCGGGCCCCAAATGGCGATGCAGCCAGTCGTCCCAGTGTGGGTGGTCGCCGGATTGCGGCGGGGACGGCGCAGGTGCCTGGGGCGCTTCGGGCGTCGGGGCTTCGGGCGGCGCCGGCGCAGGGGGCGGCGGCGGGGGCGGGCCGGTGTTCGGGGGCGACGGGGCCTGCGGAGCGACGACGTTCGTGCTGACCTCCGGTGGTTGGCCCGTGTCCGGATCGCGGCCGAAGACGAGCGCGAGCGCCAACGCGACGAAGCCGGTGACGAAAATGGTCATCACGAGCGCGACGGTGGCCGCCGGCTTTCGGCTGTGCCGCTCGCGTGACCGGGCGGCCCGCGCGTCGGGGTTGTGGGCGGACCCGGTCGCCTCGGTCGAGGAAATCCGCGCGGACGGCATCGTGATCGTCCGCGGCGCGCCCAACCGTGCGTTCGCCGCGGCCAGCGAGGCACCCCGGGCCAGGGCCATCTCGGGTTCCTCAGGCGTGGTCACCGAGAGCGACGTGGCGGCCTCGAGCGTTGGCTTGATCAACGGGATGTCCACGTCCGAGCCGACGAGGAACAGCCCGTCAGGCCGCGCCCGCATTGATTCGGCGCCCGAGACCATCGCCGTCAGCTTCGCCAGCGCGACGTCGTCGCGGCCGGGCAGCGGGTGCCGGTGCACGTCGGTGACGGTCCCGTTGGAGGTGTCGACGACCGCGAGGGTCGCGCTGGTGGGTTCGACGAGCAGCAACGCCGTGCGGGCCCAGTTGGTCGCGCTGCCCATCGCCTGCGCCAGCGCCGCGGCGGCCATCACCGCCGAGACCAGCATCACGTTCTCGATCCTGCGCGCCGCCAACACATCTCGCAGGGCCGCCGCCTCGGCCGGGTCGGTCCAGCTCACTCCGCTCGATTTGAGCTGGTAACCGCCCAGGGCCGCGCTGTCGCGGGTGCCGAGAATGGCCGCGACGACGTGATCCGCGGCGGCAGCTGGGGTCGGGTCGCCGACGACGTCGAAGCCGTCCTGATCGACGGTCACCCCGCCCGCGGCAGCGCCTTCGACGAGCACCATGCGGACTGTCTCCGGTGCCATCGACACACCGAGTACGACCTCCACCGCTCCTCCAAATCGCCAGACGCTTGGTTGCTGTGCTGCGCCAGCACAGCCGCGCCGGCGCCGCATGGGGGTTCGCGACGCCACCCTAGCCTGCTGAGTTATCGGTGGCCGTGACCGCCGAAGCTGTGCCCCATGCGCCGCTTGGTGGGAGGAGGCTCGGCAAACCGAGGCTATTTGTGGCCGCCGCCACCGCCACCGTGACCGCCGCCGAAGCCACCGCCGCCACCGTGACCGCCGCCGAAACCGCCCAGGCCGCCGCCGCTGTGGCCGCCGCCGAAGCCGCCCAGGCCACCGCCGCTATGCCCGCCGCCGAAGCCACCGCCGCCTTTAGGCGCCGGCGCAGCGTGGCCACCGCCAAATCCGCCGCCGGGCGCAGGAGCGTGCCCGCCGCCAAGTCCGCCGCCGGGCGCAGGAGCGTGACCGCCGCCAAGTCCGCCGCCGGGCGCAGGAGCGTGGCCGCCGCCGAGTCCGCCCGGGCCGCCCCCACCAGGCTTCGGTACGCCGCCACCCGAACCGGGCGTCGGGACATGGCCGCCACCCGAACCCGGGGTCGGGACATGGCCACCACCGGAACCACCCGAACCCGGCGTCGGGACATGGCCACCACCGGAACCACCCGAACCCGGCGTCGGGACATGGCCACCACCGGAACCACCTGATCCGGGCGTCGGCACGTGACCACCGCCGGAACCACCCGACCCGGGCGTCGGGACATGGCCGCCACCGGAACCGCCCGACCCGGGCGTCGGCACGTGGCCTCCGCCGGAGCCGCCCGACCCGGGCGTCGGGACGTGGCCGCCACCGGAACCACCCGAACCGGGTGTCGGCACGTGGCCGCCACCGGAACCACCCGAACCCGGCGTCGGGACATGCCCACCACCGGAACCCCCCGAACCCGGCGTCGGCACGTGACCGCCACCGGAGTTACCCGGAGCGCCCGGCTTGGGCGGGGTGCCTTCACCGGGAGGCGTTTGATGCGGCGGCGACTGCGGAACGGTGCCGCCCACCTTCGGGGGCGTCGGCGGCTGAGGAATTTGCACCGGCGGTTGCGGCCGCGCCGGTTGAGGGATTGACACGCGCGGCGGTGCCTCGAACAGCGGCGGCCTTACCACCGGGTTGGGAACAGGGATGCGCACCGGCACCGGGACTGGCAGGGGCGGAACCACGACGGGAACGGGGACCACCGGCGGCGCCGCCGGTACGGGAGGGGCTTCCGGCGGCGGAGGCGCGGGCAGCGGGGCCGCGACCGGGGGATTCAACGGCTTGGGGGCCGCCACCGGGGCCGGCAGGCTGATCTTCGCCTCCGGCGCGGACGCCTGCACCGGCGCCGGCGCCTGCTCGGTGGGAACGATCAGGTGCTGGTTCGGGGTGGGCTGCAACGCGACGGTGCCCGTCGTGCGGATCCCGATCGCGAGCGCGATCTCGAGCGCCAACACCGCGCTGATGCCAGCCACCGCCAGCCCGCTGCCGATCAGCAGCGCCGGCCGCCGCTGCGGCTGACTCTCTTCGGGAAGGAAGAGCCGTTCGATGACCACGGTCGGCGAGTCGGCGTCCTCATCGGCCACCGCGCTGTAGGCGAGCTCGTCGTCGCCGGCGTCGGGACCGAACGGGACATAGAGGTACTCGGGCAGGGAGTGCTGGTCGACGGCGCCGGTGCCGGGGTCCTGCGCATAGGCCAGCGCGGCGGTCGAGGAGGCAAACAGCGGGGCATTCGCCGACGCCAGCGCCGCGCCGCGGGCCAGCGCCGTCTCCGGCTCCTCGGCCACGCTCACGTCGAGCGCCGTCGTCGTCTGCAGCGCCGGCTTCAACGGGGCGACATCGACGCCCGAGCCCACCACGAACAGCCCGTCCGGGCGGTATTCCAGCTTCTCCAGCCCGGCGACCATTCCGCTGAGCTGCTCGGCGGCGGCGCCGTAGGACTCGGCATGGATCTGCTGCTTGTACACATCGGGGATGGAGCCGTCGGAGGTCTCCACGACGGCCAGCGTGGCGGTATCGGGCTCCACCAGGAGTACGGCGGTGCGTTCGTAACCCATTGCGCCGCCGACGTTTTGCGCGAGCGCCGCCGCGGCAAGAAACGCCGAGACCAGCATCACGTTGTCGAGCCGGTGAGCGGTCAGCGCGTCGCGCAGGGCGGCAGCTTCGAACTGATCGGTCCACGTCACCCCGATGGACGACAGCTCGAGGCCGGCATCGGCGGCACCCTCACGGGTGCCCAAGATCGCCGAGATCACCCGGTCGGACGCGCTCACGGTCGCCGCGTCGTCGGCGCCGGTGACGTCGATCGCGTCCTCTTCTACCGTGGCGCCGTCGGCGTATTCGCCTTGCAGGACAACCATTTGGATCGACGACGGTGCCATCGACACCCCGAGCACGATATCCAAAACAAACCCCTCCAAAGGCATTGCGGTGAACCACGGCCAGGCGGAGGTAAAAACCATGGCTAACTAAGTATCGCGCAGAACGGGGGCGAGCGGGCCCCGCAGAACCTATGTAGACGATATGAAGTTCTGATAGGAGCGCGACGGCGTGGGTCCTCGCTGGCCCTGGTACTTCGAGCCCACTCTCGAACTGCCGTAAGGGTGTTCGGCCGGGCTGGTCAACCGCAAGATGCACAGCTGACCGATCTTCATGCCCGGCCACAGCGTGATCGGCAGGTTCGCGACGTTGGACAGTTCGAGGGTGATGTGACCGCTGAAGCCGGGATCGATGAAGCCGGCGGTCGAATGCGTCAGCAGGCCGAGGCGGCCCAGCGACGACTTGCCCTCCAGCCGTCCCGCGAGGTCCTCGGGCAACGTGATGAGCTCCAGCGTCGAGCCGAGCACGAACTCGCCGGGATGCAGCACGAACGGCTCCCCCTCGACGGGCTCGACAAGGGTGGTCAGCTCGTCCTGCTGCTTGGCCGGGTCGATGTGGGTGTAGCGGGTGTTGTTGAACACCCGGAACATGCAGTCGAGGCGAACGTCGATGCTGGACGGCTGCACCAGGGCGTCGTCGAAGGGGTCGATGCCCAACCGGCTGGCGCTGATTTCGGCCCTGAGGTCGCGATCGGAGAGCAGCACGCGACGAGCCTATCTGCTGCGCAGCGGGTTCAGCGGAGATAGACCTCGTCGCCGGTCGGATATCCGCCGCCGGTGGTCGTGACGTGCACGTGGTCGTAGTGGCCGAGCCGGCTGGCCTGCGCTCCGCCGGGTGTGTAGTAGACGCCCCGCCAGATCGCGTCCTGGATCCCGAACCGGGTGGCGTTCTGCATCACGTAGGCGACGATCGAGTCGCCCAGCGCGATGCCCTCGGCGCTGCCAGGGTTGGGGATCATGACGTCGAGCGCCAACCCCCGGGGATGCCAGGGCAGCGAATCCGGCCGCACCCCACCGATCTCGTGGATCTGGGGGAACTCCGCGCTGATGCTGCGCTCGACCAAGATCGTGCGGACCTGAAGGCCCTGCTCCGGCGCGACGCCGGCGGGCAGGAAGCGCGATCGCGTGTGGTAGCGCGATGCCGCGGCGGGCTCGCCGTCAACCAGCCCTTTAGCGGGCCGCTTCGACGCGGCTGTCACGATTTGCACGCAACAGGGGGCGGGCTCGCTGATCACGGGTTTGGCCTGGTTGTGCGGTGCAAATGGATGGACATCGGCGGACACCGCGAAGAACACCGCCGCGGGGGCGAGCACCGCAGCCAGGGCCACTGACGGTCTACGTCGCTTCCTGGCTAATTCGTGTCGACCCACCCGGAGCACATTACGTTGCGATAACGAAATAATAAATCTGAGCGTTATGAGAATAGTTAGATAGGCGTCTTAGATTTCGTGGTCGCGCTCCTGGGCCGGGTTGTCGGGGGAGGTCAGGCCGCCCGGGCGCGCCTGCCGGCCCGGTGATGGATGCTAGCCTTCTGAGGCGACTGTGCCGATGTAGTTCAATGGCAGAACATCAGCTTCCCAAGCTGAATACGCGGGTTCGATTCCCGTCATCGGCTCCACGATGACAGCTCAGGCTGCGGCAGCCAGCGTCCGCGCGTAATTCACTTGCTGGGTGACACTGATCGTCGCCTGAGGTCCCGCAGCGGGAAGCAGTGTCGAGTGGAAGAACCCGTCGCCCTGAACGGTGACCTGGATATAGCCCGTGTATCTGCGGTCCTTCATCAGCAGGAAGAGCAGTCCCAGCAGGCAAAACCAGACGAAGATGATGCAGAGGACAATGCCGGCGGTGGAGATGCTTTCCGAATAGTGCGACATGTCGGTCACGGTCCACACCGTGCCCTTTATCGGGTGCACGCCGGCCGGCGTTGCTACCCAATGCTGCGAGAAAGAGATGTCGCCGAGTGTCCCCAGCCATTGCTCGGGCTCGCCACCCTGGTACTTGATCGGGTCTGCCACTCGGCGATTAAAACACGGACACTCCGCTGGTAAGAGCCGAATTTGAATTGACTCTGCCAGCGGGGCGGGGCGCGCGTCTCGCGGCTTCACAATTGCCCCGGTCGCCCGTCTCGTCGCCAGGCCGCCGAACTAAACGTCCGTATCCAAAACGTGACCGTTGCGTGCCCAAATATCCACGTGCCCTTGCGCTTTCGCAGGTCAGACGCCATTTATCATCCCTATTGCAACGATGTCAGTTAAAAGGGAATTGAGGCCATGCGGACCGGTGTTCGGTGTGTTCTTGGGGTCGTCGGGGTCGCTGCCGGAATGGTCGTAGCGCCGGCCGGTGTGAGCCTCGCGTCGGCCAACCTGTCGCATGGTCCGGCCATCGCGTCGGTTTCACCGGCGCGCGGCGAGGTCGTGGGCGTGGCGCATCCCGTGGTGGTGACGTTCCGTGGTCCGGTCACCGACCGGAGCGCCGCCGAGCGGGCGGTTGAGGTCAAGTCGACGCCCGCGATGACGGGCAAGTTCGAATGGCTCGACAACAAGGTCGTCCAGTGGGTGCCCGATCGATACTGGCCGGCGCACAGCACAATTGCGCTGACGGTGGGCCAGGCGACCTCGGAGATCAAAACCGGTCCCGCCGTCATCGGGGTGGCCAGCATCTCGCAGCACACGTTCACCGTGAGCATCGATGGGGCCGAGGCGGGACCGCCGACCCAACTCCCGGCGCCGCACCATCGCCCGCACTTCGGGGAGCAGGGCGTGATGCCGGCCTCGCTCGGCAGGCCGGAATACGCGACGCCGGTCGGCTCGTACACCGTGCTCTCGAAAGAGCCTGCGGTGACCATGGATTCGAGCAGCGTCGGCATCCCCGTCGACGACCCCAACGGCTACCTGCTCACGGTCAACTACGCCGTCCGCATCACCAACCGCGGACTATTCGTGCACTCGGCCCCCTGGGCCGTCCAATCACTGGGGCTTGAGAACGTCAGCCACGGCTGCATCAGCCTGAGCCCCGATGACGCCGAGTGGTACTACAACCACGTCAACGTCGGCGACCCGGTGATCGTCCAGGACTAGCGCCTCAGTCAGACCGAGCTGCGTCAAGCGGCGCCCTCGCAAACGAAGCTCCGCACCCACATGCAAGCCGGGTGCGGAGCTTCGATTGTTGGGGCACGCAACGGAACGGGCCCGCTGGTAGGAACCAGCGGGCCCGCACACATTCGGGCTCAGCTCGCGGGGCCCGGGCGAATCGGCTGACCGGACGTCGGCCCGCCGGTGGGCGCCGGGCCGGTCGGCGCGTCCTTCACCCCGGCCATGTCGATGATCGGAGCGGCCGCCTCCAAGGGAGCACCCGCCACCGGGCCGCCCAGGGCGATCAGCGGCGCACCGGCGGGCACCACCGGCACCGGCGGCACGACCGGCACGGGCGGCGCGAGCGGCAGTGGCGGCACGATCGGCACCGGAGCACCGAGCGGCACCGGTCCGGGCACGGCCATGGGCACGCCGGACATGTCAGTGAGCGGCGCCGCGCACATGTCCGCCGGCGCGCCCGCGGCCACGGGACCTCCGGCGGCCGGCGCCGCGTCGCCCGCTTGCCCCTGGATGCACGCGTGGCCGCCCGTTATCAGCGGGGCGGCCGCCGCGTCGGGGCTCAACGCTATAGCTGCTCCGCACAACCCAGCGCCGGCAACTACTTTCATGTTGAACCGATCGACGATCGCCATCAGCGCCAACTCTCCTTCATTCACGCTCAGCTATTTCCGCAATCAATCAGTGCAGCAGGCCCGCCTAGCCGTACCGAGGCCGTCCTTCACGACCGGGCCAATTGTCAGCAGCCGACACGCGACACGAGCCACGCCGCACCGCGCCGTTTCCAAATGGTGACGTCACAACGCTGTCACGAATCGGAACACCGCCGACGGACATCGCTGACCTGCGCCGACACGCATGCGTTCTGGGGCTTCTCCCGGGGTCGGCCGCCGACTTCGAATCCCGCGGACTTTATTTACCCGCAGGTCATTCACAGGGAATTTTTGATGCACAAAGTCTGTCCAGGAGGTTACATAGAAGTGAACACCGTGAGAGCAACCGTTGACAGACAGAGGGGAAGGGCATATGTCACCACGTCGTCTAGCTGGCGGTTTCATCGCCTCGGCGCTGTTCGGTGCCCCGCTTCTCGCCGGCCTCGTCTGGGCCAGCCCCGCGCAGGCCGACGCGGCCAGCTTTCTCAATGACATGCACAAGGACGGGATCCACGCCGTGACCGGCGGCGACGCCGCACTCCTGGAGGCGGGCCTGAACATCTGCCAGCAAATTTCCTGGGGCGCCCCGCCCGCGCAGCTCGAGGGCCTGGCGCTGCAGCGCTCCGACGAACGACAGGGAGCCGGCGGCCTCAGCCCCCAGCAGGCCGGCGACATCGTCGTCTTCGCCATGCGCGATCTGTGCCCAAGCTAGCCACGCCGAGCTGAGTCCTCGCACACCGCGCGCGCAGCCGCGCGGCCAGTCTTCGCCGACTATTCATCCTCCGGATCTCCCGCGCGGCGGTCCATGCACTTTTGTGTAAAGGTGCATCATCCGCATCGCGCAAAGACACAAGGAGAACGTGGGATGGCGGCACGCAGGCTGCACGGCCGGTTCATCGGAGCGGCGCTGACGTTGGGTCCACTTCTGATCTCGGGAATTGCCTGGGCCGGCCCGGCGCGGGCCGACCAGGCCGCCTTCCTCAACGACCTGCACAACGCCGGGATCCACGCCGTCGACGGCGGCGACGACGCGCTGTTGCAGATGGGCGCGGATCTGTGTCAGCAGCTTTCGTGGGGCGCTTCGCCGCAGCAGCTGGAGCTGCTGGCGCTGCAGCGCTCCGATGCCGACCAGGGCTCCGGCGGGATCAACGGCCGCCAGGCCGCCGACGTGGTGATCTTCGCCCTGCGCGACCTCTGCCCCAACGCCTAGCAATCAGCTAGCCGCAGCGGACTCCGCGCTAAGGTGACACTCGAGTGAAGCTGAACGCACGGAACCTGACCGGTCTCGACATCCTGTCCCGACCTATGACCGCAGCCAAATCGGCATCGGCATAGCGCATTTCGGTGTCGGCGGCTTTCACCGCGCCCACCAGGCTATGTACATCGACCGGCTGCTCAACGCCGGGCTCGCGCGGGACTGGGGCATCTGCGGTGTCGGCGTGCTGCCGGGCGACCAACAGATGCGCGACGCGCTGCGCGACCAGGACCACCTGTACACGCTGACCCTCGAACACCCCGACGGCACGCGGGAACCGCGGGTCATCGGCTCCATCGTCGACTTCCGTTATGCGCCTGAGGATCCCGACGCGGTCATCGAACTGCTCGCCGCCCCGGCAACCCGGATCATCTCACTCACCATCACCGAGGGCGGCTACCAGCCGCCCCTGAGCGCGGTGTTCGGGTTGGTGACCGAGGCGTGCGACCGGCGCCGGGCGCGCGGCCTGCCCTCCCCCACCGTCGTGTCCTGCGACAACATCGTCGGCAACGGGGACACGGCGCGGCGCGCATTCACGTCCTACGCACAGCGCACCAATCCCGAACTCGCACAGTGGATGAACCAGAAGACACGCTTTCCCAACTCGATGGTCGACCGGATCACGCCCGTGACCACGCCGGACGTGGCCGAGCGGCTGGAGGCCGAATACGGCGTGCGCGACGCCCGGCCCGTGGTGGCCGAGCCGTTCGCCATGTGGGCGATCGAGGACGACTTCGCCGACGGGCGCCCGCCCCTGGACCAGGCCGGTGTGCAGCTGGTCGACGACGTCGCGCCGTACGAGGCAATGAAATTGCGGTTGCTCAATGCCGGCCATCAGGGCCTGTGCTACTTCGGATACCTGGCCGGATACCGCCTGGTGCACGAGGCCGCCCAGGATCCGGTGATCGCCGAATTCCTGGCCCGCTACCTGGATTCGGAGGCCATGCCGACGCTGACACGAATCCCGGGGCTGACCGAGTTCCGCAACCAACTACTCCCCCGGTTCGCCAACGCCTACGCGCGCGACACCGTCGCCCGGCTGTGCACCGACTCCTCGGACCGCATCCCGAAATGGCTGCTGCCGGTCGTGCACGACAATCTGCGCACCGGCGGTCCGGTGCGGCTGTCCGCGGCGATCGTCGCGAGCTGGGCCCGCTACGCCGAGGGCGTCGACGAACAGGGCCAACCGATCGAGGTGATCGACCGGCTGTCCGACACGTTGGTGCCGCTCGCCCGCTCGCAACGCGACGACCAGGACGCGTTTCTGGCCAACCGCCCGGTGTTCGGCGACCTCATCGACGCCCCGCGCTTCCGCGACGCCTACCGGTGGACCCTGGACTGCCTGCACCGCCGCGGCGCGCGCGCCACGCTGCGGGCCCTGGTCGGGGACGACGCGTCATGACGCTGGTCGCCGGGATCGACTCCTCGACGCAATCCTGCAAGGTGCTGGTGTGCGACGCCGAGACCGGAGCGGTGGTCCGCGAGGGCCAGGCCGGCCACCCGAGCGGGACCGAAATCGACCCGCGCGCTTGGGAATCCGCCGCGCGAGAGGCCATTGCGAACGCGGGCGGGCTGGATGGCGTCGATGCTGTGGCCGTCGGCGCGCAGCAGCACGGCATGGTGTGCCTGGACGAAACCGGCGCGGTGGTGCGGCCCGCGCTGCTGTGGAACGACGTGCGCTCGGCCGACGCCGCGCACGCCCTCGTGCGCGAGCTGGGCGGGGCGCGCGCGTGGGCCCAAGCCGTCGGCGTCGTGCCGCTGGCCGCGATTACCGTGGCGAAGTTGCGCTGGCTCGCCGACCACGAGCCGCGCCACGCGGACCGCACCGCGGCGGTCTGCCTGCCCCACGACTGGCTGACGTGGCGGTTGCGCGGTGACGCCGACATCGCGGGGCTGACGACCGATCGCAGCGACGCCAGCGGCACCGGCTACTACGACGCCGCCACTGGCGACTACCGCCTCGATCTGCTGGAACTGGCGCTGCGCGGCCGACGTCCGCGGCTGCCCACCGTGCTGGGCCCATCCGACGGGACAAGCAGTGGCACAACACTATTCGGTGCGGGTCTGGGCGACAACGCCGCCGCGACGCTGGGCCTCGGCGCCCAAGAGGGCGACGTGATCGTCTCGATCGGCACGTCGGGGGTGGTGGCCGCGGTCACCGCGGATCCGGTCCGCGACGACGCGGGGTATGTCGCCGGATTCGCCGACGGCACCGGGCGCTACCTTCCGCTGGTGTGCACGCTCAACGGCGCGCGGGTGCTCGACGCCGCGGCCGCGATGCTGCGGGTCGATCACGACGAGCTGTCGACGCTCGCGCTGTCGGCGCCCCCGGGCAGCGAAGGTGTGGTCATGGTTCCCTACCTCGAAGGTGAGCGAACACCCAACCGGCCCAACGCAACCGGGGCATTGCACGGCCTGCGGGTCTCCAACGCGAACGCGGCCAACCTGGCCAGGGCCGCGGTGGAGGGACTGCTGTGCTCGCTCGCCGACGGCGTCGCGCATCTGGCCGCGCGCGGTGTCGTCGCGCGCCGCATCCTGCTGGTCGGCGGCGGCGCGCAATCCAGGGCGCTGCGCGAGATAGCGCCGGCAGTGTTCGGCATGCCGGTGCTGGCGCCCGCCCCGGCGCAGTACGTCGCGGCGGGCGCGGCGCGGCAGGCGGCCTGGGCGCTGAGCGGCTCGCCCCGGCCGCCTGCGTGGGAGCCGCCGCCGACGCACGAATACACCGCCGAACCCTCGCCCGAGGTGCCCGCCCGCTACGCGCGGGTGCGCGATCTCACCGAGGGGGCCGCGCGTCGGGAAGCGGACGAAACACCGGAAGGATCCGGTATTTCGCGGTGAAGCGGGCCTGGTCGTATTTGTCCCCGACCTCGCCGTCGCGGGCAACGGTCGTGGGGCCGTCGACGGCGCTGAAGCTGAATTCGGGCACCTGTAACTCGTGGTAGAGCGGGCTGCGTTCCAGCCGGCCCAGCGCCAGCGCGGTCAGGATCCGGGTCCTGGCCCATGGCCGGCCCGCCTCGAGGATGCGAACATCGATCAGGCCGTCGTCCATGCGGGTCCGCCGCGCCGGCGCGAAACCGGTGGGCAGGTACAGCGAATTGCCCAGGAAGAACAGCGAAGTCAGCAGGGTCTTGTTGTCGTAACAGATGCGCACCGGCTCTTCCTTGCGCAGCGTGCGCAGCATCGCGTAAAGACCCGCCAGCGGCTTGCCGATGCGCTTCTCGAGCTTTTCGCGCCGCCGCACGAACGCCGGGTAGGCGCCGATGCTGGCGGTGTTGAGCACCATCTGAGAGTCGTTGAGGCACACCAGGTCCACGCACGCCACGCTGCCGCGCCGAATCGCGTCGACGGTCTTGGCCACGGTGTCGCAGCCGATGTCCTTGGCGAAGTGGTTGAACGTGCCGGCGGGGAAGACCGCCAGCGGGAGCCCGGCGTCGATGGCCACCCCGGCCGCGGCCGCCACCGTGCCGTCGCCACCGCCCACCGCGAGCACCTCGGCGCCGGCGGCCGCGCCACGCAAGACCTCGACGGGGTCGTCGTCGGGACCCAGCTCGCGGATGTCCACCTTCGGCAGCTCGGCGCGCACCTCGTCGAGCACGCGGGCCCCGGTGCCGCTGCCCGACTCCGGGTTGATGACCAGGACCACGCCGGCGCCGTCCGGCCGCGGCGGCGTCTCGACGCGCAGCGGTTCCGTTCGCGGAAGGGCGGTTTCGACGATCGGCGGCACGAGGCGGCCACCCAGCACGGCCAGGCCGGACCCGATCCCGAACCCGGCGACGACGTCGCCCGGGTAATGCGCGCCGGTCGCCACCCTCGACAGGCCCACCAGCCCGGCCAGCAGCGCCAGCCCGAAGCCCAGCGGCGGGTTCTCCAGGCCGACCCCGACGGCGAACGCGGCCGCGCTGGCCGAATGCCCCGACGGCAGGGAATTCGACGTCGGGCGGCGGCGGACCTGCCGGACGAGGGGCACCAAGTCGTAGCCGGGACGCGGGCGCCGCCGGATGCGCTTGGCGAACTGGTTGGTGACCAGGCTGGTGGCGGCCAGCGTCACCAGCCCGCGGGTCGCGCCGCGCTGCGCGCTGTGCCTGCCGGTGGCCAGCAGGGCCGCGCCGATGGCCAGCCACAGCTTCGAATGGTCGGCCGCGCGCGTCAACCGCGGCATGACCGTGTCCAGCAGCGGGGTGTCCGTCTCGGCGATCGCGTCGAACAGCTCGCGATCCAGCGTGCCGAGTCCTCGGGTGATCTGTTTGACGCCGCGCGCGCGTCGCCAGGGCCGCCTGTTCATTCGCTCCACCCTAACCATGGGTGACAATCGATCGGAAAGACATGGACGCACAGGGCTATTGCACGAGATGGCGGGAGAACGCCGAGCGCCGCGGCGTGCCCCCGCACGCGCTCGCCGAGATCAGCCGGCGCCACGACATCACGCGCGCCAGCTTCGTGGTCCTCGCGAGGATGCAAGAGATCAAGGACCCGGCCGGCCAATCCTTCTTCCTGCTGCCGCCCAGCGCCGGCGGGGGCGACGCTCGCGCGGCGGCGCTGATGACCTACATCCTGAACGCCGGCAGCGATTACGGCGCGGCGGGCAAGCGACCCACCGACTTCCCGGCCACCCCTCACTGCGCCGCCGAGGTGACCCGAATCCGCTTGCGGCAGCAGGCAAACGGCTGGAGCTACACCCGCGACGTCCCGTTCGTGCACCGCAACGGGGGGCGCCTGGTCACCACCCCCAACGGCATGCTGATGGGGTTGGGCGGCAACTGGATCCAGCGGCTGTTCAGCCAGCGGGGCGGCACCACGTGGGGCGATATCTTCATGGTGAACCTGGGCCGGCTCGACGACCCGGCAGAGCAGCTGTGCCGGGTCGTCGCCTCCGGGCACACCTGGTGCCTTGACGGGCACGGCGCGCCGCGCTGCACCCGGCTGGACCTGGACCGGGTGCTGCACCACGAAGAGCGGCACGCGCAGCAATGGGCGGCCCGCGGCTATCTGGGCATGCTCACCGGCTACGGTCGGGAGTTGTTCCGCGAGTTGGCCTTTGGGGCGACCAACAGGCTCGAAGCCGACGCCGGCCTGGCCGACGGCGGCTACAGGGCGTGAATCCCGTGGTAGAGCACCATCGCGCCGATCACCACCAAGACGGCCGCGAGCAGGGCGGCGTTGTTGCGGTCCATCCAGTCCTTGAGGCGCGCCAACGTGTCGTCGAGGCGGCTGCCGGCGGCCACGTAGGCCAGGATCGGGATCGCGACGCTCGACGCCGCGATGGCGACGAAGAACGCGGCGGCCGCCCAGTCGCCGGCGACGCCGAGCCCGCTGGTGCCGATCCCCAATCCGGCCGGGACGCAGATGAGCGCCACGTCCGGGCGCACGAGGGCTAGCACCGCGCCGGTGATCCCGGCGCGGGCCGGGGTGATGTTGGCGAACGAGCGCATCCACGCCGGCGACTCGGATTGGTCGTTTCGGCGGAGCCACCGGTAAACGCCGAACGCGATCAGCGCCGCGCCCAGCACCACGCGCAGCCACGACGACCACCGCGGCGGCGCCTTGTCCAAGCCGCCGAGCAGCCCGGAGGCCGCGACGGCCAGCGCCGTCAGCGCGGCCAGGCTGAGCAGCCAACCGCCCAGGAACGCCAGGCTGCTCGGCCGCGGCCGCGGCGCCTGCAGCACCAGCACCGCCGGGATGACCGTGAGCGGCGACAGCGAGATGACCAGTCCGAGCGGAACGAGCCCGGTCAGCACCGTGCCCCAGCTTCCTGCCATGGGCGGCATCCTCCCATTGCCGTGCCGAAGTGACGCCGAAACGCGCCGGAGTCGGCCGAACGCGGGTCAGGCCAGCGCGCGAATCCCGTTGTAGAGCACGATCAACCCGATCAGGAACAGGATCACGGCCAGCATCGCGTCGTGGTTGGCCTCCATCCAGGCCTTGAGACGTTCCAGCGTTCCCTCGAAGCGGTCACCCGAGCCGGCATAGGCCAGGATCGGGATCGCCACCGTCGACGCGGCGACGACGACGAAGATCGCGGCCGCGACCAACTCGCCGCCGGCGCTCAGGCTGCTGTTGCCGACGGCCAAACCCGCCGCCGCGCACAGGATGAGCACCTCGGGCCGCAGCGGCACCAGGACCGCCCCCACCACCCCGGCGCGCGCCGGGGAGAGCGTGGAAAACGACCGCATCCACCGCGGCATGCTGCGGTGGCGGTGCCGGGTGAACCAGTGGAACGCCGCGAGCGCGAGGAGCGCCACCCCGAAGACCAGGCGCACCCAGGACGCCCATTTCGGCGGGGTCGCATGGAAGCCGCTGAGCGCCTCCGAGCCGGCGACGAACGCCGCCGTGAAGGCGACCAGCCCCACCAGCCAGCCGCCGAGGAAGGCGAGACTGGCCGGGCGCGCCCGGGGCGCGTGCAGCACGAGCACCGCGGGGATGACCGTGATCGGTGACAGCGCAATGACGGCCGCCAGCGCGACGAGCTTGCTCAGGACCGAGGCCCAACTTGCGTCCACGGGCAGCAATCATCGCATTGCGCGGTGCGGTCAGGCTTTGCGGCGCAGCGTCCAGGCCGGCACCCAGTGCGTCACGGTCTTGCGCCGGGATCCGTAGGCGACGGGATAGGTCACCAGGCCCCACCAGTCGCCCTGCTCGCACAGGGCCCAGCAGCTCAGCCGGCCCTCGACGACCTTGTGCAGCTGCAGCCCGTTGGGCTGATAGCGCCCCGAGCGGTGCGGCTCACGCGGGAACAGCACCGTCAGGTCGACCAGGACGGCGATGGGCGGGCGGACCGCGCGAAACGGGTCACGGACCGGTTGGCCGTTGTACCCGATCGATGCGAGCCGTCCCATTGATCGATCATACGTTCGAATCAGGGGCCCGGTCGGCCGATCCTCCCGGGCCGTTCTGGCACCATAGCGATGTGTTCAGCCCCGGCGTGCTCGGCAGCCGCCGGCCTGCCGTGGCGGCCGCGCTGGACCCGTTGCTCGTCGCGGCGCTGGCCGTCGCGGTGAGCATGGCCGGGGCCGCCCGGCCCTCCTTCTGGTACGACGAGGCCGCGACCATCTCGGCCTCCTACAGCCGTTCGCTGGCCCAGATGTGGCACATGCTGGGCAATGTCGATGCCGTCCACGGCCTGTACTACCTGCTCATGCACGGGTGGTTTCAGGTCTTTCCGGCCACCGAGTTCTGGTCGCGCGCGCCGAGTGGCCTGGCGGCGGGGGGCGCGGCCGCCGGCGTGGTGGTGCTGGGCAAGCAGTTCTCGTCGCGGACAGTCGCGATCGCCTCCGGCACGTTCTGCGCGATCCTGCCCCGCACCACGTGGGCGGGCATCGAGGCGCGGCCCTATGCCCTGTCGATGATGGCCGCGGTGTGGCTGACGGTCCTGCTCGTCCACGCCGCGCGCCGCGACACCCGGCGGTTGTGGCTGGGTTACGGTGTCGCGCTGGCCCTCTCGATCGTGCTCGACGCGTATATCGCGCTGCTGCTGGGGGCGTACGTCGTCTTCGTCGTCGTCTTCCACCGCGGCCGAACCGTGTTGGCGCGCTTCGCCACTGCCTCGGCCGTGGCGGTGGGTGCGGTGTTGCCGTTCCTGTTGACGGTGGCCGGCCAGGCGCACCAGATCAGCTGGGTCGCCCCGATCGGTCACCGCACCATCGAAGACGTGGTGATGCAACAGTATTTCGAGCGAAGCCCCCCGTTCGCCATCCTGGCGGCGCTGCTGATGTGTGCGGCGATTGTGTTGTGGCTCAGCGGGTCCGCGCGGCTGGCGCCATCGGAGCGGCAGCTGTTGGTGCTCGCGGCGGGGTGGCTGGCCATTCCCACCGCCGCGATCCTGACCTATTCGGTGCTGGTGCACTCGATCTACACGCCGCGCTACCTGTCGTTCACCGCGCCCGCGATGGCGCTGATCCTGGGGGTCTGCGGCGGCGCGGTGGCCGCCAGGCCCTGGGTCACCGCGGCGCTGGTCGGCCTGTTCGCCGTGGCGGCGGCGCCGAATTATGTTCGGGCGCAGCGCAACCCGTACGCCAAATACGGGATGGACTACAGCCAGGTGGCCGACCTGATCACCGCGCGGGCCGCGCCGGGCGATTGTCTGCTGGTGAACGACACGGTGACGTTCATGCCGGCCCCCATGCGCCCGTTGCTGGCGGCTCGCCCGGATGCCTATCGCAAGCTGGTCGACCTGACGCTGTGGCAGCGCGCGACCGACCGCAACGACGTCTTCGACACCAACCTCATCCCCGAGGTCGTCGCCAAGCCGTTGAGCCACTGCGGCGTGGTCTGGATCATCACCCAGGCCGACCCGTCACAGCCGGCGCACGAGCGGGGCGCCGCGCTGCCGCCGGGCCCCCGCTACGGGCCGACCCCGGCGTTCGCGGTGCCGCACGACCTGGGCTTCCGGCTGGTCGAGCGGTGGCAGTTCAACCTGGTTCAGGTGCTCAAAGCCACGAAATGACCGCTACCAGATGCGCAGGTAGTCCACCAGCATGGACGCCGGGAAGACACCCGCGGCGGGGTCACCGGCGCCCACCCCGCCTACGGCGAGCGTGAACATCGGGGTCATCCAGTAGCCGGGGTTGTTGAACGGCCACCGGAAGTCGTCGGGCGCGCCGCCGGCGACGTGGATGGGCTTGTTGGGCACCTTGTAGTACTGCGCCCCGTCCCGGAAGAACTCGAATCCCTCTTCGCCCCAGTGCATTCGCCACGTGTGCCAGTTGCCGTCGACCAGACCGGGAATCGACCTGCCCTCCCAGGTCTTCCCGTTGGACGCCGCGTGGACCGTGGTGCCGGGGGCCCAGTCGCCGTTGCCGTACCACTCGAAGATGTCGACCTCGCCGTCGGGCAGCGGGTCCTCGTTGACACCCCAGAAGGACGGCCACAGGCCGGGGAACAAGCAGTCCAGCTTGATCCGCGCCTCCCAGGTCTGGTTGATCATGCTGCGGAAGTTGCCGCGCAGCTTGCCGCTGTAGTAGGTGTTGCTCATCAGATCGTGGGTTGCGCACAGGACGAGGTTGGAATTGCCGTCCTGGAACACGTTTTGGCGATCGTCGCGGTAGATCCCCTCCACGGGCGGGAACACGTCGTCCTGCCAGGTCTGAATCGTCCACTTGCCGGGATCGGGAGGCGAGCCGGCCGGCCCGTCGAACTCGTCGGCGAAGATGTAGGGCCCGCCGCCGGCGGCCGGCGGCGCCTGCGGCGCCGGCGGGGTGGCCCAGGCACCCGGCAAGCGCATCGCAGCCCCCAGCATGCCGAGCCCCGAGATCAACATCATGCTGCGACGATCCATCTACAAACCACCCATCGTTGAAAGCCGGCACGTCAAGCCCGGCGCGCTCTCCCCAGGCAACTCTCGCAAACGGTGTTATAACACCACGCGGTGGGGGTGCGGCGCATCCCGCGGCCTCAGCGCGCGCCGGGTTCGCTGATTTTGACCAGCGTCTTGCCGACGTTGACGCCGGTGAACAGGCCGTTGAGGGCGTCGACACACGACTCGATGCCCTCAAAGATGGTCTGCCGGTGGTGAAGTCGGCCCTCGGCCTCCCAGCCGCGCAGCGCGGCGAACGCCTCGTCGAAGCGGCCCCACTGGTCCAGCGCGTTGAAGCCCTGCATCAGCGCGGTCTTGGACAACAGGTTCACGTAGTTCGCCGGCCCCGGGTGGTCGCCGGTCAGGTAGCTGGAGATGACGCCGCACAGCACCACCCGCGCGCGGGGGGCCAGCCGGCCCAGCACGGCGTTGAGGATGGGCCCGCCCACGTTGTCGAAGTAGACGTCCACCCGTTGCGGGCAATGCTTTTTGAGCGCCGCGACGATGTCGTCGTTCTTGTAGTCGATGCACGCGTCGAACCCGAAGTCCTCCACCACCGCCCGGCATTTCTGCGGGCCGCCCGCGATGCCCACCACCCGGGCGCCGGCGATCTTGGCGATTTGCCCGGCCACCGATCCGGTGGCCCCCGCGGCCGCCGACACCACCACCGTCTCCCCGGGCTGCGGTCGGCCGATGTCGGTCATCCCGAAATAGGCGGTGGCGCCGGTCGGCCCGTACACCGACATGATCGCCAGCTGGTCGTCCTCGCCCGGGATCGGCGTGCTGAACAGGTCGTCGCGGATGATCACGTATTCCTGAAACCCGGTCAGCGTCGTGACGACGTCGCCGACGGCGAACGCGTCACACCGCGACGCGACCACCTCGCCGATGCCGGCCGCGCGGATGACCTCACCCAGCTGCACCGGCGGAAGGTAGCTGGGCTGGTCGTCGAGCCAGGTGCGGGCGGCCGCGTCGATGCCGACGTAGGTGGTGCGCAGCAGCGCCTCCCCCTCGGCGGGTTCGGGCGCGGGCGCGGTGACCATTTCCGTGTCGTCGGGCCGGACGAGCCCCGACGGGCGACGACGCAACAACACCTGGCGGTTCGGCAAATCGGGCACGATCCCCAAAACTACCGAACGGGCCGAAAACGCAGAAGCGAATGGCATATTCAATGCATGGCAGCAAACGATGACCCGGAAGAGCGGATCCGGGAACTCGAGCGCCCGCTCGCCGAGTCGGCGTGGGCCTCAGAGCAGGGCAGCTCCGCGTCCGCCGGCCAGGCCCATCCGCCGCCGACCCCGGGCGCCCCGCCACCGCCGCCGGCGTGGACCTACGGCGGCCCGGTCACCGGACCGCCGCCGCCGAGCCCCTCGGGCAACCGCGTGTGGTGGATCCTCGGCACCGTCATCGTGATCGGTGTGATCGCACTCGCGGGAGGCATCGCCGCCTTTGCCGCACACCAGATTTCCGGCGTGAAGTCATTCATCACCTCGCCGCCGAGCGTCTCGACGAGTCCCGCCCCGTCGGCCTCGCGGCGAGCAGCGCCGTCGACCTCACCCGCCCCGCCGCGCGGCGCCCGGCTCAGCGTCGCGGGCATCAACGAGAGCCGGACCATCGCGTGCAACGACAACATCGTCAGCGTCAGCGGCGTGTCCAACACGGTGACGATCACCGGGCATTGCGCCAGCCTCTCGGTCTCCGGGGTGCAAAACGCGGTCACCATCGAGGCCGCCGACGCCATCACCGCGTCGGGCTTCAACAACAAGGTGACCTACCACTCGGGCACGCCGAAGATCAGCAACTCCGGCGACTCGAACGTCGTCACCCAGGGCTGAGCCGAAAACGACTGCTACGCAGTCTCTTCGGAGTCGTCGTCGAGGACGCTGACCGCGATGCCATAGGGCAGGAACCGCACCTTGCGTTTCGGGTCGAGGTTGTCCTTGTTCGCGCGCAGGGCGTCGAGCTCGGTCGCGTAGACCTGTTCGACGCGCGCGCCGCCGCCGTCGTCCACGGTGTAGATGGCCCACACGCCCTCGCCGGCCTCGCCGGCGGTCTCGGGCGCGGGGCGGGGTCGCCGCGACATGTCCTCGAAGATCGTCGACCAGCCCGACCTGCCACCGGGAGCGGCGACGAACCTGCTGACGCGCTCGAACACGTCGCGCAGCCCTTCGCTGCCTTCGCGGATCATGCGATCGAATTCGTCCGGGTCGAATCCGAACCCACCGTGCTCGCCCATCCGACCTCCTCGCCAGCGCGTGCCGTCATTGCCAGTGTGCGCTCAACTCCGCGCGTGTGCCACGTGCTAGGGGGCCGGGGGCGGCGCCGGCGGGGTGATCGGGATCGGCACGGTGACGAACGGGAAGTGCAGGTACATGGTCACCGGCGCGGGCCTGGGCGGCGGCGGCGCGGCCGGTGGCGGCGGCGGCGGTGCGACCGGCGGGGGCGCGGGGGCAGGCGCGGCCGGCGGGGGGGCCGCCTGCTCTACCGGTTGGGGCACGTACTGCGGCGTTTGGCGGGTCGGGGCGCGACGGACGGGCGCCGGGGGCGCCGACGTGGCCGTGGTCTGCGGCGCGGGTTGCTGCGCGATCGGGGCGGGCGCGGGCGCGGGGGCGGCCACCTCGGCGGTGGGCGCGGGCGCCGGCGGGGACGTGCTCGGAGCGGGCGGCTGCGCTTGGGGCGGGGTGCTGGGCGGCGCGGCCGGCAGCTGGATGCCGGGGGTGGCAACGCTGACGCCGGCGTTGTGCCCCTCACCCGTCGGCTGATCCGCCGTCAGCGTCACCAGCACGACCCCGGCGATCACGGCGGCGATGCCGGCCAGGGCGCTGCCGGCGAGCAGCATGGCGCGGCTCCGGCGCGGAGGCCGCTGGTCTTCGTCTTCCTCGGCGTCGTCGGCCAGGGCGCTGTACGCGCGGAAACCGGTGCCCGTGCCGGCGTCGCCCCACAGGTCGAGGTGGCTCGGACCGACGGCCAAAGGGCCGAATTCCCCGGTGCCCGGGTCCAGGGCGTAGGCCAGGGCCGCGGTCGACGACGCGAACAGCGGCGCGTTCGCCGAGGCCAGCGCGGCCCCGCGGGCCAGCGCCATGTCCGGCTCCTCGGGTCCGGTCACCCGCAGCGAGGTGGCCGCCTCGATCGCGGGTTTCAGCGCAACGATGTCGGCGCCGCAGCCGACGATGAACACGCCGTCCGCCGCGGACCCGCCCGCGTCCAGACCGGCGACCATCGTCGCCAGCTCGGCGGGCGCCGCGGTGCCGGTGATCCGGCGCCGGTGCAGGTCGACGATGGAACCGTCGCCGACCTCGACCACGGCCAGCGTCGCGCTGGCGGTCTCCACGAACAGCATCGCGATGCGCTCGTAGGCCAGCGCGTCGCCGACCGTCTGCGCCAGCGCGGCCGCAGCCAGCAAGGGCGCGACCATCATCACGTCGCCGAGATCGCTGGCGTTGATGGCCGCCCGCAGGGCGGCGACGTCGGCGGGGTTCGTCCAGGTGACCCCGGTGGAGCTCAACCGGTGGCCGCCCTCGACCACTCCTTCGCGGGTGCCGCCGATCGCGTCGATCACCCGATCGACCGCATTGCCGGCGGCACCCACCTCGAACTCTTCTTGTTCGACGGTCACACCGTCGGCGTCTTGGCCTTCGATCGCTACCAGGCGGACCGTCCCGGGAGCTATCGACACCCCAAGCACGATGTCCACGTAACGCCTCCAAGGTCTTTCGAACGCCCCCCGAGCGAGGGCATGACGGGGAAACCCCATCCGAACTTGGTGACACAAACGTTACCCGCGCGCGCATGGCCGCGCAGATGGACCGCCTAAGCAGGACCGACGCTAATAACCCGGGCCCCAGTAGGGATTCTGCGAACTTCCCGGATACTGCGGATACTCATTCCCCGGATACGGCTGGTACTGCGGATACTCGTTCGACGGGTACTGCGGCGAGTACTGCGGGTACTGGGGGGTCGCCGGGGCCTGCTTCTGCGGAACCTGGATCGGTATCGGCACCGGCAGCAGCGGGACGTGGATCCACTCCGTCGTCATGGGCACCGTGGTCGTGGTGCTGGTGGTGACGGGCTCCTCACTCGTGGGCGGAGGCGGCGACGTCGTCGTGGCCGTCGGTGACGGCGGGGCCGTAGTGGTGACCGTCGGCTGCGGCGGCGCGGTCGTCGTCGGTGGTGCCGTGTGCCGCGGGGTGTAGACCGGCGCCGGCGGCGCCGTGGTCACCAAGACCGGAGGCGGTGGCGGTGCCGGCGACGGCGGGGGTTCGGGCGGCGGCGGCGCAGGACTTGGGACGGGTTGCGCGCTCGGCGGCGGGGGTGGGGGCACGGCGGTGGGCGGCGGCGGGGCGGCCGGAGCCGGCGCCGCAGGCTTGACGGACGGCGCGGGCGGCGGCGCGACCGACGGCGCCGGCGGGGCCTGACGGTTCTCGATCCCGGTCAGCGTGTAGGCCACGCCGCCGACCGCGGTCATGGCGACCACCGCGGACATCCCGATGATCAGCTGGGAGATCCGAAGGCGCCGCCAGGGCCGCCGTTCCCGGGGTGGGTCGATGACGTTGAGCCGCATCGACCAGCCGGCCGGACCGTCTTCGTCGTAGGTTTCGCCGCCGAATCGCATCCGCAGGTCGCCGGGGTCGTCGGTCTGCGACCACGCCAGTTCGCGATCCGTGAGCGCCTCGTCGTCGATCACCAGCACGTCGCCGGCGCCCAGGTCCACGACGTCGCCGGCGGCGTCGGCCGTCGCGAGCAGCCCGATCGACGTGCGGGTCCGCAGATCCAGCTCGCCCCCGCGGGAGGCCAGGATCAGCGCGCCGCAGGCCGCCGCGAAGGCCGGCTGCGACGGCGTCAGGATCGGCGTGCGCCCGTGCATCGAAAGTCGTTCGGTCACAAGCGGAATGCGTGCCCCGCCACCGACCGTGACCACCGCCGCGAGGTCCGACCAGCTCTTGCGGTAGCGCACCAGCATGTCGTCGAAGGCATAGATGAAGCCAGTCAGCCGATCCTGGATCAGCTCTTCGAGGTCGTCCTGCGTCACCGTCAGGCTGCAACTGCGCCCGCCCAGCTCGGCGACGATGTCGGTGGCCATGTCGACCGAAAGGCGTTCCTTGGCCGCGCGGCACTGTTCCCTGAGTTCGCCGAGCTGCCCGACACCGGCGGTGCTGCCGGGGTCCAGGCCGCTGCCGTGGCCCAGCTCCTCGAAGGCGCGCAGCTGCAATTCCTGGTCGATCTCGTCGCCGGACAACGCGGTGTAGCGCATTGTGGCGCTGACGAGTTCGAAGTCACCGGCAATGTTCACCAGGGTGGCTGACGTGCCGCTGCCGCCGAAGTCGAGCAGCCCGACGATGCCGTCGTCGGGCAGGCCGAGCTCGGATTTCACCGCGGTCAGCGACGCGATCGCGTCCGAGACCAGGCGGGGCGCCATTCCGCTTCGGACGAACCCCACATGCGTCCGCAGGGCGTCGCGCAGCGCCTGCACCGTGCTCGGTTTCCAGTGCGCGGGAACGGCGATGGAGATCTCCGAAGCCGCCGCATCGGCGCCGGCGGCGAGCACCATCGCGTCCAGGGCCTCCACCGTCAGCAGCTCCGGATCATGCGCGGAACCGTCGGGCGACACCAGCGCGACCGAGTCCCCGATGCGCTCGACGAAGTTTCTCATCGGCACGCCGGGTTCGGCTAGCGGCGGATTCTCTTCGGGCACACCAATTTTCGGTGCACAGTGCGGATAAAGGGTGAGCACGCAGCGGCGGTTAACCGGTGGGCTTCCATTACGCGCAGCGACCAGGTTCGTGGTCCCGATCGACAACCCAAGTGGGTCGTACATAGAGCGAAAACCTTCGTCTATAGGGGTCGGTGGCCAGCGTTAACCATAGCCTCGGACACGCCCAAAGCCGATGCTTCGCAATGTCATTGGTATCCGCTCGATGCACTTGCGTCACCGAAGCGGTACCGAAAACCCCTTGACAAGTAGCTTTTCGTTACAACACCGTCAGCGGCAGCGAACGCCTGGGCTCGAACTGGAAGGTCGATCCGCCGCTGACCCGGACCACCGAAACCTCTGGCAGTTCCTCGGTGGGCGAGTCGGTTTCAACCAGTTCGGCGGTCCAGTCGGTGGCGGTTCCGCTAAGTCGAACCTCGATGCGCGGATCCACCGCGGTGGCGATCGCCTGCAGCGGCTGCACGGATTCCGGGGAGCACAACGAGATCCAGGCACGGTCGTCGTGCGCCGGCGACGGGCGGACGTGCAGCCGGTTCGACTCCGTCTCGGCGACAACGTAGCCCGCGGGGTTCAGCAGCGGGTGCAGCTCGAGCACCCGCAGGACGCCTTCGGCCCCGCCCGGAAGCTTCAGCGCGCGGTGAATGCGTTCGGCGGCCACGCCCGCGATGCCGATCAGGCCGCGGGTGCACACGCCGAGGGATTCGTCGTCGCCGGCGGCACGCGCGGCCACCGCGATCGCGAACGACAGATACAGCAGGTGCATCTGCAGGCACACCTCGTCGGCCATCCGGACCAGCGCCGAATGCGAGAAGGCGGCGAAGTCGAAGTCGGACAGCAACGGGCCCGAGTAGTCCGCCTGCCCCTCGTCCGAGCGATCGATGGGGTCGAGTTCCCATGTCGCGGCGCGGGTTTGGCTGACGACCTCCAGGGCCGGGATGGCCTGCGCCTCGGGGTAGGACTCGTCGATGATGACGGTCCACGCGCAGTGCGGATGCCGGTCCGCCGGCGTTCGCGGCGGGCGGTGGATGGGGCGCACCTGCGCGCGCGGGTTGGTCGCGATCGCGGTGGCGTCAAAGGTCGGGTCCTCGATGGTGTGGCACATCCCGAAGACGTACTGTTCGCCCATCGGCTCCACGTCGAGCAGGGCGCCGCAGTGGTCCAGCTGGAATTCGCCGTGCCAACGGTCGTGGACGGTGTAGCGGAAATCCATGAATTGCGGTGGCGCACCGATATCGAGCTGCAGGCCCTTGAAAATCGTGGGCACGTCGTCGCCCTCGTAGTTCAGCGCTTTCTGCATGCGCCGGGTGTAGATCGGGCTGGCGCCCGCCCATTCCTCGATGGCGATCTGGACCATCTCGTCGCGGCCGAACGAGGAGATGCACCAGGCCATCCCCGACCGGTCGATCAGCTGTCCGATCAGCAGCAGTTCGGGAACCAGGACGACGAGTTCGTCGCGGGACAGTTGCGCGTATCGCGAGGGGCTGCTCACGCCCCAAAAATAGACTCGGCTATGTTATAAAGTCAACAATGTCCATCGTTGCCGGCCAGCCGCCCGGTCGCCCCGTCGGGCCCACCCGGCGTACCACCGCGCCCCGCAAGCGCGGCGATGACACCCGGGCGAAGATCATCGACGAGACGGTCCGCTGCATCGTGGAGGAGGGGTTTTCCGCCGCCACCGCCAAGCACGTGGCCGAACGCGCCGGCGTGACCTGGGGGGTAATCCAGTATCACTTCGGGGACCGCAACGGCCTGCTGATGGCGGTCGTGGACGACGGCGTGGCCCGCTTGGTGGACAGCCTGTCGTCGGCCGACGTCAGCGAGCTGCCGCTGCGGGAACGCATCGAGGTCGTCGTCGACACCGCGTGGGGCTGCTACAGCAGCCCGACGTCGATGGCCGCCTTCGAAATCCTGCGCGAGACCCGCGGCGGCGGCGACCCGTCGTCGCGGCGTCACCTGCTCGACATGAACGCCGCGATCGGCCAACTGGGGCGGTTGATCACCACCGAACCCGCGCATGCCGGTGTGGCCGAGGTCATTTGGGCCACGTTGCGCGGTGTGGTGCTGGCGCAGATGGTCACGGGCACGGCCATCGATTGGAGCCTGGAACGGCGTGCCCTCATCGACATGGTCACCGCCTACCTTGCCGACCGCGACACTTAAACTACGCACACGACACGCCGCGCAATGTGGCCGTGGTTTACGTCTCGGCGACCGGCTCTTCGATGCGAACTTGGGCTGCTCACCAGCGTGTGCTGCAATGACCTGATGACCCTCGACGATCTCGCCGATATCGAAGCGATCAAGCAAGTCAAATACCGGTATCTGCGCGCGCTGGACACCAAGCATTGGGATGACTTCGCTGACACCCTGGCCGAGGACATCAAGGCCGATTACGGGCCGTCGATCGGCAACGAGCTGCACTTCACCAACCGCGCCGAGTTGGTGCAGTACATGCGAACGTCGCTGCCCGCGAACGTCATCACCGAGCACCGGGTGACCCATCCGGACATCACCGTCACCGGCGACACCGCAACGGGCAGTTGGTATCTGCAGGACCGGGTCATGGTGTCCGACCTGAACTTCATGTTGATCGGGGCGGCCTTCTACCGCGACACCTACCGCCGCACCGAGGCCGGGTGGAAGATCAGCGGCACCGGTTACGACCGAACCTATGACGCCACAATGTCTTTGGAGGGCACGAACTTCACGCTCAAACCCGGTCGGGCCATCGCCACCGACTGAGGCGCTACTTCGTGATGGCGATGACGGCGCCGGGCCGCAGCCACTTCATGATCGACACCAGCTGAGCGTCGTCGACGGCCACGCACCCCTCGGTGGGCTTGCCGTCGGTGGTGTGGAAGAAGAACGCGGCGCCCCCGCCCGGGGTCTTGTTCTTGTTGACGCCCATCACGACCGCGTGCTTGTACTGCGAGATCTGCAGGTTCTCGCTCTCGGCCGTGTTGAACGGGCACTGGGCCTTCTGGCACACCTGCATCGAGTTGAAGGTGGCGCTGTGGTCGTCGCCGCTCCACCAGTAGTTTCCCCCGGTGATCTGGGTGTAGGGCAGCCCGGTGCCGGGATTCGGCGCGGTGCCGAAGGCGGAGTCCAGGGTGTAGACGCCCATCGGGGTGGCCGGGACGCCGCTCTTGGCCTGCGGCGCCATCCCCGCCGAACCGACGTGGGTGGGAATGCCGGAACGCAGCGACTGCCAGCCGGTGCCGGTGCGCTGGAAGACCTCCATGGTCGCGTTCGAGCCGCCGGTGCTCACCACCGAAACCACCTGTGTCGCATTGCCGACCGCGTTCGCGAACCAGGGAGCGCCGGCAGCCGCGCCGATCGGCGCGAGCACCACCGAGGCGAAAATCACGCACGCCGCAGCGCACAGTGACGTGAGCAGTCGGTGCATGCACTCCATCGTCAGACCCGCGCATCCTCGCGGTCAAGTAAAGCTTTAGCCCCGGTTAGGTCACCGCGTCGTGACCAAATGCCCACCGCCGCAGGGCTTTAGCTCGGGGGGTCGGGGGCGGAGGGACGAAAACCCCAGAGGCACACCAGGAAATACAGGTATCCCAGCGACCAGCCGGCCAGCACATCCGACGGGTAATGCACGTTCAGCGCCACCCGGGAGAGGCCGACCGCCGGCAGCGCCACCGCCACCGCGGCGACCGCGGCGCGCCGCGCCCCCACGTTCATCATCGGCAGCGCAAACGACAGCATCGCGAGCAGCCCGGCGGTCGCCTCGAGCGCATGACCGGACGGAAACGAGGTAGCGGACGCCGGGACCAGCATGGTCGGCGGCCGCGGGCGGTCGGCCAGCGCCTTGGCCGCCGCCGTCGCGAACTCGTTGCACGGCGCGCACGCCAGCACCAGCACCAGCGCGGCCCGCAGTTGGCGCATCACCAGGGCGAGCACCGTCACGGAGATCCCCAGCACGGCCAGCACGCCCGGTCCCAGCACGAACGACACCGATTCGGCGAACCGCAGCCACGACGGGTGCTTGATCGCCAGCGCCCGCGCCCCGTCCAGCAGGGACCAGTCCACGCGGTACAGCCACGCCCAGTGCTGGCGGTAGCCCACCCACATGAGCGCGTACACGGCCGCGGCCAGCGCGGCGATCCCGGCGGCCAACGGCGTCCTCGGGCGGGTCATCACCCACCGATACCAGCACGGCCGCGGCGGCGGCCGTGCGCCCGCCCCACGGAGTCGCGCCGCGCGGTCATACTGGCGGTATGGCCGTCTTTGTCCGCAGGTTGTTCGGCATCGGCAAGCTGCCCGACGAGCTGCACGCCCAGGTCGAATCGGAAGGCCTTATCTACCTTGCCGATTACGTCGCGGTGACCCGGCGTTTCAGCGGCACCATCCCCGGGGTGCGGTTGCCGCACGGCGTCGCCAGCTACACGGGGTCGCTGGCCTTCACCTCGGAGCGGGTGCTGGCAACGCTGTCGATGCTGCCCCGGCTGGCCGGCCCGACGGTCAGCGTGCGCTGGGACGCGCCGCAGACCGGCGCCGCGAACGTGGAGATCTCGTCGACGGGCCTGCAGGTCGACCTCGATGTCTCCGCCGTCGACGCAAAATTCAGCGGCGAGTTGTCGCTGCACTACAAGGTCGCCATCCCGGCCGAGGTGCTCGACACCCTGCCGCGGCGGTCGCTGGCGTTCGACATGCCGCCGGAATACGTGTTCCGCGCGGTCGGCGTTACCTATAGTCCCTGATCGTGATCCGCGGCCACGGCGGCTGCCGCAGCACCGCCAGGCTGCCGATCACCCCGGCCAGCAGGCCGGTGATCACCCCGATCAGGGCGATGCGATTCGCGTCCACGGCCGGCGTCCAGGTGGCCCGGCCGTTGCGGATGGCGAAGACCCCCAGCGGTTTGGCGACCACGATGACCGTGGTGCCGTCGGGGGTCTGGTAGGGCTCGCCATAGCCGCGGCCGGCGGCGGGATCGGCGGCCAGTTGCTCGAGGACATCGGAAGGCTTCACGGGACACTCCCTTCGGGACACGTCCACGCTAATGCGGATTTCCTACGATGGCTGACGTGACCGATCAGGCATTCAGCCCGCAGGAGCGGCGCGCCGTCTATCGCGTCATCTCCGAACGCCGTGACATGCGCCGGTTCGTTCCCGGCGCCGTGGTGGACGAGGAGCTGCTGGCGCGCCTGCTGCAGGCCGCGCACGCCGCGCCCAGCGTCGGGCTGATGCAGCCGTGGCGCTTCATCCGGATCACCGACGCTGCGCTGCGGCGCCGCATCCACGCACTCGTCGACGAGGAACGCCCGCGCACGGCCGCCGCGCTGGGCGAGCGGGGCGACGAATTCCTGGCGCTCAAGGTGGAGGGCATCCTCGATTGCGCCGAACTGTTGGTGGTGGCACTGGGCGACGACCGCGACAGGCACGTGTTCGGGCGGCGCACCCTGCCGCAGATGGACCTCGCGTCGGTGTCGTGCGCCATCCAGAACCTGTGGCTGGCAGCGCGATCCGAAGGGCTCGGCATGGGCTGGGTGTCGCTCTTCGATCCGCAACGGCTGGCCTCGCTGCTCGACATGCCGGACGGGGCGGAGCCGGTGGCCATCCTGTGCCTGGGGCCGGTGCCCGAATTCCCCGATCGCCCGGCCCTCGAACTGGACGGCTGGGCCGTGGCGCGGCCGCTGTCGGAGTTCGTCTGCGAGAACCGGTGGGGGCGCCTCCCGTCCGCCTGACGAGCCGACGCGGCGGGGATCGCCGCAGCACGTTGCGGTATCGTCGCCGGTCGCGGGGCGAGGTGAGAGGTGACGCAATTGACGCCGGGCAAGGACAACGTGCTGATCGTGCACTGGCACGACCTGGGCCGCTACCTCGGCGTCTACGGGCACCCGGACGTGTCGAGCCCCCGAATGGACCGCCTTGCGGCCGAGGGCATCCTGTTCACCCGGGCACACGCCACCGCGCCGCTGTGCTCGCCGTCGCGCGGGTCGCTGTTCACCGGGCGCTATCCGCAATCCAACGGCCTCATCGGCCTGGCGCACCACGGCTGGGAATACCGCAGCGGAATCCGCACACTCCCCCAAATCCTGTCCGAATCGGGTTGGTATTCGGCGCTTTTCGGCATGCAGCACGAGACGTCCTACCCTAGGCGGCTCGGTTTCGACGAGTTCGACGTATCGAACTCCTACTGCGACTACGTTGCAGACAAGGCCGACGAATGGTTGCGGCAAAGCGCCGATGGCCTGGTGGGACAACCCTTTTTGTTGACCGCCGGGTTTTTCGAGACGCACCGCCCCTACCCCGAGGACCGATACACCCCGGCGGAGGGCGCCGACGTCGAGCTGCCCGACTACCTGCCCGACACCCCCGAGGTGCGTGGCGACCTGGCCGCCTTCTACGGGGCGATCAGCGCGGCCGACGCCGCCGTCGGACGGTTGCTGGACACGCTGGCGGACACGGGATTAGACGCCACCACCTGGGTGGTGTTCTTCACCGACCACGGCCCGGCGTTCCCCCGCGCGAAATCCACGCTGTACGACGCGGGAACCGGCATCGGCATGATCATCCGGCCACCCACCGACCGGGGTGTGACGCCACGCGTCTACGACGAGCTGTTCAGCGCCGTCGACCTGGTGCCAACGCTGTTGGGGCTGTTGGGAATCGACGCCCCCGCCGATGTCGACGGTGTCTCGCACGCGGGCATCCTGCTGGAGCCGGACCCGCCCACCACGCCGGTGCGCGACGAGGTGTACACGATGAAGACCTATCACGACTCATTCGATCCGATTCGCGCGGTCCGCACCAAGGACTACAGCTACATCGAGAATTACGCGTCGCGGCCGCTGCTGGATCTGCCCTGGGACATCGAGGAAAGCCCGTCGGGGGTGGCCGTGGCCCCGCTCGTCACGGCGCCGCGGCCCGAGCGGGAGCTCTACGATCTGCGCGCCGATCCCACCGAAACCACCAACCTGCTGGCCGACGACGGCACCGACGCCTCCGACGTCGAGGACGTCGCGGCCGATCTCGCTGTCCTGCTGCATGATTGGCGGCAGCGCACCGGCGACGTCATCCCCTCGGAGTTCGCCGGCACCCGCATCGCCGCGCGGTACACCGAGACGTACCTGCAGATCCATCACGGCGCCAAGCCGACCCCGCGGTCGGCCATCGCCGCCGACCGGGGCATCGAAGAAGGCAAGCCCGCGCAGCGATAGTCGCGGCTGGCCCGATGGTGGCGGCCCGCTACGCGCGGCCCGCGCCGCCCACCACGGCGACGACGAACACCCGCCGGAACGGGAAGATCGTCGAACCGTCGGAGCGCGCCGGATAGGCGTCGGACAGCAGCGGAATCAACTCCTCGCGGAACTGCTGCCAGGCGTCGTCGTCGAGCCGCTCGCGCACCGGGACCAGCGCCGTGCCGGTGATCCACTCCAGCACCGGATGCTCGCCGGTCAGCTGATGCAGATACGTGGTCTCCCAGACGTCGACCCGGCATCCCGCGTCCAGCAGCAGGTTGGCATAGTGCGCGGGCGGCTGGACCACCGCGCCGACGCGAAACGGTATGTCGCGCAACAACTTCGCGTACGGCTCACGGCGGGCCAGCGCCCGCACCGCCGCGTAGGACGGGGATTCGAAGTTGCCCGGCATCTGCACCCCGATCCACGATCCGGGCGCCAGCTCGCCCGCCCACCGCAGCAACAGGTCGGCATGCTCGGGCACCCAGTGCAGGGCCGCGTTGCTGACCACCACGTCGGTGTCGGGCTGGGGCTTCCAGTCGCGCAGGTCGCCGGTGACGGCGTCGATGCCGCGCTCCTTGGCGGCGGCCACCATCTCCGGGGAGCTGTCCATCGCCTCGATCACCGCGTCCGGCCAGCGCCGGCCCAGGTATGTCGTCAGGTGTCCGGGCCCGCAACCGAGATCGACGACGCGGCGCGCCCGCTCGGCGCCCACCCGCGACAGCAGATCGTAGAAGGGCCGGCCGCGGTGATCGGCAAAGGCCAGGTAGACGTCCGGGTCCCACATGTCGGTCCTCCTGATCAACGCGCCGTCGCTAGCCGGCTGATAGCAAACCGTATTACCCCTATGGTGCACCGGCATCACCGCCGTGGTCCCGGGATAAGACCGTAGCGACCGAAACCGGTCGAACATCCTGGAAGCGCGAGCCCGTCCGGCTACCATCGGCGTTCGTGGCGCCCGACATGGATCCGATCGACCCGCCGGTCCCCGTTCCAGACGTTCCCGGCGCCGATGTGCCGGCCGGCGCCGGCGGATTACCCCCCCACTCGGCGTTGTCGCCCCGTCAGCGAATGGTAGTCGAGGCATCGGCCCTCGGAGATCTGGCCCTGCGCACCTGGGTGGCCTCGCTGCTCACCACCACGGTGACACCGTTCGTGGTCGCGGGCGCCCTGCGGCAATCCGATGCCTCGACCGAGCGGAGCAACCTCGACTTCTACGCCGAGCTGGGGGCGGCGGGAGATCCCGCGCGGTCCTTTCCGGCGCCCACCGAGTTGCCGCGGGTGACCTCGCGTCGCGCCAGCCCGCTGGCGGAGTGGGTCGCGCGCGGCACGGTCGACAACATCGCGTTCCCCAGCAGCTTCACCGCGATCAACCCCGCGATGCGCGCGCGCTGGAGCGCGTGGGGATCCAACAACATGGTGCGCGCGCAGCACTGGCGCCACGACGACGGGCCGCGGCCCACGCTGTGCGTCATCCACGGCTTCATGGGGTCGTGGTATCTGGCCAACGGGCGGTTCTTCTCGCTGCCCTGGTACTACCGGGCGGGCTACGACGTGTTGATGTACACGCTGCCCTTTCACGGCAAGCGGGCCGAAAAGTTCTCGCCCTTCAGCGGTTTCGGCTATTTCGCCGGCGGCCTGTCCGGTTTCGCCGAGGCGATGGCCCAGGCCGTGCACGACTTTCGTTCCGTCATCGACTACCTGCGCCACACCGGTGTCGACCGGATCGCGCTCACCGGCATCTCGCTGGGTGGCTACACCTCGGCGCTGGTGGCCTCCGCCGACGATCGGCTCGAGGCCGTCATCCCCAACTGCCCGGTCGTCACTCCCGCGACGCTGTTCGACGAATGGTTCCCGGCCAACAAGCTGGTGCGGATGGGCCTGCGCCTCTCCGATATCAGCCACGAGGCGTTGAGCGCCGGCATGGCGTACCACTGCCCGCTCAGTTACCCGCCGCTGGTCGGCCGGGACCGCCGGATGATCATCACCGGCCTCGGCGACCGGATGGCGCCGCCGGACCACGCCGTCAAGCTATGGCAGCACTGGGATCACTGTGCGCTGCACTGGTTTCCGGGCAGCCACGTGATGCACGTGAGCCAGTTGGACTACCTGCGCCGGATGACCGCGTTCCTGCAGGCGGTCATGTTCTAGCGGCCTCGAGGGTCTCGGTGGTCGCCGAGCTGGTTTCCGGGCCGCCGGCCGACGACGCCCGATGGGCCCCGCCGACCAGGGTGGGCCAGTGCAGCTGGGCGAGCAGGCCCGCGGGCGCGGTCGTGTGTCCGTCCAGCCGCGCCGTCGACAACAGGTCCAGCGCCGTCAGCGCGGGCAGGTGGTTCCCGCGCTGCGGGGTCAGCCCGTCCAGCGGCGCCGTGCGCTCCGGCGGGGTGTCGGTCTGGAACGCGCACGCCACCGCGACGGTCGGGTGGGCCTTGTCGCCGGCGATCTCCAGCGCGGTGCAGGTCTCGCGGGCGGAATGCGACCGGATGGCGTCCAGCGTCTCCGGCAAGGCCTCGTCCACCCGGATCTGGTATGCCGCAATGTAATCCGATGCGCCGCGCTGCACGCCGCGCCATCGCTCGCGGGGGTTGGACGTCAACAGCCGGGGAACGTCGTCGGGTGCGACGGCGGTCGCTTCCCATCCGATCTCGCGGAGGTGGTCGGCCAGGCGCCGCGCCGCGACCTGAGCGGTCTCCTGCAGCGGGATCCGCGGCGAGCGGGCCCGCAGCGCGGCCAGGTTTTCCGGCGCCGACACGGTGAGCCCGATCCAGGTCTCGCGCCGCGACGCGTCGGAGGCGTTGTCCCGGCTGGTGATCCGGATCTTGTCCGCCCGGATGCCGTAGCGGTCCAGGTAGCCGGCGATCAGCGGCAGCGGCAGCACGTCGGAGTCGTCCTCCGGTGCGCCCACCCGGACCAGGGCGGTGGTCGCCGTGGCGGGGGGCTGCGGGGTGAACGCGTTGGCGCGCCCGATGATCGCCAGGCGGCGGCGCACCAAGGTGGTGAAATACAGGCCACCCCACCAGCCGAACAGCACGATCACGACGGCCGCCGCGATGCCGAGCAGCCAGTAGTCTCGTGGCGATCGCCACGGGTAGGCCATAACCGCGGGCACAATGGCCAAGAGCGCCAACGTGATTCGCCCGCTCCCGGGGGTAGGTATCGACATTTTCACGGGGTGGGGTCCTTTCGACGGCGTGCGGCGATCGTGGTGACCGCGCCGGCCACGGCGACCAGCACGGCCAGCACGGCGGTGCCGACCACCGCGACGGTCCGCGGTGTGGTGTTCTCCGGCGCCGGCGCCGGAGGCAGAGCGACCTGCTTGGCCGCCGCCCCGCTCGGCTGGGCGCCGGCGGGTAATTGCCACGTCAGCGCGGCCACCGGGTCCACGCTGCCGGCGCCGACCACGTTGGACGGGTCGCGGGCGCCGTTGTGCGCGGTCGCGGTGATGCGATGCGTCACCGCGGTGGCGGACAGGTCGGGATACTTGCTGCGCACCAGCGCGGCGACGCCGGCGACGTAACCGGCCGCGTAGCTGGTGCCCTTGAGGGCGACCAGTTGCTGATGGTCGTCGGGCAGGCCGTTCGCCAGGCCCGCGCCGTCATCGTTGCCCACCGACACGATGCGCTCGCCCGGCGCCGCGACACCCACCCACGGGCCCGCCACGGTGAATTTCGACGGCTGGCCCTCCGGGGTCAGCGACGCCACCGAAAGCACGTAGGGCTGCCACAACGACGGGATGGACACGGAGGTGACGCCGGCCCAGTTGCGCGGATCGTTCGGACGGCTCAGGTCGGTGAGCGGATTGGATTCGCACGACGTCCCACCGGCGAACGATCCGGTCGGTCCGCTGTTGCCCGCGGCGGCCACGATCACCGCGTCCTTGTCCACCGCCGCGTAGCGCACGGCGGCACCGAGGGCGGCCTGGTCGACGGGGCGGTCGACGGGCAGGCAGGTGGCCGAGCCGACGTCGATCACCCGGGCGCCGAGGTCGGCCGCGTGCACGATGGCCCGGGCGAGGGTCGTGACCTCGGTCGACACCCGCGCCATCAGCGGGTCGCCGCCCGGCGTGCGGGGGGAGAACCTGGCCGACGACGTCCTGATCGACACCACCCGCGCCGCGGGGGCCACGCCCGAGAACCCGTCGTCCGGCGACGGCTGGCCGGCGATGATCCCGGCGACCAGCGTGCCGTGTCCGTCGCAGTCGGTCAGGCCGTCGGTGGCCTCGACGAAGTCGCCGCCCGGCTCGACATTGGGCAGCCGCGGGCCCGGCCGCACCCCGGTGTCGAGGACGGCGACCAGCTGACCGTCGCCACGCGAGAACTGCCATGCCGCAGGCAGATTCAGCGCCGACTGGCTGGGCGTGGGGGCGCCCGGATCGCTGCCCGGGATGACCCCGGACGTCACGCACGGTCCGCGCTGCTCCATCGGCTGCACCGGCCCCGGCGCCCCGCTCGGTGGGGGGACGCCGGGATCGACCGTCGGCGGGCTGATCGCGAAAGCCGGCGGACTCGTCCACGTCGCGGTGGCCGGCAACAGGGCCAACACCGCCGCGAAGCAGGCTGATGCCGATCGAATCATCGATTGAGCACCAGGCTGAACAACCCGACCACGAACGCCATGACGGGGATCAGCGAGGCGTCGAGTCCCGCCGCGGCGAAGCCCACCAGCCGGCGCACCGGAAGCGAATAGCTCTCCGGCTCAGCGATTCCCGGGTTCAACGCCAGCACGATCCACACCGCCACGAGCGCCAGGAGCACCACGGCCGCACCGAGGGCGGCGCCGTAGCGTCCCGTCGCCGTGTAGATCACCAGCAGCACGCCGGCGGTCAGGAAGGGCTGGGCGAGCAGCCATGCCTTGCAGGCGGCCGAATCCCACACCCGGGCGCGCAGCACCGATGCCGCGGCGGTCGCCCCGACGACGTACCAACCCGCGCCGCTCAGCGTCTCCGGGCGCAGCGCGATCGCGACCGAGCCCAGGACGCTGAGCAACACCGCGGCGGCGATGAATCCGCTCTGGTGGGCGTCGCTGATCCGGACCCGGCGGGGCAGGTCCTCGAGCACCTGCAGCGAGGGCGCCGACGGCGTGGGATCCCCGGGCGCCGGGATGACCGGCAGCGGGAAACGGGCCCACAGCGCGGACATTTGCGCCGCCTCGATGGTGACCAGCAGCGCGGCCACGATCAGCCCGCAGCCGATGGCGACCAGCTTGACGTGCCACAGCAATTCGGCTCCGGCGGCCAGCAGCACCGCGGCGCCCAGCACCGCGGTCGCGGTGAAGAATCCGGCGATGCGTTCCCGTTCGGCGCTGGGCACCATCAAGGCGATCAGCGACCACGCGGCGACACCGGCCGCGGCCAGCATCACCTGCGCCGGGCCGAACCTGCCCGGCACCGCCAGCACCAGCGCGGCGGCGATGGGCACCAGCGCGGCGATCGACAGCGCCGTGCCGGTGCGCGCCGAGCGCGCCGTGACGAGCAGGCCGACGATGGCGGTCAGCGCCGCCACCGCGCTGACCGCAACCAGCCCGGACAGCGCGCCGGTGGCGACGCGGTAGGTGACCGACAGGCCGGTCGCCAGGAAGGCCACGGCGATCGCCGCGGCCAGCGCGCCACGCTGGATATGCGTTGTGCCCCAAGGCTTGAGCCGAGAGGTGGAGAAAATCATCGCGGCGTCGGCGATGTCCTCGACGATTCCGGGTGCGGCCGGGCCGGCCGGCACCGGCTGCAGCGCGAGCAGGTCACCGTCGACGACGCCGACCGTGTCCAGGCTCGCATCCAGACTGAACGGCGCGCCACCGATGGGCGCCAGGCTCAGTTGGGTCGCGCCACCGACCTCGGCGGCGCCGCGCGAGCCGGAGGCATCCTCCGCGTCGCCGTTCGCGGTGGCCGGGACCACCAAACGCTGGACCGCGGGCAGGATTTCGCGCAGCGGCAGCTCGGCGGGCAGGGCCATTTCCGTCAACCTGCTGTCCGCGAGAATTGCCACGCGGACGATCGGCATGACGGTTCCGGACGTCACCGGACCCTCGAAGAATGTTGCGGCCGTTCCTGGAACATCGTGCTCTCTTCTCTATTTCTTTCAGTGTTGGACGGACAGTGTTGAATTCGAAAAGTCTCGTGCTAGCCGGTGTTCGGCGAACCATCCGGCGTCGGGCAATTGGGCGGTCAATTGTTCGATCGCGACGGCGATCGCGAACGGGGTGCCGGGCGCGAAGGTCGAAACCCACTCGCCGTCGAACGCGCGGGACGGGCTGACCAGGACCCGGCCCTCGCTTGCGTCGACAATGCTCATCCCCACCTCGGTGGTGGAGTGTCGGCCGTCGCGGTGGCAGCCGGCGACGATCTCGACGTAGCTTCGCGACCCGTTGAACACCGACTCCACCACAGGACGCGCAGATTGCGGGATACCCAGATAGTCAAGGACTTCGGCGAGTGGCGCACCGGAACGCAGCCGCTCGTCGGCGCGGGCGCCCACCCGGGTCGGCATGCTGAACTCGTCGAACCGAGCCGGTTGCCGCTGGGCGAGCCCGACGCACAGGACCGGAACCAGGGCGCGTGGATCGTCGATGTCCATGGCGGTGAACGTGATCAGCTGCGCGCTGCGCAACGCGACCACCGTCCTCGACGGCCGGCCGCCGGCCCCGGCGCGCTGCGCGACGATGCCGCGCAGTAGCTCGCCGGCGCCGCCGGCCGCACCGGCGTCCTTGGCGGGGCCGACGTAGCGCAGGTCGAGCCACCGCTCGGGAAAACACACCACTTTGATCCACTCGGCAACCGCGGGGTTGATGAGCCCGCCTTCCGATACCAGGCCCATCTGGGTGAGCTCCGCCTTCTGACGGTCGAGGAACGCGTTGCGTTCCGCGGCATCACGATAGGGGCAGGTGATTGCCAATACCCACGGGAAGCTTCCCGCCCCAATCGTTTCCGCGATGAACCACGCGTGGTCGACCGTCAGCTCGACGGCGTTGGGAGCTGGTTCCATCAGGCTCGTTCAGCCACGAACTAGCCGCCCCACTTGGCGGCTTCGGCCTGGTCGCGGGCCAGCATCGACATGGTGTTGGCCTCGTGGGTGCTGGCCATCGACTGGTACGCGCGCACCAGGCTTTCCATGGCCTGGTTCCACTGGGCCTGCCACACCTGGTAGGTCATACCGGTGTCACCCTGCCAGGCGTTGGACAGCGTGGCCTGTTCGGCGGAGATGTCGGCGCCGAGCCCCTGCATCGTGCCGGCGTAGCCCGACATGTCGGCGGCGTGGCTCAACATCGCCGGGTAGTTGTACATGATCTGCGACATCAGAAGTCCTTTCGCGGTTTGGTGGCGTCTAAGGGTGGCTGGATCAGAACGCGGTGTAACCGGAGGCGGCCGCCGCGTCCGCGGCCACGTAGGTGCCGGCGGCGTCGCCGAGGTTGGCCTGGGCGATATCCAGCAGCGTGTTGACCCGTGCGGCGACCTCCACGAACCGCGCGTGCGCGGCCTGGAACGCCGCCGAGGACTCGCCCTGGTGGAAGGCCTGCGCCGACATCGCTTCCTGCTCGGCCTGGCTGATCGTGCTGCGCAGCAACGCGGCCTTGGCGCTGAACGCCGACTGCGAGGCAACCAACTGCGGGATATGAGCGTCCAACATACTCATGGTGATTCCTTTCTATTGCGTCCGTTGGGGTTTGGAGTAGTTCACCTGGATGTGGCTGACTGCCTTATCCCCCCTTCCCCGGTTCGGCTGGGCCCCTACCGTTGACGGCGTCCTGCTCCCACGTGCCGGGCACCATCGGCATCCGTGGGCCGCCGCCGAAGTCGTCGTCGGCCAGCTTGGTCAATCCCGCCGCCTGAAACGCCTTCTGCCTCTGCTTGGTTCCGGCGAACCCGAGCGGTCCGGCCCCCTGGGCCGAAGCCACCGCGGCAGCCAGCTCTTCCTCGTCGCCGTAGTCCGGGGGCACACCGAAATCGGATTCCATGTCCGCGAATTCGTCGGCGTGGTCGTGCAGCGCGGCTCGCCGCCTGCGCCGAGCCCGCGCCTCGGCGCGGGCCGGTGCCGCCGCGCCGGCCGCCGGGATCGTCGCCGCGGGCGCCTTGGCCCCGCCGCGCCCGGTCAGGGTGGGACCGACGCCGGTGTCCGGGTCAGCGCCGTAGGCGACCACGTAGGCCAAGTTTCCGGCCGCCGCCGCCGGCGCCGGGGCCGCCGGCGCGCCGGTGCCGGCCGCGACTGTGGTGGCTGGGGCGGCGGCGGGAGTCGCCACCGTCGGCGCCATGGCGACCGCCGGCAGCATGGACGGCTTGTTCGACGCCAGCACGGGGGCCACCGCGGCCGGGGCCGCCGCCTCCGGCGCGGCCTCGGCCGGCGTGGTGAGCAGGGAGCTGAGGCCGATCCCCAGCAGCAGCGGAATCAGGAACGGTGCGGTCAGGATCGCGCCCCAGGTCGGCCAGCCGACGGCGTTGAAGAACACCTGGTAGGCGATGAAGAACAGCAGCGGTCCGTTGGCCGCCAGGAACGCCGGCAGGTTCGAGAAGAAGTCCTGCAGCATCTGCTGGATGTTCTGGAAGAAGTCCTGCAGGAACTTCGACAACTGCTGGATGAAGTTCTGCCACCAGTCCCCGGTGTTCTGTGCGGCGTTGGACGTGAGGTTGTTGGTCTCGCTCCCGGGATTGACGATGGTCGGCGCGGCCATGGTGCGGGGCGCCGCGGCCAGCGCCGAACCCGAGACGGCCTGGTAGGTGCCCATGGTGGTGGCCGCCTGAACCCACATCCGCGCGTAGTCGGCTTCGTTGACCGCGATCGGAATGGTGTTGATGCCAAAGAAATTCGTCCCCACCAACACCGCGTGCACGGCGTGGTTGGTGGCGAGCTCCCCCAGTGTCGGCATCGCCGCCAACGCCGCCGTGTACGCCGTCGCCGCGACCTCTTGTTGCGCCGCGGCGCCCGCGCTGTCGGCGCTGGCCTGCTGCAGCCAGGCCAGGTACGGCAGGTGGGCCGCCACATACTGCTCGGCGCTCGGCCCTTCCCACGCGCCCGCCTGCGCCTCCCCCAGCAGCGCACTGAGTTCCCCGGCCGCCGTGGCGTATTGGGCGCTGAGCGAGGTCCACGCACCGGCGGCCGCCAACAGCGGCCCCGGTCCCGGACCGGCGCTCAGCAACGCCGAATGCACCTCTGGTGGCGACGCCATCCAGATGGGGGCGAGGGGGGCAGTCATCGTCAGGCGCCCGCGATCCCGAACGTCGCAGCGGCCGCGGTGTCACCCGCGAGATAGCTTGCGCCGGCTTCCCCGACGCCGAGACCGGCGCGGCCCAGCTCCTCGACGCCCTGGGCCGCCATGGCCGAGTGCTCCTGGCCCTGAGCGCTGAATCCCATGGCCGTCTGCAGCGACACCGGATCGACCGCCGGCGGGACCACCGCCGTGATCGCCGGGGCCGCCGCCGCGTGTGCGGCGGCCAGCCGTGCCGTCAGCGCCTCCACCGCGGCGCTGGTGGCGGCCAGTCCTTCGGGAACCACTCGCAGCGTCATCTCTACTCCTCCCGTTGCGCTTCACTTGCCATTACGGATTCCCCGATCAAGGGGTTGATCAACTGCACGTACGTCGGACCATCGCTGTCGCCCAACAGGATCGCCCGCCCGGCCGGCAAGCGGCCGAATCGTTGGCCGCGGATCTTGCCGCTGTCTTGCGGATTGCCCGCCAGCATCAACGTGGTGGCCTGCAGGTCGTTGAAGCGGCGCAGCAGCGGGTTGGTCATCAACGCGTGTCCCGAACCGGTGGCCCGCGCGGTGACGATCACCCGGATCCCCAAATCGGCTGCCTGCGACAGCAACCCGATCAGCGGAGACCACGGGCGCTGCCCGACGTAGGGGCCGCTCATCGCCGGCGAATCCGGAATCTGGTCGACGTCGTCGATGATCAGGTAGTGCGTCTGGCCCGCGAACGTCCAGCGCGACAGCTCGGCCGGCGACAGGCCGGCCGGCGGCCGGCGCGACTCGATCAGGTTGGCCAGCCCCAGCATCGCCGGGATGATGCGGTCGATGTTGGCCGTGTACTCGTTGTCGGCGAACAACGGTTCGTCGACGAGGTGCAGCCGTCGATCCAGCACCGTGAAGGCGACCTGGTCCGGCGTGGAGTGTTCGCGGACCGTGCGGATGAGGTGGCGCAGCAGCGTCGTCTTCCCCGACTTGCTGTCACCGAACACCATCAGCAGCGGGTTGTCGGCGAAGTCGACCACCACCGGCGCGAGGTCCTCCTCGCGCTGGCCGATGACCACCTGCTCGGGCCCGCGGTACAGCGACCCGACGGCATCCGGGGCGAGGTTGGTGGGCAGCAGCCGCACCGGGGGCGCCGCCATGCCCGGGTAACGGTCGTTGATCGCGGCGATCTGGTCCAGCTCCGGGGTGGCGAACAGGAAATGCTCTGCGGCCATGGTCAATCCGCGACCCGGCTGGTCGTGCGGCACCGCTTCGGCGGGCCGGCGCAGGGCGCCCACCACCCGCACGTTGCTGTCCCGCGGATCGTGCAGCTTGAGCTCGAGCCTCAACCCCAGGCCGTCCCGCATCGACAGCGGCACCTCCAGCCAGCTGGGCGTGGTGACCACGACGTGGATGCCGTACGCCAGCCCGATGTTGACCAACTCGGTGACCTTGGCCAGCAACGGGTTTCGCGTGTTGAACTGGTCGGTGTTGTCACGGCCGAACGCGTAGAGGTTGTCGATGAGCAGGAACACCTCGCCGAACCCGTCGTCGGGGACCCCACCGCGGGAGTCCCGGAACGCCTCCCGGCGCTGCCGCGACAACAGCAGCTGCTCGAGCTCGCCGAAGGTGCGACGGATCCGTTCGGGCTCCAGCGCCGAGGCGACGCTGCCGACGTGCGCCAGGCCCTCCATCGCACGGAGCTTTCCGCCGCCGTAGTCCAGGCAGTAGAACGTGACCTCGCGCGGCGAGTGCAGGCTGGCCGCCGACAACATGAACGTCTGCAGCGCAGTCGACTTCCCCGACTTGGGGCCACCGTGGATGACCATGTTCCCGGCCGACGACGCGGCATCGAAGATCAGCGGGTCGCGGCGCATCTCGAACGGCTTGTCGATCTCACCCAGCGGCCACTGCCACTGCCGCGGCGGCACACCGGCCCGGGCCAGCATCGCGCTCACCGGGATCGGCTCGTCCAGCGGCGGCAGCCACAACTGCGGCGCGCGCGGCCCGTACCCGGCCAGCTGGTCGCCGATGGTGGCGATGAGCTTGCGCGGCGGCCCGGTCAGTTCGACCTCGTCGGGGCTGGTGATCACGGTGTCCTGATCGGGCTCGACCCGCCCGGCCGTGAACACCTTGGGCTCCGGGATAGACGGCACCACAAGCGATTTGGCCTTCTGCGGCGGATCGTAGATGCCGTCGACATAGGTGCTGCGGAACTTGATCGGGGTCGCGCCCGGCGCGGGCACCAAGAAGCCCACGCCCTTGTGCTCCTTGCCGGATTCGATGTGGTAGGCGTCCTCCACCCCGATGATCTGGCGGGACACGCTGGGACTGGCCACCTTCAACCCGATGCGGTAGGAGGTGTTCTTGTCGATGTCCTTGATCTTGCCGACATCCAGCGTCTGCGACGCGAACAGGATGTGGATGCGGAACGAACGGCCTTTGCGGGCAACGTAATCGAACAGCTCCGCGTACTCCGGGTGGTCGGCCAGCATCAACGTGAACTCGTCGGCCACCACGAACAGCGTCGGGATCGGCGCCAGGTCGTGCCCGGCGGCGATGGCGTTCTCGTACTCGACCACCGAGTTGAACGCGCTGCCCTGCACCCGGCGGCCGGCCTCGCGCAGCAGCGTCTCCCGGCGGGCCACCTCGCCGCGCAGCGTGTCGGCGAATCGGTCGGCCAGCGACTTCTTTTCGGCCATGTTGGAGATCACCGCGACAACCTGCGGGAAGTGGCGGAAGCTGTCGGCCCCCGCCTCACCCTTGAAGTCGGCGTAGATGACGATCAACCGGTCCGCGGAATGAGTCGTCAACAGCGACAACAGGATCGACATCAGGGTCTGGGACTTACCCGATCCCGTCATACCGATCATCAGACCGTGCGGGCCCATCCCGCCCTCGGCCTCGTCCTTGAGGTCGAACATCAGCGGCTCACCGGTCGCGGTGACCCCGATCGGAACGCGCAGCTCGTCCTCGCGACGCCGCGGCGCCCACAGCGTCGGCACATCCAGTTGCGACGCGTCCGGGATGCCCAGCATCGTGGTGAACGTGGCGCCCCGGGTGGCCGCCGAACGCAACCCCGTGTGGGTCGGGTTGGAGTCCCAGCGCGACAGCTGGCGCGCCAGGTGGGCGGCCTCGTCGGCGCCCAGTTGGTCGGCGTCGTCGATGTACGGCTGCCAGCCGCCGGTCTGCCAACGCTCGATGGAGTGGGTCCGGGCGCCCGCGCCGTCCGCCGCGGTGATGCGCAGGATCGGCTTCTCGGGGTCCGAATACTGTTCGCGGTGCGGGGCGGTGGCGCCGCGGTGCACGACGGTGACGCCCGCGCGGCCCATCGCCAGCGTCGAGGCGTTCAGGTCGTAGTCCGGGTCGTCGACGATAATCAGCAGGTGCCGCAGCGCGTCGGCGGGTTCGCCGGTGAACGCCGGGCGGTCGACTAGCGCGGACCCCAGCTTGGCGACCAGTTCGTCGACGTTGGTGGCCATCAAGCGGGCCGGCCCGACGCCGTCGAGCTCACCGGGAATGTCAATGTGCGGCAACCACTTCAGCCACGACCAGTCCGGGCTCTCGAGGTCGGGGGTGACCAGCGCGACCCCGAGCACGGTCGGGTCGTGCCAGGTGACCGCCTGGGCCACCCAGGCCCGCATCGCCGAGCGCGCCTCGTCCTCGGAGCCCAGCACGGTGATTCGCGAGACCTTGGCCAGGTCGATCCCGGTCGGCACGTCACGCACCGTGCGGTGGGTGTCGAGCAGGCTGCGTAATGCGCTGTGCGACACCGGTTCCAGGTCGATTTCGTCCGCGGTGTCGTTGACCCGCAGCGCGGTCGCCAGGGGCACGTGGTGGCGTCCGGCCCGCAGCACCAGGAAGTCGGGATCGTGCGGGTCGCGCTCCCACTGACGGCGCGATCCGGGCACGGCGGCCAGCGCCGCGGGCTCCGGGTGGGACCACTGCGCGGCGGCGCTCTGCGCGGCGGCCTGGGTGCGGATGTTGTCCCGGACCACCGACAGGTAGCGCAGGTAGTCGGCGCGTTCGGCGTCGACCTCCTCGGTGCGCGTCTTGTTGTCGTTGCCGCGGTACATCGCCGTCGCGGCGAGCAGCAGCACGAACGGGAAGAACAGCGTCTGCGGGGAGATCAACCGCATTCCGGTCGCGAACAGCGCGACGATCATGCCGACGATCAGGATCACCAGCACGTACGGCATCGCGCGGCGCAGGAACGACGGCGGGATCACCCGCGGCAGCTCGGGCGGGGCCTCGATGGCGATGGTGCCCTTGCGGGTCACCGGCGGCGCCAGCCGGCGGCGCGCTTCGAAGATCAGTCGGCTCATCGGGGGGCTCCCTCGGCTTCCCTAGCAGCGGCAGTGACGCGGCCGGGCTTCTGGTCGGGCGTCAGCCCGTCGTGTGCCAGCAGCGCGTCGGCGCGCGATAATGTCGGGCCGCTCGCGAACAGCGACAGCACCGACCACGGGATCGGGACCGGCGACCCGGTAAGGCCAAGGGCCTCAACGGTTTTGTTCTGCCCGGCGGCCGAGTGCTCGGCCTCGTTGTCGATGCCGTAGCGGACACCGGTGTCAGAGACCCAGAACAGCGACCCGGCGCCCGGCGAGTTCGGCCCGCCGCCGACGGTCTGGGTGAAGTAGCCGGTGCCCGGCGCCAGGGCGACGCGGGCGGCGGTGGCCGGCGAGCCGCCGCCCACCAGGTCGACGGTGCGTATCGATTCGGCGACCGGCAGGGCCGAGCCCGTCAGCAGGTTCACCGAGCTGCTGGCGGCCTTGGCGGGCTTGCTCCAATAGGCGCACATGACGGGCGATTTGGCCGCATCCACCACCCCGACCTGCTGGTCGGGGTACCGCGCGGTGTCCAGCATCCGCGACACCGGCAGCTTGGCCACCGCGTCGGCGCCCAGCCGCGGCGGTTGGTCCAGCCCATAGGAATTCGTGTTCCGCAGGATCGCGGCGAGCACCGGCGAGATCTGCTGCAGGCCGTCCGGCAACACCGCGTAGTAGCGCGGCGCCCCGGAGGAGCTCTGGTCCAGGGTGTAGGACACCACGACCCCACCGATCGGTGCCGGCACGGTAAAGGGCGCCGGCGCACCGGCGTTCGGGATGCCGGGCGCGGTCAGCGGCGGGGCTTCGGGAATCGCGTTGAACAGGCCCAGGGCGATCGGGCGGGGCGCGGGGATCTCGGAGTTGCCCTGCCCCAAGCCAAGTGCGTTCGTGATCGCTTGGTCGGTGAGGTTGATCTGACTGCGCTTGCCGTCCCACAACAGCCACGTGGTGCCGTCACGGTCGGCGAGCATCGCCTGCCGCGGCGGGAGCGTGGCGGCGCGGGCGCCGCTGCTGTCCGGCCGGCCGGCGATCACCGTGACACCGGTGCTGTGTGCGGCGTGCCCCCCGGGCTCGCTGACCGCGTCGCACACCGTCCAGTTCGCATCGGTCGAGGGGTTTTGCACCATCCGTTCCGGCGCACCGGGGATGCCGATCAGGTTGCCGCGCGGAAACCGGTCCAGCTCACTGCTTTTCACCATGGTCGGGTCCACCGGCCGACCCGTGATCAGTCGGGCCGAGGTCAGGTTGAGCACCGGATGCAGATCCTCACCGACACGGACATACAGCGCGGCGGTGGACCGGTCGGCGAGCACGGCGTTGGTGCCCGCCGTCCCGTTCGGACGGATCAGCGAGAACACGAAGCAGCCGGCCAAACCGGTGACCAGCAGGACGGCGCCCATCGCCACCGCGCGCGACTGCGTGCGCAGCGGGTCGACGAGCATCCTGGTGTCGTGCAACGCGATACCGGAGGCGATCCGGCGCATCACGAAACGCCAGCCGCTCACCTGGTGCCGGGTGACGAAGCCGCGGCGGTACTCGACCTGGTCGGGATTGTCGTTGACCGGGGTCCGAGACGAGAACGAACGGCGTTCGTCGGGTTGCTGATTGGACGTCATGCCGGCACCGACAGCCCGAGGCCGCGCAGCAGCGGCTCAACCGACCTTGCGACGTCGTCGTCGGTGATCGTCATCAGCTCCTCGTCACTGAATTCGCCGGTTCCGGCGTGTTCCGAATGGTCGAGCCGGAACTCTCGTTCTTCTTCGGAGCGTTCGACGATGTTTCGCACGAATCGACCGTTACCGGCGATGTCCAGGTTGCGTCGCGAAATCCCGTTGGCGTCGGGTGTCGACTCGGTCGCCAACTTCGTGAACAACTCCTCCATGTGGTCGAGCGCGGCCTTTTCGAAAATGCTGTCGCGCTGCTCGGCCATCTTGTTCGCGATCTCGACCAGTTCCGACGGTGCGTAGGAAGGGAAGTCGATGTTGCGGGTGAATCGGGAACGCAAGCCCTCGTTGGTGTCCAGGAACTTGTCCAGGTCGGCCCGGTACCCCGCGATGATGACCACCAGGCGGTCGCGGTCGTTCTCCATCCGCGCCAGCAGCGTGTCGATGGCCACCAGCCCAAAGTCGTTCTTGGCGCCGGTGGCGACCAGCGCGTAGGCCTCGTCGAGGAACAGCACGCCGTCGAGCGCGCTGTCGATGATCGCGTTGGTCTTGGCCTCGGTCTCGCCGATGTGCTGGCCGATGAGATCGGCGCGGTGCACCTCGCGGATGTTCTCCCGCTTCAAAAGCCCCAGGCCGCAATAGATCTTGGCGACCACGCGGGCGATGGTGGTCTTACCGGTTCCGGGCGGGCCGGCGAAGACCAGGTGGTGGGCGCGCTGCGCGACCGCGAGCCCACGCTGCTTGCGGACCAGCTCCATGGCGACCGAGCTCTTCAGCCGCGACACCTGGTTCTTGACCTCTTCGAGGCCGATGAACTCGGCGAGCTGGCGTTCGGCCTCGTGCAGCAGCACGGCCTTGCGTTCGTGGGCGGCGGGGTCGACGAAATCCTCGGCGCTGGGCTCGGTTTCGGGATCCCACGGATCGGTGCGGGCTTCGATGCGCGCCGCCGTGGTGGTCACGATGCCAAAACTGGTGTCGGTCAGGGCCTGTTCGACCTGTTCGTTCTCGGGGTGGGCCGCGTACAGGTCCTGCAGCACTTCGCTCGCCGCGTCCTCGTCGACGTGGGCGCGCAGCACCAGCGCTTTGGCCAGCGCGCCGTCGACGGCCGCCACCGCGACCGGCCCCTCGGGCTCCTCCAGATAGGACAGCGCCGGGGCGAACATGCCCAGCCGGGCCAGCGCGGTGCCGAGCGCGATCTTGGCCGCGTGCGAGAACGCCTCGTCCAGGTCCGTGTCGTTGACGATCGGGGTCAGCAGTTTGACGACGTCCGACCAGCGCTCGGCGCGGTAGTTGATGACGACGGACACCCAGCGGGCCTCACGCCAGTTCGGTCGCTCGGTCGTCAGGCCCGCGACGATCGCGTCGGCGTCAGCAAACCGTCCCGCCGTCGCGAGCGCGGCCGCGTAGGCAAGGTGGAAGTCGTCGGGAGTGGTCGCGCGGAACTGTAGATACAGTCCGGTGTCGTAGCGGAAGCCCAGCGAGTTGGGTGCCAGGTCGACCTGGCGCTGCAGCACGCCCGCGGAGGCCGCGGTGCGCGACACCGCCTCGAGCACCCGCAGGGACGTGTCTCCGGCAGCCGCCAGCCCCGTCCACGCGTCGCATTGATCGTGGGCGATGCGGGTCAGCGCGGCGAAACCCGAACGCGCGGCGGCCAGGTCGGCCGGCCGCTGGCGTTGGTAGACGACGATGCCCAGCGCGCGGCAGCAGGTGGCGAACCGGCTGACGACGTCGCCGTCAACGCGCGTGTCCACGCGCGAATTGGCCGGCTGAACTGTGAGCATGCCGGTGTCACCGTGTTCCACGGCCGCGTCTTTTCATGTATGTAGTCTCCCCTAACCTGACCCGCCTGAAGTTAGCATTGCATAAGCTAACTGTCGAGGCGTTTGGGCCTGTCCGACTCACCACTGCACTGCCCTTCTTCTACCGCCGATGAGGACGTTCTGGAGAGGGTTTAGCCGCATTTTCCGCATACTCACAGCCGCACGCCGTGCGGCCTCACAGCAAGGCCTCACCTTACTGAAAATCATTTTCATTTTCAATCTCGGCACGCCACCTCGGCGCCCACCGGCTCGGCCGAGCGGATCAGGCACGACATCGTCCGCACCGGCGCGGTCATGGCAAGGACTCCTCGACGATCGGGTTGTGCTCGACGATCGCCCCGACCCGCAGGCCGGTGGAACGATCACGCAGCCACTAGTCGGCTGGCGGACCGAAAAAGTTCCGGCGTTGGTCGCTGCCCGAGCGAACTCGCCCGGCCTTCCGTGAAATCCGCCCGAGGGCTCAGGTGCGGACGGCGCTCACCAACGTGTTGCGCGCGATCATCGGGCCGGCTTCGGTCTCCGGCCCCGGCACCGGGCGGCCGACCTCGCGCAGGTAGTCGGCCAACGGGGTGCCGACCGCGGTCCAGCCGCGGTTGCCGAACCACTCGGTGGCCGGCGCGCACTGCTCGTTGTAGACCAGCTGGAAGAACACGCGCTGGTCGCCCTGCGCGGTGGCCGCGCGTTCTTCGGCGACGGCGGTCTCGAAGTCCTCGGGGTTCATCGGGGCGCCGTCCTCGACGGCGACGTGGCTGCCGTGACCGGCCAGCCCGTCGATACCGGTGAACAGCTGCTCCTGGGCGCTCGCCGGGAGATAGATCAGCAGGCCCTCGGCGATCCACGCCGAGGGTTTGGCCGGGTCGAAGCCGCTGTCGCGCAGGGCTTGCGGCCAGTCCTCGCGCAAATCGATGGCGATCTCGCGGCGCTCGGCGCGCGGCTCGGCGCCGACGCCGGCGAGCACCTCTCGCTTGAAGTCGAGCACCTGCGGCTGGTCGAGCTCGAAGATCGTGGTCGCGGCCGGCCAGTCCAGGCGGTAGGCGCGCGAGTCCAGGCCCGCCGCCAAGACCACCACCTGTCGCACGCCCGCGTCGGCGGCGCGCCGGAAGTAGTCGTCGAAGTACTTGGTGCGGGCGCCCTGGAAGTTGACGAAGTTTTCGCCGAAGTCGGCGGTCTTCAGCTGGTGGTCGGGGTCCTTGCCGTCGAGGACGTCGGCGGCGGCACCGCCGACGGCGCGGCAGAAGATCTCCGCGTACGGATCCACGGCCAGCGGGTCGGGCTTTTGCGCCTCCAGCGCCCGCGCGGTCGCGACGAACAACGCGGTCGAGCCCACGCTCGTGGTGATGTCCCAGGTATCGCCTTCGCTTCGCACCCCGCCCACAGTACGCCGCCGCGACTCGGCCCCTTTTCGGCTGGCGCGCAACGGTAGTGGAGCGCGTCGGCGCGGTACGGGCTACCGGCGACCGTAGCGGCGGTGGAACTTCTCCACTTGTCCCGCGCTGTCGACGATGCGGCGGCTGCCGGTCCAGAACGGGTGGGAGTCGGCGGTGACGTCGACGACGACGAGCGGATAGGTCCGGGTTCCCCGCGCCGTCTGCCACTCGACCGTCCGCGGGCTGGTGCGGGTCGACCGCGTCAAGAACATGGCGCCGGTGGTGGCGTCCTGGAAGACGACGGGGTGGTAGTCGGGATGCACGCCGGGCTTCATGAAGGGTCCTTGCCTTGCTGGGTGTGGCCGGCCACGTTGTCGGCGGCCTCGGTCAATTCCGCGCACGGATCCTCGTGCCAATCGCCGAACGGGTCGTCGTAGGCGATCCAGGTGCGCGGGTTCCGCATCTCCTCCTCGGTGAGCAGCGCGCCGCGCAGGGCGTCGAGGACCTCGTCGGTCCGGGCGCCGCACACCAGGATGGCCATCGCGGTATGCCGATCACCGTGCCGGTCGTCCCAGCCGAGCGCGGCCAGCGCGCGTCGCTCGGCGTCGACGCCGTCGCGCTCCGGCCCGCTCATCGCCGCCAGCCATTTGCCGGCCGAGCTCACCCGCAGCCCGGGGCCGGCCGATTCCAGCCACATCGCGCGGTCGGGATTGCTGGCCAGCCACAGCCGTCCCCGGGTCCTGATCACGCCGTCGAGCAACAGATCCAGGGCGGCGTGCAGGCGCTGCGGATGAAAGGGGCGACGGGCGTTGAATTCCACCAGGCTGATCGGACCGCGGGACTCCAGCGGCGGCTGCCCAGCCAGCAGCGGGCCGTGCGGGTCGTCGCTTCGGCCGCGGCGCGCGTCGCGGTACAGGTTGTTCAGTGCGTCCTCGATGCCGCCGGCCCCCACGCGGACGCGGGCGCGCGGCGACAGGCGACGCAGCACGGCCGCCACGAACGGGTTGGCGCGGTCGAGCACGACGACGTCGGCGAACTCGGCCTGTCCGATCACCACCTGGGCGTGGGTGCGGCCGTCGTCGAGTTCCTCCTCCCCCAACGCCTGGTCCAGCCAGGCCGCCGAATCGACGCAGGTCACCACGGCGGCGATCGCCACGTCCAGGGCCGCGGGCCCGTCGATGTACCCCGGCGCCACCCGCACCCGAACGTGCTTGATGGCCAAGCAGATTGGTTCGGGTTCCAACCAGGGCGCCAGGTGCACCACGATCCGGTCCACGTCGTCGCGGCGGTGCAGCCGGCGCAGCAGCACCAACAGGTCGTTGCGGATGGTGCACGAGACACAGCCGTGCGCGAGTTCCAGTCCGTTCTCGGTGCTGGTCAACACGCCGTCGGACAGCGACGCCGTCGTGCGGCGCACCACGTGACCGTCGAATCGGTGCTCGACGACCAGCGTTCCCGGCGTCTGCAGCATCGCGCCCACAACGGCGTCGGTGTCCCGCTGGCCGGCGACCAGGATGACGGGCGTCCGCATCGTCCTCCTTATTGATAATCATTTTCATCTAAGCCGTTCCTACGGTACCGTCCGTGGGGGACCTTGTCGAAAATGATTTTCAATAAGAGATGTGGAGGTGCAGGTGTCCGCCCACTGCCAGGTGACCGGCCGGCGGCCGGGTTTCGGTAACGCGGTGTCGCATTCCCATCGCAGGACCCGTCGGCGCTGGTCGCCGAACATCCAACTCAAGACGTACTACCTGCCCTCGGAGGACCGCCGGATCCGGCTACGGGTCAGCGCCAAGGGCATCAAGGTCATCGACCGCGACGGCATCGAGGCGGTCGTCGCGCGGTTGCGCCGCGAAGGGCAGCGAATCTGATGGCGCGCAACGAGATCCGTCTCCTGGTGAAACTTCGGTCCACCGCGGGCACCGGCTACACCTACATCACCCGCAAGAACCGACGCAACGACCCCGACCGACTGGTCCTGCGCAAATACGACCCCGTCATCCGCCGCCACGTCGACTTCCGCGAGGAGCGCTGACCATGGCCAAGAAATCCAAGATCGTCAAGAACGAGCGTCGCCGCGCGATCGTGGCCCGCTACGCCGAACGCCGCGCCGAACTCAAAAAGATCATCCGCTCACCGGCGAGCACCCCCGAGCGACGGGCGGCGGCACAGGACGAGTTGGCGCGCCAGCCCCGCGACGCCAGCGCGGTGCGGGTGCGCAACCGCGACGCCGTCGACGGCCGACCCCGCGGCCACCTCCGCAAGTTCGGGCTGTCGAGGGTCCGGGTCCGCGAACTAGCCCACGCCGGCCAGCTCCCCGGCGTGCGGAAGGCGAGCTGGTGATGGCCAGAAAAGTCGCGCGTCGCCGGGCCACCGCGCCCGCCGCCCGCTCGCCCAAGAGGAATCTGCTCGACAGCCTCGGGTTGCGCACGGTGGACTACAAAGACACGGCGACGCTGCGGGTGTTCATCTCCGAACGCGGCAAGATCCGTTCCCGCCAGGTGACCGGCCTGTCCGTCCAACAACAACGACAGGTCGCGGCCGCCATCAAGAACGCCCGCGAAATGGCGCTCCTGCCCTACCCCGGACGGCACACGGCGCCTTGACGTCCCCACGCCGCGGCACCGATCGCCCGTTCACCGTAATCGTCTGTGCCGCATGCGCCGTCGACGATCGACTGTCGGTCATCGACGAATTGCGCCCCGCCATCCGGCGCTGCCCGCATTCCATGTTGGTCTCGGTCGCCTGCATGCTCGGACCACTCACCTGCGCCTCTCGGCCGACCGGCGGGGGCGTGATGGCCCTGGTCCAGCCCTGCACGAACGATCGGGTGGCCAGCGGCCCGGCGCGGTGGATAGGACCCATCGCCGACAGCGATTCAGCCGCGGCGCTGCGCGACTGGCTGGTGCTCGGTCAATGGGAAAACATCCCCGTCCCAAGGCAACTCGATCGGCATCAGCGCTGGACGCGCGACTCGCATCGACGCAACTGACGCCTGACGAACCCGCCGATGGGGTGCCGGGGCGCTAGCCGTCGCGGCCCGCCTCGTCGGCACCGCCGTCGCCCCAGGTGCCCGGCATCATCGGTGCCGTTGGGCCACCGTTGAATTCGTCCCCGGCCAGCCGGGTCAGCCCGGCCGCCGCGGCGACCGCCTCACGCTCGGCGGTGCCGGCGAATCCCAGCGTGCCGGCACCCCGATCGGATGCCAGCGACCCGCCCCAGTCCGGGTCGACATCGACATTCATGTCCATGAACTCGTCGCCATACCCGCGGTCCGTCGCGCCCCGGCGCCGCCGCGCCCGGGCCGCTTTGCGCGTGCGCGCGACCGCGGCCGCCGCGGCGGCGGCGCTATCCGGTTCCGGCGCTTTCCTTTTCGCGCTGAAGCTGGCGCTCGCCCCCATCCCCGAGCCCGTTCCCATTCCGGGCGGACCGACGACGTACGGAGGAAAGAAGCCCGCCGCGGCCGGCGCCGCAGCGGGTGCGGCCGGAGCGGCGGTCACCGTGGTCGCCGTGGGGGCGGGCGCCGGTGCCGGCGCGGAGGCCGGCGCCGCGACCGGCGCGACGGGGGTGGTGGGGGCCATGGCGATGGCGGGCGGGATGCTGGGCGTCGGCGGCGGCGGCGCGGCCACCACCGGGAGGGCCGCAGGCTGGGGGATGGCGGCGAGGCCGGCCAGCCCGGCGAATCCGCCGACGGCGCCGAGGGGCGCGGCCGCGAGGAGGAGCGCGGGCGCCAACAACTCCGGCTGGCTGATGAAAATCTCGAGGATGTGCGTCGGCCAGTCGAACAGGATGAGTTGCACCAGGTACTGGAAGGCCAACGCCGGATTGTGCACCAGGTAATAGCCGAACTGCTCGAAATCCTCCAGCAGTTCCAGGGCGCGCACCACCCAGAAGATGGGCTGCCCGGCATTCGTGTAGGCGTCGTAGGGCAGCCCGTTGACGGTGCCCTCGGACGGGTCCCAGTTGATGCCCAAGTTCTTCAGGATGTTGGCGATGAAGTCGTTGAACGGATTGTCGATCTTGGGGTCATGGTCCGGGTCGTCCGAGTCATCGCTGGAGGCATCGGATTTCACGATCGGCGGCGCCGGATCGGTTTGCGGTGTCGCGGCGACGGCCGCGGTGGACACCGCCTGGTAGGTCGACATCGTGGTCGCCGCCTGGGTCCACATCCGTGCGTAGTCGGCCTCGTTGACCGCGATCGGAACCGTGTTGACGCCGAAGAAATTCGTTGCCACCAGGGCCCCGTGGACGACGTGGTTGGTGGCGAGTTCGGGCAGCGTCGGCATGGCGGTCAGCGCGGCAGTGTAGGCTGCCGCGGCGGTCTCGTGCTGGGTGGCGGCGGCGGCGCTGTCGGCGCTGGATTTTGTCAGCCACGCCAGGTACGGGGCGTGCGCGGCCACATAGGACTCCGCGCTGGGTCCCTCCCACGCCCCCGCCTGCACCCCCGCCAGCAAGGTGCTCAATTGTTCTGCGGCCGAAGCGTATTCGGCGCTCAGCTCGGACCACGCGCCGGCGGCCGCCAGCAGCGGCCCGGGGCCGGGGCCGCTGCTGAGCAAAGCGGAATGCACTTCGGGCGGCGAGGCCATGAAGATCGGCGCCGTCATAGGTACTCCTCGGGCTGGAGGGCTTACCAGACTGAGGAGAGCTTAATGAATATGATTGTCGTTATCAACTTGGCGGGCACCGCCCCGCCGCGGGCCGCTACACCAGCGGCCGCCCCTTCTTGATCCGGCGGTCCAGGTCGTGCAGCAAGACGTTGAACGGGAACTGCCGGATGAACCGCGGCAGATACCGGTTCACCGTGGCCAGCACGGCGATCAGCCTGTCGAAGCGCCGCTGCTTGGTCGCGTCCCAGGGCAGCCGCATCTCGTCGCGGAACCGTTGCGGCAGGAAGCCCGTCGTGATCATCAGCGCGAAGCCCTCGGAGAGCCGCTGGATGGGACCGGGCAGCTTCACGCCCCGGATGCGGTTGGCGGCGATCGGGTACAGGTATTCCCGCACCGCGTCGTCGATGTGCACCTTGGCCAGCGACTCTTCCCAGTAACGGTCGAACGCCGCCCGGTCGGCCGGCCACATCTTCGGCGGCACCTGCAAGGTCGTGGCCAGCGCCATGCCCTCGCGGTAGTGGCGCTCGGCGTCTTCGCCGTCGAGCTCACCGATGAACATCCGGTAGATGTCGAGGCCGCCCTTGTACAGGCAGGCCCCCACCCAGAGCTGCAGCGCGGGATCAAAGGCGTTGTAGGACACCGGGCTTTCCGGCGTCGAGTAGACCTGCGCGTGGGCCTTGTTCACGGCCCGGCGGAAGGCGGCCTTCTGGGCCTCGCTGCCGTTGGTCGCCACGGCCAGGTAGGTGAACGTGGTGCGGGCCCGCTTGAACGGGTGCAGGTCGACCCGGCCGCTTTCGACGCGGCTTTCCATGACGCCGTAGCCCACACCCGGCTGCGCCAGTTGCATGATCACGTTCGCCGGACCGGCCAGCAGGGCGACGCCCATCAGGCCCTCGTCGATGCCCAGCGTCCGCCCGCGCCTGCGCCGCTGGGGGCGCGGCGGATCGGTGGCCCCGCGCTCGACGTGCCCGATCGGTGCCTGCACCGACTGGTGAATTGCCATCGTCAGATCCTCCCGCAGCGCGGCCGCTAATGTGCGAACGCTTGTTTCCTGATATTGTCGCGCCGCGGCGTTAGTGTCAAGATGGTCCGCATGAGCGACACGTCCAGCGCGCGGCCGTATCGCGGGGTGGAGGCCGCCGAACGCCTGGCCACCCGCCGTAACCGGCTCCTGGCCGCCGGCCTGGACCTGCTCGGCGATCAGCGGCCGGACATCTCGGCGGTCACCGTCCGCGGGGTGTGCCGCCGCGCCGGGCTGGCGGCCCGGTACTTCTACGAGAGCTTCACCGACAAGGACGAATTCGTCTCCTGCGTCTTCGACTGGGTGGTCGCCGAGCTGGCCGCCACCACGCAGGCCGCGGTCGCCACGGTGCCCGCCGACGAGCAGACCCGCGCGGGCATCGCCAACATCGTGCGGACCATCACCGACGACGCCCGCGTCGGCCGCCTGTTGTTCAGCACGCAGCTGGCCGACCCCGTGGTGGTGCGCAAACGCGCCGAGTCCAGCGCCCTGTTCGCGATGCTGTCCGGCCAGCACGTCGGCAACGCGCTTCAGGTGCCGGCAAACGATCGCATCAAGGCCGCAGCGCACTTCGTGGTCGGCGGGGTCGGGCAGACCATCAGCGCCTGGCTGGCCGGCGACGTCCGGCTCGAACCGGATGAGCTCGTCGATCACCTGGCCGCCCTGCTCGACGAGCTTGCCGAGCCAAACCTCTACCGGCTCACCGAAACACGGGCCGAGGCCTAGCGCCTCACACGGGGCAGACCGTGTGCCAGCCCGTTGTGGCGGCCAGCGAGAAGTCGCTCAGCGTCTTGGAAAGCGCTTGTCGCAGACCCTCGTTCGAATTGTGGCGGCCCAATTCGTAGGCGAGGACCGAGATGAAGACCCGGCCGTGGACCCGCCCCGACAGCAACGCCAGGGCCCCGTTGGTGCGGTGCATCGTCGCGGCGGTCACGCCCGGGTACACCGACTTCATGGCGAAGTAGTCGGCGTCCGTGCCGTCCGGCCGGTTGGCGGCCGGGTCGAGCGCGCCGAGATTGGACGACACCACGGTCGCCGCGCCGCCGGTGACCACGCTGAGCAACCGCCGAAACACCGGCTTCGGGATCAGCGGGACGAGGGGCAGCAGCGCCCACCGCTCGTCGGGCTCGTCGTGATGGCGAACCAGCGCCCGCTTGATGGCGGCGCGGATCTCGCGCAGGTCCGTGGTGATCGCCGCGGCCCCCAGCGTGACGTCGACGTTCGTGACCGCGTTGGCGCGCGTGTCGCTTGGGGCGCGCTCGTTGACGGGCATGCCGATGTTGACCGAGCCGTCGGGGGCCACCCGCCCCACCCGCTGGGCGAGGTGGGCCGCCAACCCGGCGAGCAGCGCGTTGCTGGTGCCGCCCAAGGCAGTTGCGCGGGCGTCCCAGTCGTCGGCGCTGACGAAGATCGTCTCCATCGGCAGGGAAATGCGGTCGTCGGGCGCGGCCGGCGGCGCGGGCCGCTTCCCGCGTGGCGGGGCGACGGACGCGGTGCCGTCGCGGCCCTGCCGGAGCATCCGGGCCGCGGCGCCGACGGCGCGGCCGACATCGAGCGCGTCGTGCGCGGTTTGGCGCGCGTCCTCGCGCAGGGCTTGCCAGCGCCGCCGGCCTCCCGCGGCGGGCCAGCGGGTCCGGTCGCCGCGTCCCCGAGCCGCATCGGCCAGGGCCTCGCACAGCCCGACGCCATCGGTGAGGCAGTGCGTGGTGACCAGGCTCACCACCGCGCCGCCGTCGGTCAGCGGGAGCATCGCCAAGTGCCATCCGGGCCCGCGCTCGGCGTCCGGCCGCTTGTGGGTCTGCTCGTCGAGCCACGCATCGATGTCCTCGCGCTCCCGCGGCGGCGCGACGATCTCCAAGGGGGAGCACTCGGCGGCCGCCACCCAGCGATGACGGCCAAAGGGCAAGGCGGAGCGCTCGACTCGCCGCGACAGCCGCCCCCGGCCGAGGTGGCGGTGGAACTCACGCAGCCCACCGACGTCGACGGCGCGGTCGTACACCCAGACGCACTGCAGCAAACTGGTGGCACCCGTCGCCCGCTCACCCAGGAAGAGTGTTTGGTCGGCCAGGTCCAGCACGTTGCTCATCGCTACGCCGCTTCGTGATCGTCCGTGTCCGGCGCCGGAGCGAATGTGTCGTCCGGGTTCACCTGGGGCGCAACCACAACCGGCTCGTCCCCGGTGGGCCTGGCGACACGCGCGAACACCTGGATCAGCGTCGCGATGTAGCGCAGCACCGACTCCCGCGCGATCGCGTTGTCCGGGAAGGACATCGTCACCGTGGTGTTCGCGGCCTGGCGGTTGATCCACATGTTCACCCCGCCGTGGGACAGGCTGTCGCCGTACGTGCCGAATTTCGTCTCCGCCCACAACCCGTTGAGGGGGATCTTGCGGAAGTCGAGGAACGACAACATCATCGGCAGCTGCGTGGGCAGCTTGATGCCCAGTTCGTCCGGGGTGGCGAGCTCCAGCACCCGCTCGACCGGCACGTCGGCGAGGCGCTGAGCGTCGTCGAACGACTTCTGCGCCGTCCGGGCGGCCTGGGCGAACGTCTCGCCGGCGGTCGGCACCGTGATCGGAATCAGGCTGGCGAACCAGCCGACGGTCATCGAGTCGACGCCCGGTGTCCTGGTGTCCTTGGCCGTGAACCCGTGATAGGTCTTCTTACCGGTCAATTCGTGCTCGGCCAGGCCCGTGCAGGCCAGCACTCCCCCGATGAACCGGGCGCCGGCCGCCACGCAGGCGGCGTCGAAGGACTCCGTGTCCTCGGCATTCATCAACTCGACCGTCAACAGGTCGCCTCTGGTGCTGGACCACGTGTCACCAAGGGGCAGCGGGAAACTGGGCCAGTCGCCGTCGGTGTGGCGGGCGAACTCGATCCAGTCCTTGATCTCGGGCGACGAGAGCGTCAACGTCGCCGCCTTCTCGCGTTGGCGCGCAACGTAGTCGCGGTAGCTGCGGATCTCCGGTAGGCCGGCGGGCTGGTGCCCGGTCTGCGCGAGTTCCTGATACGTCAGGTGGACGTCGAGGAAGATGAGGGCGGCCGACAAGCCGTCGATGTGCAGGTGGTCGACGCTCGCGTAGAACGTGAAATAGTCGGCGTGCTGGACGATTCCGTAGGTGAAGCAGCCCCACTCGAGGGTGTCCGGGGTGGTGGTCAAGGCATGGGCGCGGACTTGGTCCGCGGTCTTGTGCCCCAGCGCCACGGGGACGAACTCGATCGCTTCGGGATCGTCGATCACCCGGCGCACGAACGTGCCGTTGTCGTACTCGAACCAGTTGTGATAGGTGTCCTGGCGGCGAACGTGGGCGTTGATCGTCGCCGTCATCGCCGCAATGTCGCAGGTGCCGGGGATGTCCCACGCGACGATCATCAGACGGGGCAGCTGGCGGTTCATGGCCTTGCCTTGGTAGGAGGCCCAGAGGTGTTGATTCTGTTGGTAACTCGGCGCCAGGTCGCTTCGCCGTGCGGCGCGGGCCGCTTCGCGTGCGGCTGGTGCGGCCATCCACATGGTGACCGGGCCGTGCGGCGGGTGCCATTCGTTGATATTTCCGAGTGCGACCATTTCCTCGAGTCCTTGTGCTGTGAGACGACGACGTTTGCGGGGCGGTCTGGGGGTGCTGGAAGTACGGTTGGCGCTTGGCTTTTCGAGGATCGTCGATGTGTGTCGCGCTTGAAATTGTCCGACGGACTTTCGCCTGTGTTGGTGAACTACCCCGCCGCTCATACCCCTATGTCGCTGCTGTGGACGCTAGCTGACGCAGGCGAAGATTTCGCGGTTTTGTCAAGACTCGAATTCCGCCGCGAGATCGCCGGCGGTGCAGTAATCTTTTCCCCCTCAACGGCCCTGGCCACGCCGGGCGGGGTCGATTCGCGACGACTTATCGCCGATTCGGCCCGCTACGCCCGCAACTCGGGATACAGTTGTCCGGCCCTCGAGCCGGTGCGCGGGCCAAACCCGCACCGCCTCACGGGAACAGCGGCAGCTCCCAGAGGCGCATGCCGGGACGCAGCAGCCACAAACGCATCATGGTGAGCCGCAGGATGCGCATGGCGCTGAAGATCATGAAGATCGCCAGCGGCACCTCGATCAGCAGCGCGGTGATCACCGACAGCCACACGTCCTTGGGGCCCGCGGTCATGAGGTCGAACCACGCGTCGCAGATCAGCAGCACCCCGGTGGTGAACGCGGCGAGGACCAGCAGCTGGCGGCGCAGATACCCCAGCGCGGCCGTCGTCAGCATGAAGGCGACCAGCAGCACATCGAAGCCGATCCAGGTGACCGGCCAATTGTGGGCGACGTACTTCTCGGGCAGCGTCATCGCCAGGTATCCCAGCCAGGGAACCATCGCGATGGAGCCGCCGATCATCAGACTCAGCCGGACGCGGCGCACGCGGTCCAGGAAGTCCGGGTCGATGACCTCGCCGAGGGGCCGCTCCAGCCGGGAGATGAGGTCGCGGCGCTGCCCGGGGGTAAGCGCGGCGATCTGTTCGTCGGTCAAAATGCCGTCGGTCATACCTAGCATTCTCCGACTCGCGGAGCAGCGGCGCGATCAGCGACCGGCGCCCACCGGGGGCCGGCGGTCCGCGGCGGTCTTGGGCACGGCCTTCGCGTCGCCGCTTTCGAATTCCTTCACCCAACAGGCGAACTCGAGGGTAATGCCGTCGGGATCCTGGAAATAGAACGAGCGCACATAGACGCCGGGATGCACGGTCGCCGAGACCTGCATGGGGCTCTCGTCGTGGTTGAGCACCGGCCCGACCCGCACCCCTTTGTCCTTGAGTCGCTGGCGGTAGGCGTCGAACTTCTCGGCCGGCACGTGGAAGGCCAGGTGGTTCATCGTGCTGACCGCGCTGGTGATGTCGCCGATGCCGGGGATGGCGCCCGGCGACGAAATGCCCGGCACCCGGTCGGGGGCGTCGGCGAACCAGAAGAAGGCGACGCAGTCGCCGTTGCCGGCGTCGAAGAAGAAGTGCTGGCCCGCCCCGCCGGGCAGATCGAGCGACTTGATCAGCGGCATGCCCAGGATGTTGCTGTAGAAGTCGACGGTTTTGGCCATGTCCGAGCACACCAGCGCGACGTGATTGATCCCGCCGAGTTCGAATTCCGCGTTGGTGTTGTGCGGCTTGATCATCGTGCGGCTCCCCTCGGTTCCCGGCTCGATGAGCCTGGCCAAGATCCGAATCTGAATCTAACATCAGATTCAGTTTTGGCCCAGGGAGGTGCGCAGGTGTCCACCGCGGCATCCCCTGCTGACCGGAGCGGGCCACCCGCGGAGCTGCCCACGCATCGCGGCAGGCGGACGCAGGCCGCGATCGATCTGGCCGCCCGGACGGTCATCGCGCGCAAAGGTGTCCTGGCCACGACCATCGCCGACATCGCCGCGGAGGCCGGCCGCTCGGCGGCGTCCTTCTACAACTACTACGAGTCCAAAGAGGCGATGGTGCGCCAATGGGCGCTGCGCTTCCGCGACGAGGCCAACCAGCGCGCGCTGTCGGTGACCCAGCACGGGTTGACCGATCGCGAGCGCGCGTACGGGGCGGCCGCCGCGCACTGGCACACCTACCGCAACCGGCTAGCCGAGGTGATCAGCGTGTCACAGCTGGCGATGATCAACGACGACTTCGCCCAGTACTGGGCCGAAATCTGCTCGATACCAATATCTTTCATCGCTGAATCGGTCCGCCGCGCACAGGCCGAGGGCCGTTGCCGCGACGACGACCCGCAGCTGATCGCGGAGGCGATCGTGGCGATGTTCAACCAGTTCTGCTACGTCCAGCTCGGTTCGGCACGTTGCGGGGAACCCGACGACGAGGCCTGCATCCAGACCCTGGCCAACATCTATTACCGGGCCATCTACGCCACTGAGGGGGACCGCTGAATTGACTCGTCGTACCGGTGCCGGAGTCATCCGCGAATTCGTCGGGCTGCCGTCGCCTACGGCCGGGCGCGCCGGCGCCGGCGGGCACCCCTGCCAGGGTTTGTATCACCGGGGGGTGGGACGCAAGCCCAAGGTGGCGATGATCGCCGCGCACTACCAGATCGACTTCTCCGAGCACTATCTCGCCGATTACATGGCCACTCGCGGCATCGGATTCCTCGGCTGGAACACCAGGTTCCGCGGCTTCGAAAGCAGCTTCCTGCTCGACCACGCGCTGGTGGACATCGGGGTCGGAGTGCGCTGGCTGCGCGAGGTGCAGGGCGTGGATACCGTTGTGCTGCTGGGCAACTCGGGCGGAGGGTCGTTGATGGCCGCCTACCAGTCCCAGGCCGTCGAGCCGAACGTGACCCCGCTGGAAGGCATGCGCCCGGCGGCCGGGGTGACCGAGTTGCCGCCCGCCGACGGCTACGTGGCCACCGCCGCCCATCCCGGGCGACCCGAAGTGCTCACCGCCTGGATGGACGCCGCCGTCGTCGACGAGAACGATCCCGTCGCCACCGACGCCGACCTCGACCTGTTCAACGGGCGCAATGGGCCGCCCTACACCCCGGAGTTCCTCGCCCGGTACCGCAGCGCGCAGGTCGCGCGCAATCACGCCATCACCGACTGGGCCGAAAGAGAGCTCAAACGCGTTCGCGCGGCGGGGTTTTCCGATCGCCCGTTTTCGGTGATGCGCACCTGGGCCGACCCGCGCATGGTCGATCCCGGCATCGAGCCGACCAAACGGCAGCCCAACATGTGCTACGCGGGCGTCCCGGCCAAGGCGAACCGCTCGGCGCACGGCATCGCGGCGGCGTGCACGCTGCGCAGCTGGCTGGGCATGTGGAGCCTGCGGGTGGCCCAGACCCGGGCCGAGCCGCACCTGGCCCGGGTCCGGTGTCCGGCCCTGGTGATCAACGCCGACGCCGACACCGGCGTGTTTCCCTCTGACGCGCAACGCATCTTCGACGCCCTCGCCGGCGCCGACAAGACCCGGGCCTCGGTGGACACCGATCACTACTTCACCACCCCCGGGGCCCGCAGCGAGCAGGCCGACATCATCGCCGGATGGATCGGCAAGCGGTGGCGGTAGGTGATGTCGTCAACCAACCGACTGGTTGTTAGCTTGGAAGGTACTTGGCCGAGACGGCGTCCTGCAGCAACGGAAGGCGACCAATGCCGATCGCGATAAATCCCGAGCATCAAGAACTGGCCGATTCCGTGCGAGCGCTGGTGGCGCGCATCGCCCCGTCCGAGACGCTGCACGAGGCGATGGAGACGGAGGTCGGCAACCCGCCGCCGTACTGGCAGGCCGCGGCCGAGCAGGGCCTGCAGGGCGTTCATCTGGCGGAATCCGTCGGCGGGCAGGGCTTCGGCGTTCTCGAGTTGGCCATTGTGCTCGCGGAATTCGGCTACGGGGCGGTGCCGGGCCCCTTCGTGCCGTCCGCGATCGCCAGCGCGTTGATCTCCGCGCACGACCCGGACGCCAAGGCGCTCGCCGGGCTGGCATCCGGCGCCGAGATCGCCGCCTACGGCCTGAATTGCTGCGCGCTGACCGCCACCCGGCAGGGCAGTTCTCTGGTGATCCGCGGCGAGCTCCGCGCGGTCCCCGCCGCCGCGCAGGCGTCGCTGCTGGTGCTGCCCGTCGCGATCGACAGCGGCGAGGCGTGGGTGGTGCTGCGCGCCGACCAGCTCGAGATCGAGCCGGTGAAAAGCCTGGACCCGTTGCGGCCCATCGCCGACGTGCGGGCCAACGCCGTGGAGGTCGGCGACGACGTCGTCTTGACGAACCTGAGCATGGGCACCGCGCACGCGCTGATGACGACGCTGCTGTCCGCCGAAGCCATCGGCGTGGCGCGCTGGGCGACCGACACCGCGTCGAGCTACGCCAAGATCCGCGAGCAGTTCGGCAGGCCGATCGGCCAATTCCAGGCCATCAAGCACAAGTGCGCCGAGATGATCGCCGACACCGAGCGGGCCACGGCTGCGGTGTGGGATGCCGCCCGCGCGATCGACGAGGCCCGCGAAAACCGTTGGGACACCGCGGGTTCCCACGTTGAGTTCGCCGCCGCCGTGGCGGCGACGCTGGCGCCGGCCGCCGCTCAACGGTGCGCGCAGGATTGCATCCAGGTGCACGGTGGGATCGGCTTCACGTGGGAGCACGACACGAACGTGTACTACCGCCGGGCGCTGATGTTGGCCGCCTCCTTCGGCCGCAGCTCGGACTACCCGCAAAAGGTGGTCGACACAGCGACCACCACCGGGATGCGCGCGGTCGACATCGACCTCGATCCCGAGACCGAGAAGCTGCGGGCGGAGATCCGGGCCGAAGTGGCGGCGCTCAAGGAGATCGAGCGCGAGCAACGCAAGGTCGCCATCGCCGAGGGCGGCTGGGTGCTGCCGTACCTGCCCAAGCCGTGGGGCAGGGCGGCCGGGCCGGTGGAGCAGATCATCATCGCGCAGGAGTTCGCCTCCGGGCGGGTCAAGCGGCCCCAGACCGGCATCGCCACCTGGATCGTCCCGTCGATCGTGGCGTTCGGCACCGAGGAGCAAAAGCAGCGGTTCCTGCCGCCGACCTTCCGCGGCGAGATGATCTGGTGTCAGCTGTTTTCCGAGCCCGGCGCGGGTTCGGATCTGGCCGGCCTGTCCACGAAGGCCACCCGGACCGACGGAGGGTGGCGCATCACCGGCCAGAAGATCTGGACGACCGCCGCGCAGTTCTCGCAGTGGGGTGCGCTGCTCGCACGGACCGACCCCAGCGCGCCGAAACACAGCGGCATCACGTACTTCCTGCTGGACATGAAGAGCGAGGGCGTCGACGTCAAGCCGCTGCGCGAGCTCACCGGCAACGCGATGTTCAACACCGTCTACATCGACGACGTGTTCGTGCCCGACGAGTGCGTGCTCGGTGAGGTGAACCGGGGCTGGGAGGTAAGCCGCAACACGCTGACCGCGGAGCGGGTGTCGATCGGCAGCAGCGAGGCGAACTTCCTGGCCACGCTGTCGCAGTTCGTCGAGTTCGTTCGTGACGGGCAGTTCGATCAGGTCGCGCAGCACCGCGCCGGTCAGTTGATTGCCGAGGGCCATGCGGCCAAGGTGCTGAACCTGCGTTCCACGCTGCTGACGCTGGCCGGCGGGGACGCGATGCCGTCGGCGGCGATCTCCAAGTTGTTGTCGATGCGCACCGGCCAGGGTTACGCCGAATTCGCGGTCTCGTCCTTCGGGACCGACGCCGCGATCGGCGACACCGACCAACTGCCCGGCAAATGGGGCGAGTACCTGCTGGCCAGCCGGGCGACCACCATCTACGGCGGGACGTCCGAGGTGCAGCTGAACATCATCGCCGAACGGTTGTTGGGCCTGCCGCGCGATCCGTAACCGGGCGCAGAAATGGGCCATGCCGGCCTGACTGAGTCAAGCCGGCATGGTTCCCCCCATACACGGGCCGTCCATCCCGAGGGTTGGCGTGTCGGTGATGGCCGGCTACCGCGCGGAGATGGTGGTCACCACCACCAGTTCCACCAGTGCTGGGGCTTCCAGTAGCCGGGCCCATGGACCCAGCCACCGTGCCCCCAGCCGCCGTGACCCCAATTGCCATGTCCCCGACCATCATGGCCACCCCATCCACGACCGCCGGGGCGCTCGGGAATGAAGCCCGGTCCGCTCTGCGGCCCGGCACTGGCGAAGCTTGTGGAGTGACTCGGCCCGGGGGCGGCCGAAGCCACGGGGGCGCCGCCGAAGAGCAGCGCGCCCGCCACGGCTCCGGCGCCCACAACACCTACGGCCGCGCCACGTAACGATGCTGACGAGATCATCGAGGGCGCTCCTTTCAAAGACTTGATATCGATGCTTAAAACGCTAACCGGACATTTCTAAGCAAACAAGCGAATTCGGGGCTTTCGCGGTGTGAATTGCGCAACAATGACGTGATAGCGCCCAATCCAGCGCGCGATGATCAATCCCTATTTACGCAATTCATTTATCCGCGAATACTGAGCCGGCGCACGGCGATCGGCTTATATCTGCAGGTAATAGCCCGTATACTGATGTACTGCGCGAGCCTACCGTATTTACTGAAGTCCGAATATGCGCATTGTCAGATCCACTGATTCGCGCCGCGATTACCGTCCACGAGTCGTCGGATCACCGCAATCCTGGCCTCGTTTTTACCGGCGTCAGCTATTTGCAGAAATTTGCTCTTTCGCCTGCATCCGGCGTCGCGGAGCCGCGCGCAAATCCGTCGGCGTCCCACCCGGGCCGTCCGCGGCCCGGCGACGCGACTTAGGGTGGCGTCGGTGAGAGAATCAGTATTGACACATAGGCGACGAGCGCTGATTTACTGATCCGCACTCACGGAGGAAGACACCGAAGTGAACTTCAAGCCCAGTCCCAACGGACCCAGCGCCGGATCCTTTCGCGCCCCCACCCCGGCGGGCGGCCCCGCCGGAGACGCCGCGCCGACCGAGCGCCTCAGCCTCGGGCAGCCCCGCGGCCAGCGCATCGCCAGCGAGCCGTCGGCCAACCAGGCGGGGCGCACCCAGCGGACCCGCCGGACCGTCGACCTGGCGGCCGCCACTCACCGGGCCCTCGACATCTGGCAGCGCGAGGCGGCCGATCGGCTCGGCGTCGCGCGCGTGACCGGGCAGGAGGTGCTCACCGCGCTGATCGACCAGCTCCTGGTCGACCCGAAGCTCACGGCCCAGATCACCCGGGCCATCAAAGAACGCCGCTGAGGCCTATTCGATCTCCATTTCGCGCAGCTCGCGCTTGAGGATCTTGCCGGTGGGGTTGCGCGGCAGCTCGTCGAGGAAGATGACCTCGCGCGGCACCTTGTAGCGGGCCAGGTGATCGCGCACGTAGTGCTTGACGGTGTCCTCGTCGAGGTCCGCGCCGTCCTTCTTCACCACGAAGGCGCGCAGGCGGTGGCCCCACTCCTTGTCGTCGACGCCGATCGCGGTGGCCTCCACGACGTCGGGGTGCCCGGTGATCAGGTCCTCGACCTCGGCCGGGAAGACGTTCTCGCCGCCGGAGACGATCATCTCGTCGTCACGCCCGCTGATGTAGAGCAGGCCGTTCTCGTCGAAGTAGCCGACGTCGCCCGACGACAACAGGCCGTCGATGATCTGCTTCTTGCCCCCGCCCGTGTAGCCCTCGAACGGGAAGGCGTTGCCGACGAAGATGCGGCCGACCTCGCCCTGCGGCAGCTCCTTGCCGTTGTCGTCGTAGATCTTGACGCGCACGCCCTTGACGACCGGCCCGACGGTCGACGAGTTGTACTGCAGGTGCTTGGGTTCGGCGATGGTCGCAAAGGCGATCTCGGTCGAGCCGTACATGTTGTAGATCACTGGGCCGAGGTCCTTGAGCGAGCGCTCCGCCAGGTCGGCCCCCAGCGCCGATCCCGACACGAACACGATCTTCAGGCTGGACAGGTCAGGCTTGGAGTCCATCTTCTCGACCGCTTCGAGGATCCGCGACAACATCACCGGGACGACGACCATCGCGGTCACCTTGTACTTCTCGATGTCCTGCAGCACCAGCGGCGGCTTGAACTTGCGGCGCAGCACCAGCGTCGAGCCCAGGAACATCGCGATCGTGCCGTGCAGATACCCCAGCGCGTGGAACATCGGCGCCGGCAGCGACGTCACCTCGCCGGCCTTGAACGGGACGTGCGACAGGATTCCGCCGACCGGCGCCAGCGTCGGCGGGGTGCTACGGTTCGCGCCCTTCGGGGTGCCGGTGGTCCCGCTGGTGAGGATGATGATCGAGGCGTGCCTGGCCGCCTTGGGGGCGGGCTCCTTGCTGCTGCGCTCGATCAGGTCGGCCAGCGTCTCGTCGGTGCTGCCGGACGGCTCGTCACTATCCGGGTTGGTCCCCAGCGCCCGCAGCTTGCCCAGCTCCGGCGAGGCCTTGCTGACGGCCTTGGTGTACTCGTCGTCGTAGATGATCAGCTTGGCGCCCTCGCGCTCGGACACCTCTTTGATCTGCGGACCCGAGAATTCGCTGTTGAGCAGGATGATGCGCGCGCCGACCCGCGCGGCGCCGTAGTTGGCGATCAGGAACCAGCGGGTGTTGCGGGCCAGGATGGCGACGCCGTCGCCGCCCTTGACGCCCTTCTCGATCAGCCCGTTAGCCACCGCGTGCGCCGCCTCGTCGAGTTCGCGGTAGGAGAATTCGCCCTCTTCGTCGATGCACGCCGCGCGGTCGGGATGGCGCCGCGCGTTGAGGGCGGGCAGCATGCCGAACTCGCCCCACTTGTAGATGTCGGCCGCCATCGCGGCGTAGTTCTGCGGTGGCTCGATCCGGAACGCGCCCGACTCGAAGATTTTGCGCACGTAGTGCAGTTCGGCGGAGCCGCGCTCGACGTACTGGTGCAGTTTTGCTACCGCTTTGGAGGCCTGGCCGGGCAGGCCGAGGAGGTTAGGCATGGAATCCACCATATGTGACGTCCGTCTCAGCACGGCCAGAAATTCTGGCGAATTAACATGAACTCCCATGACCCGTCCGGTTTTGCTGGAGGTGGCCGGGCGAGAGGTCACCGTCACCCATCCGGACAAGGTCGTGTTCCCCCGCGCGGACGGCCACAAAACATCGGGCCCCTACACCAAGCTCGACCTGGTCCGCTATTACCTGTCCGTGGCCGACGGCGCGCTGCGCGGCGTGGCCGGGCGCCCCATGATCCTGAAGCGCTTCGTCAAGGGCATCACCGAAGAGGCGGTGTTCCAGAAGCGCGCGCCGGCGAAACGGCCGGACTGGGTCGACGTCGCCGAACTCCGTTACGCGCGAGGCACTTCCGCGGCGGAGGCCGTCATCCGCGACGCCGCCGGGCTGGCCTGGGCGATCAACCTGGGCTGCGTCGACCTGAATCCGCACCCGGTGCTCGCCGACGACCTCGATCACCCCGACGAACTGCGCGTCGACCTCGATCCGATGCCCGGGGTCTCCTGGCGGCGCATCGTGGACGTCGCCCTGGTGGCGCGCGAGGTGCTCGAGGACTACGGCCTGACCCCGTGGCCGAAGACGTCGGGGTCGCGCGGCTTCCACATCTACGCCCGCATCGCCCGGCGCTGGGAGTTCCGCCAGGTGCGCCTGGCCGCGCAGACAGTCGCCCGGGAGGTGGAGCGGCGCGTGCCCGAGGCGGCGACCAGCCGGTGGTGGAAGGAAGAACGCGAGGGGGTGTTCGTCGACTTCAACCAGAACGCGAAGGACCGCACGGTCGCCTCGGCCTATTCGGTGCGGGCGACGCCCGACGCCCGGGTCTCGACCCCGCTGCACTGGGACGAGGTCGCCGGGTGCCGGCCCGAGGCGTTCACCATCGATACCGTGCCCGCGCGGTTCGCCGAGATCGGTGACCCCTGGGAGGGAATGGACGACGCGGTCGGTGACCTCGACCGGTTGCTGGTGCTGGCCGAGGAGATGGGGCCTCCCGAGCGGGCGCCCAAAGGGTCGGGCAAGCGCGACAAGGGCACCGGCGGCCGGCGTCAATCCTCGATGCCCCTGATCGAGATCGCCCGCACCAAGACCAAGGACGAGGCGATGGCGGCGCTGGACACCTGGCGCGACCGCCATCCGGCGGCGGCCGAGCGGCTGCAGCCGGTCGACGTCCTCGTCGACGGCATGCGCGGGCCCAGCTCGATCTGGTACCGGATCCGGATCAACCTGCAACACGTTCCCGAGGACCAGCGGCCGCCGCAGGAGGAGCTGATCGCCGACTACAGCCCCTGGGCCAACTACGGCGGCAAGCAGCAGCCCTAACTAGATCCCGACCCGGGTTATCGCGTTGTGCCTGCGCAGGTAGCAGTACCAGGTGACGCCCAGCAGGGCGAGGAAGAACGCGATGTAGAAGCGCAGCGCCGGCTCGATGCTGCCGAACTCCGACTTCGACCAGGCGTAGGCCAGCGGCACGATGAAGCCGCCGAAGGCGCCCACCGCGGAGATGACGCCCAGCGCGCCGGCGGCCTGGCGCCGCATCCGCACCATGGTGTCCGGATCGCCGCCGGCCAGCTCGCCCTTGATCTTGAAGATCCGCGAAATCATCCGGTAGGTCGAGCCATTGCCGATGCCGGTGGCGACGAACAAGAACATGAAGCTGGCGAAGAACGCCGGCAGGTTGACCGCCCGCACCGACCACAGCGCGGCCGCCGCCCCGAGGGCCAACAGCGCGAAACTGGCGGCGGTGATGCGCGCGCCGCCTATCCGGTCGGCCAGCTTGCCGCCGAGGGGCCGGATCACCGACCCGATGCCGGCGCCGAGGAAGGCCCAGGTCAGCGCGATGTCGCCGCGGCCGAACACCGTCTTGAGCAGGGTCGGGAAGGCGGCCGAGTAGCCGATGAAGGACCCGAACGTGCCGATGTAGAGCAGCGACATGAGCCAGGTGTCGGGGTGGCGCAGCGACTGCCACACCGGCTTCACGTCGGCCTTCGCCTCGCTCAGGTTGTTCATGAATCCGAACGCGCACACGGCGGCCACGACGGCCAGCGGCACGTAGAACAGTCCGGCGCGCGCCAGGGCCACCCCGCCGCCGGCGACGACGACGGGCGGGATGATCTTCTGCACAACGGCGACGCCGACGTTGCCGCCGGCCGCGTTCAGGCCCAGCGCCCAGCCCTTGTCCTTCTCCGGGTAGAAGAAGGAGATGTTGGCCATCGACGAGGCGAAGTTGCCGCCGCCGAAGCCGGCGGTCGCCGCGACCGCCACCAGGACCGCGAACGGGATGCCGGGATGGCTCACCGCCCAGGCCAGCAGCAGGCACGGGATCAGCAGCAGCGCCGCCGAGATGGTCGTCCAGTTGCGGCCACCGAAGATCGGCACCGCGAAGGTGTACGGCAGTCGCAGGAAGGCGCCCACCCCGCTGGGGACGGCGACCAGGCACAGCGCCTGGCTGGGGGTCAGCGCCCAGCCGGACGCGGCGGGCAGCCCGTGCGCGCCCGCGGTCATCTGCACCACGACGATGCTCCACAGCATCCACACGCTGAACCCGACGTGCTCGGCGAAGATCGAGAAGATCAGGTTGCGGCGGGCGATCGGCTTGCCAGTCGCCTCCCAGAACTCCGGGTCTTCGGGTCGCCAGTCGTCGATCCAGTGCCGTCCGGCAGGACGCTCGCGCGTCGGCGCGGGCTGCGATGCCGGGCTGAGGGTCGTGGTCATCTGGTGGGACTCCCTTGTGGGTAGGCGCGGGCGGTGACCACTTGACGCTAGAGAGGCACTGTTACCGGTCCGGGTGTGCACAGTTACGCGGGCGATACGCAGAAATCGCAACGGGGCCGGCGCGTTTGTCAGAACTCTGCAACGCGAGCCGCCGGGTGGCGGAACGCGATACTCTCACGCGATGCGACAGGGATGGAATCGACGGGGATTCTTGCAGCTCGCAGGGGCTTCCGGCGTCGCCGCGCTGGCCGGGTCCTCGGCGCTTTCGGCGGGGTGCTCGTCAAACAAAACCGCACCGGGAGCCACGCCGGGATCGGTGACCCTCACCCACCTGTTCGGTCAGACCGTCATCAAAGAGCCGCCCAAGCGCGTCGTCAGCGCCGGCTTCACCGAGCAGGACGACCTCCTCGCCGTCGGTGTGGTGCCGATCGCGGTGACCAACTGGTTCGGTGACCAGCCGTTCGCGGTCTGGCCGTGGTCCGCGCCCAAGCTCGGCGGCGCGCGGCCGGTGGTGCTGAACCTGGACAACGGCATCCCGGTCGACCAGATCGCTGGGCTGAAACCGGACCTGATCGTGGCCGTCAACGCCGGCCTCGACGCCGACACCTATCAGAAACTGTCCGCGATCGCCCCGACCGTCGCGCAATCCGGGGGCGACGCCTTCTTCGAACCGTGGAAGGAGCAGGCCGCCGCCGTCGGGCAGGCCGTGTTCCAGGCGGACCAGATGAAGTCGCTGGTCGACGGTGTCGACCAGAAGTTCACCGACGTCGGCAAGAGAAACCCGCAGTGGACCGGCAAGAAGGCGCTGCTGATGCACGGCGCGCTGTGGCAGGGGACCGTCGTGGCCACCATGGCGGGCTGGCGCACGGATTTCCTGAACCAGATGGGGCTGGTCATCGCCGACACCATCAAACCGTTCGGCACCGATCAGCGCGCCGTCATCCCGCGCGATCACATCAAGTCCGTGCTCGATTCGGCCGACGTGGTGATCTGGACGACCCGCAACCCCGACGATCAGAAGGCCCTGCTGGCCGACCCCGAGGTGGCCGGGTCACTGACCACCGCGCAGAACCGCCACATCTTCACCACCGCGGAGCAAGCCGGCGCGATCGCCTTCGCCTCACCGCTGAGCTACCCCCTCGTCGCCGACCAACTGCCCCCGCTGCTCGCCAAAATCCTGGGCTAGCCGCTCGCGCGCATCCTGGCTGTTTGAGCGTTTGCTAAGGCAGCTCTGGCAGTGCTCGAAAATCCCGCCGCCGCCCCTCGCACGAGCCCCGATCCCGGGGTTACCGTCGAGTAATGAGCGTGACGGACCTTAGCGGCGACCTGGCCCACGAACTGCCGACCGAGCTGGCCGGCAACACCGTCCTGGACTACGGCGACCGGGCGCTGATGGTGCAATGTGGCAGTGCCGCAGAGGTTTTGGCGTGGACCGCCGCGCTGCGCTCCGAGCCGATCGCGGGCGTGGTCGATGTCGTGCCGGCCGCCCGCACCGTGCTGGTGAAGCTGGACGGCCCACGCCGCCAGGGCGTCGTCCGCCGGAGGCTGCACGCGATGCGCGTCACCGCCACGCCACCGGCCCCGTCCGAGCGCGGCGCCGACGTGGTGATCGACGTGGTCTACGACGGCCCCGACCTCGCCGAGGTCGCCGGCCACACCGGGCTGACCATCCCGCAGGTGATCGACGCCCACACCGCCACCCTGTGGCGGGTCGGATTCAGCGGATTCGCACCCGGTTTCGCGTACCTGGTCGACGGCGACCCGCGCCTGCGGGTGCCCCGGCGTCCCGAGCCGCGGACCGCCGTGCCGGCCGGATCCGTCGCCCTCGCCGGAGAATTCAGCGCGATCTATCCCCGGCAATCCCCCGGCGGGTGGCAACTCATCGGCCACACCGACGCGGTCCTGTGGGACCTGCAGCGCCCGGACCCTGCGTTGCTGATGCAAGGCATGTGGGTTCAGTTCCGGGCCGTCTAGCCCAACCGGGCCGCACCATTCAAGGAGGCAGTCGTGGCAGTCCTGGAGATCCTGCGCACCGGGCCGTTCGCCGTCGTCGAAGACCTCGGCCGGCCGGGACTGGCCCACCTCGGCGTCAGCCGGTCCGGGGCCGCCGACCGGCGAGCGCACAAACTGGCCAATCGGCTGGTGGCCAACCCCGACGACCGCGCCACCGTGGAGGTGACGTTCGGCGGGTTCGCGACCAGGGTCCGGGGCAGCGACGTCGACATCGCGGTGACGGGCGCCGACACCGATCCGACCGTCGACGGAATCGAGTTCGGCACCAACAGCATTCAGCACGTGCGCGACGGTCAGGTGATCTCTTTGGGCGCCCCGCGGGCGGGGCTGCGAAGCTACCTCGCGGTCCGCGGCGGGATCTGCGTGGAGCCGGTGCTGGGCTCGCGCAGCTACGACGTCATGTCGGCCATCGGGCCCTCACCCCTGCGGGCCGGGGACCGGCTGCCGATCGGCGAGCACACCGCGGACTACCCCGAGTTGGACCAGGCGCCGGTGGCGGCCATCACCGGCGGCGTCGTCGAGCTGTCCGTGGTGCCCGGGCCGCGCGACGACTGGTTCCTCGACCCCGACGCGCTGGTGCGCACCGCTTGGGTGGCGTCCGATCGCAGCGACCGGGTGGGGATGCGGTTGGTCGGCCGTCCCCTGCAATGCCTCCACCCGGACCGGCAGCTGCCCAGCGAGGGTGCCACCCGTGGCGCAATCCAGGTGCCGCCCAACGGTTTACCGGTGATCCTCGGTCCGGACCACCCCGTCACCGGTGGCTATCCGGTGGTGGGTGTGGTGATCGACGAGGACGTCGACAAGGTCGCCCAGGTGCGGCCCGGCCAGTCGGTGCGGCTGCACTGGGCGCGGCCGCGTACCCCGGTCGGCGCCGTGGCCGGGGCCGGCGTCGCGAGTTGGCCGTTCGGCTAACGCAATTCCGGCGTTCGACTGTAGGACAGCTCACAAAGTCCGACGCACCGGCGTGAGATCACTTGGCGGCGATCGGCATTCGCGCGCGCCGGCACCCTTCAGGGACTTACCAGATAACTGGTAATCAACTAACAGCCCATATCGGCCGATTCCGGTTGACCCGCTCGCGTCCTAGATGTGAGCATCGGAAACCTACGGCGGGGCATGCCCCTTCATGCGGGACGCCCACGCGCGTCGCCGGCCAGACCCCGAACTGCTTCCAAAGAGAGGGATCGGTATGCACGCACGCGCAGCGTCCATATGCCAACGTGCCCAGGTGATCTCGCCGCGCCGCAGCCATCGCATCGCGGACTGGAATCCCGAAGACGCGGCGGCCTGGGAGGCCGGGAACAAGAAGATCGCCCGGCGCAATCTGCTCGGCACCATCGCGGGTGACCACGTGGCCTTCTCGATCTGGACGCTGTGGCCCGTCATGGCGCTGTTCATGCCGGGCGCCGTCTACGGTTTCTCCGCGGGCGACAAGCTGCTGCTGGGCGCGGTGGCCACCCTGGTCGGTGGTTGCGCCCGGATCCCCTACACCCTGGGCATCGCCGCCTTCGGCGGTCGCAATTGGACGACGTTCTCGGCCTTCGTGCTGGTGATCCCGACGGCGGGCACGATCGCCCTGTTGGCCAACCCCGGCCTGCCCCTGTGGCTCTTCGTGCTGTGCGCCGCGCTGACGGGGCTGGGCGGCGGCAACTACGCGGCCTCGCTGGCCAACGTCAACGCCTTCTACCCGCAGCGCCTCAAGGGCGCCGCGATGGCGGTCAACGCCGGCGTCGCCAACCTCGGCGTCGCGGTGATCCAGCTGATCGGCCTGCTGGTGCTGGCCACCGCCGGGCACCAGGCCCCGTACTGGGTGTGCGCGATCTACCTGGTCTTGCTCGTCGCCGTGGGGATCGCGGCCGCGTTGGTCATGGACAACGTCCACCACGGCACCCAGCTGCGCACCATGCGCTCGATCCTGTTCGAGCGCGACACCCACGTCATCTCGCTGCTCTACATCGCCACCTTCGGCTCCTGGATCGGGTTCTCCTTCGCCTTCGGGCAGGTGCTGCAGGTCCACTTCCTGGAAAGCGGGGAAACCGCCAAGCACGCCGCGCTGCACGCCGCCCAGGTCGCCTTCGTCGGCCCCCTGCTGGGCTCCGTGGCGCGCATCTACGGGGGGCGGCTGGCCGACCGCATCGGCGGCAGCCGCGTCACGCTTGGCGTCCTCGCCGGGATGACCCTGGCGGCCGCGCTGTTGGTCACCATCAGCGCCCTCGAGGACCAGCAGGCCGTAACACGTTCCGTCAGCATGATCGGCTGCGTCGCCGGCTTCATGGTGCTGTTCGTCCTGTCCGGCATGGGAAACGGGTCGGTGTTCAAGTTGATCCCGACGGTCTACGAGGCCCGCAGTCGCGGGCTGGCCATGAGCGAAGACGACCGTCGTCGTTGGGCGCGCGCGCAGTCGGGATCGCTGATCGGCATCTGCTCCGCGGTCGGCGCGTTCGGCGGCGTGGCAATCAACCTGGCGCTGCGGCAGTCCTACCTGAGCACCGGTACCGAAACGGCGGCGTATTGGGCGTTTTTGGCTTCCTACGTCGGCGCGGCGATCATGACCTGGATGGTCTACGTCCGGCGTCCCGTCACGGCCCCGGGCCGCTCCGGGGCGCGGGCGGAAGCCGAGGCCGCCCGTGTGTGAGCGGACTCGCAACACGGGCAATGCCACAGCAATTGCCCGGTAACGCAACCGAAATGTCGCAGGCATACACACTTCATATGGCCCCCCAACTGGCCCCACCAGACTCCGCGCCGCTGACCGGCTACCGGATCGCCGTGACGTCGGCGAACCGGGCCGAAGAGCTGTGCGCGTTGCTGCGCCGCAACGGCGCGGAGGTGTCCAGCGCCGCGGCCATCAACCTCATCGCGCTGCCCGAAGACGAAGAACTGCACCGCCACACCGAAGCGGTCATCGCCGAGCCTCCCGATATCTTGGTGGCGCACACCGGCATCGGCTTCCGCGGCTGGGTCGCCGCGGCCGACGGCTGGGGACTGGCCACCCAGTTGCTGGCGTCCCTGTCTCGGGCGCGGATCGTGGCCCGCGGGCCGAAGGCGACCGGCGCCTTGCGCGCCGCCGGACTGCATGAGGAGTGGTCGCCCAGGTCCGAATCGTCGAGCGAGGTCCTGCGCTACCTGCTCGAATCGGATATCGCCGGAAAGCGGGTCGCGGTCCAGCTGCACGGCGCGGCCGACACCTGGGACCCGTTCCCGGAATTCCTCAACGGGTTGCGGTCCGCGGGCGCCCAGGTGGTCCCCATCCACGTATATCGCTGGAAACCAACGCCGGCCGGCGGCGACTTCGACCAACTCGTCACCTCGGTCGCCCGGCGGCAGTTCGACGCGGTGACCTTCACCTCGGCGCCCGCGGGCGCGGCGCTGCTGGAGCGCAGCCGCGAGTTGGGCGTCGAAGAACAACTGCTGCAAGCACTTCGCAGCGACGTGCACGCGATGTGCGTGGGCCCGGTCACCGCGCAGCCCCTGCTCCGCGCCGGGGTCCCCACGTCGTCGCCCGAGCGAATGCGGTTGGGGGCGTTGGCCCGTCACATCGCCCAGGAGCTCCCGACCCTTCGCTCGACCACCATCCGGGCGGCCGGCCACGAGATGGAGATCCGCGGGACCTGCGTGCTGGTCGACGGTTCGCCGCGGTCCCTGTCGGGATCGGGAATGGCGACGCTGCGCGCGCTGGCGGAGCGCCCCGGCGACGTCGTCGCGCGCAACGACCTGTTGCGGGTGCTTCCCGGCAACAGCAACGATCCCCACGCCGTCGACACGGCCGTGCTGCGGCTGCGAACGGCGCTGGGCGACAAGAACATCATCGCGACGGTGGTCAAGCGTGGCTACCGGCTCGCGATCGACCATCCGGACGAATCCCCATGGCACTGATCCTGGTGGCGCACGGCACCCGCAGGCCCGGCGGCGTGGCGATGGTCGAAGACCTTGCGGCACAGGTGAGTACGCTCGTCCGCAGCCCGGTCGACGTGGCGTTCGTCGACGTGGTGGGACCCACCCCCAGCGAGGTGCTGGCCACAGCGAAGGCCGCCGGCCGGCCGGCCATCGTGGTGCCGGCGTTCCTGTCGCGCGGATATCACGTCCGGGCCGACCTGCCCGCCCACGTCGCGATCAGCGGTCATCCGAACGTGACCGTCACCCCCGCGCTGGGCCCGAGCGGGCAGGTCGCGCGGATCGTCGGCGATCAGCTGCTGAAATGCGGTTGGCGGCCGGGTGATTCGGTGATTCTGGCGGCCGCGGGAACCTCGGACGACAACGCCCGCGCCGACCTGCACACCACGGCGACGTTGTTGTCGGCGCTCACCGGGTCGCGGGTGAGCCTGGCGTTCGCGGCCACCGGGGACCCGCAACTGCACGAGTCGGTCGACCGGGCGAGGCGCCGCGGTGGACGCGTCGTGGTCGCCTCCTACCTGTTGGCCGACGGCCTGTTCCAACAACGGCTGCACGACTGCGGCGCCGACCTGGTCAGTCAACCGCTGGGCACCCATCCCTGCCTGGCGCGCCTGATCGCGAACCGATTCCGCCGCGCCCTGCCGCCCGCCCTGGCCGCCACCGCCCGGCATGCGTCGCGTCGATCGGCCCCCCAACAGGTCACCCACGCGCGCGCGTTACGGCCAATTCCTTGATCTTTGGGCTCGAACCGGCGATCCTGGCACCATGCCCCGTCGCGAAGAGCCGTCGCGTGGCATCCTTGATCCGGTCGCCAAGGCGCTGCGTTTGCCGTTCGGCACACCGGAATTCATCGACCGGCTCGTCACCGGAGGGGTCAATCAAATCGGCCGCCGGACCCTGACGATGCTGATCACCACCTGGGATGCCGCCGGGGGTGGGCCGTTCGCGGCCAGCGCCGTCGCGTCCACGGGCATGGCCAAGACCGCCGAAATCGTCCAAAGCAATTTCGTGGGCCCGGTCTTCGGCCCGCTGCTGAAAATCCTCGGCGCCGACAAGGCGGCCACGCGGGCCTCGTTGTGCGCCTCCCAGCTCGTGGGCCTGGGCATCATGCGCTACGGCATCCGCTCCGAGCCGCTGCACTCGATGTCGGTGGACGCGCTGGTCGACGCGATCGGTCCGACGATGCAGCGCTACCTGGTCGGCGACATCACCCGGTGAGCGGTCGCGCGCTCAGGCCGCCCGGGCCTCGGCGTCGCGGGCGATCTGCACGAAGCCGTCTGCGGTGATCCGCACCGGGTACACCGGCACCGAAACGCTCGGATCGTCCAGGCAGGAACCGTCTTCGAGCGAGAACGCCTGCTTGAGAATGGGCGACTGAACCGTGACGCGGCCTCCGCGGTCGCCGACGATGCCGCGGGACAGCACGGCCGCCCCGGAGAACGGGTCGACGTTGCCCACCGCGTGCACGGACCCGTCGTCGAGCCGGAACAACGCGGCCTGGGAACCGTCGTCGAGCAGCACGCCGACGCCGCGGCCCGGAATGAGGTGGTCGTACGCGCACGCGCTCGTCCACACGGCAATGTCGTTGAGAAGCGTCATGATACCTTCCTCGTTCCTTCGGAGTTGTGCTCGCGAACCGTCGGCATGCCAATGGACACAGGGATTTTGCGCCCGGCGTGCTCGGTGAACGTCACCGTCGAATCGACGGCGTCGGGGGCGTTGACGAACGAAACGAAGCGCGAGAGCTTGTCCGGGTCGTCGAGCACCCCCTTCCATTCGCACTTGTAGTTGCGCACGTGCCGCTCCATCGCGGCCTCGAATTCGGCTGCCAGGCCCAGTGAGTCCTCGCAGACGACCTCGCGCACGTGGTCCAGACCGCCGTCGAGCGACTCGACCCACGGCGCGGTGCGCTGCAGCCGGTCAGCCGTGCGGATGTAGTACATGACGAACCGATCGACGTACCGGACCAGCGTCTCGGTGTCGAGGTCGCTGACCAGCAGCTGCGCGTGCTTGGGGGTCATCCCGCCGTTGCCGCCGACGTAGAGGTTCCAGCCCTTTTCGGTGGCGATGACGCCGACGTCCTTGGAGCGGGCTTCGGCGCACTCCCGCGCGCAACCCGAGACGCCCATCTTGATCTTGTGCGGCGCCCTCAGGCCGCGGTAGCGCAGTTCGAGGTCGATGGCCAGCTGCACCGAATCCTGCTGCCCGTAACGGCACCAGTCGGTGCCCACACAGCTCTTCACCGTGCGCAGCGCCTTGCCGTACGCGTGCCCGGATTCCATGCCGCCGTCGACCAGGCGCTTCCAGATCTCGGGCAGTTGGTCCACCCGCGCGCCGAACAGGTCGATGCGCTGGCCCCCGGTGATCTTGGTGTAAAGGCCGAAGTCCTGGGCGATCTGGCCGATCAGGATCAGGTGCTCGGGCTTGATGTCGCCGCCGGGGACCCGCGGCACCACCGAGTAGCTGCCGTTCTTCTGGATGTTGGCCAGGAAGTGGTCGTTGGAGTCCTGCAGCGACGCCTGCTCGCCCTCGAGGATGTGGTCCGAACCGGTGGACGCCAGGATCGAGGCGACCACGGGTTTGCAGATGTCGCAACCCTTTCCGCGACCGAAGCGCTCCAGCAGTCCGGAGAAGGTCCGCAGCTCGGTGGCGGAGATGATCTCGAAAAGCTCGGCGCGCGACTGGCTGAAGTGCTCACACAGCGCCTTGGACTGCTCGACGCCCTCGGCTTCCAGCAGCTGCTTGAGCAGCGGCACGCACGACCCGCACGACGTCCCGGCCGAGGTGCACGACTTCAGCGAGGGCACATCGGCGCAGCCGTCGGCGATCGCGCACTTCAGATCGCCCTTGGTGACGTTGTTGCACGAGCAGATCTGGGCCGAATCCGGCAGCGCCCCAATGCCCAACGCCTCGCCGCCGCCGGATTGGGCCGGCGCGATCAGCGCGAGCGGATCCCCGGGCAGCTCGCTGCCGACCATCGGCCGCAGCACCCCGTAGGAGGAGGCGTCGCCGACCAGGACGCCCCCGAGCAGGGTCTTGGCGTCGTCGGAGAGCACCAGCTTCGCGTACGTCCGGTTCACCGCGTCGTTGACGGCGACCTCGAGGCAGTTCTCGGTGACGCCCATCGCGTCACCGAAGCTGGCGACGTCGACGCCCAGCAGCTTCAGCTTCGTGGACAGGTCCGCCTCGCCGAACTCCGCGACGCCGTCCAGCAGGCGGTCGGCCACCACCTCGGCCGAGGTGTAGCCCGGACCCACCAGGCCGTAGCACCGGCCGCCGATCGCGGCGACCTCGCCGATCGCGTAGATGTCGGGATCGCTTGTCCGGCAGGACACGTCGGTGAGCACACCGCCGCGCTCGGCGCGCGTCAGCCCGGCGGCGACCGCCAGTTCGTCGCGCGGCCGGATCCCGGCCGCGAAGATCACCAGGCCGGCGTCGACCACCTGCCCGCCGGTCAGGCGCACCCGCACCGACGTCGACCCGTCCGGGTGGTCGACCGATTCGATCGACTCGGTGCCGGTGCCGACATGCACGGAGATGCCCAGGTCCCCGACCATCCGGGCCAGCAGCGCGCCGCCGGCCTCGTCGATCTGCTGCGCCATCAGTCGCGGCATCATCTCGATGACGTGGGTCCGCAACCCGAACTGGCGCAGCGCATTTGCGGCCTCCAGCCCCAGCAGGCCGCCACCGATGACCACGCCCGCGGTCGCGTGTGAGCTTTGCGCCGCGCGCTGGGCGTCGGCGCGGATGGCGTCGAGGTCGTCGAGCGTGCGGTACACGTGGCAGGCGGGCAGGTCGTGGCCGGGCACCGGCGGCACGAACGCGTAGGAGCCGGTCGCCAGGACCAGGGTGTCGTAGTCGTGGCGCCGCCCGTCGGCGGTGAGCACCGACTTTGTCGCGCGGTCGATTTCGGTGACCCGCTGGTTCAGCACCAGCCGGACCCGGTCGTCGCCCGCGTACTCGTTGCCGGGCAGCGCGAGCAGCTTGCGGTCCCAGCTTTCGGTGTAGGAGGTCAGCCCCACGCGGTCATAGGCGGCGTCGGTCTCCTCGGCGAAAACCGTTATGCGCCAACGGCCCTCGGTGTCGCGGGCGCGGAGCGCCTCGACGAACCGGTGGCCCACCATGCCATGTCCGACTACGATGATGTGACGCGGCGCACAGCTTGCGCGCGAAATCCCGTCTGCAGACATGGCTTTGAGAGTAACGGCCAGAAATTACGTCTTTTTCGCGCAATGTGACAGTCCTATGACGAGGATCTCACAACTCACAGGGACGGCTGTGATTGATCGTTCGCTGCCGGCGAACGGCCAGTTGGAACTTAAGCGTGGTCGACTCATGTTTGTACTAGTAGCCGGTCATCGGAGCGCCGGTCACAGGAATCTCACAACGAAGATCAAGGAATCGAAAGGGGAAGCACCATGAGCAACCTCGCACTGTGGTCGCGACCGGCCTGGGACACCGACCGGTGGCTGCGCGACTTCTTCGGCCCCGCCGCCGCGGCGGACTGGAACAACCCGCTGAGCAGCGGTTGGCGCCCCGCCGCCGAGATCGTCAAGGACGGTGACGACGCGGTCGTACGTGTCGAGCTCCCGGGCGTTGACGTCGACCGGGACGTGAACGTCGAGGTCGACCGGGGTCGCCTGGTCATCCACGGCGAACACCGCGACGAGCACGCGGAGGAGAAGGACGGCCGGACGCTGCGCGAGATCCGGTACGGCTCGTTCCGCCGGTCGTTCCAGCTGCCCGCCCACGTCACCGGCGACGCCATCACGGCGTCCTATGACGCCGGAGTGCTGACGGTGCGGGTCAGCGGCGCGTACGCCGGGAACCAGGCGCAACGCATCGCGATCACCAAGTAAGGCGCCGACGAGACGCAACAGCCCCCGCACGCACCGCGTGTCGGGGGCTTTTGCGTCGCTGCGCGTCAGCCCCAGCGGGCGAGCAGCTCGTTGGCCCGGCCCGTCAGCGCGGCCTGCAGGAAGGGCCCGAAGCTGATTCGCGCCACGCCCAGCGGACCGAAGGCCGCGGGGTCGTCCTGGTCGGGCAGCGCGATCGCGTTGACCGGCAACACCAACTCCGCGGCCAAGCGCCGCAACGTGTCGGGGTGGTGGCGGCCGACCGGGTACAGGACATCGGCGCCGGCGGCGGCCGCCTGATTCAGCCGTGCCACGGCGCGGTCGACGCGATCGGACTCCTCGCCGTCTTGGCGCAGGAACAGATCGGTCCGGGCGTTGATGACCACATGCACCCCCACCGCGTCGGCGGCCGACCGCAGCGCGCCGACCAGCTCGGCGTGTTCCTCGGCGGACCGCAGCCGTCCGCCCTCCGAGTGCACGGTGTCCTCGATGTTCAGCCCGACGGCCCCGACGCTGAGCAGGCCCTCGATCAGGCGGTCGGCCGGAAGTCCGTAGCCGGATTCGATGTCCACCGAGACCGGGACGCCTTCCGTTTCCGAGACCGCCGCGGTGATCTGCGCGACGCGGGTGAGCACGTCGTCGAACGACATGCCCTCGTTGTCGGATTTGCCGATCGAGTCCGCCATCGGATGGCTCCCCACGGTCAGCGCGGCGAATCCCGCGCCGACGGCCAGTCGCGCCGACCAGGCGTCCCACACGGTCGGCAGGATGACCGGGTTGCCCGGCCGGTGCAGCTTCAACAGGGTGGCGGCGCGCTCGGCCGGCGTGTTGGGGCCCGTCATCAGTGTTTGCTCCCTTGGCGTCGGAGCTCAATGGTCTGACGTTCGCCTGTGCCGTGGATAGTATTGGGGACGTACTGTGATCCGAAACACTGCCGAGGAGATGCGTTGACGAGCACGACTGGCACGACAGAATTCGCCGAACTGCACGATCTGATCGGCGGCCTGCGGCGGTGCGTGAGCTCGCTGCGGTCGCGATACGGCGACAGCCCCGCGATGCGTCGCATCGTCATCGACGCCGACCGCATCCTGTCCGACGTCGATCTGCTCGACACCGACGTGTCCGAGTTGGACCTGGCGGGCGCCACCGTGCAGCAGTCGGGCGAGAAGATCGTCATCCCCGACACCCAGTACGACAGCGAATTCTGGCGTGATGTCGACGACGAGGGCGTCGGCGGTCACAACAGGGCCTGAACAACCCGAGCGCCCCGACTCCATGCCCCCCGCTGGAGGGGGCCTTCTCTCTGTGTACCCTTCGACAGACAGCCCGTTCGAAGAGGAACAACTAGATGAGCGCACCCACGGCGAACCGTCCTGCGTCCGGTGTCTTTTCACCCACGCGCGCCCGTATCCAGCAGCGGACCCTCCGTACCGACCGGTGGTGGATGTCGCCGCTGAGGATCGACCTCGGCTTCGCCGCATTCGTCATCTACGCGACGGCACGAGCGTTCCAGCAGAACTACTTCTTTGTCCCCAAATACCACTACCTGACGCCGTTCTACTCGCCGTGCGTCAGCAAGGGTTGCGGTGAGGCCGGCGACATCTGGCCGCAGTTCCTGCCCGACGTGTGGTGGCTGCCGTATGCGGCGGTGTCGCTGCCGTTCCTGCTGCTGTTCCGGTTGACCTGCTACTACTACCGCGGCGCCTACTACCGCACGGTGTGGCAGTCGCCCACCGCGTGTGCGGTGGCCGAGCCCCGCGTGCACTACAGCGGCGAGACGAAGTTCCCGCTGATCATCCAGAACACCCACCGGTACTTCTTCTACATCGCCTGCCTCATCTCGATCGTCAACAGCTACGACGCGATCGTCGCGTTCCATTCCGACAGCGGGCCGGGCGGATTCGGCTTCGGGCTGGGCAACCTGATCCTGCTGGGCAACGTCATCATGCTGTGGGTCTACACGCTGTCCTGCCACTCCTGCCGGCACGTCACCGGTGGGCGACTCAAGCACTTCTCCAAAAACCCTGTGCGGTATTGGATCTGGACGCAGGTCAGCGCGATGAACACCCGGCACAAGCAGTTCGCCTGGATCACGCTGGGCACCCTGATGCTCACCGATTTCTACATCGCACTGGTGGCCAGCGGCGCCATCAGCGACCTGAGATTCGTTGGCTGAAAAGCCATTTGACTTACAAATCAGAACGTAGCTAGCGAGGGTTTTCATGGTTGATGTCGAGCGGCATGCCTACGACGTAGTCGTCATCGGCGCCGGCGGCGCGGGATTGCGCGCGGTCATCGAGGCGCGCGAACGCGGCCTGCGGGTCGCGGTGGTGTGCAAGTCCCTGTTCGGCAAGGCACACACCGTGATGGCCGAGGGTGGGTGCGCGGCCTCGATGGGCAACACCAACCCGAAGGACAACTGGAAGACCCACTTCGGCGACACGATGCGCGGTGGGAAGTTCCTCAACAACTGGCGGATGGCCGAACTGCACGCCAAGGAGGCCCCGGACCGCGTCTGGGAGCTGGAAACCTATGGCGCGCTGTTCGATCGCCTCAAGGACGGCAAGATCAGCCAGCGCAACTTCGGCGGGCACACCTACCCGCGGCTGGCGCACGTCGGTGACCGCACCGGCCTGGAGCTGATCCGCACCATGCAGCAGAAGATCGTCTCGCTGCAGCAGGAGGACTACGCCGAGCTCGGCGACTACGAGGCCCGCATCCGGGTGTTCGCCGAAACCACGATCACCGAACTGATCAAGGACGGCGACGCGATCGCCGGGGCGTTCGGCTACATCCGCGAAAGCGGCAACTTCATCCTGTTCGAGGCGCCCGCGGTGGTGCTGGCCACCGGCGGCATCGGCAAGTCGTTCAAGGTCACCTCGAACTCCTGGGAGTACACCGGCGACGGGCACGCCCTGGCGCTCCGGGCGGGCGCGTCCCTGATCAACATGGAGTTCGTCCAGTTCCACCCGACGGGCATGGTGTGGCCGCCGAGCGTGAAGGGGATCCTGGTCACCGAGGGCGTTCGCGGCGACGGCGGGGTGCTGAAGAACTCCGACGACAAGCGGTTCATGTTCGACTACATCCCGCCGGTCTTCAAAGGCCAGTACGCCGAGACCGAGCAAGAGGCCGACCAGTGGCTCAAGGACAACGACTCGGCCCGCCGCACCCCTGACCTGCTGCCGCGCGACGAGGTCGCGCGCGCGATCAACTCCGAGGTCAAGGCCGGCCGGGGCAGCCCACACGGCGGCGTCTTCCTCGACATCGCGTCGCGGCTGACGCCGGCGGAGATCAACCGCCGCCTGCCGTCGATGTACCACCAGTTCAAGGAGCTGGCCGGGGTCGACATCACCAAGGAGCCGATGGAAGTCGGGCCGACCTGCCACTACGTGATGGGCGGCGTCGAGGTCGACGCCGACACCGGGGCGGCCACCGTGCCCGGGCTCTTCGCCGCGGGCGAATGCTCCGGCGGCATGCACGGCTCGAACCGGCTGGGCGGCAACTCGCTGTCGGACCTGCTGGTATTCGGCCGGCGCGCCGGCCTGGGCGCCGCCGACTACGTGCGGGCGCTGAGCAGCCGTCCGACGGTCGGCGACGGCGCCGTCGAGGCGGCGGCGAAGCGGGCCCTGTCCCCCTTCGAGGCGCCGGCGGGCGGCGGCCCCGGCGAGAACCCCTACACCCTGCAGCTCGAGCTGCAGCAGTCGATGAACGACCTGGTCGGCATCATCCGCAATGCCGACGAGATCTCCGAGGCTTTGGCCCGGCTCGACAAGCTGCGGGAGCGGTTCAAGAACCTGCATGTGGAGGGGCAGCGCCGCTACAACCCGGGCTGGAACCTGGCCATCGACCTGCGCAACATGCTGCTGGTCAGCGAATGCGTCGCCAAGGCCGCGCTGCAGCGCACCGAGAGCCGGGGCGGGCACACCCGCGACGACCACCCGTCGATGGACTCGTCGTGGCGCAAGCTGTTGCTGGTCTGCGAGGCAGTCGCCGAGCCAGGCGACGTTGAAGGCGCGGTGATCCCCGACATCACCATCACGAAGAAAGAGCAGACGCCGATGCGGCCCGATCTGCTGGAACTGTTCGACATCGCCGAGCTGGAGAAGTACTACACCGACGAGGAGCTCGCCGGGCATCCAGGGCGGACACCCAGGACGGAGAAGTAAATGACCTACAACGCGACGATGCGGGTGTGGCGCGGCGACGACGCCAACGGTGCGTTGCAGGACTTCACCGTCGAGGTCAACGAGGGTGAGGTCGTCCTCGACATCATTCACCGCCTGCAGCAGACCCAGACGCCCGACCTGGCGGTCCGGTGGAACTGCAAGGCGGGCAAGTGCGGCTCGTGCTCCGCGGAGATCAACGGCTATCCGCGGTTGCTCTGCATGACCCGGATGTCGACGTTCGCCGAGGACGAGGTCGTCACGGTCACGCCGCTGCGGACGTTCCCGGTGATCCGGGACCTGGTCACCGACGTCTCGTTCAACTACGAGAAGGCCCGCGAGATACCGTCTTTCGCGCCGCCCAAGGACCTGCAACCCGGCGAGTACCGGATGGCGCAGGAGGACGTCCAGCGCTCCCAAGAGTTCCGCAAGTGCATCGAATGCTTCCTGTGCCAGAACGTGTGCCACGTGGTCCGCGACCACGAGGAGAACAAGAAGGCGTTCGCCGGCCCCCGCTTCCTGATGCGGATCGCCGAGCTGGAGATGCACCCGCTGGACACCCGGGACCGGCGCAAGGACGCCCAGGAAGAGCACGGCCTGGGGTACTGCAACATCACCAAGTGCTGCACCGAGGTCTGCCCGGAGAACATCAAGATCACCGACAACGCGCTGATCCCGATGAAGGAGCGCGTCGCCGACCGCAAGTACGACCCGGTGGTCTGGCTCGGTAACAAGCTGTTCCGTCGCTGAGCGCTCCCGCCGCGCCCTCACCGGCTGGCGGGGTTAGGGCGTCGCGGTACCCGGGTAACCAACCTGCATCCTGTCGGGCCGTCCGGATGGACGGCCGCTGTACCAACGACCGGAAAGGCAGCTCATGGAACCCAGGCGAGAAACCGCCAGCATCAACAACATTCGGACCGCAATCCGGCAATTGTCCGTGCGCGCCCAGCTCGCGCAGAAGGAGGGGCGGCACAACGACGCCGCCGAACTCGAGAGCCGCATCCAGGGCTTCCGGGAAGAACTCAGCCACCGGCCCTAGCGCGCGCCGGCGGCCCCGGTTCAGGCGCCCAAGCGGCGGAAATTGCTCCGGTGGAACACGATGGGCGCCACGTCGGCGTCCACGGTCACCTCGCTGACCCGCAACACGACGATCGTGTGGTCACCGGCGGGAACGAGTTGCTCGATGGCGCTTTCCAGCCACAGGCCGGTGCCCTTGATGAACACCGCCCCGGTGGGCCGGGAGACGGTCTCCAGGCCTGCGAACCTGTCGCCGGTTTTGGCGGCCAGCGTGCGGGCGGCCTCGTCGTGCGCCTCGCCGAGCACGCTGATGCCCAGCATGGGCAGGTCCTTGAGTTTGGGCCAGGTCGTCGAGGTGTTCTGCACGCAGAACGACACCAACGGCGGGTCCAGCGAGACCGGCACGAAGGTGCTGGCGGCCAGCCCTTCCCGGGTTCCGTTCACCTCGGCGGCGATGGCCACCACACCAGACGGAAAATGACCGAAGGCCTCACGAAGTGACGACGCTGTCAGCTTGTTGTTCGAGTTCACCGGACTTTTTCGCCCCTAGAGCGCCAGACGTATTTTCGGGTCCGACCCTACCCGGCGCGCATCGTCCCGGCGCGGACACCCTTACTCGTTTTCTAAGCGCTCTGCCGAATACCCATGCGCGGAAGCGACATCCGGGTGCGAGCGCAGCCGGCTCTTCCAGGCGTTGCGGCCGTAGACCGAGAAGATGGGGTCGGCGGGATCCTGCGACGCCGCCCAGTCAGTCCCGGTGCCCGCCGCGAGTTCGCGAGGCAGCGCGAGCACGGGTATCCGCGCGTCGAGGCGCGGATTGAAGAAGTAGGGCACCGAGATCCGGTCGGTCGCCGGGCCCTGCAGGTTGACCCGGTGCTCGGTGGCCCGCAGGTAGCCGCGCGTCGCCGCCTCCAGCAGTTCACCGATGTTGACGATGAACGCCCCCTCGCGCGGGGGGACGTCGATCCAGGCGTCGTCGAACGCCCGCCGCACCTGCAGGCCCCGGCTGCCCGGCTCCGCCAGCAGCAGCGTGAGCACCCCGGCGTCCCGGTGCGCGCCCACGCCCTGGGAGCCGGCCGCGCGCCCCGGGTAGCGGATGATCTTGATCAGCGTGGCCGGGGTTTCGGCGAAGGCGGGGTCGAACACGTCCGCCGGGCTGCCCAGCGAGGCCGCCCAGTGCCGCAGCAGGGTGCGGGCCACCGCCGACAGCGCGGCGTCCCACTCCTCGACGAGTCCGGGCAGCTCGGGCAGCGCGGCCGGCCACTGGTTGGGACCCTGTAGCCACCGGTAGTCGGACTTGCCCAGCCCGCCGATCGGCGGACGTTGCGGCCCGATGTCGATCTGCTCGCGCCAATCCACCTCGCCGCGGGTCACCTCGCCGCCCAGGCGGGTGTAGCCGCGGAAATGCGGGCTGCGCACCATGGCGACCGAGTCCTTGTCGTGCTGCGGCAGCGCGAAGAGCCGGCGCGCGGCCTCGAGCATCCGCGTCACCAATTCCGGGGCGACCCCATGGCCGGTCAGATAGAAGAATCCGACCCGGTGGGCGGCCTCGCGCAGACCGTCCCGCAACCGCGCCGGATCGGCCCGCAGGTCGACGACCGGCACCGCAGTGACGCCCGGCACATCGCCCGTCCCGCGCCCGTCTCCGCAGGTAGCGCGGGTTTTCGACGGCATCGGCGCACCCTTCCCAACCGGTTGGTTAATTAGGCAATGAAATCTAGCTCACATCCGCTTGCATCCCACTGACGCTAACGATATTTTAGGTGTTGTTACTGGTGGGTAACTTAGACCTAGTACCCAACCACAAGTGGCATTCTCAACGAGGAGGACCGTAGTGAGCCACTACAAGAGCAACGTCCGCGACCAGGCGTTCAACCTGTTCGAGGTATTGGGCGTTGACAAGGCCTTGGGCCAGGGCGAATACAGCGACCTGGACGTAGACACCGCCAACGAAATGCTCAACGAGATGAGCCGGCTGGCCGAGGGGCCGATCGCCGACTCGTTCGTCGAGGGCGACCGCAACCCGCCGGTCTTCGACCCGAAGACGCACTCGGTGACGCTGCCGGAATCCTTCAAGAAGTCCGTACACGCCGTCATCGAGGCCGGGTGGGACAAGGTCGGCATCGACGAGGCCCTCGGCGGCGTGGCAATGCCCAAGTCGCTGCTGTGGGCGCTGCACGAGCACATCCTGGGCGCCAACCCCGCCGTGTGGATGTACGCCGGCGGCGCGGGTTTCGCGAACATCCTGTACCACCTCGGCACCGAGGAGCAGAAGAAGTGGGCCGTCCTGGCCGCCGAGCGCGGCTGGGGTTCGACCATGGTGCTCACCGAGCCGGACGCCGGCTCCGACGTCGGCGCCGGGCGGACCAAGGCTGTCAAGCAGGACGACGGGTCCTGGCACATCGACGGTGTGAAGCGATTCATCACCTCGGCCGACTCCGGCGACCTGTTCGAAAACATCTTCCACCTGGTGCTGGCGCGCCCCGAGGGCGCCGGACCCGGCACCAAGGGCCTGTCGCTGTTCTTCGTGCCCAAGTTCCTGTTCGACTTCGAGACCGGTGAGCTGGGCGAGCGTAACGGCGTGTTCGTCACCAACGTCGAGCACAAGATGGGCCTGAAGGTGTCGGCGACCTGTGAGCTGAGCTTCGGCCAGCACGACGTTCCCGCCAAGGGCTGGCTGGTCGGCGAGGTGCACAACGGCATCGCGCAGATGTTCGACGTGATCGAGCAGGCCCGCATGATGGTCGGCACCAAGGCCATCGCGACCCTGTCGACGGGTTACCTGAACGCGTTGGAGTACGCGAAGTCCCGGGTCCAGGGCGCGGACATGACCCAGATGACCGACAAGACGGCACCGCGGGTGACCATCACGCACCACCCCGACGTGCGCCGGTCGCTGATGACCCAGAAGGCCTACGCCGAGGGTCTGCGGGCGCTGTACCTGTTCACGTCGACCTACCAGGACGCCTCGGTGGCCGAGGCCCTGCACGGTGTGGACGCCGAGCTGGCCGTGAAGGTCAACGACCTGATGCTGCCGGTGGTCAAGGGTGTCGGCTCGGAGCAGGCCTACGCCAAGCTGACCGAGAGCCTGCAGACGTTCGGTGGGTCCGGCTTCCTGCAGGACTACCCGATCGAGCAGTACATCCGGGACGCCAAGATCGACTCGCTCTACGAGGGCACCACCGCCATCCAGGCGCAGGACTTCTTCTTCCGCAAGATCGTCCGCGACAAGGGTGTGGCGCTGGCCCACGTGTCCGAGCAGATCCAGAAGTTCGTCGACAGCGAGTCCGGCAACGGGCGGTTGAAGACGGAACGGGAGTACCTGGCCAAGGCCCTGACCGACGTTCAGGCCATGGCGACCTCGCTGACCGGTTACCTGATGGCGGCGCAGGAGGACGTGACCAGCCTCTACAAGGTGGGTCTGGGTTCGGTGCGCTTCCTGATGAGCGTCGGTGACCTGGTCATCGGCTGGCTGTTGCAGCGTCAGGCCGCGGTGGCCGTGGCGGCGCTCGACGCCGGCGCCAGCGGTGACGACAAGGCCTTCTACGAGGGCAAGGTCGCGGTGGCGTCGTTCTTCGCGAAGAACTTCCTGCCGATGCTGACCAGCACCCGCGAGGTCATCGAGACGCTGGACAACGACATCATGGAGCTCGACGAGGCCGCCTTCTAGGCCGCTTCGTAGGGACGCACAAATCCCCCGCCTCGCGTGCGAGGCGGGGGATTTTGCGTCGGTCTGACCGTCAGAACACCAAAAAGGCCGCCGCTGGATCCCCTCACTCCAGCGGCGGCCCTTTTCGGACGCCCATCGGCCAAGACCGACAGGCGGTCGTTCCGGGGGATGCCCCGTATTGCCGTCGGGGTCGGGGGGTCAGACCACAACACGGGGCCATCCGGGGTCACGGATACCCGCCGCCTTCGATCGCTAACCCGATGTGACCCATCTCATGGGCCCGACGGTCAGGCCTCCAGGATCGCGGCCACTCCCTGGCCGCCCGCCGCGCAGATCGAGACCAGGGCGCGCACCGGCTTGCCCGCGCCCTTCTGCTCGGCCTTTCGCTGCGCGAGCTGCTTGGCGGCCTGAGCCAGGATCCGCCCGCCGGTGGCGGCAAACGGGTGGCCGGCGGCCAGCGAGGAGCCGTTGACGTTGAGCTTGGACCGGTCGATCGAGCCCAGCGCGGCGTCCAGCCCCAGCCGCCCCTTGCAGTACTCCTCGGATTCCCACGCCTGCAGATGACACAGCACAACCGACGCGAACGCCTCGTGGATCTCGTAGAAATCGAAGTCCTGCAGGCTCAGGCCATTGCGGGCGAGCAGCCGCGGCACCGCGTACGTGGGCGCCATGAGCAGGCCGTCCCGCCCATTGACGTAGTCGACCGCCGCCGTTTCGGAGTCCACCAGGTACGCCAGCGGTGTGAGCGAGTGGGCCTCCGCCCACTCGTCGGTGCCCAGCAGGGCGACCGAGGCGCCGTCGGTCAGCGGGGTCGAGTTGCCGGCCGTCATCGTCGCGTCGCCGGCCTTGACGCCGAACACCGGCCGCAGCTTGGCCAGCTTCTCGGCCGACGAGTCCGCTCGCAGGTTGTCGTCGCGGTACAGCCCCAAAAACGGCGTGACGAGGTCGTCGAAGAAGCCGCGGTCGTAGGCGGCGGCCATGTTGCGGTGGCTGGCGGCGGCCAGCTCGTCCTGGGCGACGCGCGAGATGCCCATCTGCTTGGCGGTGATCGCCTGGTGCTCCCCCATGGACAGCCCGGTGCGCGGTTCGCTGTTGACCGGGATCTCCACGCCCAGGGTCGCGGGCAGAGTGCCCACCAGCTTCAGCCGCTGCACGTTGGACTTGGCGCGGCGCAACTTCAGCAGGGTGCGGCGCAGGTTGTCGCCGAGGCCGATCGGCGCGTCGGAGGTGGTGTCCACCCCGCCGGCGGCGGCCACCTCGTAGCGGCCGGCCGCGATGCCGTCGGCGGCGGCGATGGCCGCCTGCAGGCCGGTGCCGCACGCCTGCTGCAGGTCGAACGCCGGCGTGTACGACGCCAGCTGCGAACCGAGCACGCATTCGCGCGTGAGGTTGAAGTCCCGGCTGTGCTTGAGCACGGCGCCGCCGACCACCACGCCGAGCCGCTCGCCGGCCAGCCCGAAGCGATCCACCAGCCCGCCCAGCGCGGCGGTGAACATGTCCTGGTTGGAGGCCTCGGCGTAGGCGCCGTCGGACCGGGCGAACGGGATGCGGTTGCCGCCCAGGATGGCGACGCGCCGCCGCTCGGAGCTGCGCTGAGCAGCCGGTGTACTTGCCTCAGAACTTGCAGGGGCCACTGTTTTCTCCGTGCTCGTGCGGTCTATCGGTTTGGGATTCGCCCGTCTGGGGCCATACTACCCACTGTTCTTACTCTGCAGTAAGTTCGTCCTCGATACGGTTGTGCTGTAGGCATACCCCGACTTCGCAAGAACATGGAAGGTAGCTCCGGTGGCTCCCAAGGTCTCGTCCGATCTGTTCTCTCAGATCGTCAACTCCGGTCCTGGTTCGTTTCTCGCCAAGCAGCTCGGTGTTCCCCAACCCGAGACGCTGCGCCGCTATCGCGCCGGTGATCCGCCGCTGGCCGGGGCGCTGCTGATCGGCGGGCAGGGCAGAGTCGTCGAGCCGCTGCGCGCGGCGCTGGACGCCGACTACGACCTGGTCGGCAACAACCTGGGCGGGCGCTGGGCCGACAAGTTCGGCGGGCTGGTCTTCGACGCCACCGGCATCACCACGCCCGAAGGGCTCAAGGGGTTGTACGAGTTCTTCACCCCGCTGCTGCGCAACCTGGGCCACTCGGCCCGCGTGGCGGTGGTCGGCACCACGCCCGACGGCGCCGCCAACCCGCACGAGCGGATCGCCCAGCGCGCGTTGGAGGGCTTCACCCGCTCGCTGGGCAAGGAGCTGCGCAACGGCAGCACGGTCGCGCTGGTGTACCTGTCGCCGGACGCCAAACCCGCTGCGACGGGCCTGGAATCGACCATGCGGTTCATCCTGTCGGCCAAGTCGGCGTACGTGGACGGCCAGGTGTTCTACGTCGGGGAGGCGGACTCCACACCGCCGGGTGATTGGGAACGGCCGCTGGACGGCAAGGTCGCCATCGTGACAGGCGCGGCCCGCGGCATCGGCGCGACGATCGCCGAGGTGTTCGCCCGCGACGGTGCGCGCGTCGTCGCGATCGACGTCGAATCGGCCGCCGAGGCGCTGGCCGAGACGGCCAGCCGGGTGGGGGGCACCGCGCTGTGGCTCGACGTCACCGCCCCCGACGCCGTCGACAAGATCACCGAGCACCTGCGCGAGCATCACGGCGGCCACGCCGACGTCCTGGTCAACAACGCCGGGATCACCCGCGACAAGCTGCTGGCCAACATGGACGATGCGCGCTGGGACGCCGTCTTGGCCGTCAATCTGCTTGCCCCGCTGCGCCTTACCGAGGGGCTGGTCGGCAACGGCAGCATCGGCGAGGGCGGCCGGGTGATCGGCCTGTCGTCGATGGCCGGCATCGCGGGCAACCGCGGCCAGACCAATTACGCCACCACCAAGGCGGGGATGATCGGCCTGACCCAGGCGCTGGCCCCGGAGCTCTACGACAAGGGCATCACCATCAACGCCGTCGCACCGGGATTCATCGAGACCCAGATGACGGCCGCCATCCCGCTGGCCACCCGCGAGGTCGGCCGCCGGATGAACTCACTGCTGCAGGGCGGCCAGCCGGTGGATGTCGCGGAGGCCATCGCCTACTTCGCCAGCCCGGCCTCGAACGCGGTGACCGGCAACGTCATTCGCGTATGCGGCCAGGCCATGCTGGGCGCATAGGAGAACTTGATGAACCAGCCAAGCGGCCTGAAGAATCTGCTGCGCGCGGCCGCGGGAGCCCTGCCGGTGGTGTCCCGCGGCGGCGGACTGCCCACCCGCACGGTCACCATCGAGGAACTGCCCATCGACCGCACGAACGTCGCCGAGTACGCGGCGGTGACCGGCCTGCGCTACGGCAACTGCGTGCCGCTGACCTACCCGTTCGCGCTGACCTTTCCGGCGCTGATGTCGCTGGTGACCGGGTTCGACTTTCCTTTCGCCGCAATGGGTTCGGTGCACACCGAAAACCACATCACCCAATACCGCCCCATCGCGGTCACCGACACCGTCGGCGTGCACGTGCACGCCGAGAACCTGCGCGAACACCGCAAAGGTCTGCTGGTCGACCTGGTGACCGATGTCAGCGTCGGCAACGACACCGCGTGGCACCAGGTCACGACCTTCCTGCACCAGCAACGCACCAGCCTGTCCGACGAACCCAAACCGCCCCCGCAGAAACAGCCCAAGCTGCCGCCACCGCCCACCGTGCTGCGCATCAGCCCGGGCCTGATCCGGCGCTACGCCGTCGTCGGGGGCGATCACAACCCGATACACACCAACCCGATCGCGGCCAAGCTGTTCGGATTCCCCACCGTGATCGCGCACGGAATGTTCAGCGCCGCGGCCGTATTGGCCAACATCGAGGCGGCCATCCCGGACGCGGCTCGGTACTCGGTGCGCTTCGGCAAGCCGCTGGTGCTGCCCGCGACGGCCGGTCTCTACATCGACGAAAACGACGACGGCTGGGACCTTTCGCTGCGCAACATCGCCAAGGGATACCCGCACCTGACCGGCACAGTCCGGCCGCTTTAGCTTCTACCGGTGGCGACCGGCTAGCCGGCGTGCGTCGAACCGCGCCCGCAGGCAAGCACTTTCAGCGCGTGGGCGGCGGTCGCGGTCAGCAGGAACAGCGCAAACAACCACAGCGGCGGGCGGGCGAGTTCCCACACGAAAATCGCCGCCCAGATCGGCGAGCCCTGGGTCACCGCGAGCACACCGGCGGCGCCGGCCAGCGACACCGCCGGCACGTGCAGGTGCGTCCCGCTCGCCCAGTTGATCGCCAGCACCAGCGCCGCCCCCGCCGCCGCGCCGGTGGCCAGCGACGGCGTCAGCAGCCCGCCCGTACCCCCGGCGCGCAGGAACAACGCTGTCAGAAGGGGTTTCAACGCCAGGATCGCCAGCGCGGACACCAGGGTCATGCCGCTGGCCAGGCTGACCGTCAGGATGCTGCGGCCGTTGCCGGGTAACTCGGGCCACCAATGCGAGCAGACGCCCATTACCAGGCCCGCCCCGGCCAGCGCCGGGATCAGCACCCAGCTTCGCACCGGGCGCGGCGGCCGCGCCGCGGCCATCAACCGGTTGAAGGCCCAGCCCGCCGCGAAAGCCACCGGCGCCAACAGCAATCCGTGCGCTGTCAACAGATAGGTCGATTCCTCGATCGGCCACTGCAGGTTGGGTTGATCGCGCGTGATGGCCGAGCCGATGGCGACCGCCAGGCCGGAGGACAGGAACGCCGCGCCCACCGCGCGCGGGTGCCAGGTGCCCAGCAAGATCCGGGTCGAGAAGAGCGCCCCGGCCAGCGGGACCGCATACACCGCGCCCAGCCCCGCCCCGGCCGCGCAGGCCAGCAGGATCTCACGGTCGCGCCCGGAGAGCCGCTTGAGCCATCCGGTTCCCAAATCGCTTAGAACCGCGGCGAATTGGCGTGGCGCCCCTTCCCTGCCGAGCGATGCTCCCGACCCGACGAGCACCACCTGCAGCATGGCGTCGATGCTCCACGAGAGCCGCGGCACGCGTTCTCGGCGGGCGATGGTTTCCGCCAGCGGCGGCACGTCCGTGCGGCGCCGCAGCAGCCACCACCCGAGCGCGGCCAACGCGGCGCCGATCATCGGGCCGACCACGCGGCGTATCGGGCTGCTGGCGGCGACCCCGGCCAGCAGGGTGCCGAAGCTGTAGTGGTAGGTCGCGTGCTGGACCGCCCGCAGCACGAGCGTCGTCGCCAACCCGGCGACGCCGGCCAGCAACCCGACGATGACGACCGCGCAAAAGAAGTCGAGGTTGCCGCGGTCCGTGCGGGCGACGGGCATCGGGGCCACCTGACGAAGGAGGGGTCTAGTCGCCGGCGGCGTCCGAGCCGTCCGACTGGGACCGGGCCGCTTCCCGCTCCTCCGGTGAGCCTTTGAGGCCGTACCAGAACAGGTCGATCATCAGCTGGGCCGCCTCGTCGACATCGATATCGCCGGTGGACAACCGATTGGCCACCGCCTCGCCGGCGCCCACCAGCGCCACGGCCATCATCTCGTGCTCGATGTCCGGCCGCGGCGCGCGGCTGCCGGCCCGCATCAGCCCGGCGACCAGGTCGATGATCTGCTCGCGTCCCTCGCGCACCATGTGGGCGAACGCCTGCGAGCTGGTGGCCTGGGTGTACATCACGATCCACGACGCCCGGTTCGCGTCGATGTAGCGCATGAACGACGCGATCGTGTTGCGCAGCATGTCATTCGGGCTCTGGCGAAAGTCGATGTCGGCGCGCAACACGTCGATGAACCGGGTCATTTCCCGGTTCAGGCAGGCACCGAACAGGTCCTCCTTGGAGCCGTAATACAGGTACAGCATGGGCTTGGAGATCTGCGCCTCGGCGGCGATGGCGTCCATCGAGGTCTCGTGGTAGCCGTTGACCGAGAACATCTGCACGGCGGCGTCGAGCATCTGCTGCTCGCGCACGGCGCGCGGTAATCGCTTGGTACCACCCGCCATCGCTCGCCTCTCTAGCCCGTCTATCTGACTCAAGAGTAAGCAATGCGGCCGGACCGCACAGCACTAGTGCCCACGGCGGCGACCCGCTTCGCCCGGGGTGGACTATGCGGCGACCCGCTTCGCCGGCCCCGCCGCGCCCCTCTTCGCCGCCGCGCCTCGGCCCGTCTTCGCCGCGCCTCGGCCCGTCTTCGCCGCGCCTTGCCCCGTCTTCGCCTCGCCTTGGCCCGTCGAGTGTGAATCGTTGGCTTTCGGTGTGAATCTGCGGCGGCGACACGCCGATCGGGCGCGCCGCCACTGCACACTCAAAGCCGTCAGTTCACACTCAAGGTTGCGGCGGCCGGCTCACGCCGCGCTCGCGATCGCCGCTAGTGCCCGCAGGTCGGGCCGGGGCCCTTCATCTTCGCCACCCGCACCAGCGCCTCATCCACCCGTCGTGTCGGCAGTTCGCCTGAGGCGACGGCCTTTTGCAAGCGGTCCAGCACCGCGGGCACCTCGTCGGTGGTGACCCACAGCGCGACGTCGACGCCGGCCAACAGGCTGCGCAGCACCGCCTCCGACACCCCGTACCGGTCGGAGATGGCGGCCATGCTGGACAGGTCGTCGCTGAACACCGGGCCGGTGAACGGCGGACCCTTGTAGCCGACGCCGTTGCGCAACAATTGCACCGCCTCGGGGCTCAGGCTGGCGGGGACATCGCCGGTGAGGCCCGGGACCTGCAGGTGGCCCACCATCACCGCGACCGGCGCCGCGGCCACCAGCGACCGGTAGGGCACCAGGTCACTGGTCTGCAGGTCGGCGAGCGGCGGCGTGACTACCCCGCCGGTGTGCGAATCACCCGAGCCGTGCCCGTGCCCGGGGAAATGCTTGAGCACCGGCAGCAGCCCGGCGTCGCGGAGGCCCTGCGCGTACGCCCCGGCGTAGTCGGTCACCGTCTGCGGGTCCGCGCCGAAGGAACGGTTGCCGATGACGGCGTCGTCGTCCTCGTCGCTGACGTCGACCACGGGAGCGAAGTCGACGGTGATGCCCAGGTCGCGCATCTTGTGGCCGCGGTCGGCGGCCAAATCGTGGACCTGCTGGACGGTTTGTGTCTGCGCCAGCTCCCGGGCCGGCGGCGACGTGCCGATCAGGGTCTTCAGCCGCGACACCCGGCCACCCTCTTCGTCGACGCTGACCGCCAGCGGCAGCGGTCCCGCCTGGGCGCTGATGTCCGCCAACGGCCCCTGGAAGATCGTCAGGTCGGTCCAGCTGCCGATGAAGATCCCGCCGACGTGGTAGCCGTTGACGACGGCCCGGGCGTCATCGGCGTTCTTCACGCCCACCATCAGGAGTTGGGCCAGCTTGTCGCGGATGCCCAGCGCGGCCGGCACCGCCGCCGGGTCGGCGCACACCGGGGGCGCGGGCGCGGCCGCCGGCTTACTCGACGTCGACGAGTGGGCGGGTGGCGCGGGGTGGTGGCCGCAGCCGGCCACCAGCGCCGACGCGGCCGCAAGCACGGCGAAGGTGCGCGAAAATGCCATCGGGCCATGCTTTCACAGGGGGGCGTTTCGTCCCCGGCCCCAGGGGGCACAAGCGGTAGGTTGCCCATCAGGGGAGGTCAGCAGGCGATGAGCGGTTTCACGGTGGCGGCCGCGGCCAGCATCGCGGCGGGGTTGGCCGTCGGGATCGCGACGACGGTCGGCATCACGCTCGCGGTGGCCGACGACACCGCCGTCCCCGTGCAGGCGCCGGCGCGCCCGGCGTTGCCCTATCAGGTGCAATACGGCGACCGCTGTTTCCACGGACACTGTCTGCACTGGTGACGAGCGCTCGGTCGAACGCTCTTCTGCTAGGTTGGCGCTAGGTTGAAGTCACGACCGCAAGCCCCGCAATTACCCAGGAGCCGTCGATGAACCGGATCGTTGCGCCCGCCGCAGCGAGCGTTGTGGTTGGCCTGTTGCTCGGCGCGGCCGCGATCTTCGGGATCACGTTGATGGTCCAGCAAGACACGAAGCCGCCACTTCCCGGGGGCGATCCGCAGTCGTCAGTGCTCAACCGGGTCGAGTACGGCAACCGTAGCTAGCGGCGAGGTAGGGGCAGCGCGGCCGGAGCCCGCGGAGACGACCCTCACTTCGTCGGCTGTGTCGCGCCGCTGGTTGTGGTTGGTCGGCGCGATCGCGCTGGCGTTGACGTTCGCCCAGTCGCCGGGGCGGATCTCCCCCGACACGAAGCTCGACCTGACCGCCAACCCGCTGCGTTTTTTGGCGCGCGCGACCAACCTGTGGAACAGCGAGCTGCCGTTCGGGCAGGCGCAGAATCAGGCCTACGGCTACCTGTTTCCGCACGGCACCTTTTTCCTGATCGGTCACGCGCTGGGCGTGCCCGGCTGGATCACGCAGCGGCTGTGGTGGGCGCTGCTGCTCACGGCGGGCTTCTGGGGGCTGATGCGCGTCGCCGAGGCGCTGCGGATCGGCAGCCCGGCGTCGCGGGTGATCGCCGCGGCCGCGTTCGCGCTGTCGCCGCGGGTGCTGACCACCCTCGGATCGATCTCGTCGGAAACCTTGCCGATGATGCTGGCGCCCTGGGTGTTGCTGCCCACGATCCTCGCGTTGCGGGCGTCGACGGATCGGTCCGTGCGAGCGCTGGCCGCCCGGGCGGGCCTGGCCGTCGCGCTGATGGGCGCGGTCAACGCCATCGCGACACTGGCCGGCTGCCTGCCCGCGGTGATCTGGTGGGCATGCCACCGACCGAACCGGCGGTGGTGGCGTTACACCGGGTGGTGGCTGCTGGCGCTGCTGCTGGCCACGCTGTGGTGGGTGGTGGCGCTGGTGATGCTGCGCGCCATCAGCCCGCCGTTCCTGGACTTCATCGAATCCTCCGGTGTGACAACGCAATGGTCGTCACTGACCGAGATGTTGCGCGGGACCGACAGCTGGACCCCGTACGTGGCGCCCAACGCCACCGCGGGCGCCCCGCTGGTGACCGGATCGGCGGCCATCCTGGGCACCTGCCTGGTCGCCGCGGCCGGGCTGGCGGGGCTGGCCTCGGCCGCCATGCCGGCGCGTGGCCGCCTGGTCACGATGCTGTTGGTCGGGGCGGTCTTGATGGCCGTCGGCTACAGCGGCGGGCTGGGCTCTCCGGTGGCGCACGCGGTGCAGGCCTTCCTGGACGCCGGCGGCGCCCCGTTGCGCAACGTGCACAAGCTGGGGTCGGTGATCGGCATCCCGGTGGCGCTGGGCATCGCCCACCTGCTCGGCCGGATACCGCTGCCGGGCGCCGCCCCGACGCCGGTGTGGCTGCGCGCGTTCGCCCACCCGGAGCGCGACAGGCGGGTGGCGGCCGCGATGGTGGTCCTGACGGCGCTGATGGTCAGCACCTCGCTGGCGTGGACCGGTCGGCTGGCGCCGCCGGGGACGTTCACCGCCATCCCGCCGTATTGGCATGAGGCCGCCGACTGGCTCACCGAGCACAACACGGGCGCCCCCACACCCGGGCGGGTGCTCGTCGTGCCGGGGGCGCCGTTCGCCACGCAGGTGTGGGGCACCAGCCACGACGAGCCGCTGCAGGTGCTGGGCAGCAGCCCGTGGGGGGTGCGCGATTCGATCCCGCTGACCCCGCCGCAGACCATCCGGGCGCTGGATTCGGTGCAGCGCCTGTTCGCCGCCGGCCGGCCCTCGGCGGGATTGGCCGATACCCTTGCGCGCCAAGGTATTTCCTACCTTGCGGTGCGCAACGACCTGGATCCCGACACGTCGCGCTCGGCGCGCCCGATCCTGGTGCACCGCGCCGTGGACGGCTCGCCGGGGCTGCGGAAGGTGGCGCAGTTCGGCGCCCCGGTGGGCCCCGGAACGCTGGCCGGCTTCGTCGCCGACAGCGGGTTGCGGCCGCGCTACCCGGCGGTCGAGATCTACCGGGTCACCGGCCGCGGTGACGTCAGTGACCCCGCCGCGCCCTACCTCGTCGACGCCGACCGGCTGGCCCGCGTCGACGGCGGCCCGGAAGCGTTGCTGCGCCTGGACGAACGGCGGCGGCTGCTGGGCCAGCCGCCGCTCGGCCCGGCGCTGCTGACCGCCGACGCGGGCGCCGCCGGGCTGCCGCTGCCGCCGGGAGGCGGCGTGACCGTCACCGACACCCCGGTGACCCGGGAGACGGATTACGGTCGGGTGGACCAACATTCGTCGGCGATCCGGGCCCCCGGCGACGCGCGGCACACCTACAACCGGGTGCCGGACTATCCCGTCCCGGGCGCGGAGCCGGTGGCCGGCGCGTGGACCGGCGGGCGGATCACCGTGTCGAGCTCGTCGTCGGATTCCACCGCCATGCCCGACGTCGCCCCGGCGACCTCCCCGGCCGCCGCGATCGACGGGGACTCCGCGACCGCCTGGGTGTCCAACTCGCTGCAGGCCGCCGTCGGCCAGTGGATGCGGATCGATTTCGACCACCCCGTGACGAATGCGGCAATCACGTTGACCCCCAGTGCAACCGCCGTCGGCGCCCAGGTCCGCCGCATCCTGATCGAAACCGCCACCGGCAGCACCACGCTGCGGTTCGACGAGCCGGGCAAGCCGCTCGCCGCGGCGCTCCCCTACGGTGAAACGCCGTGGGTCCGGATCACCGCCGCGGGCACCGATGACGGGTCCGCCGGCGTGCAATTCGGCATCACCGACCTGACGATCACCCAGTACGACGCGTCCGGGTTCGCCCACCAGGTCGACCTGCGGCACACCGTGCGGGTGCCCGGGCCGCCCCCCGGCGCCCCGATCGCAGGGTGGGACCTGGGCTCGGAACTGCTCGGCAGGCCCGGCTGCGCCCCGGCGCCCGACACCGTGCGCTGCGCGCCGTCGATGGCGCTCACCCCGGAGGAGCCGGTCAACTTCAGCCGGACGTTGACCGTGCCGGCGCCGGTGTCGGTGACCCCGACGGTGTGGGTGCGGCCCCGGCAGGGCCCGAAGCTGGCCGCCCTGATCGCCGAGCCCGATGCGACTGTTGCCCAGGGTGATTCGGATGCGGTCGATGTGCTGGGCTCGGCCTACGCGGGCACCGACGGCGACCCGGCCACCGCCTGGACGGCGCCGCAGCGGGTGGTGCAGCACAAGACCCCGCCGACGCTGACGCTGAGGCTGCCTCGACCCACCGAGGTCACCGGGTTGCGGCTGGTGCCCAGCCGGGCGGCGCTGCCCGTGCGTCCGACGATGGTGGCCGTCAACCTCGGTGACGGCCCGCAAGTGGCGGCGGTCAAGGCCGATTCAGGCGGGGCGCAGACGCTCGCGCTGAAGCCCCGGGTGACCGACACGGTGACGCTCAGCCTGCTGGACTGGGACGACGTCATCGACCGCAACGCGTTGGGCTTCGACCAGCTCAAGCCGCCCGGGCTGGCCGAGGTGGCCGCGCTCGGCGCCGACGGCAACGCGATCGCGCCCGCCGACGCCGCCCGCAACCGCGGCCGGGAGATCTTCCTCGGGTGCGATCGCGGCCCGGTCATCGCGGTCGCGGGCCGGTTCGTGCACACCGCGATCCACACCACCGTCGGGGCGATACTTGACGATCAGCCCCTGGCTGCGGTGCCGTGCGACCGCGATCCGATCGCGCTGCCCGCCGGCGACCAGGAGCTGCTGATCAGCCCGGGGGCGCAGTTCGTCGTCGACGGGGCCCAACTGTCGACCTCGCGGGCCCCCGAAAGCGCGCGGGCCGAACGTCTTTCGTCCTGGCGGGCATGGGGACCGGCCCGGCGCGAGGTCCAGGCTCCCCCGTCGGCCACCCCCCGGGTGATGGTCATCCCGGAAAGCATCAACCCCGGCTGGGTGGCGCGCACCGGCAGCGGGGCCCGGCTGACGCCGATCGCCGTCAACGGCTGGCAGCAGGGGTGGGTGGTCCCCGCGGGCGACCCCGGCACCATCACGCTGACGTTCGCCTCCAACCCGCTCTACCGCGCGGGACTGGTGGTGGGACTGGCCTTGTTGCCGCTGCTGGCGCTGCTGGCGTTCTGGCGCACCCGAACCCGCGACGCGGGCGCCCCCACGCAACCATGGCGGCCCGGGGCATGGGCGGCGGTCCCGGCGCTGGCCGCCGGGGCGCTGATCGCCGGCGCCGGCGGCGTCGTCGTGATGGGCGCCGCCCTGGGGTTGCGCTACGCGCTGCGCGCCCGGCGCTGGGAACGCCTCGCCCTGGTGGGCAGCGCCGGCGGGCTGATTGTGGCGGGGGCGGCGTTGTCGCGCCAGCCCTGGCGCTCGGCGGACGGCTACGCGGGTCATTCGGCGAACGTCCAACTGCTGGCGCTGGTTTCGCTCGCGGTGCTGACCGCCTCGGTGATCGTCATGCCCGACCGGGAGCGCCGGTCCGGCGACGAATAGTGCCGAATAGTTTTGGCGCGTAGTGGCTACCCCCGTTTATCGGCTGATTGACTGGATATGCGGTCGGTGCGACAGCCGCCGATCGGGGAGTGAGCGCCATGACCTGGTTTTCCGCGCCCGAATACTGGGTGGGCAGACTGGTCCTCGAGCGCGGCGCCGCGGCGATCTATCTGCTGGCGTTCGTCGCGGCGGCCGCGCAATTCCGCGCACTCATCGGCGAACACGGGATGCTGCCCATTCCGCGGTTTGTGGCGGCGCAGTCGTTTTGGCGCACGCCGAGCATCTTTCATCTGCGCTACTCCGATCGGCTGTTCGCGGCGGTCGCCTGGTTCGGCGCGGCACTGTCGGCGGCCGTCGCCGCCGGCGCGGCCGACGCGGCGCCGCTGTGGGCCGCGATGGCGATGTGGCTCGTGCTGTGGGTGCTCTATCTCTCGATCGTGAACGTCGGGCAGACCTGGTACTCGTTCGGTTGGGAGTCGTTGCTTCTCGAGACCGGGTTTTTGATGATCTTTCTCGGCAACGAAGACGTGGCGCCCCCGGTGCTGACGTTGTGGATGGTCCGATTGCTGTTGTTCCGAGTCGAATTCGGTGCGGGGCTGATCAAGATGCGCGGCGATCCGTGCTGGCGCGACCTGACGTGTCTGTACTACCACCATGAGACGCAGCCCATGCCCGGGCCGCTGAGCTGGTTCTTCCACCACCTACCCAAACCGCTGCACCGGGTCGAGGTGGCGGGCAACCATTTCGCGCAGCTGATCGTGCCGTTCGGACTGTTCGCGCCGCAGCCGGTGGCCAGCGTGGCCGCGGCGATCATCGTCATCACGCAGCTGTGGCTGGTCGCGTCGGGCAACTTCGCCTGGCTGAACTGGGTGACGATTCTGTTGGCGTGCAGCGCCATCGACGACGCGTCGGTCGCGTCGCTGCTTCCCGGGGGGCTGGTCCCGGCGCACGACGGCCCGGCGGCGCCCGCGTGGTTTGCGGTCCTGGTTGCCGCGGTGTCGGCGGCGGTGCTGTTCATGAGCTACTGGCCGATACGGAACATGTTGTCGTCGCGCCAGCGAATGAACATGTCGTTCAACTCATTTCACTTGGTGAACACCTACGGGGCCTTCGGCAGCATCGGGCGGATCCGTCGGGAGGTGGTGATCGAGGGCACCGACGATGACCAGCTCAGCGACCAGACCGTCTGGCGGGAATATGAATTCAAAGGCAAGCCGGGTGGGCCGCGCCGGCTGCCGCGACAGTGGGCCCCCTATCATCTGCGCCTGGACTGGCTGATGTGGTTCGCCGCGATCTCGCCGGGCTACGCGCAGCCCTGGCTGCGGCCGTTCCTGCAGCGGCTGCTGCGCAACGACCGGCCGACCCTGCGTCTGTTGCGCCACAACCCGTTCCCGGATGCGCCACCGCGGTTTGTGCGCGCCCAGCTGTACCAGTACCGCTTCACCACCCCGGCCGAGCTGCGCCGCGACCGGGCGTGGTGGCATCGCGCCCTGGTGGGTGGCTATGCGCCGCCCATGACGTTGTCGACACCTACCACCACCAATTGAGGCCAATCTCGGCGTCACCGGTCGTATCGGCCAGGACGCGACGCAAGGCCGCGTGAACCCCCTCTAGGCGCGGTTGCGTTCACGGAAATTCAAACCGTTGTCCGCCCAACCGATCTGCCATAGCCTCGCCTTCCACAGCGCCGCAGCCTTGCCTGCGCGAATCCCGTGCCAACCGGCCCCGTCCCGGGTACCGCACCGACGTGCTCAGCCAGCTCGGTGTCCTGATCTGAGGAGCTCGATGTCGACACGACGCCATACCGCGCTACTGCTGGCTGCCATCGCTCTGCTGCTGCCGGCGTGCGTCTCCCGCCAACAGGCCGCCGGCCCCGGCGCGGTGCCGGACCGAGTTCCGCTGTCACAGCTGGCCGACCTGACTCTCAAGGTCGGCGATCAAAAGAGCGTTGGCACCGAAGCCATGCTGAGGGCCGCCGGCGAGCTGCAGAACCTTCCGTACCGGATCGAATTCTCCACCTTCACCTCGGGACCACCGATGGTCGAGGCCGCCGCCGCCGGCAAGATCGATTTCGCCATCACCGGTGACACCCCACCGATTTTCGGCGCGGTCGCCAACGCCCGCATCAAGGTGGTGTCCGCATTCGACGGTGGGGGCCCCGGTGATCAGATTCTGGTTCACGCCGATTCGCCTATTCACTCCGTCACCGACCTGCGAGGCAAAACCATCGCGCTGGCCAAGGGCAGTTCGGCGCACGCCAATGTGCTTGATCAGCTCGACAAGGCCGGACTCAAACCCGACGACGTCCACCTGGTGTTCCTGCAACCGGCCGACGCCCTGTCGGGATTCCGCAATGGCCAGGTCGACGCGTGGGCCGTGTGGGATCCCTATACCGCGCAGGCCGAACAGCAACTCCCGGTGCGGGGCCTGGTCACACGCAAGTACAAGTACTCGTTCGGGATCGCCTCCGACCAAACGCTGGCCGACGCCAAACGGAACACCGCCCTGGCGGATCTGCTGGCGCGATACACCCGAGCCGCGGTCTGGGCGCGCGAGCACCCGCAGGAGTGGGCCGCTCAGTACGCCGGGTCCGCCGGCATCGACCCCGCCGTCGCCGCCGTCGCGCAGGGGCGCACTCTGCGACAGCCGATCCCCCTCGACGACACCGTGATTGACGCCGAACAGCGCCTCACCGACCTACTGGCGGCGGCGGGCCAGATCAAGTCCGCACCGCGCTTCGGCAACTGGGTGGATCGTCGCTTTGCCGCCACCGCCGCCGAAACTCACTGACCCGCATGAGGTGGGACTTCTGATGACGAGGCCAGACCGCCCCGCGATAGTGGGCGCGGCAAGGCCGACGTAGTGGTGTTCGCATCGGTTGACGCCGCCGGGGCGGCCGGCTCAGGCACCGGAGGCTGTGGAGCGAAACAACATTCGCGGTCGTCGCTGCGCCGGTGATTCCGGGCCGCGACGGCGACGTCGTGTTGCCAGTGGACTCTGGTCAAGCGCACGCGGATGACCGCGCCCGGTGCGGGGCAGCGAATTTTGGATGGTGAGATTTTTATTGAGGAAACCCCCTGGCACGCTCATGTTTGCCGGGTGTTGATCGTGTTTTCACTCTGGGACGTGTACGAATTCGCCCGAGGTAGACGGGGCTATCGGCGCCTTGCCAATCAAACCGCTGCGTTGCAGGCCTTGCCATTCGAACGCGGTGTTCCCCCGGCGTCGGCCTGCATTTGCCACGAGCTCTTCGGGCAGAGCTGGCTAGTCTTCTGAGCACCCGAACATTTCAAGCAACTGGCATCCACTGGCGGGTGCCGACCGAAGTTGCTCAATGTTGTTGAAGACCAACCTTATCGGCAAGGACGAGCGCGGGGTCCGTGGTGTTCGCGGCCGGAGGCGGAGGAAACAAATGGAATTCGGAGCGTTACCGCCGGAGATCAACTCCGGCAGGATCTACTCAGGCCCCGGGCCGGCCCCGTTGTTGGCCGCCGCGGCCGCCTGGGACGGATTAGCGTCCGAATTACGCGCCACGGCAGCGTCTTACGGGTCCGTCGTCGCAGAGCTGAGAACCGCGTGGAATGGCCCCTCGTCGACGTCGATGGCGGCCGCGGCCGCGCCGTACGTCGCGTGGCTGATCGGCAGCGCCGCGCAGGCCGAGCAGTCGGCAAGTCAGGCGAAGGCGGCGGCGGGCGCGTACGAGGCCGTCTTCGCGGCCACGGTGCCGCCGCCGGTGATCGCGGCCAACCGGGCGTTGTTGGCGACACTGGTCGCGACCAACATCCTGGGCCAAAACACCCCGGCCATCGCGGCCACCGAGGCCCAGTACGCCGAGATGTGGGCCCAAGACGCGGCCGCGATGTATGGCTATGCGGGTTCCTCGGCGGCCGCGACTCAACTGGCACCGTTCACCACGCCGCCGACGACCACCGACGGCAGCGCGGAAACCAACCAGACCACCGCGGTCGCCGCCGCGACTCAGTCCTCGGCGAGCTCCAATGTGGAAACCGCGGTCTCCCAGGCGCTCTCGCAGGCCCCGGCCGCGGCACAAACCGCGGCGACGACGTCGCCGGGAATCTCGCTCGGTCTCGGGGAAGCCACGGGAGGCCTGAAAAGTTTCAACAGCTTCCTCAGCACCCTGACCGGGCCCTACTCGCCGCTCGGGGTCGCAGACGCGGGGAAGGGTTTTTATCAGCTTGCGCTCAACACCAAGGCGATGGGCGGCAACGTTCAAAGTGTCGACCCCACACTGCATCCCAAGGGTCTCCATGGGGTTCTGGCCCCGTTGCTGCACAGCGATCTGCTGACCGGCGCCACCTCCTTTCAGGCACCGAGTGCGGGAACGGTGTCGGCGGCGGTGGGTCGTGCCGGTGTGGTCGGATCGTTGTCGGTTCCCGCGAACTGGGCCTCGGCCGCGCCCGCGATCAGGACCCTGGCCGCCGAGCTGCCCGAGACGATGCTGGACGCCGCACCCGCGATGACGATGAACCCCGGCCAGGGCCTGTTCGGCCCCACCGCCTTGTCGAGCCTGGCCGGACGCGCCGTCGGGGGCAGCGCCACCCGCGCGGTGGCCGGGCCGGCGGTCCGGGTGCCCGGGGCGGTGGCCGTTGATGACATCGCCACCACCTCCACGGTCATCGTGATCCCGCCGAACCCGAAATAAGGAAAGGCACCGCCATGGTTTTCACCGATTTCGCAGCGCTCCCACCAGAGGTCATCTCCATCCAGCTCTACGCCGGCCCCGGCGCGGCGCCCATGCTGTCCGCGGCCGCCGCATGGCAGGCGCTGGCCGCCGAATTGCATTCCACCGCATCCTCGTACGGCGCGGCGATCTCCGAACTCATCGGCGAGGACTGGCAGGGCCCGTCGTCGGACTCCATGGCGTCCGCCGCGGCACCGTACGTGAACTGGATCTCGACCACGGCGGGCCTCGCTGAGCAGACTGCCGCCCAAGCCCAAGCCGCGGCTGCCGCCTATGAGGCCGCGCTGGCCTCCGTCGTCCCGCCCGCGCTGATCGCCGCCAACCGCACCCAGCTGGCAGCGCTGCAGGCGACCAACCTGTTGGGGCAAAACGGCGCGGCGATCGCGGCCACCGAAGCCGAATACGCCCAGATGTGGTCCCAAGACGTCACCGCGATGTTCGGCTACGCCGCCGCCTCCCAGTCCGCCGGGGAGCTGGCGCCGTTCGAGCAGGCGCCCGCTGTCAGCAAGGACACCGGGTCGGCGGCTCAGGCGAGCACCACGGCCGCCGCGGCGTCGAGCTCGTCGTCCTCGTGGACGCAACAGCTGCAGGACTACATCAACTCGCTTACCACGGGATACACCCAATCGTGGCAGAAGCTGATCGAGGGCATGACCGGCAGTAAGGAGGTCGCGCCGCTGTGGGAGGCGCTGTTCTCCAGCGTCAAGGGCGTCGGCGGGCAGGCCACCTGGACCAACGTCGTCGGCGCCAGTGGCGGCCTGGGCGTCTCGGAATGGAAGGGGGCCTTCGTCTATGCCCCCTGGAGCGCCGGCTTGCCCAAAGCTTCGCTGGGCGCGGGTCTGGCCTCCCCCGGAGGCCTTGGCGCCGGCGTCCCGGTGCGTCCCGTATCGGCGGTGCTGGGCACCGCGCCGACCGTGGGAAAGCTGTCGGTGCCCTCGAGCTGGGCCACCGCCGCCCCCGCCATCCGGCTGGCCTCCACCGCACTGCCGGCCACCAGCGCGGCCGCGGCCGCCGCGGCGGGTTTCCCGGCCGAGCTGGTCAACGACGCCACCCTGGGCAGCCTGGCCGGCGGCGCACTCGGCGGCCCCGCCGCCCGCGTCATCAACACCACCACCGGGATCCAGACCCGCGCGATCGCCGGCCAGCGCCGCACCCAACCGGTCAAACTCGACCGCATCATCGCCCAACTACAAGAAATGCCCGACCAGGTGCAGCACTGGAACGTCGACGAGTCCGGCCTCGACGACCTGGTCGCCCAACTCAGAACCACACCCGGAGTGCACGCCGTGCACGTCAACGACGAACCGACGCCCGCCGCCGCACACCCCGAATCCCAGCTGGGATAACCACACCGAAGGAGGCTCCATGACACGGCTGCTCGCGCTTCTCACCGTATCGCTGGGCATCACGCTCGCGGCACCCGCACACGCCACGCCGGGCGAGGACGAGGCACCCGCCGACGACAACAACGGATCCTTCCTGTCCGACCTCCACACCGTCGGGATCAGCTTCAAGGACCCCGGCCAGGCCGTCGCCGCGGGAAAGTCGGTGTGCGGCATGATCACTCGCGGCGTATCCGGCCTGCAACTCCTCACCGACATACGCGACAACAACCCCGCCCTGACCACCCACGGCGCCGCCCAATTCGCCACGATATCGGCGAAGGCCTACTGCCCCGGACAACTCGAAGAGAGCAAGGGCAAAGGCGGGGGCTGAGCGCCAACTGGCCGATGCCCGCGACTACTTCTGGTAGGACAGCGCCCCGGTGCCCGCGAGCCTGCCGCCCTCGACGATCAGGTACTCCGGACGGATCGGCGTGCCGGCCAACCAGCTTTCCAGGATCTCCCGGGTGCCGGCCGCGTAGCGCGCCTGCGCCGACAGGGTCGTCCCCGAAACATGCGGCGTCATCGCGTTATTCGGCATCGTCCGCCACGGATGGGCGACCGGCGGGGGCTGCGGGTACCACACGTCGCCGGCGTAACCGCCGAGTTGCCCGCTGCGCAGCGCGTCGGCGATCGCTTCCGGGACGGTCTCCTCGGCGCGGGCGGTGTTGACGATGTAGGAGCCACGCCGCATCGTCGAGATCAGCTTCTCGTCGAACATCGCGCGGGTGTCCGCGTACAGCGGCGAGTGGATCGAGACCACGTCGACCGCCCGCACCAGCTCCTGCACCGTGGGATGGAACGTCACGTTCAGTTCCTTTTCGACCTCCGGTGCCAACCGGCGGGTGTCGGTGTAGTGCAGGTTGACGTCGAACGGCGCCAACCGGCGCAGCACCGCACGCCCGATCCGTCCGGCGGCGATCACACCCACGTCCATGCCCTCGAGGTCGTAAGCGCGCTCGACGCAGTCGGCGATGTTCCAGCCGCCCTCGACGGCCCACCGGTGGGACGGGACGAAATTGCGGACCAGTGCCAGGATCTGCATCACCGCGTGCTCGGCGACGCTGATGCTGTTGCTGTAGGTCACTTCGGCCACGGTGATCCCGCGCTCCTTGGCCGCATCCAGATCCACGTGGTCCGAGCCGATGCCGGCGGTCAGGGCCAGCTTGAGCTTGGGCGCCTTGGCGATGCGCTCCTTGGTCAGGTAGGCCGGCCAAAACGGTTGCGAGATCACGATTTCGGCGTCGGGCAACGCGCGTTCGAACTCCGAGTCGGGTCCGTCCTTGTCCGACGTCACCACCAGTTCGTGGCCCGCGTCTTCGAAAAACTTGCGCAGCCCGAGGGCGCCCGACACGCAGCCAAGCAACTCACCGGGCGTGAAATCGATCGTTGACGGAGTCGGCACGGTGCTGCCGTCGGGATATCCGTGGATCGTCGGGATGCTGTCGCGCGCGTAGGCCGGCGGGTATCCGTCGACGGGGTCGGGATAAAGCACCATCACACACTTGGCCATTGAATTCTCCTTAACTGGCGATCAACCCCAGTCTCACGGCGCGGCCACGGGCTGTCCAAGACGCGATTCCGACTGGCTGATAGGCGACGCCGATCAGTGGAGACGGGGGCTAGGACCGCTCGGAGAGCGTGGCGCCGATGCGGGCCTCGCGCGCGGTCCGCCGCAACGCCCGCGCCAGCAACGAACCCGGCTCGGCCCGGTTGGTGACCAACGCGATCAGCGCGGTGACCGAGGGCCGGCGCAGTCGCAGCACGCTGGCCCCGGCGGGGATGCCCAGGGTGTGGATCCACGGTTGGGGCACGATGCTCGCCCACCGGCCGGTGCGCACGTGCGCGAACAACGCTGCCACGGAGTCGGTTTCCAGCTGCGGTGTCACCTCGAGGCCGTGGGTGGCCAACGCGTCGTCGATGACCCGGCGCCCGCGCATGCCCTGGGTGAGCAGGCACAGCGGCAGCTGCACGGCATCCGACCACGCGATGGTGTCCGACTCGCCGCCCAGCAGCTCGGCGGCGGCGATGAGCACCGGTTGTTCGTGGTAGAGCGGGGTGACCAGCAGGTCGGCCGTGTCCTGTTGGTCCGGATAGAGGATGCCGGCGTCCAATTCGAACTTGCGGACGCGTTCGACGATGCCGGCCGATCGCAGATTGACCTCGAGCCGGACCCGCACCAGGGGATGCGCGGCACAGAACGGATCCGTAAGCAGCGCAACGGTGGTCGATGCGGCCGGGACCACCCCCAGCCGCAACTCGCCGGTCAGCCCGGCCTGCAGCGCGGTGACCTCCCGTTTGAGCGAGTCGCGGTCGGCCAGGATGCGCCGCGCCCAGGGCACCAGCCGCTCGCCTTCGGGGGTGAGGCCTTCGAACCGCTGCCCCCGCCGCACCAGCGGGACGTTGAGTTCGGATTCGAGCTTGCGGATGGCCTCCGACAGCGCGGGCTGCGACACGTAGCACGCCCGCGCGGCGCGCGCGAAGTGGCGCTCTTGCGCGAGCGCGACGAAGTACTCCAGCTGACGAAACAGCATGCGCCCATTCGACCACGCGCACGGTTACTCGTCGCAGTGGTGGGGGAACCCACGCAGCGAACCACAACGCACGCGAAGGAGGCGCACGGTGGCCAAACAGTTCGAGGTCGGGGACCACGTCCGATGGAATTCGGAAGCCGGTCACGTCAGCGGCATCGTGGTCAAGAAGCACACCCGCGACACCGAGTACAAGGGCCACAAACGGCACTGCACGAAAGACGACCCGCAATACGAGATCAGAAGCGACAAAACCGACCACATCGCGATGCACAAGGGCGACGCCCTGGAGAAGATCGACTAGGACACGCCGCGACACCACCATGAGCGACGACGGCGAGATCTGGACGATCGGGCATTGGACATGCCCGGTGCCCACCTTCCTGGAACCCCTCGATCAGGCCCGCATCGACCTGCTCGTCGACGTGCGCGCCCAGCCCGGCTCGCGACGCAATCCCCAGTTCGGCAGTGCGGAGATGGCGCGCTGGCTCGGCGACGCCGGCATCGGCTACCTCCACCTTCCCGCGCTCGGGGGACGACGCGGCCGGCAAAGCGTCGACCCCACCATCAACGCGGGCTGGCAGAACGCCAGCTTCAAGAATTACGCCGATTACACCCTCACCGACGAATACCAGCGCGGCCTGGCGGAACTGATCACGCTCGCCCGCTCCCACCGCGTGGCGATCATGTGCGGTGAGCCCGTGCCGTGGCGATGCCATCGGCAATTGATCGCGAACAGCCTTGTCGCCCAGGGCTGGACGGTATGGCACCTCATCAGCGGATCCGCGCCGCGTGAGCATCGACTCGGACAATGGGGCGCCACACCCGTCGTCGACGAGCGCGGGCGGGTGACGTACCCGGCGGACGCCGGCGGTGCCTGAATAACACACTGAGGCAACGGGTTTGGCACGCGGCAGCGCCGTGAGCTAGTCAGCGCTTGCCGCGACCACCACACAGCACCGGCCCGGCGTCGGCTGCAGCCGGGCATCCAGGCAACGCGGGGTCATCGCGTCCACCATCCCGTTGATCAGCGCGTGGTTCATGCCGCAGGCCAATTCGGTCTGTTCCTGAGCCAGCGCATGGAACGGGCAGTTGACCAGATACACGCCGTCGTCGTCGTGACCCGGTTCATAGCCATACTCCCGCAACAAGCTGGCCACCAGTTTCAGCGCCGCACGCGCGTCGGCCGGCCGCCGGCGGGCCGCGCTCAGCGCGCTCTCCGCGATGCTCCGGCCGTAGTCGTGGGCGTTGCGGTGCAACACCTCTACGACGGGCGCGCCGCTCTGCTGGGATTGGACGATGGCCCGGCCCATCAGCCGCCCGGCCAACTCGTACTGACGTTGCGGCAAACTCACGGCGATGTCGCGACGGACACGTCGGTACAGCTTCGAGGTGCGCCCCGCTCCCGGGCCGGTCCGGCCGGTCAACCGGGCGTAGTCACATTCCAGCAGGCCTTCGGCCGTCAGCCGGTCGAGATGAAACTTCGCCTGGTGCCGGGCGATTCCCACCACTTCGGCCGCCTGATCGCGGCTCACCGGTCCGGGCTGCGAACACACAAACTGATACAGCTCGTAGCGCACGGGGTCGGCGAGGGCGCCGATTCCGGCGGCATCGCGTTGCAGTTGGTCCATCGCGCCCACTTCTAAATCACAAAAGTCTTGACGTTACAGCGAATAATTTCTAAAGTTTAATTACTTATCTGTTAGTTTTCAGGAGCCGCCATGGTCACCTTGCCAACCAGCGCCGCCCACATCCATCGGTTCGACGATCAGGCTACCCGCGCGCATCGCCGACCACGATGCGATATCGCCGTGGTAAAGCGCCCGGTGTCGTGAAGCACTTTGTGCTCCGGACCGCCGCGCGGTCGGCCACCTGGACCATCGGGCTGGCGCTGGCGGCGAGGACCGTTCCCCACGTTGTGCTGACGGCATCGGGCCTCATCGTTGCCGTGGTGTTCTTCTCGGTAACGCAGACGACCCTGTCGGTGAAGATCTTGAAATTGCCCCATGGATACGCGTCGCTGCTGCTGGGCTGCACCGGCCTGACCCTGACCATCGGCGCGATGAGCCTGGCTTCGGTGTCGACGCACGGACTCAGCATCTACGGCGGCGCATCGTGGCTCGCCGCGACGGTCATGGTCTGGCTCGTGACGACGATCGGCGCGATCCTGCTGTTCGACGTCTACGTTCCCCGTGATATCGGCTTCCCCAAAGTTGCCGAGTCACTGCGGAATTGACCGACGAGAGGGAACCATGGGAGACACACATCACGACCCGACCGATCGTCATCGGACGGCACACCCACGCGCCGGTCTCACGATGAAGGACAACTTCTTTTGGCCCGGGTTCATTCTGCTGGGGGTCGCATTGTGCGGCATCATCGCCAGCTTGGCCGTCGCCGCCTACCAGCATTACGAATGGCTCAGCACGGTGGCGATCATCGCGCTACTCGCCACCGTCGCCGCAACCTTGTGGTTCGTTGTGGAACTTCGCCGGGTCACGCTGTTGGAGAATCAACAAGACGGGTAACGGGACGCGCCGATCCCGTTGGCGAGCCGGCCATTTCAGGCCGTCAGGCGGGGCCGTAGCCGCGATGCGGTGATATCCGCCCCGGCGGCGAGGGCGTCGATCAGCGCATCGGCGAAGTCCACCAGCCCGGCCGCATCAACGGCGTGCGGCGCCGGCCGATCCTGCTGCGCCAGATGGGCGCGGGCACGGCTGAGCAGCGTGGTCGCACCCTTGACGTTGCCACGCTGCGCGTGGGTGATCCCCACCGCGAGCTGCGTCAGGCCTTGCCACAGGGCCTGCTCGTCGGCCGGTCCGTTCTTCCAGGCGGCCTCGAGCACCTCATGGGCGTTGAAGGCGAGGCCTCGGTCCAGCAGATCCTGGGCGTATGCCAGCGTCTCGACCGGCGCCAGCGCCAGGTCGTCCGGAATGCGTGGAACGCCTTCGCTGCCCGGCGGCAGGGGCCGGCCCAGGGCGTCGCGGGGTCGGGCGCTGCGCGGCCGGCCCGATTCGTCGCGATCACGCTCGGTCATCGGCAATGGATTCCCGAATCACAGCGTTTCGTCCAGCTCGCCGAGCCGGTCGGTCAGCCGCAGGTTCTCCGAGTAGTCGACCGGGCAGCTGATCAACGAGACGCCCTCGTCGTCGAGCGCGGCGCGCAGCGTCGGGAGCAGTTCGTCGGCATGAGTGATCCGATATCCCTTGGCGCCGAAGCTTTCCGCGTACGTCACCACGTCCGGGTTGTTGAATTTCACGTAGTAGTGCGCCCCGAGTTCGAGATCCATCTTCCATTCGATGAGGCCGTACCCGCCGTCCTCCCAGATCAGCACGACCAGCGGTATCCGCTCGCGCACGGCGGTCTCGATCTCCTGCGAGTTCATCAGGAACGCGCCGTCGCCGACGACGGCCAGCACCTTGGACTCCGGCTGCGCCAGCTTGACGCCGAGCGCCCCGGGAAGGGCGAAGCTCATGGTGGACAGGCCGTTTGAGATCAGGCAGGTGTTCTTTTCGTACGTCGGGTAGAGCCGGGCCATCCACATCTTGGTGGCGCCGGTGTCGACCAGGACGACGTCGCTGCGGCCCAGCGCCGCGCGGGTGTCGGCGACCACCCGCGCCGGCGCCAGCGGGTAGCGCGAATCCTGTTGCCCCCGGGCGAATTCCTCGGCGAGCAGGCCCGACCCGGGCACGTCGGCGGCGTGGCTGAAGCTGTGACCGGACAGCGCGTCGGTGAGGGCGTTCAGCGAATCGCTGATGTCCCCGATGATCCCCACGTCGACCGAGTAGTGCGCGTCGACCTCGGCGGGGAACCGGTGAATGTGGATGATCTTCTTATCGGCCTGGGGGTTGATGCGGACCGGGTCGAATTCCTGCAACTCGTAGCCGACGGCGATGACGACGTCGGCGTTGTCGAACCCGAAGTTGACGTAGTCGTGCCGCATGAAGCCCAGCGTGCCGATGCTGTTGCGGTGGTCGTCGGGCATGACGCCCTTGCCGTGGAAGGTGTTGGCCACCTGGATGCCGAACTCGTCGGAGAAGCGCACCAGGGCTTTGGTGGCGTCGGCGCGCGCGGCGCCGTGCCCGGCCAGCACCACCGGGCGCTTGGCGTTGCGCAGGATTGCGACGGCGCGTTCCACCTGGCGGGGCGCCGGAGCGTCGGGGCGCACGACGTTGCGCGGCAACGGCCCCAGGTCGGAATAGTCGGCGGCATCTGCATCTATGTGCTCGGGCACCGCGAGATAGACCGCGGCCGGGCGTTCGGACTCGGCGAGCTTGAACGCCTTGCGCACCATCTCCGGGATGGCGCGCGGGGTCGGGATGCCGGCCGCCCACCGGGTGATCGGGGCGAACATCGACACCAGGTCGACGTATTGGTGCGACTCCTTGAATTCCCGGTCGTGGCCCACCTGCGCGGAGATGGCGACCAGCGGGGTGCTGTTGGTGGTGGCGTCGGCGACGCCGAGCTGCATGTTGATCGCGCCGGGCCCCAGGGTGGCCGACACCACCGCCGCCCGGCCGGTGACCCGGCCGTACATCTCGGCCATGAAGGACGCGGCCTGTTCGTGCCGGGTGAGCACGTAGCGGATGGGCGACGCCGCCAGCGCCTGCACGAATCGGATGTTCTCCTCGCCGGGCACCCCGAACACGACGGAAACACCCTCGTTTTCCAGGCACTTGACGATCAACTCGGCGGCTCTGCTCATCCGGCACCTCCCTTGAAGGAACGATAGTGGCAGGGTGGGTGTTGGACTTTTCAGCTACTCATCCGATGAAGGAGGGCCAGGTGCCCATCGCCACCATTAACCCGGCTACCGGCGAGACAGTGAAAACCTTCACCCCGGCCACCGATCAAGAAGTCGATGCCGCGATCGCCCGTGCCTACGAACGCTTCCTCGACTACCGCCACAACACCACGTTTGCCCAGCGCGCGGGGTGGGCAAACGCCACCGCCGACCTGCTGGAAGCGGAGGCCGACGACGTCGCCGCCATGATGACGCTGGAGATGGGCAAGACCCTGAAATCGGCCAAGGCCGAGGTGTTGAAGTGCGCCAAGGGTTTTCGCTACTACGCCGAGCACGCCGAGCAGCTGCTCGCCGACGAGCCGGCCGACGCCAAGGCGGTGGGCGCGAAGAAGGCCTACATCCGCTATCAACCGCTCGGCGTCGTGCTGGCGGTGATGCCGTGGAACTTCCCGCTGTGGCAGGCCGTGCGGTTCGCCGCCCCGGCGCTGATGGCCGGCAACGTCGGGATCCTCAAGCACGCCTCGAACGTCCCCCAGAGCGCGCTGTATCTTTCCGACGTCATCACCCGCGGGGGCTTCCCCGAGGGCTGCTTCCAGACCCTGCTGGTCTCCTCCAGCGCCGTCGAGCGCATCCTGCGCGACCCGCGCGTCGCGGCGGCCACCCTGACCGGTAGCGAGCCGGCCGGCCAGTCGGTGGCGGCCATCGCCGGCGACGAGATCAAACCGACGGTGCTCGAGCTCGGCGGCAGCGACCCGTTCATCGTGATGCCCTCGGCGGACCTGGACGAGGCCGCCAAGACCGCGGTCACCGCCCGGGTGCAGAACAACGGCCAATCCTGCATCGCCGCAAAGCGGTTCATCGTCCACACCGACATCTACGACGCGTTCGTCGACAAGTTCACCGAGCGCATGGCCGCGCTCACCGTCGGCGACCCGACCGACCCCGACACCGACGTGGGCCCGCTGGCCACCGAGTCCGGCCGCGACGAGATCGCCAAGCAGGTCGACGACGCCGCCGCCGCGGGCGCCACCATCCGCCTCGGCGGCAAGCCCATCGACGGGCCGGGCTGGTTCTACCCACCGACGGTGGTCACCGACATCACCAAGGACATGGGCCTCTACACCGAAGAGGTGTTCGGCCCCGTCGCGTCGATGTACCGCGCCAAAGACATCGACGAGGCCATCGAGATCGCGAACGCCACCACGTTCGGCCTGGGGTCCAACGCCTGGACCAACGACGAGGCCGAGCAGCAGCGCTTCATCGACGACATCGAGGCCGGCCAGGTCTTCATCAACGGGATGACGGTGTCCTACCCCGAGCTGGGGTTCGGCGGCGTCAAACGGTCCGGCTACGGACGCGAACTCGCGGGCCTGGGCATCCGCGCGTTCGTCAACGCCAAGACCGTCTGGGTCGGCGAATCCGAAAGCGGCTCCTCGTCGGGCGACGACAAGGTCGAGTGAGCTGCTAGGCCGACGCGCCCGCCAGCGCCTTTTCGTCCTCGTCGGCGAACGTGTCCTCGAGCTGCAGCGGCGAGTAGTCCAGGTCGATCTCGCCGAGCGGCCGGCCGCGGGCGCTGGAGATGGTGCCGAACCGCCGCATCCCCTTGTCGGAGGCGTAGGCCATGAACTCGTCGACCGACAGGCCGAAGGGCATCGGGTCGTAGAGGGCGAAGCCCTCCTCGATCAGCCGCAGCCCGAGCGGCATGAGTTCGTTCATGCGCGTTTCGAAGACGCCCCAGTTGGCGTCGTCGGCGGCCACGTGGCGACGGCACGTGAAGGTGCCCCACGCCATGTGGCGGCGCTCGTCGTCGCCGATCCGCCGGACCAGCTCCTGCATGCCGGGCAGGATGCCGCGCTCCACGCAGATCTTGTGCCAGCCGAAGTAGCCGGTCAGCGCCAGCATGCCCTCGACCATGTGGTTGTAGGTCACCGACGCCCGCACCTGGGCGGCCGGCGACGGATCGAGCGTCAGCGCGTTCAGACACTCCGGCAGTTCCTCGTAGAAGATGGTGCGGTAGGTCGGGACGTCGTCGAGGAAGTAGTGCAGGTCCTCGGTGATGCCCACGGCGTCGAGCCACATGCGGAACACCTGGACGTGCTTGGCTTCCTCGAAGGCGAACTGCGTCAGGTACATCTCGTCACCCAGCCGGCCTTCGGCCCGCATCGCGGCCATGAACGGCTGGATGTCCTGGGTCACCGATTCCTCGCCGGCGATGAACTCGGCGCACAACCGCGTCGCATAGCTGCGTTCGTCGTCGGTGAGGCGCTCCCAGTCCTCCCGGTCGCGGGAAAAGTCGATGTCGGCCGGATTCCAGAATTTCGCGTTGCCGCCCGCAAACAGCTTGAGCGGCAAGCTGTCCCAGTTGAGGCCGCCCTCGGCCATCGAGGCGATTCGGGTTCGATTCATGAGACCTCCTCAGATCGTTGGGGGGCTGAATTGACGGAGGAGTCCTCCGAGAACGCCGCGGCCAGCACGCCGACGAGCCTGCGCACGGCCAGCGCCGGCTGCTCGGGGGTGGGCTCGTCGAGCCCGAGGACCGGGTCCAGCCCGCGCATGTAGGGCGCCAGCGCCAGGTGCGGAAAGATCAACAGCAGCAACGACAACAGCGCGTCGGTGTCCGACTCGGCGCGCAGGTCGCCGCGCACGTGCGCGTCGCGGACCAGCGGGCGCATCACTTCCAGGTAGTGGCGGTGGATGACGTTCTGCACGCTGACGCGGGCCTCGGTGTCGACTTCGAGGGTCGCCGCGGCGTGCAGCGCGCGCTCGTGCGGGTGGTCGGCAAAGTAGGCCACCCAGGCGTCAAGCCAGTCGGTCAGGAACTCGAAGAAGGGCCGGCTCGGGTCGAGTTCGCGGATGCGCCCCTCCATGTAGGCCCGCACCCGCTGGCTGGCGATGTCGGCGATGAACGCGTACAGGTCGCGCTTGTCGGCGAAGTACTGGAACAGGCTGCCCTTGGCGACGCCCGCGCGGCGCGCGATGACGTTGAGGCTGCCGCGGGAGAAGCCGTGCGCCCCGAATTCCGCCTCCGCGGCTTCGATGATCGCGGCGCGACGAGCGGGGTCGACGCGCGCCCAGGTGACCGTCGGCAATGCTGGCTCCTCGCTTCGATGACCACTGGTCATACTACGGTGACCTGCGTCACAGTCAAGGGGTGTCGGGTCTCGGGTGTCGGGTCTCGGGTCCAGCCGCCCCGCCGAGTGCCCGGCGGCCCGGGCGCTCGAATCCCAACGCCCGGCCGGCCGGGCGCTCGGCGAGCGAACTTCAGGGGCGCAACGAACCTAGGGGCGCATCTGGTAGGCGCCGCTGAGCGGAAGGACGTGCTCCTTCCAGATCTGCGCGTACCGCGACGGGTCGTGGACCGGGCGGCGGATCATCCGCATCGCGTAGCGTGCCTGGGCGTCCGTCGTCGCGGGCTTGTCGCTCAGCTCCACGGCGTAGGCGTTGAAGTCGCGGACCAGCACGGCGAAGATCTCGTCGAGCAATCCCTCGTCGATGCTCTTGTCGGAGCCCGAGAGCCCGGCCTCCTCCAAGATGAGCTGGGCGTAGGGCACCGTGGCGAACAGTTGACCGACGGCGAACGCGAAGTCGATGTCCTTCTGCTGCGCGGCATCCGGAGTGGCGCTGGCCAGCATCTCGGCGAGCACGTCGACCTGCGAGCGCAGCAGCGCGACGTTGGGCAGGTGGCCGAAGCTCTCGAACGGCGCGCGCCAGTCGTGGAAGCGCACCTTGCCCAGGCCGCCCGTCGGGCCCTGGTCGAACAGGAACGAGTCGTCGGCCGCGTCGTCGCGGCGCGGAAGCACCGGCAATTCGGTGCTGGGCGCGAACAGGAAGTTGGGCATGAACTTGCCCAGCAGCCCGATGTTGATGTGGACGGTGCCCTCCAGCCGGGGCAGCAGGCCGATCTCCCGGGTCATCGCCTCGAAGATGGTGTCCTTCTCCACGCCCTTGGCGGCGATGACGTCCCACAGCGCGGTGATGACGCGCTCGCCCTCGCTGGTGATCTTGGCCTTGGTGAGCGGGCTGTACAGCAGGTAGCGGCGGTCGGTGCCCGACGCGCTGCGCATGTAGTCGCAGGCGCGCGTGGCGACCATCCGCATCGCGACCAGCCGCGCATACGCGTCGGTGAGCAGTCGCCGCACATGCGTGAAGTCGGTGACGACGGTCCCGTACAGGATGCGGTTGGACGCGTGGGTGACCGCCTCGTACATCGCGTGGGTACACATGCCGACCGCGCCCCAGCCGAGGTTGTACTTGCAGACGTTGACGGTGTTGAGCGCGGCGTGGAAGGCCTCCGTGCCGCGGTGCAGGATGTCGGCCTCGGTCACCGGGTAGTCGCGCAGCGCGTAGTTGGCGACGTAATTCTGCGAGTTCACCACGTTCTTGATCAGGTCGTAGCGCTCGTGCTGGGAGTCGGCGGCGAAGAACACGTACTCGTTGGTGCCGGCGAACTTGCCGAAGGTGGAGACCATCCGGGCGACGTTGGCGTTGCCGATGTAGTACTTCTCCCCATTGGCGACCCAGCCCCCGTCGGAGGGCGCCAGGTTCATGTCGGTCTGGTAGACGTCGGCACCGTGCGTCCGCTCCGACAGGCCGAACGCGAACACCTCGCCGGCCTCGAGCAACCCGGCGGCCTTGCGCTTGGCGTCGGCGTTGGCGCTCATCCAGATCGGGCCCAGGCCCAGGGCGGTGACCTGGAAGGGGTACCAGTAGTTGAGCCCGTAGAAGCCGACGATCTCGGCGAACGCGCTGATCCGGTAGGTGTCCCAGCGGCAATCGTCGACCCCGTAGTCCGAGGGCGTCAGCAGCGACGCGAAGATGCGCTCGCGGCCGATGTGGTCCAAAAACTCGGAGTACCAGACCCGTTCGTGGTCGTCGGACTTCAACCGCGCCTTGCCCCGGGACTCGAAGAAGTCCACCGTCGAGGCCATGATCTCCGCGGAGCGGCGGTCCGGGTACTGGCGTTGCAGGTGATTGGGATTGAGCAACATGGCGGGACTCCCAGCGGTTCTCGACGCAGACGAGGGTGACGGTACTGCAACGGCGCGGCCGTCGGGGCGCACCGGAACAAAACGACCCTGTTCGTCACGTGCCCGTCGACCTAGCATCAGTGGCGTGTCAGAACTCAATACCGCCCGCGGGTCCATCGACACCGCCGCACTGGGCGTCACGCTCATGCATGAGCACGTGTTCATCATGACCACCGAGATCGCCGAGAACTATCCCGAAGCCTGGGGCGACGAAGAACGGCGGGTGGCCGACGCCATCGACCGGCTCAACGAGCTCAAGGCCCGCGGCGTGGACACCATCGTCGACCTCACGGTGATCGGCCTGGGCCGCTACATCCCGCGCATCGCCCGCGTCGCGGCGGCCACCGAGCTGAATATCGTTGTGGCGACCGGGCTTTACACCTACAACGACGTGCCGTTCCGGTTCCACTACGAGGGCCCCGGCGGGCTGCTGGGCGGCCCGGAGATCATGACCGAGATGTTCGTCCGCGACATCGAGCAGGGCATCGCCGACACCGGCATCAAGGCCGGAATCCTCAAGTGCGCCACCGACGAGCCCGGCATCACCCCCGGCGTCGAGCGGGTGCTGCGCGCCGTCGCCCAGGCGCACAAACGCACCGGGGTGCCGATCTCCACGCACACCCACGCCGGACTGCGACGCGGCCTCGAGCAGCAACGCATCTTCGAGGAGGAGGGCGTCGACCTGACCCGGGTGGTGATCGGCCATTCCGGCGACAGCACCGACATCGGCTACCTCGAGGAGTTGATCTCCGCCGGCTCCTACCTCGGCATGGATCGGTTCGGCCTCGACGTGATCTCGCCGTTCGAGGAGCGGGTGCGGATCGTGGCGGAGATGTGCGAGCGTGGGCACGCCGACAGGATGGTGCTCTCCCACGACGCCAACTGCTACTTCGACGCGCTCCCCGAAGAGCTGGTGCCGCAGATGGCCCCGAACTGGCATTACCTGCACATCCACAACGACGTCATCCCCGCGCTCAAGGAGCGCGGCGTCACCGACGAGCAGCTGCACACCATGCTGGTCGACAATCCGCGCCGCATCTTCGAGCGTCAGGGTGGCTATGAGTGAGCCGGTCCCGCCGATCGGCACCCAGATTTCGCAGCTAGCCCAACTCGCCCCCGACGAGCCGGCCGTCACCTGTGACGGGGTGACCCTGACCCGGGCCGAGCTCGACCGCTCGACGAATCGATTGGCCCGGGCCTACGCCGAGCGGGGCGTGGGTGTCGGCGACTACGTGACCATGGTGCTGCCGAACTCGATCGAGTGGATCCAGGCCGCCGTGGCCTGCTGGAAGCTGGGCGCGGTGCCCCAGCCGCTGTCGGCTCGGCTGCCCGACGCGGAGTTGGCGGGCCTGCTCGAATTGCGGCCACCGGCCTTGTTGGTGGGGCGTGATCATGTCGAATTCCCCTGTGTGCCAGCGGGTTTCGTGCCCAATCCGGCGCTGCCGGACGGCGCGCTGCCCGAGGCGGTGTCGCCGGTGTGGAAGGCGATGGGATCCGGCGGCAGCACCGGGCGGCCCAAGCTGATCGAATCCGGCGGCGACAGCCGGATACCGCCGCTGATCGGCTACCCGCTGGGCGCCCAGGAGGGCGACACCACGCTGGTGCCGGTGCCGCTGAGCCACAACACGGGCTTCACCACGGCCACCATCGCCCTGCTGATGCGCCATCACCTGGTGCTGATGAGCCGGTTCGATCCGGTTCAGTTCCTCCGGCTGATCACCGATCATCGCGTCACGTTCCTGACGACGGTGCCGACGATCATGCAGCGGACGCTGCCGGTCTATCACGCCGACCCCGGCTCCTACGACCTGTCCTCGCTGCGGCGGTTCTGGCACCTGGGGGCGCCGTGCCCGCCGGCCATCAAGCAGGCGTGGATCGACCTGCTGGGCCCGGAGAAAGTGTGGGAACTCTACGGCGGCACCGAATTACAGGCGCTGACCTTCATCTCCGGCGACCAGTGGCTGGCGCACCGGGGTTCGGTGGGCGTGGTCGTCGCCGGCGAGATGAAGGTGCTCGACGACGACGGCAACCCGTGCCCGCCCGGTGTGGTCGGCGAGATCTACATGCGGCCCGGGCCCGACAGCGCGCCCACCTACCGCTACGTCGGCGCCACGGCGAAAAGCCGCGACGGCTGGGACTCGCTGGGCGACCTCGGGTATTTCGACGACGACGGCTTCCTGTACCTGTCGGACCGCCGCGTCGACATGTTCACCGTCGGCGGCCGCAACGTCTACCCCGCCGAGATCGAGAACGCGCTGTCGGCGCACCCGGAGGTGTTGTCGTGTCTGGTCGTCGGAGTTCCGCACGGGGACCTGGGCCAGGTGCCCTACGCCCTGGTGCACACGGCCGACGGCTCCACCCTGGATTCCGTTGGCGTGCAGGCTTTCCTGCGCGAACACCTGGCGGCGTACAAGGTTCCACCCGGCCCCGACTTCATTGAATTCGTCGACACCCCGTTGCGTGACGACGCCGGCAAGGCCCGCCGCTCGGCGGTCCGGGACCGGATCCTGCAACGGCTTCAGACCGCGGAAGCCCGCTGACCCGACACCTTCGAAATCGACGGCAAGCCACCCGATATGAGGCGGCGGGGGGCGCTCGAGAGCAAGAAGTGATACTTGTCGAGTCCTGTCATCACCGGGTAATGGAGAACGATGCCGCCTAAGTCACCGACATCGACCCCGAAACTGCCGCCCGCCCGGGTGGCTCGCGCGGTCGAACGAGTCCGTCATCACGTGGGGCGGCTACACCAGCGACTGGCGCCTCCGCCGATCGCGGTCATCGATCTCATCTTCGGAGCCTTTCTGTCGCAGGCCATCTCGGCATCCGCGCAGCTGGGTATCGCCGACGCGCTGGCCGCGGGCCCGCTGACCAAGGAGGAACTGGCGGGGCGCATCGGGGCCGACCCGGACAGCGTGGCGCGGCTGATGCGGTTGCTGATCAGCCGCGGCGTGTTTCGCAGGCGCCGCGACGGCCGTTTCGCACTGAACGCGCTGGCCGACACGTTGCGCACCGATTCGCCGGTCTCGACGCGTGGGGCCGCCCTGCTATTCGGCTCGCCGCAGCACCGGGCGAACTGGACGCGGCTGGCCGACGCGGTGCGCACCGGAGAGCCGAACCCCTCAAAAGTGTTCGGTAAGGACTTCTTCGACTATCTCCGCGACGACCCGGAGTTCGCGGAGATCTTCAACAGCGCCATGACCTCCACGTCGTCGGTGCTGGAGGCGGCGGTGGTCGCCGCCTACGACTTCACCCAATTCGGTGTCATCGCCGACATCGGTGGCGGCCACGGCCGGTTACTGTCGTCGATTCTCACCGCCGCCCCCGATGCCCGCGGCGTGCTGTTCGACCTCCCCGAGGCAGTCGAGGGGGCGCAACCGGTGTTGACCGCGCACGGTGTCGCCGACCGAGTCACTGTGACGGGCGGGTCGTTCTTCGAAAGCGTGCCGGCCGCTGACGCCTATGTGATGAAGAACGTCATCCACGACTGGCCCGATGACACGGCCATCGCGATCCTGGGCACCATCAAAGCCGCGGCCCCTCCGGGCGCGACGCTGCTGCTGCTGGAGATGGTCGTCCCCGATCACGACCGCGAATTCCTGGGCCACTACGCCGATATGGAGATGCTCGTAATGGCGGGCGCACTGGAGCGCAGCCTCACGCAGTGGACCGACCTACTCCGGCAGGGCGGCTTCCGACTGCAGCGCGTGGTGCAGACGGCAGGCCCGCTCTGCGTCATCGAAGCCGTGCCCAGCTAGCGGTGTGTCATGCCAGTAGCACCAGCAGACGTCTAGGTGGACACCGATAGACGTCAGGCCGCCAACCCGTCGTAGACCTTCTTGTAGTACGACGACAGCAATCGTGGTCCGGCGAACCGCATCATCGCGACAGCGATCAGGCCGGTCAGATTCGCCGAGGTCTGTTCCCACACGCCGTGCACGGAACTGCCACCCGCGGGCCTGGGCGTGGCTTCGAGCGTCATGAAGCTGCCCGGCGCCTGCGCATCGCTTTCGACGACCGTCAGTGTGACCGAATTCGGCTTCGTCCAGTCGTAGTGCCATTTGGCCCACACCTTCGGAAAGTCTTGGCCCTCGCGCACGTCGGCCTCGGTCTCGCCGACGTGGTACACCTCGAACGCCTTGGCCGACAATGCCGGCCAGCGGTGCGGTCGGTTGGGCGAGAAATCGGTCATGAGTTCGACGACCTCATGAGGCGATGCCGTTGTCACGAAGTCGAAGTCGAATCTTGTGCGCACCCCGACGAACGTATCAGCTCGTCACCGCCGGTGAACCTGCCCTTAGGTTGGCCGCGGACGCGCTGGAACGATGGACGGACCGCAGCGGCTAGGGCGCGATCGCGTCCGCCTCCGCATCGACGGCCTGCGCGGAATCTGCGGGTCGCTCGCGTTTCTCCCAGCGCCGCAAGGCTTCTCGGCAGGGCGACTCCACCAGCGCGTAGCTGACGGCGGCGATCGCGAACCCGAAGACCAAGGTCAGCACCAACACCGTCGGCATGTTGCCGGTGAACGGGAACGTCCCGACGACCGGAAACACCATGGCCAGCGCGGCCAGGTGCCAGATGAACAGGCCGTAGGACCAGCGGCCCAGGGTGACCATCGCGGCGGTCCCCAAGATCCGGTGCGGCGTGTCGGGCCGGTCCAGCACCAGCGGCGCGACCAACGCGAAGGCCACCAGCGCGCCCATGGCGGTCTTCACCGCGAACTGCGCGGGCGTGCCGGGCACCAGACCCTCCGGGCCGGCCACTGGCGACGCCGCGACCAGGTAGGCCGCCGCCGCGACGACGGCCATCACCAGGCGGTGGCGCGCGATGCGGTGCGGGAACCCGACGCCGCTGTGGACCCACTCGGCCAGCAGCATGCCGGCGGCGAACCAGGAGAAGAACGCCGGCGGCCAGTTGAGCGGGTTGACGCCCTCGGCCGCGTGGCCCGGCACCCAGCCCCACGCCCAGCTCAGGGCGCCCAGCGTGGCGATCGCCGGCACCCGCGCGCGCACCGGGAGCCGGCGGGCCAGCAGCGCGAGCACCGGCAGCGCCAGATAGAAGCTGACCTCGACCGACAGGCTCCACATCTGGGTCAGCCCGCCGGTGAGCGTCAGCGGCACGTAAATCTGGGTGAGGGTCAGGTTGGCCAGCCACACCGTCGGGCTGGCGTGGTCAGCGTCGGGCAACAGAGTGAGGATCACGACGACGGCGACCACATAGGCCGGCATGATGCGCACGACCCTGGACCGCAGGTAGTGGCCGGTGCGGGGGCGGGGTCCCAGATCCCTTGCCGCCCCGGCATGCCCGCGCCACAGCAGGAAACCCGACAGCGCGAAGAACACCGCGACGGCGAGGTCGAACCGGCCGAACAGCCGGCCGGCGGCGCCGCTGGAGTGCCCGGTCTGGAAGGCGACGTGGGTGACCACCACGCCCATCGCCGCGCAGGCGCGCATCCCTTCCACCGCCGGCAGGAAGCTGCGCACCCCGCCCACCCGCTGGTCGTCGCCCACCACCACAGTGTGCCCGTGCTGGGTTGCCCGGCGAATGGGTACACCCGAAGGACCCGCCCGCACGAGCATCAGGTTCGTAAGCCGCCGCCTTACTTTCTGCTGTTAGGGTCAAACGAGTTTGCCCCGGGCTGCTCGCTCGGGTCGGGTCGCGGCTGAGAAATGCAAGGACATGAGGAGGGCACAGCGACGTGAACCGAGCAGTCATGTTGCGGTTCGCCGCATGCGGGATCATCGGACTCGGAGCCGCCCTGCTGATCGCCGCGCTGCTGTTGTCGACGTACACCACCAGCAGGATCACCAAGGTCCCCCTGGACCTCGACGCCACGCTGGTCGGCGACGGTACCGGGACGGCGCTGGACTCCGCGTCGTTGTCCACCGACCACGTCGTCGTCAACCAGAACGTGCCGCTGGTCTCCCAGCAGCAGATCAGCGTCGAGTCGCCCGCCAACGCCGACGTGGTCACCCTGCAGGTCGGAAGTTCGTTGCGGCGCACGGACAAGCAGAAGGACAGCGGGCTGCTGCTGGCGATCGTCGACACCGTCACGCTCAACCGCAAGACCGCGCTGGCCGTCTCCGACGACACCCACACCGGCGGCTCGGTCCAGAAGCCGCGCGCCGTGAACGACGAGAACCCGCCCACGGCGATGCCGCTGCGGCACGACGGGCTGTCGTACCGGTTCCCGTTCCACACCGAGAAGAAGACCTATCCCTACTTCGATCCGATCGCCCAGAAGCCGTTCGACGTCAACTACGACGCCGAGGAAGACGTCAACGGGCTGACCACCTACAAGTTCACGCAGAACGTCGGCTACAACGGCGATGGCAAGCTGGTGGCCCCGGTGGCGTACCCGTCGCTGCTGGCCGGCAACGAGGACGCCAAGCAGACCACGTCGGCGTCGATGTGGGGCGTCCAGGGCGGCGATCCGAACGAACAGATCACCATGACCCGTTACTACGCGGCGCAGCGCACGTTCTGGGTGGACCCGGTGTCGGGCACCATCGTCAAGCAGACCGAGCACGCCGACCACTACTTCGCCCGGGACCCGCTCAAGCCGGAGCTCACGCTGGCCGACTACAAGGTCACCTCGAACGAGGACACGGTCGAATCCCAGGTCAACGCGGCCCGCGACGAGCGCGACCGGCTGGCGCTGTGGTCGCGGGTGCTGCCGATCACGTTCACCGCGGTGGGGCTGATCGCGTTGGTGGGCGGGGGGCTGCTCGCCTCGTTCAGCCTGCGCAGCGAGAGCGCGTTGACCGACCCTGGCCTGGATCGCGGCGATCAGGACTTCTTCGGCCGCAGCGGCCTCGAGGAGCCGGTGCCCGGGGCCGAGGCCGAGACGGAGAAGCTGCCCACCCAGCGTCCCGATCTGCGCCAGGAGTCCGGCGGGGATCCGCCCGGCTCGGCCGGCTCGCCTGGGGCCCCCGGACCGTCCGGCCCCGACGAGCCCACCGAGGCCGGGCCCACCGAGTCGAATCCGCCCGGCCCGCACGACCGCGAATAGCCGGCCCGGATGCGGTAACCGTGCGCTGGACCCGACCCGGGTACGCACTGGTCCTGGCGCTGCTGGTGGTCGGGCCGCTGCTGGCCCCGGGGTACCTGCTGCTGCGTGACGCCGTCTCGACGCCGCGGTCATACCTGTCCGACACCGCCCTGGGGTTGACCTCGGCGCCGCGCGCCACCCCCCAGGATTTCGCGGTGGCGCTCGCCTCGCATGTGGTCGACGGCGGCATCGTGGTCAAAGCGCTGCTCGTGGTGGGGTTGTGGCTGGCGGGCTGGGGCGCGGCCCGGCTCGTCGAGGTGGCCCTGCCGCCTGCGGGCGCGCCCGGGCAGTTCGTCGCGATCACGCTGGCGATCTGGAATCCCTATGTCGCCGAACGACTTCTGCAGGGCCATTGGAGCCTGCTGGTCGGCTACGGCTGCCTGCCCTGGGTGGCGACGGCCATGCTGACGTTGCGCGCGGGATCCGGCTCGCTGTTCGGGCTGGCCTTCTGGATCGCGCTGGCCGGTCTGACCCCGACCGGGCTGCTGTTGGCCGCGACGGTGGCGCTGGTCTGCGTGGCCGCCCCGGGTGACGGCACGGCCGGGCCCTGGCCGCGCCGGTGGTGCGCCGCGGCGGCGCTGGGCGTCGCGCTGGTGGCCGCGCTGCCGTGGTTGGTCGCGTCGGCGCTGGGCGCTTCGCTGACCGCCCACACCGCGGCGAACCGGCTGGGGGTCGAGGCGTTCGCGCCGCGCGCCGAGCCCGGCCTGGGCACGCTCGCCAGCCTGGCCAGCCTCGGCGGAATCTGGAACGGCGACGCCGTACCCGCTTCGCGCGCCACGCTTTTCGCGGTGTCCTCGGCCGTGGTGCTGCTCGGGATCGTGGCGGCGGGCCTGCCGGCGGTCGCCCGCCGGTCGGTGGCGGTTCCGCTGCTGGTGCTGGCCGCGGTGTCGGTGCTGGTTCCCGCGGCGCTGGCCACCGGGCCGGGCCTGCACCTGCTGGGCGCGGTGGTCGACGCCGTGCCGGGATTCGGCGTGCTGCGCGACGGGCAGAAGTGGGTGGCGCTCGCCGTGCCCGGCTACACGGTGGCGGGCGCCGGCGCGGTGGTGACGTTGCGACGGCGGACGCCGCCGCCTGCGGACGTTGCGGCGGCGCTCGTCTGCTGCCTGGCGCTGCTCCTGGCGCTGCCCGACCTGGCCTGGGGGGTGTGGGGCAAGGTGTCGCCGGTTCACTACCCGCACGGCTGGACCGCCGTCGCCGCGGCGATCAACGCACGGCCGGCCGCGGTGGCGGTATTGCCGGCCGGGACGATGCGGCTCTTCTTCTGGTCGGGCGCCGCGCCGGTGCTGGACCCGCTGCCGCGCTGGGTGCGCGCCGAGGTGCTGAGCAGCGGCGACCTGGTGATCTCGGGGTCCACCATCGCAGGCGAGGGCGCGCACGCCCGCGAAGTGCAGCGGCTGCTTCTGGCCGGGCCCGATCCGTCGGCGCTGGCGGCGGCGGGCGTGGGATGGCTGGTGGTGGAATCGGACAGCGCCGGCGACATGGGGGCGGCCGCCCGCACCCTGGGCGCGCTGGCGCCGGTCTACCGGGACGACGCGATCGCGCTCTACCGGGTCGGCGGGCAAAGCGCCGGGGTGTCGGCCGATCGCCGGGCGGCGACGGTGATCGCCCATGCGGCGTGGCTGGCGTTGTTGGTCGCGGGCGGCGCCGGCGCGGGAATCGGCGCGTGGCGGCGCCGCGCCTCGGTCAGCCCCGCCCGGTGACTAGTCCGTGCACCGTGCGGCCGCAGTGCACCGCGTCCAGCACGCCGCGCATCGCGTCGGCGCTTTGCGCCCAGGAGAACTCGCCGCTGCGGGTGTGCGCCTTGGCGCCGAGTTGGTCGCGCAGCACCGGATCGGCGAGCAGTTCCTCGAGACGGTCCACCAGCTCGGCGTGGGTGTCCACCAAGATCCCGGTCACCTCGTCGACGATAGAGTCCGACAGGCCGCCCGAGGACCGGTAGCCGATGGTCGGCACCGAGTGCTGGGCCGCCTCGATGACCGCCAGCCCCCAGCCCTCCTTGCGCGAGGGCAGCACGTGCACCCAAGCCGCTTGCAGCACATGGTGTTTCGTCACGTCGTCGACGTGACCGTGGAACGTCACCGCGGCGCAGATGCCGAGCCGTCGCGCGTGCTCGACGAGCCGCTCGCGCCACCAGCCGTCCCCGACGATGTCGAGATGCAGGCCCGGCGTCCGCGGCAGCAGCGCCGCGACCGCTTCGAGCGCGTCCTCGATCTGCTTGTGGGGCACCAGCCGCGACAACACGACCACGCGCGGCGCGGCCGCGCGCGGGCCCGACAACGATTGCGCCGGCGCCAGATCCAGGCCGTTGCGCACCACCGCGATCTGCGCGCCATTGACGCCCAGGGTGACCAGGTCCCGCGCGGACGGCAGCGACACCGTCACGTACTGGTTGCGCCGGTTCACCCGGGGCGACAGCGTCGACTCGACGAACCAGCCGAGCCGGCCGAGCACCGGGCCGGCCACCGGCCACTGCTGGCGGTGGCAGTGATGCACCAGCACCACCACGCGGCGGCCGTAGACCAGCCGCGCCAGAAAGGGCAACCCGTTCTGGGTGTCGACGACCACGTCGGGCCGCACCTTGCGCAGCGGGCCCACCCCGAGCCGGGCCGCCGCCATCGCCAGCAACGCCCAGACGTACACCGAGTACCGGCCACCGGCGCGGTCGATCCGCACGCCGTCGACGACTTCGCGGCGCGCCGCGCCGGGATAGCGGGCGGTGCGCAGCGTGACGTCGATCCCCGAGGCGGCCAGCTGCGCACCGATGCGCTGCAGATAGGCTTCGCTGCCGCCGCCCTGCGGGTGCCCGGTATCGCGCCAGCACAGCAGCAGGACCGAGCGCAGAGCAGACATCACCGGTCAGCCTAATGGGAATCGGTCGGCGCGCCATGCGGGACCGCTAGCGCCGCACCCGCCCTTCCTGCCGGGCGCGACGGCGCACCCACCGGATCAGTTCGATGATCCCGGCCAGCGCCAGCGCCGTCCCGAACGCCACCGCGAACGCCGCGACCGTGTTATCGGCGAACGCGTTGCCGCCGATGTAGCCGATCAGGGTGTTGAGCGTCGCCCACACCACGGCGCCGATCGCGTCGAACACCACGAACTGGCGATAGGGGAAGTCCAGCACGCCGCAGGCGATGGTGGTGGCCGTGCGGCCCCCGGGCAGGAACCGGGCCACGATCACCAGCGGGCCCCCGTGCCGCTCCAGTTCCCGGTGGGCCCAGTCCAGGCTGCGCTGTCCCTTCTCGCCGCGGGTGATCCAGCGGCGGGCGAAGTCGTCGGCCGAGTGGCCGATCGCGTACGCGAGGTTGTCGCCGACGAACGCGCCGATGGCCGCCATGACGATCACCCAGCCCAGCAGCATCGAACCGTTGGCCGCGAGGATGCCGCCGGTCAGCAGCGCCGTCTCGCTCGGCAACAGGGGGAGGATGGCGTCGAAAGTGCACGAGGCCAGGATCAGCGGATACGCCCACCACGAGTTGCCGAGCGCATCAAGCAGGGAATCGAACACTAGAGCGCAACACTACACAGCGCGCGCCGGCGGCCGGCTTCTCAGGAGGTCAGGCCCATCCTGACGAACGGCTCGGCCTCGCCGCGGCCGACGGCTTCGTCGTGCTTGGCGGCCGCGCGGTCGAACAGGTCGATCAGCGCCGGCTCGTCGCGGACCAGCTGGCGGTACTTGGGACCGAGCGCGAGGATCTGGTCGCGCTCGTCCAGCAGCTTGCGGAAGATGCGCTCGCGTTCGCCCGCGTCGTGGGTGTATTCGGAGTCGAGATAGGCCGTCGCGTGCCGCCGGGCGCCGGCGATGGCCGTCCGGGCCTTGCCCATGGGGCTCAGCAACGAGGCGACGACGGTGACGACCAGAACGCCGACGATCACGGCCAGCGACAGGTAGGTGCTGATCTCGACCAGCGAGACCGGCTCGCCGTCGTTGATGAAGGGGACGTTGTTCTCGTGCAGCGCATGCAGGATCAGCTTGACGCCGATGAAGCCCAGAATCGCCCCGAGGCCGTACGAGAGGTAGACCAGCCGGTCCAGCAGGCCCTCGATGAGGAAGTACAGCTGGCGCAGGCCCAGCAGCGAGAAGGCCGTCGCGGTGAACACGATGTAGACGTTCTGGGTGAGGCCGAAGATCGCCGGGATCGAGTCGAGCGCGAAGAAGATGTCCGTTCCACCGATGGCCACCATGACCAGCAGCATCGGCGTCATCGCGCGCCGGCCATCCACCATCGTGAACAACCTGTCGTCGTCATAGTGCTCGGTGGTGTGCAGGACCTTCTTCGCGATCCGGATGACGACGTTGTCGGCCTTGTGGGATTCCTCGCGCTCGTCGGGCCGCAGCACGCCGCCGGCGGCGAGCAGCAGGATCAGCCCGAACAGGTAGAAGACCCATGCGAACGTGTTGATCAGCGTGGCGCCCAGAAAGATGAAGCCGGTCCGCGCGATCAGCGAGAAGACGATCCCGAACAGCAGCACCTTCTGCTGATCCTCGCGCGGCACCCGGAAGCTGGCCATGATCATCAAGAAGACGAACAGGTTGTCGACCGAGAGCGCCTTCTCGGTGACGTACCCGGCGAAGTATTCCGGGCCCTCCTCGTGGCCTCCGAACGCGAGCAGGCCGACGCCGAACAGCAGCGCGATGCCGACGTAGGCCATCGACCACAGCGCGGCCTCCCGCAGCGTCGGGGCGTGCGCCTTGCGGACATGGAAGAAGAAGTCGAAGGCCAACAGCCCGACGATGGCCAAGACGGTCAGGGCCCACACCCAATCGGGAACATCCATTTCGCTGCCTGAGCCACCTTCGTCGGAGCCGTCGTCTGGGTCTTCGTCGCTTCCGTACCCTCTTTGCCGCCACACTATGTGCGCGCCCGGTTGCGCGCCCGGCCGTAGGGTTGGCCGGTGGCCGTGACCGACCTCTTCGCTCGCCGGGCGACGCTGGCCCGCTCGGTGCGGTTGCTGTCGGAGTTTCGCTACGAGCAGACCGATCCCGCCCGCTTCTACGGCGCGCTGGCCGCCGACACCGTGGCGATGGTGAGCGACCTGTGGCGCGCCGCCCACGCGGACTCCCCCGCCGGCCGCACGCTGCTCGACGTCGGCGGCGGGCCGGGCTTCTTCGCGACGGCCTTCGCCCGCGCCGGACTCGACTACGTCGGCGTCGAGCCCGACCCGGGCGAGATGCACGCGGCCGGACCCGCCGACGCGGCGGCCGGGGGAACCTTCGTGCGCGCGTCGGGCATGGCGCTGCCGTTCGCCGACGATTCGGTGGACATCTGCCTGTCGTCCAACGTCGCCGAACACGTGCCGCGGCCCTGGCAACTCGGCGCCGAGATGCTGCGAGTGACCCGGCCCGGCGGGCTGGCCGTGCTGTCCTACACGGTCTGGCTGGGCCCGTTCGGCGGACACGAGATGGGCCTGACCCACTACCTGGGGGGCGAGCGCGCCGCGGCGCGCTACGCGCGCAAGCACGGCCATCCCGCCAAAAACAACTACGGGTCGTCGTTGTTCGAGGTGTCGGCGGCCGACGGCCTGACGTGGGCCGCGAACACCGGCGCCGCGCTGGCCGCATTTCCCCGCTACCACCCGCGATGGGCGTGGTGGCTGACGGGCGTGCCGGTGCTGCGCGAGTTCCTGGTGAGCAATCTGGTGCTGGTCCTGCAACCCCAAGAGTGAAACGTGTTCTCGTTTTGCCCTGGCTTGGGTAGGGTGGCGCGCATGCCCGCCGACGACGATGACAGGGCAGTGCGATCTGAACAAGCAGGAGGAGTGGCGGAAGATGACAGACGCTAAGACCGAATACGACAAGCTTTTCATCGGCGGCAAGTGGACGGAACCGTCGACCTCCGAGGTGATCGAGGTGACCTGTCCGGCCACCGGTGACTACGTCGGCAAGGTGCCGCTGGCCGCCGCGGCCGACGTCGACGCCGCCGTCGCCGCGGCCCGCGCGGCCTTCGACAACGGCCCGTGGCCGACCACGCCGCCGAAGGAGCGCGCCGCCGTCATCGCCAACGCGCTCAAGGTGATGGAGGAGCGCAAGGACCTGTTCACCCAGCTGCTCGCGGCCGAGACCGGCCAGCCGCCGACGACCGTCGAAACGATGCACTGGATGAGCTCGATCGGGGCGCTGAACTTCTTCGCCGGCCCGGCCGTCGACCAGGTCAAGTGGAAAGAGGTCCGCACCGGCGGCTACGGGCAGAGCATCGTCCACCGCGAGCCGATCGGTGTGGTGGGCGCGATCGTGGCCTGGAACGTGCCGCTGTTTTTGGCGGTCAACAAGCTGGGCCCGGCGCTGCTGGCCGGCTGCACGGTGGTGCTCAAGCCGGCGGCCGAAACACCGCTGAGCGCAAACGCTTTGGCGGAGGCCTTCGCCGAGGCGGGGCTGCCCGATGGCGTGCTGTCGGTGGTGCCCGGCGGGATCGAGACCGGGCAGGCGCTGACCTCCAACCCGGACGTCGACATCTTCTCCTTCACCGGCAGCTCGGCGGTGGGCAAGGAGATCGGCCGTCGCGCCGCCGACATGCTCAAGCCGTGCACCCTGGAGCTGGGCGGGAAGTCGGCGGCCATCGTCCTCGACGACGTCGACCTGCCTTCGGCGATCCCGATGCTGGTGTTCTCCGGGATCATGAACACCGGGCAGGCCTGCGTGGCCCAGACCCGCATCCTGGCTCCGCGCTCGCGGTACGACGAAATCGTGGACGCGGTAAGCACTTTCGTGCAGGCGCTGCCGGTGGGCCTGCCGTCGGACCCGGCCGCCCAGATCGGTTCGCTGATCTCGGAGAAGCAGCGGGCCCGGGTGGAGGGCTACATCGCCAAGGGCATCGAGGAGGGTGCGCGGCTGGTGTGCGGCGGCGGCCGTCCCGAGGGCCTCGACGGCGGCTTCTTCGTGCAGCCGACGGTGTTCGCCGACGTCGACAACAAGATGACGATCGCCCAGGAGGAGATCTTCGGGCCGGTGCTCTCGATCATCCCCTACGACACCGAGGAGGATGCGATCAAGATCGCCAACGACTCGGTGTACGGGCTGGCCGGCAGCGTGTGGACCGCCGACGTGCAGCGGGGCATCGAGGTCTCGGAGAAGATCCGCACCGGGACGTACGCGATCAACTGGTACGCGTTCGACCCGTGCTGCCCGTTCGGCGGCTACAAGAACTCCGGCATCGGCCGCGAGAACGGACCCGAGGGCGTCGAGCACTTCACCCAGCAGAAGAGCGTGCTGATGCCGATGGGCCACACGATCGAAAGCTAAATCCCGCGTCGAACGTGCACGCAGGGCGAGATATCTGCCGATTTTTCGCCGTGGGTGCGCGTTCGGCGTTTGGGGGGCCGTCCCTGGCCGCGTTCTAGCGGTTATGCAATAGAGCATATTTTCGGCCGGTTCACGCGGCCGCAAGTGCGGACCGCCGCGCCGACGCGCCCTGTTTGTGCGGCGTACGTCACATTTCGCCTGAGAAATTGCTTAATTTACGGATGTCTTATATGGTTCTTAGCATAATCAAGGGCCGCACACAGGCCGGGAGAACACCATGTGGATCATTGAGCTCAACGTCGCCGGCTATCAATTCACCCGCGAGATGCCAGAGTTGCGGCGCCGGACATTCCGCTTCAGCCCGCGTCATATGCACTGGCCGGCGCTGCGCCACTCGCACGCTGCATGACGCCAGCCTCGGGAGGTACGACAGTGCCGACTATCGGTGACGCCCCGACGAAGCGCGGGGACACCCGGACAAAAATGCTGGCCAGCGCCGCCGAGGTGATGCGTGAGCGCGGCGCCGCGGGCGTGACGATCGACGCGGTGCTCGCCCGCAGTGGCGCCCCGCGTGGCTCGGTCTACTACCACTTTCCCGACGGGCGCAATCAGATCCTGACCGAAGCGCTGCGCTACTCCGGCGACTCCATCACCGCCCTGATCGACGACGCCGCCGGGCGCGGCGCCCGGGAGTTGTTGGCCGAGTTCGTCGGGTACTGGGAGCGGCTGCTCACCGAGGGCGGCTTCACCGCCGGCTGCCCGGTGGTGGCGGCGGCGATCGGGTGTTCCGACGGTGACGGGCCCAAGCTCTCCACCGAGGCCGGCGCGATCCTGGGCCGCTGGTGCACCGCGCTCACCCGCGCGTTCGTCAATGACGGCTTCGACGACGCTGACGCCGCGTCGCTGGCCGTGATGTCGATCTCCGCGCTGGAGGGCGCCATCGTCCTGTCGCGGTCGACCCGCAACGCAGGCCCACTACACCAAGTGGGTGAGCAGCTCGAATTCCTGATCAAGGCAAAGGAATTCGTTCTCCGGAACAAGATCCCGGGCAAGCCTGCCGGCTCGCAGTGACGTCGTCAGTCGCTCGCGGGTAGCGGCTTGACCTCTTTGAGGTGCAGCGCGGTCTGCCCGATGCTCAGGCTTCCGGCGCCGGGCTTGGTCACCAGCACCTCGGCGCCGGATTCGTCCACGTAGCGCTTGCCCATGACCGTGCCGTCGGAGAACGCCGGGTCCAGTTCGCCCGAGCGCTCGGCGCCCACCGGCACCATCGGCGCACCGCCACACCGCAGGTCGTCGAGGCTGTCCGCGCTTCTGACGACGATCACCTGGGTGTCGCATACCTGGCTGGCGAGACGAGTTCCGTTCTTGATCATTGATTTCCGTCCTTGATCGCTTACTGCTGGGCCGGCGCGGAGCGCAATTCCGTGAGGGTCTGGATGATCTCCCGCCGCAACACCTTGCCGGTGGCGGTGGTGGGCAGCTCGTCGCGAAACACTACCTCGTCGGGGGTGCGTGATCCGCGCAAACTCTTGCGGACGAATTCGCGCAGTTCCGCGGGGTCGGGGTCGACGCCCGGCGCCGGCACCACCACCGCGACGATCGCCTGGCCCCACTGCGGATCCTCGACCCCGACCACGGCGACGTCCCGCACGTGGGGGTGCTCGACCAGGACCTCTTCGAGTTCGGCGGGCGCGATGTTCTCGCCGCCGCGGATGATCGTGTCGTCGCTGCGCCCACCGATGAACAGGTAGCCCTCGTCGTCGAGCATGGCGATGTCCTTGGTCGGGAACCAGCCGTTCTCGTCGAGCACCGAACCGATCCCGGTATAGCGGCCCGAGACCTGCTCGCCCCGCACGAACAGCTCACCGGTCTCGCCCGGCGGCAGCACGTTGCCGGCCTCGTCGCGGATCTGCAGCTCGATGCCCGCCACCGCCTGCCCGACCGACCCCAGCCGCCGCGCGCCCTCCGGAGTCGACGCCGCCAGCGCCGCGCGATGGTCGTCGGGTGTCAGCACCGCGATCGTCGAGCTGGTCTCGGTCAGGCCGTAGGCGTTGACGAAGCCCACGTCGGGCAGCAGCTCGAGGGCCCGGCGAACCAGCGGCAAACCGACCTTGGAGCCGCCGTAGGCGAGGTTGCGCAGCGACGGCAACTCGATGGCCGGCCCGTCCCCGTTCTCCAGCACCGTGACGATGCGGTCGAGCATGGTCGGCACCACCGTCGCGGTGGTCACGTTCTCCGTGTTGATCAGCCGAACCCATTCCTGCGCATCGAAATTGGGCAGGTACACCATCTTGCGGCCGGCATACAGATTCGACAGCGCGGCGCTGACCCCGGCGATGTGGTACGGCGGCACGCAGATCAGCGCGGCATCGGTGTCGGCGGCCGCCCCGAATTCCACCGTCCCGGTGACGTAACTGGTCAGGTTGTTGTGCGAGAGCTCGACGGCCTTGGGCTGCGAGGTGGTGCCCGACGTGAACAGCACGATCGCGACGGCGTCCGGATCGGGGAATTCCGCCGCGGGCTCGGCACCGCCGGCGGCGTCGAGGAAGTCGTCGGACACCATCACCCGGTCCGACACGCCGCCGATCATCTCCCGGTAGCGACCGTCGACCACCACCAACGGCTCGGGCAGCCGCTCGATCAGCGCCTGGATGCCCTCGGCGGAGAGCCGGTAATTGATCGGCGTGAACGCCACCCCGGCGCGCGCCGCGGCGAAGATCAACACCGGCAGCATCGCGCCGCCGGTGCCCACGTACACCAGGTGCTTGGCTCCCGAGGCCGCGACCACCCCCGCGCCGCCGTCGGCAAGATCGCTGAGCTGCTGCGTGGTCAGCCGCAAATCGCCGGACACCACCGCGGTGCGCTCGGCGTCGCCGGACACGGCCATCTCGAGCAGCAACGAAATGCTCATCCTCGATCCTTCTGGATTCCCGGCCCTTTACAAATCTCGTCTGCAGTGTAACTCAGCCGGATTGTCCCTCGATGCCGAGCTTGCCGCGCGACGGGCGCCCTGGTCACGGCGGGTCCCTCGACGGCAACGGTGGGACGGGAACCCCGAGTTGCGATCGGTGCCGGCGCTTGCCACCGCCTCAGGAGCGGGCGGGCGGATCCCAGGCCGAGACCCGCGGGATCCAGCGCGGCACGTTGCTTCGATAGTCGACGTATTCACGGCCGTAGCGCTCGGCGAGATGGGGTTCCTCCCAGAACCGGATGGCGATGGCCTGGAACGTGAAAAAGATTGCGAACCAAAGCAATAGCGGGCCCGATGCAATGATGGCCGCCTCGCCGAGCAGGATGCACAGCACGCCGGTGATCATCGGGTTCCGCACGTGCCGATACGGGCCCCGCACCACCAGATGGACCGGCTCCCCCATCACGTTGCCCAGCCCGAGCGTCCCCTCGCCCACCCGGTCGAACAGCACATTCGTCCAGATCATCAGGGCCAGGCCGGCGGCGATCAGCACGCAGCCGACCGTGATCAGCGCGATCGTCGGCGCGGCATCCAGGCGCGGCTCGTGCACGCCGGCCGTGCCGACGATCAGGGCCGGCACCACGAGCGTCATCGTCGCCGGGAACAACAGGACCGACATCAGGTGGCGCCACCACAGGCGTCGCCGCGTCCTCGTCACCATTGAAGGCCTCCTTCAGCTAATACTTCAACCTTCGTTCAACAACTAAGGTACGCCGCGCGACGGCATTCGCCAACGCTTGTTGAAGTATTCTGGTGCGCATGCCAGCAGCGCGGCGCGCCGGCCGGTGGCGCACCGGCCAAGTGAACAGACAGCGCATCATCGATGCGGCGCGCGAACGCTTCATGCGCGACGGGTACGAACGGGCCACCGTCCGCGCAATCGCGGCCGACGCCGGTGTGGACGTCGCGATGGTCTACTACTTTTTCGGCAACAAGGAAGGTCTGTTCACCGCGTCCACGCTGACCGGTCCCGAGCACCCGTTGCACCAGCTGGCCACGCTGCTCGACGAGGGGACCGAACGGGTCGGCGAACGGCTGGCGCGCCGCTTCCTCGAGCACTGGGAACAAGGCGCCGTGTTCGAGCCCTTCCTGACGCTGTGGCGTTCGGCGGCGATCCACCCCGAGGCGCGAAAGGTGTTGCACGACAGCCTCGCCGGCCCGATCGCCGAGCGGGTCGCGACGGAATTCGGGGTTGCCGATGCCGAGCTACGGGTCGAGCTGGTGGCCAGCCACCTGGCCGGGCTCGCCTTCGCGCGCTACCAGCTGAAGATCGAGCCGCTCGCGTCGACCAGCATCGAGGACCTGGTCGGCCGGCTGGGGCCGACGCTGCAGCGCTACCTGACCGATTAAGTGCCCGTCCACTTGGGCGGGCGCTTCTCGGCGAAGGCGATCGCGCCCTCCTTGGCGTCGTTGGAGGAGAACACCGGGGCGAGCAGCTTGTTCTGCTCGGCGAACATGGTCTCGGGGCTCCAGCCGCGGGACTCGACGATGATCTGCTTGGTGGCGGCCACCGCCAGCGGCCCGTTCGCGGCGATCTTCTCGGCCAGCTCGATCGCCGCGTCCAGCGCCGATCCGGGCTCGGCGAGGACGTTGACCATTCCCAGCGCGTGCGCGCGCTCGGCGCTCAGGTTTTCACCGGTCAGTGCCAGCTCCATGGCGATCGCGGACGGGATGCGTTGCGGCAGCCGCAGCAGCCCGCCGCCCCCGGCGACCAGGCCGCGCTTGACCTCCGGGATGCCGAACGCCGAGTCCTTGGAGGCCACGATCAGGTCGGTCGCCAACGCCAGCTCGGTGCCGCCGGCCAGCGCGTAGCCCTCGACCGCCGCGATCAGCGGCTTGACCGGCGGACGTTCGGTGAAGCCCATGCCGCGGCCCTCGACGATCGGGAGCTCGCCGCGGGCGAAGGCCTTGAGGTCCATGCCCGCGCAGAACGAGCCGCCCGCGCCGGTGAGGATGCCGACCGACAGGCCGGGTTCGTCGTCGAGCCGGTCGACGGCGGCGGCCAGGCCGTTGGCCACCGCGGAGTTGACCGCGTTCTTGGCCTTCGGCCGGTTGATCGTGATGATGAGGATCCGGTCCCGCTGTTCGACCAGGACTTCGGGTTCGTTGGCCTCTTCGCTCACGGTGCTCCCTTGTTCGTCACGCTACTGACTTGTCGGACCGATGGTAACGGTCGACGGGAATGGCGTTAACGGCCCGGCGAGATTCGGGTTACCGCCCGCGCGCGGTCAGCGACCGTGCCGACCCGGTCAGGCCGGCGCCATCGCGGCTTCGATTGTGGTGAGCTTCTCCGAAATCCCTGCGGCCCTGCGTATTTCGATGAAATCGTTGACCATGGCGTCGGTGACCTCGTGCGGGTCCTCGCACGTGGCCCCGTCGGCGAGCACCGAGATGTTGAGCTGATCGACATAGCTCCACACGGTGATGTTGAGCCCACTGCCGGCGGTCAACGGGCCCACCGAATAGATCTCGGTGACCAGCGCACCGCCCACGCGGCCGCGCTCGCGCGGCCCGGGGACGTTGGAGATGTTCAGGTTGAGGATCTTGTTGTGGCCATCGCGGCCGGACGCCCACCGGAAGAAGGCCTGTGTGGGGCCCGGCGGCATGTAGGCCGCCCACCGGCTGACCAACTCCGGTCCCATCAGCTGGTTGCTTTCCTTGGCGGCGATCGCGTTCTCGTGGCTGCACCGCACCCGCTCCAGCGGATCGTCGGAATCGGTCGGCAGGCCGACCAGCACGCCGGTGAAACGATTGCCGGAGATCCGCTCGGGCGAGAAGTCGAAACTCATTGGCACCGAAGCCAACAACGGCTCGGCCTTGCCGTCGTAGCGCAACAGCAGGGTGCGCAACGCGCCCGTCGACATGGCCAGCACCATGTCGTTGATCGTCGCCCCGAGCCGCTTGCCGGTCTCCTTGACGTCGGCCAGGGCCAGTGTGGCGGTGGCGAACCGGCGTTCCGGGGTGAGCTTGTGGTTAATGAACGTCGGCGGCGGCTCGAACGGCCGCGTCAGTTCCGGGGAGAACTTGCGTGTGCTGCGGCGCACCCGGCCCAAACCCTGCGCGGTGTAGCGGATCGTGTGCGGCAGCCGCCCAACGTGGCGGACGTGGTCGGCGAGCGCCGAGGCGACGAGCTGCCGCGTGGTCGGGGGCGGGTCGCACATGTACGGTCCGCCGTCCGGGCACGGCTGCAGGTCCATGCCGCGGGCCAACAAATTCGCGGATGCGACGCCGTCGGCGAGCGCGTGGTGAATTTTGCCGACGACCGCAATCCTGTTGTTGGCCAACCCTTCCACGAAGTACATCTCCCAGAGCGGGCGGCCGCGGTCGAGCGGGGTGCTGGCGATTTGCCCGATGGCTTCGTCCAGCTCGCGGCGGCCCCCGGGCGGCGACACTCGCCAGGGACGGATGTGATAGTCGAGGTCGACCTCGCAGTTTTCCCGCCACATCGGGTGGTGGAAGTTGAGGGGGACCTCGATGAGCTGGTAGCAGAACGGATCGAGCTTGTTCAGCCGGCCGGCGATGACTTGCCGGAACGCGTCGACGTCCAGGGAACGCCGATCAACGTCCAGTTCGATGACGGCGGCTTTGATGGTGTGCATGTGCACGTTCGGCGTTTCGCTGTACAGCAGCACCGAGTCCCAGCCGCTAAGCCTCTTCACCGCTGCCCCTTACCCATAGAGGGACCATACTCAGCGGCGCCGGCTCAGATAACCTCTTTTGCCCCGATCCGTGTCTTGGTGCGATAAACCTGGTTGAGGAACAGGGAGGCGACGTGTGCCGCCGCGCCGGCGCGCTCGCCGTCGATGAGGTCGTATCCGTGGCCCGCGCCCGGCAACTCCAGGTAGCCCACCGTCGAATGCGACACCGTCCGCAGCCGCTCGACGAAGCTGCGCGCCTGCTCCACCGGGATGACGCTGTCCTTGCTGCCGTGAATCACGAGGAAGGGCGGCGCATTACGGTGCACTCGGGCGATCGGCGAGGCGGCCCGGAATACTTCGGGATGACGGGCGATCGACTTTCTCACCACGACCCGTTCCAGGAATTCGACGAACCGGGCGCGCTCCGGCGTGGAGCGGTCCTCCCAGTCGTACCGGCCATAGATTCCGACGACCGCGTCCACCGACGTGTCCGCACCCTCGGGCAGCTTCGCCCGGTACTCCGGGTCGTCGGGGGTCAGCCCGGCCAGCGCGCACAGGTGGCCGCCGGCCGAACACCCCGCTATCGCAACGAAATTGCGGTCGCCGCCGAACTTGTCGACGTTGGCGTGCGCCCACGCGATGGCGGTTTTGACGTCGACGATGTGGCGCGGCCAGCGGTGGTGTGGCGCGACGCGGTAGTCGACCGCCAGGCACACCCACCCCTGCTCGGCCAGCCGCGACATCAGCGCGGACCCCTGACCCATGCACCTGCCGTGCACCCAGGCGCCGCCCGGCAGGAAGATCAGGACCGGCGCGGGTTGCGCGGGCAGGTCTTTGCGGCGCCAGACGTCGAGCACCTGTGCGGGGTGGTCCCCGTAGTGGACGCCCCGGCGATAAAGGTGGCGCCGCTGGCGCAGGCCGTCCCAGATCGGCGGTGTCCGTTCGGCCGCCGGCCAATCCATCTCGAGGTCCGCCGCCGACACGACCCCCCGCAACGCCGCGAGGGAGACCTGCCGCGTGCTCTCACGGTCCCGGCGCCGCGCGTCGTTGATCCCCGGCGTGAACCAGTCCTTTTTCGCCGCGGAGATCGCCTCGGGTGCGTGCCGCGCGCCCCACACGCCCATGGCGGTGATGCCGGCCAGCGGCTCGAGGTGTTTGCCGACAACCGGCAGCGACGCCCCGGCCACGCTCAGCGCCAGCGCATAGTCGGCGGGACCGGCCCGCAGCAACCACTTCATCCACGGTGTGAAACCCGGTCGGTTCGCCGTCATGTCGGGAACTGTACCCCCGGGCAGGTCGCCGAAACCGGTGTTTACGTAGAACCGGCTATGGTTGCGCTCACGCTTTGCCCAGGGGTGTCGCTGACGGGGTTATTCACCCTGTTTGGAACGCATTTGGCGGTTCGCTACGTGCGCCTGATTTAGCTGCGCGCGACACGCTCAGACCGCCGCCAGGCTGGCGATCACCCGGTCGCCGATCAGGCGGACGCCGGTCAGCGTCAGCCCCACCTGCGCGGCCAGCGCGGCGGCGCTGTCCACCCCGACGGTGGCCCAGCGAAACCAGGGCCCGACCTCGCACGACGACTCGAGGCGGACCCAGCGCGACCGGATGCCGATGGTCTCGGCTTCGAATTCGGCGATGCAACGGCCGCCGCGGGCCAACAACTCGAAGGCGCGCGCGAGAATCCGCAGCGGGTCTCCACCGAGCCCGACGTTGCCGTCGACCAGTAACACCGTCTGCCACAAGCCCGTTCCGGGCAGCTCCTCGAACACGTCACCCAACAGGGCCGGCGCACCGCCCCGGCCCGCCAGCTGGATCGCGGTCGCGGATCGGTCGATACCGAGTGCGGGGATGCCCCGCTGGATCAGTCTCGCCACCAACCGCCCCGGACCGCAGCCCAGCTCGATGGTCGGCCCGGTGCACATCTGGGTGACGGCCTCGTCGAAAACCTCGTCGACGGCGTCACCGGATCCGCCTGAGCCGTCGGGGGGACATCGCACCCCCAACCAGCGGTGCGCCGGCAGCGGCCGCAGTTCGCCGTCGTCATGGCGGATCCAACATCGCTCCCCGCCGAGTGCCCGATCGTATAGCTGCCCCAGCATGTCTCGCCCCTCGCGTCGCGGCCGATCGGGCGGCCTGCGACGCGCGGCCCCAGGCGGGACGTAGCGAACACGAGCCGACAAACCCCACAAGCTGACGGCAAGCACGTTCGCCAGCATTGCACCGATACCCCGATCGCGGTTCGGTTAATCCACTGCCTTGTGGGCCCTGCACGGGCCCGTTAGGGCTACGTGGCAACGCGTGTTTCGGTTCGATAGCGGCGCCGCGTCACCCGAACAGAAACGACTCCAGCAGCGCGTTCACCCGGGCGGGGTCCTCGAGCGCCGCGAGGTGCGCGACCCCGTCCAGGACGGTGAAGGACGCGGTAGGGATCGACTCGGCCATGGCCCGGGTTTCGGCCACCGGGAAGGTGGCGTCTTCCGCGCCGGCGACCACCAGCACCGGCGCCGTGACGCGCGCCAGCAGGGCGTGCTGATCGGGCCGGGCCGAGACCACGCTGCGCACCGCCCAGCGCACCGAATCGGCGTTCACCGCAGCCACGTTCGTCCGCACGGCCTCGACCACGTCCGGGCGGGTGCGCAGCGTGGTCGGGCCCAGGAAGGCGCGGATGCCCGACCGGGTCAGCGGCGGCCGGATGCCGCCGAGCAGTCTCGCCAGCCACAGCATGGCGGCGTACTGAATCTTTTGTGCGACACCGGCTTTGGAGGCGGTGCAATTCATCAGCACGGCGCGGTCGAGCCGTTCGGGGTGCAGCGCGGCGAAGGTGCCGCCGATCATCCCGCCCCAGGAGTTGCCCACGAAGTGGGCGCGGTCGATGCCGAGCCCGTCCAGCAGGTCGACGACGCAGCGCGCGCAGTCGGCGAAGCTGAAGGGCCCGCTCAGCGGCGCGCTGCTGCCGTGGCCGGGCGGGTCGACGAGCACCAGGCGATGGCTGTCGCCGAACCGGGCGGCCTGCCCGGCCCACAGGTCGCCCGTCATCAGCAGGCTCGGCCACATGAGGACCGCGGGACCGGTTCCGCCACTCACCTGGACCCGAAGCATCCCGAGCGTCGTGTCGACCAATCGCGTGGCGAGGTGGGGGACGTTTGCGGGCACGCGGCCTCCTCGTGTCATGAACGGCAGAACACCGATAGCGGTCCCTTCATTTTCCCCGTCGGTGATACTGGATCGGTGACGAACGACGCTGTTCATCCTGACCTGCAAAAACTCGCCCGCTTCGCTCCCCGGCGGCTCGTCGGCCCACGCACCCTGCCCATCATGCGGGCGGCGATGGACTGGCGGGCGCGGCTGGGCAAGCCCGTCCGCGACGTCGAGGTGATCACCCTCGAGTCCGGGGCCGGCGTCCGGCTGTTCCGGCCCGCCGGTGTCAGCGAGCCGACGCCCGCGCTGCTGTGGATTCACGGCGGCGGATACGTGATCGGCACCGCCCAGCAGGACGACCGGTTGTGCAGCGGGTTCAGCAGGCGGCTGGGCATCACCGTGGCGTCGGTGGAATACCGCCTGGCGCCCGAACATCCGTACCCCGCACCGCTGGAAGACTGCTACGCGGCGCTGACCTGGCTCGCCGGGCTGCCGTCGGTGGACCGGTACCGGGTGGCCATCGGGGGTGCCAGCGCCGGCGGTGGCCTCGCCGCGGCCCTGGCCCTGCTGGCCCGCGACCGCGCCGAGGTGAGCCCCTCGTTTCAGCTGCTGACCTATCCCATGCTCGACGACCGCAGTTCGGCGACCGAGCCCAGCGCGAACTACCGGCTCTGGGACAACCGCAGCAACCGATTCGGTTGGGCCGCATACCTGGGCGGCGCGGACCCGCAGGTCGCGGTGCCCGCCCGGCGCGACGACCTGAGCGGGCTGCCCCCGGCATGGATCGGTGTGGGCACCCATGACCTGTTCCACGACGAAGACTTGGCCTACGCCGAACGGCTGAAAGCCGCCGGGGTGCCGTGCCAGGTCGAAATCGTTCCCGGCGCCTTCCACGGGTTCGACCTGATCGCGCCGAAACTTCAAGTGTCACAACAGTTCTTCGGCAGCCAATGCGACATCCTGCGCGCCGCGCTCGCCCCGGCGTCCTGACCGCCGGGTCACATCGCGAAGTACACCAGCTCGCCGCCGATGACGGTGGCGGCCACCATGCCGGCGTCCAGCTCGGCCAGCGCCGTCGCCGGTGGCTCGCTGAGCACGCACAGGTCGCCCGGCTGCCCGGTGCGCACCGCGCGCACCCGGTCCGGTCGATCCGCGCACCCCAGAAACATCGTCAAAGCCGTTGACGGCGAGACACATTCGTCGGCGCCCAGAACGGCACCGCTCGGTGTGGTGCGGTGCACCGCGGCGCGCATCGCCGTCCACGGGTCGCCGTGGCCGAACGGCATGTCGGTGGACAGCGCGACCGGCACCCCCGCGTCGCGCAGCGCCGCGACGCGCCACAGCTGATCGTGCTCGGCGGCGGGAACCTCGGCGAGGTACTGATCGCCGCGCTCGGCGACGAAGTTGGGCTGGGTGACCACGGTGACCCCGAGCTCGGCGAGGTCGGCCACGTTGTCGTCGGGCACCACCGCGGCGTGTTCGATGCGGTCCTGCGGGTGGCCGCCGGCCGCGCGCAGGGCGGCGATGGTCACCACCAGCTGGGCCGCGGTCACGCAGTGCACGGCGACCGGTTGGCCCGTGTTGTGCTGCCCGGCAATCCATTCCGTGAGACCGTCGAGGTCGAGGCGGTCGTCGTGCAGGATTTTCTTGCCCGGGGACAGGAAGCTGACCCGTGGCCGGAACTCGCCGCGGCCGTGCGCCGCCGCCAGCGAGGCCCTGTCGTCGGCGTCGAGGTCGGGGGTGGCGTCGGTGACCCCGGTGACGCCGGTCGCCGTGATGCGGCGGCTGAGTTCGGCGAGGTCGGTTTCGCGTCGGTCCAGGGCCTGCGACCAGCCGTCGTCGGCGCTGCGCAGTCGCCCGTCGGGGTGTTCGGCCAGGCCGATCCGGCCCAGCGCCTCGGAGTTGAGGATCCACAGCGCGCCGCTGCGGTGCTGGATGCGCACGGGCACGCTGCGGACCATCGCGTCCAGAGCGGTCCGGTCGAGTTCCCCGGCGACCGAATCGTGGTAGCCGACGGCGCGAATCCACCCGTCGGGCCCGGGCGTGGCGTTCGCCAGCAACTGGGTGAGCTCGGCTTCGGTGCTGACCCCGGGCGGTCCGACGAAAAACGAATCGAGCGCCGAGGCCGCCGAGCGCAGGTGCACGTGGTGGTCGTGCAGCCCGGGCAGCACGGTTCCGCCGCCCGCGTACAGCACGCCCTCGCCGGCCCGCGGCGTCAGGCCCTCGCCCGAGGGCGCCATCTCCTCGATCTGCGCGCCAACGCGGATGTCGGTCACGGTCCCATCCAGCAGGGTCGCCTGACGAATCAGCATGACAGGCAACGTCTTTGGCCGACGAGGTGGCGCACCGCCGCGTTGTCGGCGCCCAGCCCGGACGCGGGAGGCGCCGCCGGCGGCATTAGCGGCGGTGACACCGGCGCGGGCGACTCCGAGGGCCCCGTGGGCAGCGCCGCGTAGGTCGCGGCGACGGCCGCCATGGAGAGGCGGATCAATTCGCCGCCGCCGCGCGCCAGGGATTCGGCCACCGCCAGCGCCGCCTGCAGGCCGGTCAGCGGGTCGGCGATGGCGTCGCCGCAGAACACCGGCCCCTCGGCGCTGGTCCCGACCAGGCCGCCACCGACGGCGGCGTCGTCCCCGAATCCCGGCCGGCGCCCGTCATAGGCGGTGATCTGCAACCAGATTCGGCCCGGTCGTGGCGCGACGTCGTCGGGCCCGAGGCCCCGGCGCGCCAGCCCGGCCGGGCGGGAGCCCTCGATGACGACGTCGCTGACCGTGAGGAGCTCGCGTAATTCGTCGGTCTGGCTGTCGAAATCGATGCCATAGCAGAGCTTTTTGTGGTTCATCCAGTCGAAGAAGGTTCGGTCCCCGGCGCGGGTGCCGTCCGGGCGGCGAGGGCTTTCGACCTTGACGACCGTCGCCCCGGCGTGGGCCAGCAGCCGACCGCACAGCGGTCCCGCCCACATCGAGGACAGATCGGCCACCAGCAGCCCCCGCGGCGCGCGCGGTGGCGCCGGCGGTCCGATGCGGCGTGTGTGCGACGGCGCGGCCGTCGCCTCACCCAGGCCCGCCGCCGGGATGTCGAGCAGCGCCGCCCGCTCGACGATGTCGGGGACCGCACGGGTGGCGGCCCACCGTCGCAGCTGCGGCCACGGGTCGACCGCGGCGTCGTCGACCTGCAGGAGCGCCGGGACGGCGGCGAGGTCGTCGGCGCGGGAGAGGGTGAGCGCGCACCAGCCGTCCCGCGCCGCGAGCAGGCGGGTGGCGCCGCCGGGCGACACCCGGCCGGCGCGGGTCAGGCCCCGTAGGGCGGCCCGGCCGGTCAGCAGCCCGGCCGCGTCGACGTCGATGCCCCAGCGGCCGCCGATCGCCGCGGCCACCTCGTGCGCGCGGGACAGCACGCGGGCGCGGGAGAAGTCGGCGGGTCCGTCGGGCGGGCCGGTCAGGTAGGCCAGCCCGCTGCTTCCCCAGGCGGTTGCGGCCGAGCTCACGCCCCCCATTGTGCTCGTGGCGCGCATCGTCGTTAGAACTGCAGCGCGCGAAACCGCCAGTCCAGCACCGGCCGGTCCGGCCCGCCGTCGGCGTCACCGGCGGCATACACCAGCGACCGCAACCCGAGCACTCCCCCATGCTCGGTCGGCTCGGCGGATTCGATGTGCAGCTCGCTGTAGAGGGTGTCGCCCTCGTGTACGGGACCTGTGTGATCGCACGACTCCCAGCCCAGCACCGTCACCAGATTGGGCAGCAGCCTGCCGGCCTGCGCGAGCGCCAGCCCGATGGTGTGTCCGCCGTACACCAGCCGGCGCCCGCCGACCCGCGAATCATGATGGGTCGCAGCGTTATTCAGGGTGAGCCGGGCGAGCTCGGGGGCATTGGTGACGACGTCGGCGGTGCTGTGCAGCACCGATCCCGCCAGAGCGGGATCGAAGTGCGGCCCGGGCACCTTGGTGCGGAAAACCTCACCGTCCCATTGCGCGGTGGGATCGTGGGCCGGGCCGGGCACGTCGGCGCCGATGGTGGACAGATCGTCGTGCGGTGCGTTGTCGGCATCGAAATCCGGTCCGGCGGGCAGCATCCCGCAACGGTAGAAGTCGAGTACCAACTGGTCGGCCTGGTCGATCGTGATCATCCGCAGCGCCACCAAGCCCGTCGGGGCCCGGCCCGGCTTGGGTGAATTGGCCTGCAGCCCAACCACTTCGGTGCGGGTGTAGAGGGAATCGCCGATGACGGGGAACCGGTGAAACACCAGGCCGCGATAGAACAGGTTGGCCTTGACCCGCTGGGTCACCAGCGTCGACTGGCCGATCGCCACGTCACACACCAACCCCGGGTGGGCCAGCGGGGCGGGCAGCCCCGTCACCGCCCCACACAGATCGGCGTCGAGCGCCAGGCGCAGCCGGTCGCCCACGATCGCCTGGTGCGCGCCCGCCAGGCCGGACGACAGCGTCATCGACGGCGCCCAGTCGAACACCTGCCCCACCGAGAGGTCGTCGAAGTACGGCCCACCCTCGCGAATCCGCGCATACCCGTCACTAGTCACAACGCCACATGCTGGCAGGCTGTGGAATCGAGGGTCAATCCGGATCAGGCCCCAACGTCGACCTGCTGGTGCCGATTTTCCCCAGCAAGTCGACGTTCGGCGCGAATCGACGAGGTGCTCATAGGTGAACGACGAAGAGGACATGCTGGTCGCGACGGTGCGGGCGTTCATCGACCGCGAGGTCAAGCCGAGCGTGCGCGAGACCGAACACGCCAATACCTATCCCGAGGCGTGGATCGAGCAGATGAAGCGGATCGGCATCTACGGGCTTGCCGTGCCCGAGGAGTACGGCGGCTCGCCGGTGTCCATGCCCTGCTACGTCCGGGTCACCGAGGAACTGGCGCGGGGCTGGATGAGCCTGGCCGGCGCGATGGGCGGGCACACCGTGGTCGCCAAGCTGCTGACGCTGTTCGGCACCGAGGAGCAGAAACGGACCTACCTGCCGCCGATGGCCGGCGGCGAGGTGCGCGCCACCATGGCATTGACCGAGCCCGGCGGCGGCTCGGACCTGCAGAACATGGCGACCACCGCCCTGAGCGACGACGCGGGCGGCCTGGTGATCAACGGGTCCAAGACCTGGATCAGCAACGCCCGCCGCTCCGGGCTGATCGCCCTGTTGTGCAAGACCGACCCGAACGCCAAGCCGCGCCACACGGGCATCTCGATCGTGCTCGTCGAGCACGGGCCGGGGCTGACGGTGTCGCGGGACCTGCCCAAGCTGGGCTACAAGGGCGTGGAGTCCTGCGAGCTGTCCTTCGACAATTACCGGGTGCCGGAAACGGCGATACTGGGTGGCGTTGCGGGCGAGGGCTTTTCACAGATGATGAAGGGACTCGAGACGGGCCGCATCCAGGTGGCGGCGCGCGCCCTGGGCGTGGCCACCGCCGCGCTCGAGGATGCGCTGGCCTACGCCCAGCAGCGGGAGAGCTTCGGGCAGCCGATCTGGCAGCACCAGTCGGTGGGCAATTACCTGGCCGACATGGCGACCAAACTCACCGCCGCCCGCCAGCTCACCCGCTACGCCGCCGAGCGCTACGACAGCGGTGAACGCTGTGACATGGAAGCCGGGATGGCCAAGCTGTTCGCCTCCGAGGTGGCGATGGAGATCGCGCTGAACGCGGTGCGAATCCACGGCGGCTACGGCTATTCCACCGAGTACGACGTCGAACGCTACTTTCGGGACGCGCCGTTGATGATCGTCGGTGAAGGCACCAACGAGATCCAGCGCAATGTGATCGCCCGGCAACTGGTGACCCGCGGCGGGATCTGACGCGGGCTTGTCAATCGCGCGGCGGCAGAACGGCGTTTGGGAGTATATTTGCCTGACTTCCGAACCAAAGGGAAAGGCAGCCGCCATGAGTTATCCTCCCGCGCCGCCCGGCGGTTCGCCTGAATGGCCCGGGCAACAACCGGAATGGCAAGGGCAACAACCGGAATGGCAAGGCCAACCGCCGCCGGACTGGCAAGGTCAGCCGCCGCCGGGGTATCCGCCGCAGCCGCCGCCGGCGTGGCCGGGTCAGCCGCCCGCGGGATGGCCCGCGGCCCAGCCGGGCTGGCAGGGCCAGCCGGAACCCGAGAACTATCTGGTCTGGGCGATCCTGTGCACGGTGCTGTGCTGCCTGCCGCTGGGGATCGTCTCGATTGTGTACTCCAACAAGGTCTCCGGGCTGTGGGCGCAGGGCCGCTACGCCGAGGCGCACGAGGCGGCCAACAACGCCAAGAAGTGGGCCATCATCGGCGCCATCGTGGGCGTCGTCGCGGCGGTGATCTTCGTGCTGATCTACGTCGTCGCCGGGGTGCTTGTCGTCTCCCATCTGCCCTCGACGACGACGACCACGTATTCGGGCTTCTGACGCCGACCCGGGCCACGTCGAGCGTGCCGCGGCGCGGTCGCTAGGCCTCGTCCACCAACCCCCAGGCCAACGCGGTCTCGGCGTCCACGGTGTGGCCGGACAGCACGAGATACGCCGTGCGCCACCGGCCTATCCGCCGGGTGACGCTGACGGTGCCGCCGGCGCCGGGGATCAGGCCGAGCGCCAATTCGGGTAGCCCGAACACCGCGTCGCCGCGGGCGGTGACCCACCCGCAAAACGCGGCCATCTCCAGTCCGCTGCCCATCACCCGGCCGTGCACCTCGGCGCGGCACGCGCGGCCGAGTCGCGCGGTCAGCGCGTCGAGCGCGAGGGCGGGGCTGTGCCGGGTGCGGGCGAGGTGGGCACTCGCCGGGTCGGCGAAGGTGCCGAATTCGGCGAGATCTCCACCGCTGCAAAACGATGGGCCGTTGCCGCTCAACACGATGCCGGTGACCGAGGGATCCAGCTGCGCGACGGACAGCGCCTCCAACAGCGCCGCGCGGGCGTCGGTGGAGAACGCGTTGTGGCGCTGCGGCCGGTTGAAGGCGATGCGCAGGATGTCGCCGTCACGGTCCGCCAGTACCGGGTCGGCGATGTCGGGCATGCGGACCCGGCCGCGCTCCTGTAGCCACCGCGCGAACTCCGGGCCGGACTGCAGCGTTGAATACCCCAGCGACTCGGCCACCACCCCGGCCAGCGTCGGCCCCTCGGGATCCACCGCGCGCAATACGTCGTCACAGATCCCGCCGGCGTGCGGCCAACGTCGACAGCGATCGGTCAGCTCGACCAGCGCGTCGGACACGGAATCGACGGTGATGACCCGGCGGTCGGCGCAGGCGTCCTCGGTCAGCGTGAAAGTCGCTGCGTCAAGCCAGGTTCCGGCCCTAGCGATGTCGTCGGCCGAGCCGACGGCGATGATCACGCCGGGCGGCGACGCCGGACCGTCCTCCGGCGCGCTCGACAGGTCGACCACCCGGAGCATCGGTCACACCGAGTACTTCTCGATCAGCCCATTCTTGTAGAGCTTGCCGGTGTCGGTGCGCGGCAGCTGCGCTTCGAAGGCGATCGATCGCGGACATTTGTAGTGCGCCAGGCGATCCCGCAGCCAGGCCAGCAGCTCATCGCCGAACGCGTCGGTGGCGTCCGCGGGGTCGACGGTCTGCACGACCGCGGTGACGCGCTGGCCCATCTCGTCGTCGGGAACGCCGAACACCGCCGCGTCCATCACCTTGGGGTGGGTGACCAGAAGGTTCTCGGCTTCTTGTGGGTAGATGTTGACCCCGCCGGAGATGATCATGTGGTGGCGCCGGTCGGTCAGGTACAGGTAGCCCTCGTCATCGACGTAGCCGATGTCGCCGACGGTGGCCCAGCCGTGCTTGGAGCGCGATGACGCGGTTTTCGTTGGGTCGTTGAGGTATTCGAACGAATACCCGCCCTCGAAGTAGATCTCGCCGGCCTGGCCGGGCGGGAGCTCGTCGCCGTTCTCGTCCAGGATGTGCACGGCGCCGCCCATGGGCTTGCCGACCGAACCCGGATGCGCCAGCCAATCTTCGGCGGTGATCAGCGTCGACCCGTGTGCCTCGGAGGAGGCGTAGTACTCGTCGATGATCGGACCCCACCAGTCGATCATCTGCTTCTTGATCTCCACCGGGCACGGCGCCGCGGCGTGCATCACCCGCTGCAGGCTGCTCAGGTCGTACGAATGACGCACCGCATCAGGCAGTTTCAGCATCCGGGTGAACATCGCCGGCACGAACTGTCCGTGGGTGACCCGGTGCCGCTGGATGGCATCCAGGCAGCCCTCCGCGTCGAACTTCTCCATCACCACCGTGGTGATGCCGCCGGCCTGCGCGCTCATCGACCACACCGACGGCGCCGTGTGGTACAGCGGCGCGGGGCTCAGGTAGACCGAATCGGGCGTCATCCAGAAGCCGACCAGCGCCGACATCATGCCGGGGGCGTCGGCCGGGGGAACGTGCGGCAATTCGCGCTTGATGCCCTTGGGCCGGCCAGTGGTTCCGGACGAGTACTGCAGCAGGTCACCCTCGATTTCGTCGTCGATCGGGGTATCCGGTTGGCCGGCAACGCATTCCGGGTAGCGCTCCCAGCCCGGCAGGCCCTCGTCTTGCTTCTCGGCGGCGATCAGCAACAGTTCCGGTAGCCCGCGCGGCAGCTGCTCGGCGAGGCCGGCGCAGGTTTCGCGCAGCGCGGCCGAGCCGATGATCGCCTTGGCGGCGCTGTTGTCGACGATGTAGGCGGCCTCCGCCGCGGTCAGATGGGTGTTGATGGGCACGTAGTACAAACCGCTGCGGCGAGCAGCCCACATCACCGCGTGGATGTGCTCGTTGTTCTCCATCAGGATGGCGACCGTGTCACCCTCGCGCAGGCCCGCCTGACGGAACCGGTGCGCCAGGCGATTGGCGCGGGCCTCGAGGTCATCGAAGGTGACGACCGTGCCGGACGGGTACAGGATGACAGCAGGTTTGTCGGCGCCGATATACGGGCGGATCTGCATGCGCAGACTGTACCGCCGCCAAACTTGACGGGTGTTAAGTGGTGGGTGGACCCGGCGAGTTTCTGCGTCAATCCCGGCGCGGGGCGCGCGGCGCCAGCCATAATGCAGTCAAGTAGAGCGCCGTGGGCCCTGGAACCCGACCTTGGTCAGCAACGCGCGGCGGGATACGCCACTGCCGCACGGAGGTGCGCATGACCGCCGAGCAAGAATCGGAGCCTGCCGCATCTTCGTTCGCCGATTCCGACTATGTCGACGGCATGGAGCGGCTCGTGCACGCCATTCAGGAGCTGTCGCTGGCGCGCACCCTGCCCGACCTGCAGCGCATCGTCCGCTCCTCGGCGCGCGAGCTCACCGGTTGTGACGGCGCGACGTTCGTGCTCCGCGACAACGACAGCTGCTATTACGCCGACGAGGACGCGATCGCCCCGCTGTGGAAGGGCAGCCGTTTCCCCATCGGGTCCTGCATCAGCGGCTGGGCGATGCTCAACCGCGACGCGGCGGTGATCCCCGACATCTACGGCGACCCGCGCATCCCGCACGCCCTGTACCGCCCCACCTTCGTCAAGAGCCTGGTGATGGTGCCCATCCGCAAGCTCGAGCCGATCGGCGCGATCGGCAATTACTGGGCCAGCCGGCACCAGCCGGCCGACCAGGAGGTCCACCTGCTGCAGGCCCTGGCGGACTCGACGTCGATCGCGATGGAGAACGTGCGGGTGTACTCCGAGCTGGAACGGCGGGTGCGCGACCGCACCGCCGCCCTGGAGGACGCCAACGAGGAGATCCGCCGGCTGTCGGTCACCGACGAGCTGACCGGGTTGAACAACCGTCGCGGCTTCTACCTGCTGGCCGAGCAGAAACTGCGCGGGTCACACCACCTCGGCCACAATTGCGTGCTCGCCTTTCTCGACGTCGACGGCCTCAAAAAGGTCAACGACGAGCTGGGCCACGACATGGGCGACAAACTGATCAAAGACGTCGCCGGGGTGCTGCGCACCATCCGGCGCGAGTCCGACATCCTCGCCCGCATCGGCGGCGACGAATTCTGTGTGATGATCACCGAAAGCGACGGCGACACCCCGTCGCTCGAGGAGCGGCTCGCGCTCGCGTTCGGGAATTTCAACAAGACGAGTGAGCGGCCCTACCGTCTCTCGGCCAGCATCGGCTTCGTGCGGGCGCCGGTTTCCGACACCGCGAACGTGGGCGAACTACTCGCCCGCGCCGACGAGCTGATGTACGCGCAGAAGAAAGCCAGCCCCAATTCGCGGCTGGCGGGCTGATCAGCCCGCTTCGGACAGCCGCTGCTTGAGCGCCTCGAACTCGTCGCGGACGCCGGTCGGCAGCTTGTCGCCGACGAACTCGAACCACTCCTCGATCAGCGGCAGTTCCTCGCGCCACTCGGCCGGGTTGACCGCCAGCGCCTGGGCGACCTCGTCGCTGCTGGCGTCGAGCCCGTCCAGGTCGAGGTCCTCGGCCTTCGGCACGATGCCGATCGGGGTGTCCTGACCGCCGGCCTTGTGCTCGATGCGGTCGACGATCCACTTGAGCACGCGGCTGTTCTCGCCGAAGCCCGGCCACAGGAAGCCGCCGTCGTCGCCGCGACGGAACCAGTTGACGAAGAACACCTTCGGCATCTTCGACTCGTCGGCGTTCTTGCCCAGGTCGAGCCAGTGCTGGAAGTAGTCACCGACGTGGTAGCCCAGGAACGGCAGCATGGCCATCGGGTCGCGGCGGACGGTGCCGACCTTGCCCTCGGCGGCGGCGGTCTGCTCGCTGCCCATGGTCGCACCCATGAACACGCCGTGCTGCCAGTCGCGGGCCTGCGTCACCAGCGGGACCGTGGTCTTGCGGCGGGCGCCGAACAGGATGCCCGAGATCGGCACGCCCTGCGGGTCGTCCCACTCCGGCGCGAGGATCGGGCACTGCGACATCGGCGTGCAGTAGCGCGAGTTCGGGTGGGCGGCCTTCTCGTCGGAGTCCGGCGTCCAGTCGCGGCCCTTCCAGTCGATCAGGTGCTGCGGGTCGCCCTCGAGGCCCTCCCACCACACGTCGTTGTCGTCGGTGAGCGCGACGTTGGTGAAGACGGTGTTGCCGGCCTCGATGGTGCGCATGGCGTTGGGGTTGGACTTCCAGTTGGTGCCGGGCGCGACGCCGAAGAAACCGAACTCGGGGTTGACCGCGTACAGCCGGCCGTCCTTGCCGAACCGCATCCAGGCGATGTCGTCGCCGAGCGTCTCGGCGCGCCAGCCCGGAATGGTCGGCTGCAGCATGGCCAGGTTGGTCTTGCCGCAGGCCGACGGGAACGCCGCGGCGAAGTAGTACGCCTTGTTCTCCGGGGAGATGAGCTTGAGGATCAGCATGTGCTCGGCCAGCCAGCCCTCGTCGTGGGCCATGGCCGAGGCGATCCGCAGCGAGTAGCACTTCTTGCCCAGCAGCGCGTTACCGCCGTAACCCGAGCCGTAGCTCATGATCTCGCGGGTCTCCGGGAAGTGGGTGATGTATTTGGTGTCGTTGCACGGCCACGGAACGTCCTTTTGGCCCTCCTCCAGCGGAGCCCCCACCGAGTGCAGCGCCTTGACGAAGAACCCGTCGTCGCCCATCTTCTCCAGCGCGGCCTTGCCCATCCGGGTCATCACCTTCATCGAGATGACGACGTACTCGGAGTCGGTGATCTCCACACCCAGCTTCGGGTCGTCGGCGCCGAGCGGGCCCATGCAGAACGGCACCACCCACATGGTGCGGCCGCGCATGCAGCCGCGGTACAGGTCGGTCATGATGGACCGCATTTCGGACGGGTCCATCCAGTTGTTGGTCGGGCCGGCGCCGCTCTCCTGCTCGGTGCAGATGAATGTCCGCGACTCCACGCGCGCCACGTCGGACGGGTCGGACAGCGCCAGGTAGGAGTTGGGGTGCTTCTTCTCGTTCAGCTTCTTCAGCGTGCCGGCCTCGACCAGTTGCGCGGCCAGCCGGTTGAACTCCTCGTCGGAGCCGTCAGCGAACACCACCCGGTCGGGCTGGGTGAGCTCGGCAACCTCCTGCACCCATGACAGCAGGCCCTGGTGCTTCGTGGGTGCTGTGTCCAAACCGGGAATGGTCGCTGAGGTCATCGAACTCTCCTGGATCCGTTGCGTATCGGGCTTGTGTTGCTCGGTATGCCGTCGCCCACATAATTAAGGACTTGGTGGCGTTAACTACAGGTTATCGTGAGGAACTTGTCGGGGAAGTCTCGGGCAGGTATAAGCCTTCTCACAACAACGATTCAGAAGCTCCCGACGGGTCGCCATCTTCGCTCCTCGAAGCGGGTTTTTCGGTTTCGTCACCGTCGCCGGTTTCGGCGGGACTTTCAGCCGGTTGTATACCCGGTTCTCCGAGTTCTGCACGCACCGCCCGCAGGGCGGCGGCGACCGCGGGCATCTCCCGATCCCGCGCGGCCGCGGCCCGCGCGGCGGCCAGGGCGTGCTCGCGCAGTTCGGTGTCGATGACGCCGACGGCGGCGGACGCCTGCGCGTTCTCGGCCTCGTCGTGGGCGAGCAAGGCTTTGCTGAGCACCGACTCGGCGACCAGCACCCGGGTCGCGACCAGTTCCTCGACCACCGAGCGCAGCGATGCCGTCGCGTCGCCCGCCCAGCGGTCCAGCAGCGCCCGGTCATGCAGCAGGGCGCGAATGTTGATCACCAGGAAGGTGAGCGCCACCGAGATCGCCACGCACACCACCGCCGCGACGACCGCCAGCGCGGGGTTGAGCCGCGAGACCACGCCGCTCATCAGCCGGCTCAGCGTGAGCGCCACCCCCAGCCCGAAGCCGACGCCCAGCACGATCATCAGCCAGGTTTCCTGCCGGCGCGACTTCAGCGGCGGCGCCGAGACGTCGACCTCCGGCATCTTCTCGAGGGCCGGCAGGTCCACCGGCACACCCACCGCCTGCGCGACGTCGGACAGCTGCGTGTCCGTGCCGTCGCTGACCTCGGCCACCACCTCGTCGAGGCGGGCGCGGGTGTGCGCCTCGAACCCGGACATGTCGCGCCGCGACAACCCGGCCGCGTGTTCCTGCAGCTCGGTGCGCGCCGTCGCGCATTGGTTGCGCGCGGAGTGCGACAACTGCACCCGAGCCTGCTGGATCTGACCCCGCAGGGTGATGGTGCGTTCGCTCTTCGCCTGACGCCGCCGCTGCAACGCCGTGCTGCGTTCCTCGCGCAGCGCCTCGACCCGCGCGCGACGACCGGATCCCTCGACGTCGCGGTCGAACCGCCGTTTGACCGTCTGTAGGCGAGATTCCCACGCCCGCAACCTGTTTCGCCGGGCGAGGTCGGGGTCGTCGAGTTGCGCCGAAACGGCGGCGACCAGGGCGTCGACGTCCGGCTCACCGGCATCGGGCAGGGCGGCCGCGCCCACCCACGGCGCCCGGCCGTAGCGCGGCGAATGTGCGGCCAGCGCTTCGCGATTGGCGTCGACCACCTCACGCCAACCCCGGTGCACGTCGATCTTGGACACCACCCCCACCACCGCGTCGGTGTGCTCGGTCGCGGCGTCCAGCAGCGCGCAGTCGGAGGCAGTCAGGTGGGCCGCCGCGGACACGACGAACACCACCGCCATCGGCACCTCGCCGGGTCCCAGGTCCGTCGACTCCACGAACTTGTGCTGCGGCAGGCGGCCTTGCAGCGCCGTGGCCACCGCGCTGACCCCGGCCATCCACGGGCCGGTCACCAGGACCACGTCGCAGCGGTGCACGGCCGGCGGATCCAGGTCCGGCGCGACCGCGGCCACCAGCGCGTCCACCTGGGCGATGGGATCGCCGCCGCTCACCAGGATTCCCCCGGCAGTGACGCGCAGGCCTGCGACCACAGCCGCAGCGATCCGCGGGCGATGTCCGCGCCGCAGGCGCGGTGCAGTTCGCTGGCCGAGGCGCGGCTGTAGCGCTGCCACCGCACCGCGCGCGGCAGGTGCGCGGACGGGTCGCGGTCCACGCCGGCCGGCCCGGGGCCGCCCGGGTCCAGCCCGGCCGCCTCGGCCAGATCCACCGCGGCCGCCATCCGGGCGACCACCGTGTCGTCGCGGGACAGGAACCCGCCGATCCGCTCGCCGAGTAGGCCGCCACCGGCGGCCAGCGCCTCCAATTCCGCGACGGCCCCGAGCACCCGCTGGTAGCGCACCTCGGCGCCCAGCGCGCCGACCTTGGCCAGGACGGCGTCGACGCCGCTCATCCGGCGCAGCAGGGCGCGCACCTGCGCCGGGGTTCTGCCCTGGCGGATCGCGGCGACGGCCAGCGCGGTGCCGAACAGGTCGAGGGTGTCCAGCAGGCGCTGACGCACGCCGGTCGGCACCGGGCCGTCCGCCGCCAGGAACCCGGCGAACGAGCCGTCGAGGCACGCCGCGGCACCGGGGTGCGTGGCGAGCGTGTGCAGCGCCGCCCACAGCGCGTGGTCGTCGGCTTTGTCGAGTTCGTCGAGCGCGACCGCGAGCAGGCCGATCATCGGTTCCATGGGAGCGCCGATCAGCGCCGACAGATCGGCGCACCGCGCCCGGGCCGCCGCGATCGGCCCGTCGCCGCGCCGGCCCGACAGGTCGGCCTTGTTCAGCACCGCCACCACCGGCTGCGCGGCGGCCGCGATGGCGTGGGCGTCCTCGGGCTTGACCACCTCGGCGACCACGTAGACCACCGCGTCCGCGCCGGGATCGGGCGCCGACGCGCTCAGCTGGAGGTCGGCCGCGATCCCCGACGCGGTTCCCGCGCGGTCCAGCGCGCGGGCCACCGTGCGGCGGCCGACCCCCCGGCGGCCGCGAACCACGACGCGCAGGGGTGCGGCGGTTCGCCTGGCGATCGCCGTCACGCGCGGATCGACGACGCCGTCGGCAAACCGCGTCAGCTCGTCGACGAAAATCTGGTGTCCTTGTCCCCTCATACCCCGCCTGTTCGGTCCGAATGACCCGATCGCCCCGTCGGTCCCACCGAATGGTGGCATTCACGTCGCCAAGAAGCGAGCCACCGTTAATCAGTTACCAGTTCAAGGCAACTGTTGGGTATCAATCCGGACCAGGGGCGGCTACATCCGAGGTTTATAGGCCACCATGGACAAATGCATGCGCAGCGCGGGGTGGCGATGTCTGCCGACACGCCGATCGGGGAATCGGCCCGCCCCGACCAGCGCTACCTGCCCGCGACGGCGTTTCGGTCGCGACGATCCGCGCTGTCCGACGCGCAGCGCCAGACGTGGGAGCGGCGCTGGCCCGACCTCGGCCTGTCGGTGGGCGCCCCCGCCGACGGGACCGTCGGCGACGAGCCGCCGCTGGACACCCGCTCGTGGTTCGGGCGCCAGGCGCCGCTGGTGCTCGAAATCGGTTGTGGCAGCGGCACATCGACGCTGGCGATGGCCAAGGACGAGCCCGACGTCGATGTGATCGCGGTCGAGATCTACCGGCGGGGGCTGGCGCAGTTGCTGTGCGCGATCGACCGCGACGCGGTGGCCAACATCCGATTGGTCCGCGGCAACGCGCTCGACGTGCTGCAGCGGCTCATCGCCCCGGCTTCGCTGACCGGGGTCCGCGTCTTCTTCCCCGATCCGTGGCCCAAGGCGCGGCACCACAAGCGCCGGTTCCTGCAGCCGGGCACGGTTGGCTTGATAGCCGACCGGCTACTCCCTGGTGGTGTCCTCCACGTTGCGACGGACCACGCCGGCTACGCCGAGCACATCGCCGAAGTCGGCGCGGGCGAGTCCCGGTTGCGCCGGGCGGAGCCCGAAACCCCGCTGCCCATCTCGACTGTCCGCCCGACCACCAAGTACGAGACGAAAGCCCAAGAAGCGGGCAGCGCCGTCACCGAGTTCGTTTGGCTTAAACGATGAGTAGGCGATGAGTGATGAGCCTGACTGAGACGACCAACGCCGGAGCGGAACCCGTCGCGCCGCCGGCGGTGCTGCCGGACGACGGCGTGGGCGCCCTGGGCGGCTTTTCGCCGTCCGGCGGACGCGTGTTGCTGGTGTGGGACGCCCCCAACCTCGACATGGGTCTGGGCTCGATCCTGGGTCGCCGGCCGACCGCCTTGGAACGCCCGCGGTTCGACGCCCTGGGACGCTGGCTGCTGTCGCGCACGGCCGAGATCAGCGCGCAGCGACCGGGCGTCGTCGTCGAGCCCGAGGCCACCGTGTTCACCAACATCGCGCCGGGCAGCGCCGACGTCGTCCGGCCTTGGGTGGACGCATTGCGTAACGTTGGGTTCGCGGTGTTCGCCAAGCCGAAGATCGATGAGGACAGCGACGTCGACCGCGACATGCTGGCCCATATCGAACTCCGGCGGACCGAAGGGCTGGCGGCCCTGGTGGTGGCCTCGGCCGACGGACAGGCGTTCCGCCAACCGCTCGAGGAGATCGCCCGGAGCGGCACCAGCGTCCAAGTGATCGGATTTCGCGAACATGCGAGTTGGGCGCTAGCGTCGGATACCTTGGACTTCGTTGACCTGGAGGAGATCGCCGGCGTCTTCCGGGAACCATTGCCGCGGATCGGCCTAGATTCGCTGCCTGACCAGGGCGCATGGCTGCAGCCATTCCGGCCGCTGTCAGCGCTGTTGACCGCGCGTGTGTGACACTGAAAAACCAGTGCGCGGGTCGTTGACGACTAAGACGATCCAGTAAGGAGCTTGCGTGTTCGCCTGGTGGGGTCGAACTGTGTACCGGTATCGGTACATCGTGATCGGGGTCACGGTAGCTCTGTGTCTGCTCGGCGGCGTCTTCGGCATCAGCCTGGGCAAGCATGTTACACAGAGCGGCTTCTACGACGACGGCAGTCAATCCGTCAAAGCCTCGGTGCTGGGGGACGAGACCTACGGCCGCGACCGCACCAGCCACGTGGTCGCGACGTTCACCGCCCCCGACGGCAAGACGGTCGAGGACCCGGCGTGGCGGGACAAGGTCGTCGCCGAGCTCAACAAGTTCAAGGCCGATCATCCCGACCAGGTCGTCGGGTGGGCGGGCTGGCTGGCGGCCCCCAATAGCGACAACCCCGTGATCAAGGGGATGGTCAGCGAGGACAAGAAGCACACCTTCGTCAGCGTTCCGCTCAAGGGCGACGACGACGACAGCATCCTCAACAACTACAAGGCCATCGCGCCCGGCCTGCAGAAGCTCGGCGGCGGCAACGTGGAGCTGGCCGGCCTCGAGCCAATCGCCAACGCCCTGACCGGCACGATCGCGACCGACCAGCGCCGCATGGAGGTCCTCGCGGTGCCGCTGGTGGCAGTGGTCCTGTTCCTGGTGTTCGGCGGCGCGGTCGCCGCCGGCCTGCCGGCCATCGTCGGCGGGCTGAGCATTGCGGGCTCGCTGGGCATCCTGCGGCTCGTCTCCCTGTTCGGGCCGGTCCACTTCTTCGCCCAGCCGGTGGTCTCGCTGATCGGCCTGGGTATCGCCATCGACTACGGGCTGTTCGTCGTGAGCCGGTTCCGCGAGGAGATCGCCGAGGGCTACGACACCGAGGCCGCCGTGCGAAGAACCGTGATGACGGCCGGGCGCACAGTGACGTTCTCGGCGGTGCTGATCATCGCCTCGAGCGCCAGCCTGCTGGTGTTGCCCCAGGGCTTCGTGCATTCGCTGACCTACGCGATCTTCGCGGCGGTAGGGCTTGCCGCGCTGTTGTCGATCACGTTCCTGCCCGCGTGCCTGGGCATCCTCGGCCGCCACGTCGATGCGCTGGGCGTGCGGACCGCGTTCCGGGTGCCGTTCCTGCGCAACTGGAAGTATTCACGCGCCTACCTGAACTGGCTCGCCGACCGGCTGCAGAAGACCAAGACCCGCGAGGAGGTCGAGGCCGGCTTCTGGGGCAAACTCGTCAACTGGGTGATGAAGCGGCCGTTGGCGTTTGCCATCCCGATCGCCGTCGGCATGATCCTGCTGGTCATCCCGCTCGGCAACCTCTCGTTCGGCGGCATGAGCGAGAAGTATCTGCCGCCCGACAACGCCGTGCGCCTGGCGCAGGAACACTTCGACAAGCGATTCCCCGGCTACCGCACCGAGCAGCTGACGGTGGTGATCCAGAGCGACAACCACAGCAAGGTCACCGACCAGCAGGTGGCCGACATCCGCAACAGGATCTCCTCGATCGGCGGGTTCACCGACAAGCAATGGGAGGAGCGGGCCTGCCCGACCATCGCCGGCAATCCCTGCGTCGCCGGCCCGAACGGCACCACGGTGCCCAAGGACGGCTCGGTGCGGGTGATCCAGAACGGCCTGGTCAACAAGAATGACGCCGCCAAGAAGATCACCGAACTGCGGGCGGTCAACCCCCCGAAGGGGCTGAACCTCTATGTAGGCGGCACCCCGGCGCTGGAGCAGGACAGCATCCACAGCCTGTTCGACAAGGCTCCGCTGATGCTGGTGCTGTTGCTCGGCGCCACCATGCTGTTGATGTTCCTGGCGTTCGGCTCGGTGGTGTTGCCCGTCAAGGCCGCGGTGATGAGCGCTCTCACGCTGGGATCCACGATGGGAATCCTGACGTGGATCTTCGTCGACGGTCACCTGTCGGGGGTGCTGAATTTCACGCCGACCCCGCTGATGGTGGTGGTCATCGCGCTGGTTGTCGCCGTCGGTTTCGGCCTGGCCACCGACTACGAGGTGTTCCTGGTCTCGCGCATGGTCGAGGCGCGCGAACGCGGCATGTCGACCGCCGAGGCCATCCGGATCGGCACCGCGACCACCGGCCGCCTGATCACGGCCGCCGCGCTGGTGCTGGCCGTGGTCGCGGGCTCGTTCGTGTTCTCCGACCTGGTGTTGATGAAGTATCTGGCGTTCGGTCTGATGGCGGCGCTGCTGCTGGACGCGACGGTCGTCCGGATGTTCCTGGTGCCGTCGGTGATGAAGTTGCTCGGCGACGACTGCTGGTGGGCGCCGCGCTGGGCCCGGCGCCTGCAGAACAAGATCGGGCTGGGCGAGATCGATCTGCCCGACGAGCGCAAGCGGCCGACGCTCAACGGGCGCCCCGCGCGGCCGCCGGTGGCGGCCAGCCTGGTCGCCGCCGCGCCGCGTCCGCCGCACGACCCCACCCACCCCGCGCCGCTGGAGCCGTCGCGACCGGCGCGCCCGGCGCCGGAACCCAGGCCCGCAAAGGAACCCACCCCGAGCGCGTCGACCACCCGGGCCGACGACAGCGTGGACACCACCCGCATCCCGGCGCGGCCGAACCAGCCGACCGAAGCCAAGACCACACGTTTCGCCGCGCAGGGCGCCCCGGGCCGGGACCGGCCGGCCGAACCGCGCCCCCCGGCCAAGCCCTCGCCGCCGGCCCCGCAGGCACCCCAGCGTCCGCCGACGGCGCCGCCGTCCGGCGATCAGACCCGGGCCATCCCCGTCCCCGGCAACCGGCCCGACGACCCCGACAACGACGCCCCCGGCAACGCGGTGAACCCCCGCGGCCAGGGCGAGAACGGCGACCCGGCGCGGCAGCGGCGCCGCTCGGGCGGCGGGCTGTCCGCGGCGGATCTGCTGCGCCGCGAGGGACGGTTATAGGAAAGCGCCCCGGCGCCCCCTGACGCTGGTATCAGTCGGAGCCCGGTTTGTCCGGCTCGGCCTGCAGGATGGCGTTCTTCTCGTCCGCCTCCTCGGTCTGCTTCTCGGCTTCCGCCTCGGGATTGGGCGCCAGCAGCACCTGGAACGCGTTGTTGAGGAACGCGACCGTCGGGACGGCCAGCAGGGCGCCGACGATCCCGGCGAGCACGCCGCCGGTGGAAATGGCCAGCACCACGGCGAGCGGGTGGATCGAGACGGCGCGGCCCATCACCAGCGGTTGCAGCAGGTGGGCCTCCATCTGGTTGACCGCGATCAACACCCCCAGCGTGATGAGCGCGTACACGATGCCCTTGGCCAACAGGGCGACCACCACGGCCAGCAGGCCGGAAATCAGCGCACCGATCAGCGGGATGAAGGCACCCAGAAACACCAGCGAGGCCAGCGGCAGCGCCAGCGGGATGCCCATGATCGCCAGGCCCGCGCCCACCCCGGCCGCGTCGGTCAGCGCCACCAGAAAGGTGGCCCGCACGTACCCGATCAGCGACCCGTACCCGGCGTTGCCGGCTTCGTGCACCCGGTCGCGGACGTGGGCGGGGATGATCTGCACCACGTACCGCCAGATGTTGCGGCCACCGTAGAGAAAGAAGATCAGCGTGAACAGCACCAACACCGCCGCGGTCACCAGCTCGGTGACGGTCGCCGCGGTGGACAGCGCGCCGCTGGTCAGCTTGGCCTGGTTGTTGTGCAGCGCCTCGATGGCGGCGTTGCCCGCGCTGTCGATCTGTTCGCTGCGCAGATGCGCGGGCCCGTTGATCAGCCACCGGCGGGTCGACTCGATGCTCTGCGTCACCTGTTCGGTCAGGCCGGGCAGGCCGTCGATGAACTGCAGGATGACGAACGCCAGGATGCCGCCCAGGATCGCGAAGCCGCCCAGCAGCACCAGCGCCACCGCGCCGCCGCGGGGCAGGCCCCGCCGGTCCAGCCAATCGACCACCGGCACCAGCAGCGCGCTCAGCAGCAGCGCCACCAGCACCGGAACGACGATGACTTCGAGCTTCTTGACCACCCACAACAGGGCGACCGCGGCGGCCAGGATGACGAGCAAACGCCACGCCCAGGCCGCGGTCTTGCGTACTACGGGTTCAACCGACGCGTCGTCGACGTTTGCTGACATCTGGCCAGCCTATCGGTAGCGGCGCGGCCCCGAATCGGTTCGCAGCGCCTGCCAAAGGCCTACGCGTCGCCCGCAGCCGTCGGAGCCGGCACGATCCGGTTACGACGGCGACACAGTCGGCGGCGCGCAGCGATCGCGGCGCCACCTGCACCGTTACCCTAAATCACGTGTCGCACGACGCACCCGCCCGCAATCTCGACTTCCCGCGCGAACAAACCCCGCGCGGGAAGTACTGGTGGGTGCGCTGGGTCATCCTGGGGATGGTTGCCATCGTGCTTGCCGTCGAGGTTTCCCTGGGCTGGGATCAGCTGGCCAAAGCGTGGATGAGCCTGTACGAGGCGAACTGGTGGTGGTTGCTCGCCTCGGTCGTGGCGGCGGCCGCGTCCATGCACAGCTTTGCCCAGATCCAGCGCACCCTGCTCAAGTCGGCCGGGGTGCACGTCAAGCAACTGCGCTCGGAGGCCGCGTTCTATGCGGCCAACTCGCTGAGCACCACGCTGCCCGGCGGGCCCGTGCTGTCGGCGACGTTCCTGTTCCGCCAGCAACGGCTCTGGGGTGCCTCGACGGTGGTGGCGTCGTGGCAGCTGGTGATGTCGGGCGTGCTGCAGGCGGTGGGATTGGCTTTGCTCGGGTTGGGCGGCGCTTTCCTGCTGGGCGCGAAGAACAACCCGTTCTCGTTGCTGTTCACGCTCGGCGGTTTCGTCGCCCTGCTGCTGCTGGCGCAGGCCGTGGCCTCGCGGCCGGAGCTGATCGAAGGCATCGGCAGCCGGGTCCTGACGTGGGTCAACTCGGTGCGCGGAAAGCCCGCCGACACCGGCCTGGACAAGTGGCGCGAGACGCTGATGCAGCTCGAATCGGTGAGCCTGGGCCGCCGCGACCTGGGGGTGGCGTTCGGGTGGTCGATGTTCAACTGGGTCGCCGACGTCGCCTGCCTCGGCTTCGCCGCGTACGCCGCCGGGGATCACGCGTCGGTGGCCGGGCTGACCGTCGCCTACGCCGCGGCCCGCGCGGTCGGCACCATCCCGCTGATGCCCGGCGGGCTGCTGGTCGTCGAGGCGGTGCTGGTGCCGGGGCTGGTCTCGAGCGGGATGTCCCTGTCGAGCGCGATCTCGGCCATGCTGATCTACCGGCTGATCAGCTGGCTGCTCATCGCCGCGGTCGGCTGGGTGGTGTTCTTCTTCGTGTTCCGCACCGAGAACGTCGACGACTCCGACGACGACCCGATCACCGGTCCGCTGCCGATCGTGCCGCAGCCGGGCGACGCTTCCGCCGACCCGACCGAGGCCGCCCTGCAGGGGCCGCTGCCGCCCGACCGAAACCCGGAGACCGACGGCCGGGACGCCTAGCCGACGGTGTTTCCGCGCGGCGGGCCCGAGAGCGGGTTGGTGCCGGCAGGGAGAGGAGCGGGCTGCGGCGCGGCGGGCGGGGCGCCCGTTCCGCCCAGCGGGGAGGCGCCCGGGGGGTTACCGGGAAGCGCGGGCAGGGCGCCCGCGGCCCCCTGCGCCTGCTGCATCATGCCCATCATCTGCGGGATCGAGATCGGCAGCTTGCACTGCAGCGACAGGCTGGTCAGGGGTTGCGCGATCGACGTCATGTCCCCGGCGACCTTCGGGTTGGCGTCGAAGTAGCTCTTCAGCCCGCTCAGCGACTGCGGCCCCGCCTGCTGCTGCAGCATCGAGGTCATCGTCTGGTTGGTCTCGGGGTGCGAATCCAGATAGTCACCCATCGACTTCGAGACCGAGCCGATGGTGCGGGCGACCTCGCTGGCCGCGCACGGATCGTTGGCGCCGGTCGCCGGCGGACCGGCGAGCACCGCGAGGGCGGCGCCGGGCGCGGCGGCGGCGATCAGGCCGGCCAAGATTTTGCCACGCCGTCCAGCGCTGCCTGTCGTCATCGAGAACTCCTCACAGTTTGCGCGGACCGCCACGGATGAGCGCGTCGCAAACAGCTGCAATGGACGGCCTTACCGATGGCCGGGTCCCCCTGAATCCCCCGAGGACCCGCCAGGCCAACCGACATCCTGCCACCGCCGATATCGCCCGGCCAGCCGCGAACTGCGGATGTGACCGAGATCCCGCTTGGTCACCGGTTCACAACGACTCCGCAGCTTCTTGGCAACGACGCCGTCACCGCAGCTCAGGAACTACATAACCCCACATAAACCACAGCGTGCTCCGGTATCCTCGCCTGCACGCGTTACGCGAGAACCGGGGAGCGAGAAAAATCCAGCAGTTGATGATGCGCCTCAGCCGCAGCCTGCGTAAGTACCGCTGGTTGGTCTTCACAGGCTGGTTGCTGGCGTTGGTTCCTGCGGTCTACCTGGCGCTGACGCAATCCGGCAACCTCACCGGCGGCGGTTTCGACGTGGCCGGTTCCCAATCGCTGGCGGTCCACGACCAGCTCGAGGAGCTCTACCACGACCAGGGCGGGTCATCGCTGGCGCTGGTGGCCGCGCCCCGCGCCGACGCCACCTACCAGGACATGAACGAGGCGGTCGCACAGTTGCGACGGCTCACCGCCGAGGTCCCCGGCACCTCGGAGATCCCCAACCCCACCCAGCGGCCGCCGCAACCCGACCGCCCCTACGTGCTGTCGGTGCGGCTCGATTCCCGCAACACCAGCGACGTCGCCAAGAAGCTCCGCACGAAGGTCGGCATCAAGGGCGACCAGCCCGGCCAGACCGCCAACGGCCGGGTGCGGCTCTACGTCATCGGCCAGGGCGCGCTGAGCGCCGCCGCGGCCGCCAACACCAAGCACGACATCGCCGCCGCGGAACGGTGGAACCTGCCGGTGATCCTCATCGTCCTGCTCGCCGTGTTCGGCTCACTGGCCGCCGCGGCGATCCCTCTGGCACTGGGCGTGTGCACGGTCGTGGTGACGATGGGCCTGGTGTACCTGCTCTCCGCGTACACCACCATGTCGGTGTTCGTGACCTCGACGGTGTCGATGTTCGGGATCGCGCTGGCCGTGGACTATTCGCTGTTCATCTTGATGCGCTTCCGCGAGGAACTGCGCAGCGGGCGCCAGCCCCGCGAGGCCGTCGACGCCGCGATGGCGACCTCCGGGCTGGCCGTGGTGCTGTCCGGCGCGACCGTCGTCGCGTCCCTCACCGGGATCTACGTGATCAACACCCCGGCGCTGAAGTCGATGGCCACCGGCGCGATCCTGGCCGTCGCCGTCGCGATGCTGACCTCGACCACCCTGACACCGGCGGCGCTGGCGACGTTCGGCCGGGCGGCCGCCAAGCGGTCGGGCTTCCTGCACTGGTCCCGTCGGCCCGAAAGCACCCAGTCGCGGTTCTGGAACCGGTGGATCGGATGGGTGATGCGCCGGCCGTGGATGTCCGCGCTGGCGGCGTCGCTGGTGCTGCTCGTGATGGCCGCGCCCGCGGCGTCAATGGTGTTGGGCAACAGCCTGTTACGCCAGTTCGACTCGTCCCACGAGATCCGCGCCGGCGTCGGCGCCGCCGCCCAGGCGTTGGGTCCGGGCGCGCTCGGGCCGATCCGGGTGCTGATCAACTTCCCCGAGGGCGGGGCGGCCTCGCCCGAGCACAGCCACACCGTCGGCGCGGTCCGCCAGCGGATGACGCAGGCGCCGAACATCGTCTCGGTGTCACCGCCCCAGTACGCCGAGGACAACGGCAGCGCGCTGCTGTCCGCGGTGCTGTCGGTGGACCCCGAGGACATGCGGGCCCGCGAAACCGTGGGCTGGATGCGCGCGGAGCTCCCCAAGGTCCAACAGTTGGGGACCGCGCGCGTGGACGTCGGCGGCCCGACCGCGCTGATCAAGGACTTCGACGACCAGGTGTCGGCGACCGAACCGTTGGTGCTGGGCTTCGTCGCGCTGATCGCGTTCGTGATGCTGTTGGTGTCCGTCCACTCGGTGTTCTTGGCGCTCAAGGGCGTCTTGATGACGTTGCTGTCGGTCGCGGCCGCCTACGGCAGTTTGGTGATGGTGTTCCAGTGGGGATGGCTGAAGGATCTCGGCTTCGCCCAGATCAGCTCGATCGACAGCACGGTTCCCCCGTTGGTGCTCGCGATGACCTTCGGGTTGTCGATGGACTACGAGATCTTCCTGCTCACCCGCATCCGGGAACGGTTCCTGCATTCGGGCAACACCCGTGACGCGGTGGCCTACGGCGTCAGCACCAGCGCCCGCACCATCACCAGCGCGGCGCTGATCATGATCGCGGTGTTCGTCGGGTTCGCCTTCGCCGGCATGCCGCTGGTGGCCGAGATCGGCGTGGCCTGTGCCGTGGCGATCGCGGTGGACGCCACCGTGGTGCGGCTGGTGATGGTTCCGGCGTTGATGGCGATGTTCGCGCAGTGGAACTGGTGGCTGCCGCCGTGGCTGTCCCGCGTGCTGCCGTCGGTCGACTTCGACCGGCCGCTGCCGGAGGTCGACCTCGGCGACGTCGTCGTCATTCCCGACGACATCTCGGCGCTGGTGGCGCCCAGCGCGGACCTGCGGATGGTGCTCAAGTCCGCCGCCAAGCTCAAGCACCTGGCGCCCGACGCCATCTGCGTGACCGATCCACTGGCCTTCAGCGGCTGCGGTCGCGGCCGCGGTCAGGCTTCGTCGGGCCCCGACGAGGAACGCACCCGCGGCCTGGGGCCCGGGCAGATCCCCCACCAGGTAGCGCTGGGCGAGGAGAAGGTCGCCGTCGGGGTGACCGCGGGCGACAGGAAGACCGCCACCAACGGCCATGCCAACGGTTCGTCGGGCCCCAAGAAGCTCGTCGGCGGGCTGGCGGCGCGCAACGGGATCGCCAAGGCCATTTCCGGGTCGGACCGGCCCGTTCATCCGGTGACGCTGTGGCGGGGCCGCCTGTCGGTGGCGATCGACGCGCTCGAGACCGACCCGGACGCCGCACCGGCGGGGGCCACCGACCGTCCGAGGTACGCGCGGCGCAGCCCGGTGGAGACGACCCATGTGCAGCTGCCCACCGGCGACCGGTTGCTGGTCCCGACCGGCGCGGAGACCCTGCGGCTCAAGGGCTACCTCATCATGTGCCGTAACAGTCGCCGCGATTATGCCGACTTTGCAGACATGGTGGATGCGATGGAACCCGAGACCGCCGCGGTGGTGCTGGCCGGAATGGACAGGTATTACTGTTGTGAATCGTCCAGGCGGCAATGCATCGCCACCCAGTTGGTCCGTCGACTCGCAGATCCCGATCCGTGCGACTACCCGGAAGACCAGGGGTCGGAAGCCGACGCGAACTCGGACTGGGAGGGGATCAGGGAACGCTGCCTGTCCGTGGCGGTAGCGATGCTGGAGGAGGCGAGGTGACGTTGGCATCCGACCGACGCCCCCCACCGCCGCCCCGCCGGCCGGCCCCCGAACAGCGCAACCGCGGCGGTGGCCCGTCCGAGGGGCCGTCCGGATCCGTTCCGGACCTGGACCAGCCGGTGGAGTTCTGGCCGACCGCCGCCATCCGGTCGGCCCTGCAGGGCGGTGACATCGCCACCTGGAAGCGCATCGCCGGCGCGTTGAAGCGCGACCCGTACGGGCGCACCGCCCGCCAGGTCGAAGAGGTCCTCGGCGGCACCCGCCCCTACGGCATCGCCAAGGCGCTGTGGGAGGTGCTCGAGCGCGCCCGCACCCACCTGGACGCCAACGAGCGCGCCGAGGTGGCCCGCCACGTGCGGCTACTGATCGACCGCTCGGGACTCGCGCAGCAGGAGTTCGCGTCCCGCATCGGGGTCAGCCCCGAGGAGCTGGGCGGCTACCTCGACGGCAGCACCAGCCCGACGGCCGCACTGATGATCCGCATCCGCCGGTTGTCGGACCGGTTCGTGAAGGTGAAGTCCGGCCCCTCGGCCGAATCCAACTGAGCTACCTGATCGGCAGCACGTCGGCGACCAGCCAGTCGCTACCGCGCTTGGTCAGCGTCACCCGCAGCGCCGGCGCCACCTGACTGGGTGGCTGGCCCGGCGCGTTCTGGGTCACCCGCAGGATCACCGCGACGCTGGCCGCCGTCGGCCCGAGCGCCTCGACGCCGGCCGAGACCGTGGCGGCCTGGGCGGTGACCTTGTGCTGGCCCAGCTCGGCGCTGGACTTGGTGTACTGCTCCTTGAACGCCGCCGCATGCTCGGGGACGACCATGGCCGTGGCCCGGTCGATCGCATCGGTCGGGGCGGTGGGGCTGAACGACGCCATGGCCTCGGCCATGCCGGTGGCGATCCGCACGACCTTGCGGGAGTCGTCGGTGAAGTCGCGGTCCGTCTTCGTCCAGTGCGTGTATCCGGTCGCGACGGCCGCCGCCAGGGCGGCCGTGCACAGCAGGGCCACCGCCAACCGCAGCCCCGGCGCGTCGTCGTCGGTGCCGAGGCTGACCGAATCGCGGCGCAGCAGCCAGAAGTTGACCGCGACGCCCTCGAGGGTCAGCAGGACCAGCACCGAGCAGGCCGACACCCACCACAGCGGCCAGCCGAGCACCACCCCGATGGCCACCAACGCGGCGATCGCGGCCAGCGGGGCCGCGATGTCGAATGCGAACAGTCGCCAGATGTTTCTCATCGGATCGAACTCAGTCCGGAAATCATCAGCTTGCCGTCGACGTCGGACACGTCCAGCCGCAGGTTCCAGTGCACGGTCTGCGGCTTGGCGCCGGCGTTTTCGCTGACGGACGTGGCGACCAGCAGCACCGAGTCGGTCCGGCTGGCGAACGGCGGCAGCTTGGTCGTCACCGATTCCGACCCCGGGGGCCTGTCGGCGCCGGGCTGGGCGTCCAGCTCGTGGTGCACGGTTTCGATCGCCACCGCGTCGATCCGCCCGGCGCTCTTGGACTGCAGCTTTTCCACCACCGCCCGGTAGGGCTGCACGGCGGCATCGAAGTAGGTGTTGAGTTCGCCGACCGTGCCGTCGTGCAGCCGCTGCAGGCTGGCGTCGACGTTGCCGCTGTTCATGTTGATCAGCACGTTGGTCCACCCGGCGGCGGTCTGCATGACGCGGCTCAGATAACCGCGCTCGGCGACCTGGTCGCGGTGGCCGGACCAGATGATCACCCCGAGCACGACCGCGGCCACCGACAGCACGCCGAGAACCGTTGACGCCACCCCGTAATGCGAGAAGACCGCTGGGTCGGATTCGGGGCCGGGTTCGCCGTCGTCAGCGTCGTCGGCGGTCGGGTGGCCGCCCTCTTCGGCGTCGTCGCCGGCGTCGACGACATCTTCTTCGGCAGGTGGCTCGGTGCGCGCGCCCTCGGACATGGCCCGATCGTCGCACCCGGGAAAGATGGAAGGATGGCGGGGTGACGAATACGGCCCTCCGCTCGGGCATCGACCTGAGCTACGTAGACGACAGCATCCGCCCCCAAGACGACCTGTTCGGTCACGTCAACGGCCGCTGGCTGGCCGAATACGAGATACCGGCGGACCGGGCCACCGACGGCGCCTTCCGGCAGCTGTACGACCGCGCCGAGGAGCAGGTGCGGGACCTGATCGTCGAGGCCAGCGAGCGGGGTGCGGCCGCCGGCGACGCGGACGCGCAACGCATCGGCGACCTGTATGCGAGCTTTCTCGACGAGGAGACCGTCCAGCGGCGCGGCGTGCGCCCGCTGCTCGACGAACTGGCCGTGATCGACGACGCGGCCGACGCCGACGCGCTGGCCGCCGCCCTCGGCGCCCTGCAGCGCACCGGGGTGGGCGGCGGTGTCGCGATGTATGTGGACACCGACGCCAAGAACTCGGCCCGTTACCTGGTGCACTTCACCCAGTCCGGACTCGGGCTGCCCGACGAGTCCTATTACCGCGAAGAACAGCACGCCGAGGTGCTCGAGGCGTACCCCGGGCACATCGCCCGGATGTTCGGCCTGGTCTTCGGCGGCGACCCGGAAAGCCACATCCGGACCGCCGAGCGCATCGTCGCGCTCGAGACCCGGCTGGCCGAGGCGCACTGGGATGTGGTCAAGCGCCGCGACGCCGACCTCACCTACAACTTGCGCACGTTCGCCGAACTGCGCGACGAGTCGGTGGGTTTCGCCTGGGGCACGTGGGTCGCCGCGCTGGGCACCCAGCCCGAAGCGCTCGCGGAAGTCGTTGTGCGCCAACCGGATTACGTTCGGTCATTCGCCGAGCTGTGGCGCAGCGAGGACCTCGAGGTGTGGAAGAGCTGGGCGCGGTGGCGGGTGATCCGCGCGCGGGCCGCCTGGCTGACCGACGAGGTGGTGGCCGCGGACTTCGACTTCTACGGCCGCCGGTTGACCGGCACCGAGCAGATCCGGGACCGGTGGAAGCGGGCGGTCTCGCTGGTCGAGAGCCTGATGGGCGACGCCGTCGGAAAGCTGTACGTGCAACGGCATTTCCCGCCCGGCGCCAAGGCGCGCATCGACGAGCTGGTGGCCAACCTGCAGGCGGCCTACCGGATGAGCATCAACGACCTGGAGTGGATGACGCCCCAGACGCGGGAGCGGGCGCTGGCCAAGCTCGACAAGTTCACCGCCAAGGTCGGCTACCCGGCGAAATGGCGGGACTACTCCACGCTGGTGATCGACCGCGACGACCTCTACGGCAACTACCAGCGCGGGTACGCCGTCAACCACGACCGCGAGCTGGCCAAGCTCGGCGGCCCGGTGGACAAGGACGAGTGGTTCATGACCCCGCAGACGGTCAACGCGTACTACAACCCGGGGATGAACGAAATCGTCTTCCCGGCGGCCATTTTGCAGCCGCCGTTCTTCGACGCCGAGGCCGATGACGCCGCGAACTACGGCGGCATCGGCGCGGTGATCGGGCACGAGATCGGTCACGGCTTCGACGACCAGGGCGCCAAGTACGACGGCGACGGCAACCTGGTCGACTGGTGGACCGACGCCGACCGCGCCGAATTCGGTGCTCGCACAAAGGCCCTCATCGCGCAGTACGACACGTACATCCCGAGGGGGCTGTCGAGCGGCCACCACGTGAACGGCGCGTTCACTGTCGGGGAGAACATCGGGGATCTGGGTGGGTTGTCGATCGCGCTGCTGGCCTATCAGCTGTCACTGAACGGCCAACCCGCCCCCGTGATCGACGGCTTGACCGGCGTGCAGCGCGTGTTCTACGGCTGGGCCCAGGTGTGGCGCACCAAATCCCGCGAGGCCGAAGCGATCCGGCGGCTGGCGGTGGACCCGCACTCGCCACCGGAATTCCGCTGCAACGGCGTGCTGCGCAACATGGACGCCTTCTACGACGCGTTCGACGGCGCCGACACCGGCGCGCTGTTCCTGGAACCGGAGCGCCGGGTCAAGATCTGGAACTGACCGGCGTCAGCGCCTCGATGCGCGCGGGCACGTGCTTGTGCCACGGCGTGCCCGCGTAGGGGTCGCGCCACCCGATCGAGGTCAGGGCGTTCGGGGCCACTCCGGGCACCACGGTGTGACCGTCGTCGTCGAGATAGTCGAGCCCAAAACCGTTGGGCAGGGCGGCATGTCCGGCGAGCATGGTCTCGGTGATTTCGACGGTGGCCTCGGCGCTGCCGGCCGCGGTGCTGATGCGGGCCCGGCATCCGTCGACGAGCCCTAGGGCCTGGGCGTCTTCCACGCTCACCCGCAGCGCGCCGTCGGCGTCGCGTTTGCGCCAGGACGGGTCGCGGAAGATGTCGTTGGCGGTGTAGGCGCGCCGCTCCCCCACCGACAGCACGATCGGGAAATCGGGCGTGGTCAGCTCGGCCGGGGTCCGGGCCAGCGCGGCCAATTCGTCGAGCATCGACGGGATTTCCAGCGCGATCTTCTGGTCGGAGTGGCTGATCAACGCGAAGTCGTCCTCGTAGTTGTGGACGGTGAACGTCACGCCCGAGGGGTTGTCGAGGATCGCGTCGAACAGCGCGTTGCCGTCGGCGTGACCGGCGCGCCGCACGGCGTCGGGATAGTTCATCGCGGTCTTCTGGGCCAGGCCCCATAGGGCGGCCGCGCCGCGCAGCCCGTCCGGCAAGGTCGGTCCGAGCGTCTCGTAGAGCACGTACGGAAGTAGCTGAGCCACCGTGGGATTGGTGGCGGCGGACAGGAAGGCCTCGGCGTACGCTTGCCGACCCCGCTGGGCGGCTTCGCGCAGGGGCCGCAGATCCGCGTCGTCGACCACGCCGAGCGCCCGCACCAACCGGGCCCAGATCTCGGGCTCGGGCAGTGTTCCCGGCAACGGCTCGAGCAGCGGACGGCGCAATTGGAAAGTGTTGTGCGGGAACTCCAGGTTGAAGAAGGTGGCTTCCGGCTTCTCGAATTGGGATGCGGCCGGAAGTACATAATGGGCGAGCCTGGCGGTCTCGGTCATCGCGACGTCGATGACCACCATCAGTTCCAGCGACTGGAAGGCTTCGCGGCAGGCGGTCGAATCGGCCAGCGAGTGAGCGGGATTGCTGCTTTCCACGATCATGACGCGGAAGCGGTCCGGATGGTCGGTCAGGATTTCCTCGGGGACCACGTTGCTGGGCACCAGCCCGGAGATGATGGGCGCGCCGGTGACCGGGGTGCGGCCGGAGAACTGCCCGAACAGGGGTGCGAACGACGAATGCAGGTGCTGGCCGCCCTTTTTCGCGAAGTTGCCGGTGAGAACCCAGAGCAGCTTGTTCAGGTAGGAGCACAGCGTGCTGTTGGGTGCCTGCTGCACGCCGAGGTCCTCGAAGACCGAGACGCTCGCCGCGGCGCCGATGCGCCGCGCCGCCGCGCGCAGCAGTTCCTCGTCGACCCCGCAGTGTTGGGCGTAGTCGGCGACCGCGACGTCGCGCAACGCGTCGCGGACGGTGTCGGCGCCGCGCACGTGCTCGGCGAGAAACGTCTCGTCGCAGAGGTTTTCCTGGACGAGGACGGCGGCCAGCGCCGCCAGGCACCACCCGTCGGTGCCGGGCCGCACCCGCAGGTGGAAGTCGGACATCTTGGCGGTGTCGGTGACGACGGGGTCGATGACGATCATCGACCGGGCCGGATCCTTGGCGATGTCGTTCAGCACCACCCGGGCGCGCGGAAAGCTCTGCGACATCCACGGGTTCTTGCCGACGAACACCGCCACCTCGGCGTGCTCGAACTCTCCCCTGGTGTGACCGCCGTACAGCTGCCCGTCGACCCAGGACTCGCCGGTTTTCTCCTGCGCCAACGCATTTGAGCGGTACCGTGAGCCGAGCGCCTTCAGGAAGGCGCCGCTGTACGCCCCGCCCAGGTGATTGCCCTGCCCGCCGCCGCCGTAGTAGAAGATCTTGTCCCCGCCGTAGGTGTCGCGGATGTGCTTGAATCCCTCGGCGATCTCCACGATCGCGGTGTCCCAGTCGATTTCCTCGTAGCTGCCGTCGGCGCGTCGGCGCAGCGGGGCGGTCAGCCGGGTGCGGCTGTTCTGGTAGTGATCCAGCCGCAACGCCTTGTTGCAGGTGTAGCCCTGCGATGCCGGGTGCGCCTTGTCACCGCGGATGCGGGCCAGCCGGCGATCGTCGAGCTGAACGACGATGCCGCAGTTGCATTCGCACAGGATGCATGCGGTGGAGTGCCATTCACCGGTCGTGTCTGTGGTCACTGTGGGACATCCTCTCCGGTCACCCGATACGACGACGTAGCCAAGAGCAGTTCGCGCACCTGGCGGCGGACGACGTCGAGGGGCATCAGGTCGCGGCGCACCCGGGCCAACAGGATCGCACCCTCGAGCGCGGTGGTGGCCAGGACCGCCAATTCGCCCGCCCGTTCCCGGGCTACGCCGTCGGCGATGAAGCGCTGGGCGATCAGGTCGGTCCAGCGGTCGAACGCCGCCGCCGCGCGCTCGACGACCGGCGCCATGCGCTCGGCGTCCTGCTCGCCCGCCTCCACGGACACGGCGACGATGGGGCAGCCGGCGCGGAAGTCGCTGTCGAGCAGCTGCTGGCGGAATTTGTCGATCAGGGTGTCGATCAGGTCGAGGCCGCTCGCGGCGTCGGCGATGATCGCGGCGACGTGGTCCGCGGCGTAGTCCACGGCCTCGCAGAGCAGTTGCGTGCGCCCGCCCGGGAAGTAGTGGTAGGCCGATCCGCGCGGCGCGCCGCTGTGCTCGAGGACGTCGGAGATGGCGGTGGCGTGGGCGCCGCGCTCCCTGATCAGCAGGGCGGCAGATACCACCATCCGGTCGCGTGGACCGCGCATCGCCGCTCCTCAGGGGCCGAAGTTATATATGATGCTATACATAACCGCCGCGCCCGCGGAAGGCCCCTCGACAAGGAGATGGCCAACAGACGCAAAATCGCCCGATTTCGCAGGGAAATGGGCGATTCTGCGACTGCTCGCGGGCAGCTAGTGTCGCGAGTCGTTAATTCGCTTGCAGTAGTTGGCGACGGATTCGAGGATTTGGTCGGCGGTTTTGGTCCAGACGTAGGGGCGCGGGTTGTCGTTCCAGTTTTGGATCCAGGCGCGGATGTCGGTGTTGAGTTGGCGTACCGAGGTGTGGGTGCCGCGGCGCAGTTTCTTGGTGGTCAGTTCGGCGAACCAGCGCTCGACGAGGTTGAGCCAGGACGAGCTGGTCGGGGTGAAGTGCAGGACGAACCGTGGATGGGCGGTCAGCCAGCGTTTGACCTGGGGCGTCTTGTGCGTGGAGGCGTTGTCCAGCACGACGTGGCAGTCGAGGTCGGCGGGGACTTCGGCGTCGATCTTTTTCAGGAAGGCCAGAAATTCCTGGGCGCGGTGACGCGAGTGCAGCGCGCCGATGACCTGGCCGGTGGCCAGATCCAGGGCGGCATACAGGCTCGATGTGCCGTGGCGCACATAGTCGTGGCTGGCCCGCGCCGGGGTGCCGGGCAGCATCGGGAACACCGGTGCGGTGCGGTTGAGCGCCTGGATCTGAGTCTTCTCGTCCACGCAGAGCACGACCGCACGTTCGGGCGGGTTCAGATACAACCCGACGACGTCACGCACCTTGTCGACAAATAACGGGTCCTTGGAAAGTTTCCACGAATCCTGTTTGTGCGGAGCCAATCCGAACGCCCGCCACACCCGCGACACCATCGACTGGCTCAACCCCAAATGTTGGGCCATCGACCGCGTCGACCAGTGCGTGGCATCGAGCGGCGCGGTCTCCAGCGTCGCGGTGATCAACGCTTCGATCCGCTCATCACCGACCACCCGGGGCCGACCCGGCCGCGGCTCGTCGAGCAACCCGTCGAGGCGATCGGTGGCGAATCGATTGCGCCACTTGGTCACCATTCCCCGCGTGATACCCAGATCGTGTGCTATCGCGGTATTACTCGAATCCCCTTCGCAGGCAAGCACGATCCGTGACCTCAGGGCCAGCGCCTGGGCGCTCTTCGGGCGGCGCGCCCATCCCCGCAACTGATCGCGTTCTTCATCGGACAACACCACAGGCACAGCAATCGGACCCGGCACAGGCCAAGTCTACTATCCGGATGCGGATTAACGACTCACGACACTAGTTCATCCAGTCGGCGGAGCCGTCGTTCTTCTTGTAGTTGCCGCCGGTGGAGTTCTTCACGATGATCGGGTCTCCCGCGCCGAAGTTGTCGAAAAACCACTTCGCGTTGGAGGGGCTGATGTTGATGCAGCCGTGGCTGACGTCGCGCTTGCCCTGGTCGTCCACCGACCAGGGGGCGCTGTGCACGTAGTCGCCGACGTTGTCGAACCGGACCGCGTCCTCCACCGTCACCTTGTAGCCGTAGGTCGAGTTGACCGGGACCCCATAGGTGGACGAATCCATCACCACCGACGCCTTCTTGTCCTGCACGTAGTAGGTGCCGTTGGGGGTTTGGTGGTTGCCGGACGTCATGCCCATCGACATCGGGATCGTCTTCTCCACCGTGCCGTTGCGGGTGACGGTCAGCTGATGCGTGGCGTCGTCGGCCGTGGCGACCAGCGTGTCTCCGGTGCGGAAGCTCGACACGGTGCCCCCGGCGTCGACGGTCACCGCGGTGTGGGCGGGCCAGAAGCTCAACGGCCGCCAGCGCAGCTGCGTCGGGGTCATCCAGTAGAACTTGCCCGGGACCGCGGGCACCGACGAGACGTGGACCGCGCCCTCCGCGGCGCCGGCGTCGTCGACGCGTCCCGGAAAGTTGATGATGATCGGCTGGGCGACGCCGACGGTCGACCCGTTGGCGGGCTGGATCTTGGGGGGCCCGAACGGGGCCGTCCCGGTGAACGGGGTGGGGTTCTGCCCGGCGGCCGAGGCCGCCGCGGGTTCCGCCATCGGCGGGAGCCATGGTGGCGCCGCCGCCGGGTCGGGCGGGGGCGGCGGTGCCAGCGGGTCGGGCGGGGGTGGCGGCGCGAAGGGATCCGGCGGCGCGGGCGGGCCGGGCGGGGCGGCGACGGCGCCCGGGTCGGCGGGAGCCGGGTCCGGGTCGGCCAGCGCGGGGGCGGCGCTCAGCACCAGCGCCAGGGTCAACACTGCGCCCCAGCCGGTGACGTTCAGAGCGGCGAAGAGACCCTTGAAAGTCCAGGCCTTCGTCCAGCCCGACATATGCATACCTCCACTCGTCTACTCCGACACAGTCTGGCATAGGGCGGGCGCCGTCGACCGTCGCCGGCGGGCGTCCGCTGCCCCGGAGCAGCCAAGAACACGCCTCTGAGCTGGACGGTTATGAATCGAGTGAGCTTGTCGGCCGCGGCGGGGGGACGTCGAGCATCCGCCGGTTGGCGGCGATGCCGACCAGCGCGACCGCCATCAGGATCGCCGAAGCGATCAGCATCATCGTGACGCTGTGCTCGTAGAGCAGCCCGCCCGCCAGCGAGCCGGCCATGATGCCGACCTGGAATGCCGTCACGTAGAGGCCCGAGGCCCCGTCGGGGTCGTCGGCCCCGTTGCGCATGGCGGCGGATTGCATCATCGGCGATACGGCGGTGGCCATGGCCCCCCACAGCACGATGGCGGCGGTGCCGATCAGCGCGGTCGTCGCGCCGGACCGGCCGCCGAACGCCAGCGCCGTCAGCACCACGAAGGCGGCCGTCAGACCCGTCATGCACAGGATGACGGCGCCCTTGGGGCGGTGGTCCAGGGGCCGCGCCACCAGCGGCACCGATAGCAGGCCGGCCAGCCCGTAGGCGGCCAGCACCCAGGCCAGGTTCGGCCCACGCACGCCCAGGACGTTGCGGATGAGCTCGACGATGAACGTGTAGGACACGAAGTGGCCGGTGACCGCGATCATCGCCAGCACGCTCACGATGATCAGCCGCGGGTTGCGGTGATGGCGGGACCGGGGCCCGACGTGGGCCAGCTGATCCTCGGTGAGCACCATCTCCGGCAGCATCAGCCGGGCGGCGACCGTGACGAGCGCGGCCGCGACGGTGACGCACACGACGGCCAGGCGCCATCCCCACATCAGGCTCAGGGCCGCGGTCAGCGGGCTGCCGACGACCAGCGCCAGGCTGGTGCCGACGTAGATCGATGTGGTGGCTCGCCCGGCGTGGCTGGGCGGCACCAGCCGGGTCGCGATCGGCGCGATGACCGACCACAGCAGCCCGTGGGTGATCGCACACAGCACCCGCCCGGCGGCCAGCACCGCGAAGTTGGGCGCCAGCGCCGAGATGAGCTGGGAGGCGGTCAGGCAGGTCAGGCTCGCGACCAGCACGCGGCGGCGCGGCAGGTGCGCGGTCCAGCGCACCAGCGGGATCGTCGTCAGGGCCGCGACCAGGGCGTACCAGGACAGCAGGGTCCCCACCAGGACCAAACTGACGTTGAGGTTGCGGGCGATCGCCGGCAGCGCCCCCACCGGCAGGATCTCGGCGGTGACATAGGTGAAGGCCGCGGCCGCGAGGATGGCGAGCTGAGCCGCGATCCGTGGCGTCCACGTTCGCGCGGCTGCGTTGGCGGTTTCGGCAGTCATCACAGTCATCGCTTGGGTGTGCGCAATCGGCTGAGCAACGTCGCCGAGGTCACGCTCCCCATACCGTACGCACACCGGCTACCGGTTCCTCCAACTTGGCGCGGCAACACGCCCTGCGATCAGGAGCGGACGAGGCGAGCGATCGCGGCGGAGGCCTCGCTGAGCTTCGTGTCGGCCTCGTCGCCGCCCTCGGCAACGGCCCGGGTGACGCAGTGGCTCAGGTGCTCGTCGAGCAAATTCAGCGCGACCGACCGCAACGCGCTGTTGACGGCGCTGATCTGGGTCAGCACGTCGATGCAGTACTTGTCTTCCTCGATCATGCGGGCGATGCCCCGCACCTGGCCCTCGATGCGCCGCAGCCGCTTGGCGTAGTTGTCCTTCTGCTGCGAGTACCCGTGTTCGTCTGTCATCGTCGATTCACCCTGCCGCTCCGTCTGGCCCGCCCATCCCAGCTTATACCCCGACGGGGTATCACCCCGGGAACGGGCATCGCGACTGGCCAGCGCATACTTGAACGATGCCCACCACCGATTCGGCTCGGACCGCCGACATCAAGCCGCGTAGTCGTGACGTCACCGACGGCCTGGAGAAGGCCGCCGCCCGTGGCATGCTGCGGGCAGTAGGCATGGGAGACGAGGACTTCGCCAAGCCGCAGATCGGCGTCGCGTCGTCCTGGAACGAGATCACGCCGTGCAACCTCTCGCTGGACCGGCTCGCCAAGGCCGTCAAGGAGGGGGTGTTCTCGGCCGGCGGGTACCCCCTCGAGTTCGGCACCATCTCCGTGTCCGACGGCATCTCGATGGGCCACGAGGGGATGCACTTCTCCCTGGTGTCGCGCGAAGTGATCGCCGACAGCGTCGAGACGGTGATGCAGGCCGAACGCCTCGACGGCTCGGTGCTGCTGGCCGGCTGCGACAAGTCGCTGCCCGGGATGCTGATGGCCGCCGCGCGGCTGGACCTGGCCTCGGTGTTCCTCTACGCGGGCTCGATCCTGCCGGGGGTGGCCAAGCTCTCCGACGGCAGCGAGCGCGAGGTCACCATCATCGACGCGTTCGAGGCGGTGGGGGCCTGCGCCCGCGGGCTGATGCCGCGCGAGGACGTCGACGCCATCGAGCGGGCGATCTGCCCCGGCGAGGGCGCCTGCGGCGGCATGTACACCGCCAACACGATGGCCAGCGCCGCCGAGGCGCTCGGGATGTCGTTGCCGGGCAGCGCGGCGCCGCCGGCGACCGACCGCCGCCGCGACGGGTTCGCGCGGCGCAGCGGCGCGGCGGTCGTCGAACTGCTGCGGCGCGGGATCACCGCCCGCGACATCCTCACCAAGGAGGCGTTCGAGAACGCCATCGCGGTGGTGATGGCGTTCGGCGGGTCCACCAACGCGGTGCTGCACCTGCTGGCCATCGCCCACGAGGCCGACGTCGCGCTGACGCTCGACGACTTCAGCCGGATCGGGTCGAAGGTTCCGCATTTGGCCGACGTCAAGCCGTTCGGCCGCCACGTGATGTCGCACGTCGACCACATCGGCGGCGTGCCGGTGATGATGAAGGCGTTGCTGGATGCCGGCCTACTGCGCGGCGATTGCCTGACGGTCACCGGTGCGACCGTGGCCGAGAACCTGGCCGAGATCGCCCCGCCCGACCCCGACGGCAAGGTGCTGCGGGCCCTGAGCAATCCTATTCACCCCACCGGCGGCATCACCATCCTGCGCGGATCGCTGGCTCCCGAGGGCGCGGTGGTGAAGTCCGCCGGCTTCGATTCCGACGTGTTCGAGGGCACCGCAAGGGTTTTCGACGGTGAACGGGCCGCGCTCGATGCCCTCGAGGACGGCACCATCACCAAGGGCGACGCGGTGGTGATCCGCTACGAGGGCCCGAAGGGCGGACCCGGCATGCGCGAGATGCTCGCCATCACCGGCGCGATCAAGGGCGCCGGTCTCGGCAAGGACGTGCTGTTGCTGACCGACGGCCGGTTCTCCGGCGGGACGACGGGGCTGTGCGTCGGTCACATCGCCCCGGAGGCGGTGGACGCCGGACCGATCGCGTTTCTGCGCGACGGCGACCGCATCCGGCTGGACGTCGCCAACCGGGTGCTCGACGTGCTCGCCGATCCGGCTGAATTCGATTCGCGGCGAAAGGGTTTCACACCGCCGCCGCCGCGCTACAAGACCGGGGTGCTGGCCAAGTACGTCAAGCTGGTCAGCTCGGCCGCCATCGGCGCAGTCTGCGGTTGATCTCCGCCTGACCGGATCGCCCGGCCAGGCGGCGAATCGACCTGTGCCCTAACCGAGTTCGGGGCTAGGCGTGCGTTCCCGTGGCGCGCGTGCGCATGCCGAAGTAGGTGGCGTTGAGACCCAGGAAGGTCAGCAACGCGCCCGCGACGACATTCGACCAGGTCATGCCGGTGGTCAGCGTGACGTCCGGCAGGATCCACGTCGACACGATGACCCACGCGCCGAGTACCGGCAGCGTCCATGTCATGCCGTGCGCGCGATCCAGCGTCGTGGCGAACCCGTACGCCAGGAACGCCACCGCGATACCGGCGATCAGGTCAGACGTGGCGAGCGACCTCGTCGCGCTGAACCCCACGATCCACGGCGACGCGGCCACATACAGACCCGTCAGCAGCGCCAGGCCGAAGGTGAAATGCGCACTCATCGACTCGGCGACACGCTCGTAGCGGGCGCGCAACGCCATCAAATCGGGGTGGTGATCGATTGATGAATGGACTGTACTCATTTTGTGACCTTTCTGTTATGCAGCAAGCCTTTTGAGCTGGGCTGCACCCATCCATCTGTGATCAACATTACGCTCGATCGCGGCCCAGTTCGAGAAACCGCGTAGCCTCTTGAGGCATGGACCTCGCGGATCGATTGCGGCTCGATCACCCGGTGGGACAGGCCGGCATGGGCGGCGGTCTTGCGGGGGCGGCCCTGGCGGCCGCGGTCGCCAACGCGGGCGGGCTCGGCACGCTGGGCATCGACACCCCGCGCCGGCTGCGCGCCTCGATCGACGAGGTGCGCGAGCAGGCGCCGGGTCGTGCCGTCGCGGTAAACCTGTTGCTGCCCTTTGTGCATCGCCATCACGTCGCGGCCTGCGTCGACGCCCGGGTGGACGCGGTGGTGTTGGCGTTCGGCGACAAGCGGGGCCTCGTCGAGCATCTGCGCGACGCCGGGGTCTTCGTCTTCGTGATGGTGGGCACCGAGGCGCAGGCTCGGGCCGCGATCGCCTGCGGCGCTGACGGTTTGATCGCTCAGGGGCGCGAGGCCGGCGGGCACCTCGTGGGGACCGTGCCGGCCCTGGATTTTCTCCCGCACGCCCTGCGCGCGGCCGGGAACCGACCGGTGTTCCTGGCCGGCGGCGTCGCCACCGCCGCCGACACTCGCGCCGCGCTCGACGGCGGCGCCAGCGGTGTCATCGCGGGCACGCGATTCCTGTTGACGCACGAGGCCAACGCGAGCCGCGAGTATCAGCGGCGAATCCTTCGGGCCGACAGGACGATCGAGACAAACCTGTTCGGCCTGAGCTGGCCGCTACGGCACCGCGTCGTGCCCAACGAGGCGACGCGCCGGTGGTGCCGCGCCGACGGGCGGGCCAAGGCGGTGCCGGCGGCGCTCAACGCGGCCAGTCGTCCCCTGTCGGCGCTGGGCTATTTCGATGCGGGCGCACTGATGCGCCTGCAGTCGCCGGCCCTCCCGTTCTTCACGCCGCTGGCACCGGTGGCCGGTGTGCCCGACTCCTGGCTGGACGGCGCCGCCCTGTACGCCGGTGAAGCCGCCCTGCGGATCGGCGAACTCACCTCCGCCGCGCAGGCGGTCGCCGACCTGTCCCCGCGCTGAGCTACTGCACCAGCGCCAAGGCGAAGCCGTCCCAGTGCTTGGCCCCCACCGTCTGGATCACCGCGGTGTCCAGCCGCGGGTGCTCGCCCATCGCCTGCAGCGTCTCGCGGGTCGCCCGCACCCTGGCATCGTCGGAATGCGGCCGCAGAATCTGCCCGTCGCGAATCACGTTGTCCACCACCACCACCGCACCGGGCCGGGCCAATCGGACCGCCCACTCCACATAGGCCAGGTTGTTCTCCTTGTCGGCGTCGATGAAGATCAGATCGAAGGGTCCGGTGACCGTCGGCAGTGTATCCAGCGCCGCGCCGACGATCACCTCCACCCGATCGTCGACGCCGGCGCGCTTCAAGTTGCCCCGCGCCACCTCGGCGTGCTTCGGCTCGTACTCCAGCGTCACCACGCGGCCCTGCGGCCCGGCGCCACGCGCCAACCAGATGGTGCTGAAGCCGCCCAGGGTGCCGATCTCGAGGATGCGCCGCGCGCCGATGGCGCCGGCGAGCAGGCTCAGGAACTTTCCCTGTTGCACCGACACCGCGATCGGCGGTAGGCCGGCCGCGTTGCTGGCCTCGAGCGCCGCGGTCAAGGACGGATCGTCGCCCACCACCGTGCTGTCCAGGAATGCGTCGACGTCGTGGGGGGTCGGTTTCTCGCTCATGACGTCAACGCTAGCCGCGCCCGCCGGGCCCCCGCACGACAGCCGTCCCCGCCACGAAACCCGTCGCGACCGTTTACGCATACCCATGGGGGGTATATAGTGGGGGTGCGGCCGAACCGCGCCGCACGAGTCACACCAGGAGAAAAAGGGTGAGTCAAATGGCAACTTACGAAGCCGGGACCCTGCTGACGTGCGGTCACGAAGGCTGCGGCTGCCGTGTCCGCATCGAGGTGCCCTGCCATTGCTCGGGCGCCGGCGAGGGCTACCGCTGCACGTGCGGCGACGCGCTGACCCCCGTCGAGTAACGCCTCGGGCCGGTCGTACGTTCGGGCGTCAGCCCGAGGGGGTCATCGCCCGAACGTACGGCCGGTCAGTTCGACCCCCGCCGCGAGCCGCATGGCCAACGCCGAAATGCCCACGGCCGCCGTGTAATCGCCCGCCTCGATCCGCCAGCATCCGGCGCCGCCGTCGTAGCGTGCGAGCAGGCGCGGATCGGCCTCGATCCTCAGCCGGCGGCTGGCGCCCGGTTCTAACTCGATCCGCTCGAATCCCAGCAGCCGCAGGCACGGTCCGCCGGGCTCCGCCGTCACATACAGCTGCGGCACGTCGGCCCCGGCGCGGTCGCCGGCATTGACGACGGTGAAACTGGCCGTGATGGTCTCCCCGCCGGTGACCACCAGGTCACGGTAGTCAAACCTGGTGTAGGACAGGCCATGACCGAAGGCAAACATCGGGACGTGGCCGTTGGCCGCATACCATCGATAGCCGACATCGGCGCCCTCGAAGTATTCGATCGTGCTCGCGGTCCCCCACGGCGTGCCGACACCGGGTAGCCGCGGGCGAGGCGTCTGGTCCAGATCGGCGGGAAAGGTGATCGGAAGCCGGCCCGAAGGATTGACCCGGCCGGTGAGGATCTCGGCGCTCGCCCGGGCGCCGGCCTGACCCGGATACCACGCCTGCACAACGGCATTCACCGCGTCGCGCCACGGCATGCTCACCGGGTTGCCGGTCTCGAGCACCACCACGGTATTGGGGTTGGCCGCCGCCACCGCCGCGATCATTTCGTCCTGGCCCCAGGGCAGCGACAGGTCGGCGAGATCGTATCCCTCCCCTTCCGCGCGCACCGCGAACACGATCGCGACATCGGCGAGCCGCGCCGCCAGCGCCGCCTCGGCCGGACTGATGCCGGGGTCGAATTCGATCTGCGCCCGCGGCAACTGGTTTCGCAACTCCTGCAACGGCGACGACGGCAGCAGGTACAGGTTGCGCAGCCCGGCCTCCAGCCCCGCGCCGCCGATCGGGACCACGCCCGCGTAGCCGCCGTCGGGAACGACGGTGCTCGAACCATAACCGGCCGGCACGCCCAGGTGCGCGTATCCGCCGATGACGGCGATGCGCGTGCCCGGCTCGGGCGTCAACGGGAGCGCTCCCCGGTTGGTCAGCAACACGACCCCCTGGCGGGCGATGCGCAGCGCAATCTCGTTGTGCGCGGCCCGATCCGGCTCCGGCGGCGCGGCGTCGCGGTCGATACCGACGGCGAACATGGACCGCAGGATCCGTCGGACCATGTCCGACAACCGCTCCCTGGGTAGCCTGCCCTCGGCGTACGCGTCGCGCAGCGGCGCGCCGAAGGCCTCGGCCTGCCACAGCAGCGCGTCGATCTGGGCGCCGCACTCCTGATCGAGGCCGGCCAGCGCGCACTCCCAGCTCGGCGTGGCGCCCCAGTCGGACATGACCCAACCGCGATACGCCCAGGCGCCCTTGAGCACCTCGTTGATCAGGACATCGTTCGCCGCGGCGTAGACGCCGTTGACCTTGTTGTAGGCGGTCATCACGGCGCCCGGTTGCGCCCGCTCGATCGCGATCTCGAAGGCGAGCAGGTCGGACTCGCGGTGCGCGTCGGGATCGATGACCGCGTCCAGGAAGTGCCGATTGGTCTCGTTGCAGTTCAGCGAGTAGTGCTTGACCGTCGAGATGACGCCGTGGCGCTGAATGCCGTCGATCGACTCCGCGATCATCGCGGCGGTCAAAAGCGGGTCCTCGGAAAGGTATTCGAAGTTGCGGCCGTTGCGCGGGTCGCGCGCGAGGTTCATCGCCCCGGCGAGCTGCACGTTGAATCCGCGGCTGCGCGCCTCTGAGCCGATCACTTCGCCTGCGGACCGGGCCAGCGCCGGATCGAAACCCGCGGCCAGCGCCAGCCCGGCGGGCAGCGCGGTGGCCGTGTCGCCCGGACGGTAGCCGGGGTTGGTGACGCCCAGGCCGGCATCGCTCATCCGCAGGGGCGGCACCCCGAGGCGGGGAATCCCGGGCACGTACCCCGCGCTCATCGGCGTGTCCGCCGGGATGCGTTCGTCGCGCACCGGCCACAGGTCGCCGGCGCCCATCACCGAGACCAGCAGGGAGAACCGCTCGTCGTCGGTCATCTGGGCTTCGATCTCGCGGGCCCTCTCGTCGGGATCGCTCACCGCACACCCTCTTTGGCGTAGACGACGCGCAGCACATGCCCCACTTCGGGTCCCATCACCAGCTCCGTCAACTCGCAGATCGTCGCGACGAACTCGCGGCCGTGCGGCGGCTCGGCCCGGCACAAATGATGCGCCACTTCGTGCAACATCACCAGCTCACGCAGCGCCCAGTCGGCGGTGTCACGGTCGGGGACCGCGATAACGCCTGCGCCGTCCTGGTTTTCGTAGTGCGCGGCGGTGGCGGCCCGGCGCGGCCGGACCCGCAACGGGGCCACCCCCGGCCACCGGCTGCGCACCGCCGGCAGCGCCAGCACGTCGTCCACGTAGCGCTGGGCGGAGGCCACCGAGCCGAAGCGGCCCTCCGGCGGCAGCGTCAATTGTGTGCCGAAGAAGTCCACGGCGGGTGAACCGTGCTGGGCGGCGCGGTCGAACAACGTGCGGACGAATTCCTCGGCCGCATAGACCCTGGAGCGTTGAGAATCCCGCCGCGGGAAGTTCCCGGGAGTCACCCGCTCAGCGCGCTCCGCGCCCCGGGGAGTTCCGGGCTGTTGCCGAGCCGCGCTCGCTTGCCGGCCCGGTCGCCCGCGCGCCGCGCCGCCGAGGAATACCCGGCCGAGGCTCGACTGGCCTGCCAGGTGCCGCGCGCCTTGGACGCACCGCGGTAGTAGTCCACGAGCTCAACCTCCTTGTCCCGCAAGGCGATAGCGGTTCCCGGCGCACGTTGCCGGTCCTTGGTGGCTTCCCGCCGGGCCTCGTCGCGGGCCTCGGCCAGCCGTTGGCCCACGCGCGCCCCGAAGGCCAGCTGAAAGTTGAGCCGGGCGGTGATCGTCGGCGTGGGACGGTGCGCGCCCGAGGCGAGGTAGGCGTCCGACGCGCGCACCATTTGCACGACCAGGCCGGCGTACAGGGCGTGGCTGGCGTCGATGTCCTCGGCAAACCCGTAGGCGTAGACGAACGTCGAATTGGACGCGACGTCGCACCGCACGTCGTTGGCCGCGGCGATCAGCACGAAGAGCTGAACGTAGGTCCGCAACCCCTTGGTGCCCGCCGCGCCGATGGTGATGGTGCGCTGCGTCGGGGCCTGCGCGGCCGAACGCTGGGCCGAATGGGAGCGCGCCACCGCGAGGTCGATGGACGCGGCCGTCGCGAGCCGCTGCGCGGCCGACATGAACGCGTCGGCCTCGTGGGAGTTGTCGGTGCCTTCGGCCTGACGCAGCAGCGCGGCGATGCGCGCCAGCATCTTGTCGTCAGTCATTAGCGCCGTTCCTCCTCATCGCTGCGCTCTGCATCGTCACCGGCGCGAGTCATTAGCGCCGTTCCTCCTCATCGCTGCGCTCTGCGCCTCATCGCCCGTGCGGGTCATTAGCGCCAACGTACGGGAGCGGTCCGACACGCCCGCTCACAGCCGAGCGGTGATCCAGGAGACGACATCGTCGAGCACCTGCTCGCGCTCGGGCTCATTGAAGACCTCGTGATACAGGCCGGGATACACCTTCAGCTCGACGTCGGTGGACCCGACGCACTCGACGAGCCGACGGCTGCCGGCGACGGGAATCAACCGGTCCTCGGACCCGTGCACCACCAGCAACGGCGCCGTCAGCGCCGGCGCCCGCTGCGGCATCGTCTCGCCGACCTGCAGCAACGCGCGGCCGATGCCGGCCGGAACCTTGCCGTGGTACACCAGCGGATCGCTCTTGTAGGCCGCCACCACCGCGGGATCGCGCGAGATGGCGTCGACGTCGAGGTCCTGCGCCGGCAGGCCGGGCACGAGGGCCCCCAGCACCTTGGCGGCCAGGGCCAGCAGCGGTGACACCTGGTCCTGGGCCGCCACCGCGGGCCCCGACAGCACCATCAGGTCGTAGTTGTCCGGGCGCTCGACGCCGTAGGCGAAGACGATCCCCCCGCCCATGCTGTGGCCCAACACGACGCACTTGAGGCCGTGGTGTTCGCGCGCGGCGATGCCGACCAGGGTGTCGAAGTCGGTGGTGTACTCGTGGATGTCACGCACCACCGCCCGTTTGCCGCCCGAGCGGCCGTGCCCGCGATGGTCCAGCGCGTAGGTGACCAGGCCCGCCGCCCCGAAGCACTGGGCGACGTGGTCGTAGCGGCGGGCGTACTCGCCGAGACCGTGCGCCAGCACCACGACCGCCCGTGGCGGCGTGTCGGGGGTCCAGACGTCGTAGACGATACGCACACCGCCGAATCCGTCGAAACTGCGTTCGGTGCGGTTCATCGGCTGGTCCTAGTCATTGAGGTGCAGCGTAATGGCTGGGATCCCGGCCGGGGTTGCGGACACTGCGTAGGCTCATCCGCGTGAGTCTTCTCGCCCAAGACCCCGAAGGCGACGCGGTGCTGGGGACCGATTTCTCGGCCCAGGCCGAGCCCTATCGCCGCGAGCTGCTCGCCCACTGCTATCGAATGACCGGGTCGCTGCACGACGCCGAAGATCTGGTGCAGGAGACGTTGCTGCGGGCCTGGAAGTCCTACGACCGTTTCGAAGGCAAGTCCTCGCTGCGGACCTGGCTGCACCGCATCGCCACCAACACCTGCCTGAGCGCGCTGGAGGGCAAGGGGCGCAGGGCGTTGCCGGTGGGCCTGGGCGCCCCGAGCTCGGACCCGACCGCGGAGCTGGTGGAGCGCCGCGAAGTGCCCTGGCTCGAGCCGCTGCCGGAGTTGACCGATCACCCGGCGGACCCGTCGGTGGTCGTCGGGTCGCGGGAGTCGGTACGGCTGGCGTTCGTGGCTGCGCTGCAATACCTTCCGCCGCGGCAGCGGGCGGTGCTGCTGCTGCGCGACGTGCTGCAGTGGCGCTCCGCCGAGGTCGCCGAGGCGGTCGGCACCACCACGACCGCCGTCAACAGCCTGCTGCAGCGGGCCCGGTCGCAACTGGATGCCGTCGGTCCCAGCGCCGACGACCAACTGGCGCCGCCGGATTCGCCCGAGGCCCAAGACCTGCTGGCCCGCTACATCGCCGCGTTCGAGACCTACGACATCGACCGCCTGGTGGAGTTGTTCACCGCGGAGGCGATCTGGGAAATGCCGCCGTACGCCGGCTGGTATCGGGGCGCGGCGGACATCGTGACCCTGATCCACCAGCAATGCCCGGCCGAGGCGGGCGGAGACATGCGGCTGCTGCCGCTGGTCGCCAACGGTCAGCTCGCCGCCGCGATGTACATGCGCGCCGGCGACGTGCATGTCCCCTTCCAGTTGCATGTGCTGGATGTGCACGGCGAGAAGGTGTCTCACGTGGTGGCGTTCCTCGATGAGACGTTGTTCACGAAGTTCGGGCTGCCCGGTTCACTGTCCGCCGGTCAGGAGTAAGAAGGTTGCGCACATGACGAATTCCACCGCCCTGGTCACAGCCGCGCCCGGAAAGCCGCTGCTGCTGCTGAGCGCCTATGACCTCGCCGACGTGGGCTACCGCGTCAAGGAATTCTTCGTTTCCGCGACGGCCTCGTCCTATACCCCGGTGACCGAGTTGGGACCCGATGGCCGCTGGGACGTAACACCCTCGGGCTCCGCCGATTTCACGACGCGGATCGTGGTGTTGACACCCACCGATCCGGCCCGATTCAACGGAACAGTGCTGGTCGAATGGCTCAACGTGAGCGGCGGCATCGACGCTCCCGCGGTATGGATGATGGCGCACCGCGAAATCATCCGGTCGGGCTACGCCTACGTCGGGGTCTCGGCGCAGCGGGTGGGGGTCGAGGGCGGCGACAGCCTGCTCGGCGCGGACATGTCGCTGAAAACCCAGGACCCACAACGGTATGCGCCCCTACACCACCCGGGCGACGCCTTCTGCTACGACATCTTCTCCCAGATCGGCGGCCTGCTCAAAAGCGACGAAGGCCGGGCCCTGCTGGGGGATCTGCCCGTGCGGCGCGTCATCGCTCTGGGCGAATCGCAATCGGCCATGTTCCTCACGACCTACATCAACGCCGTCGACCCGTTGGCCCGCAGCTACGACGGGTTCCTCGTCCATTCCCGTTTCGGCTCAGCCGCCCCGCTCGACGGAACCTCGATCTTCGCGGAAACCGAAGAGCCGCAAGGGGTTGCGTTCCGCCCGGAGCTGCGCGTCCCGCTGCTGACGGTCGTCACGGAAACCGACGTGTTCGGCGGAGCCCGGCAGGGCTACTACTTCGCCCGCCAGCCCGACAACCAATACCTGCGGGTCTGGGAGATCGCCGGCGCCGCCCACGCCGACAACTACACCATCCAGGTCGCGTTCATCGACAGCGGGTCGGCGCCGCTCGCGGACATCGCCGCCGCCTACACGCCGACCAACATGCTGATGGGCCAGCAGTTGGCGCACTGCATCAACTTCGGGCCGCAACACCACTATGTGGTGCAGGCCGCGCTCACCGCCCTCAACACGTGGGTCGCCAGCGGCGAGCCGGCGCCGAGCGCGGAACCCCTTGAGGCCCGGGAAACCGAAGGGCCGCAACCGGTTCTGGATGGCAACGGCCTCGCCCGCGGAGGGCTCAGGACCCCCTGGGTGGACGTGCCGGTCGCCCGGACGTCGGGGCTGGGTGGCGAGGAAAGCATCATGTCCATGATCTTCGGCTCCGGCGAGCTTTTCGACGCCGCCACGCTGCGCCGGCTCTATCCCGGCGGGAACACGGAATACCTGGAGCGCTTCACCGGCGCGCTCGACGCGGCGATCCGCTCCGGATTCATTCTGGCGGCCGACCGCGCCGAGATCCTGGAGCTCGCCGCCGCGACGTACCCCGGCGCGCGGTCCTAGGCAAGATTGCCCGCCTCCTCACTCGCGCCGTCACCAACTAGAACAGCCGGCTGTCGGGCGGCGGGCCCGGCACCGGACGCACCAGGCCGTTCCCGGTGATCAGCGGCAGATCCAGCGCGGAGAGCAGCCCGGGCGCGGCGGCGCACACGGCGGGGATGGCGTTGACCATCCTCGAGGAGCCCGCGATGCGCGCCCCCAGATCGTGGTCGTGGTCTTCGGCCATCTCGAATTCGCAGCGCATGCTCGGAGAACCCTCGATCTCCACGCGGTACAACCCGCGGCCGGACGCCGGGCCGTAACCGAGGTCCTTCGGCTCGATGCAGATGCGGGGCTGGGGCCAGTCCGGGGCGATGTCGTCGCGCATGCGCGTCACGTGGTCGAGGACGAAGGTCGGTTTCCCCCCGACGTAACCGGTCAGCGTCGAGCGCATGGCCGCGATCGTTCCGGCCGCGATGTGCCCCGTTGGCGTGTCGAAAGATTCGCCGGCGGGGATCCGCTCGTTGGCCTCCTCGATGTTGTCGATCTTGACCCCCAACCCGGCGGCGAGCTGGTGCAACACGGGCCCCCAGCCGAAGGTGAAAATCCCCGGCTGGGCCGCGAAGGCCGGGTAGTCCGGTTGCTGCCCGAACCCGAGGATCTCGTAGACGGCGGAGCGGTCCGGGTAGGTCGCGTAGTTGAACATCTCGGTCACGCGCACCGATTCGATCACCCGCGACACGCCGGTAAGCATCAGCGGCAGAACGTCGTTGGCGAATCCGGAGTCGATGCCGGTGGTGAAGAACGACACCCCGCCGTCGATCGCGGCCTGGCGCAGCGGCTCGGTGAACGCGGCGTCGACGGCGTCGGGAAAGACCAGCGGCACCACCGAACACGACACCACGTTCTTTCCGGCCCGCAGGATCGACACCATGTCCTCGACGGCGTCCAGCGGCCGCAGGTTGGCGGCGGCGGCGTACACCACGGCGTCGGCGTCGCCGGCGAGCATGGCCGCCGGATCCTGGGTGGCCACCACGCCCACCGGCGCAATGCCGCACAGCTCCCCGGCATCTCGGCCGGCCTTGGCATCGCTGTGCACCACGACGTCGACCAGTTGCAGCTCCGGATGGTCGATCACGCCACGCAGGGCGACCACTCCCATGGACCCGGGCCCCCACACCCCCACCTTCAACACGATTGTCTCCTAATATTAGGACATATATTCTGGCATTTTGGACGGATCGTAGGGAGGCGGCGGTGGCTACGTCAATGGCGCAGGCGCGGGGCGAACCACGCCCCAAATCGCCGCCGACCGCGCGGGTGATGGATGTGCTTGCCGCCCTGGCAAATTCGCCGGGTGGGCTCACATCGGCGGAACTGGCAAAACGTTGCGCCATCAGCACCTCGACGTGCGCCCTCGTGCTGGCCGAGTTGGAACGGCGCGCCTGGGTGGCGCGGCGCGGGGATCGTCGCTACGTGCTGGGCAGCGGGCTGTTCGGGCTGGTGCACGGGCTGCGCGAGCAGTTTCCGCTGCTGGACCGCGGCCGCGACGCGCTGCGCTTCCTGCACGACAGGCTCGACGCGGGCTGCTCCATGTCGAAGATCGGCGCCCGACACCTGATCACCGTCGACACGGTCGGCCACGGCACCGACGGCGAACACGCTGTGGGCCAGCGCTTTCCCATCGACCCGCCCTTCGGCCTGGTCGCCATGGCCTGGCGCGACGAGGATTTCGTCCAGGCCTGGCTGCATCGCGTGATGCCCCGGCTCACCCGCGCCGAAATCTCCGAGCATCAGCGGGTGCTGACCGATATCCGTGCCCGCGGCTATGGCGCGTGGCGCTTCGACGACACCCACCAGTCGCTGCACCATCGGCTGGCCGAGGTGCTGGCCTCGCTGGAGCCGACGGCCCACGTCACGCGTCAGCTCACCACGCTGATGACGATGGTGACGCTGCGGTCGGTCACCGATGTCCTCGAAACGGACTTGGCCACCGCCGAATTCGTCGTGCTGCCGATCTTCTCCCCCGATGGCCAGCCGGAGTATCAGATCGAGATCCACCTGGGCCACGCCACCGGGTTGACCCTGCCCGAGCTCGACGCCGCGCTCCGCCACGCCCAGCGGCTGCTCACCGCGGCGGTCGGCTGACCCGCCCGGGCATTACGCTGGGATCATGTCTGCCACCGCGGAGATCCGCCGCGCGGCCGATCGGGCCGTCACCACCACACCGTGGTTGACCTCCCGGCACTCGTTCTCCTTCGGCGACCACTACGACCCGGACAACACCCACTACGGGTTGCTGTTGGTCAACAACGACGACATCGTCTCCCCCGGAACGGGATTCGACACGCACCCGCACCGGGACATGGAAATCGTGACCTGGGTGCTGCGCGGCGAACTGTCCCATCGCGACTCCACCGGCAACCACGGGGTCGTCTATCCCGGACTGGCGCAACGCATGTCGGCCGGCAGCGGCATCCTGCACTCCGAGCGCAACGACTCCCCCAGCGAGCCGGTGCATTTCGTGCAGATGTGGGTGGTACCCGACGAGTCCGGCATCGACCCGAGCTACCAACAGCACGAGATCGACCCGAAAATGCTGGACGACAACCTGGTGACGATCGCCTCTGGCATCCCCACCCACGACGCGGCCATCACCCTGCACAACCGCCACGCCGCGCTGCACGGCACGCGCCTGGGGGCCGGGGCGGCCGCGCACCTCCCGGCCGCGCCCTACCTGCATCTTTTCCTGGCCCGCGGCCGGGTCAGCGTCGAAGGGATCGGGGAGTTGCACGCGGGCGACGCCGTGCGATTGACCGACGCCGACGGCCGCCGCGCGGCGGCGAGCGAGCCCTCGGAACTGCTGCTGTGGGAGATGCACGCCAAGCTGGGCGACTGAGACATGGAGGGCCGGCGACGCAGCCCATAGAGTGGGCACGACAGACAGGAGTCGGCATGCCTCAGTCGCACGCGCAGCACGCGGCGCCCAATCCCAAGCACAACATCAAGGCGATCCGCACCGTGCGGTTCTGGGCGGCGCCCCTGATCATCACGTTGGCGCTGATGTCGGCGCTGTGCGCGCTCTACCTCGGCGGCATCTTGAACCCGAGCAGCAACCTGCACCATTTCCCCATCGCGGTGGTGAACGAGGACGCCGGCCCCGGGGGTGCGCAGATCACCGACCGGTTGGTCAATGGGTTGGACAAGAACAAGTTCGACGTCCGCGTGCTCTCCCGCGGCGAGGCCAAACGTCAACTGGACACCGGCCGGGTGTACGGGTCGGTCGTGATACCGCCCAGCTTCTCGTCCAAGCTGCGGGACTTCGGGACCAGCGCCGTGGCGCCGACCCGCGCCGAACGGCCGTCGATCACCGTCTCCACCAACCCGCGGGCCGGCACGCTGGGCGCGAGCATCGCCGGCCAAACGCTCAGCACGGCCATGGGCATGGCCAACGGCATAGCGGGGCAACGGGTTACAGCGGAGGTGGCCGCGCAGACCGGCGGCGCGCCGCTACCCGGCGCGGCCCAGGTGGGGCTGGCCGCCCCCATCGAGATCCAGTCGGTCGTCTACAACCCGCTGCCCAATGGCACCGGCAACGGGCTGTCCGCGTTCTATTACGCGCTGCTGCTCCTGCTTGCCGGGTTCACCGGCAGCATCGTGGTCAGCACGCTGGTCGACGCGCTGCTCGGCTACGTGCCGGCCGAATTCGGCCCGGTGTACCGATTCGCCGAGCAGGTCAGGATCTCGAGATTCCAGACGCTGCTGCTCAAGTGGGCCATGATGGTGCTGCTCGGGCTGCTCACCTCGGCGGTGTACGTCTGGATCGCCGACGCGCTCGGTATGCCCATCGATCTCAGTTGGCAGCTCTGGGCGTTCGGCGTGTTCGCGATCGCCGCGGTGGGCATCACGTCCAGTTCGCTGCTCTCGGTGCTCGGCACGGCGGGGATGTTGGTGAGCATGCTCATCTTCGTGATCCTCGGCCTGCCGTCGGCCGGAGCCACGGTGCCGCTGGAGGCGACGCCGTCCTTCTTCCGATGGCTGGCCGAATTCGAGCCGATGCATCAGGTTTTCCTGGGCGCGCGATCGCTGCTGTACTTCGGCGGCCGCGGGGATGCGGGCCTGAGCCAGGCGCTGACCATGACGTCGGTGGGCCTCGTCATCGGCCTGCTGCTCGGCGGCATCGTCACGCACCTCTACGACCGCAAGGGCTTTCACCGGATCCAGGGCGCGGCCGCCCTGGCGCTCGCGCAGGAACACCAGGCTCAACACAAGGCCCGCCGCGGCAAGCGGGCCGAGCCCGCCGCCACCGAGTCGACGCCGGCCGCCACCGAATCAACCCCGGACGTCGCCGAGCCCGAAAGTTCCAGCGAACAAACGTAATTCGCACGTGGCCCCAGCGTCATCGGCTCGTTATCTTTATTGACAGTGTGACTAATGAGGCTGATGATGTCTCTGTTGCATCCAGATCATGGCCGAAAGGGCTATCGTGCTGACCCGACGCGCCAGCTTCCGCCGGCTGGCGGCGTGCTGCACCGCCCTCCTCGCCTGCTTCACGCTGGCCGCCACCAACGGGCTGCCCCTGGCGCGAGCCGCCGACGGGCGCGATCTGCTCGCCAACGCCATCGGCAGCACCCGCGGTTCCTACCTGGTGTACAACTTCGGCCCCGGCCATCCCGCGCCGATGCTCAACGCCGCCGGCAGCTGGTATGAGATGAACAACGGCGGCCACCTGATGATCATCAAGAACGCGGCCGGACGTCTCTCACCGCACCTGCTGGTCGACACGCACCAGGGCGACCAGGCCCGCTGCGAGAACAATCCCGGTGCCCGCACCGGGGAGGGGCTGTGGCAGGCCTCGGAGCTCTACACACCGCTGCAAGCGTGGCAACGCATGGGCCAGCCGACGATCGCGATCAACGCCAACTTCTTCGACGTGCGCGGGCAAAAGGGCGGTTCGTGGCGCCAGACCGGGTGCAGCTCACCGTTGGGCGCCTTCGTGGACAACACCAATGGCCGGGGCCGCGCCAACCAGGCGGTCACGGGCACCCTCGCCTATCCCGGCAAGCAGGGTCTCTCCGGCGGCGGCGAGAGCTGGAGCGCGCTGACGACCATGATCCTGCCGTCCGGCGGCGCGCCGTATGTGGTGTGGCCCAAGACAAAAAAGGACTACGACGCCGCGACCCCGGTCGTCCAGGATCTGCTCAGCAAGAACGAGAGGTTCGTGGCGGTGTCGGGCATCGGGCTGCTGGCACCCGGCAACACCGAACAGCTGCACGACGGCGGGCCCAGCGCGGCGCGAACGGCGTTGGCCTACGCGCGGCAAAAGGACGAGATGTACATCTTCGAGGGCGGCAACTACACCCCGGACAACATGCAGGACCTGTTCCGGGGGCTGGGCAGCGACAATGCCGTGCTGCTCGACGGCGGTGGCTCCTCGGCGATCGTGCTGCGCCGTGACACCGGCGGCATGTGGGCCGGCGCCGGCTCCCCCAGGGGGTCGTGCGACACCCGACAGGTGCTCTGCGACTCACACGAGCGGGCGCTGCCGAGCTGGCTCGCGTTCAACTAATCACGGCCGCAGCGCCTTTCGTTGCACCGGGCCCGAACCTGAAGATCAGCAGGCTCGTCGCTATCACCGCCGCGGCCACGACGAACACCGGGGCGACCGTGTACCTCGACATCGTCGCGCCGACGAAGGCGCCGGCGCCCATCGTGACGACAACGCCGACCCGCAGCCTTTGGCGCTCACCGGTGCCGCCGGCCAGCCGGCTGTCCAGGCCGAGGCTGACGATCGTCGACGTCAGCACGGTGGTGGAGAGTTCCGGAATGCCGAACTGGCGTGCGCTCGAGTGCTGCAGCCCGAACGTCACGGCGAGGATGCCGATCATGACGAGTGTGGAATTCCGTTGGTAGGTCAGCACTCCCGCACCCGCCAGGATCGACACGGTAACCAGCAGGACGATCTCGGTGGCCAGCACCGTAGTGATCCACGCCCGCGTCCGCTCGCCGAAATGCCGGGACAGCCGGCCGCTGAACACGGTGGTGCACACGAAGGTCGGCAGGGCGACCACGACGGCGGTCAGGTCGATGCTGGTTCTCGGCGCCAGCCAGAAACCCAGGAAGATCACGTTGCCGGTCATGTTGGCGACGAACACGTGGCCGAGCACCAGGATACTGATCGCGTCGGCCAGTCCCGTCGCGAACGTCAGCAACAGCAGCGCCGCCACCGTCGATCGTTGTGAGACCGGTGAGGTAACCGCCATGGGGTGCAGTCTATTTCGGCGTGCCCGTGGCTGCGGCGTCAGGTTTTCGGTGTCAGATCCAGCGAGGTGATCGTCGTCATCCTGGTCACCAGCCAGCGGCTCTTTTGACGCTTCATGAACAGCCGATAGGACAGGTACTTCAGCGACGGCACGTTCTTGGTCAGCGGGCTGGTCGACGTGGTGTTGGTGTAGATGATGACCACGGCGTTGTTGTCGTCGAGCGATTCGACCGCCGCGCCGGTGACGTCGGTGTGGTTGGTGATCTTGGCCTGTTTGTTCGGCGCCACGATGGCGTCGACGAATTTGCGGTACTGCGCCGCGAAATCGCCGGTGAGATAGGCGGATGCGCGGTCGGCGAGGGTGTCCATGTTTTCCGGGGTGTAGGTCCACAGCGTGGTGATCGCGTTGGCCGCCGTGCGCGCGACGTTGATTTTCGTTTCGGCGACGGCCCGGTCGGTTAGGTAGGGCTGCACCATCGCGCCGGCGAACCCGGCGGAGCCGACGAACAGCACGGCGGCGACCAGGGCGACGATCGCCCATGCCTTACCGGCGAGGCGCCGCTTGCGTGGCGCCGGCGCCGGGGCGTCCGCCGCCTGCTCGCCGGCGTCCTCGGTAGCCTCGGCGTCGGTGGCGTCGTCGGTAACCTCGGCGTCGGTGGCGTCGTCGGTGGCCCCGGCGTCGCCGTCGTCCGGCGCCGCAACGGTCGCCTCGTCAACGGTCGCCTCGTCCTCGGCGGTCAGATCACCTGCTGCAGGTTGCTGATCTTCCACTGGTTACCTTCCTGCGTCGCGGTTGCCGCCCAACGATTGGCGTTCTCCAAAACCTGTTTCTCGTCCGGTGATTTCGTGGTGATGGCCGTGGCCACCATGACATTGGCGCTGCCGTCGTCGTTCCAACGCTCCAGGCCGGCGTCGAGCACGCTGCCCGTGGCCGGTTCGGCACGGGCGACCTGAAGCAGGATCTCGTTGGCGTTCTTCTCGTACTGCTTGGCGAAATCGCCGGTCGCCTGGGCGAGTATCCGGTTCACGTAGTCGTTGGCGTGAAAGGGGTCGATGGAGGTGAACTGCGTCATGAATCCGGTCACGTAGGTGAGCACCTCGCGGTCCCGGGAGGCGGCGCGCGCCCGGGACTCGTGGGAGCCCCACATCAGCGCGCAGACGCTGATCGCCGCGACCATCAGCACCGCCGCCACCGTGGCGGCCAGCGGCACCAGCCATCCTTGCCGCGGCGGCACCGGGCGCTCGACGAGCAGTGGCCGCTCACCGGGCGTGAACTTGCGGCGCGGGCTCATTTGCCGTTCCCCGGCGGCTTCGGCTTGGACAACACGGTGAGATCGTCGACGCGCCAAGCGTTTCCGCCGCCCTTGGCGAAGTTCACCCGCACGGTTGCGCTGATGTAGCGCACCTCGGGTGCGGCGCCGCGCCGTCCCTGCATGAACAGCAGCATGGTGGCCCGGTTCGGGGCGGCCGATTCGATCGAGCTGTTGGTGACCCAGTACTCGTTGATGACCGGAGTGCCCTTGCGCACCAGGTCCTGCTGGGCCGCCAACTGTTCGCGGTACTTGTCGGTGGCCAGCGACTGCGCCCGGGTGAAGTCGTCCTGCAGCGACTTGGGGTCATACGTCAGCATCTGGGCCACGATCTTGGGCCCCTGCGTGGCGATTTCGGCGCGGGTCTGATCGCTCGCCCGCTGTGGGGCGTACGCCGCGCCGTAGCTGAGCGCGGCACCGCCCAGGCACACCGCCGTCGCGGCCAGCACCGCGCCCGCGGCCCAGCGCCGGACGTTCGGGGGCGCCTGGTCCGGCTGCAGGCGTCGCGCCTCGGTGCGCGCCACCATGTCGGCGAACGTGCGGCGACGCGAATCCCACAGCGGCCACAGCCATCCCACGGTCGTCGCGGTGTCGAGCAGGTGGGCGACGTCGCGCAGCAGCAGCGTCCACGGCCCCGCGGCCTCACCGCCGCGACGCGTCACGGCGATGCCCGCCACGGCGCGGCCCAGGCTCCAGCCAAGGATCGTCGGCAGCAGCAACCGGTTGACCAGCATCGCCAGGACGGCGAGCCCCATGACGCAGATGGACACCCACCACCACAGGCCGCGCGCCGGCACCGTGAGCGACACCAACGCCAGCGTCGCCAGCACCGCCACGCCCGGCAGCACGTCGATGGCGAAGGCGCCGACGCGAGAATGCCAGGGCGCCAAGGCTTCCCGCGGTGGCTCTGGGACGTCCGTGGGTGCAGTCTGTTCGACCACCACCGTCACTTCGTCACCTGGTCGAGTTTGGAGATCCTGTATTGCCCCTCGGCGAATGCCATCTTCACCCGCAGGCGGTAGCCGGTCTCGTTCTCAGTCTGATCGCTGGCCACCTTGACGCGGAGCGCGACAAGGATATTTATCGACCCGTCGGGGTTGTTGCGCTCGACCGCCGCCCGCACATCGGACACCTGAACGTGGATGTTCGCGGCCTGGTACGCCTGAACGAGCATGCTGGTGTACAGCAAGGCCTGCGTGCGGAAAGTGTCTGTGCCACATTCGATGATCTTCTGCTCAGCCGCGGTCATCGCGTTGGTGTCCGGCGCCTGCGTCGCCGTGACGCATTCGACCGCCGCCTTGAGCGCGGTGGCATCGTTGCGGGCGATCACCAGGCTGTCGCGGTGATAGCGCTGCGCGAGGTAGCCCCCCGCCCCGATCGCGCCCGCGCATAGCACCAGCAGCACCGCGATGGCGGCCAGCCACCCGCGTCCCACTCTTGACGCGCCGCGCGGCGCGGTCGCACCGGGCTCACCGGATTCCACCGGATCCTGGGGGTCACCCTGCGGATCGGCCTGCTCGGCTACGCTGTCGGGTGCCGTCGAATCCTCGTCCTTGTCTTCGGGGCTCAACGAATCGTCGTCCGTGTCGATGGGGTTCAGCCGGCTGGTGCCAGCATCTCCTTCCATCCGTCGTCTCCTGTTCTGGTCGAATTCTCGACGGAGTATTTAACCCCGTCTGGCCCCACCAGTTCACCGCTTTGGGGACTGTAGACCGCCGTGGGAGGCCCGCTGGGGGTGTAGACACACGGGTTGGGTTGCTGGCCGTTGCACTGCACGCTACCCGACCCCGGCCGCGACAACGGATCGCTGGTGGGCGGGGGCGTCCCCGCCACCCGGTCCGAGGGCGCGGGGTTGAGCCCGTTGTTGATCGACGGCGCGGGGATCACCATGCCCGGGCGCACCGACTGATCGCATCGCGCTCCCGGCGCGGGGCAGGTCAGGATCTGGTTGGGGTCGCCGTACCAGGGGTTGGTGCCCGCCGGGACGTACGGCTTGGGGTCGCGGCATTCCCGCGGGGTGGCCGCCCGTTTGCCCGGGATGTCCGTACAGGGGATGTTGCGCGACCCGCGCACGCTGTTGGCCGGGGTCTCCATCGGGATCTTGCAGTACGTGCCCGTCGGCAACGGCTGAATGCTGGTGTCCGCCGGGGACCGCCACTCCGAGGCCGGGATGAAGCCGGTCAGGCACGGCGGCGGCTGGTTGATCGACAGCGCCAGGTCGAGCGCGGCCATGTTCGGGAATGGGGCGGCCACCGTCTGGGCGATCGACGCGCCCTGCGGAAGGAACACCAGGACCTGCTCGACGCCGGTGTGGTAGCGCTTGAGCAGGTCGAAGACGACCTCAAGATTGGCCAGCGTCTGCGGCAGCGACTCCCGGACGCCGCTGAAGAGGTCGTTGACCTGATCGGCCGTCGGCGCCGCCTGGTGCAGCAGGCTTTTCAGACGCTGGTCCTGCTGCGCGGACTGGGCGGCGAGCCTGTTCAGGTTGCGTGCCCAGCGCTCGATGTTGTCGCGCGATTTGACCTGGCTGTCCAGCACCGGGCCGGAGTTCTCGATGATGTCGTTGACGTCGGTGATCTGGGTCTTGAAATCGCCGACGATGGCCTGGGTGGAGTCGACCAAGCGCTGCAGGGCGGGACCCAGCCCGCCGACGGATTGCGCCGTCTCGTCGAGCAGCTGGCCGATCTTCTCCTTGGGCAGCACCGCCAAGCCGCGGTTCGCCGTGTCCAGGGCCGGCCCGATTTCGGCGGGCACCGTGCCCTTGGTGATGGTCTGTCCGTCCGCGAGGTACTTGCCGGGGTTTCCGCTCGACACCAGGTCCAGGTATTGCTCACCGACGGCCGAGACCGAGTGCACGTTGGCCGTCGCGTCGGTCGGGATCTTGTAGTGGCTGTCGATGCTCATCGTCGCCTCGGCGCCGCGCTCGGTCGGCTCGACATCGGTGACCTTGCCGATGGTGATGCCGCGATAGGTGACATTGGCCGTCGGATACAGCCCGCCCGAGGCGGGCAGCTCGGCCTTCAGCGTGTACCGCCCGATGCCCATCAGGCTCGGGATCTGCAGGTAGTACACCCCGAGCACGAGCAGCGAGATGACGGTCAGGATCCCGAAGGCGATCAGCTGGCGTCGGATGAAGGGAGTCAGCAATTCCTGTCCCCCCTTTCCACCAGCGGTCCACCCGGCGCGTCATTCGGGTTCGGCGTGTAGCGCACGTCGGGGATCATCGTCTCGGGGTCACGCCCGAACGACTGCTCGAGCGCCCGCAGGGCTCCCGACAGCCCGGTCCCGGTCAGGAACGCGTTGTCGACCGCGCTGTAGGTCAGGTCCAGCGTCAACGAGATGTTGATGTAGTCGCCGCGGAAGATCTTCGGCACCGTGTCGATGTCGAACGGCTGCGTGAGGATCAACTTCAGCGCGCCGATCAGGTACGGCGAGGCCCGGCCGAGCTCCTTCAACGGGCATTGCAGCGCCTGCAGGTCGGTGTACAGCGGCGCGCGCGCCTCCGACAGGTACTGGTCGGCGACCTGGCTCAGACGCCCCACCGAATCGACGGCGTTGATCAGCAGGTTTTGCGTGTCGGCAAAGTGTTTGATCAGCGGCGGGATGTCGGTGAGCACCCGGTCCAGGACATCCGCCCGCCCGCCGACGTAGGTCAGCAGCCGGTTGGTGGAGTCGATGGCGTGGGTGATGTCGTCGCGCTGCGCGTTGAGCTGGGTGGTGAAGGTGTCCAGCTTGCCGAGCAGGGACCGGATCGCCTCGCCGCGGCCGTTGAAGATGTTGTAGATCTCGTTCTGCAGCACCTCCAGGTTGGGGATGCCGCCGCCGCGCAGGATCAATGAAAGGCTGGCCAGCGTCTGCTCGGTGGTGGGATACGCCGACGAGTTCTTCAGCGGAATGGTGTCGCCGTCCTTGAGCAGCTCGGGCGACGGGTTCGGCGGCGACGCGAGCTCGACGTGCTGCGAACCCAGCAGCGAGGTCTGGCCGATCTTGGCGGTGGCGTTCTTGGGCAGCTTGGTGTGCTTGTCCAAGCCCAGCGTCAGGGTGGCCACCCAGTTCTTCAGGTTGATGGCCTTGATCGAGCCGACGAACACGTCGGCCACCATCACCTTGCTGTTGCCGTTGATCGCCAGGGTGTCGGGCACCTGCACATAGATGGTCATCGATCCCGCGCCGCTGCCGGGGCCGCCCGGAATCGAGACGTTGGAGATGCCCTTCCAGCCACACGAGCTCAGCACCATCGCCGCCACCAGCAGCACCAGGGCCTGCCACGCCCGGTGGCGGATCAGCCTCATCGCAGCCCTCACTGGCCACCCCCGAAGTCAGCGGCCGACGCCGGCCCACCAGCGTTCGGCGCGGGCGCGGACACCGGCGCCGGGGTCGGCGCCACGGGACCCGGGGCCACGCCCGGCCCGGGCGGCGGCGGCTGGATCGGCACCGGGGCGTTCAGTCCCATCGGCGGCAGGATCGGGTTCTCGTCGTAGGCGTTCGGCGGACCCGGCGGGGTCTGCAGGTTCGACTGGACGGGTTCGATGTTCGGGCCACCCATCAGCTCTTCCAACGACTCCGGCGTCATCAGGCCCGCGGTGATGGGACCGACCTGCTGACCCTGCATGCCCGGGGCGACGATCCAGCCCGGCTGGGTGTTGCGGTGCGAGGTCGGGGTGTCGGGCACCCAGATGCCGGGGACGGTCGTGTCCTTGTACCCGTTGGGCGGCTGCAAGCGCGGCTCGGAGTAGGCCACTTGCTTGGGCAACGTCTCGGCGGTGCTGAACAGGTTCAGGCCGAACGGCGGGTAGTTGAACTTGATCGCGTCGAGGATCGGCGCCAGGTACTGCGCGCACAGTTCGGCCGACTCTTGGTAGCCAAGCCGGCTGCCGGCCTGGATCGCGCTACAGATGAACTGCATCGGGTTGGCGAAGTTGGTGATCGACGTGATGGCGACCAGCGATCCGTGCGACGGGTGATAGATCTGGTTGATGTTCGCCGCGGCCGTCGGCACGACGTGCAGCGCGGTCTCCAAACCGTTCAGCGGATCCGGTTGCAGCAACGCGTTCGTCGCGGTCTCGAGGTTGTTGACGTCGTAGGTCAGCACCCCGGCGTTCTTGTCGAGCCAGGGGCGCACGGTGGTGAGCAGGCTGTCGAACTGCTGGATCGCGTTGGACAGGTCGGTGTCGTTGTGCGCGAGCCGGGTGGTGAAATCGGCCAGGTTTTGGTTGAGCGCGACGAACTGCGCGTCGTCTTGGTGCAGCGCGTTGACGAACAGCGCCAGGCTGCGCACCACGGCGAAGAAGTCGCCGCGGCCCTCGTTCAATGCGGTCAACGCCTGCGACAGGTTGCTCAGCGTGGTGTTGAACTGCTTGCCCTTGCCGGCCAGCCCGTTGGCGAACGACTCGATGACCTCACCGAACGGGCCCTTCGGCTGCTCGGCGGTGGGACCCAGTTTCGAGATGATGTTGGTGATGCTGTTGCGCAGCTGGTCCCATTCGACCGGAACCTGGGTGCGCTCTTCGGGGATCACGGCGTTATCGGCCAGCACCGGACCGCCCTTGTACGGCGGCTCCAGCTGGATGGCGCGCGACGCCACCAGGGTGGGGTTGAGGATCACCGCCGACGCGTTGGCCGGCACCCGGTATTTGTTCTCGTAGTGGAAGGTGACCTTCATCTTGTCGCCGGTGGGCTCGATCTTGTCGATCGCACCCACCCGCAGGCCCATGATCTGGACCTTGTCCCCCGGGTACAAAGCGTTGGCCGCCGGGAAGTAGGCCACCACGGTGTTGTTGGTCAGCTTCTCGTAGAGCCGCCAGCCGACGTAGCCGACGACGAGGGCCAGCACGATCACCAGTGATCCGATGATCACCGACGCCCGGGACAGCTTCGGGAGTCGAATGTTGCGGATGTCAAAGATGGTGCTCAATTCTGGCTACCTCCCGTGACACCGCTGCCTCCGGCTCCACCGGGGTTGATGAACGGCGCCGGCAACTGGTTGCCCGGCCCGGGCGGTGCCGGCGGACCCGGCGGTAGCCCCGGCGCGAACGTCGACGGCGGCGGCACCGGTCCGGCCGGCGCCAGGTTCTCGGTACGCGCACCCGGGGGCGCTTGCGTCGGCAACGGGACGGGTGTCCCGGGCACGTCCGGCGGCGGGTCGCCCGGCCGGCCCGCGATATTGATGCCGGGCGTGGGTGGCAGGCCCGCGGGGTTCGGGGGTGACGTCATCACGTCCACCGGCGCCGGGAAGCCCGGTCCACCGAACGGCCCGGACACCGCACCCGCACAGGGCAGCGGGTTGTCGGGGCGGGGCAGCCCGTCCGCCGCCGGCGTGTACGAGCACGGCGATCCCGGAGGCACGGCCGGCCCCGGGTGATCGGGCGTGCCCTCGAGCACCGGGGGCGCCGGGGGCGGCGCGCCGTTGGGGAACCGGGTGCCGTTGGGGTCGGGGAACCGGTAGGCCGGCAATCCGGCGCTGCGCCAGAAGTTCTCCGGGTCGATCCCACGCTTCTTGAACGCCGCGTCGACCCACGGCTGCGAAATCTGATACAGGGCCAGGTTGTGCAGGACCACCTTGAAGAACGGTCCCGAGGCGATGGCCTCGTTCAACGACGGCAGGAACTTGCCGACCTCGGTGAGCCCGTTGGCGAGGTCGTCTTTGCGCTGCACCAGGATGTCGCTGAGGGTGCGCAATTGCTCGAGCACGTGATTGATGTTCGGGTTGTCGTCGAGCAGCCCCTTGACCTGTTCGGAGAAGGCGGCGATGTTGGCCAGCAAGGCGTTGATGGCCTGGCCGCGCTCGTTGAAGGCGGCCAGGAGCGTTTTCGCATTGACCAAGGCCCGGTCGATCTGGTCGCTGCGATCCCCCAGGACGCCGGCCACCTGGTTGGCCTGGGCGAGCAGGTGCTTGACCTCCTCGTCGCGCTTGCCGATCGTGTCGGAGAACTTGGCCACCCCTTCGAGCGCCGGGCTCAGGTGCGGGTAGGTCTGGTCGATGGTCTGGGAGAGCACGTGCAGGGACTGCTTGACGGTATCGATGTCCCAGCCCTGGGCGGCCTTGGTGACGTCGAAGAACGCGTCGTAAATCTGGTACGGCGTGGTGCTCTGGCCCAGCGGCAAACTCGCCCCGGGCCGCAGGGGCTGGTTGCCGCGGGCCTCGACGTCGAGGATCTTCTTTCCCAGGATGGTGTCGGTCTTGATCGCCAGCCGGCTCTCGGTGCCGATCGTGTTGGTGCCGATGGAGAACTTCAACCGGATGTGGTCCCCGTCGATCTTGATGCCCTCCACCTTGCCGACGTCCAGGCCGGCGATACGCACTTTGTCGCCGGTGTTGATGCCGCCGGAGTCGGTGAACTGGCCGTAGTAGCTCGGCTTGGCGAACAACATCGGGACGCTGGTGAAGCTTTGGCCGACGCCGATCACGAGCACCGTCACGACGATGCCCATCAGCCCGATGCGGACCCGGTTCGGCGGTTCCAGTGTTCTCATTGCGGCGTGCACCTACCCGTCGGCTGCTGGAACAACCGGACCGTGCGGACCGGGCCGCCGGCCTGCAGACCGTTGATCTTGAGGGTGATGTCGCAGGCGTAGAAGTTCACGAAGTCCCCGTAGGAGCCGATCGCGCGCCCGATCATGTTCAGCGCTGTGGGCACCTTCTTCAGGTAGTCCTGCAGTTGGTCTTGCTGGTCGATCAGTGGCTGCTGAACGGCGTCCAGGTAGTTGATCGTCTTGTGCAGTAGCGCTCGGTCCTCGGCGAGCAGGTCGGCGACCGTCCCGGCGGCGTTGCTGATGTGGGCGAACCCCGCGGCCTGCGAGTCGCTGTGGTTCTTGAGGCCGGTGATCAACACCTCGAGCTTGTCGACCGTCTGGTCGAATTGCTGCCGATGCCGGACGGTGGTGTCCAAGACGATGTTCAGGTTCTTGATGACCTCCCCGATCGCTTGGTCGCGCTCACCGAGCTGGTTGGTCAGCTGCGCGGTGTTGTCGAGGATGTCGTTGATGGTGCCGCCCTGGCCCTGGAACACGGTGATCAGCGCGGTCGCGATGGTGTTGACCTTCTGTGGGTCGAGCGCCCGGAACAGTGGCTTGAAACCGCCGATCAGGGCGTCGAGGTCGAGCGCCGGCGTCGTCCGCGACAAGGGGATGAACCCGCCGGGCGGCAGGACCTTGTCCGCGCCTTCGCCCTGACCGCGTTTGATCTCCAGGTAGCGGTTACCGATCAGGTCGAGGTAGCGGATCTGGGCGGTCGTCGACTGGTACAGCGGGATGGAGCGGTCGACGTTGAATTTCACCCGGGCGCGCTTGCCGCCGTCGACCAGCTCAACCTTGTCGACCTTGCCGACCTCGACGCCGGAAGCGCGGACGAACTGGCCCGCCCGCAGGCCGCTGATGTTGCTGAATTCCGCCGAATACCCGTTGGTGCGGTCGAAGCGCATCTGACCGAACACCACGAAGATCATCACGGTGAAGATCAACAGCACCACCGAGAAGATGCTGAGCCTGGTAATGGTTCCGGAGATTTTCATGGGTTGATCGTGTTATCCCCTACCTGGCGGCCCCAGACATACTCGATCGCGTACGGCGATCCGGTGTCCAGGTGGTTGTACGGCGCGATGCTGTTGCCGGAGTCCATCACCAACTCCGGTGCCGGCCACAGATCGTGGGTGAGCGGCTGCCAGCAACCGGGGGCGCCGCCGGGGCCGCCGCGGGCGTTCACCCGCGGCAGGTTTTCGGGCCAGACGTAGGGGTTGGGCGCGCCGCCGACCAAACCTGCCGTGGCACCGAGCCCAAGCGTGAGCGCGGCGACGGCGACCAACGACAGCGGGTTGGCGATCAGGCCCAGCCCGGACAGGGCCTGGGTGTGGCTGTTGAGCGAGTAGCCGTTGCCGCCCAGGAACGAGGCGGCCTTGGGCTCGATGTCGTGGTAATTGCGGACCGCGCAGAACAGTTCGGGGCTGTAGGTGTCGAGCAGCTGGGCCGTGGGCACCAGATCGGCGGCCCCGCGCGCCAGATACGGGCCGCCCTTGGTGAACAGCTCGGCCCCGGTGTTGCCGAACCCGGCCGCCGACAACAACGCCTGATCCAAATCCTTTTGCTGCGCGTTGATCGTGCGCGAGGTGACCACCGCGTTGTTCAAGAAGTCGAATAGATCCGGCGAGGCGTCCGCATAGGTGTCGCCCAGCGCCGCCAACTGCTGAATGTCCTTGCGCGCCTGCGGCATCCGCGGATTCACCTCATCCAAGACCGCGTTCGCATTCACCACCGACTGCCCGAACTTCTCCCCCAGCCCGGCCAACGACTGCGCCGCCGCGCTCAACGTCAAATTCAGCTTGACCGGATCGACCTTCTGCGCGATCGAGGTGATCGTCTGAAACAGCGTGTTGATCTCGGTGGTCACCGAACGCGCGTCGAGCACGGTGTGCGCCGAGATCTTCTGCGGCGACGGGTGCGCCGGCGTCGTCAGCGACACGTACTTGCCACCGAACACCGTCGTCGCCTTGATATCGGCATTCACATTCGACGGGATCAGCTTCAAATACCGCGGATAGACCTCGAGCGTGAACTTCGCCGCCGGCTTGCCGTCGCGCACCGTCTCCGCGATGCTGCCGACCCGCCCGATCTCCACCCCGTTGTAGGTGACCTTCGACCCCGGATCCATCACCAGACCGGCCCGCGACGCCAGCATCGTCAGGTTGGTCTTGGGGGTGAAGTCGCCGCGGAACTGGCCGTAGACGAAACCGAGGACCAGCGCGGCGATCACCAGCGCCGCCAACCCGGCCCACTTGTACGGCGGGGTCCGGGGGGCGTTGGTCTGGATCGGCGCTGACATGGCTACACCGTGAGCGCGAAGTTGGGGTTGACGCCATAGAGCGCCAACGCGGCGGCCAACACGACAACCTGCACCGACACCAGCGAGAAGCGCATCGATCGGCCGACGGCCTCGCCCACGCCGACCGGCCCGCCGCCGGCGTTGTAGCCGTAGAAGCAGTGGGTGATCATGACGACCGCGGTGATAAGGATGGCTTCCAGGAACGACCAGAAGACGTCGTCGGGGCGCAGGAACGTTCGGAAGTAGTGCTCGTAGGTGCCGTTGGATTGTCCGTAGAGCACGGTCGTGGTGATCTGCGGCGACAGGAACGACATGATCATCGCCAGCGCGTACAGCGGGATGATCACCACCAGCCCGGCCATGATCCGGGTGGTCGCCAGGAACGAAATCGACTTGATACCCATCACTTCCAGCGCGTCGATCTCCTCGCTGATGCGCATCGCGCCCAGCTCGGCCGTCGCGCCGGCGCCGACCGTGGCGGCCATCGCGATGCCGGTGACGACGGGCGCGGCGATGCGCACGTTGATCAGCGCGGCGAAGAATCCGGTGAACGCCTCGACGCCGATGTTGCCCAGGGAGGCGAACCCCTGGATCGCGACCAGGGAGCTACCGGACAACGTCACGAAGCCGACGATGGCGACGGTGCCGCCGATGACGGCCATGGCGCCGGTGCCCATCCCGATCTGGGCGACCAGACGCAGGGTTTCCTTGCGGTAGTTGCGCAGCGCGTGCGGGATGTGCGCCAGGGCCACCCCGCCGAACCACGCCATCTGGCCGATGTCGTCGAGCCCGCGCGCCGCGGCCAGGCCGTAGCGGTTGAGATTCTCTGCGGCCCGCGGGAAGCGGGAGCGAAAGACGGTGGTCGTTGACATGTCAGTGCCCCGTCCCAAATCGCACGCCGATCGTGGTCAGCACGACGTTGACCGCATACAGCGCGACGACGCAGAGCACGACGGTCTCGTTGACGGCGGTGCCCAGGCCTTTGGATCCGCCGCGCACCGTCAGCCCACGGAAGCAGCCGACCAGTCCGGCGATCAGGCCGAAGACCGCGGCCTTGACCGTCGCGATGACGACCTCGGGCAGGCCGGTGATGGTGGTCAGCGTGGCCAGGTACGCCCCGCCCGACACGTTCTGCAGGTAGACGCCGAACAGGTAGCCGCCGACGAGGCCGACGGTGATCACCAGGCCGTTGAGCAGGGTGGCGACCAGGGTCGCGGCGATCACCCGGGGCACCACCAGCCGGTGGATCGGGTCGATGCCGAGCACCTCCATCGCGTCGATCTCTTCGCGGATGGTGCGCGCGCCCAGGTCGGCGCAGATCGCCGTCGACCCGGCCCCGGCGACCACCAGCACCGTGGTGAGCGGGCCGAGCTGGGTGACCGCGCCGATCGCCGCGCCGGCGCCGGACAGGTCGGCGGCGCCGAACTGCGCCAGCAAAACGTTGAGGGTGAAGATCAGCAGCACCGTCAGCGGGATCGACACCATGATCGTCGGCAGGAACGCCACCCGCATGATGAACCAGCACTGCAGGACGAATTCGCGCCACTGGAACGGCCAGCGGAACAGCGCTTTCCCGGTGAGCACGCACATCCGGAAGAACCCGCCGACAAGCTCCAGCGGGGTTTGCAGTTGATCGCGCACATAGCCGACCAGGTAGGGGCCCCGTCGACTAGTCGACGTCGAAGTCACCGCTGCCCCCTCTGGCCGTCACCGCGCGCCGTCCGGCGCCGCGGCGGAACATATAGCACGCCCCCTCCTCGCCCCGACTCAACGTCTGTGACCATCGGCTCCCTACTGGCAAGTAGTAACGGAGACCACAGGAATGTACCCGATGGCCAAGCACGTGTGAACCGCATCCGCACAATTAACCCTTCGCCAACGACTGGCAAACGTTACAGCCCCTGCCCAATTTCCTTTCTGGTCCTAAAACCTCTTGCCCTAGAATGGATTTAGTCGATTTTTGCGGCCCCGTAGCGGATCCGCAGCTCAGTTTTGAGCACCTTGCCGGCCGGGTTGCGCGGCAGCGCGTCGACGATCTCGAGCGCCTTCGGGTGCTTGTAGCGCGCCAGTCGCTCGGTGAGGAACTCGTCCAGCTCGTCGAGCGCCAACCCCTCGCCCGCCACCGCGGCGACCGCGATCGGCACTTCTCCCCACTTGTCGTGGGCCCGGCCGATGACGGCGACTTCGACGATGCTCGGGTGGCTGGCCAGGACGTTCTCCACCTCGGCGCAATAGATGTTCTCGCCACCCGAGATGATCATGTCCTTCTTGCGGTCGACCACCCACACGTAGCCGTCGGAGTCCATGCGGACCAGGTCGCCCGAGTGGAACCAGCCGCCGGCGAACGCTTCCGCCGTCGCCGCCGGGTTGTTCCAGTAGCCGCTCATCAAAGTTGGTGCGCGATAAACGATTTCACCGACCTCGCCGATGGGCACGTCGTTCATGTTCTCGTCGACGACCCGGGCGGCGACCGTCGGGATCACCTTGCCGACCGAGCCGCGCTTACGGATGGCGTCCTCGCCGAGCAGCATGCAGGTGACCGGTGACATCTCCGTCTGGCCGAACGCGGCCAGGATCTGGGTGCCGGGGAACCTCGCCGACATCTCGCGCAGCAACGCGTCGGGAGCCGGGGCGGCACCCCACGAGATCACCCGCAGTTTCAGGTCGCGCGGGCGCGCCTGTTGCTCGGCGCAGACCGCCTGCCACTGCGCGGGAACCAGAAAAATCCCGGTGACCTTTTCTGCGGCCAGCACGTCGAGGAGCTGCCCGGGCTCGAACGCGCCGAGCGGGTAGATGACCGTGGGGATGCCGAGCAGCACCCCGGTCAGCAAGTTGCCGATGCCGGCGATGTGGAAGAACGGCACCCCGATGAACCCGACGTCGCTGTTGATGTCGGCGCCGTTGGTGTACAGCCCGGTCATCGTCTGGCCGGTCAGGTTGGTGTGGGTGAGCACGGCGCCCTTGGGGCGGCCGGTGGTGCCCGAGGTGTACATGATCAGCGCCGGGGAGTCGTTCGGGATGTCGACGGGTTGGTGCGACTCCCCGGTCTCGTTGACGAGGTCTTCGTAACCGAGCACGGTGTCGTCGGTCGAACCGCCGGCGACCACGATGGTGCCGAGCAGCGACTCGATGTCGCGCACGTCGGTTGCCACCGGGGCGAGCACCGATTCGGTGATGATCACCCGCGCTTCGCAATCCTGGACCAGGAAGGCGATTTCGGCCGCGGTCAGCCGGAAGTTCAGCGGCACGGCGATGGCGCCGAGCATGTTGATGGCCAGCACCGATTCGACGAACTCGGTGCGGTTGAGCATCAGGATCATGACGCGGTCGCCGAAGCCGACACCCCGGCGGCTCAGCGCGTCGGCCAGCGCCGCCACCCGGCCGCGCAGTTCGCCCCACGTCAGGGTCTTGCCCAGGAACCTCAGCGCGGTCGCGTTCGGCTGCATCAGCGCGTGCCGCTCGAGTTGGTTCACCCAGTTCTGCCGCCGGGCGAGGTACGGCTGCTCTGTCAGATGGTCTGCCAATTGCGCGGTCAAACTCGACACTTCCCTTCACTCGCGCACCGCTTGCGCCAGGTTGATATTTGATAAAACATAGTGTTGTGTGGGTCACACTATGGCTTTGACGGTCCACTGACAAGTCCTCGACAAGCGCCCGTCAAGGTCCGTCAAAACTTGAATCCCGTCCCGCCAAGTCACTGAAAGTCCTGGCAGACCCTGTGAACGCACCGATGTCCATGCAGCCGAGGAGCCGGCGGCCGCTGCGGCGGGCTCAGCTGTCCGATGAGGTCGCGGGCCATCTCCGGGCGTCGATCATGTCCGGAACGCTGCGTCCGGGGACGTTCATCCGTCTCGACGAGACTGCGGCCCAACTCGGGGTCAGTGTCACCCCGGTGCGCGAAGCCCTGCTGAAGTTGCGCGGCGAGGGCATGGTGCAGCTGGAGCCGCACCGCGGCCACGTCGTGTTGCCGCTTACCCGCCAGGACATCGAGGACATCTTCTGGCTGCAGGCCTCGATCGCCAAGGAGCTGGCCGCCGCGGCCACCGACCACATCACCGACGCCGAGATCGACGAGCTGGACCGCATCAACGATTCGCTCGCCGCGGCCGTCGGATCCGGCGACGCCGAGACCATCGCGGGCATCGAGTTCGCCTTTCACCGGGTCTTCAACCAGGCCAGCGGCCGGATCAAGCTGGCGTGGTTCCTGCTCAACGCCGCCCGCTATATGCCGGTGCTGGTGTACGCCGCCGATCCGCATTGGGGCAAGGCCGCCGTCGACAACCACCGGAAGCTGATCGCCGCGCTGCGCCACCGCGACACCGCGGCGGTGATCGAGCACACCGTGTGGCAGTTCACCGACGCGGCGGCCCGGCTGACCGAGATGCGCGACCGAACCGGGCTCAGCGCTTCCTGACGGTCGCGAGCGTAAGCACACCGCGAATTCGGGGCCGCCATTGCGCAGTGGGTTTACGCTCGCGGCGAGAACTGGCTGTCGCGGTGGCTAGGTCGCGGCCAGCTGCTCGGCGCGCTGCTTGAGGCTCTCGGCGAGGTGGTCGAGGACGTTGTTGAGGAGCTGCTTGACCATGGGCGCCGGGACCGGCATCGAGGTCTCGACGTCCAGGTCCACGGTCAGCAGGCTGGAAGCGCCCATCGCCACCACGGAGAAGAGCTGCTCCTGCTTGGTGAACAGGTCGCCCTGCTGCAGGACGGTCTGGATCTGGTTTTCCCCCGGGTAGTACACGGCCTGGATGAACATGCTTTGCATGCCCTGGTAATCGGTGTCGAGCCGCAGCTGGCTGGGCCGCCCGTCGTCATAGCGGGCGAGCACCCAGAGACCCTTGATCTCCTCGTTCCACTGCGGGTAAGCCTCGAAGTCGCCGACGATCTTCATGATCAACCCGGCGTCGGCGCCGATCTCGACGGTCTTGCTCAACACTGGCATGCGCGCAGCATATCGGGGTGAGCGAAAACCCCAGCGCAGGGCGGTATCTGGGCCGGAGCTAGGCCGATTCGCGGACGCTGGCCGTCGACAGCAGGGTCCGGACGGGGTCGGGAATCGGGACGGACTTGCGCGTGGCCCGGTCGACGTAGACGTGCACCCAGTGCCCCAGCGCGGTGATCGGCCGCGGGTCGCCGTCACCGGACTCGAACACGCCCAGCCGGTAGGTGACGCTGCTGCGGCCCAGCCGGGTCACGGCCAAGCCCACCGTGAGGTCCTGGGGGAAATGCAGTTCGGAGAAGTAGCGGCAACCCGACTCGGCGACGATGCCCAGCGCCGGCGTGGTGATCGGGTCCAGCCCGGTGGCGGTGTTGATCCAGGCGTTGATCGCGGTGTCGAACAACTGGTAGTAGACGGCGTTGTTGAGGTGGCCGAACATGTCGTTGTCGGCCCATCGCGTCCCGACGGGCCACAGCACCGGGAAGTCGTTGCTGGTCAACCCGTCCGGGGCGGGGGGAACTACTGGAGCCGACGCCATGGTTGTATTCCAGCATGTCCGGAATTCGGGGCGCGGTACTGGAGCACATCGGGGCGCCCCGGCCCTACGCGCGGTCGCGGCCCATCAGTGTCGCCGACGTCGACCTCGCGCCGCCGGGTCGCGACGAGGTGCTGGTCCGCATCGAGGCGGCCGGCCTCTGCCACTCCGACCTGTCGGTGGTCGACGGCAACCGGGTGCGCCCGGTGCCGATGCTGCTCGGCCACGAGGCCGCCGGGATCGTCGAGCGGGCCGGTGACGGTGTCGGCGATGTGGCCGTCGGCCAGCGGGTGGTGCTGGTGTTCCTGCCGCGCTGCGGCCATTGCGCGGCGTGCGCGACCGAAGGCCTGACGCCGTGCGAGCCGGGCAGCGCCGCCAACGGCGCCGGCACCCTGCTGGGCGGTGACATTCGGCTCAGCCGGGCCGGCCAACCGGTGTATCACCACCTCGGGGTCTCGGGTTTCGCGACGCACGCGGTCGTCAATCGGGCCAGCGCGGTCGCGGTGCCGCCCGACGTGCCCGCCGATGTCGCCGCGCTGTTGGGGTGCGCGGTGCTCACCGGCGGCGGCGCGGTGCTCAACGTGGGGCAGCCGCGGCCGGGCCAGACGGTCGCCGTGGTCGGGCTGGGCGGCGTCGGGATGGCGGCGCTGCTCACCGCCCTCACCTATGACGACGTGCGCGTCGTCGCCGTCGACCAGTTGCCCGACAAGTTGGCCGCCGCCCGCGCCCTGGGCGCCCACGAGGCGTACACGCCGCAGCAGGCCGAGGACGCGCGGGTGAAGGCGGCCGTTGTCGTCGAGGCCGTCGGCCACCCCGCCGCGCTCGAGACCGCGATCGCCTTGACCGCGCCGGGCGGGCGCACCATCACCGTCGGCTTGCCCCCGCCGGACGCCCGGATCACGGTGTCGCCGTTGGGTTTTGTGGCCGAGGGCCGGTCGCTGATCGGCAGCTACCTCGGTTCGGCGGTGCCCAGCCGGGACATTCCGCGCTTCGTCGAGCTGTGGCGTTCCGGCCGGCTGCCGGTGCAATCGCTGGTGTCGTCGACGATCGCGCTCGACGACATCAACGAGGCGATGGACCACCTCGCCGAGGGCACCGCCGTGCGCCAGCTGATCCGATTCGACGCCTAGTCGCCGTGCAGCGCGCCGGCCAGCGCCTCGCCTTGCAGCGCGAACAGGCGTTGCGAGCCCGGCCATTCCGGCAGCAGTGAGTCGAATCCATGGCAGGCGCGCGCAAACACGTGCAGCTCCGCCGAGATCCCGGCGCGCAGCAGCCGCAGCGCATAGTCGATGGCCTCGTCGCGGAAGGGATCGATCTCCGCGCAGGTGATCAAAGCCGGTGCCAGCCCGGCGAATTCGGGTCGCCGTGCGGGCACCGCGGCCTCCGGCGCGGCCGTTGGGTCGAGGTAGTGGCGCCACATCAGCTCGGCGCCCTCGCCGTCGAAGGCGGGACTGGTGCGGAACTCCGACTTCGATCCGGTGGGCCGGTCGTCGAGCACCGGCTGGTGCAGCAGCTGGAACACCACCGGCGGCAAGGATCCGTCGGCGGCGCGCTGCGCCAGGCATGCGGCCAGGGCGGCGCCGGCGCTGCTGCCCGCGACGGCCACCCGCGCCGGGTCCACGCCGAGCGACGCCGCGTCGTCGATGGCCCAGCGCAGCACGGCGCTCGCGTCGTCGAGCGCGGCCGGATAGGGGTGCTCCGGAGCCAGCCGGTAGTCCACCGACACCACCGTGCAACGCCCGCGGCGGGCGAGCTCCACGCACTGGCGGTGATCGGTGTCCAGGTTGCCCAGCGCGAAACCGCCGGCGTGGCAATACACGACGGCGGGCGCCGGGGCCGAGCCACCGCGGTAGATGCGCACCCCGACGCCGGCCGCGTTGTCCTCGTCGATCCGGACGTCACAGACGTCGGTCTGCTCGGCGGTGATGCGGCGGCGTTCGTTGAACGGTCCACGCGTCAGCTGGATCGCGGCGGCCGAGAAGTCCGTTCGGGTGGTCGCGAGTGCGCGCAGCGCCGGATCGAGGCGGTCGGCGCCGTCGAGCTCCGTCATCGAGTTCCCCGCTCGGGCACGGCGACCGGGGGCGAGGCGGAGGTGGCGGGCGGTTCGAAACGGAAGTCGGCGGGCCTGAACCTGCGCGTCATCCCCCAGAAGGTTCGGGCGCTGCGCGGCCACTGGGTGACCACGCGCCCGTTGGGGGCGCGAAAGTAGTTGCTGCACTGGGTGTTCCAGACGGTGCCCACCATCCAGCGGTCGATCTTGGCGACGAACTCGGCCAGCGCCGAGGCACGCACCGCGACGTAGCGTTTGCGGTGGCGGCGAAGGTGCCGCAGCGCCCGCACGATGTAGCGCGCCTGGGCTTCGAGGATGAAGATGACGCTGTTCGAGCCGACGTTGGTGTTCGGCCCGTACAGCATGAAGAAATTGGGGAAATCCGGCACGGCCATGCCGAGGTAGGCGTGCGCGCCGTCGCGCCAGACCTGCCGCAGCGTGATTCCGTGTTCGCCGGAAACGTCCAGCTCCCCGAGATAGTCGGCGGCGGCGTAGCCGGTGGCGCACACCACCAGGTCGACCTCGCGTTCGGTGCCGTCTTCGGTGACCAGGGACCGGGCACGCAGGGAGCGCGCCGGGCTGGTCAGCACCTCGACGTTGGGGCGGGTCAGCGCGGGCAGGTAGTCCGACGAGAACACCAGCCGCTTGCAGCCCATCGGGTGGTCCGGTGTGAGCTTGCGGCGCAATTCCTCGTCGTCGACCGTGTTTTCGAGCAGCCGCAGGGCGAGGGCGGTGAATTGCTCGGTCTTTTCGCTGCCGTGCTCGATCACCGCGATGTTGGATTCGCTGCGCAGCCACAGCCGGGTGCGGTAGACCTTTTTGGCGAACGGGAGGTGCGCGAAGGCCCAGCGCTCCCCCCGGGTGTAGTGCCGGTCGGGCTTGGGCAGTATCCAGGTGGGTGATCGTTGCACCGAATACACCGTGCCGGCCACTTTGGCCAATTCGGGGATCAGCTGGGAAGCCGTCGATCCGGTGCCGAGCACCGCAATCTTCTTGCCTTCCAGCGGGATCGAGTGGTCCCAGCGCGACGAGTGCATCACCGTTCCGGTGAAGGGCTCTTCCTCGACGAGGTCGGGCATCAGCGGCCGGGTGAACAGGCCCACGGCCGAGACGACGACGTTGAAGTGGTGCTGTTCGCCGGTCGCGGTGGTCAGGCACCATCGCTGGGTGTCCGAATCCCATCGTGCGGAGCGGATTTCGGTGCGCAGTTTCAGGTGTGGCCCCAGGCCGTGCTTGTCGGCGCTGCGCTGGAAGTAGTCCAGGATTTCGGGTTGGCCCGACCACAGCCGTGACCAGTGGGCGTTCAGGTCGAACGAGAACGAGTAGAGGTGCGACTTGACGTCGCACGCCAGTCCCGGATAGGTGTTGATCCGCCACGTGCCCCCGACGCCGTCTTCGCGGTCGAAGATGGTGAAGTCACGAAACCCGGCGCGTGACAGCATGATTCCCAGCGCCAGGCCGCCCGGGCCGGCGCCGATGATGCCGACCGACAGGTCGGTCATCGGATCTGCAGGCATTGCCCACCGTCGATGATGAGTTCGGAGCCGGTGATGAACGACGCCTCGCCGGAGACCAGGAAGGCCACGGCGTCGGCGACTTCGTCGGCGCGGCCTATCCGCCCGAACATCGATGCCGCGGCCAGCCGGGTCTGGGTGGTCTCGTCGAGCATCGTGGTGGCGATCGGCCCGGGGAACACGGCGTTGACCCGGATGCCGGAGGGCGCGAGTTCGGCGGCGGCGGTCTGGGTCAGGCCGCGCAGCGCCCACTTCGACGAGCCGTAGGCGCCGTGCTGGGGGAACGGGCGGATCGCGCCGGTGCTGCAGATGTTGACAATGGACGCGTCGGGCGCCGCGCGCAGGTGTTCGAGCGTGGCGCGCATGCCGAGGAACGCGCCCAGACAGTTGACCCGCCACGAGTTTTCGAATCCTTCGGCGGTCTCCTCGGTCAACGACGCGCGGTGCAGCACGCCGGCGCAGTTGACCAGCGTGCTCAGCGACCCGAAGCGCTCGACGACGTGTGCCACGGCCGAGTCCCACTGCTGCTCCGAGGTGACGTCGAGCTCCACCGCGATCAGTTCCTCGTCGCCCGATTGGCGCACCGCGGTGGCGAGTTCGTCGGCCCGCCGATCGCAGGCGGCCACCGAAAAACCCTTGGCGCGTAGGCGTTCGGCGATGGCCCGGCCCTGCCCGCCGGCCGCGCCGGTCACGAGTGCGACACGTGGGTTCATGCCGGCGCGCCCTCCGGGTGGTCGGCCAGCCCGCCGCTGGTGACGAAGCTGCACCGGCGCCGTGAGAAGCGCCACCGGCCGTCCACGCGGGTCAGCTCGTCGTCGTAGAGGGCGGGCCGCAGCTGCAGGTCGCCGGCCCGGACGAACAGCACCTGCGATCGGGCGGTGGCGCGCTCTCCGTCCACCGCGATCCGCGAGACGCCGGTCAGATGCAGGCCGCGCGCCGCGGCGCGGAACATCTCGGCGATCCCGTCATGGCCCGCGAAAGTCCGGCCGTACACCAGGAATTCGCCGTCGGGGGCGAACAGCCGGAGGCAGCCGTCGACATCACCGGCGTCGAGGGCGAGCGCGTAGCCGGCGATCAAATCGCGGATCGCTGCCTCGTCGTCCGACGGGTGGCCGGTCATTGCGTCGCCTCACGCAGGTGTTCGGCGGCCCCGCGGCGCAGTGCCTGCGACTCGGCGGCCAGGGTGATCATGCGAAAACCCAGCCGCGCCATGGCCTGGCCCGTCATGCCGTCCCCGGCGTGAATGCCGGTGACCAGCCCCGCATCCGAGGCCGCCCGGTGGATGCGCGTGATCGCGTCGAGGACCTCGGGATGCCGGGTCGCTCCGAGGACGCCGGCGCCCATCGAGATGGCGAGGTCGGCCGGGCCGACGTAGATTCCGGTCAGGCCGTCGACCGCGCAGATCTCGCGGATGTCCGCCAGCGCCGCCGCGGTCTCGATCATCGCGAACACGCCGATCCGGGATTCGTGGGCGGCGGGGTCGTGCCCCAGGCTGGCGCGCAGCGGTCCGAAGCTGCGCACGCCCGCCGGCGGGTAGCGGGTGGCGGCCACGGCGGCGGCGGCCTCGTCGGCCGATTCGATCATCGCGATGACGACGGCGTCGGCCCCGGCGTCGGCCACCCGCCCGATCGGTGCGGCGTCGGCGTTGGGCAGGCGCACGAGGGTGCCCAGCGGCAGGTGTTCGGTGCGGCGCAGCATGCGGGCGACGCCGGCGTCGTCGAGATAGCCGTGCTGGGCGTCGAATCCGACGTAGTCGTAACCGGCGCGGGCGAATTCCTCGGGTCCCAGCCAGCTGGGGCCGGTGACCCAGCCGCCGAAGATGGCGGGCTTGCTGCTGAGCGCCAGCTGCAGATTGCCCGGCGAAGCGTCGGTCACGGTCGGCCCCTCACCCGGCGATCGCGATCTTGATGCGCTCGGCCACCGGTCGGCTGGCCAGCTCGAACGCGTCCTGCACCTGCTCGACGCCGAACGTGTGGGTGAGGTAGGCGCCGAGCAGCCAGGGGTGCTCGGCGGCGAACTTGCTCGCGAGCTCCAGCATCCGCCGACGGTCAAGCGTCACACCGGATTTCAGCGTCAGGTTGTTGCGCAGCATGGCCCGCATGCTGATGGGATACATCTCGTCGTCGGCGACACCGAAGTAGAAGACGGTGCCGCCGGGGGCGGTGGCGTCGATGGCGTGGGTGAGGGTGGCCACCTGGTGACCGACCGCCTCGATGACGACGTCGGCGCGGTCCCCGGGTGCCAGCTGACTCGCCCAGCGGTCGCTGGTGGCGCGCACCGGTTCGTCGACGCCGAATGCCCTTGCGACATCGCGGCGGTCGATCGGGTCGACCCCGGTGACGCGGCGCGCACCGGCCGCCTTGGCGACGTAGGAGAACAGCAGGCCGACCGATCCCTGGCCGATGATCGCGACGCGCCGCCCGGCCAGATCGCCGAGCTGCTCGCAGGCGTAGAGCACACAGGCCAGCGGTTGCAGGCCGATGGCCTGCGCCGGTGTCAGCGCCGGGTCGTAGGGCGCCAAACCGTCACCGTCGGTGACGATGCGTTCCATCATGCCGTCGAACCCGGAGGCCCAGCCGACGACGAGGTCCCCGGGGCGGTGCGCGGGGTGGCGGCTGGCGATCACCTCGCCGGCGACCTCGTGGATGGGGAAGCCGTCCTTCTCGGGTCCGCTGCGGCCGTCGTCGCCGGGGATTCGGCCCTTGGCGCCGCGAAACGCGGGCAGATCGCTGCCGCAGACGCCGGCGGCCAGGAACCGCAGCAGCACCTGCCCGTCGGTCAGGGACTCAGGGGCGGTGTCGGCGATCGTCGTCCGCTCGAACAGATACGGGGCGATGAGCCGGTAGGACCACACCTCAGACCTCCACCGGGATGTTGTTCCAGCCCCATTGGAAGCTGGACGGCAACCGGGTGGCGGCTTGGTCCTGGATCGCGTAGTCGGGCACCCGACGCAGCCATTCGGCAAGCAGCACATCGATTTCCAGCCTGGCCAGGTGGTAGCCGATGCAGAAGTGCTGGCCGCGGCCGAACGCCAGCGAGCGGCGGATGGGCCGGTCCCAGATGAACTCGTCGGGCTCGGGGTATTCCCGCTCGTCGCGGCTGGCCGAGGCGAGCAGGGTGATGACGCGCTGGCCGGGATTGATGGTCTGACCGTGAATGTCGAAGGGCTTGCGCGCCGTTCGCGCGAACCACTGCGCGGGCGCGCAGTATCGGATCATCTCCTCGCGGGCGACGGGCACGTTGCCTTCGGGATCGGCGCGCACTGCGGCCAACTGGTCGGGCCGCCGGCTGAGCTCCCACAGCCCGTGGGCGACGATCTTGGGGACCGTCTCGGTCCCGCCGATGAAGATGCACAGCATCTGGGTGGCGACTTCCATGTCGTCCAGCGCGCTGCCGTCGGGCAGGTGGTAGCCGAGCAGGCCGTCGACCACGCCCAGCGGCGGCCCGGACCGGTCGGCACGGCGGCGCGCGACCGCGGGCAGCAGGAACTCGAAATAGTTCGGGCGCGCCTGCCCGGTGTCCACGCCGACACCCGGCTGGGCGAGGCTGCCGGCGTTGACCGCGGCGAGGACCTGCGGCGCGAGATCGGTGGGAATGCCCAGGAGTTCGCAGACGATCGCGGCCACCACGACGCCACCGTAGTCCTGGGTCAGGTCGAACGAGCCGCGCGGCAACAGCAGGTCGAGGCGTTCGTTGGCCAGCTCGCGGATCCTGCCCTCGAGGTCGGTGACCGAACGCGGCCGAAACGGCCGGGAGTGCGTGCGCCGGATCTCGCCGTACAGGTCGGCGTCGAACATGGCGTGGAACGGAAGCGGGTGCAGCGGCGGGTCGTCGACCGGTCCGGAGTTGTGTTGGGCCAGAACCGATGCCGCCGGCAGCGTGCCCTCCGAGGCGACGAACGTGCCGTTGTTGACTTCCAGCACCTTCCAGATGTCCTCGAAACGCGACAGCGCGAAGGTGTCCCACTGCGGCATGTAATACACCGGGTGGTGGTCGCGCAGGATTCGGTAGTACGGCAAGGGGTTTGCCATCACCGCAGCGTCGAAGGGGTCGTAGCTGAAGTCGGTCTGGTCCATGGGTCCTTGGCGCTCGGTCACTGCAGGGGTGAGGGCGGTAGGGCAGCCAGGATGGAATCTTCCCACCCGTCCCGCAACGCGGGGGCCACGCTCATCCAGGTGACGATCTCGGCGGGTGGGCTCTCCTTCCACGAGGGGTAGTGCTCGGCGAAGCAGTCCCATCCCCCGTCCAGCGCCCAGTAGTGGATGACCTCGTTGAAGCGGAAGGTCGTCGTGAACGAACCGAGCCAGCGTTTTCCGGTGCGTTCCGACCACGGCACGTAGAGCCGCTCGAGTTCCCGGATGTAGTCGTCCTGGCGGCCGGGCTTGGTCTGCATGATCTCCTGGATCACCAGCGGCGCAGTGAAATTGGCCTCGCGCAGCTGGGCGAGCGTCCTGTTACTGGGGCCGGCGTACATGATGCGGCCCTCGCCCGAGGCGCCGAGGTCGGCCAGGAACGCCGACCATTTGCCGGCGGCGGCCTCGTGACTGCCGCCGCGGGCCTGGGCGGCGCCGATCCTGGCGTAGTCGGAGAACCCGTCGATCTCCCAGATGACCGTCACCTGTGGCCAGTGGCCGTTGTACGGGGTGGATTCCCAGATCGCGAACAGCCGGGCGCCGAGTTGTTCCATCATCGGCTGGTAGGTGTCGGCGAAGACCTCGACGAACCGGTCGCTGCGCCCGGATCCCAGCGAGATCGTCTCGTGCAGGTAGAGCAGCGCGTGTTTGTAGTACTTCTTCATGGCCTAGTCGAGCCGGATCAGCTCGGAGTCGGCCCCCGAACCCACGTCGCACAGCAGCATCTCCATCGGGGCGACCGTGGCGTCCGAAATACCCTCTGCCGCAAGCGCATAGCCCTTGAACATGCGCGCCGCCCCGCTGAGCAGGTGCTGGGCGCGGGTCGTGGCACGCTGCACTCCCAGCGGCCACCCGTCGCCCCACAACGCGACCTCCGTCAGCCGGTTGCCCAGCGACTCGAGCACCGCGTCGCGCACCCGCGCGTCGGCGGTGAACGCGTCGGCGCTGACGGCCAGGCTGGTCGAGCCCGCCCCCAGCGCGCCCAGGGACGGCTCGAGGTCGGACGCCCGCACCCCCAGGATCCGCAGCGCTCGGGTGTCGCGGCCCTGCGGGAGCAGCACCGTCACCTCCCAGCCGGCCATCGCCCGGTCGTAGAGCCACCCCCCGGCCGATTGGACGACGTCGACGGCGCTGGCGGCGACGACGTCCAGTCGATAGCGCAGGCCGTCGGCGTTGGCCTGGGTTGCTCGGGCGGCGTCGGTCTTGCTGATGTCGAACGTTGGAGCGACCATCGATCCATTCCTCACCACGGCCCCAACGACTCCGTTGGCGGGCCTCACGCGCTTGTCACGGCTTTCTCAAGGGCTTTAGCCGCTGCACACGTCGGGTGAAGCGACTCACCGCACAGCGTGACACTTCCGGCGAAATTTGTAAAGGTCCGGTCGGGTCCTCACGACCCGCGGCGCGCCTCGAGGTCGGCCAGGACCTCCTCGGTGTGCTGCCCGAGTTCCGGTGCCGCAGAACGCGGTGCCCAGGGGGTGCCGTGAAAATCCGCCGGCGTGGCCACCATCGGGACGGCCGCGTCCCCGTCGGGCACGTCGACGATGCCGCCGGCGGCGTGGAACTGCTCGTCGGCCACGACGTCCTCGAGCGTGTTGACCGGCGACCAGAAGAAATCCGGTTCGCCGGCAAAGATCTGCGCCCATTCGTCGAGCGGGCGCGTCGCAAAGATCTCGTCCAGCGCGACGATCAGCGCCGCCGAGTTGGCCGCGCGGGAGCGGGCGTCGGCGAACCGGGGGTCGTCGCGCCATTCGGGTCGCCCCACGGCGCGGCACAGGGCCGGCCAGTGCCGCTCGGGTTCCAGGCCGACGATCCAGAACCGCCGCCCGTCTTGGGCGGCGTAGTTGTTCATGCACGGGTTGCCCATCGACTCGCGTTGCCCGATCGCGATCGGCTGCCCGCTCATCAGGTAGGTGTTCAGGTCGAAGCTCACGGTGTAGGCGCCCTGCCGGTACAGCGAGGTGGTCACCAGTTGGCCCGCCCCGGTGCGTTCGCGCGCGAGCAGCGCCGCGCACACGGCCGCGGCCATCGTCATCCCCGCGGAGTGGTCGCCCATGCCACCGCGCTGAAACGGGGGCGTCTCGCCGGGCCGGGTGAGTAGGTGGGCGACCCCGGCCCGGGACCAGAACGCGGCCACGTCGAAGGCGGCGCGATCGGCGTCCGGCCCGTTTTCGCCGTACCCGGTGATGAGCCCGTAGACCAGGCGGGGGTTGGCCGCCGACACCGACTCGAAGTCCAGCCCCAGACGCTGCAGCGCGCCGGGTCGCACGTTGGTCAGGAAAACGTCTGCGCCGGCGAGCAATTCGAACGCGGTGGCGCGGCCCGCGTCGGTGCCGAGATCGAGCACCACGCTGCGCTTGGAGCGGTTGTCCATTTCGAAGGGCGGGTTGAGGCCCATGTCGCAGCCCAGCATGCGGCCGAACATGCGCGCCGGGTCACCCGTCGGCGGTTCGATCTTGATCACGTCGGCGCCCCAGTCCGCCAGGATGCCGCCGGCGGCCGGTCCGGCCACCCACACCCCGAGTTCGACGACCTTGACGCCTTCCACCGGTCCCGCCATGCGTAAGTTCCTACTCCCTGCGCCCGCCGCCCGTTGCCACCGGGTCATCCGGTTCGCCGTTCTGATCTGCCCGCCGATGAATCTGGGCGGCCCCGTGTATCGGAATACATGCGGGCGTCGCGCAACGACTGGCCGCGGCAAGCCACCCCACCTATGCGGCCTGCCCAATCCGACACCAATCAATGAAGGAGGCCGTCATCGTGGCCACAATCTCAGGCAGGGCGGTGCTGATCACCGGGGGAAATCGTGGCGTCGGCGCCGCGCTGGTCGCGGAGGCCTTGCACCGGGGCGCCCGGCGGGTGTACGTCGGCACCCGGAAGGCCTTGGCCGGCAACGGTGATTCCCGCGTGGCACCGCTGGCCATGGACATCACCGACCCCGCGCAGATTCGGCGGGCCGTGGCCAGGGTCGACTCGCTCGATGTCCTGGTCAACAACGCGGGCCTGGCGGTGTACGACGATCTCGGCGACGCCGCCGCACTGCGGACGCACCTTGCGGTGAATCTGCTCGGCACGTACGACGTGATTCAGGCCTTCCTGCCGATGCTGACGCGATCCGGGGGATCGATCGTCAACAACCTGTCGGTGAACGCCCTGGCGCCGTTGCCGCTGATTCCCGCGTATTCGATCTCCAAGGCCGCGGCGTTCTCCCTCACGCAATCGCTGCGTGTCATCCTGGCCGGGCGGGGCGTGCGGGTTCATGCGGTGCTGACCGGTCCCGTCGACACCGACATGACCCGAGGCCTCGACATCCCCAAGGCCTCAACGCAATCCGTGGCGCAAGGCATCTTCGACGGGCTGGAGAACGGCGACGACGAGATCTTTCCCGACCCGATGTCGCGTTCGTTGGCGGAGCGCTGGCAGGTGGGCGTCGCCAAGCTGCTCGAGCAGCAGTACGCGGCCCTGCTCGCACCCGGAGATCCCGTCACATCCTGACTCTCAATCACGAATCCGAATGCCGCCACGCTTACCCGTCCACCCTCCGGTCGGGCTCCCGCCCTAACCGGGTCTGTCGGATCGAGGCCGGTGTGCACCACAATGGCCTACGCGGGAGCTAGATGAGTGGTTGCAACCGGGAGGAACGCATGACTCTGGTGGCCGGGCGGGGACCGCTCAGCAGCGATCCGGCGGGGCGCTTCTCGCCCGCGATACCCGACGGGCCAGAAGGGATTGTGTACGTCGAGCCGCATCCCCGGCGCGTGCAGGCGGTCAAGGACGGGCGGCTGGTGATCGACACCGAGCGGGCGCTGATGGTGCACCGGCGGGGCCGTCCGCTGAGCTACGTCTTCGCGCCCGACGACGTCGGCGACCTGCCGACTGAGCCCGAGCCGGAGGCACCCGGATTCGTTCATGTTCCCTGGGACGCGGTCGACACGTGGTTCGAGGAGGGGCGCAAACTCGTGCACTACCCGCCCAATCCCTATCACCGCGTCGACTGCCGTCCGACGCAGCGCCGCCTGCGCGTCCGCGTCGGCGGCACCACGCTGGTCGACACCGACGACACGACGATCCTCTTCGAGACGGCGCTCGAGCCGAGGTTGTATGTCGACCCGGCGCACGTGCGCACCGATCTGCTGGTGCGCTCCGAGACGTCGAGTTACTGCAACTACAAGGGCTTTGCGACGTATTGGTCGCTGGTCTCGGGTGAGCGCGTCGTCGAGGACGTCGCCTGGTGTTATCCCGATCCGCCGCCGGAAAGCCTGCCGATCAAGGGATTTCTCAGCTTCGACGACACCCGCGCCGACGTGCTCGCCGAGCTGCCCGGTGGCCCGCGCGATCCCGCGAGAGTGTAACTGGCAACGCATTTCCCGGGTGCCACCGCCGGTGGTGACACTCTCGCGGCAAAGGTCAGCGGCCGTAGCTGGGACGCCCGAGCCCCAGCTCGTGCTGGGCGATCATGTTGCGGAACACCTCCATGGTGCCGCCGTAGATTCCGGCGGGCACGCCGTGGCGGAAGATGAACTCGATGGCCCCGTCGTCCGCGGAACCCGTTGTGTCGGTGGGCAATGCCGAGGCCGTCCCCAGCAGGTCCATCAATTCCTGGGAGACCTCCCGCATGGTCTGGATGAGGCCCACGCGCCCGTACATCCCGGGAGTCGACATCGCCGCCTCGATCCGGGCCATGGCGCGCCCGAGGCGGTATTTCGTCGCCTCGTCGTCGATCGGGCGGCGCCCGTCGGCATCGGGCGTGGCCAGGATCGCGGCGACCCCGTCGGCCGCCTCGGCCATCAGCTGGCCGTGCTCGGAGAGCATCGAAATGTTCTGCAGGCCATGGTCTTGGACCTCGGTGATGCCGTGTTCGGCGTCGAGGGCGAACCGCATCACCGTCCAGCCGCCGTTGATCTCGCCGATCCGGTAGAGGTCATCGACCCGCACGTCGCTGTAGTACACGATGTTGGTGCGGTCACCATCCAGCGTGCGGATACCCTGGATCTCGATGCCCTCCGAATCCAGCGGCACCAGAAACATGGTCAGGTTCTTGTGTTTGGGTCCCTGTGGATCGGTGTTGGTGAGCAGGAAGACGTACTTGGCGTTCTGCGCGTTCGAGGTGAACATCTTGGACCCGTTGATGACCCACGCGTCGCCGTCGCGCACGGCTCGCGTCTTGCAGGTGGCGACGTCGGAGCCGCCCTCGGGTTCGGTGTAGCCCAGGCAGAGCCGGATCTCGCCGGACAGCACGCCCGGCAGCACCGCGTCGACGAGTTCGGCCGCCCCGAACTGCTGCACCAACCGCGCGACGACCGCCGTGGTGCCCCAGTGGAACCACGGGGCGTGGGCGCGACCGATCTCGAGGTGAAAGATCCGGCGGCGCACCGGATTGAAGCCGCCCTCGGACTCCAGCTTCCAGTCCGATTCCAGATAACCGGCTTCGCCCAACGCCAAATGCACCGGTTCACTGAAGTTTTCACCGGTCTCCCGGTCACGCCGCCGCACCTCATCGGTGACATGCTCGGCGATGAACTCCCGGAACTGATCGTAGAAATCCTGGTCCTCGGGTGAGAGCGCGACGCGGGAGAAGTCCATTCAGGCCGCGTCGATCACGAGGGTGCGGAAACGGTCGAGGGTTTCGAGCGCATGCGTCATGCTGTCGCCGGGCAGGTGGACACTGACCCACGTCACCCCCAGCTTCGCCAACCTATCCAGGCCGTCGAGGTACGCGTCGGCGTTGAACGCGTCATCGGCGGGGCTGCCGCCCTCGAAGTTGGTGAAGGTGATGTCGATCGCCGTCCAATCCCGGCCCGCCGCATCGCATCTGCGTCGCAGGTCCTCGATGCCCTCGGCGAGCTTTTGCACCGAGTCGATGGTGGCCGTGCCCGCGGTCTGCGCCAACTGGGGCGGGGCGGGAAACGGGCACCAGCCGTCGCCGTACTGCGCCACCCGCTGGCGCGACGCGGTGGTGTTGCCGCCGATCCAGATCGGCGGGTGCGGGCTGCTCAGCGGCCGGGGATGCGCGGTGATGCCGCGCGCGCTGAAGTGCTTGCCCTCAAAGGAGATGTCGTCTTCGGTCCAGACGGTCCGGATCACCTGCAGCGCTTCCTCGAACAGCTCGGCGCGCTCGTCGTAGCTGACGCCCAGCGCCGCGAACTCGCGCTTGAGGTAGCCCACGCCCACCGCGAGGGTGAAGCGGCCGCCGGATAGCAGATCCAGGGTGGCGCCGGACTTGGCCACCACGAACGGGTTTCGGTACGGCAGCACGACGATGTTGGGAATCAGCCGCAGGGTGGAGGTGGTGGCGGCGGCGAAACCCAGTGCGACGAAAGGGTCTAACGCGTCATGCCCGCCCGCGTCCAGCCACCGCTGCGACGGCGCGGGGTGATCGGTGAAGCCGAAGCCGTGGATCCCGGCCGCTTCGGTGGCCGCGGCCACCTTGCCGATGCCGTCCCCACTGACCAATTCCGGGTTGTAGGGATGGCTGTGCATCGGGTGGGTGATGGTGAAGCGCATCTGACTTTTCCGGCCGTCAGAAGCGCGCGCGGGAATCGATCGCGGTGTCGCTGGTCCGCAGCGGGCGGATCAGCGCCTCCTGGGAGAACGACGCCAGCAGCTCCCCCTCCTCGGCGTGCACGGTGCCGCGCACGTACGACATGCCCGCGCCCACCTGGGTGCTCTCGTGGGTGTAGAGGAGCCAGCCGCTCCAGCGCGCCGGCTCGTGGAAGGCGACCGAGATGCTCATCGGCGCGGTGGACACGGTCAGGTGCGCCTGGGCGGTGCCGATGCCCTCGTGCGCGCGCATGGTGGTGGAGATCCCCAGGTGACCGGTGAAGTACGCCAGCAGCGCCTTGGCCAGGTCGTCGCGGGTCGGGATGGGGTCGTAGTGCAGCCACGCGTAGAGCTCCGGCGGGCCGACCTCGTCGGGGCTGTTGACGTCGACGACGTCCACCAGGCGCAGCTCGCGGCCGACCATCGGCATCGGTGAGGGGTTGGCGTCGGCCGGCGCGGCCACCTCGGGGCGCGGCAGGTGGTGACGGATGACGTCGGCGGTCGGGACGTCGGCCAGCACCGTGATGCTCAGGCACCGGCGGCCGTTCTGGTGCACGGCCACGACGGCGGTGGCGGTGGACCGGCCCTCGGCCACGACGTCGAGGATCAGCTCGATCGGCGGGCCGACGGTCACGGCTCGGGAGAACACCGCGTGCGCCGAGCGCACCGACTTGTCCGGGAATCGTTTGGCCACCGCGACAATCGCCTGGGCGAGCACCTGGGTGCCCTCCACCACCTGACGTTCGTCGCCGCCGGCGATGCCGGTCTCGCCGGTGAACCGGTCCTGCCCGTCGGCCTGCACGTCAAACAGATCCAGCAGGCCTTGCACCGTCCACTCGGTCTGCTGAGACTCCTCGGAAGCTTTCGTCAAATCCGCTCCACCTCTCGCGCTAGCAGCTCAGGGCTCAGCGTGACACTTTGAGTAGGATTTGTAAAGCTTGGCTAACAAGACCGCGGCCCGGCGGACTAGCCCGCCGACGAAAAGCGCAGGGAGGCAACGCCATTGGGTATCGTGACCACCACTTCGGAGACCGCGTTCACGCAGTCCGCCGAGACCGTCTACGACTTCGTCACCAACCCGTTGAACTGGACCAAGACCTACCCCGGCAGCGCGCACATCGGCGGGTTGCCCGACCTACCCCTCAAGGTGGGTGACACCTGGGAGGAAGCGGGGCCCGACGGCGACCGGATCTTCCGCTGGCAGCTGGCCGCCGCCGTGCGGCCGACGCTGTTCGTGTTCACCTCGATCGGCCGCCTGGGCCATGACCGCGACGGGAACGGCGGCATGGAGGGCAGGATCACCGTGTCGTACCACTTCACCCGGCCGGGCCAGGACGTCACGCTGTTCTCCCGGACCATGACGATCGAGGCGTACAAGCACGCGCCCCTGCCGGATCAGCTCTTCATCCAGGCCAACCCGGCGAAGATCGACGCCTACCACGAGGCCGTCGCACGAGAACTCGCCCGGTCGGCAGATTGACACCGGTACCCGCGGTGCGTGACACTTTTTCGGTGTTTGTAAAGCGGAAGGTTGGCCAAAGGCATGAGCGGATGATCCCCGAGCCGCTGGCCAACGGGTTCTGCTTCGGCGAGGGGCCGCGCTGGTTCGAGGGCCTGCTGTGGTTCTCCGACATGCTAGGCGAGGCGGTCCACACCTCGACCATGGGGGGCTCGCTGACCACGCTGCCGTTGCCCGGGCACTCGCCGTCGGGCTTGGGTTTCCGTCCCGACGGCTCGCTGCTGATCGCGTCGACCGAGGACCGGCGGGTGCTGCGCTACGACGGCGAAAGCGTCGCCACCATCGCCGATCTCGCCGACGTGGCGCCGGCCAACCTCGGTGACATGGTCATCGACGACGTGGGCCGCGCCTACATCGGATGCCAGGCGCTGCGCGGCGGCGTGATCGTCCGCCTCGACCCCGACGACAGCGCGACCGTCGTCGCCGAGGATCTCGACTTCCCCAACGGGATGGTGATCACGCCGGACCGCACGACGCTGATCGTCGCCGAGTCGACGGGCCGGCGGCTGACCGCGTTTTCGATCGGCGATGACGGTGGGCTGACCGATCGCCGGATCTTCGCCGACGGCCTGGACGGGCCGCCCGACGGCATCGCGCTCGACGCCGAGGGCGGGGTGTGGACGTCGATGACCCTGGCCCACCAGTTCGAGCGGATCGTGGCGGGCGGGGACGTGACCGACCGGATCGACATGGGCGATCGGGTCGCCATCGCCTGCGCGCTCGGCGGCCCGCAGCGCCGCACCCTGTTTCTGTTGTCGAGCACGGACGCCTATCCTCAGCGCCTGGCCGGCACCCGGCTTTCCCGGCTGGACGCCGTCACGGTGACCACTCCCGGCGCCGGCCTGCCCTGACCCCCGAAGAGGTTGACGATGACCGACGCCTACTACGAGCTGATCGACCCGGCCGACGCGCCGGGCGAGAAGTTCCGGGCGACCGACCTGGCGCGCGGCACCTGGTCGGCGGCGATCCAGCACGGCGGTCCGGTGTCGGGGCTGCTGGTCCGGGCGCTGGAGCGGTGCGAACTGCGCGACGACACCCGCCTGTCCCGGGTCGTGATCGACCTGCTGGGCGGGGTGCCGGCCGAGGGCGACCTGTGGGTCCGCTCGCAGGTGCAACGGCCCGGCAAGCAGATCGAACTCGTCAGCGCCGAGATGCTGGCGCCGGGTCCCGACGGCGCTCCCCGGCCGGTGGCGCGCGCCACCGGTTGGCGGTTGCAGCACCAGGACACCGAGGAGCTCGCGCACGCCGCGGCTCCCCTGCCCCGGCCGAGGGCCGAGGCCTACGACCGCAACCTCAAGGCCAAGGACTGGGACCGCAACTACGTGCACAGCCTCGAGTGGCTGTGGCTGACCGAGCCGTTGAGCGAAGGCCCGGGCGAATCGTGGATCAACCCGACCGTCGACCTGGTCAACGGCGAGTCCATGACCCAACTGGAGCGGCTGTTCGCGGTCGCCGACTGCGCCAACGGCATCGGCAGCAAGCTGGACATCACCAAATGGACCTTCCTCAACACCGATCTGGCCGTGCACGTGTTTCGTGTCCCCGACGGTGATTGGATCGGGATCAGGGCGGAAACCAGTTACGGGCCGGACGGGATCGGGACGACGATCGGCACATTGTTCGACGAACAGGGCGCGGTCGGCGCCATCCAGCAGTCGGTGCTGGTGCGCCGGCGCCCGCCTCGGGCCTAACGTGGAGGCGAAAACATGAGCCACCCGATCCGGTCGACGACGATCGCCGACACCGACACCTCGACCCGTCAGCGCATTCTGGCGGCCACCGCCGAGGTGCTCGGCCGCAACGGCAAGACCAAGCTGAGCCTGTCCGACGTGGCCACCCAGGCGGGCGTCTCCCGCCCGACGCTGTACCGCTGGTTCGCGTCCAAAGAGGAGTTGCTGTCGGCGTTTTCGGCCTACGAGCGACAGATCTTCGAAAGCGGCCTCGTTAAGGCCACCGCGGGCCTCAAGGGCGTGGACAAGCTCGACGCCGTGCTGCGGTTCATCGTCGATTACCAGCATTCGTACTCCGGCGTGCGCATGGTCGACGTCGAGCCCGAGCACACCATCGCCCAGTTCTCGTGGGTGATCCCGCAGATGCGCGAGGGCTTGCAGCGGCACCTGCCCGGGCCCAACTCCGCGGTGAAGGCGGCGACGGTGATCCGGATCGCGATCTCGCACTACATCGTGCGCAGCGACGACGCCGACCAGTTTCTGGCGCAGCTGCGGCACGCCGTCGGCATCAAGGGCAACTGATCGTTTGGTGTCGCGCGGTGTGACACATTCGAACAAGCCGCACCGATAGTAAGAAGTCCAGCAGGCCCCTCCAGACCCGTCGCGCCAGAGGATTACTGAGCTCGGTCCATCTCGCCAGCACTTAACAATGTCCTGCATGCAACTGAATTGTGTTGATAACCGCGATTAACCATAACCTTTGTCCGCACGTCAGATAGCTCGATGTCGAGCTAGCCCGTTTCATTGGACTGCAAGCGAGGGCCTTTGGGCAATCAAGGCATGGTTTCTCCACCGGTTCATCGCGAAAACGATGATGCAATTAACGAACGGAGCGTTGCCTGACGCTTTGAGAAAACGACTCGATGTGATCCTTTCACCAAATGCTATGGGCGTGCGCGCCGGCACTCGGGCGCGGTCAGCATCGCCGGGTCGGAGGAGAAATCACACATACCTCCAAGGAAAGCCGGAACAGCAGGCCTTTATTCGAGCAACCACGAAGCTTTGCGGGGCGTGTCAGCGGTCGAATGTTTCGTTCAAAGGCGATAATCGCGACCGTGGCGGATGAGGTTGAAGATGCGGGTGGTCCGACCTCACCACTGCGATTCCTCCTCGACACGAACGCTCTTATCGCGCTAGAGCCGTTTGCAGGCCAAATGGAAGCGGGCATGGGTCCTGCAGCAGCCTTCATGCGTTTGGCTATGAAGCAACGGCACTACATCTTTGTGCACCCGGCCAGTCGCGATGAACTCGCGGGCGGCAAAGACGCGGCCCGCGCCAAACAGCGTCTCGCAGAGATCGATAAGTTTGACACGCTGGCTGAGTCGCCGATCCATTCGTCGATTGACAACGAACTAGGTCCTGTTGAGCGCGACACGAACGACCACCGCGACCGACGAATTCTGGCCTCGCTGTATTCGAATTCGGTTAACTTCCTTGTCAGCGACGACGGCCGCCTGCGAAAGAGGGCAACGCGCATCGGCGTGGGCACACGTGTCCTCACCCTCGCAGACGCAGTGGCCATGCTTGAGGGTTTCGAGCCCGCCGCCATTCCACCGCCGCCGCAGGTCGAGAACTTGCCGTCGTACGCGCTCGACGTGGAGCAGAAAATCTTCGGCAGTATCCGTGACGACTACGAGAATTTCGACGCATGGATTGCCAAAGTGCAAGGAGATTCGAGCAACCGCGAGTGTTTCGTCGTCAAGGAGGACGATGGCACATACGCCGCGATCGCCATTGTGAAGATCCGCGAGGATGACTGCGAGTACGATTTCGTGCATCCCGTGAGCAAGATATCGACTTTTAAAGTGGCACAACAGTTTTCCGGCAGTAGATATGGTGAGCTGTTGTTGAAGGCGGTCCTTCAATCGCATCATGATCACCATGTCAGCAGCGCGTACGTGGAGGTTTGGGATCATCACCAGCCTCTGATCGATTTCCTTGGCCAATTCGGATACGTCAGTGCCGGTCGGTCGCAAAAAGGGGAGACCACGCTCGTCAAGGTGTTCAAGCCGCGCGACGAAACATTGAACCCACTGGACTATCACATCCGGTACGGGCCCCCAGCGGTATCAGCCGCTGCCTCCGCGTTTGTCATACCCATCCGCAATCATTGGCACAATCAGCTGTTCCCAGAGTGTGCGATGTCCGGGCCAATGGGCCAGTTGGTCTTTCCCGACCTCGCAGGGGAGAAGAGTAGACCGTGGGGGAATGCGCTTCGAAAGGCGTACTTGTGCAATGCTTCAACGAACAACATAGAGCCAGGTGACATTATCCTCTTCTATCGGTCAGGGGGCTTCAAGACGGTGGAAGTCGTTGGCGTCGCCGAGGAGACGCACCGAACAGCATCAGCCGAAAACGTCATGAACATGGTTGGTGGCCGCACTGTGTACACCGCCGAGGATGTGGAATTGCTCGCACAACACTCGTCACAGGTACTTGTCATTATGTTCCGCAGGGATTGGGTCCTCGATCCCCCGTGGACCTTGGCAGAGTTGCAGGCGAACGAAGTATTAAAGGCACCACCGCAAACCGTTCAACAAGTGAGGGAGGCTGGCACCAAATGGATTCATCAGCGACTGGCCGACAGGTAGTAATGTCAGTCCACCCACGCTACGCAGAGGCGATTATGCAGGGCCGCAAGAAGATCGAGTTCCGTAAGCGGCCGCTAGCCAAGGACGTCGATCTTGTGTGGGTGTACGCGACAGCGCCGGTCCAGCTGATTGTCGGATACTTCAAGGTCGGTGCCACCGTCAACGCCGCGCCCCTTAGTCTTTGGCGACGATTTAACCGTGTAGGTTGCATCGACCGCGTCGACTTCGACCGCTATTACGCGAATTCCTTGATGGGAAGCGGGATTCGAATCGAAAACGCGACTCGTCTAGCAGTTCCGATGTCAATCGGTGAACTTTTACCTTCTGGCGTGCCACCTCAAAGCTTCGCATATGTTGGCACGATCGACTTCGTGCGCGAACACAGGCATGCATCGCGTGTCCCTGCAGGAGCATCCTGAAACCGAGAGAATCACGACACGGAGGATGGCAATCTCGTAGCGTCGATCTTCAACTTGGTGGGCGTTGCCTCTGGTAGCGGACGCATCACGGCGATCGGTCGAACAACACCGCGGCGTTGAGATACCCCGTCGGGTCCAGCGCCGCCTTGAGCGTGCGCATCGCGGCGATGTCCGCGGGCTCGCGTGACATCGCGAGGTAGGGCCGCTTGCGGCTGCCGACGCCGTGCTCGGAGCTGACGTTGCCGCCGCACCGCGCGATGAGGTCCATCATCGGCTCATAGAGCGCCCGCTCTTGCTCGCCCGGGCAACGCAATACGTTCAGGTGCAGGTTGCCCTCGCCGATATGCCCGAACAGCACCGGCAGCGCCCCTGGGGCGTGAATAGCGACCAATTCAACGGCGTGCCTTTCGAATTCGCTGATCGCCGACAACGGCAGCGACACGTCGAACTTCAGCGGCGGACCGTACACGCCCAGCACCTCGGCCAGCGATTCGCGCACCTGCCACAACCGTTGCTGCGCAACGAGATCCACGCCCACCGCCGGCTCGCCGCGCATCGGCACGTTGTCGAGCAAGTCGGCGAGGCGCTCGGTCTGGTCATGGTCGGCGGCCAGCTCCACCAGCAGCAGCCAGTCCCCGGTGACCGGGGCCCCGACGCCGCGATGCTCGCGGGTCAGCGCGGCGGCCCGGCCGTCGATCAATTCCAGGGCCGCGATGCCATCCACGTCGCGGAAGATCCGGCCGGCGGCCACCAGCGCGTCGAGGTCGGCGAATCCGCAGATGGCGGTCACCCGGTGCGGGGGGATGGCATGCAGCCGCAGATCCAGCCCGGTGATGACGCCGAGCGTGCCCTCGGCGCCCACGAACAGCGCCGGAAGGTCATAGCCGGTGTTGTCCCGGCGCACCCGGCTGTGGCGGCGCAGCAGCGAGCCGTCGGGCAGCGCGACCTGCACGCCGATCACCTGCTCGCCCATGTTGCCGTACCGGACGGTGCGCAGGCCGCCGGCATTGGTCGACGCCATGCCGCCGACGGTCGCCGTGTCGCGGGCGGACAGGTCCACGCCGAACACGAGATTGGCCGCGGCCGCAGCCCGTTGCACCGCGGCCAGGGTGGCTCCGGCGCCGACCTCGATGCGGCTCTCGACGGTGTCGACGTCCCCGATGGCGTGCAGCCGCTCGGTGGACAGCAACACGTCGTCGTGTTCGGGGACGGTGCCGGCCACGAGCGAGGTCCGGCCGCCCTGCACCGTCACGTGCGCGCCCGCGTCGCGGCACACCCGCAGCACCTCGGCGACCTGCTCGCCCGAGCCCGGCCGCACCAGCGCGCTGGCCCGCCCGCGGTAACGGCCGGTGTGGTCGACGCTGCGCGCCGCCAGCACGTCGGGGTCGGTGACGACGTGGTTCGGCCCGACCAGGCTTGCCAAAGTGCTCAGCATGCTCGCGGTTATAGCACCGCCCTAGAACAGGTTTTTGTGCGGCACGTCGGTGACCAGGCCGCCGTCCATGACGAATTCGCTGCCGGTGGCGTACGACGACTCGTCGCTGGCCAAAAACAGGATGAAGGTCGACACCTCGCGGGACTCGGCCGGGCGGCCGAGCGGGATGGTCACCATGTCCTCGGGCAGGTGCTTGGTCATCGGGGTGCGGATGAAGCCCGGGTGCACGGAGTTGACCCGGATGTTGTGCGGCGCCAGTTCCAGGGCGGCGGACTTGGCCAGGCCACGCACCGCCCACTTGGAGGCGACGTAGGGATGCACCATCGGCGCGCCGCGCAGGCCCTCGATGGACGAGACGTTGATGATCGAGCCGCCCCCGGCCGCGATCATCGGCTCGACGGCCACCCGCATGCCCAGGAACGTCCCGGTCAGGTTGACGTCAATCACCTTCTGCCACTTGGCGAGATCGAAGCTCTTCAATGGGCCGAGCGCGACGGTCCCGGCGTTGTTGACCAACACGTTGAGCTTGCCGAATTCGCCGATCGCGGTCTGCACGGCGGCGTCCCACTGGTCGGGTTGGGTGACGTCGAGGTGCACGTAGCGCACCGCGTCACCGATCGCATTGATTTCAGCGGCCACGGCTTCTCCCTCGTCGTCGAGGATGTCGCCGATCACCACCTTGGCGCCTTCGGCCGCCAGCAGCCGCGCGTGCTCGGCGCCCATCCCGCGCGCACCGCCACTGATGAGCGCAACTTTGCCGTCTACCCGTCCCACAGGGGGCTCCTTTCGATTAAGAGGTCACCAAAGTGCTTGGTGCGTAAAGGCCTTTTCCGGTGACCAGCGGCAGGTCGAGCGTGGTCCGGATGCCGGGGGGCGCCGCGATCACCGCGGGGATGGCGTTGACGACGCGGCCCGCGGCGCCCGCGATCGCGGCGTGATTGTGGTCGCCCTTGCGGCTGCTGGGAATGATGTCGACCGCATAGGACGGCTCGCCGGTGATCTCGACGCGGTAGGAGCCGTCGCCCGCGGCGGGCTGGGGCAGGTCGGGGCGCAGGTCGGGCCGCAGCCGGGTGACGTGCTCGATGACGATGGCGGGGTGGCCCTTGACCATGCCGCGGATCTCGAACTGCAGCACGGCCACGGTCCCCTTGGCGACGCGGCCGACCGCGATGTCGAAGTCCTCGGGCGCGGGCTCGCGCTGGTAGGACTCGGTGATCTCGTCGACCTCGATGCCCAGGCCGGCCGCCAGCTGACGGATCGCGGTGCCCCAGGCGATGCTGAGGATGCCCGGCTGCAGCAGCATCGGGATCTCGTCCATGGGCTTGGCGAATCCCATGTAGTCCATGACCTCGGTCCCGTTGTAGGACGCGTAGTCGTGAATCTCCATGCAGCGCACCTGCTCGATGCGCTGACACGTCCCGGCGAGCGCGAACGGGATCAGGTCGTTGGCGAACCCGGGGTCGACGCCGCTGATGAAGATGCTCGAATTGCCTTGCTTGGCAGCGTCTTCCACGCGGGCGATGTACTTGTCGGGCATCACGCCCCACGGGTACTGCAGCAGCCCCGGCGAGGACCCGACGACGTTGATCCCGGCGGCCAGGATGCGCATCACGTCGGCCATGGCCTCGGGCAGCCGGGTGTCGCCCATCGCGCAGTAGACGACGCACTCGGGCTTGGCGGCGATGATGGCGTCCAGGTCGTCGACGGCCGCGACGCCCGTCACCACGCCGGCGTCCAGGCCGACGCCGCACAGCTCGCCCGCGTCCTTACCCACCTTTTCCGGGGTGGAGACGCACACCCCGGTCAGCTCGAACTGCGGGTTGGTGATCAGTTCGGCGAGGGCCAGCCCACCGACGTTGCCGGTACCGACGTGCGCGACGCGGATCGCCATGACAGTCTCCGTCCGTTGAGCGCTCAAAACGTTTCTAGACACTAGTCCATTAATTTGGGCGCGCATACCTGCGGACCGCCCGTGGACCGCGGGGGCAGAATCAACCGTTGATGACTACACGCGAAGACCTTCGGTTCCCGTCCGGCGACGACCTGATCAGCGCCTGGCTCTACCGCCCGCCGGGCGACGGCCCCGCGCCGCTGCTGGTGATGGCCCACGGCCTGGGCGCCGTGCGGAGCATGCGCCTGGACGCCTACGCCGAACGCTTCAGCGCGGCCGGCTACGCGTGCCTGGTGTTCGACTACCGCAACTTCGGCGACAGCGGAGGCCGGCCCCGTCAGGTCCTCGACGTCGGCATGCAGCTCGCCGACTGGGCCGCGGCCGTCGACTACGCGCGCACCCTACCGGGTGTCGATCCCGCTCGAATCGCGTTGTGGGGCACGTCTTTTGCCGGCGGTCACGTGATCGCCACGGCGGCGCGGCTGCCGGGCATCGCCGCGGCCGTCGCCCAGTGCCCCTTCACCGACGGCATCGCGTCCGCGCGCACCATCACCAACCCGCTGATCACCGCGCGCATCACCGCGCGGGCGGTGCGCGACGTGCTCGCGAGCAAGCGGGGCCGGCCACCGGTGATGGTCGCGACGGCGGGGCGGCCCGGCGAGGTCGCGTTGATGAACACGACCGACGCGTACGAGGGCTACCTGCGGCTGGTGCCCGACGGCGCCGACGTACGCAACGAGGTCGCCGCCCGAATCGCGTTGCAGGTCTTCACCTATCGCCCGGGACGCCTGACACCGAAGATCGGTTGCCCGATCCTGTTCTGCGTGTGCGAGGCCGACTCGGTGGCCCCCGCGGCGACGACGCTGCGCCACGCGGCCAGAGCGCCCCGCGGCGAGGTCAAGCTGTATCCCGAGGGCCATTTCGCGATCTACGTCGACGACGCGTTCGAGCGGGTGGTCGCCGACCAGCTCGCGTTCCTCGACAAGCACCTACGGGCTTAGGGCCCCAGCGGCGAGGTCGTGCGGATCGCCTCGTCGCGGATCAGTCCGCGCAGCAGCGCCGTGCTGAACTCCGCCGCGATCTCCTTGGCGGAGCGCCGCCCGCTGGGCCGCAGCCAGCGATAGCTGCCCAGCGTCATGCCGATGTAGCCCAGCGCAAGCACGTGCGAATCGCACTGGTAGAACTCGCCGCTGGCGATCCCGCGGTCGATCAGGCCGTGCACGTGGTGGTAGACCTGCGCTTCCTTCTCGCGGACCTCGGCGACCTGCTCGCTGGTGAACCACTCGGTGATGTAGGGCTGCTCCTGGAAGTACACCGCGGCGCGCTCGGGGTCGCTGGCGATGCCGGTCAGCAGCCGGACGGTGTACTGGTAGAGCGCCTCGCGCGCGGTCCAGGACGGGTCGTCGTGCACGGCGGCCAGCGTGCCCTCGGCGGCCTGGCGGTAGATGTCGAACAGAATCAGCGACTTGCTGGCGTAATAGTGGTAGACGGTCGCCTTGTTCAGGCCGATCACGTCGGCCACGTCGTCCATCCGGGTGCCGTGATAGCCGCGCGCCGCGAACAGCTTGGTGGCGACGGCCAGCAGCTCTTCGCGCCGCGTTTGCCCATTGGGTGTGACGCTGTCGGTGGGCATCTGTTCTCACTATCGTCGGTACGGGCAGGCCAGGCCCGGTTCGGCCAAGAATAACTATCAATCAACTGGTTGGACAGTTTAAGCAAAAACGCCGGGTGTCACGTCGACGGGCATGCGACTAGACTCCTCCTCGAACGAGATTCGAGAGGTGGGACCGATGGATCCGAGCCCGGATTACGACGGAAGCGACGAGATCGAGTTCTTCATGCGGTACCTCACCTGGGGCTTGCGCGGTGTCACCGACGGCAACGGGTACCCGCCGCCGGCATACCCGCCCGTTTAAACGCCCAGCGCCAGCGCTTTATAGCGCCTTGAGTTCCTCGGCGACCTCGGTCACCGACTTCTTCGCATCCCCGAACAGCATGCTGGTGCCCTCGCCGTAGAACAGCGGGTTGTCGATGCCCGCGAACCCGGAGTTCATCGATCGCTTCAGCACGATCACCGACTTGGCCTTGTCCACGTTGAGGATCGGCATGCCGTAGATCGGGCTGGACGCGTCGTTGCGGGCCGCCGGGTTGGTGACGTCATTGGCGCCGATGACGATCGCGACGTCGGTGCGCGCGAACTCGTCGTTGATGTCGTCCATGTCCTTCATGGCGTCGTAGTCGACCTCGGCCTCGGCCAGCAACACGTTCATGTGCCCGGGCATCCGGCCGGCGACCGGGTGGATGGCGTACTTGACCTCCACGCCCTTGTCCTCCAGGAGGGCCGCCATGTCCTTCACCGCGTGCTGCGCCTGCGCGACGGCCAGGCCGTAGCCCGGCACCACGATCACCTGGTTGGCGTAGGCCATCTGGATCGCGGCGTCCGCGGCCGAGGTGGCCTTGACGGTCTTGTCTCCCCCGCCATCGCCACTGGGGGCCACCCCGCCGCCGCCGAAGCCGCCGGCGACGATCGCCGGGATCGAGCGGTTCATGGCCTTGGCCATCAGGTTGGTCAGGATCGAGCCGGACGCGCCGACGATCATGCCGGCCACGATCATCGCGGTGTTGTTCAGCGCCAGACCGGCGGCCGCGGCAGACAACCCCGTCATCGCGTTGAGCAGCGAGATGACCACGGGCATGTCCGCGCCGCCGATGGGCAGCACCACCATCAGGCCCAGCACGCCGGCCGCGGCCAGCAGCCCGATCATCCACCACAGGGACGCCCCGCCGGTGCCGGGATGGGCGTGCACCCCGACCACCACCGCCGCGGCCACCGCGGCGACCAGCAGCAGCAGGTTGACCGGCTGCTGGGCCCTGCCGAAACCGATCGGTGCGCCCGAGATGATCTCCTGCAGCTTGCCGAACGCGATGATCGATCCCCAGAACGAGATCGACCCGATGATCGCGGCGAACAACGACGCCACCACGATGTGCACGGTCGGCGACTCACCGTGCTGGAAAGCCGAAAAGCCTTGCGTCTCAATGAATTCCGACAGCGCGATCAGCGCGACGGTGCCGCCGCCGACGCCGTTGAAGAACGCCACCAGCTGCGGCATCGCCGTCATCTTGGTGTAGCGCGCCGGCGGGACACCGAGCACCACGCCCACCACCAGGCCGGCGATGATCAGCACCCATTGGTCGGTGTGGCGGATCTTGACCAGCGTCGCGGCCACCGCGATCGCCATGCCCACCGCGGCGATCAGGTTGCCCCGCACCGCCGTTTTGGGCCCGGTCAGGCCCATCAGGCCGTAGATGAACAGGGCGAACGAAATGATGTACAGGCCGATGACCAAGTAGTTCATTTGGCGGCCGGCTCCTCACTCGCGGCGGGCACCGGTTTCTTCTTGCCCTTGAACATGCCCAGCATCCGGTCGGTGACGATGAACCCGCCGATGACGTTCAGGGTGCCGAACACGACGGCCACGAACAGGATGATCTGCACCGCCAGCGAGGGGTGCTCGACCGAGCCGAACACCACCAGCGCGCCCAGCACCACGATGCCGTGGATGGCGTTGGTGCCCGACATCAGCGGCGTGTGCAGCGTGTTGGGCACCTTGGAGATGACCGCGAACCCGACGAACCCGGACAGCACCAGGATCGCCACGTTGGCCAACAGTTCGTCGTACATGTAGTCCTCTCAGTCCCGCGTCACACAGGAGTCCGCGATGACCTCGTCGTCGAAGTCCGGCGCCAGCTTGCCGTCGGTGAGCAGCAAGTCCAGCAAAGCGGTGATGTTCTTGCTGTAGAGCTCGGAGGCGTGCTCGGGCATCGTCGCCGGCAGGTTCAGCGGCGACGCGATGGTGACGTCGTGCTTGACGACCGTCTTGCCGGGTTCGGTGAGCTCGCAGTTGCCGCCGGTCTCGCCGGCCAGGTCCACCACCACGCTGCCGGGCTTCATCGCCTCCACGGCCGCGGCCGTCACCAGCCGCGGCGCGGGACGGCCCGGGACCAGCGCTGTGGTGATCACGACGTCGAAGCCGCTGATGGCCTTCTCCAGCGCCTGCTGCTGCTGCGCGCGCTCCTCGTCGGTCAGCTCGCGGGCGTATCCGCCCTCGCCGGCCGCTGTGATTGTTTCTGAGATCCCGAGCTCGAGCCACTGCGCGCCCACCGAGCGCACCTGATCGGCCACCTCGGGCCGCACGTCGTAACCGGTGGTGCGGGCACCGAGCCGCTTGGCCGTCGCCAGCGCCTGCAGCCCGGCCACCCCGACCCCGAGCACCAGCACGGTGGCCGGCTTCACCGTTCCGGCGGCCGTCGTCAGCATCGGGAAGAACCGGGTCGCCTCCGAGGCCGCCAGCAGCACGGCCTTGTAGCCGGCCACGTTGCCCTGCGACGACAAGGCGTCCATCGCCTGTGCGCGCGAGATCCGCGGGATGGCCTCCAGGGCGAACGCCTGCACGCCCGCCTGCTTCAAAGCGCCGATCGAGTTCTCGGCGTTGCGCGGCGCCAGGAAGCCGATCAGCGTCTGCCCGCTGTGCAGCTTGCCGACCTCGTCCGCGGTCGGTGGCGCGACCTTGACCACGATGTCGGCGGCCCACGCGTCCCCGATGGTGGCGCCGGCCTCGGTGTAGAGCGCGTCGGGCAGCAGCGCCCGTTCGCCCGCGCCGGACTCGACCACGACCGCCACGCCGCTGCCCACCAGCGACGCCACCGCCTTCGGCACCAGCGCGACCCGCCGCTCGTCGGCCCCGGACTCGGAGACCACTCCTACCGTCGTCTGCGCATCTGTCATGGCGCGTACATCTACTTTCCGTACTCTTACGTACTGTCCGTGCCGATGGGCGTGGCGCTGGCTCGGCCGCGCGCTTCGCTACCTTAACCAGGTTCCGCCATGGATGGGTGATCGGCTCTGGGCCACCCGGGGCGGGATACCCCGCCGGCGGGCGATCGACTCCCGGTCGATGGTTCGCCGCCGCATGCCGATGCAGTAGCGGCCACACCGTTGTGAGGTCACAAGGCGTCGTTGTTGCCCGCCGCTACCAGAGCGGGATGTCGTGGCCGCGTCCGGACGACGGGCGGGGCCCGAAGATGCGTCGCTGCGATTCGTCGATCGGCACGTCGTTGATGCTGGCTTCGCGGCGGGCCATCAGCCCCGACTCGGCGAACTCCCACAGCTCGTTGCCGTAGCTGCGATACCACTGCCCCGACTGGTCGCGGCACTCGTATTGGAAGCGGACCGCGATGCGGTTGTCGTGGAAGTCCCAAAGAACCTTGCGCAGCGCGTAATCCAGTTCGCGCTGCCACTTGCGGGTCAGGAACGCCACGATCTCGTCGCGGCCCACGATGTGCTCTCCGCGGTTTCGCCACCGCGAATCGACCGTGTAGGCCAGGCTGACGCGGTGCGGGTCGCGGGTGTTCCAGGCATCCTCGGCCGCCCGCACCTTCTGCATCGCGGTCTGCCGCGTGAACGGCGGGAACGGAGGGCGGGATTCGGTCACGCCCCAATCCTGCCGCGAGCAGACACAGAATCGCACTAATCCGCACTGCAGCATGCGATTTTGCGTCTGCTCGCGCCGTCCAATAACGCGTGACCTATCGTGACGGGCATGGACTTCGCGATGTCGGCCAAGGCCAGCGACTACCACAAGCGGCTGACCGATTTCATGACCGAGTACGTGTTCCCGGCCGAGGCCGACTACGACAAGTTCCGTCACGAAGCCGGCCCGCACGACCACACGGTTCCGCCCGTCGTCGAGGAACTGAAGATCAAGGCCAAGCAGCGGGGCCTGTGGAACCTGTTCCTGCCGGCCGAATCGGGCCTGACCAACCTCGAATACGCGCCGCTGGCCGAGATCACCGGCTGGAGCCTGGAGATCGCCCCCGAGGCGCTCAACTGCGCGGCACCCGACACCGGCAACATGGAGACGCTGCACCTGTTCGCCACCGAGGAACAGCGCACGCAGTGGCTGGAGCCGTTGCTGGCCGGCGAGATCCGCAGCGCCTTCTCCATGACCGAGCCGGCCGTGGCCAGCAGCGACGCCCGCAACATCGAGACCTCGATCGTGCGCGACGGCGCCGACTACGTGATCAACGGCCGCAAGTGGTGGACGTCGGGCGCGGCCGACCCGCGCTGCAAGATCCTGATCGTCATGGGCCGCACCAACCCCGACGCCGCGAGCCACCAGCAGCAGTCGATGGTGCTGGTGCCGATGGACACGCCCGGCGTGACGGTGGTGCGCTCCACCCCGGTCTTCGGCTGGCAGGACCAGCACGGCCACTGCGAGATCGTCTACGACAACGTGCGTGTGCCGGCCACCAACCTGCTCGGCGAAGAGGGCGGCGGCTTCGCGATCGCCCAGGCCCGGCTCGGGCCGGGCCGCATCCACCACTGCATGCGCGCGCTCGGCGGGGCCGAGCGCGCCCTGGCCCTGATGTCCGACCGCGCCCAGAAGCGGGTGGCGTTCGGGCGCCCGCTGGCCGAGCAGGGCGTGGTGCGCGAGTCAATTGCCAAGTCCCGCAACGAGATCGACCAGGCACGGCTGCTGTGCGAGAAGGCGGCGTGGACCATCGACCAGCATGGCAACAAGGCCGCTCACCTGCTGGTCTCCCAGATCAAGGCGGTGGCCCCGCAGGTGGCCTGCGACGTCATCGACCGCGCCATCCAGGTGCACGGGGCCGCCGGCGTCAGCGACGACACGGTGCTGGCCCGCCTGTACGGCTGGCACCGCGCCATGCGGATCTTCGACGGCCCGGACGAGGTGCACATGCGAACCATCGCGCGCGCCGAGCTGGGCCGGGAAAAGTCGGCGCTCGCCGCGGCGGTCACCGCGCATGACTGAGGCGTTGCGAGAACTGTCGGGCGCGTGGAACTTTCGTGACGTCTCCGACGGCGCGCCGGCGCTCAAACCCGGGCGGCTGTTCCGCTCCGGCGAACTGAGCGGGCTCGACGACGACGGCCGCGCGACGCTGAGCCGGCTGGGCATCACCGACGTCGCCGATTTGCGGGCGGCCCGTGAGGTCGCGCGGCGCGGGCCGGGGCTGGTTCCCGACGGCGTCGAGGTGCACCTGTTGCCCTTCCCCGATCTCGGCGAGCAGGACGCCGGGACCGACGACGCGGCGCCGCACGAACACGCCTTCCAGCGCCTGCTCACCGGCGAGGGGGCCGAGGAGCAGTCGGGCCAATCCGTCGATGAGGCCGCCACCCGCTACATGATCGACGAATACCGGCAATTCCCAACGCGGAACGGGGCGCAGCGGGCGTTGCACCGCGTCATCTCGCTGCTGGCCGACGGGCATTCGGTGCTGACGCACTGCTTCGCCGGCAAGGACCGCACCGGCTTCGTGGTGGCGACGGTGCTCGAGGCGATCGGCATCGACCGCGACACCATCCTGGCCGACTTCCTGCGCAGCAACGACGCCGCGCCCGCCCTGCGGGCGCAGATCTCCGCGATGATCGCGCAGCGCCAGGACGCCGAGCTGACCCCGGAGGTGGTGACCTGGACCGAGGCGCGGCTGTCCGACGGCGTGCTCGGGGTCCGCGAGGTCTACCTGGCCGCCGCGCGCCAAACCATCGACGAGGAATTCGGTTCGCTGGACGCCTATTTGCGCGCCGCGAGCGTCAGCGAGTCAGACGTGGAGCGCCTGCGCGAGGCGCTGCTCGCCTGACCCGCCGACCACTCGGGAAGGCCGGGCTCAGCCCAGCTTGAAGCTGGCCTGCTGGGCGGCGGACAGGTCGGTGATCTGGCCCCACTTGGCGGCGATGTCCTCGACCGACGGCACGCTGTCGAAGGTGATGCCGTCGTTCTGGAACAGCGCGGTGCGCTGCACCTTGCCGCCGCCGACGATGAACACCGAGTCGGTGTCGGTCAGCTCCTCGGTCATCAGGTAGGCCACCACCGGGGCGACGTACTCCGGGGTGAGCTTCTCGAAGACCTCCGGCGGCAGGATGTCCTGCGTCATCCGGGTGGCGGCGATCGGCGCGACCGCGTTGGTCTTGATGTTGTACTTGGCGCCTTCCTGGGCCAGCGTGTTGATCAGGCCGACGAGGCCGAGCTTCGCCGCGCCGTAGTTGGCCTGCCCGAAGTTGCCGAACAGCCCGCTGGTGGAGGTGGCGACGACGACCCGGCCGAAGCTCTGCTCACGGAAGTGCGGCCACGCGGCGCGGATGACGTTGTACCCACCGTAGAGGTGCACCTTGAGCACGGCGTCCCAGTTCTCGAAGGACATCTTGTGGAACGTGCCGTCGCGCAGAATGCCCGCGTTGCTCACCACACCGTCGACCTTGCCGAATTCGTCGAGCGCGGTCTTGACCATGTTCTCGGCGCCCTCGGGCTCGGCGACGCTGTCGTAGTTGGCGACCGCCCGGCCACCGGCGTCCTTGATCTCCTTGACCACCTCGTCGGCCATGTTGTGGCCGGCGCCGGTGCCGTCGCGGGCGCCACCGAGATCGTTGACCACGACGCTGGCGCCCTCCTTGGCGAGGGTCAGGGCGTACTCACGGCCCAGTCCCCCACCGGCTCCGGTGACGATGACGACGCGATCCTGCACTCCGGGCATTAGGTTCCTCTCTGCTGTGAAAAACTTTGTCTAGCAACTGGTTCGGCGAAGCCGGGTCAGAACATCCGGCGGGCCATCTTGAAGGCCCGCTCGGTGTATGGAGGGTAGATGAAGCTCGACAGGTCGGGGCGGGTGGGCTTGGTGAGGACCGCCTTGCGGTGGCTGAACTCGTCGAAGCCCCACTTGCCGTGGTAGGCGCCCATGCCCGACGCGCCGACGCCACCGAAGGGCAGCTTGGCCGTCGACACCTGGAAGGCGACGTGGTTGACCAGCATGCCGCCCGCCGGCACCTCCTTGATCACCCGCTCGCGGGTCTCGCGCCGCTTGGTGAACAGGTACGCCGACAGCGGCTTGGGCCGCGAGTTCACGAAACGTATTGCCTCGTCCAGGTTTTGGACGGTGATCACCGGCAGGACCGGACCGAAGATCTCGTTCCGCATCAGCGGGCCGTCCGGGTCGGGGTCCACCACCACCGCGGGCTGGATGCGCAGCGTCGACGCGTCGCATGCCCCGCCGACGGTGACCGTGCCGTCCTTGCCGGAAAGGTAGCCGCTGATCCGGTCGAACTGCCGCTGGTTGACCACCCGCATGCCGTCCGGTTTGTCGGAGGTGAACTTGGTGATGGCGGCGCCGATCTTGTCGACCAGTTCGTCGCGAATCGTGGCGTCGGCCAACACGTAATCCGGTGCGACGCAAGTCTGTCCGGCGTTGAGCAGTTTCATCCAGGCGATCCGCTTGGCCGCCACCTCCACGTCGGCATCCGCCGCGACGATGACCGGGCTCTTGCCGCCGAGCTCGAGCGTGCAGGGCGTCAGGTGCGGCGCCGCGCCCTCATAGACCTTGCGGCCGATCTCGGTGCCGCCGGTGAACATCACCCGGTCCAGGCCCTGGGCGATGAGCTCCTGGCTGGTCGCGCCGTCGCCCTCGATGACCGCGATGGCGTCGTTGTCGAGGTACTTGGGCACCAGCTCGGCCATCACGCGCGAGGACGCGGCCGCGATTTCCGACGGCTTGAGGATCACGGTGTTGCCGGCGGCGATCGCCCCGACGGCCGGGCCCAGCGTGAGGTAGAAGGGGTAGTTCCAGGCGCCGATGATCAGCACGGTGCCGTAGGGCTCGTATTCCACCCAGCCGCGGCCGGGCAGCTGCGGCAGCTCCAGCAGTTGATACTTGCGCCGCGTCCACTTGCGCACGCGCTTGGCCGCGTACTTGGCCTCACCGGCGGTGGTGGCGATGTCGGCGATGTAGGCCTCGAAGGGGCTGCGGTCCAGGTCTTCGGCGAGCGCGGCGGCCAGCGCGGCCTCGTTCTCCTCCATCAGCTTCACCAGCTGCAGCAACTGCCGCTTGCGCCAGTCGACGTCGCGGGTGCGTCCGGTGGCGAAGGTCTGACGAAGCCGGGCAACCGTGGCGGCGACGTCGGCCGAGCCGGTCCCGTTCGTGGAGTCCTTGGAGAGCGATGCCTGCGATGCAACCGATTCGGTGGTCATCATTGTCCTTCCCGAGCAGAGTCCCGCCGCGGGGCGGCCGCTCATCGGTGATAACCGCGATACTAACCAGCCGGTTGGGAGAGCAGTAGAAAGGATCGGGCCGCGCGGTTACTTGACGCAGGGGACGCTCGAGTCCGTCATCTGGCTGAGGTCGGTCGGCGCCGGGGCGCGGTCGCCGCTGCCGGTGGCGGCGACCGCACTCACCTGCCCGGACGACGGCGCGTCGCCGGCCGCGCCGGGTTGGGCTTCGGAATGGGAGAGGTAGTCCGCCGCGGGAAACCGCGTTCCCACGGTCAGCCGGACGGTTCCGGAGGCCACCGAGGGATCCGCGGTCGCGGGCACGCGCAGTTGCTCGGACAGGACCTGCGCTCCCGCGTCGGCCCCGGGACCGTATTCGATCGTGCTGTCGTCGGCGGGGGCGGCGGCAGTCGTGGCGCTGCCCCGGGTGAAGCCCCGGCCGGTGAGGGCCTCCTCGAGGGCGGCCGCGAGTCCGTCGCGCGAGCTGGCGTTGACGACGTCGAGGATGACGGGTTCGGTCAGCGCGGGCGGTGACTGGGCCGCCGGCGACGCGGCGTCGAGCGCGGCCGGCGCGTCGGACATGAAGCGCTCGTTGACGATGCGCCGGATGGCCGCAAGGTCGACGAGGTTGATGTCGGAGCCGTTCGCGTCCTTGCCGAAGCCGGAGATCGGCAGGGTGTACAGCGACAGCGGCCGCCCGGTCAGCCGCGAGGCCCGCGCCGCGAACTGCCCGAGGTCGAGCCCGGCGTCGACGGCGACGTTGTCCCGGGCGACCTCGAGCATTTTGCGCAGCCCGCTCATGCTGGACAGCGCGCCGCCGCTGCGGGCCGCCTCGACCAACGACACCAGGAACGCCTGCTGGCGCCGCGTCCGATCGAAATCGGTGAACGAGCCGTCGTTTTCGTCGCGCCGCTGCCGCACGAAGGCCATCGCGTCGGCCGCATCGATGCGCTGCACACCCTGATGGAAGTCCGCGCCCGAGTAGCTATCACGCGTATCGCCGTTGAGGCACACCGTGATTGGCTCCACCGCCTTGGCGATCTGGTAGAAGGCGCCCAACGTGACCTCGACGAAGTGGTCGACCGAGATACCCAAAAAGTCGCTGACGGCGCTGATTTCGGCCTTGCGGCCGGCCTCGCGGGCGGTTTGCTCGCGGGCCGCCAGATCGGTCGACCCCGCGCCGCCCGAGTCCCCGGCGGCCTGCGTGTTCAACGATTGCTGATACGCCAGGCCGTACGCCTGCTTGATCTTGCCCGTGCACACCGAGCCGGGGCAGCCCGGCAGCTCGGCGTAGTCGTCGCGGGGAATCGACACCGCGGTGACGGGCCCGTCACGGTCCGAAATGTGCACGACGATAAGCACATTGGCGTTGTAGCCGCCCGAGGTTTCGTCGCCGGCGTGCAGCGCGTCGTAAACCTCCTGCGGTAGCGGCCGACCGTTCTGGTCCAACCGGCTGTCCAGGCCCATCAGCAGGATGTTCTGGTTGTCGCCGAGCGAGGCCGCCCCATTCGGCAGCGCGTGGGAGATGATGATCCGGCCCAGGGCGGTGTGGTAACCCGTCCAGCCGATTCCGGTGATGGCCATGACGAAGGCCGAAGCGATGCCGGCGACGAGCCGGCCCTTCAACAGCACCCAGCGGTGTGATCGCTGCGCCGCGCCGCCGCCCATAATGAGTCATCATTATGGGCGATGACCTGCCGATACGGCGGTAACCGCGCCGTTACAGGCGCTCGGCGATCACGAAGTCGGAGAAGGCGTCCTTGTCCTGGTCCAGCTCGAAACTCTGCACCCCGCGGTTCAGGCGGTGCATCTCGTCGATCGAGTTCTGCGCCGTGGCGCGCCAGCCGTGGTCGTTGAGCCAGTCGGCGAGGTTCGCGCGGTGCTCGTCGCGGTACATCAGCTCGCCGACGTCGATGGTCTCCTCCAGGCCGAGCTGGTCGGCGACCTTCTTGAACCGTTCCCGCATCTGCTGGCGCCGCTCCTCGGCGTGCATCGGTGCGGTTTCGGCGGAGACCCGGCTGCCGGCCGGACTCAGCTCGCCGATCTGCGTGAACAGCTTGTCCTGCGCCTCGGCGGGCAGGTACATCAGCAGTCCCTCGGCCAGCCAGGCGGTCGGCCGGGTCGGGTCGAAACCCGCGGCGCGCAGCGCGGCCGGCCAGTCTTCGCGCAGGTCGATCGCCACCTCGCGGCGATCGGCGGACGGCGTGGCGCCGCTTTCGGCCAGCGTGGTGGTCTTGTAGTCCAGCACCTGGGGCTGGTCGATCTCGTACACCGTGGTGCCGGCCGGCCAGTCGAGGCGGTAGGCCCGCGAGTCCAGCCCCGACGCGAGGATCACCACCTGCCGGATCCCGGTGGCGACGGCGTCGGCGAAGTACTCGTCGAAGAAGTGGGTCCGCACCGCCTGGTAGCCGCGCATGTGCTGGATCCGGGCGGCGGATTCCTCATCGATGGCTTCGATCTTGGCCACGACGTCCGGGTCGAGCATGGCTTCCCACAGGACGTCGGCACCGGCGTTGTTGACGAGCAGCCGGGCGTAGGGATCGCGGATCAGCGCGTCGGGCTGCTCGGTCTCGATGGCCCGCGCGGCGGCCACCATGACCGCGGTGGTGCCGACGCTGCTCTTGATGTCCCAGGTGTCGTCGTGGGTGCGCAGCGAGCTCATGCATTAACTCCTTGGGTCTTGGGCAGGCGAAGGTCAAAAGGCGGTTTCGCCGAGGCGCGCCCGCAGCAACGTGCTGCGCACCGCCTCGTCGGAAAGGTCGTCGGGCACCGCGCGGCCGAGTCGGGCCATCTCCTCGCGGTTGTCCACGGCGTGCACGTGCCAGCCGTGGTCGGAAAGCCACGCGGCGGCGTCCGAGCGGTCCGGCTCGTGGTAGGTCAGCGCCTGGACGTTGACGTCCAGGCCGAGCCGCTCGCGCATCCGCAACCAGCGCTGCGAGTTGCTCCGCGAGTTGATGCCGAACACCTCGATCGCGACCTGGCTGCCGGGCGCGCTGAGCGCGGTCAACATCTCGAACAGCCGGTCCTGGGCGTCGCTGGGCAGGTACGGCAGCAGCCCCTCGGCCAGCCAGGCGGTCGGCTGCGTGCGGTCGAATCCCGCGGCGGCCAACGCGGCCGGCCAATCCTCGCGCAGGTCCGCCGGGACGGGATGGCGGATCGCGGTGGGCACGGCGCCGTGCTGCTGCAGGATGCCCGACTTGTACTGCAGCACCTTGGGCTGGTCGATCTCGTAGACCGTGGTGCCGGTGGGCCAGTCCAGCCGGTAGGCCCTCGAATCCAGGCCCGCGGCCAGAATCACCGCCTGCCGGATCCCGGAACGCACTGCGCCGTCGAAGTATTCGTCGAAGAAGTGGGTGCGCACGGCCTGGTAGTCGATGCCGGTCCGGTGCGCGCGCCGCCCGTGCTGATCGTCGGCGAGCCAGGACAGCTCCGGGTCCGCCAGCCGCGCCCACGCGGGGCCGGCCGACGACACCAGCAGGCGGGCGAACTCGTCACGAATCAGCGGGTCGGCGCCGGCGGTCTCCGCCGCGCGCGACGCGGCGACGCCCAGCGCGGTGGCGCCGACGAGTTCGGTGATGGACCAGCTGTCGCCGGCAGACCGCACGGAAGGCGGCATCGAGGCATCCAGGTCAGTCATATCCCGACCATGGTACCGGGATAAGTTAGTTAGCCTATACGCTTTGTGCGCAACTTCACTGCGCCGCCCGGCGGGCTAGGCCCCCGGACGCCAGAGCGCGCCCTCCAGCAGCTGGCGCAGCATTCCGGTGACGGCCAGCATCTGCTGGTAGCTCTCGACGTAGCCCGCGTACAGGCCCACCCCACAGATGAGCACGAGCTGCGCCTCGACCAATGCCGACGCGTCGAAGTCGCTGACGATCTCCCCGCGCTCGATCGCGTCGGTGACCCAGCGCATCAGGAATTCCCGGGCAATCCGCACGGACTCGTTTTCGGCTCCGGCCAAATCCGGATGCCGCTGAGATTCCAGTACGCCGCTGATTAAAAAGGCGGATCCGGCCGGGTTCTCGGCATTAGCTCGTGTCGCTTCGTAGATGAATGCCGTCAACTGCGCCGCCAGCGTGGACTCTTGCTCGGCTTGTTTGATGCCGACTCCGAGGACGCGTTTGTTCGTCTCGTTAAGAACTTCCCGATACAGGGCGCGCTTGCTCGAAAAGTAATGGTTGATCGCCGGCCGGGTCAGGTCCGCGCGAGAGGCGATGGCCTGGAACGTCGCGCCGTCGTAGCCGCGTTCGCTGAACACCAAACGAGCAGCTTGGATGATTCGTTTCCGGGTCTCGTCCGCCTTCGCCGCAGGCGGACGGCCCGGCCTGCGAGTCCCCCGTGGAAGCATTGCTAGAGTGTGCCACCGCCATGGTGGGGCATTAGTGCATTTGGCGGAATAGCGCCAAATTTTCCGGCTTGATAGTCCTCGAGCGCCTCGATCAATTCCGCGCGAGTGTTCATCACGAAAGGCCCGTAGTGGAATACCGGCTCGCGAATGGGCCGCCCACCTAGAAGCAGGACATCAATGGCGGTCGCGTCGCCCCAATCCCGAGCTCGCTCCGCCCCGACGGTGATCCGGTCGCCTGGGCCCAGGACCGCCAGCTGCCCCTGGTGGATCGGGTGGGCGACCGGCCCGACGTACCCGCTGCCCGACAGCACGTACACGAGCGCGTTGAAGTCGCGCCGCCAGGGGATGTTGAGCCGGGCGCCGTTCTCGACCGTCGCGTGCGCGAGCGTGACCGGCGTGTGCGTGACCCCGGGCCCCCGGTGGCCGTCGATCTCGCCCGCGATGATGCGGATCAGAGCCCCGCCGTCGTCGGACGCCAGCAACGCGGCGTCACCACCCTCGATGGCCTGGTAGCGCGGCGGCGCGAACTTGTCCTTCTTCGGCAGGTTCACCCAGAGCTGGACGCCGTGGAACAGTCCGCCGCTCTCGACGAGTTCGGCCGGCGGCGTCTCGATGTGCAGGATGCCCGAGCCGGCGGTCATCCACTGGGTCGCTCCGTCGGTGATCAGCCCCCCACCGCCGTGGGAGTCCTGGTGCGCGAATTTCCCGTCGAGCATGTAGGTCACCGTTTCGAAGCCGCGGTGCGGGTGCCAGTCGGTGCCCCTGGGTTCGCCGGGCTGGTAGTTCACCTCGCCCATCTGGTCCATGTGGACGAAGGGATCCAGGGCGGCGCTACCGACCCCGGCGAAGGCGCGCACGACCGGGAACCCCTCACCCTCGTACCCGCGCGGGCCCGTGGTGATCGATCGCACTGGCCGCTCGGTGTCGGCGGGGCCGGGGCCGCGGACGCGCGGCAATGTCAGTGGGTTGGCCGTAACTGCAGGCATTTGACCTCCTCGTAGAGCGGACTACCCGGTATAACCGGACTAGGGTCCACTTATTCCGGGCGGTCGGCACCTGCGTGGCGGCCAAGCCGACGCGCCATCGCCCCGGCATCGATTTGCCGGGGCGATGGCGCGAAGTGTGCGACTGAGGGTGTCAGGATTTGCTGCGCGCACTCTTGGCGGCGGACTTCTCGGTGCTCTTGCCCGCGTGGGCGAGCTGACCGCCGGCGCTTTCCAGGTGCGCCCGGACGAACCACTGGAACTTCTCCAGCTGGCCCGCCTGGCCGATCAGCAGGTCCTGGGTCACCGGGTCGAGTTCGTCGGTCTCGTCGATGTATTGGCGGATGTCCTCGATCACGCCGTTGTAGACGAGGTCCAGCGCGGCCAAGTGGGCCTGGACGGTGTCGCGGCCCACCGAATAGTCGTCCCACGAGCGGTCCTTGATGATGGCACCCGGCGTGCCCTGCGGCGAAGAGCCCAGGGCGGCAATGCGTTCGGCGACATCGTCGGCGAAGCCACGCACGGCCTCCACCTGCGGGTCGATCATCTCGTGCACGCCGATGAAGTTCGGGCCGACCACGTTCCAGTGAATGTGCTTGAGCGTCAGGTGAAGGTCGTTGTAGGTGCTCAACTGTTTTTGCAGCAGTTCGGTGAGCCGCGCCGCCTGCTTGTCGGTCAATCCCGGAATTGTGAACTGAGTCATCGCGTGTTTCCTAGCTTCCTTCCGTGGGGTTCCCACACACTTTCTTGCTCTGCTGGGTACCCGATGGCGACGCCGAAAAACGCGACGGATCACAGTGAGTGGATTTGCTGCACCGGCAGGCGCGGGCCCCGGCGCGGTTCGTAGGCCAATCCGCTGGCCTCGAGCAGCCGGACCACGCGCTGGCGATGTGGCCGCATCGGCTCCAGCAAGTCGAGCATTCCCGCGTCGTCGACGGGCTCACCCAGCAGTGTCCAGCCGATCATCTTGGGGATGTGGTAGTCGCCCACCGATACGGCGTCGGCGTCGCCGAAGGCGCGTTGGGCCGTCTCCGCGGCGGTCCATTCCCCCACGCCCGGCAGGGACGTCAAGGCCGCCCGCGCCTGTGCCGCCGGCCGTGATGTCAGCCGCTCCAGCGACGCGGCGCGCTGCGCGCAGGTCACCACCGTTTGTGCGCGCCTGGGGTCGACGTTGGCGCGATGAAACTCCCACGACGGGATGGTTCGCCACCGCTGCGCCGACGGCGCCACCCGCATGCCCTCGGGGGCGGGCCCCGGCGCCGGTGTCCCGTACTTGGTCACCAGCACGCGCCAGGAGCGGAACGCGTCGGCGCCGGGCACCCGCTGCTCGATGATCGCCGGGATCAGCGCCTCGAGCACCAGCCCGGTGCGGCCCAGCCGCAGGTGCGGAACCCGCCGGTGCGCGGCGGCGACCGTCGGATGCCGCGGCACGAAGTCGGAGGCGTCGTCCTCGAGACCCAGCAGGGCGGGCAGCATTTCGACGAACTCACCCGCGCCGCTCCCCCACGCCACACAGTGCGCGGCGTTGGGGGCCGCGCGGCTGATCCTGGCCGTGACGGGGCCGGTGGGCAGCAGGCTGGTCCGCCAGATCGAGCCGTCGCCGGTCGCGCGGAAGCAGGGATCCGCGGGGCCGCGGCGCAGCGGCGACAACGTGTGCCCGAAGCTGGCGGCCCCGGGGAACACGACCGTGCGCGTGCTTTTCACCTGATGACTCTCCGACCGCTCGATTGACCCTGAACTCCGTCCCCAGTCAGTATTGCGGTGTGATGACGCCCTTCGATGACCCTCAGGGCGAACTGGCCTGGATGTTTTTGCAGAGCATCAGCGACGGCGGCGATCTGGACGAGGGCTTCGCGTTGCTGCGCGACGACTTCACCTTCTGGACGCTCTACACGCGCACCGCGTGCGACAAGGACACCTTCCGGCGCGCGGTCGAGCGCCGCAAACGAGACCTTGAGCTGGTCATCGACCTGGTGCGCTGCGTCAACGAGGGAGAGACGGTTGTGGTGGAGGCGCAGGCCACCGGCACGACGTCCGACGGCACCTCCTACGACAGCCCGTTCGTGTGCATCTTCGACACCCGCGCGGGGCTGATCGTCTCGATGCGCCTCTACGGCGACACTCGGGCGACGGCGTCCGCCCTCCCCGGATGGGTCCCCTACTGAGCCGAGACGGTGATGTCGGCCTTGTTCGGGTAGAACGCGACGTGCCCGGCGATCGCGGCGACCGCCGGATACGGCTGCTCGTAGGTCCAGATCACGTCGTCGACGGTGTCACCGGACGAGGTCGTCACGCTGTAATAGCTGGCGTCGCCCTTGAACGGGCAATACGTGCTGGTGTCGGTGCGGGTGAGCCGATCCTGTTGCACGTCGGCGATCGGAATGTATTGCACCGCAGGGATTGTGGCTTCGCGCAGTTCCAGCGCGGCGGTGGTGTCGGCCACCAGTTCGCCATTCACGCGGACCTGCACCCTGCCCTGGGTGGGTTCGATGGTGATCGGGTGCCCCGCGTTCGGCTCCAGGACTTGCCGGTGGGCCATGATCGATACCTCCTACAGACGCCTATTGGGGCTGTAACACCCGGCCGCCGTCAACCCTTCCCGTCCGGCGGGCCGAATGCGTAGCGATGGTACTGAGACATGTTCGCGGCGGCGGGGATCAGCGACATCACCCTTCCCAGGAGTCGGGATGAGCGTGGCAATCGTGCGAAGGTGTCCGACTCGAACCAGCGCTCGCAGGCCAGCAGCCGCACCGCCGGTACGGCCGCGATGATGTCGTCGGGCCCGTTGATTGCCCACCGCAGCGTGGATCCCGACCGTCGCACCACGGAGTTGAGCCATTGCGACTTGATCCCGAGCCAGTTGAACACGTCGAACTGCAGCTCACCCGAGCCGAACCGGTCGACCACCCGGCGCAGCAACGCGGTGCCGTCCTGCTCGGTCAGGTACATGGTCAGCCCCTCCCCGATCATCAGCGTGGGGCGGTCGGTGGGGATTTCGCTCAGCCATGACGGGTCGGTGACCGAGGCGGCGATCACGCGATAGTGATCGCGGCTCGGGTAGAGCTGGGCGCGCAGCGCCGCGACCTCGGGGTAGTCGACGTCGTACCACTGCACGTCCGGACCCGGCTGCACGCGGAAGAACCGGCTGTCCAGTCCGCAGCCCACGTGCAGCACAACCGAGCGCGGGTGCGCCGCAAGGAATTTGCGCGTCCACTCGTCGAAGTGTGCCGAACGGGTAGTGACCGACGGCGCCCGCCGGGCTGTGATGGTCGTCTTCTTCCAGTCGTAGTCGATGCGATCGACGATCTCCTTCGCGTACCGATCACCCAGGATCGGCTTGTCGAAGTCGGCGTCCAGCGCCTTGGCGTAGAACGTCGCCAGCATGGTCTGGGGAGCCCCGGTGAGATCGACGGACACTCGCTCGGTATTCACCCGCTCGAGGCTAGTCCCACGCCCAGCGCCGCGCCGCGTCCTGAACAGCGGTCGGCGTGGCGTTCAGCGGGGAGTCGCGCTCTTACCCTTGGCATTTCGCATGGCGGCCCAGAATCGGGCCGCCTCGCGGATGGACTCCTCGACCGGGCGTGGCCGCCAACCCAATTCGCGGACGGCCTTGCTGTGGTCGACGGGTGCCTCGGCGCGCATCATGCGCACCGACGCGAGGCTGAGCTCGGCGTCCTTGCCGGTGAGCCGGGCTCGCAGGCTGCCCAGGGCGCCCAGGGCGTACAGCACCGGAACGGGGATGGAACGTCGCGGCGGCGGCACGCCGGCCTCGTCGGCCGCGATCCGCACCACCTCGGTCAGCGCGATCATTCGCTCGGAGATCAGGTATCGCTCGCCGATGCGGCCGCGCTCGGCGGCCAACAGCATGGCCTCCGCGGCGTCGGTGACACCGACGACCTCCAGCTGGATGCCGTCCATGGTGAAGGGCAGCTTGCCGAAGACGGCGCCGGCGATGAACGCGCCGTGCGGGGTGCGGCCCCAGTCGCCGCTGCCGTAGGTCGTCGACACGCACATCGCGACCGCGGGCAGCCCGGATTCGGCCACGTAGCGCATCACCAGGTTCTCGGCCTGGACCCGGGATTGGACGTAGTCCGACAACCCGCGGGTGGCGACGATGTCGTCCTCGGTCGCCACGCGCCCGCGCCGCCGGCCGACCGTCGCGTAGGTGCTGGTGAAGACGAACCGGCGCAGGTCGGGTTGTGCGACCGCCACGTCGAGGACGTTGCGCAGCCCCTCGACGTTGGTGCGAAACAGCGGCGAGGTGTCGCGCAGCCAGGCGCGGGTGTCGACGACGCAGTAGTAGACGTCGTCGACCCCGTCCATGGCCTCCCGCAGCACGGCGGTGTCGAACACGTCACCGTGAAACCGGGTGAGCTCGAGGTCGTCGATGGACCGGGTGTTGGCGTTCTCGCGCACCATGGCCCGCACTTCATGGCCCTTGGCGACCAGCTGGCGCGTGACGTGTGAACCCAGAAAGCCGTTGGCGCCGATGACGAGTTTGGGCCTGGCGGTCACTGGGCGCCTCCGTATTGCTCCATGAATTGCGCGCCGGCCTCGTCGAGGGTGCCGAGCTCCTGCGCTTTGCGGCACCACTTCAACGTGGCCTGCACGAAGCGCAGCGGGTTGTAGATGTCTTCCTGCTGACGCCACAGGCCATCACCGGCATAGGTGATGATCGAGATGTTGGTCGCGCCGATGACCGTGCCGTCACCCGGATCGCGCATCGGGTTGTCGAGTTCCATGATGATGCGCCCGGTGGCCTCGTCGATCACCGACCACAGCGACGGAAACGCGACCATGTGACTGCCGGGGAAGCTGCCCATCGTCGCACTGATCCACTGCCGGACCTCGTCGCGGCCGTGCATGGTGCCCGCCGCGTGTTCGATGTACAAGACGTCGGGTGTGTAGTGCTGGACCCACGCGTCCCAGTCGTGCGACCGCGCGGCCGCATCGACGGTCGCTTCGAATTGCTCGAACGCGGCGGCCAGTTCGCTACGGGAGAACTTGGACGTGCTCATGATTTCGCGGCACCATTGCAGCTCATCGGCGGAGTGTAGCCTGGGCCTCACTGTGGCGGGTGAGGAGGACGAGCGATGACCAACCAGAAAGCGATTCTCGCCGGCGGCTGCTTCTGGGGAATGCAGGAACTGATCCGCAAGCAGCCGGGGGTGGTCTCGACCCGGGTCGGCTACACCGGCGGTGACGTCCCCAACGCGACCTACCGCAACCACGGCACCCACGCCGAGGCCATCGAGATCATCTACGACCCGGCCGTAACCGATTACCGGGCGATCCTGGAGTTTTTCTTCCAGATCCACGACCCGACAACGAAAGACCGCCAGGGCAACGACCGCGGCCCCAGTTACCGGTCGGCGATCTTCTACCTGGACGAGGAGCAGAAGCGGATCGCGCTGGACACCATCGCCGACGTCGAGGCGTCCGGCCTGTGGCCCGGCAAGGTGGTGACCGAGGTCAGCCCGGCCGGCGACTTCTGGGAGGCCGAGCCCGAGCACCAGGACTACCTGCAGCACTATCCGAACGGATACACCTGCCACTTCATCCGCCCGGGCTGGAAGCTGCCGCATCGGGCCGCCTCCAGCCAGTAGCGGTCCCCGGCGAATTCAGCGCCGGCGCACCGTGATCCGGCCGCCGTCCTTCGGGGTGAACGCCACACCGCGGCAATGCCACCGCTCACCGGGCGCATCCGTGGTCTCGATTGTCAAGTGGCGCAGCACGGTCCGGAGCACGACGTCCATTTCCATGTTGGCGAACGCCGCGCCGACGCAGCGGCGGGTCCCGCCGCCGAACGGGATCCAGGACAGCGCCGACGGTTTGGTGTCGATGAAGCGTTGCGGGTCGAACCGCCGCGGATCGGGGAACACGTCGGGGTTGTCGTGTATCTGCGCGATGCCGACGATGATCGAGTAGCCGCGCGGGATCGCCCATTCGCCGAGCCGGTAGGCCTCGGGGTAGACGTGGCGACCGGCGAAATCGATGACGGTCCTGGCCCGTTGCACCTCGAGGATCGTCGCTTGGCGCAGCTCGTTGCCGCCCTCATCGGCCCCGTCGGCCTCCTCGACCAGCCTCGCCAACAGCTCGGGGTGTCGGCTGATCCGCTCGAATGCCCATGCCAGCGTGGACGCGGTGGTCTCGTGCCCGGCGGCCAGCAGGGCCAGCAGCTCGTCGCCAATGTCCTTGTGCGACATCGCGGAACCGTCGTCGTAGGTGCTGCGCAGCAGCAGCGCCAGCACGTCGGTCCGCTCGGCGAAATCCGGGTCGGCCCGCTCCGCGGCGATCAGCTTCTCGATGACGATGTCGTATTGGCGCCGCCACTTGTCCAACCTGCCCCACGGGCCGAACCGAGGATAGCGCTTCGGCTTCGGCAGCGCCGCAAGGCGTGAGCCCAGGGTGACCCACGGCGGGATGAGCCTGCGCAGCTCGTCGAGTTCGGCCCCCTCGGCGCCGAACACCGCGCGCAGGATGGCGTTCAGCGTGATCCGCATCATCGGCGGCAACGTCGCGAACGGGCTGCCCTCCGGCCAGCCGGCCATCTCGCGCAGCGTTTCTTCCTCGATGATGCTTTCGTAATTTTTCATGCTCTTGCCGTGAAATGGCGGCGCCAACAGCCGCCGCCTCCGGCGATGGTCGTCGCCCTCGAGTCCGAATACGGAGCCGGGACCGAACAGTCTGCTCAAATTGGGTTGGATGTTGCCGAGTTCGTCTGGGCTGGTGGTGAAGATCTGCTTGGCCAGCTGTGGATCACTGACCATGATGACGCGCCCCCACATCGGCAGCCGCAGCGTGAAGACGTTGCCGTAGCGGCGTGACAGGCGTCGCATCATCATCCGCCGCGACACGGCAAAACCGACGCCCTGCACCAGCTTCGGGCTTCGGACCGCGGGGGGCAGGCGAACCGTGGCCGGCGGGACGGTGGCTAGTTCACTCATGGCGTCATTGCTCCCCACGTCTGCCGGGCCGGAGTTGGTACCGCGATGTACCACGGACCTTTCCGAGTACGGTACTCTGCAGTACCAAAGCTGACAAGGTGCGTTTCGAACCGAAAGGGGGTGCGGGCCGTGACCTCAGCAATGACAGCAACGGATGGCGACCCCGCTCTCGACGAGGTCGATCCTTTCCGCCTCCGGCTCCTCGATGGCCTGGCCACGTCGATCACCGAACGCGGCTATCGCGCCAGCACCGTCGCCGACGTCGTCCGTTGCGCGCGCACGTCCAAACGCACCTTCTACGACCACTTCGCGGGCAAGGAGGAGTGCTTTCTCGAGTTGCTGGCCGTCGACATCGAGAAACTGGGCGCGAAGATCGCGGCGTCGGTCGATCCCGACGCCGATTGGCACGCACAGATCCGGCAGGCGGTCGAGGCCTATGTCGGTTACATCGAGGCGCGCCCGGCCATCACGTTGAGCTGGATCCGTGAGTTGCCGTCGCTGGGTGCGGCCGCTCGCCCGGTCCAGCGCCGCGGGTTGCAGCTGTTGACCAGCCTGTTGATCGACCTCAGCGCCAGTCCCGGGTTCCGGCGCGCGAAGCTGCCGCCGTTGACCGCGCCCCTGGCCGTGATCCTGCTGGGCGGTCTGCGGGAGCTGACCGCACTTGCGGTCGAAGACGGAACACCGGTCCGAGAAATCGTGGAACCGGCGGTGGATGCGTCCGTAGCCCTGCTCGGCCCGCGGCATTGAGCGCGTCCGGCGCCGTAAATCGAGGTGTCGCAAGCCATCCCGGGCCCGGCCCGGCGGGGCTAGGCTCACCGCAGACCCCGCCCGTTCTGACATGGAGGATTCTGCGATGCGGCTCTCGACTCGAAACCAGCTCCGGGGAAAGATCACCGAGGTCGAACTCGGCACCGTGATGGCCGTGGTGAAGGTGACGCTCGACGGCGGCGATCAGGTCGTCACGTCGTCGGTCACCAGGGACGCCGCGACCGACCTCGGGCTCAAGGTGGGCCAGCCGGCGACCGTGTTCATCAAATCGACCGAAGTCACCATCGGCGTCGACTAGGTGCGCCGAAAAGCCCGCACCCGGTTTACTTTTCGGCGAGGAAGGCCCGGACCCGATCCAGCACGAGATCGGGTCGCTGGTCGACGATCCAATGGCCGACCCCATCGACCAGTTCGACCTCGAAATCCTTGATGTGGTCGGCATATCCCTCGGTCAGGTCGGCCGTGATCACCGGGTCTTCGGTGCCCGTCAGCCAGCGAACGGGGACGTCGACGCGGGCCCCGTCGTACTCGCCGCGCATCCAGCTCAGCATCTCCCCGGTCTGAAACGACCGGTACCACCGCGACCCCGCCTCGGCGTGGCCGGGCTGCCGCATGCATTCGAGGTACAGCCGCACGTCCTCCTCGGGCAGCGTGTAGCCGCCGCCGACCCATGACCCCAGCAGGCGGAGGAACCGCGGGTTCGACGCGCTGATCACCCGGGGGCCGATGACGGGCAACGAGATTGGGATCTGATACCAGAACCGCCAGACGTTGCGCAGCATCGACGGGGAGCGCTTGACGAACGGCGCCGAGGTGTTCACCCCGAAAAAGCCGGTCACCTTGTCCGGATGGCGCAGCATCATGATGAACGCGGCCGGTCCGCCCCAATCGTGGGCCACCAGCTTGACCGACGCGACGCCCAACCGATCCAGCACCCCGGCCAGGTCGTCGGCCATCTCGTCCTTGCGGTAGCTGGTGCGCGGCGCCGAGCTCCAGCCCGAGCCGCGCAGGTCCGGGCACAACACCCGGTACCCGTCGGCGGCCAGCGGGCCGATCAGCTCGCGCCATTCCCACCAGTTCTGCGGGAAGCCGTGCACCAGCATCACCGCCGGCCCGCTCGCCGGGCCCGCGTCGGCGACGTGGATCGTCACGCCGTTTCCGAGCTCGACGTAGCGGTGTTCGACGCCGTCCAGCGTGGGCATGGTGACCATGTGTTGAGAACGTAGCGGCTCGGAAAGGGTTAGGCCAGAAACCGCTCCACATAGGGCGCGAAGCGCCGGCGCAGGCTGTGCTCGTTCAGGCCGAACATCTCATACGACGTTTTGACGTTGCCCAGGCGTCCGCGGCGGTGACCCGCCAGGTAGCCGGCGACGGCCTGGCGCGCCTCATCGGTGTAGGGCTCGCCGGCGAGGGCGTAGACGCGCTCGGCCACGCCGGCTTCGTCGGCCATGAAGTCGTCGAACCGGATGTCGACCGAGCGGTCCGGGCCGATGGTGTCGCGGTCGCGCACCAGCGCGCTGAGCATCTGATCGAGGCGGTCGATCCAGGAGTTGGCGATCTGCTCGACCGGCACCGGCGAGCGGTGCATGCGCGCGGAGTAGGTGATCATCGTGATCATCGACAGCGCCACCGGCACCGGGTCGCGGTGGGTGAACACGACGATGCTGTCGGGGAACACCCGATCCAGCACCGGCACCTGTTCGAGGTGCTGCGGCGACTTGAGCAGCCAGCGCCGGCCCCCGCGCAGGAACTGCATCGCCCGCAGCTGGGTGGCCAGGTATTCGTAGTGCGGCGTCTGGTCATGGGACTGGTAGTAGTCACGCCAGCGGGGCACGTGGGCGAGCGTCTCCAGCAGCATCGTGGACACGTCGTTGGCCAGCAGCTGGATCTCCTCGTGGACGTGGTCGGTGGTCATTTCGTGCATGAGCGCGAAATGCGGCATCACCGTGTTGATCACCCCGACCGCGACGTCCATCCGGGCCCGCCGCGGATCCGGCTGCACGCCAACCTCGTTCGGCATCGGGAAGGGCTCGTTGCTTTCCCAGTACGGCATGGTGCGGAAGGTGGGTGGCGCCGCCAGCAGGTTGTGCAGGTGCGTGGTGCCGGTGCGGGGCAGCCCGGCGATCACCACGGGCGAGGTCAGTTCGATGTCGTTGATCTCGGGATGGCGCCGCAACAGGTCGGCCAGCAGTAGCCGGTTCTTCAGGATCTGCAGCAGCTGCCCGTAGAAGTTGACCGCCCCGGCGCCGTGCAGCCCGTCGATCTCGCGCAGCGCGGCGAGGAAGACGTCGAGCCGTTCGCGGTAGTCGTCGGGCCCGAAATCGTGCAGGCCGGTGTCCGCACTGGCCTGGGCGTGCAGCGCGTCGGCGTCCAACGGGCACTGCGGGGCCATAGCGCTCATCATGTCGAGGATCTGCTGACCCTCGACGCTGAATCGGGGCGTGGCCAGGTCATCGAGGGAAACGGAGCGAACGGCATCGGTCACGGCGACTTATGTTACTCTCAGTTTCGTAATGGATGGTGATTTTGGCCGGCCCCGTGATCCGCGTATCGACGCCGCGGTGTTGCGCGCGACGGTTGAACTGCTCGCCGAGTCCGGTTATCCGGGGCTGTTGGTGTCGGCCATCGCCGAGCGGGCCGGCACCAGCAAGCCCGCGATCTACCGCCGCTGGCCCAGCAAGGCGCATCTGGTGCATGAGGCGGTGTTCCCCATCGGCGCCGGCACCGCCATCCCGGATACCGGCTCGACGGCCGACGGCCTGCGCGAGATGGTGCGCCGCACAATGGTTTTCCTCACCACGCCGTCCGCCCGGGCGGCCCTGCCGGGCCTGATCGGCGAGATGGCCGCGGATCCGAGCCTGCACTCGGCTCTGCTGGAGCGCTTCGCCGGCGTCATCGGTGGCGGGCTGGGCGACTGGCTCGCGGCGGCGGCGGCGCGCGGCGACGTGCGCCCGGAGGTCACCGCCGCGGAACTGGCCGAAACCATCGCCGGCATCACGCTGGTCGCCCTGCTCACCCGCCCCACCGAGCTCGATGACGCGTGGGTCGATCGCACGACACGGTTGCTCCTGAAAGGAATCAGCGCATGACGCACGAATCGACGGTCGCGTGGCAGGATCTGTTGAAAACCCTTGGCGGCCTTGATCGCTCGTTTTTGGAGGGTGACCGCGCGGTCACCGATGACCGGCACATCGCCGACGGCTACCGCATGCTCGCCACCACGCTGGGCGTGGCGTTGGACACCTACCTGTTCCCCGAACCCGATCGGCCGCAATTCGTCGCGGTCAACACGCCGTTCCGCCGCGACCGCCGCTGGGGCGGGGACAACACCGACGCCTACTACCACATCTGCCCGGTCGACCCGGCGCGCCGCTATCGCATCAGCGGGAACAAGGGTGACAGCGTGTACTTTTCGGTCACCGCCTACAACGAGCCGACGCTCGGGGCGTGGTCGGACCGGGTGGTCGCGATCTTCCGCGACACCGACCTCGACGTCGACGTCGACGGCAACTTCTCCTTCGAATTCCCGCCGACGGCCGACGCGGCCGTGTTGATGACCCGCGACTATCAGGCCGACCCCCTGACCGGGCGCCCGGTTGTCTGGCGGATCGAGGCGCTCGACGAGCCGGCGCCGATCCGCCACGGTGACGCCGAGACGGCGGCGCGCCTGCGCGCGGTCACGACGTGGCTGCAAACCATGTTCGCCATCGTGCCGCTGGCCGTCGGCAACCGGGTCGAAGACGCGCACGCCCTCGGGCACGAAACCGCCCACGCCGCAAACGCGTTCGCCGAGCCCTACCAGGTGCCGGACGCCAACTTCGGCTGGTCGGCGCGCGACGCCTGCTACTCGTACGGCAGTTTCGTGCTCGACGAGGACGAGGCGCTGGTGATCACCCATCGCCCGCCGGCGTGCAGGTTCTGGAACATGGTGGTGTGGAACCAGTTCATGGCCACCTACGGCGCGGCGGAGGGCCCCGACGCGCGCTGCTCGATCAACGGCCACAGCGCCGTCGCCAACAGTGACGGCTCGGTGACGATCGTGCTGTCCGGGGCGAAGACGGCACACCCGAATTCCCTGACCACGCTGGGCTATCCGCGCGGCAACCTGGCCTTCCGGTGGTTCCTCGCCGACGGCGTGCCGCAGCGGCCGGAGGTGAAGCTCGTCAAGGCGGCCGACGCGCCGACGACGACCAGCTGAACCGCCGAGCGTGTAACGAGGGCGGAAAACGCGCGAAAAACCCGCCACCAGTGCACGTTCGGCGGCCCTCAAGAATTCGAAGCCGCGCGGACCAGTTCGATGGCCCGGCCCAGCGTCTCGAGCTTGGCGTCCAGCGTGTCGCCCGCGGGATAGAGCCGCACGGTGTTCACGCCGGCGTCGCGCCACACCGCGAGGCGCGCGGACACCATCTCCTCGGTCCCGATCAGCGTGGTCGCCAGCACCATCTCGTCGGTCACCAGCGTGGCCGCGTCGTCGCGGTCGCCGCGCTGCCAGCGCTCGCGCACCTCGGCGGCGACCTCGGCCCAGCCCTGCCGGCCGTAGGCCCGGTTGTAGAAGTTCGTGCTCGACGATCCCATGCCGCCGAGGCTGAACGCGAGCTCCTTCTTGCGGCCCGCGACCATGCCCCGCAACTCGTCATCGTCGGCGGCGAAGGCGACCTCGGCTCCCTGGCAGATGTCGATGTCGGCCCGGGCGCGGCCGGCGGCCGCCAGGCCGTCGTCAAGGTGGCGGAAATAGGCGTCCTCGGCGCCTTCCGGGACAAAGCTGGTGCCCAACCACCCGTCGGCGACCCGCCCGGTCAACCGCAGCATCGCCGGTGACAGCGTGGCCAAGTAGATCGGGATCGGGTGCTGCGGCCGCGTCGACAACCGCATCGGCACCGCCTCGCCGCCGGGGCGGGGAAGCTCGAATTCCTTACCGGTGTAAGAGATCTTTCCGCCCGCGAACGCCTGCCGGATGATGTCGATGGTTTCGGAGGTGCGCGCCAGCGGCCGGTCGAACGAGACGCCGTGCAGGCCCTCGATCACCTGCGGGCCCGAGGCGCCCAACCCGAGCAGGAACCGCCCGTTCGACAGATTGGCGAGTGTGATCGCGGTCTGGGCGATCAGGACGGGCGAGCGGGTACCGACCTGAAACACGCCGGATCCCAGGAGCATCCGCTCGGTGCGGGCGGCGAGGTAGCCCAGCGCCGACGGCGCGTCCGCGCCCCACGCCTCGGCCACCCAACACACATCGAGGCCCAGCTTTTCCGCCTCGACCGCGAGCGCCACCGCCTGCCCGGCGTCGTCCCCGGTACCGGAGAACTCCACCGTGGTGGCGGTCCGCATCACCGCACTCCGTGCTCGGCCAGCCGTTTGATCGAGGCCAGGGTCTTTCCGATCGCGGCCTCGAACTCCCGCATCCGCACGAACACGATCTTCTGTTCCTTGTCGGGCATCGAGTCGATCGCGGTCGACAACCCCGAACGTCCCGGCCCCATCTGCATCCAGTAGTTCAGGGCCGTGCCGCCGTCGCGGGGCGCCAGCCGGAATCGCCAAATCGAGGCCGGGTTATCGGGACCGCCGACGGCCCAGGCGAATTCGCGTGGCTCGTCGCACGCGACGATCTCAGACGTGGTGCTCCACTGCCCGAACGCCTCGTGCTCGTTGTGTCCGACGAAGCGGGCGCCGACCCGCGGGCCGTCCGATCCCTCGGCCCACTCCACGGCCTGGAGCTCGTTGCTGACCGCAGGCATCAGCTCGATATCGCAGACCAGGCTCCAGACCCGCTGCGGGTCGGCGTCGATCCACGTCGAGGCCTCCACCGTCGGGGTGTCCGCGTAGCGCGCGCCGGTCCATTCCACGGACCTCATTGTCCCCCTCGTCCGGCGCAAGGCAATGCGTGGACGGCACCGAGTTACGCGGCGACCGGCTCGCGGGCGGCGGGCGCGTCGGCGCCGACCTTGGGCCGCCAGCTGTCCGGGAAGGTCAGCCTGACGATCTTGCGGACGACGGTGCCGAACTGCCGCAGCAGCGGACCGCGGTTGTACGGGATGCCGTAGCGCTCGCAGATCCGTTGCACCTCGGGCGCGATCTCCGCGTAGCGGCGGGCCGGCATGTCCGGGAACAGGTGGTGCTCGATCTGGTGGGAGAGGTTGCCGGAGAGCAGGTGAAAGAGCCGGCCGCCGGTGAGGTTCGCCGAGCCGAGGACCTGGCGGAAGTACCACATGCCGCGCGACTCGTCCCGGGTTTCCTCGACGGTGAATTCCTGTGTGCCGTCCGGGAAGTGGCCGCAGAAGATGATCATGTACGACCACACGTTGCGCATCAGGTTGGCCGTGAGGTTGCCGGTGAAGACGAACGGCGCGAACGGGCCGGCGAGCAGCGGGAAGGCGACGTAGTCCTTGAGCGTCTGGCGCCGGGTCTTGCGCCAGATGGCGCGCAGCACCTCGCGCTTGTCCTCGAGGCGGATCTCGCCGGAGCGGATGCGCTCGGTTTCCAGTTCGTGCAGCGCGACACCGTACTGGAACAGCACCATCAGCAGGAAGGCATACAGCGGGTTGCCCAGGAAGTAGGGCTGCCAGCGCTGGTCCTCGCTCATCCGCAGGATCCCGTAGCCGATGTCGCGGTCCATTCCCACGATGTTGGTGTGGGTGTGGTGCATGTAGTTGTGCGAGTGCCGCCATTGATCGGCCGGGCACGCGGTGTCCCACTCGAAGGTGCGGCCGGAGATCGCCGGGTCACGCATCCAGTCGTACTGGCCGTGCATGATGTTGTGGCCGATCTCCATGTTGTCCAGTATTTTGGCGATGCCGAGCATGCCGGTGCCCAGCAGCCACGCGGGCGGCAGGAACAGCAGCACGCGCCCGCCGACCTCCAGCGCACGCTGGGTCTTGATGACGCGGCGAATGTAGTCGGCGTCCTTTTCGCCGAGGTCCGCCATCACGCGCTCTTTTATGGCGTCGAGCTCGCGGCCGAAATCCTCGGCCTGCTCGGGTGTCAGGGTGATCTTGTTGGGTGTCATGGCTTTTCCTCCGGATTCTGCCGCGACTGTGAATCTCGCGACGCGACACGCCGTGCGGCCGTCGCGTATTTCACATTCGCGAGCTTGGTTGCTGTTAAAGGGACACGTCCACGTCACCGACCGGAACGGACACGCAGATCTGCACGTCCTCATCGGGTGCGGTCGAGACCGCGCCGGTGACCAGGTTGCGCACGGTGCCGGCGGTTTTGCGCCGCGTGCAGGTGTGACAGATGCCCATCCGGCACCCGTTTTCCGGGGACAGGCCGGCGGATTCGGCCTGTTCCAGCAGCGGGCGTCCGTCGTCGACGACGTCAACGCCGCTGTCGGAGAACGTGACTCGCCCTCCTGACGGGTTAGCCGGTGTTTCGAAGGCCGGAGGGACGAAGCTTTCGGTGTACACGGTGTCGCAGTGCTCCCGCACGGACTCGACCAAAGCCGTTGGGCCGCAGACGAATACCGCGTCGGGTGAGGGCATCGCGGCGGCCAGGTGTTCCGGGCCGAAGCGTCCGGCCAGGTCGCCGCCGTCGGCGCGGGTGTAACCGTGCAGCACCCGCACCGACGGCAGCGCGGCCAGCTCGTCGCGGTAGCACGCCTCGGCGGGCGTGCGGGCGTAGTGGACGAAGGCGATCTCGCCGCGATGCCCCTGGGCTACCAGGGTGCGCAGCATCGCCATCACCGGGGTGATCCCGCTCCCCCCGGAGACGAACAGGATCCGCCGGGGCCGCGGCCCGGGCAGCGTGAAGTCGCCGCCGGCGCCGGCCAAACCGACCACCATGCCGGGACGGGCGTGTTCGTACAGATGGTTCGAGACCAGCCCTCCCTCGTGGCGGCCGATGGTCAGCTCTAGGGTGGCCGCCCCTTCGGCGTTGGCCGGGGAATAGCAGCGGGTGTGGCGGCGCCCGTCGATCTCGACGGTCAGGTTGACGTACTGGCCGGCCCGGACCGTGTGGGTGGCCAGGAAGGTGTCGTTGGGTGTCAGGGTGAGCGTGACGCTGCGGGGTGTGGTCCGGCGCACGTCGGTCACCTTGGCGCGGGCGTCGCCCAGCGTCCATGTCGGTGCGACGAGCTCGGTGTAGCGGTCGACGCCGTGCGGACCGGTCAGCAGGTCTAGGAGCTCCGAACCCAGCACGCGCTGCCGGAACATCCGAGCGAGGACCCGACCAGAAGCTTGAGCGTTTTGAGTGAACATATGTACACCGTGCGGTCGCAACGGCCAGGTAGTCAAGGGTTTACTGGCCCGATGTGGTAGGGTTCACACAGTGAACAGCCGTACTCCTAGCTCACGGGCGCGCGGCTCCGGACGCGAACGCTCGCGGGAAAGCCAGTCGCGCGAGGAGCGCAAGGAGGCGACGCGGCGTGCCATCATCGCCGCGGCGCTCAAGCTCTTGCAGGACCGCAGCTTTTCCAGCCTGAGCCTGCGCGAGGTGACCCGCGAGGTCGGGATCGTGCCGGCGGCGTTTTACCGCCACTTCGAATCGATGGAGGCGCTCGGCCTGGTCCTGATCGACGAGTCGTTTCGCAGCCTGCGTGACACCTTGCGCGACGCGCGCGCCGGCAAGCTCGACCCGAACCGGGTCATCGAGTCGTCCGTCGAGATCCTGGTCGCCAGCGTGGCCGACCGGCGCGAGCACTGGAGGCTGATCGGTCGCGAGCGCAACAGCGGCCTGTCCGTGCTGCGCTACGCCATTCGCACCGAGATCCGGCTGATCACGTCCGAGCTGGCCACCGACCTGGCGCGTTTCCCCGGTTTGAACAAGTGGACCACCGAGGATCTCAACGTGCTGGCGACCCTGTTCGTCAACGCCATGATCGTCATCGCGGAGGCCATCGAGGATTCGCAGAGCGCGGAGGCGACCGAGGACATCCGCCGGCTCGCGGTCAAGCAGTTGCGGATGATCGCGACCGGCATCGCCGGGTGGCAGAGCACTCCCTGATCGCATCGGCTGCAGTAAACAGGCGAGCACTGACTTACTCGTCGACCACGTCGTAGAGCGAATCGCCGTCTTCCGGGGTGCCGTCGATCTGGCCGCGATGCGCGCGCCGCGGCCCGTCGTCCACGGGCTCGATGTCATCGGGCACATCGGGCTCCTCGGCGGCCAGCCGCTCGTCGAGGGATTCGCCCTCCCGTTCTTCTCTCGCCGTCACACCGAAGCGATTGGCCTCGCTCCAGCCCTCGGGGGGATCGACGACGATGTCGCCGTCGTCGTTGCGCAGTTCGTCGGAGTCGGTTCCTTCGCTCGCGTTCAGGGTGTCGCCCGGTCCGCCCTCCTCGGGAAAGTCGGCGGGATCGACCAGATCGTCGGCTTGGGGGTTCTCGCTCATGCCAAAACGGTTGCCCGCCGGATTGGGTGACTAAACGGCCCGCGGCGCCCGCCACATCGCCCACATCGTCGGGCCGCCGTCGGGCAGCACGATCTCGCGGGTGACGGTGAAGCCGAAACGTTCGTAGTACGGGACGTTTTCGAATTTGGTCGATTCGAGGTAGGCCGGACAGTATTCGGCGTCGCAGCGGTCCAGACGCGACCTCATCAGGGCTTGACCGAATCCCTGGCCACGGACCGCCGGGTCGCTGCCGATGACCGCCAGATACCAGTGCGGTTCCTCGGGGTGCACGCTCTTCATCAATTCCTGGACCGCGCGGCCGCGCATCGAGCGCAGACCGAACACCCGCAGGAACGTGGGCGTCATCGCCAGCTGCGCACCGGGCGTCTCCTGCCACTGGCCGGGCGGATCCCACAGCGCCGCAGCGCCGATGCCCGAATCCTCGGTGGCCACCTCCACGCCGCCGCGGCCCAGGTGATGGTGGCGGGTCATCGTCGCGAACAGCCGGCTCAGGCCCGCGGTGCGCTTGTCCGCCTCGGGCATCAGCCAGACCATCACCGGGTCGTCGTAGAACGCGCGGGCCAGCGTGCGCGACAGCTCGCGGACGTCGGCCTTGAGCGCCGGGCGGACGTGCGGGGTCATCCACGTCACGCTAGTGGGTGTTGAGGTGATGCGGCGCGGGTATGCCGACCCGGGTGACCGGCATGTCGCGGCGAGCGTTCGGGCGGGTGGCCGTCGGCGCGGGCATGCTCGGGTCCGTCGGGCTGTCGGACGGCTGCACGACACCGGGCACCGACCACGCCACGTCCGCCGGTCCGCCACCGCCGTCGGGCAGGGGCGTGGGGTTCGTGCTGTCCCACGAGCAGTTCCGCACCGACCGGCTGGTGGCGCAGGCCCAGGCGGCCGAAGAGGCCGGCTTCCACCACGTGTGGGCCAGCGACCACATTCAGCCCTGGCAGGACAACCAGGGCCATTCGATGTTCCCGTGGCTCACGCTGGCGCTGGTCGGCAGCGCCACCAGCCGGATCTCGTTCGGCACCGGGGTGACCTGCCCGACCTACCGCTACCACCCCGCCACGGTCGCCCACGCCTTCGCCTCGCTGGCAATCCTCAACCCGGGCAGGGTGTTCCTGGGCGTCGGCACCGGTGAACGGCTCAACGAACAGGCCACCACCAACGCCTACGGCGACTACGCGGAGCGCCATGACCGGCTGGTCGAAGCGATCGACCTGATCCGCCGGTTGTGGAGCGGATCGCGAATCTCCTTCTCGGGGAGATACTTTCAGACGAACTCGTTGAAGCTTTACGACGTGCCGGCCACCCCGCCGCCGATCTTCGTGGCGGCCGGCGGCCCGAAGAGCGCGAAACTGGCCGGGCAGCACGGGGACGGCTGGATCACCCAGGCCCACGATGTGACGGACCCAAAACTGTTGGCGGCCTTCGGTTCCGGAGCGCAGGCCGCCGGGCGGGATGTCGCCACGTTGGGTAAACGCGCCGAACTGTTCGCGGTCGTCGGCGGCAATGCCGAGGCGGCCCGCGCCGCTACGCTGTGGCGTTTCACGGCCGGCGCCGTCGACCAGCCCAATCCCGTCGAGATCCAGCGCGCGGCCGAGTCCAACCCCGTCGACAAGGTGTTGGCCGGCTGGACCGTCGGCACCGACGCGGCCCCGCACATCAGCGCCGTGCAGCGGGTGCTCGACGCCGGGGCCGTGCCCTTCCTGCACTTTCCCCAAGACGACCCCATCACCGCCATCGACTTCTACCGCACCGATGTCCTGCCGAAGTTGCGCTGAGCGACCTTCGGCGCGCAGTCGTTTCGAAGCTGTTTCGAAGCCCCGGGCCCGGGTATCCGCACCCAACTTCGAGGGACAGCCCAATGGGAAGGCAAAGCATGGACGCAATCACTTTTCTCCGTCAGGACCACAAGAGCGTGCTCGGTCTGTTGGAGACGCTCGACGGCGCGCCGTCGGGCCCCGGCGAGCAGGCGAGCGGCCTGGAAACCATGGTGAACAACCTCATCATCGCCGAATCCCAGCACGAAGCGATTGAGGAACAATTCTTTTGGCCGGCCGTGCGCGACGCGATCGGCGATGGACTCGTCGACAAGGCGATCGAGCAGGAGCAGGCCGGAAAGAAGCTGCTGCAACGTCTCGAGGACGGTAAACCCGGTGAGCCGGACTACCACGAGGCGCTGCAGGAGTTCGTCAAGGCGGGCCGCGAACACATCGCCTACGAACAGAATGAGGTGTGGCCCCAAGTCGAAACGGTGCTCAGCCGTGAGGAGTTGGAGAAGATCGGCGAAAAGCTGGAAGCGGCAAAGAAGATCGCTCCGACCCGGCCGCACCCCGATACCCCACCCAACCCGGCCGTGCTCAAGACGATGGGGATGGGCGCGGCGATCGTCGACCACGTCCGGGACGCGGTGACCGGCCGCGGGAAGGACAATCCGCCGGATCCGCAGATGCACTGACACGGCAACGACGATGGCCGGGCGTCTTGATCGGACGCCCGGCCATCTCGTCTCCAATTAGCCTGTGGGAACGTGCTGTTCGTGCGTGAACGGTTTCTCGGCGTTGACGGCCGGCGAGCCCTGCGGGTTCTCCTTGGCGCCGGTGTTCTTGCGCGTGGCGCCGCCCAGCCACTGCTGCTCGGGCTTTTCCACGTACTCCCATTCCGTGCCCTCGGGCCAGGGGCCCTGTCCTTGGTTCCACGGACCGCGAACGGACTCGCCGCCCCCGTTGGACATGTTGAACGCCACGTTCTGGAACCGCGGGTCGCCGGGCAGCTGCCCCGGCGGGAAGTTCACCGGAAGCTCGTTGAGCGCTGCCGTGAACTGCTGATAGTGCGCGACCTCGCGCGTCATGAGGAACGTCAGCGTGTCCTGGACGCCGGGGTCGTCGGTGAACTGCTTGAGGTATTCGTAGACGATCTTGGCGCGCGATTCCGCCGCGACGTTGTTGCGCAGATCGACGGTCGGGTCGCCGTTGGCGTCGATGTAGGCGCCGGTCCAGTTGTTTCCGCCGGAGTCCTTGACGTCCGGCCCGCCGCCGCTGAGCACCAGGAACAGCGGGTTGACCGCGACCGAGTGGATGAGGCCGTCCCGGCCGCCGCCGTTCGCCGCCACCGCCGGCATCCAGTCGCATTTCTCGTTGGCGATCTTGAGGTTGTCGTTGAGCCCGTCGAGCAACATGGTGATCATCGACCCGACCATTTCGAGGTGGCTGAGCTCCTCGGTCGCGATATCCATGAACAGGTCATACATTTTCGGGTTCTTCTGCCGCAGCACGAAAGCCTGGGTGAAGTACTGCAGTGCCGCGGTGAGTTCACCGTTGGCGCCGCCGAACTGGTCCATCAGCAGCGACGCGAATCGAGGGTCGGGCCGGTCGACCCGTACCTCGAATTGAAGATCTTTGTTGTGCACAAACACTGGGGCCTCCCTGGGGGATCGAGATGGGGCTGGTCGACGCCGGATACCCGGGGCCTATGACGCCAAACTCGGGGCATCGCGATTTCCCATCGGTCGGCCGTCCGGCCGGGGCCGCTGATCGCCGGGGTTACGCGTCGGGGATCCATCGTGGAGAATGCGCCCCTATGGAGTCTTTGGACCCAGCCTCGAAGCACGAGTTGGCCGTGCGCATTGCCGAGCTCGCCCGCGAGATCGCCACCCCGCGCTCGCTGGACGACGTTTTCGCCGACGTGACCACCGCCGCGGTCGAGCTGATACCTGCCGCGGATATCGCGGGGGTGCTGCTGCTCAAGGCGGGTGGGGAGTTCGAATCGGTCGCCGACACCGACAGCCTGGTCGCGAAGCTCGACAAGCTGCAGCACGACTTCGGTGAGGGCCCCTGTCACGACGCCGCCCTGAAAGAAACGATCGTGCGCAGCGACGACCTGCGCGATGAACCACGCTGGCCCAAGTACGCGCCGGCGGCGGTCGAACACGGGGTGCTGAGCAGCCTGTCGTTCAAGCTCTACACCGCCGAGCGCACCGCCGGCGCCCTGAACCTGTTCAGCTTCCGGCCCAACGTGTGGGATACCGAGGCCGAGACCATCGGAACCGTGTTCGCCGCGCACGCCGCGTCGGCGATCATGGCCGGGCGCCACGGACGGCAGATGCAATCGGCCCTGTCGTCGCGCGACCGCATCGGGCAGGCCAAAGGCATCATCATGGAGCGCTACGGCGTGGACGACGTGCGTGCCTTCGAGTTGCTGCGCCGGCTGTCGCAGGAGAGTCAGACCAAGCTCATCGACATCGCCCAGCGCGTGATCGACACCCGCGGCGAGGATTGATCCGCGGCCGCGCGACACCCGAACGTGGACTTGTTGCGCGAAGAGGCCGCGTTTCGCCGCAACAGGTCGACGTTCGACGCGGCGTTTTCAGGCGTCGACGCGGCGTTTTCAGGCGACGAAGCGGACGACGCTCTCGGCCACGCACGCCGGCTTGGCCGACCCTTCGATCTCGACGGTGGTCGAGATGGTCGCCTGCACGGCGCCGTTGCCCACGTCGTCGACGCTGACCAACGAACTCTGCGCGCGCACCCGCGAGCCGACCGGGACCGGCGCGGGGAAGCGAACCTTGTTGAGGCCGTAGTTGATTGCGAGCTTGATGCCGTTGACGGTGTAGATCTGGTGCTGCAGTCGCGGCAACAGCGCCAGGGTCATGAAACCGTGGGCGATGGTCGTGCCGAACGGCCCGGACGCGGCCCGCTCCGGGTCGACATGGATCCACTGGTGATCGCCGGTCGCGTCGGCGAACAGGTTGACGTCTTCCTGTGTGATGGTGGCCCAGTCACTGTGGCCCAGCTCCTCGCCCGCGGCGGCGGCCAGGTCGGCGACTGATTCGAAGGTGCGCATTGGGTGTTCTCCTTGGTTTCGGCTGCTAACAATAACGGTGGGCCGCACGGTTAACACCGAGCCCTCGCGGGTGGCAGCCGGTGGACGGACGAACCCATCTCGAGCCATCCCGACCAATTCAATGCGGCCCTGCTCGACTTCCTGCGCGGTAGCGCCCGGGCGCCGAACGCCGCGCCGCCCCCGTTTCGCCTGAGCCGTCGGGGGAATTCGGGAGGTGGACGTTGCCGCGCCAGGAAAGGAACCGCCATGCCAGACCGCAAAGGCCACAAAGCCGAGGAAGACGTGGAACCCGACACCCACCAAGCTCGGTCCCGCGCCGCCGCGGGTGAGGACGACGGCTCGTACGTGGGCGCCGCGGGCTCCGATGACTCGTTCGACGCCGGCGAATCGGGCGCCGAGGCCCGCAGCGAGCGCGGCTGACGGTTACCCGAGTGCGCCGATCGCCGCTTGCAGCCTGGTGGTGGCCTGGTCCGCGACCTCCTGCAGCGCCCCGGCTTCGCCGGTCACCTTGACCATGAGCTGGGGATCCATGGCCTCGACCAAGACCGCGTCGCCGGCGGGGTCGGAGCGCACCACCACGTTGCACGGCAACAATTGGCCGATTTGGCGGTAAGCGTTCAGCGCCCGGTGCGCCAGCGCCGGGTTGCAGGCGCCCAGGATGAGATAGTCCTCCATCTCCTCGCCGAGCTTTTGCTTGAGCGTGGCCTTGACGTCGATCGTGGACAGCACGCCGAAACCCTGGTCGGCCAGCGCTCTCGTGGTGCGCTCCACCGCGTCCTCGAACGAGGTGTGCAGCGTGGTGCTCAATCCCGGTGTCATGTGATTCCTCCTCTTTCAGCCGTGGACTACCCAGAATTTCGCCCACAATGGGTCGGTGAGGCTGCTGCTGATCGCCGATACCCACATCCCCAAACGCGCCCGCGACCTGCCCGCGCAGGTGTGGGATGAGGTCGCCCAGGCCGACGTCGTCATCCACGCCGGCGACTGGATCTCGCCGGAGTTCCTCGATCGCCTCGAAAGCGCCGCGACACGCCTGGTCGGGTGCTGGGGAAACAACGACGGCCCGGCGTTGCGGGCCCGGCTCCCCGAGCGGGCGGACGTGACCCTGGCGGGCGTCCGGTTCACGGTCACCCACGAGACCGGCGCCGCAGCGGGCCGCGACGCGCGTATGTCACGGCTGTACCCGGACAGCCAGGTGCTGGTGTTCGGGCACAGCCACATCCCCTGGGACAGCACCACCGAGACCGGGTTGCGCCTGCTCAATCCGGGGTCGCCGACGGATCGGCGCCGCCAGCCGTTTTGCACGTACATGACCGCCGACGTCGACGACGGCGCCGTGACCGGCGTCGCGCTGCATCGCCTGCCCAGGTAGCGGGTACTTACCGTACGCGGAGCTTCCCCACCTAAATAGCTCGGCTACAGAGGTATCATGGCGGAAGTGAAGACACGCACCGACGTCGCAACCGACCTGTTCGGCGTGGTCGGCCGCTTCCGGCGGCAACTACGCCGGTCGGCCGGCCGGGCGTTCGATTCGTCGCGGCTCTCCGAATCGCAGTCCGAACTGCTGTGGCTGGTCGGCCGGCGTCCGGGAATCTCGGTCAGCGCCGCCGCGGCCGAACTCGGGCTGGTGCCCAATACCGCCTCGACCCTGGTCACCAGGTTGGTCTCCGACGGGCTGCTGCTCCGCACCGCCGGGGACACCGATCGCCGGGTGTGCCAGCTTCGGCTCGCCGAGCCCGCCCAGCAGATCCTCGACGCGTCCCGGGCCGCCCGGCGCGACCTGCTGTCCGAGCTGCTCGACGAACTCGACGCCGACGAAATCGAGTCCTTGGCAAAGGGATTGGAGGTCCTCGACACGATGACCCGCATGCTTCAGGAGCGAAGATCATGAGCGTGACGCTGCCGATGGCGATCGACGCCCGGCACCTGACCTACCGCTACGGCCAGTTCACCGCCGTCGACGACGTGACATTGCAGGTCCGGCCCGGCGAAACCATGGGCCTGTTGGGCCCCAACGGCGCCGGGAAGACGACCATGGTCCGGATGCTGACCACGCTGGCCCCGGTGCAGCAGGGCGAGCTCCACATTTTCGGGATGGACGCGCGCCGCCAAACCACCGACATCAGAAGCAACATCGGCTATGTGCCGCAACAGCTTTCGATCGAGCCCGCGCTGACGGGCCGGCAGAACGTGGAGTGGTTCGCGCGGTTGTACGGTGTGCCTCGCGCCGAGCGCTCCGATCGCGTCGATCAGGCGCTCGTCGCCATGGACCTGCTGGGCGTGGCCGACCGGATGGCGTCGGCCTACTCCGGCGGCATGGTCCGCCGTCTCGAGGTGGCGCAGGCGCTGGTCAATCGTCCGTCGCTGCTGGTGTTGGACGAGCCGACCGTGGGGCTGGATCCCATTGCGCGCGACGGCGTGTGGTCGCAGGTGCGAAAGATGCAGGCGCAGTTCGGCATGACGGTGCTGCTGACGACGCACTACATGGAGGAGGCCGACGCGCTGTGCGACCGGGTGGCGCTGATGCACCGCGGCGCGTTGCGGGCCGTCGGCGCACCCGACGCGTTGAAGGCCCGGCTGTCCAACGGGTCGCCGGGCGCCACGCTCGAGGATGTGTTCCGCCATTACGCGGCAACGGGTTTGGACGACAAGGCGGCGTCGACGGAGGAACCCGGGTCCATCCGGGAAATCCGTTCCAGCAGAAAGGTGGCGCGCCGTGTCGGTTGATGGCGCCGCGGCGGGGACACTGCTTCGCGCGCCGCGGGGATGGCAGCGGGTCGGCGCGCTGACCGGCCGCATCGGAGCATTCGCGATCGTCGAACTGCAGAAGCTGCAACACGACCGGACCGAACTCGTCACCCGGATGGTGCAGCCCGCGCTGTGGTTGCTGATTTTCGGTACCACCTTCAGCCACCTACACGTCATCGCGACCGGATCGGTGTCGTATCTGGCCTTCCTGGCACCCGGGATCATCGCCCAGTCGGCGTTGTTCATCTCCATTTTCTATGGGATACAGATCATTTGGGATCGCGACGCCGGCGTACTCGCCAAGCTCATGGTCACGCCGGCGCCGGCGTCGGCGCTGATCACCGGCAAGGCGTTCGCGGCCGGGGTGCGTTCGGTGGCCCAGGTCGTCGGTGTGATGGCGCTGGCGTACCTGATGGGTGTAGGCCTGACGATCAATCCCCTGCGGATCGCGGCGGCGATGGGGGTCGTCATGCTCGGCGCCGCGTTCTTCGCGTGCCTGTCGATGACGCTGGCCGGCTTGGTGCGCAACCGCGATCGCCTGATGGGCATCGGACAGGCGATCACCATGCCGCTGTTCTTCGCCTCCAACGCGCTGTACCCGGTCGACGTGATGCCGGCGTGGTTGCGCGCGCTGAGCAAGGTCAATCCCCTCAGCTACGAGGTCGACGCGCTGCGGGCGCTGCTGATCGGAACCCCGTTCAACCCGGTCGGCATCGTCGTGCTGGTGGTGGCGGCGGTGCTCGGAATCACCACGGCGTCAACGCTTTTGCGTCGCTTGGTCGCCTAGAGCGCCACCGGCGGTGCTAGCGCGCCCGCCATCACGTCGCAAGGGGCGGCGCGGTTCCGAGAGCCGATCGTGACCCGAACGTGATGATGTCTGGCCGACTCGCAATCGTTAGCTAACCGCGATCTGTCGCTGCGGCCGCGACAACCGAATTCGGCGCTCGCGCTGTGTTTCACTCCCCGAGAACAGATTCCACCGCATGGTGCGGCAGATGAAAGTTGGGATGGGTAGAGAGCTATGTCGTTCATCGAAAAGGTGCGAAAGTTGCGTGGCGCGGGGGCGAACATGCCGCGCCGACTGGCGATCGCTGCCGTGGGGGCCTCCCTGCTGTCCGGTCTCGTCGCCGCCACCGGAGGCTTCCCCACCGCGAGCGCTTTCTCCAAGCCGGGGCTCCCGGTGGAATACCTCGAGGTTCCGTCGCCGTCGATGGGCCGCAACATCAAGGTCCAGTTCCAGCCCGGCGGCGCGCACGCCGTGTACCTGCTGGACGGCCTGCGCGCGCAGGACGACTACAACGGCTGGGACATCAACACCCCCGCCTTCGAGGAGTTCTACCAGTCCGGCCTGTCGGTGATCATGCCGGTCGGCGGCCAGTCCAGCTTCTACAGCAACTGGTACCAGCCGTCGTCGGGCAACGGGCAGAACTACACCTACAAGTGGGAGACCTTCCTGACCCAGGAAATGCCGCTGTGGATGCAGGCGAACAAGCAGATCTCCCCGGCGGGCAACGCCGCGGTGGGGCTCTCGATGTCGGGCGGCTCGGCGCTGATCCTGGCCGCCTACTACCCGCAGCAGTTCCCCTACGCCGCCGCCCTGTCCGGGTTCCTGAACCCGTCCGAGGGGTGGTGGCCCACCCTGATCGGCCTGGCGATGAACGACGCCGGCGGCTACAACGCCAACAGCATGTGGGGCCCGTCCACCGACCCGGCGTGGAAGCGCAACGACCCGATGGTCCAGATTCCGCGGCTGGTCGCCAACAACACCCGCATCTGGGTCTACTGCGGTAACGGCACTCCCAGCGACCTGGGCGGCGACAACATGCCGGCCAAGTTCCTGGAGGGCCTGACGCTGCGCACCAACGAGCAGTTCCAGAACAACTACGCGGCCGCGGGCGGGCGCAACGGGGTGTTCAACTTCCCCGCCAACGGGACGCACTCGTGGCCCTACTGGAACCAGCAGTTGATGGCCATGAAGCCCGACATGCAGCAGGTGCTGCTGGCCAGCAACACCACCGCGCAACCCGCGCAACCGGCACAGCCGGCGCAACCCGCGCAGCCGGCGACCTAAATCCCGGCAAGCCAGCATCGGCAGTAGCGCACCGGTCAGCGCTACTGCCGATGCTCTTTTTCACCCGCGTCGAGCAGGGCGCGCCGATCGGAGTGGAAGTAGGTGTAGCCGGTGGTCAGCGCGCACACGACCGTGGCCACCACCAGCATCCACGTCCCGTTGACGAACAGGCTGATGAACCCGCCCACGGTTGCGCCCACCACGAAGCTGGCGAACAGCAGGAAATAACCCAGCCATTCGGCCGCCGTCCCACCGGCGAGGTGGCGTTCGATGCCCTGGCCCATCTTGACCAGCGTCCCGGTCACGTAGCTGAGCGAGACCGACACCTCGCCGTCCTTGACGAACGATGTGTTGAGGGCCCCAATGCCGAAGGCCACCAACATGATCGGCGCGAAATCGAGCAGATTCTCTTCCCAGCCCTCATCGATGACGTCCACCATGGTGGCCGCCAGCAGGCTGAACGTCGTCAGCACCGTCGGCCCATGCGGGTGCGCCACCCAGAAATGCCGCCGGCACACCGAGGCGATCACCACGCCTGAGACGAAGCAAACGATCAACACGCCCGCCGTCACCGACAGCAACACGTCGCCGCGGAAATACCCGAGCATGGCCCGCTGGGCGTTCCCGGTCATGAAGGTCACGAAGTAGCCGGCGGAATGGGTGAAGGCGGTCGCTCCCAGGATCCCCGCCAGCACCGCCAGCACCCAGGACAACCGCGACTCACTGTTATTGATCTCGTTCGGCACACGCACATGGTTCCAGACGGCGGCGGCGCGTGCAGCGCACGCCGCTTGCCGACGGGCGACCGCGCCCGGCTACGCCGCGCTTGCGATCGCCACTCAGACGGCGGTCAGGCGGGCGATGGAACGCAACGGGATCGGCAGCCAGCCGGGCCGGTGCCGGGCCTCGTAGCCGGCTTCGTAGACGGCCTTGTCCAGTTCGTAGGCGGCCAGCAGCTGCGCCGAATCGCGGGGGTCAATCCCGGAGGCGGCCGCGTAGCCGTCGCAGAACGCGGTGCGGTTGCGTTCGACCCACTCGCGGGCCCGGGCCGCCAACTGCTTGTCATCGGCCTGGTCCACCAGCGGCCCGTAGGCGGCGTATTCGAATGACCGCAGGACGCCGGCCACGTCGCGCAGCGGCGAATCGGGCGCGCGGCGTTCCTCGAGCGGCTGCCCCGGCTCACCCTCGAAGTCGATGAGCAACCAGCTCTCCGGCGTGCGCAGCACCTGCCCCAGGTGCAGATCGCCATGGACGCGCTGCACGGTGATCGTCTCGGCGACCAGCTTGCGGAACCGCTCGTCGATGGTCGCGGCGAACTCCTCGAGCTCGGGCACCAGGGCCACGGTCGACGACAGCCGCGCCAGCACGTTCTCCACCGGGAAGACCGCCTGCGCGGTGCCGAGGGTCTCGGCCAGGGTGGCATGCACCGACGCCACGGCCTCGCCGAGGCGGAAGGACTCGCCGGCGAAGTCGCCGCCGACCTCGTACGCGTAGAGATCGGCCTCGGCGAACAGGTCGCGAACGCTGGCGCTGGCCATCGCCCAGCCTTCCGCGGCGTTGGCGGCGAACTCGGTCACCATGCCCAGCGGCCACGTCTCGTCGCCCGGACCCGTCATCTCGTAGGTGCCCAGCAGCCGGGCGACGTGCGGGTTGCCCGCGCGGCCCAGCACGCGGTTGAGCTCGATGTCGGGGTTGATGCCGCCGCTGACGCGGCGGAACACCTTGAAGATCGCGTCGCGGTCGAAGATGACGCTCGTGTTGGACTGCTCGGCGTCGGACACGTGCGCCATCGCCTCCAGCGGCAGCTCGGCGTCGGGCTCCTTGGCGAATCTCACCTCGACGCCCGACGCGCCGCGCGCGGCCGACGAGTCGATGAGCGACAGCAAAAACTGCGGCGCGTCGGCGTCGTACATCGCGTCGAAGCCGGTCCGGTCGTCGGCGGCGCCGATGGTGGCGACGTTGCTGTACTCGACGACCGGGGCGGAATCCCACCTCACGATCACCTGGTAGCGGTCCCGGGAACCGTCGGCGTAGGAGGCGTCGACGAGCACCAAGTCGAGATCGTCGCGCAGCGCCACGACGACGCTCGGCTCGGCGCTGGACAGTTCGCGGTTGCGCCCGGCGTACCAACGCTGCTGTGGAAGCCACTCGGACCAGGGCAATTTCTCCGGGGAAGTCATCAGCGCCGCTCCTCTTTCTTGCCTGGATTGACGCCGGCGCGAGTGATCGTCATGCATCCTCCTCGCATCCGCTCAGCCGGAACCAATAGAACCCGTGTCCCGGCAGTGTCAGCAGGTAGGGCAGGTGACCGATGCGCGGAAACTCCACCTGCCCGGTCAGCTCGACCGGCGTGCGTCCGCTCCAATGCTGCAGGTTCAGTTCGATCGGCTGCGGGAACCGCGACAGGTTGTTGACGCACAGCACGGTGTCGCCGTCGCCGGACACCTGCCGCAGGAACGCCAGCACCGACGGGTTCGAGCCGCCCAGTTCCTCGAAACTCCCGATGGCGAAGGCCTCGTGGCGGCGCCGCACGGCCAACATCGTGCGGGTGAAGTTGAGCAGCGACGTGGACGTGTCGCGCTGGGCCTCCACGTTGACCGCCTGATAGCCGTACACGGAGTCCTGGCTGGGCGGCAGGTACAGCCGGCCGGGATTGGCCTTGGAGAAGCCGGCGTTACGGTCCGGCGTCCACTGCATCGGGGTGCGCACCCCGTCGCGGTCTCCCAACCAGATCACGTCGCCCATGCCGATCTCGTCACCGTAGTACAGGACCGGCGAGCCGGGCAGCGACAGCAGCAGCGCGGTGAACAGCTCGATCTGGTTGCGGTCGTTGTCCAGCAGTGGGGCCAGGCGGCGGCGGATGCCGACGTTCGCCTTCATCCGCGGATCCTTGGCGTACTCCGAGTACATGTAGTCGCGCTCTTCGTCGGTGACCATCTCCAACGTCAACTCGTCGTGGTTGCGCAGGAAGATCCCCCACTGCGCCATGTCGGGGATCTCGGGCGTCTGGGCCAGGATCTCCGAGATCGGGAACCGGGACTCCCGGCGCACCGCCATGAAGATGCGCGGCATCAGCGGGAAGTGGAAGGCCATGTGGCATTCGTCGCCGCCGGTGCTGGGGTCGCCGAAGTACTCGACGACGTCGGCCGGCCACTGGTTGGCCTCGGCCAGCAGCACCCGCCCCGGGAATTCGTCGTCGACGACCTTGCGGACGCGTTTGAGGAAGGCGTGCGTCTCCGGCAGGTTCTCGCAGTTGGTGCCCTCCCGTTCGAACAGGTAGGGCACCGCGTCCAGCCGGAACCCGTCGATGCCCAGGCCGAGCCAGAACCGCAGCACGTCGATCATGGCTTCCTGCACGGCCGGGTTTTCGTAGTTCAGGTCCGGCTGGTGCGAAAAGAAGCGGTGCCAGTAGAACTGCTTGCGCACCGGGTCGAAGGTCCAGTTGGACTCCTCGGTGTCGATGAAGATGATCCGGGCGTCGGTGTAGCGCTCGCTTGTGTCGCTCCACACGTAGTAGTCGCCGTACGGGCCGTCGGGGTCGTGGCGCGACTCCTGGAACCAGGGATGCGAATCCGATGTGTGGTTCATCACCAGGTCGGTGATCACGCGGATGCCCCGCTCGTGCGCGGCGTTGAGCAGCGCGACGAAATCCTCGACCGTCCCGAACTCGGGCAGCACCTTGTAGAAGTCCCTGATGTCATAACCGCCGTCGCGCAGGGGCGAGTCGTAGAACGGGGGCAGCCAGATGCAGTCGATGCCCAGCCATTGCAGGTAGTCCAGCTGCCCCAGCAGTCCGCGCAGGTCACCGGCGCCGTCGGCGTTGGCGTCGAAGAACGCCCGCACCAGCACCTCGTAGAACACGGCGTGCTTGAACCAGGTCGGGTCGGTGGGTAGCGCGGCGGCGTTGTTGAAGTCCTCGGCGTCGGGGTGCTCGACGACGCCGTCCTGGACGTGACTGCCCCCTTCGGGATGGTGCTCGACAGCTTCTTTTGCGTCGTTCATCAAATCCACGATGCCACGGGTACCCGAGGCGCGACATTCGGAATCACGCCCACTCCTGGGCGACGAATCACGGCCGGGGGCAAACGAATTGGCCTCCGGCCGGATGTCGTCGCCGGGTGTGTCAGGCCGGCGGCCCCTCCGCCAGCGTGATGTTCGCGGTGCGGTCGCCGCCGTCGGTGGAGCGGTAATGCACGGCGATCGTGTCCCCGGGGTGGTGCGGGACGAGCACCTCGGTCATGGACGTCGCCCCGGTGATCGCGACGTTGTCGACCCCGGTGATGACGTCGCCCGCGGCGATCCCGGCCGCCCCGGCGGGCCCGCCGTTGACCACCCGCTGCACCCGCGCGCCGTTGCCGTTGTTGTCCATCACGCCCAGGCCGAGGAACGCGGTGGGGCCGATGTGCACGGTGTTGGAGCCGGCGCCGGACCTGATCTGGTTGGCGACACCCATCGCGCGGCCGATCGGAATCGCGAAGCCCTGACCGCCGGACATCTTGTAGCTGTCGGTGGCGGCGGTGTCCACACCGATCACCTGCCCGGCGCTGTTCACCATGGGCCCACCGGAGTCGCCCGGCCTGATCGGCGCGTCGGCCTGGATGAGGCCGCCCAGATTCTCCTGCGCGCCGGTCAGGGTGTCGGTCGCCGAGACGCTCTGGTTGAGCGCGAGGACCTTGCCCGTGACCGCGCTGGGGGTTCCGCCCTGACCGCCGGCGTTCCCCAGCGCGACGATCGGCTCGCCCACCCTGGCCTCACCACCGATCGCGGCGGTGGGAAGCCCGGCGGCACCGCGCAGCTGCAGCACCGCGATGTCTTGCGTGCGGTCGTAGCCGACCACGTCCACGGCGTAGGTCTGCCCGTTGCCGACGGCGAAGGCGCTGATGTCGGTGGCCCCCGAGATCACGTGGTTGTTGGTCAGCACGACACCGTTCGGGTCGATCACGATGCCGGTGCCGGCACCGACGGCGTTGTTGTAGCCGAACTTGGTGTCGATGTTGACCACCTGCGGCCCCACCTGACCGACCATCGCCGACGGGTCCAGCGGCAGGGCGGGCGGTGACGCGGTGGCCATTCCGAGGCCGATACCGGCGTCCAGACCGAGGCCGAGTGCGACCACGGCCACCACGCTGACCATCCTGGACCAGACCGAGCGGTGGTGCGATTTGCTCATCGGTGTCACCCTCCTGCTTCGCCGTAACCAACAAACTGTCCCGGCCTCAGGCTCTGGGCGGCACAATTCGTGTACATAACCGTAATGCAGGTAGCTGTGCACGGCATGTCCCAGGCTCGCGCCGGCCCTGCTGTCACGCCCGGCGCGCCCCTAAGCTGACGCGGTGGGCGAATTCGACCCCCGGGCCCGATTCATCGAGTCGCCGGTCGCGCGGTTGGCCACCGTCACCCCGGGCGGGGCGCCGCACCTGGTGCCGGTGGTGTTCGCGGTCGCCGCCGACCCGGGCGGCCGGGACGTGGTGTACACGGCCGTCGACGCGAAACCGAAGACGACGCGGCGGCTGCGCCGGCTGGCCAACATCGAGGCCGACCCGCGGGTGAGCCTGCTGGTGGACCACTACTCCGATGACTGGGCGCGGCTGTGGTGGGTGCGGGCCGACGGTGTCGCCACCATCCACGACGACGGCCGGGCACTGGAATCGGGCCGCCGGCTGCTGCGCGCGAAATACCCTCAGTATCAATCGGTTTCGCTGGACGGCCCGGTCATCGCCGTCGCCGTGCACCGCTGGTCGAGCTGGCATCCCTGATCGGCCGGCCGTTCGATCTGGCCCGACGGTCTTGTGGTCGACGGGAGTTGGGTGAATGGTAGCTAGATAGGTGCTAGCTAGGTCAGCGACCACGCGCCCCGGCAACCTGGAGGAAGTCATGGCAGACAGGACAACTACTTCCCAAGGCGCGGCAAACGCTCCTACCGCCAACGGTCCGGGCGAGATTCGCAACGTGGTTCTGGTGGGACCGTCCGGCGGCGGCAAGACCACGCTCGTCGAAGCGCTGTTGGTCGCCGCCGGCGTGCTGACGCGAAGCGGCTCGGTGGCGGACGGCAGCACGGTCTGCGACTACGACGAGGCCGAGATCCGTCAACAACGATCGGTGGGCCTCGCGGTGGCCTCCCTGTCGCATGACGGCGTCAAGGTCAACCTGATCGACACGCCCGGCTACGCCGACTTCGTCGGGGAGCTGCGGGCCGGGCTGCGGGCCGCCGATTGCGCGCTGTTCGTGATCGCGGCCAACGAAGGCGTCGACGAGCCCACCAAATCGCTGTGGCAGGAGTGCAACCAGGTCGGCATGCCCCGCGCCGTGGTGATCACCAAGCTCGACCACACCCGCGCGAATTATTCCGAGGCGCTGGCCGCGGCGCAGGATGCGTTCGGCGACAAGGTTTTACCGTTGTACCTGCCGACCGGGCTGCCCTCCTGCCGCGGGCTGATCGGTCTGCTGTCGCAGGCGCGCTACGAGTACGCCGACGGCAAGCGCAGCGTGCAGGCGCCGGACCCGTCGGACGCCGCGCAGATCGAGGAAGCGCGCGGGGCCCTGATCGAAGGGATCATCGAGGAGTCCGAGGACGAGTCGCTGATGGAGCGGTACCTGGGCGGTGAGTCCATCGACGAAGCCGTCCTCATCGCCGACCTGGAGCGGGCCGTCGCCCGGGGGTCGTTCTTCCCGGTGATCCCGGTGTGCAGCACCACGGGCGTGGGCACCTACGAGTTGCTGGAGGTCGCCACCCGCGGGTTCCCGTCGCCGATGGAACACCCGCTGCCGGAGGTCTTCACGCAAGTCGGGGCGCCCCGCGCCGGCCTGACGTGCGACACCGACGCGCCGTTGCTCGCGGAGGTGGTGAAGACGACGTCGGACCCCTACGTCGGCAGGGTCAGCCTGGTCCGGGTGTTCTCCGGGACCATCAGGCCCGACACCACGATTCACGTGTCGGGCCATTTTGCGTCGTTCTTCGGCACGTCTAATGGAAACGGGCATGCGCACCCCGATCACGACGAGGACGAGCGCGTCGGCGTCCTGTCCTTCCCGCTGGGCAAGCAGCAGCGCCCGGCCGCGGCCGTGGTGGCCGGTGACATCTGCGCGATCGGCAAGCTGAGCCGCGCCGAGACCGGCGACACCCTCTCGGACAAGTCGGAGCCGCTGGTGCTGAAGCCCTGGACCATGCCCGAACCCCTGCTGCCGGTCGCGATCGCCGCCCACGCCAAGACCGACGAGGACAAGCTGTCGGTGGGGCTGGGCCGGTTGGCCGCCGAGGACCCGACGCTGCGGATCGAGCAGAACCAGGAAACCCACCAGGTCGTGCTGTGGTGCATGGGTGAGTCCCACGCCGGGGTGGTGCTCGACGCGCTGGCCAACCGGTACGGCGTCACCGTGGACACCGTGGAGCTGCGCGTCCCGCTGCGAGAAACCTTCAGCGGCAAGGCGAAAGGCCATGGCCGTCACGTCAAGCAGTCCGGCGGTCACGGCCAGTACGCGGTGTGCGACATCGAGGTGGAGCCGCTGCCGGAGGGCTCGGGCTTCGAGTTCGTGGACAAGGTGGTCGGCGGGGCGGTGCCGCGTCAGTTCATTCCGAGCGTCGAGAAGGGTGTGCGCGCCCAGATGGAGAAGGGCGTGCACGCGGGCTACCCGGTGGTCGACATCCGCGTCACCCTGCTCGACGGCAAGGCGCACAGCGTCGACTCGTCGGACTTCGCGTTCCAGATGGCCGGCTCGCTGGCGCTGCGGGAGGCCGCGGCCGCGACGAAGGTGGCGCTGCTCGAGCCGATCGACGAGATCTCGGTGCTGGTGCCCGACGATTTCGTCGGCGCGGTGATGGGCGATCTGTCCAGCCGGCGCGGCCGAGTCCTCGGGTCCGACACCGCGGGCAACGAACGCACCGTGGTCAAGGCCGAGGTGCCCCAGGTGGAGCTGACCCGCTACGCCATCGACCTGCGGTCACTGGCGCACGGCGCCGCCTCGTTCACCCGGTCGTTCGCCCGCTACGAGCCGATGCCGGAATCGGCCGCGGCGCGGGTCAACGCCGGCGTCTGAGCGTTCAGGCCCCGCGAGCGAACCGTTCGGCGACGGCGCGCCGGTCCAGCGAGCCTTTGGCGGTGTGCGGCAACTCCGCCGCCTGCTGGAAGTCGGTCGGCACCTCGAAGGGGGCCAACCGGTCACGGCAGAACGACGCCAGCTCGTCGGCCGTCGGCGCGGCGGATCCGCGCGCGACGATCACCGCGGCCACGGTCTCGCCGTACAGCGTGTCCGGCTTGCCGAACACGGCCACCTCCAGCACGCCGGGGTGGCTGGCCAGCACCGCCTCGACCCGCTCCGGCGAGATCTTCTCCCCGCCGCGGTTGATGAGTTCCTTGATGCGGCCGCGGATCACGAGGTCGCCGGCCGGCGACAGGGTGCCCAGATCGCCGGTGTGCAGCCACCCCTGGGTGAAGTTGGCGTCGGTGATCGACGGGTCGCCGAGGTAGCCCCGCACCACGGTGGGGCCGTGCAGCCAGACCTCGCCGACGGTCTCGGCGGGCAGCGACTGACCGTCGGGTCCGACGATCCGGATCTGCGGTCCGGTCGAGCGCCCGACGAGACCCGGTGTGGCGCCCGGGTTTTCGCTGTGCCCGGCGCCTTCGACTGCGGTGGTGGCCACCTGGTGGGTCGCCTCGGTCATCCCGAATGCGCACACCACCGGGGCCGAGAACGTGTCCTGCAGGGCCTGCGCCGTCTCGGCGGTCAGCGGCGCGCTGCAGCTGCGGATGAACCGCAGGCCGCCGGCGCCGGCGGGCCGCTCGGTGCGGGCGCGTTCCAACAGGATTTGATGGATCGTCGGGACGGCCGTGTACCAGGTGGCCCGGACCGCCTCGATGTCGTCCCAGAAGGTGTGCGCCGAGAATCGCCCACCCGCGGGCAGTAACACCGTTCCCCCGGACGCCAGGGTCGCCAGCAGGGCGGCGAGCAGGCCGTGCCCGTGGTAGAGCGGCATCACCGCGACGGTCGAATCCCGTTCCCCCAGGGCGTATCCGGCGACGATGGCCGCGACCGAGCCGGCGATGTTGTGGCGCGTCCAGGGCACCATTTTGGGCATGCCGGTGGTGCCGCCGGTGAACATGATCATGGCGTCGTCGTCGCGCAGGCCCTGCGGCGTCGACACGTCGCGCTGCGGTGCGGCGCTGACCGTCAGGGTGACGGCCGGGGCGGCGCCGTCGGGTCCGGCGCTCACCGCGATGGGCCAGGCCGGCGGTGTCGCCCCGGCGGTCTCGTCATCGCCGAGCCGGTCGACGAGCACCGCCCGCGCGCCCACCGCCTCGCTGCGGGCGCGCTGCTCGGTGCCCGGCAGCGCCGGATCGAGCGGAACCGCAACGAGATCCGCCCGGGACGCGGCGAGCAGCCCGACGACGAATTCGGCGTTGCTGCCGGCGCGCAGCGCGACCCGGTCGCCCGGGACCAGGCCGCCGGCCGCCAGTTGTGCGGCCAGATCGTCGACCAGTCGGGTCAAGTCGTGGTAGCTGACCGGGACGCGTTCGGCGGTGACGACCAGCGCGCACGCCTGCGGCGCCCGCCGCGCCGCCGCCTCGACCAGGTCGGCGATGCGCGGGCCGGTGGACGCCGTGACCTCGCCGCCGGTTGTCGAATCGGATCCCATCACCGCGCTCCTTCCCCTCTGTTGCCGTCCTTGTGCCGTCGATGCCACCCTGCCGGGCGGGCTCGCGGCGCGTCCAATACCGATCCGCTTACGACCGATAACCGTCGGCTATCGAAGCGCAACGCCGCCCCTCTGAGCTGTGGCGATAGACGCCGTCGATCATCGGATAGCGGCTTCGACTTGGACACGCGCCGGGGGCCGGGGTCACAGTGATGGCTAGTCATTACCGCCCGCGCACCGAGGAGTCGCCCATGTCCACCGTTTCGGCGTCGGGAAGCGACGCGCGGGGGTCGACCCGCGTGATCGACGGCTTCCACCTCGTGGTGGACGCGCTCATGGCCAACGACGTCGAAACCATCTACGGCCTCGTCGGCATCCCGATAACCGACCTCGCCCGGACCGCGCAGGCGGCGGGCATCCGCTACATCGGCTTTCGGCAGGAAGCCTCGGCCGGCAACGCCGCGGCGGCCGCCGGATTCCTCACCCGCCGCCCCGGCGTGTGTCTCACGACGTCCGGGCCCGGTTTCCTCAACGCTCTGCCCGCGCTGGCGAACGCCACGACGAACTGCTTCCCGATGATCCAGATCTCCGGCTCGAGCAATCGGGCGCTGGTCGACCTGCAACGCGGTGACTACCAGGACCTCGACCAGCTCAACGCCGCACGGCCGTTCGCGAAGGCGGCCTTTCGGGTCAACCGGATCGAGGACATCGGTCGCGGCGTCGCACGCGCGATTCGCACCGCGGTCTCCGGGCGTCCCGGCGGCGTCTACCTCGACATCCCCGGCGACGTCCTGGGCCAGGCCCTGGAGGCCTCGGCCGCCGCCGGCACGATATGGCGGGTCGTCGACCCCGCTCCCCGTCAACTGCCCGCTCCCGACGCGGTCGACCGCGCGCTGGAAGTCCTGGCCCGGGCGCGGCGGCCGCTGATCGTGCTCGGCAAGGGCGCGGCGTACGCCCAGGCGGACAACGAGATTCGACGATTCGTCGAAGCCACCGGCATCCCATTCCTGCCGATGTCGATGGCCAAGGGGCTGCTCCCCGATTCGCACCCGCAGTCCGCGGCCACCGCACGGTCGCTGGCGATCTCACGGGCCGACGCCGTCCTGCTGATCGGCGCGCGGCTGAATTGGCTTCTGGGCCATGGGGAGTCACCGCAATGGTCCGCCGACACCCAATTCGTGCAGGTCGACATCGCGGCGAGCGAATTCGACAGCAACCAGCCGATCGCCGCGCCGTTGGCCGGCGACATCGGCTCGGCGATGTCCGCGCTGTGTGACGCCGTGACCGCCCGCCCGTTCGCCGCGCCAACGGAATGGGCGACCGAGCTGGCCGACCGCAAGGCGCGCAATGACGCCAAGATGCGCGAGCGCCTCGCCGACGACCCGCACCCCATGCGGTTCTACAACGCCCTCGGCGCGATTCGCGCTGTGCTGCAGGACAACCGGGACGTGTACATCGTCAACGAGGGCGCCAACGCGCTCGACCTGGCGCGCAACGTCATCGACATGGAGTTGCCGCGGCACCGGCTCGACACCGGAACCTGGGGCGTCATGGGGATCGGCATGGGCTACGCGATCGCGGCCGCCGTCGAGACCGGCGGGCCGGTCGTCGCGATCGAGGGTGACAGCGCGTTCGGCTTCAGCGGGATGGAGATCGAGACCATCTGCCGCTACCGGCTGCCGGTGACCGTCGTCATCCTCAACAACGGCGGCGTCTATCGGGGGGACGAGACCGCGGCACACCCGTCGGACCCGGCCCCCACCGTGCTGAACGCCCGGGCGCGCCACGAGCTGATCGCAGAGGCGTTCGGCGGCAAGGGTTATCACGTCGCCACACCCGATGAGCTGCGCGCGGCGCTGACCGAGGCGATCGGCTCCGGGGCGCCCTCGGTCATCGACTGCGAGCTCGATCCGGCCGCCGGGGTGGAAAGCGGTCATCTGGCCGGCCTGAACCCGGCTCGCGCGGCGGCGGTCAGCGGCGGCGGGTGACGCCCAGGAGTTGGGCGTCGAAAAACTCGTTCAGCGCCAGGCCCGCGGCCGACGCCGCCAGCGCACGCGCGATCGGCGAACCGGGTCCGCTCGCGTTGGTCGCCAACACGACGTCGGCCTTGAGCACCGGATCGACCATCTCCACCGCCCGGACCTCCGGGCCCAGCGGGGAGGTCCACAGCCACGTGTGCGGCACGATGGAAGCCCACTTTCCGGCGGACGCCGCAGCGATTAGCGAAGCGACGGAGTCGGTTTCGACCTGCGGACTGACGGTGATGCCATGATCGTCGAACGCCTTGTCGATGATCTGACGGTCGCGCATGTCCGGGGTGAGCAACGCCAGCGGCAATTGCGCGGCCTGGGCCCAGGTCATCGTCGCCGCCCCGGATCCCAACATCTCCGCGGGCGACAGCAGCACGTAGCGCTCCTGGTATAGCGGGACCAGGTTCACGTCCGCCTCGTCGGGTGCCGCGTGCACGATCGCGGCGTCGAGCTCGAACTCGCGCAGGCGTCGGTACAGTTCGGTCGCCGCCAGCCGGGACAGGATCTGCACCTTCACCAGTGGGTGCGCCGAGCAGAACGCCGAGAGCACCAACGACGCGGTCGTCGATGCGGTCGGCACGGTGCCCAGCCGCAGCGTCCCCGTGATGCCGGAACGGACGGCGTCGACCTCGGCCTTGAAGGCGTCGTGCTCGGCGAGAATCCGCCTGGCCCACACCACCAACCGCTCGCCTTCGGGGGTGAGGCCCTCGAAGCTGTGGCCACGGTTGATCAGCGTGACGTTCAGCTCCCGCTCCAGCTTGGCGATCGCGGCAGACAGCGCCGGCTGGGATACGAAACACTTCTCGGCGGCCCGGGCGAAGTGGCGCTCGGAGGCGACCGCAACGAAGTACTCCAGCTGGCGGAAGAGCACCGCACTCCTCGGGTTCCGGGCTCGGGCTTGGGCGCCGATCTCGCTGAGGCTAACGCGCGCCCGACGGGTGCGCCAAGCCCGCGGCGGCACCTTCGACCACACCCGGGCACGATTTGGGGGCTGCGGCCGCGAAAATCGGTGTATCGGTGCCGTTTTCGAAGCGCGTGCCACCCGGGCTGCGCGCCGCCGACCCAATCGAACCCAATCGGCGGTCGAATCGTGACCGCAGCGGGTCCAGTGGGCTGTCATTGTTTGCTGAAACCGGTGATTCGTGGGTAACCCGTAGAATGACCGTGTGTTGATCGCACCATCTCGAAGGGTGGACGCTATGCGTCGAGGTGTTCGTTATCTATTTGTTATGGTCGCGATCACGGTCATGGGCCTGGTGGGATCGGCGGCCCGTGGCAGCGCCGCCGTGCCCACGCCGCACGCCGCACCCGAGGTCGCCTCGATTTTGCCCGCCGACGGCGCCGTGGTCGGCGTGGCGCACCCCGTCGTGGTGACGTTCACCGCACCGGTGGCCGATCGGGCCGCCGTCGAGCGGTCGATTCGTGTGACGTCGCCGGGCGGCACGCCGGGGCACTTCGAGTGGGTTCACGACACGGTGGTGCAGTGGGTCCCCGACCAGTACTGGGCCCCCCACACGCACGTTTCGGTCGGTGTGCAGGCGCTGACGACCGGCTTCGACACCGGCGAAGCGCTGCTCGGTGTCGCCAGCATCTCCAAGCACACCTTCACCGTCAGCAGGGACGGAGAGGTGCTGCGCACCATGCCCGCGTCGATGGGCAAGCCCAGCAGGCCCACGCCGATGGGCAGCTTCACCGCGCTGGAGAAGCAGCGCACCGTGGTGATGGACTCGCGCACGATCGGCATCCCGCTCAGCTCCCCCGAGGGCTACAAGATCACCGCGCAGTACGCCGTACGGGTCACCTGGAGCGGCGTGTACGTCCACTCGGCCCCGTGGTCGGTCGATTCCCAGGGCTACGCCAACGTCAGCCACGGGTGCATCAACCTCAGCCCCGACAACGCCGCCTGGTACTTCAACCAGGTCAACGTCGGCGACCCCATCCAGGTCGTGGCCTGAGCGTCACCCGCAGTCCCCGGCGTGTGACCGTCGTCACACGCGCCGACAGGAAGACCCGCCCGCGGCGATGAGTTCTCGTTGGAGCGAGGCAGTTGAACGAGAGGCGGGCCATGACCGGCGATGTGAAGCGCACGAAAGTTAGCTCTAGAGGCCCGGCGCGCGAGCGGGTCGCCGCCCGCATCCGCGAGTTGGCCGCGACCGACGAACAGTTCCGCAACGCCCAACCCGATCTGTCGCTGCAGCAGGCGGCGCGCCAACCGGGCCTGCGCCTGCCCCAGATTCTGGAGCTGTTCGTCGAGGGCTACGCCGATCGGCCCGCGGTGGGCTGGCGGGCCAAGACACTGAGCACCGACCCCGCGACCGGGCGTACCACCACGCGACTGCTCCCCCGCTTCGACACCATGACCTACCGCGAGCTGTGGGCCGATGTGCGCGCGATCGCCGCCGCGTGGCGGCACGACGCCGCGAACCCCGTGTCGCCCGGGGACTTCGTCGCGACGGTCGGTTTCGCCAGCGCCGAATATCTGACACTCGACCTGGTCTGCGGCTACCTCGGGCTGGTTGCCGTTCCGCTGCAACACAATACGACCCCCTCACGGCTGCGACCGATCATCGACGAGGTCGAGCCGTCGATACTGGCGGCCGGCGTCGGTTATCTCGACCTCGCGGTCGAGGCGGCGTCGGGCAGCTCGTCGTTGCGGCGGCTCGTGGTCTTCGATTACCGGCCCGAGGTCGACGAGCAACGCGAGGCGCTGCAGCGCGCCCAGGCGACGCTGGCGGCCGCCGGCGCGGCGGTGAGGATCGAGACCCTCGACGACATCATCGAACGCGGACGCGCCCTGCCACCCGAGCCCATGTACACCGGTGACACCGATCGGCGGCTGGCGATGATCATGTACACCTCGGGCAGCACCGGATTACCCAAGGGCGCCATGTACACCGAGCAGATGCTGGCCAAGGTGTGGACCAACGAGCTGATGCCCGACTTCGCGGACACACCCGTGTTCAACGTCAACTTCATGCCGCTGAATCACCTCGGTGGCCGGATACCGCTGTCAACCGCGTTCCAGGCCGGCGGCACCAGCTACTTCGTGCCGGAAAGCGACCTGTCCACGTTGTTCGACGACTGGAACCTGGTGCGCCCCACCGAGATGGGCCTGGTACCCCGGGTGGCGGAAATGCTCTACCAGCGCTACCAGAGCGCCGTCGACCGACTCGTGGCTTCGGGCGCCGACGCCGGCTCCGCCGAGGCCCGGGCGCGGGCCGAGCTGCGTGAGCAGGTCCTCGGCGGGCGCATCGTGACCGCCTTCTGCGGGACGGCGCCGCTGGCCGCGGAGATGCGGGCCTTCGTCGAAACCTGTTTGGACGTCCACGTTCTCGACGGCTACGGGCTGACCGAGGTCGGCATGGTGACCAAGGACGGGCGCATGACCCGTCCCCCGGTGCTCGACTACAAGCTCATCGACGTTCCCGAACTCGGCTATTTCCACACCGACAAGCCTTATCCGCGTGGCGAATTGCTGGTGAAGTCGCTGACCGCGACGCCGGGCTACTTCAAACGACCGGACGTCACCGCCAACGCGTTCGATCCCGACGGCTACTACCGGACCGGCGACGTGATGGCCGAGCTCGAGCCGGACCGGCTGGCCTACGTCGACCGCCGCAACAACGTGTTGAAGTTGGCGCAGGGCGAGTTCGTCGCCGTCGCCCGCCTGGAGGCCGTCTTCGCCAGCGCGCCGCTGATCCGCCAGATCTTCGTATACGGCAACAGCGAACGCCCCTATCTGCTGGCCGTCGTCGTGCCGACGGCCGACGCCGCGGAGCGATTCACCGAAGATCCCGAGGGCCTCAAGGCCGCCGTCGCCGAATCCCTGCGCCAGTCGGCGCAACTCGCCGAACTGCAGTCCTACGAGGTGCCCGTCGACTTCATCGTCGAAACCGAGCCGTTCCGCGAGGACAACGGCCTGCTCTCGGGCGTGGGCAAGCTGCTGCGGCCGAAGCTCAAGGAGCGCTACGCCGACCGGCTCGAACAGCTCTACGCCGAGCTGGCCGAAAACCGCGTGACCGAGTTGCGTGCGCTGCGCGAGGGGGCGGACAAACACCCCGTCGTCTTCACCCTCACCCGGGCCGCCGAGGCGCTACTGGGTGTGGCCGGCGGCCCGCCCGCCCCCGACGCACTCTTCATCGAACTCGGCGGCGATTCCCTGTCGGCGCTGACCTTCTCCAACCTGCTGCGCGACATCTTCGACGTCGACGTGCCGGTGGGAATGATCACCGGGCCCGCCACCGACCTGGGCCAGCTCGCGGAATACGTTGAATCCGAACGCAAATCGGGATCGCGGCGGCCCACATTCGCGACTGTGCACGGACGCGACGCCGCCGAGGTCCGCGCCGCGGAGCTCACCCTCGACAAGTTCATCGACGCGACGACCTTGGCCGCCGCACCGAACCTGCCGCGCGCGACCGGCACACCCCACACGGTCCTGCTGACCGGCGCCAACGGCTACCTCGGCCGCTTCCTGGCCCTCGAATGGCTCGAGCGCCTCGCCGAGACCGGCGGGAAGCTCGTCTCCATCGTCCGCGCGACGGACACCGCGACGGCCGGCAAACGGCTGGAGGCCGTTTTCGACAGCGGGGATCCGCAGTTGCTGGAGCGGTTCCGGACGCTGGCCGCCGAGCACCTGGAAGTCATCGTCGGCGACATCGGTGAGCCCAATCTCGGCCTGGACCAATCGACTTGGCAGCGCCTGGCCCAGAGCGTGGATCTGATCGTCCACCCGGCCGCGCTGGTCAACCACGTGCTGCCGTACGACCAACTGTTCGGCCCGAACGTCGTCGGCGCCGCCGAGTTGATCCGCCTGGCGATCACGACGCGCATCAAGCCCGTCACCTATCTGTCGACCGTCGCCGTGGCGATGACGGTCGATCCCGGCGAGTTCGCCGAAGACGGCGACATCCGCGCGGTCAGCGCGGTACGCCCGATCGACGACAGCTATGCGAACGGGTACGCGAACAGCAAGTGGGCCGGTGAGGTGTTGCTGCGTGAGGCGCACGACCTGTGCGGGTTGCCGGTCGCCGTCTTCCGCTCCGACATGATCCTCGCGCACAGCCGGTATGCCGGGCAGCTGAACGTGCCAGATGCCTTCACCCGCTTGATGTTCAGCCTGCTGACCACCGGCATCGCGCCGACCACGTTCTACCGGACCGACGAACACGGAAACCGAGCCGTGGCCCACTACGACGGGCTGCCCGCCGACTTCGTGGCCGAAGCGGTCACCACGCTCGGCGAACAGATGGCGGCCGAGGAATCCGGCGAGTACCGCTCCTATGACGTGATGAACCCACACGACGACGGCGTCTCCCTGGACGTGTTCGTCGACTGGCTGATCGCCGCCGGACACGACATCCGGCGCATCGAGGACTATGACGAATGGCTGGGCCGCTTCACCACGGCGCTTCGCGCGTTACCGGACAAGCAGCGCCAGCATTCGGTGTTGCCGTTGCTGGACGCCTACCGGGAACCCGCGACGCCACTGCGGGGAGCGCCGGCCCCCACCGACGTCTTCCGCCACGCGGTGCGGACGGCCAAAATCGGTGCGGACGAGGACATTCCGCACCTGTCGGCGGCATTGATCGACAAGTACGTCGCCGACCTACGCCTGCTGGGCTTGGTGTAGCCCCGTGCGGTGCTAGCCGGGCAGTCCCCGCTTGATCGCATCGTCTTGCTTGCGCGCGATGTCGACGGTCACTGCCGGGTCGAACGGGTCGTCGGGTGCGCTGTCGAATTCCAGGGTGACGAGCGCCTTGCCTTCGGTGAACAGCAGGACCGTCATGGCTTGGGAGTTATCGGGCGAGGCACCCGAAATCGCCGACCCGTTGGCGCCCACGGCGAGCGGCCGCCAGTCGCCGACCACCTTGCCCGCGTATTCGGCTCTGCTGCCGGCGAGTTCGGCCGCGGCCGCCGACGGGTCGGCGGTCACCACGATGGTGTCCCACAGCCGGCGGCCGCTGTCGGCGTTGGCGAACAGCTGCGCGACCCCCGGCGCGTTGTTGGGGTTGAGCATCGGCGACTGGGGTGCGGTGAGACCCCCGCCCACGTCGCCCGGCTTGATCAGCAGATAGCCGTAATCGGTGGGTTGCCCCGGCGGCGGCCCGGTGACCGCGCCCGAGTCGGTCGGGGATGCGGACGGGCCCGACTCCGCCGCCGACGGCGGCGGGGGCTTGTCGGAGCCGCCGCAGCCCGTGCTCGCGGCGCCGACCGCGACGATCGCGGCCGCGTGCCACACGACCCGGCCGGCGATACCGATCCGAGGAGCCCCCACGCATGTTCCTTCCACGCGTCATCCGTGCCCGAGTTGCTACGAACATATGCCCAACGGGCCGCCGGTGGGTAGCTCTTTGCGTGCCTATGCTGGCGTGGGTGGGGGCATCGTCGCGGTGAGGAGATCGGCATGACCGCTGCAGCGGCGCGCGCCGTACGGTTCGACCGGTACGGGGGGCGTGAGGTGTTGTACGTGGCGGACATCGACATGCCCACGCCCGGACCGGGCGAGGTTGTCGTCGAGGTCCGCGCGGCCGGAATCAATCCCGGCGAGGCCGGCATCCGGGTCGGGGCGATGCACGAGAGGTTCCCGGCCACCTTTCCCTCCGGGGAGGGCAGCGACCTCGCCGGTGTCGTGACCGCGGTGGCGCCCGGGGTCACCGAATTTGCGGTCGGCGACGAGGTTTTGGGATTCAGCCTGCGCCGGTCCAGCCACGCGACCCACGCCGCCGTGCCGGTGGGTCAACTGATTCGTAAGCCCGCCCAACTCGGTTGGGAGACGGCGGGTTCGCTCTACGTGGCCGGCGTGACCGCGTACGCGGCCGTGCGCGCGGTGGCGCCGCAGGCCGGTGAGACGGTCGCCGTGTCGGCAGCCGCGGGCGGGGTGGGCAGCCTGGTGGTGCAACTTCTGGCGCTGCGCGGGGCGCGCGTGCTGGGCATCGCGGGCCCCGGCAACGCCGACTGGCTGCGCGCGCATGGCGTCGTCCCGATCGCCTACGGTGACGGGCTCGCCGGGCGATTGCGCGACGCGGCGCCCGACGGCATCGACGCGTTCATCGACTTGTTCGGCCCGGACTACGTCCAGCTCGCGGTGGACCTCGGCGTCGCGCCGGAGCGGATCAACACCATCATCGCCTTCCAGAAGGCCGGCGAGGTGGGCGCCAAGACCGAGGGCAGCATGGACGCCTCGACACCCGAGGTGCTCGCCGAGATGGCCGGCCTGATCGCCTCCGGCGCCGTCGACTTCGACATCGCCGCGACCTATCCGCTGGACCGGGTCGCCGACGCCTTCGCCGAACTCGAGCGACGGCACACCCACGGGAAAATCGTTCTGCTGCCTACCGACTCACAATGACGAGACCGGCCCGACGACCCCTGCCTGCACGATTTTGATGATGACGAACGCGACGGCGACCACGAGGTAGCCGCGCAGGGTGAACAACCCCGCCCGGCGCATCGGCGACATCGCGGGCCGGTCGAGCAGGGCCAGGTTCGGGGTGACCCAGCCGGCCCGGTCCTGGCGGCGCACGGCCCGCCGTTCGGCACGGGTGAGCGATGCGGCGTCGTCGAGTTCGTCGACCTGCTCCGGGTCCAGCCCGCCTCCGAGGGTGCGCACGATGGCTTCCGCCTCGGCCAGGCTGCGATGCCTGCGGCCGACGACGACCATCACCGCGCCGCCGGCGATGCCGACCGCGGCGCCGGCGGCGAGCCCGGTCTCGATGGTGGCGGTGGACAGGTCCGGGAAGAAGGTCGTCGCCGTCAACGCCAGGGACAACAGCACCAGACACCACACGATGCTCCACGCAACGATGTTCTGCCGCACCGTGTTCACCCACGGTCCCAACACCGCGCGGTCGTTGCACAGCAACACCAGAAACACGGTGGCCGAGGGAAGCAGCACGCCGGCGAGCGCCTGCACGCCCTGGGTCACCAGGCCGAGGACGTGGTCGGGGCTGAAGGACACCGCGGCCGACACCGCAAGCAGCACCGCGTAGCCGCCGTAGAACACCGGCGCCTCGCCGATCTTCCAGTGCAACGAGTGCCGCTTGCCCAGGGCGTCGCCGACGGCATAGGTGGTCGCCAGGCCGACGGCGTTGGCGCCGATCAGCGACGCGTCCAGCAGGATGATCGCGAACAGCGCCCCCACCGTGCCGCCCAGATGCCGCGACAACCCGGCGGCGACCGCTCCGGCGTCGGTGAAGTGCCCGGCGTCGGCGGTGCCCGCCATCCCGAAGGCCGTCACCGCCATCAGCGCCGTCGCCCCGACCATGACCACGACGATCCCGATCACCAAATCGGCCCGGCCATAAGGGATCCAGCGCGCGGTGATGCGCTTGTCCACCACGTTGGACTGCTGGAAGAACAGCTGCCACGGCGCGACCGTCGTCCCCACGATCGCGACCACCAGCAGCAGCACGGTCGAGTTCAGCCCGCCGGGGAACTGCGGGATCAGCCCGGCCGCAGTCGCTTTCGGGGCCGGATGCGCCAGCAGCACCATCGGGATGATCAGCACGTTCACCGCGATCAACAGGAACATCAACCGCTCCCAGCGGCGAAACGAACCCCCGGCCACGACGGCGAACAACAGCACCGCGGCCGCCGGGACGGCGACGATCTTCGGACAACCCAAGAACCCGAGAGCCATTGACACACCGATGAATTCGGTGACGATCGTCAAAGCGTTCAAGATCAGCAGGTCGCCGACGCTGAAGGCGCCCCAGAACTTGCCGAACCGTTCGAAGATCAAGCGCGCGTGACCCACCCGGGCGACCGCACCCAGCCGCAGCACCATTTCCTGGTTCACGTAGAGCACCGGGATCATCAGCACCAGCGTCCACAGCAGGCCCATCCCGTAGTCCTGGCCGGCCTGGGCGTAGGTCGCGACGCCACCGGCGTCGTTGTCGCCGACCATCACGATCAGGCCGGGACCGGTGATGACCGCCAGTGTCTTCAGCCGCCGCCAGCGGCCGGTCACGGTCCCGTCGGTGCGCCCGATGCGACCGAACGCGCCGACGATGTCGCCGACGTGCGCGGTGTCGAGCACCGTCGACGCCGGCGCCTCGGCGCTCGGGTTCTCCGCGGCGGCGGCCGTGCGGCCCGAACCCAGGCCACGGCCGCCGCCGGTGTGGATCGACGTCATCTGGTCCTCGCTGTACGAATCGCTCTCACCACGGGTGAGGGCATGCGGATGCACTCGATGCGCGGGACGAATCACCAGTGGTTGTCGGGGCGTCCCGACGCGTGCCCGCCCAGCGAGGCGGTGACCACCGCGATCGGCATCCGCGAGACGTACAGGTTGGCGCGCTCCTGCGGGGTCAGGTTGGTCCGCAGGTGCAGCTTGTCGGCCAGCAACCGGCCCGCGCGCAGCATCGACCGCCGGCGTCCCCGCGGAACGGCGGAAAAACGGTGCGTAACAACAAAAGCCATGATCTTCTCCTGCCAGGGGTCCGATCGGCATCGACACTGTCCGTGGGACGTGTCAGCCGCGCAGGACCAAACGCAAGGTCAGGCGGCGGAAGGAATGCCGGAGCCGGATCGGGACAAAACGAATTTCGGATGCGGACTATCGCCGGGACTCATCTCGCCCTCACCTCCTCACGGCCGGGACACACGCGGGTGTCGTCACATTCACCTGAACGAGAGAGGCAGGAATGACCGACGGCACCAAAGCCGCCGGTCGCACCCCTCTCGTCGGAGCTTCGGCACTGCACGGCGTATCCGGAACGTTCCAGAAGCCACTTGGGCTCAACCCTTGGGTCCGGGAAGAGCTGTCCTGACCCGGGGCGTCTCTCGACGTTCGGGGTCAGTGGCCTGTATCCATGCAGACGCCTCACCTACCGAGGTGCTTGCGGAGTCCATAGTGGCACCGCGGCCCGGGCTCGTCAAACTCATTTGCGCTGAGCGTGGCGCCGTCGGCGGGCTCTAAGCGCCCACCCAGGCCGCACGCCTAGGCTCGGCGAGATGACCACAACGCTGCAGGATCCCCGGGTCGCATCGACGCTCGACCGCATGTACGCCGAGTCGAAGAACCAGATGTCGCTGTTGCGCGAGCGGCGTGGCACCTTCGATCAGCCGATGTCCGCCCAGGAGCGGGCCGACGCGATGAGCGAGTTCTACATCCCCGTGACGCCCGAAGCCGGCCGGCTGCTGTATTCGTTGGTTCGCGCCACCCGCCCGGCGACGGTCGTCGAATTCGGGATGTCGTTCGGCATTTCCGCCGTTCACCTGGCCGCCGCGGTGCGTGACAACGGGAGCGGCCGCGTCGTGACCACCGAGCTCAGCGCCGCCAAGATCGCGGCCGCGAAGAAGACGTTCGCCGAGACGGGCTTGGACGATGTGATCACGATCCTGGAGGGCGATGCGCTGAGCACGTTGAAAAGCGTGGACGGGGCGGTCGATTTTCTGCTGCTCGACGGTTGGAAAGATTTGTACCTGCCCGTGATCGAGCTGCTGGAGCCCCGGCTGTCCACGGGTGCGTTGGTCATCGCCGACAACGCCAGCTCGGCCGATATGGCCCCGTATCTCGACCGCGTGCGCGACCAGGCCAACGGCTACGTCAGCTTCAACTTCGGAGTCCGCGACAGCGACAGCATGGAGATCAGCTGCCGCACAGGCACTTAGCGGCTAGCGCAGCGACTCCTCGAGCCACGGCGTCAGCCACTTCACCCCCTCCGGGGTCAGGTGCACGCCGTCGCTGCGCACCTTGATGCCGTCGACCTTGGCGGTATAGACGCCGTCGGGGCACAGCTTCTTGTTCAGGTCGAGGATCGCGACGTTCGGGTGGTGGCTGACGGTCTTGCGCAGCATGGTGTTCCACAGGTTGACCCGGTCCGGCTGGTCCTCCGGATACAGCCGGCCGTCCGGCTTTTCACCGCCGCGGCTGTAGGGCACGGTCGCGACCACCACCCGCACACCGGTGGAGCCGGCGATGGTCAGCGCCCGCTCCAGCTCGCCGTTGAGGTAGGCGTCGAAGGTCGGGTCGCCGATGTGGGTCCACTGGCCCTCGTTGACGCGGTCCACGGTTTCCCAGCGGCCGATGATCAGCAGCGCGACGTCGGGTTGGTCCTGGGCGACCTGCCTGGCCCATCGGATCGGCCAGCCGTCGCACTCGGATCGCTGCTCGAGGGTTTGGCCCACATACCGGTACGGGGTGCCGCGCACCAGGCTGCATCCGATGACGGTGTGGTCGAGGAACGCGAATCCCGGCGTCGGCGGGAGGTAGTGCATCCACGTCCACCCGATCGAGTCCCCGAACACCGATACGGTGAACGGGCGGTTGGGATCCCGCGGCCGGCTTTCGCCGGGCGGTGACGGCGAGACGGCCGCGACCGCGGAGACTCCGGGCGGCAAGCCCGGCTCGCGCAGCCCCGGCCCGGCTCCCACCGGAACCACCAACAGCGTCACCGCCGCGGCGCTGGCGACGGTCGCCGCCGCCAGCGGCAGCAGCGGCACCCGCGCCGGCCGCCAGCGCCGGATGGGCTGCTCGAGCACCCAGTACGACGCCGCGGCCAACACCACCGTGGCGGCGCACCGCGCGGCGAACAGCGGCAGCCCGGACCACCCGGTGCGTTCCCCGTTGAGCGCCAAGAAGATCGGCCAGTGCCACAGGTACACGCCGTAGGAGATGGTGCCGAGCCACACCAGCGGCGGCAACGCGAGCGCGCGCGCGACGACGCCGCGCTGCTCCAGGGCGACCGGGGCGATGACGAACACGGCCGCGATCGCGACGCCGATCAGCAAGCCGTGGCGGAATTCGCCGCTGGCGCCGGTCGCGTAATGGGTCGCGGCCGCCAGACCCGCCAAACCCAGCAGCGGCAGAATCCGGGCGGCGCGACGCCCCCACCGCGTGCGGATCATGCACCAGCCGCGGTTCATCGACGGCCAATCCCGCACCAGCAGGGCCGCCGCCGACGCGCCGACCAGGAGGGCCTGCGCGCGGGTGTCAGTGCCGAAATAGATCCGGTCGCGGGTGCCGTCGGACACCATGACGATGGCGAGCGCCGCGGACGCCAGGGCCCCCACGGTGGCGATGACGAACGTCGCGAAGCGCACGCCGCCGACGGTGGCCCGGGTGAAACGGCGCCTCGCGCGCGCCGCCAGCGCCAGCGTGACCGCGACCAGCAGCAGCGGCCAGACGAAGTAGTACTGCTCCTCCACGCCGAGCGACCAGGTGTGCTGCAGCGGCGACGGCGGTGCGCCCTGGGTGAAGTAATCGGCCTTCTGGGCGACGAACCGCCAGTTCGCCAGCCACATGAACGCCGCGATGGCGTCGTCGCGCAGGCCGGTGAGCGACCGCTCGGGCAGCAGCTGCCGGGCCGCGGCCACGGTGAGCACCATCAACACCAGCGCCGGCAGGAGTCGCCGCGCGCGCCGGATCCAGAAGCCGGTGAGGTCGATGCGACCGGTGCGTCCCAGCTCGTCGAGCAGCAGCGAGGTGATGAGGAATCCGCTCAGGACGAAGAAGACGTCGACGCCGATGAATCCGCCGCTGACGCCGGGGATGCCGCCGTGCCCGATGAGCACCAGCGCAACGGCGATCGCGCGCAGGCCGTCGAGCGCCGGGATTCCGCTGCGCCCCTCCGGCCCGTCCCAGACCCCCAGCCGGCCGACCCGGCGCATGGGGGCGACCCATCGGGGCCGAGAACGACGAGCCGGTGCGGGGTGAGACCCGCCCGGCTCGATGCTCGCTGTCAGCGCGCCGTGACTACCATCCCGCCCGGCGCCATGGTTGATGCCGATACGTCGCTGCCCCTCCTCGTGAACGGAGCCAGCTTAAGGGCGGACGCGCGGGATCGCGTGGAGGACACGCAACGGTTTTCCGCTGCGCTGCGTTCGGATTTCGGGGTCGGGCGTCAGGCCTTGCCGGGCGCGTAGCCCAGGGTGCTCTTGACCTCCAGGTACTCGTGGAAACCGAATTCGCTCCATTCGCGGCCGTTGCCGCTGCGCTTGTAGCCGCCGAACGGCGCGTTCATGTCGAACGCGTGATTGATCGTCACCCATCCCGCGCGGATCCGGCGGGCAACCTCGCGCGCCGTGTCGAGGTCGGCCCCGGAGACATAGCCGGCGAGGCCGTACTCGGTGTCGTTGGCGATCTCGACGGCCTGGTCGATGTCGTCGTAGCCGAGGATGCACAGCACCGGCCCGAAGATCTCCTCGCGCGCGATCGTCATGTCGTTGGTGACATGCGCGAAGACTGTCGGCTTGACGTAGTACCCCGTGTCCAGCCCCGCCGGCCGGCCCGGGCCGCCCGCGACCACGGTCGCGCCCTCGTCGATGCCCTGCTGGATCAGCCGCTGCACCGTCTCGAACTGCGTCCTCGACGCCACCGGCCCGATCGCCGTCGCGTCGTCGGCGCTGCCCACCTTGACCTGTTCGGCCACCTCGCGCGCGATCGTAATGGCCTCGGCCATCCGTGAATTCGGCACCAGCATGCGCGACGGCGCGTTACAGCTCTGCCCGGAGTTGGGCATCATGTTGGCCACGCCCGCGCGGACGCCGTCGGCGAAGCCGCCGTCGTCGAGGACGATGTTGGGGCTCTTGCCGCCGAGTTCCTGGGTCACTCGCTTCACCGTCGGGGCGGCGTTCTTGGCGACCTCGATCCCGGCGCGGGTGGACCCGGTGAACGACACCATGTCGATGTCGGGATGGCTCGCCAGCGCCGCGCCCACGCCCGCGCCGTCACCGTTGACCAGATTGAACACCCCGGCCGGCACGCCCGCGGCGGCCAGGATCTCGGCGAAGATGTACGGCGAATACGGCGCGACCTCAGAGGGTTTCAGGACGACGGTGCAGCCGGTGGCCAGCGCCGGATACACCTTGACGGCGACCTGGTTGATCGGCCAGTTCCACGGCGTGATCAAGCCGCAGACACCGATCGGCTCCTTGGCGATCAGGGTCTCCCCTTTGGGTTCGGAGAACGGGAAGTTCTTCAGCACGTCGATGGCCGTCGTGAGGTGGCCGATGCCGAGGAAGACCTGCGGGCCCGCGGCCAGTGAGGGCGGCGCGCCGATCTCCTCGGTGACCGCCTCGGCGAGATCGTCGGCCCGCTTCTGGTATTCGGCGAGGATGGACTGCAACAGGTCCAGGCGCTGTTCGCGGGTGCTCAGCGACCAGCCCGCGAAGGCGCGCCGGGCGGCCTGAACCGCCACGTCGACGTCGGCCGCCGACCCCAGCGAGATCTTTCCCGAAACCTGCTCGGTCGCCGGGTTTTCCACCTCGAAGGGGTTGGGCCGCACCGGGTCGACCCATTGTCCGTCGATGTAGAACTTCAGGTATTCGCGCATAGCTAGCACTCTTCCTTAGTTGCGGCGCTCACTGGGTGCCTTCTGCATACCAGGTGCGGAATCGGTCGTACTTGGGCATCTCCTCGGAGTTGGCCTTCGGGTCGATGCACACGTGCACCACACCGACTTTGCCGCTGGCGTAGGCGCGTGCGATGGCCGGTCCGATCTCGGATTCCTTCTCGACGAACTCGCCATGGCACCCGAAGCCCTCCGCGATCTTGTCCATCCGGACGTCCTTGCTCCAGTGCACGCCGGGCTGCGGTGACGGCTGGGCGAACGTGCGCTTGTAGACGCCGACCTCCAGGCCCCACTGGTGGTCGACGCCCACCACGCACACCAGCGGAAGGTTCTGCCGCGCAGCCGTTTCCAGTTCCGCGATGTGGAAGAGGAAGGCCGAGTCGCTGGTCAGCAGCATGACGGGGCGCTTGCCGCCCTCGGCGACGGAAGCCCCGACCGCGTAGGGCAGGCCGGTGCCGAGGTGGCCGAAGTTCTGGTTCCAGATGACATCGCGCGGTTTGGCCTGCGAGTAGGTCCACTGAAAGATGACGGTCGCGCCGCCATCGCGGACCATGATGGCGTCGTCGAGTTCGTTGAACGCCTTGGTGGCCTCGACGACATAGCGCGCCGGGTGGATCGGCGAACGACCCGACGGCGCGGTCTCGGCGAGCTGTGCGAGCTCCTCGGCGTCGGCCTTGACCAACTTCTCGAGGCTGGGCGACGGGGTGCGCGGCGTGTCCCGGAGCGCCTCGACCAGCTGCGGCACGACGCCGCGCAGATCGCCGACCAGCGGCACGTCGAACTGTCGGTTGACGCCGATGGCGGCCGGGTCCTGCTCGACGTACACCCATTTGCGATTCGCGTCGTTGCCCGCCCAATGCTGGGTCCGGCCGTAGTGCATGGGCTCACCGAGTTCGGTTCCCAGCGCGACGCACAGGTCGGATTGCTCGACCGCCTCGTTGGCGGCCGGGGAGAACAGGTAGGGGAAGGTCCGCTCCTGCAGGCCCGGGATGTACGAAGTACCCCCGGAGGTCTGGATGACCGGGCAGGCCATCAGGTCGGCGAGCTCCTTCACCGCGGGGCCGGTGCGCGACGTGTGCACGCCGTGGCCCACCAACAGGATCGGGCTCTTCGCTTCGCGAATCAGCTTGGCGGCCTTGGCGATCTCCGGGGCGCCCGCCCCCTGGTTGACGAGGCGATACCGATGCGGCGGCAGCGGATCGGCCACGTCGAGCTCTTCGAGGATGACGTGCGACGGGTATTCGACGTAGGCCGGGCCGGGGGTGCCGGACATGGCCCGGCGGATGGCCTCATGGATGATCTCGTCGGTCTGGTCGGCGTACTCGATGGACGCGCTGTACTTGACGGACGGGGCGAAAAGCGGCTCCTGGCGGACGAATTGGATGCGCCCGCGCCGCACCCGGCGCTCGGTGATGCGGGCGCGCTGGCCGCCGAGGAAGATCACCGGCGAGTTCTCCACGAGCGCGCACTGGATCGCTCCGGCCATGTTGGCCATGCCCGGGCCGAGCGTCCCGATGCACAGCCCGGGCTTGCCGGTCATCCGTGACGCCGCCTCGGCCATGAAACCCGCGCTCAACTCGTGATGCGGCGCGACCACCGACCACCCGCGCGCGTCGGCCTCGGCGAACATGTGCACGAAGTTCGGGTCCGGGATCCCGAACAGGGTGTTCACCCCCTCGGCCTCGAACAGGTCGAGAATGCGCTTGTACACCGGCACGGTCATTGTTGAAGTTCCTCTCCCTGGCGAGCAGACGCAAAATCGTGTTCAGGCGGTGTGTTTCGTGCGAGTCCGGGACCGCTCGCGCCGATTTCGGCGAGCACGTCCTCGGTATGGACGCCGAGTTCGGGCGCCGGCCCCGCGACGCGGCCCGGTGTCTGGGAGAACCAGGTGGGCACGCCGGGGAAGCGCACCGGCCCGTGCGGGGTGTCCACGGTCTCGAACATGCCGACGGCCTTGAGATGCGGATCGTCGAACAGCGCGCCGGGCGTGTTGAGCGGCGCGGCCGGGATCTCGAGTTCGCGCAGCAGCTCCAACCACTCCGCGGTGGATCGCTCTTTCATGGTCTCGGCCACCAGCCCGTAGACGGTGTCGATTTCGCGGGCGCGCTGTTCCAGCGTCGCGTAGAGCTCGCTGGCCCACGGCGGCCGCACGGCGTTCATGAACGCGTTCCAGTGCTTGTCGTTGTAGATCAGTGCGGCGATGTGGCCGTCGCTGGTGCGGTACGGACGGCGGTTGGGCGCCACGGTGCGCGGATACACCGCGGGCCCCAGCGGGGGATCGAACAGGGCGCCGTTGGCATGCTCGACGAGCATGAACGACGCCATGGTTTCGAACATGGCGACCTCGACCTCTTGGCCCTGCCCGGTGCGCTCGCGGTGGAACAACGCCATCGTCGTTGCGTACAGCGCTGTCAGCCCGGCGATCTTGTCGGCCATGATGGTGCCGACGTAGTCGGCCTCGCCGGTCAACTGCTGCTGCACCGCCGGCAGGCCGCATTCGGCCTGGATCGTGTCGTCGTAGGCCGGGCGGTCGCGATCGGGTCCGCGTCGCCCGTACCCGTAGCAATTGGTGTAGACGACTTCGGGATTGATCGCGGCGACGTCGTCGTAGCCGAAGCCGAGCTTGGCGATCGCCTTGGCGCGCATCGAGTGGATGAACACGTCGGCGGTCTCGACCAAAGCGCGTAGCGCCCGCTTTCCGGCATCGGTCTGCAGGTCCAGCACGACGCTGCGCTTGCCGCGGTTGACGTTGACGAACACCCCGCTCATGCCCGGCGCCGGGCCGACCGAGATGTAGCGGGTGTTATCGCCTTGGGGCGGTTCGACTTTGATCACATCGGCGCCCATGTCGGCCATGATCTGGGTGCAGTAGGGCCCCATCACCATCGCGGTGAGATCGATCACGCGCACACCGGCCATCGGGCCCGCGGGGCTAGCCATTGAGCGCTCCTTGATCGGCCGACCTCTGCGCCAGCTCGAAGCTGTAGCGGATGTGCTCGTCATGGCCATCTGGGACGACCGGGAAGATCAGCGGCGCCTCCGCGTAGCGGATCGCGTCCAGATGGCTGCCGACGTCCTCGATCGTCCACGACGACCGGCACACGCCGGGGCTCTCCGCGACGACCGCCCGGGCCACGCGGCCCGCCAGCGCGATGTATATTTCCCCGGTCACCGAGCAGGATTCGTGCGCGAGCCAACCCACCACGGGTGCAACGAGTTCCGGTCCCATCGGCGGGTAGGCGGAGGTGTCGATGCCGTCCGCCATGCGCGTCACCGCCGCCGGCACGATCACGTTGCAGCGGACGCCCTCGGCGGCGCCCTCGAGCGCGGCGACATTGGACAACCCGATGACGCCCGCCTTGGCCGCCGCGTAGTTGGCCACGTCGCGGTTTCCGTACAGGCCGCCGATCGACGACGTCAGCACGATGCGGCCGTAGCCCGCCCCGCACATGAGCGGGAACGCCGGGCGCACGACGTTGAACGCGCCGCGCAGGTGCACGTCGAGCACGGCGTCGAAGTCCTCGTAGCTCATCTCCTTCAGCGAGCCGCGACGGACGTTGCCGGCGTTGTGCACCAGGATGTCGACGCGGCCATAGTGCTCGAGCGCGGTCGCGATGATCGCGTCGCCGCCCGCTGCGGTCGCGACCGAAGCGCTGCACGCGACGGCCTGTCCGCCGGCCGCGGTGATCTCGGCGACGACCCGCTCCGCCGGACCGGCGTCGACCCCTTCGCCGTCGAGGCCGCCGCCGACGTCGTTGACGACCACCTTCGCCCCACGCGAGGCCAGCAGCTGCGCGTAGGCGCGACCCAACCCGCGGCCGGCCCCGGTCACCACGGCGACGCGGCCGTCGAATCGTAGTTGCTCTTCAGGGGTTTCGCTCAAGTGCCGAGCACCAACCCGTCCAGGTCGCCCTTGTCACGCCACACGCGCAGCAAGTCCTCGAACGCGTAAAAGCCGGGGCCGTACGGTTCGCCCAGGTGTGACCGGATGCCCTCTCCCCCGCCGCCGCCTTCGTTGTTGTAGTAGCCGGGCGTGCACTGGGCGTCGAAAGCCGAGTTGTCGACGGCGGTTTCCCGGATCGTCGCGCACCACTGCTCCTGGGCCGCCGCGCTGGGCTCCACGGTGGTCGCGCCCCGCTTCAACGCCTCGGCGATGATGTAGGCGATGTGCTCGCCCTGCAGCTCGTAGTTGGCGGCGATGTTGGCGGAGATGCCGACCTGGGTAAAACCGGTATAGAACTGGTTCGGGAAGCCGCGGCTGGTCATCCCGTGCAGCGTCTTGTAGCCGTCGCGCCAGTGGTCGAACAGCGACAGCCCGTCGCGGCCCTCGATCGTCTCCATGGAATAGCGGCGGCTGATCTCGGTGGTGATCTCGAAGCCGCTGGCATAGATGATGCAGTCGACCTCGTACTCGACGCCGCCCGCCACCAGCCCCTTTTCGGTGATCCGTTCCACCCCTTTGGAATCGGAGACGTCGACGAGGGTGACGTTGGGCCGGTTGAACATCGGCAGGTACTCGTCGTTGGACAGTGGCCGCTTGCACAGGAACCGGTAGTAGGGCTTGAGCGCCTCGGCGGTCTGCGCGTCCTCGACGATCACGTCGATGCGGCGGCGCAGCCGCTCCATCAGCTTGTAATCCTCTTCCTCGCGGATCGCCATGAACTGCTCGGGCGTCAGCGACGCGGGGTCGTCCAGCGCGAGCACCCGGGCCGCGGTGTTGCGCCCGAGTTCGGTCCAGAAGTCGCACACCAGGTCCGGCTGACCCAGCGCCATGCCCTCGAACGTCCAGGAGTGGAAGTTGCGTTGCCGTTCCCGCTGCCAGCCCGGCCGCAACGACTTCGCCCACTCCGGGTCGGTCGGCGCGTTGTTGCGTTCGTCGACCGTCGAAGGGGTGCGCTGAAAGACGTAGAGGTGCTGGGCGTCTCGGGCCAGGAAGGGGACGATCTGGATCGCGGTGGCGCCGGTGCCGATGACGGCGACCCGCTTGTCGGCGAGCTTGTGCAGGTTGCCGCCGCTGTCGCCGCCGGTGTAGTCGTAGTCCCATCGCGACGAGTGGAACGCGTGGCCCTTGAAGTCCTTGATCCCCGGAATGCCGGGGAGTTTGGGCCGGTGGAAGGGGCCCGACGCCAACACTACGAACCGGGCGCGGATGTCGTCGCCGCGGTTGGTGCCGATTCGCCAGCGCCTGATGTCCTCGTCCCAACGCAGGTCGCGCACCTGGGTGGAGAAGATCGCCGAATCGTAGAGGCCGAAATGCTTGCCGATGTTGCGGCAGTGCTGGTAAATCTCGGCGCCGTCGGCGAACTTCTTCGACGGCATGAAATCGAGCTCTTCGAGAAGCGGAATGTAGCAGTAGGATTCGTTGTCGCACTGGATGCCCGGGTACCGGTTCCAGTACCAGACACCGCCGAAGTCGCCGCCGAGTTCGATCACGCGTACGTCGTCGACGCCCGCCTTCTTCAGGTGGGCCGCCGACAGCAATCCACCGAAGCCGCCACCGAGAACCGCGACGTCGATGTCCTCCGAAATCGGGTCGCGTGGCGCGGTCGGGGTGTAGGGATCGACCTCGTAGTACCCGGCGAAGTCGTCCTCCAGTTCGATGTACTGCTTGGAACCTTCCTTGCGCAGCCGCTTTTCGCGTTCCAGCCGGTACTTCTCGCGCAGCGCGGCGATGTCGACGTCGTCGGGCGTCCGGGTGGGCCCGCAGCTGTCCTGGTGCATGGTCATGCCGATGGTGACTCCTTGCGTGACAGTTCCTGGGGCTCACCGGTACCCATGTATCTCGACAATTGGTAGTGCAGGTTGACGGTGCTGCGTTCGCGGTACGGGTTGGGCTTGGTGCCGGCGAAGCCGAGTGACTTCATCCCCTGCTGCACGGCCGCCATGTTGGAGAAGTCCTGCGGTAGGACCGACCGCCAACGGGGATCGCCGACCGGGGTGTACTCCCACTCGGTCTGGGGCTCTTGGCCTTTCGGGTACAGCTCGAACACCGACACCTCGAAGATGCACTTGTCGGGGTTGTAGCTGGGGTGCGGTCGCGCGCCGTAACACAGCGCGCTGGTCAGGCCCTGTCCGATCTGGAAGTTCGGAAAGATCTGCCACGCGGTGCCGGCCTGCCCGAGGATGTCGGCGGGAATCGTCGGCCAGACGACGCCACGGGCCTCGTCGTCGCGGCGCGCCGATGCCAGCCAGTGCTCGAGGACCTTGTCGGCCGGCGTCCCCTCGGGCAACTCGTCGACGAGTCGCTTGGCCGCGTTCACCAGCGTCTGGGTGGTGGTGGCGTTGGTCTCCTCCATCGTGTACACCTGCATCTCCGCGGTGGACACCCGCGGGTCGGCGCCGATGCCGAGGCGGATCTTGGACTTGGTGGCCTCCATGTCCTCTGGGGCGTCGTAGCCGATGTTGCTGTGTCTGCCTTGGGCTTTCGCCCACCCCTTGAACTCGCCGAACTTGTTGAACTCGGGGTGCGTGGTGTAGACGTGGTAGGTCTCGTTGAACGCTTCCAGCGCGACCTTCCAGTTGCAGTCAAATTCAAGCCATTTGCGCCACTTGTAGCGCATGTTCTCACACCCGAACGGGTCGAGGATCTTCGCGGCGGGGAACAGGTAATCGGCCAGCGGCTCGCAGTCGGGGTCCATGTTGATCCACAACCAGCCGCCCCAGGTGTCGACCCGAACCGGTCGAAGGTGGGTGTTGTCCGGGGTGAGCGTTCCCTGCCAGTCCTGTTGCTCGCGGATGTGCGTGCACGCCCCGTCCAAGCCATAGGTCCAGCCGTGAAAGCCGCAGACGAACGACTTTCGGGTGCGGGCACAGGCGTTCTTGGCGCCCTCGGGGGTGTCGATCAGCCGGCGGCCGCGGTGCATGCACACGTTGTGGTGCGCGTGAAATTCGTTGTGGCCGGTGCGCACCACGATGATCGAGTCGTCGAGGATGTCGTAGGTCAAATAGCTGCCCACCTCGGGTAATTCCTCGACGCGGCCGACCTGCTGCCAGACCCGCCGCCACAGCTTGTCGCGCTCGGCGCGGGCGTAGTCCTCGGAGATGTATGCCTCGACGCCGATCGTCATCGGGGACGAGAGTTCCTCGGCCCCGGCGGAATTCGTGCCCTTGGCGAGATCGGTCATCACATCCTCCTAATGGCCGCGCGGAAGGATTCGTCACGCAAGAAGAGCGACGTGTTGTCGGCGCCGAGATGGCTCCATTTGAGGTCCAGGCCGCCGTCGACCAACAGCGTCTGGCCGGTGATATAGCTCGACATCTCCGAGAGCAGAAACAGGATGGCGCCGGCCTGCTCCTCGGGCCGGCCCCGCCGTCCCATGGCGATCGCCTGCCGATCCCGTTCGGGGTCCTCGTCGACGTAGGTGCGCGAGGCCGCCGTCTCGGTGACGCCGGGCGCGACGGCGTTGACCCGGATTCCGGCCTGCGCCAACTCGAGGGCCATCGTGCGGGTCATCGCGGTGATCGCGGCCTTGGCGGTCCCGTAGGCGATGTGAAACGGCGCGGTGTTCATGCCGCTGATCGACGAGATCGACACGATGGACCCCGGCAGTCTTTGCGCGACGAGCTCGGCCGCCACGGCCTGGCTCATGAAGAACGCCGTCTCGAGGTTGTCGGCGAAGATCTTGCGCCAGTCGCCGCGGGTCACGCGCGTCGACGGCATCCACGTCGACGGCTCGGCGCCGCCGGCGACATTGACCAGCCCGTACAAGCTTCCGTCGGCGCGGCGCGCGTGGTCGATCACCGCGGCGATGCCCTCGTCGGTGGACGCGTCGGCCGTGACGGGCACCACGGCCAGGCCGTGGGCGGCGGCCAGCGGGGCGATGTGCTCGTCGAGGTTTTCCTTCGATCGGCTCACCGCGATCACGGTGGCCCCGGCCCGGGCGGTCATGGCTGTGACGGTGGTGCCGATGCCGCCTCCGCCGGCGCCGGCGACCACCACGACGCGACCATCAAGCCTGAGGTGCCCGAATTGATCGTCCATGACCTGCTTTCGGCCGCCGACGGCGCCGTCCCGCGCCGGCCGCGACATTCGCTACCAGTTTGTCCGGACAAAATATGGCATTCTGTCCCTGGGAGAACACTATTCCGACCGGCGGACTTCGCTGTCAAGATCGATCCGGGACACCATAGTGGCTATTGTCTGGACTACGAGGAATTGATAACGTCCAGCCCAACCGGCTGACGGAAGGACCTCGACGAGCATGTCCATTTCAAGGGCCCTCTCAACGCAGCCCTCGCGGTACGCAGTCCCGGACGCGATCGACGTCGCTCCGGGCTGGGAACTCGACCGGTTGACCGCGCCCAGCCGGCTGTTCGGGGCCAACGGGCTGCGCACCGGCCCGGACGGCCGCATCTACATCGCGCAGGTGACCGGCAGTCAGATCAGCGCGCTGGACCACCGCACCGGGGAACTGGTGACCGCCAGCCCCAAGGGCGGCGACATCGTGGCACCCGACGACGTCGCGTTCGATCCCCGCGGCAACCTGTACGCGACCGAGGTGATGGACGGCCGGGTCAGCGTGCGCGAGACCAGCGGCCGGACGCGGGTGCTGCGCGACGACGTCCCGTCGGCCAACGGCATCACGTTTTATGACGGCCGGTTGTTCATCGGTGAATGCCGGGAGGGCGGGCGGCTGCTCGAATTCGACCTGTCGGGCGGCCCGCCACGGGTGCTCTTGGAGAACGTGCCCTCACCGAACGCGATGGAGGTCGGTCCCGACGGCCTGCTGTACTTCCCGGTGATGGGCGCCAACGAAATCTGGCGCGTCGACCCCGACGGCGGCGAGCCACACTGTGTCGCAAAAGATCTCGGCGTGCCCGACTCGGTGAAGTTCGACGCCCGGGGCTACCTCGTCTCCACCCAGGTGGCCAGCGGGCAGGTGCTGCGCATCGATCCCCGCAGCGGCGAACGTCGCCTGCTCGCCCAGCTGAATCCGGGGCTGGACAACTGCACCTTCGTCGGCGACCGGCTGTTCGTCTCCAACTTCAGTGGCGAGATCACCGAGATATCGCCCGACGGCGCAACGACATCGGTGTTGCCGGGCGGACTCAACTGGCCGCTGGACCTGGCCGTGGGCCAGGACGGGCAGCTCTACATCGCCGACGGCACGTACTTCTATGTCGCCCTGCCCGACGGGTCCCTGCAGACCGCGGGAATGTTGTTCAGCCCCGGCTATCCCGGGTTCCTGCGCGGCCTCGCCGCCGGCGGGCCCGGCGAGTTCGTCGTCACGACCTCGGGCGGCCAGGTCGCCCGTTACCGGCCCGAAGCCGGCGAAACCGAGGTGCTGGCCGACGGTTTCGACCAGCTCTACGGTGTCGCGGTGACCCCAGGCGGTGTGGTGGTTGCGGAGTTGGGGACCGGGCGGGTGTTGTCGCTGCGGTCCGAAGGTGTCGACGTGCTGGCGACCGATCTGCGCGAGCCGGTCGGGGTCGCGATCGACGCCGACGGAGCCCCGCTGGTGGCGGAGGCGGGCGCGGGCCGGGTGGTCCGGCCGGCCGGGTCGCGGGCCGACACCGTCGTGGCCGATCTGCAACGGCCGCAGGGCATATTGGTCCGCGACCGTGTGCTCTACGTGGTCGATGCCGGCGCCAAGGAACTGATCGCCTTCGACCTCGCCGGCCACGGACGCCGGACGATCGCGTCCGGGCTGCCGGTCGGTCCCCCGCCGGGCGTGACTGCCAAGCCACTGCGCGGCATGCCGCCGTTTTCGGGGCCACAGGGTCCGTTCGCCGGCATCACGGCCGCGGCCGATGGGACGCTGTACATCTCGGCCGACGGCGAGGGCAGCGTGCTCGCCCTGCGCCCCACGGGCCACTGATGTCCCAGGCCATCGCGGGCGACCACCGCTACCTGCAGATCGCCCGCACGCTGCGCAAGGAGATCGTCGACGGGGTCTACCCGGTGGGGTCGCAGCTGCCGACCGAGCACCAACTGTGTGAGCGCTTCGCGGTGAGCCGCTACACCGTTCGCGAAGCGTTGCGCCGGCTCCGCGAGGACAACCTGGTCGCCTCCCGGCCGCGGGCGGGCACCCGGGTGGTACCCCGCCCGGCGTCGAGTTCCTATGCCCAGGACGCGATGTCGATCGACGACCTGCTCGCGTTCGCCGCCGGCGCGCAGCTGACCATCGAATCCAACGCGATGGTGACGATCGACGACGACCTCGCCGCCCGGACCGGACTCGAGCCCGGCACCCAGTGGCTCTCGGTGCGTGGCTACCGGCAGGCCGACGGCGCGTCGGTGCCGATGTGCCGGACGGAGTACTACATCAGCCGCAGTTTCGCCGCGGTGGGCAGGCTGCTGCAACGCCATGCCGGCCCGATCTTCCCGTTGATCGAGGATCTTTTCGGCGTGAGCGTCGCCCAGTTGCACCAGGAGATCGCGGCCGTCCTGCTCTCCCCGGAACTGGCCGACGGCCTCGGCGTGGACGCGGGAACGGCCGCACTGCAGATGCGGCGCACCTACACGACCTCCGACGGCGAGGTGGCCCAGGTGACGATCAACACCCACCTGTCGTCGAGGTTTCGGTATGCGATGACCATGCGTCGCGTCACCGGTCAGGCCGGCTGAGTTGCTCGCCCGGGCCCGCCACGACGCGGCGCATGCGTCAGAGGCCTACCGGCGCGGACTGTGGGTGCACACCACGCTCGCCGATTCCCTGCGCGCGGCCGCGCAGACGTCGCCGCACCGAACGGTGTTGGTGGACGAGGATGTTCGGCTGGACTGCGCCACACTGCACGCGCAGGCCGGCGCGCTGGCCGCGGCGATGCTGGCGCGCATGCCCACCGGCAGCGTCGTGTCCTTCATGCTGCCGAACTGGCATGAGACCGCCGTCATCTATCTGGCCGCGACGCTGGCCGGCATGGTGGTGAACCCGATCCTTCCGTCGCTGCGCGACCGCGACCTGCGCTTCATTCTCGAAGACGCCGGCACCGCAATGCTATTCGTCCCGCACCGATTCGGCGGCCACGACTACGGGGCGATGCTCGAACGGGTGACGGCCGCGATGGACAACGCGCCCGAGGTCGTGGTGCTGCGCGAAACTGGGCACGCCGGTCCGCACACCCCCTATCCGGACCTGCTCGACCATGCGCCGGACCCCGCGACGCTTCCGGCGCTCGATCCCGACGCCGCGCGGATGATCCTGTACACCTCGGGGACCACCAGCCGCCCGAAAGGCGTCCTGCACACCCACAATTCGCTGCACGCGCTCATCCGCCAGCTCCGCGAGCACTGGAACATCGAGCCGGGCGACACGTTCCTGGTCCCGTCGCCGGTCGCCCACATCGGTGGCTCGATCTATGCCTTCGAATGCCCGCTGCTGCTGGGCACCACCGCGGTGCTGATGGACCGGTGGGATCCGGCGCAGGCCGTTGCGCTGATGAACGCCGAACGGTGCACCCACATGGCGGGGGCCACGCCGTTTCTGCAGCAGCTGCTGTCCGCCGCCGAAGACCTCGGCACCCGCCTGCCCGACCTGAAGGTGTTCATCTGCGGCGGCGCGTCGGTATCGCCGTCGCTGATCCGGCGCGCCGCCGACTATTTCGACCGCGCGGTGGTCACCCGGGTGTACGGCTGCACCGAGGTGCCCGTCGCGACCGTCGGCGCGCCCCGGCCCGACGAAGCCGACAGCGCCGCGGATACCGACGGCAGGGCCGGCATCGCCGAGATCAAGCTCGTCCCCCACGATGCCGCACCCGGCGGTGACGGCGAAATCTACCTGCGCGGGCCGCAGATGCTGCTGGGCTACCGCCATCCCGAGGACGATTCCTTCGATGTCGATGGGTTTTTCCGCACCGGGGATCTCGGGCGCTGGGTCTCGACCGGTTCCGGAGACCGGTACCTCGTCGTGACGGGACGGGCCAAGGACGTCATCATCCGCAGCGGCGAGAACATCTCGGCCAAGGAGGTCGAGGACCTGCTCGCCGACCATCCCGGCATCGCCGAGATCGCTGTGGTCGGGCTGCCCGACGAGCGCACCGGGGAGCGGGCCTGCGCGGTGATCGTCCCCGCGGGCGCGCAGCGCCCGGACGTCGCGAGTTTGCTTGCGCTGCTGGTGAGCAAGGGCGTCGCCAAATTCAAGGCGCCAGAACAGGTCGTGATCTGGGATGCCTTGCCGAAGAACGACGCGGGCAAGGTGCTCAAGCATCGGATCCGGGCGGCGCTCACGCGGGTGGAGACTAAGGATGGGTGAGATGCAGGTCGCAATCGTCACGGGCGCAAGCAGCGGCATCGGCCTGGGCTGCGCCACCAAACTCGCCGAGATGGGCATGGCGGTCCTGGGCACGGGCCGCGACCAGGACCGGCTGGCCGAACTGCACACGGCCATCGGCGATCCGGATCGCGTTGCCACACTTGCCGTCGACCTGACCGACGACGACGCGCCGCGACGCATCGTGGACCTCGCCGTGCAGCGATGGGGCCACATCGACTTCCTGATCAACAACGCCGGAGTCGGCAGCCCCAAGCCGCTGCACGAAACCGACGACGAAACCCTGGACTACTTCCTGGGTTTGATGCTACGGGCACCGTTTCGGCTCGCGCGTGACGTGCTGCCCCACATGGGACCCGGCTCGGCGATCATCAACGTGACATCGACGTTCGCGGTCGTCGGCGGCCTGCGGGGCGGGGCCTACTCCGCGGCCAAGGGCGGGCTGACCGCGCTGACCACCCACATCGCCTGCCAGTACGGCGCGTCCGGCATCCGTTGCAACGCCGTCGCGCCTGGCGTCACGGTCACACCGATGGTCGAGAAGCGCTTGCAGGACGAGCGATTCCGCAAGATCAACACCGAGATGACGCCGCACCCGCGGTTGGGCCGCGTCGACGACATCGCCAGCACGGTCGCGTTCTTGTGCTCGCCGGGCGGAAGTTTCATCAACGGCCAGACGATCGTGGTCGACGGCGGATGGAGTTCGACGAAGTATCTGTCGGAGTTCGCCTTGTCCTCGCGGTGGACGGAGCGGTGAACCTATTCGCGATGCTCGAGCAGGCCGCGAGCCGGCACCCCCACCGCGGCGCGATGTATCACGGCACCCGGCGCCTGTACACCTGGATCGAGCTGCGCGACAGGGCCTTACGCCTGGCCGCGTCGATCCGAAAACAGCACGCCGCCGGCGCCCGCCTCGCGATCGCGACCCACAACCGTCCCGAGATCATCGAGTTGATGTTCGCGATCTGGGCCGCCGAGTGCGTCGTCGTCCCCATCAACTACAAGCTGCATCCGCGCGAGATGGCCGAGATCCTCGACGACGCGGGCGCGGCGCGGGTGTTCGCCTCCACGGCGATTGCCGGCGAACTGGCGCCGATCACCACGACACCGATGGAAACCTTTGACTCGCAGGACTACTCGCGGCGGGTCACCGTCGCCCCGTCGGCGAAGCCGCGCACCGATCCGTCGGCGCTCGCCTGGCTGTTCTACACCAGCGGGACCACCGGCCGATCGAAGGGCGCGATGCTGTCGCACCGCAACCTGACCGCGATGACCGTGGCCCACCTCGCCGACATCGACGACCCGGACGAACGGTGCAGCCTCCTGCACGCGGCGCCCATGTCGCACGGCTCGGGGCTCTACGTCCTGCCGTACGTGCTGCGCGCCGCCCGCCAGGTGGTGCCCGCCTCGGGCGCATTCGACCCCGACGAGTTCCTCGATCTGTGCGAGCATCACCCCGGCGGCAGCGCGTTTCTCGCCCCGACGATGGTGCAGCGCCTGGTGGGCACGGGCCGCGCCCGCCCGGCCAACCTGAAGTCGATCGTCTACGGCGGCGGCCCGATGTATGTCGAAAGCCTGCGCAAGGCGATTGCGGCGTTCGGCCCGATCTTCGCCCAGATCTACGGGCAGGGCGAGTCACCGATGACCATCACCGGGCTGCGCCGCGCCGACCACGAATCCGGCGACGACGCAATCCTGGGATCGGTCGGCTATGCGCGGTCCGGGATGGACGTCGCGGTGCTGCGCGCCGGCGGCGACCCGGCGCCCGTCGACGAGATCGGCGAGATCGTCTGCCGCGGCGACGCGGTCATGTCCGGCTACTGGCGCAACCCCGATGCCACCCGCGCCACGCTCAAAGAGGGCTGGCTGTACACCGGCGACATGGGCTCGTTCGACGCGCGCGGTTTCCTCACGCTGCGCGATCGATCGAAGGACGTCGTCATCAGCGGCGGCAGCAACATCTACCCGCGCGAGGTCGAGGAGGTCCTGCTCGAGCACCCCGCGGTCGCGGAGGCGTGCGTGGTCGGCGCCCCCGACGCCGAGTGGGGCGAGGTGGTGGTCGCATTCGTCGTCGGCACAGGCGATCCCGTCGACGCCGCGGCGCTCGACGTGCACCTGCTGACGCGCATCGCCCGGTTCAAACGTCCCAAGCGCTACGAATTCGTCGACGAGCTACCAAAAAACAGCTACGGCAAGGTGCTCAAGCGGGAACTGCGGGCCCGCCTGGCGCCGCTGCGGGAATGCCATGAGACATCAGGGAGGTCGCAATGAAGTGTCGCGCCGCTGTGATCCGCGGGGTCGGCCAGGACTGGGAGATCCGCGAGATCGAGCTGGATCCGCCCCGCGGCGGTGAAGTGCTGGTGCGCATGGCCGTTGCCGGGATCTGCCACTCCGACGATCATCTGTTCACCGGCGATGTGGTGCCGACCCCCGAGGCGCTGGCCGCGAGCGGCCAGCCGGCGCCGGACTGGTTCCCGCTGCTCGGCGGTCACGAGGGAGCCGGCGTCGTTGAAGAAATCGGGCCCGGCGTGACCTCGGTGCGTCCGGGAGACCACGTGGCGCTCTCCTTCATCCCCGCGTGCGGCAGCTGCCGGTTCTGTGTCAACGGCCAGAGCTACATCTGCGACATCGGCGCAAGCCTGTTCGTGCGGGAGATGCCCACCGACGGCACGTGCCGGCGCCACCTCGGTGACGAAAACCTGTTGGCCTACGGGCAACTCGGCACGTTCGCCGAATACGCGGTGCTATCGGAACGCTCCGTCATCAAGATCGACGACGCGATCCCGTTCCATGCCGCCTCGCTGGTGTCGTGCGGGGTGAGCACCGGCTGGGGGTCCGCGACGATCTCGGCGGGCACCGAACCCGGCGACACCGTCGTCGTCATCGGCGCGGGCGGCGTCGGGATGAACGCCCTGCAAGGCGCGCGCGCCGTGGGCGCCAAATACGTCGTCGCGGTGGACCCTGTTGAGTCCAAGCGCGATTCGGCCAAGGTCTTCGGCGCCACGCACACCGCCGCCTCCGCCGAGGACGCGATACCTCTGGTCAGGGAGATCACCGCCGGCCTGATGGCCGACCGCGTCGTCGTCTGCCCCGGCGTGGTGCACGTGGACCTGCTTCCGTTGGCGATGGCGCTGCTTCGCAAAGGCGGGATCTGCGTGCTCACCGGCATCACCCCGTTCACCGAACCCCCGGTCCCGTTGGTCCTGCAGGAGATGACGCTGTCGGCCAAACAGCTCAGGGGCGCGCTCTACGGCGGCATGAATCCGCGCACCAGCGTGCCGATGCTGCTGTCGTTGTACCAGGCGGGCGCGGTGAAACTCGACGAGTTGGTCACCCGCCACTACCAACTCGACCAGATCAACGAGGCGTTCGTGGATCTGCGCGAGGGCCGCAACATTCGCGGCGTCATCGATTTCGCGGGTGCGTGACTTCGAAGTGCCTGCGGATGCCGGCCAGCATCTCGGCGTGCGCCTTGACCGCCCCGCGGACGGTCACCCCGGCCAGGAGCCGCGGCGCGGAGATCCGGATGCGCTCGGTGATCCGGGTGCCGCCGTCGTCGGGCACGAAACTCACCGTGCCGCGTAACCGCACCCCGGGTGACTGGGCGGCCTCCGTCAGCACGTCGCCGTCGGCCGGCACTCGCAGCCGGGCGTGATAGACGGTACGGATGGTCAGCGGCCCCAAGGGGATTCGATCGACCACCCGATAGCTCTGCTGGTAGCCCTCCGGGGTTTCGCCGCGGGACAACGTTTCCACTGACACGATCAGCGGGTGCACGAGCCTGATGTTGTCCAGGTCCACGTAGAAGCCGCGCACCGCATCGGGCGGCGCGGGCACGCGCTCGGACAGCGTCCGGTCGGCGTGCACGAAAAGCAGCGACCGGGCCCGCGCATGTAACGCCACGGCGACATTCTGCCGCTCAAAGTCAAGTGGCTAATGCATTTTTGTTAGGCGGCTTGGTCGAGGAGGGCGGCCAGGCGTTGGGCGGGGGTGTCGAGGTCAAGGGTTGGGCGCGGTCGTCGGTTGAGGGTGTCTTGGATGCGTTTGAGGTCTGCTGGGGTGTAACCGCTGAGGTCGCTGCCCTTTTCGAACCAGAAGCGCAGGAGGCGGTTGGTGTTTTCGTTGGTGCCGCGTTGCCAGGGCGAGTGCGGATTGCAGAAATAGACCGGGGTGTTGAGTTGCAGGTGAATGTCGCGCCAGCGGGCCATTTCGCTGCCACGGTCCCAGGTGATTGATCGACGAAGGTGTTCGGGTAACTGGCGCATCGCTTCGATCATCGCGCCGGCCACCGTCTCGGCGGTGTGATCGCCGGGCAAATGCAGCAGCATCGTAAAGCGGGTGGACCGCTCGACCAGGGTGCCGATGGCGCTGTTGGGGCCGACGATCAGATCACCTTCCCAGTGGCCGGCACCGCGCGGTCGGCGG